>NZ_JBHXRR010000001.1:0-1139523 GCF_042716665.1 Nocardia sp. NPDC058658
GCGGGCAACGACACCCACACGCCCTGCGCACCCTGGGTCGGTCTTGGCTGCGGATCATCTGGGCGTGCTGGCGCACTGAAACCGCTTACAACCCTGCCCGGCACGAGCCCGAAAAACAGCTGATTGCAGCGTAGGGGTTGACTCAGGAAACTCATGGCATGACTTCGAACGCGAACACCGCCACAACTGTTGCCGCACAGTCCAACCCGGACCTGCAGCGCACCATCGAGGAGATCGTCGACACCGGTTTCGTCGGCCTGCAACTGCGGGTGACCGACGCCAACGGTGAATGGGTCGGCGCCGCCGGACTCGGCGAGCTCGGCCGGACCGCGGCCCCGCCGCTCAACGGCCGGGTCCGGATCGGCAGCAACACCAAACCTTCCTGGCCACCCTGCTGATCGAAGCTGTCACCGGCCACTCACTCGCCGAGGAGATGCACCGACTGATCCTGGGCCCACTCGGCCTGTCCGACACCGTCGTCCCCGAAACCTCGACCGAGATCGGCGGCCCACACGCCCACGCCTACTACCGCTACGACGAAGACGGCGAAGAGCACATCGTCGACGCCACTGTCCAGACCCCCTCCTGGATCTCCAGCGGCGGCGACATGATCTCCACCAGCAAAGACCTGCACACCTTCCTCTCCGCACTATTGAGCGGGTCACTCCTGCCCGCCCCGCTGCTCGCCGAGATGCTCACTCTCGAGTCCAAGGTCGGCTACGGCCTCGGGATCTTCGTGCAGAAGACCGAGACCGGCACGGTCATCACCCACAACGGCGGCCACGGCGGCCACGCCGCACTGATGTACAGCACCCCCGACGGCAGCAAAACCATGACCGCCGCGCTGAACTACATCGACGACGCCGACCTGTCCCTGGCCGCCGTGTTCCAGGCCGCGACCCAACGCCTGGTCCGCGAAGTATTCGGCGAGGCCTGAGTACCCCGCAGTCCGGGCCGCGCGCACACCGGCGCGGCCCGGACACTTGACCTCACCCCCGCATCAAGGTCAACTTTGACAGTTGGAATACCCCGAGCAGGGCGGACTGAGCAGATGAACAACGGTGTCACGATCGGCCAGGCCGCGGTCTTCGCCGGGGTCACGATCAAGACCGTGCGGCACTACGAGAAGAACGGCCTGCTCGACGAACCGGCCCGCGACAGCTCCGGCTACCGCCGCTACGGCTCGGTGCAGCACGCCATCGAAGACCCCCAATTCCTCGCCGTCTACCGTAACGCCGCCGAAGCGTTGACCTGGGAACCCGACGACCCCCGCATCGACGACGTCGCCACCGCCGTCGCCGGGCACTACCTCGCCAACCCCGCCCACCTCGAAATCGTGACGGGCTTGCAAGCCCGCACCGAAGCCGCGACCCGCTACACATTGATCCGCCACCACGGCGAAGAGCCACAGTCGACCGCGGCCCGCATGACCGCGCTCGTCGAAGCGAAACTTCGTGCCGCCGGTGTCCGGATTCCCGGAGCGAACGGCCGCTGACCCGTGTTGCGTTGTGCGAGTTGCGCTTTACCGTTGCCGCCAGCACTATCGTCACTCATGCGTTTGTTATCTGTCACTGCCACCGCCGCGATCCTGTTATCGCTGGGCACCGCCACCGCTGCGGCACAACCCGATCCGTCCGATTCCCCGCGGCAGGCGGTCGCCCGCACCTACCTCGACGCCCTGGTCTCCCACGACGCCGGCGCGGTGCCCTTCGCCCCGAACGCCACCCGCATCGAAATGGGTGTCCAGACAGGCTTCTCCGGCCCGGGAATGGCCGCCGAACTCGACCATGGCCCCCTCCAGCGGGCCATCCAGGGCATCCGCAATGTCACGCTGGTCGAAACCGGCGACGTGGTGACGGCCCACTACCTCCTGGATGCGGGCCTGGTCGGCGTTCGCCTGGCCACCGTGTCGATCACCGAGACGTTCGTCATCCCGGACGGCACCATCCATTTCATCGAGGCCACCATCGTCCCGGTCGCCGGCTGATCCGGCGTGGGCGCATCAGATCTGGTGCACCCACGCGGCGAAGAACACCCCGCCGGCCGCCGCGAGAATCACGGCGGCCGGAATCGCCCACGACGACCGGTCACCACCCAGCACCGTGCGCGTCAGCCGCAGCTGCAACCGGCCCAACAGGGCGATCATCCCGACGAACACCGGCGCGATCAGCACACCCAGCGCCGCATGCACCAGCCACGCCCCGACCAGAGTCGGCCCGCCCCACGAGTTCTCGTAATCATCGGCGGCGACCAGCGGATACGCCAGACCACGCACCAGCACCAACACACTGAGCATCGCCAGAAACCAGCCGAGCAGCCCGACACCCCCGGACAGCGCCGAGTGGATCACCCCGTGCACCAGCGAAAGACTGTGGGCGCCAACAGGTTCGCGCAGCAGCAGCCGCGGCACCCGTAACCGGGTCCGCAGCCGGGTGAAGGCCAGTGGCAATGCCAGCAGTTCATAGACCGCCGACCGTGCCACCGCCGCGATCACCGCAGTGACCCGGCCGCCGCGAGATCGTCGAACAACAACTGGTCAACCGGTGGCACCGAATCACGGTCACCGAACCCGAACCACGCCAACGCCTCGATCTCACTGCTGGCCGTGATCACCCCGCGATAGTCGGCGGTGTAGCAGGCCATCCGGACAACAGTGTCGTGCCCGTCGGCGATCGCGGCCTCGTAGGTGCCGACATGCACCGCACTGTCGGGCGCGAGGTCGACGGTCAGTTCCTCGGCGACCTCACGGACCAGGGTCTGCAGGTCGGTCTCGGCGCCCTCGCGTTTGCCGCCCGGAATGAAGAACACGTCCTTACCGCGCGGGCGAGCACACAGGATGCGACCGTTCTCGATCAACACCCAGGCCACCGTATCGATGAGCTTCTGCGCAGGTTCCACCACGGACCGCAGCCTAATCGGCCCGGCCACGCAGCGCTGCGCAGGATGTCGCTGCGGGTCAGTGCCCCGGTAGCACGCACACGGTGTCCAACCCGAGCACACGGTTGAGCCGCCCGAACGCCAACCAGGAACCGATGCTCATGCTCAACTCCACCACCTCCGCCTGCGAATACGCAGCGAACATTCTCGCCCAGAATTCCTCGTCGAGCCCGTGATGGTCGGTCGCATAACGCTCGGCGTACTCCGCCGCCAACCGCGTGCGTTCATCGAAAATATCGGTCGTGCGCCAGGCCGTGACCGCATCGGCGAACTCCGCTTCGACCTTGCGCCCGCCGCGTTCGGTGCGCCAGTCCTGACAGAACAGGCACCCGTTGATCTGCGCGATCCGCAGCCGGGCCGCTTCGAATTCGCGCAGGCCCAGCGTGGAGTGCTCGTAAACCGACAGCGAGAACGCCGCCGCGGCGACCCCGATGCCGGGCACCATCTCGCCCCACACGAAACCGATGGGATCTTTGCCCTCGGGAATGTCGATGATCATCGTGATGTCCTTCCGAGTTTGCCGACCGCGGCACGCAGCGGCACATCGAGTGCGTCGTAGAGACCGGGCGGCGCCTCGACCAGCCAGTCGATGGCATTGACCAATCTGCCCACCGCCGTGGCATTTCCACCCGCCGCCCGATTGCCCCCTTCGTCGGTCGCTTCGACGCTGACCTCGATGCGCGGGGAACCCTCGATGATCACCCGGTGGGCACCGTCACCATCGGGAGGTGTCGGCCAGTCCGGGGCGCAGCTCGGATGGATCCGGGTGACATGCTCGATCACGATGCGCACCTGCCCCTCGACAATGCCTTGCACCTCGAACCGCACCGCCCCCTGCGTGCCCGCGTCGAACACCCCCATTTTCGCGGTCCGCACCGTCTCGTCGAGAGCGCGCCGGTCCACCGTCTCGACGATCTCGTCGAGTTCGACACCCAGCGCCCTGGCCAGCAACCGAATCTGGCCGCCCCACACCATCGTCGGCACACCCGCCATCAGCATCGGCGGCTGATACTCCATCGGCTGCCCCATCCCGACCAGATAGCGCACGGAGTCGGGCTGGTCGTAGGTGGAGTAGTCGAAGATCTCCTGGCAGCGCACCACGTCGACGGTGCTCGCGAGCCCGCTGATCAACAATGGCAGCACATCGTTGCCCCAGCCGGGATCCACCCCGGACACGAACAGCGAACCACCGCCCGCCGCAATGGCTTCCAGTACCGGCTCGCGCATTTCCGGCGGCGCGTTGCGTGGGTCGTAGAGGGCGTAGAGCGCGGGAGTGACGACCACGGCCCCGGCCCGGATCGCCCGCACGATGTCGGCGAGGGCGTCGTCGGGGCGGATATCGCCGGATGCCGCGTACACCACTGCCCGCGGACCGGCGGCGAGGAGCGCGTCGATATCAGCGCTGGCCGCCACCCCCAACTCGGTGTCGAGGCCGGCGAGCGAACCCGCGTCTCGGCCGACTTTGTCGGGGTTGTGCACGAGCACCCCCGTGAGAACCAGCGCCGGATGGGCAGCCACGGCACGGATGGCCGCGCGGCCGACATTTCCGGTGCCCCAGACGATCGTGGGGATCATCGAGCCACCGTAGCAAGCGCTTGGTTCGGAGTAGGTGGTATCCGAAATTTCAGCCCACGCGCAGGCCAGCGGACCCCACAGCCTCGGCGAACCGCTGCACCGCCGCCGACAGCGCGCGCTTGGCGACCTTGCGCCCCTCGAACATCGACACCACGACCTCGTCCCCGACCTGTTCCCAGGTCCCCGCGATCCGCCCGTCGACCAGCACCAGCGGCGAGATCCAGCCCGCCGTCCTGCTCACCTTCGACCGGTGCTCGGCGGGCAGCAGCACGGTGTCGGCGGTGCCCGGCCCCAGCACGTACTGGTCGAACGGCCCGAGCAGGTGGACTTCGCCGTCGAGACTCGCCGCGGCAAGATCGTCGACCAGCTCGCTCGGCATCCACCCGACCCGGCCTTCGACATCGACCTCGGTCAACGCGTCACCCATCGCCGCGAACCACCCGCGCAGCACGGGTTTACGCACACTGCCGCGACTGAGCCACGTGTCGAAAGCCGTCGGCGTCGCGGGACCGTATGCACCGAGATAAGCACTGATCAGCATCGGTGCGGCGACGTCAGGGTCGGGTATGCCGTGCCATCCGGATACCAGGTCGGCCGGTGCCGTGAAAGTGACCTTGCTGCCGCGCGCAGGCCCGTGACACAGCGCGCCCTGCCAGGCCAACGGTTTGAGCACCGCACCCCACCCCGACCGCAACTGCGCACCGAGATGGGCGAACCCGGATTCGGCGAGCACCGCCTCGACCAGTTCTTCGCGAGTCAGAACCTGCCCCGCCAGCACACCCGACACCGCCTCCACCAGCGCGGCCACCTGCTCGGGCGTCGCACCGAACGTCTTCTGCCACGACGGCTTCTCCCACGTGCGCGCCGACCCGATCAACGACAACGCCGCCGCGGCCTGCTCGGGCACCATCGCGTGCAAGGTCCCGCGCATCGCCCACGTCTTCACCAGCGTGCCGCCCGCGAGCGCCGCACTCACCCCAGCCGGTCGGCATTCGCGACTACGCACCGCAACAGCCGTCTCCGCCGCCGACGCCACCTGCGCCTGCACCCCCACCAACCTGCCCGCGATGTCCTCGACCGAGCCCGCGGTCGGTGCCGGGACGAACTGGCGCCCCAGCCGCCAGGCGAACACCTGATCCCACCCCACACTCAACATGCCGCCCGCTCCCTTCGCCGATGTCTCCATCAGATCAGATCACTCCGACATGTTCGGGTCAGCTCGCCTCGGTCCGCCGCGTAGCGACCCGCCGCAAAGCCGCACGCAATCCCGCGAATTCGTCATCGCTGATCCGATCCACGAAATAGTGCAGAACCAGATCCGACCGCCCCCCGACCCCCAGCGCTTCGTGCATGAGCCGCGCACTGTATTCCTCACGCGTCACCGTCGGCCAATACCGATACGCGCGCCCCTCACGCTTCCTCGCCAACCACCCTTTGCGATGCAGATTGTCCATCGTCGACATCACCGTCGTATAAGCGATATCGCGTTCGGTGACAAGCTCGTCGAACAATTCCCGCACAGTCGTCGCATCGACATCGCGATCCCACAGCCGATCCATCAGCACCGCCTCGAGATCCCCGAAACCACGCACCGCCCACCGACTCCTTCACCTTGCCCGAACCGGTTCACAGTACCGCCACCCACCCGGTGAGACGCGCGAGCACAACCGGCCTCGCACCTCACGCCACCGAGCGCGCGGTGTTGCCACCGACATCACCGCGGACCGGATTGACCGCGACACCCTGATGCGCGGTTTCCGTCAGACCCTGATGCGAACATATGTTCGTGTCCGATTCCGTCGCCCCGCGCCGCCCGCGCATCCAGTCCCGCGCCGAGGCGACGATCCTGCATGCCGACCTGGACTCGTTCTACGCCTCGGTCGAACAGCGGGATCAGCCGTGGTTGCGCGGCAAGCCGGTGATCGTGGGTGGTGGGGTGGTGTTGGCGGCCAGTTATGAGGCCAAGGCGTTCGGGATTCGGACGCCGATGAACGCGGGGCAGGCGCTGCGGTTGTGTCCGCATGCGATCGTGGTGCCGCCCCGGATGTCGGCCTATGCCGAGGCGAGCAAGGCGGTGTTCGCGGTATTCGACGACACGACCCCGTTGGTCGAGGGGATCTCGATCGATGAGGCCTTCCTCGACGTCGGCGGGTTGCGGCGGATCAGCGGCGAGCCGATCGAGATCGGCCACCGTTTACGCGCGCAGGTGGCCGATCGCGTCGGCCTGCCCATTTCCGTCGGCATCGCCTGCAACAAATTCCTCGCCAAAGTCGCCTCCGCCGTCGCCAAACCCGACGGATTACGCCTGGTCGAACCCGGCAAGGAACTCGACTTCCTGCACCCACTACCGGTCGAACGATTATGGGGCGTCGGCAAAGTCACCTCGGCGACCCTGCACGCCAACGGCATCACCCGCATCGGCCAGCTCGCCGAACTCGGCGAACCCCACCTGCGCGCCATCCTCGGCCCCGCCGCCGCCCGCCACCTGTTCGCCCTGTCGTGGGCCCGCGACCCACGCCGCGTCGAAACCGGCAAACGCCGCCGCTCGATCGGCGCCCAACGTGCCCTCGGCCGCAGCCCCCGCGACCCGGAAGAAATCGCCGCCTACCTCGACGGCCTCACCGACCGCCTCGGCCGCCGCCTGCGCGCCGCCGACCGTGTATGCCGAACAGTGGTGCTGCGCTTACGTTTCGACGACTTCACCCGAGCCACCCGATCCCACACCCTCGTCGAAGCCACCGACTCCTCGGCCGCCATCCGCCACGCCGCCCGCCTCCTCCTCGCCACCGCCCAACCACTCATCACCGAACGCGGCATCACCCTGATCGGTGTGTCCCTGACCAACCTCGACGACGCCGACACCATGCAACTCACCCTGCCCCTGGAACCCCGCGCCGACAACACTCTCGACGCCACCCTCGACGACCTGCGCCGCCGCTTCGGCTCCACCGCCGTCACCCGCGCCGCGCTCCTGCGCAGCGGCGAGGGCGTCTCGGTCCCACTCCTACCCGACTGACCCCGAACTCGCGGGACAGCCGCGGGTACGGCATTCTGTCTGCCCGGGGGGCTCGCGCGACAGCTGTCCTCCGACACCGAGAGGACAACCGCGATGCCCTACGCCGTCATCGGCTTTCTCACCCTGGCCCTGTGGGTGTATTGCCTGGTCGACATCGTCACCAGCCCCGACGCCGGCATCCGGCACCTGCCGAAGATGGGCTGGATCATCGTCGTCGTCCTGATCCCCACGATCGGTGCGCTGCTGTGGTTGTTCGCGGGCAGGCCCGTCGGCGAATCCCGACCTGTCTCGAACACCCGGTTCGGCGAATACGACCGGCCCGGCCGACAGGTCGCGTCGAATCCCGACGACGACGAGGCCTTCCTGCGCGGCCTGCGCGAGCGCGCCGAACAGCAACGCCGCGAGGCCCGCAGACAACAGGAACAACGCGACCAGGATTAACTCCGCTGGTCGTGCCTGGCGGGCCGGAACAGTGACCGCGTCCCGAACAGCGAACTGTCGAACCGCTTGTCCGCGTCCGGTTCCCGGTGATAGCGCTCGATCCGCAACACCTCGTTGCGCGAGCCGAAGATGAACGGCACCCGCTGATGCACCTCGGTCGGCGTCAACTCCATCATCCGCTCGTGCCCCGTGGTCGCCGCCCCACCCGCCTGCTCGACGATGAACGCGATCGGATTCGCCCCGTACAGCAGCGAAACCCGGCCCGGCCGTGCGGGATTGCGGGTATCGCGCGGGTACAGATACAGCCCGCCCTTGGTCAGGATGTGGAATGTGTCGGCCACCAGCGACGCCACCCACCGCATATTGAAGTCCCGCCCCCGCGGCCCCTCCACCCCTTCCAAACACTCGAGCACATACCGGCGCACCGGCCGCTCCCAGAACCGCTCGTTGGCGGCATTGATCGCGAAACCCGAGGTGTCCTCGGGGATTCGCATCTGCGGATGGGTCAGCACGAACGCCCCGATCTCCCGATCCAGGGTGAACCCGTCGACCCCGCTGCCGGTGGTGAGCACCAGCATCGTGGCGGGCCCATACAGGGTGAACCCCGCACACACCTGCTCCACCCCCGGTTGCAGAAAGTCGCTCTCGGCAAGTTCGGCGCCACCGTCGACAATCCCCTCCGGCGCCCGCAAGATGCTGAAAATCGACCCCACCGGCAAATTCACGTCGATATTGCTCGACCCGTCCAGCGCGTCATACGCCAGCAGGTATTTCCCCCGCCGCGTATTGGCAGGCAGCACCGTGTCGTGCTGCTCGGACAACAGCCCCGCCAGTTGCCCGCTCCACTGCGTCTGCCCCACCACTATCTCGTCGGTCAACACATCGAGCCGCCCACTCACCGACGCCCCGTCCTCGATCTCCGAGGCGACGATCGCCCCCCGCGTCACCTGATTGGCGATGATCTTCGCCGCCGTCGACACCACATTGATCAGCGCCGAGAACTCCCCCGAAGACCCGGGATGCCGATGCTCTTCCTCGATCGTGTACCGCGTCAGTGTCTTCAATCCGTTCGGCATTCGCCCACGCCCCCTGTGAAATCCACTGTGCCCGTAGCCCTTTCCAGGATGGCTCACACCGCCCCCACAAGCAATGTGAACTTTCCCGACCATTGATCCACGAGCTCGGACGGTCTAGCCCTGCCTACCGGACATCCGGCGAACCAGTCGCAGGGCCTCCTCGGGTGACATCGGTTCGCTGCCGGGCGGGGCGATCGGCTCGGGGCGATCACCGAACACGTAGTCGCGGAAGGCGCGCAGATACTCGTCCAAGTCCTGTTGATCGGCGAACCTGGTTCCGGTCGGGTCGAACCATTCGTCCGGTGTCGGCTGCCACGCGATCATGAAATCGAGAGCTTCGCCCACCATGGCCCCATAGGTCTGATCCCTGGCGCAGGCGTCGCGCAGCCCTCGGGCACTGGACACCGTTCCACGGCAGTATTCGGCGCTGTGCATTCTCACCAGCGGCCACAGCAGTCCGGCAATATGCGGAATTTCGTCCCACCACGTGGTCGCCGCGCCCAAAGTCGCACTGACCCGCTTCGGCCGCGATTCGGTGACTGGCGTCGGATAGTCGGCGGGAGCGCCACTTCGGTCGATGTCACGGGTAGGCCCGGTGCCAAGGTTCACGGCCGGATACCACACACCGCGCCACACCGGGACTCCGAGACCGCGATTCACCGGCAACGGCTCGGCCAGCGAGATATCGACCGTAATTCGGCGCACAGGTGGCAGCGGTCCATCGCAAACCATCTCCGCCACCATCGAAAGACAATCCGGCACATCGAATCCGGTCACACCGACCCCCTCCCAGAGCCGTACGTCGGAGCCCTCCTGCCGGTCGAATTCGATCCAGTACCGCCGCGGTGTGGTCATCCGCGAATTCCTTCCAATAAATCAGAACGCTGATGCGATGATCCCCGAGGCGACCAGCACCCACCACTCGATCAGCGGTAATCGCCCTCGGGTGAGCCGAATCGAGCCTGGAAAGCGGCACGATTGGCCGAAACCGCGGCGCGATCCCAGACCGCGAAAACCACGCGGTCGAACGCAGCTCCCCACCGACCGAGTGCCGCACCGAACGCGTCGGCGACTTCGGCCGGATCATTGCCGAAAACCCCACAACCCCACGCACCCAGCACCAGAGTGCGCACCTCGTGCCGTGCCGCGACGGCGACCACGCGGTCGGCGCGCCGCACCAGGACATCGCGGACATCCACCTCGGCCGAGCGCAGCCTCAACTGGGTGACATTGGGTGCGGGCGAGGTCAGGAAAGTCACCGGAAACGGGGCCGCCAGCTCACCGCGATCATCACGGATCACCGGCACATCCGGCGACAGGATCACCCGGTGGCTGTAGTGCAGATCCGACGACGCGCGATGGGCCGCATAATAATCCGGCGCCCGCACCAGACTGGTATAGAGCAGCGCGTGCCTGCACAGATCCTCCTCCTGTGCCCGCGCACCCCGCAGATACCCGCCGCCCGGGTTGCGCGCGGACGCGAAGTTCAACACCGCGACCCGGCCCCCGTCGGCGAACACCCGCCGCGCCGCCTGAACACTGCCCTCACCGGTCACCTCGATCGCGGGCACACCAGCCCCCGGAGCCTGTTCGCCGGCCAGGACATCCAGTTGGGCAGGCGAATACGACACGGTCCCCGCCGCAGCGGCCCGTACCTGCACGCCGATCTCCACTCTCTCACCGTCCGCGGTCCGATAACTTCCCCGCTCGGCGATCTCTTCGTTCACCACGGCCACGTGGTGCAATCTGCTACTCATACCGACGACGCTAAACGACAAGTCCGCCACCACGCCAGGGGTTTTTGTCACTTAAACAAGAACGTGTCGGTTCTGCGCCACTTATCGCAGTGGACGGCTGACGATGCCGTCGGTACGGTCGTCGCCAGGGGCGTGATCGTTGCGTGCGGACAGTCGAATGAAGGGGTGGGACATGGCAACCGAGGTCAAGCTGTCGGGGGATGCGCTCGAATTGCCGGGTGGGGTTCGGGTGACGTTCGTGCGGACGTTGCGCCTGCCCGAGACGGGTACTTATCCGTTGCCGCCCGGTCTCGGTACTTTCCCGCTGCGCCGAGTCGCCGACTATCCGGACACCGTGCCAGAGGAGTGGCGCGAACGTGGTGGGGTGATGTTGCCGGTGTATCAGCGCGAAGCGATGTGGTTGCGGTTCTCGGCGACAACGCCGACCGCGTTGAAAGTCGCAGTCGGCAAGGTGTGCGCCGTATCGGGCAAGCCGTGGACTGACGCGCTCACCAAGGATCCGCAGAACTATCTCGCACTCCCCGAGCAGCCGTGGCTGGACGGCATCAACTCCGGTGAGGGAACGGTTCGGCAGTTCGTCGCGGTCCCGATGGGTCTCGGAGCGACTGTCGAAGGTCAGGTCACCGGCACCGAACAGTGGGGCGGCGTGCAACTGGCGGTGCACGGGCTCACCGATGCGGCGCGCGACGCGTGGAACCTGCAAGAACAAGAGCGACGAGCGGCGCGGCCCCCGACGGGCCCCAAACCACCCTGGCTCCAAGACTCGTCAGCGCCCTACGCTGGTGCGGCGCCCTACGCCGGACCCGTCCCTGTCAGTGCTCCGCCGCCCCTCGGTGCCGCCCCCGCCGGCATGCCGGCGCCCGGTGCGGCACCGAGAGCGGGTGGTCCCGCGGCCCGAAAGATGGGCATGGGCGCGGGCGGCACGATGCGTCAGGAGATCTACGCCGACAAACGCCCCATCAACGATTACCGGACCACCGCAGGCGGCCGCGTTTTCGTCCACCTCACCTCCGCCGCCGAATGGCAACAGATCACCGGCGAACCCGCGCCACCAACCCCGATCACCGCCCAGGCCTACGCCGCCAACGGCCTACCCTGGTTCGACTACTACGACGCCGACGCCGACGACCTCCCACCCGCGTCCGAACTCGCCGACGTGAAACCCACCGGCAACTGGCTCGCCGACGAACACCCGAATCCGCCCATCGGCTACGGCCTTCCGGTGATTCCCCTGGGCGACAACACCGTTCAAGACGGCAACTGGTAGCACCCACACCGAGCGATTCTGTCGGTGTGCTGTGCCACGATCTCGTTTGTGACCGAAATCCCGCACCTCGTCGTCGACCATCATCTGGAACTGCTGCTCGACTACAGCCACTTCATCCTGCACGGCGGCGAGGGCGCGGAGGACGCCGAACTCACGTTGCTCGACGCGGCCTTCGCGCACGGGCCGTCCGCGGGCGACGGGCACACCGTCGTGGTGATCAGCCCGCAACAGACCGCCTTCGACATGCCGATCCGGATTCAGGTGTGGGACCAACGCCCGGCTGATGACGGGAACTGGCAACAGGTCAGCGAAGCCCGACTGCGCATCGGCGAGCACGGATTGACCATCAGTTCGCCCGTCGACGGCTGGGCGCAAGCGCCCGTCCCACCCGGTGACTACCTCGCCGAGATCGCCGGAACAGACTTCGCGAAACACGGCGAACCGGGCGACCACTGGCGAATCCGGCTGTGGCCGGATGACGGTGCCTCGCTGCGACCGCCACGGATCTGGGAGGCACCCGAGTCCGACACCTCCACGAACACACCACCCTTGGTGCTCGGAACTGTGCTCGACCCTGCGGCCCTGCCCCAGTCCCGCCAGGAGCCGACGATCACGATCCCGTTCCCGGGCGACGTGGGCGGCACCTGGGGTGTACAGCGCTGACTGTCCACCGGACGCATCGCTGGTATCGGAGGCTCTTGTGCCACAAGCCGACCGGTCGATCCGGCGAACCTGCCACGGTGGCGCCACCTACGGACGTACGATCCGAGCGTGGCCGAATCGAATGGTTCCACCCCGCTGCGTGTGCTGGTCTACAGCAACGATGCCGATACCCGTCAACAGGTGATCCTGGCGCTGGGCCGTAGGCCGCGCGCCGATCTACCGGAGCTCGACTTCTTCGAGGTCGCCACCGCGCCGGTCGTCATCGAGCAGATGGACGCCGGCGGGATCGATCTCGCGATCCTCGACGGCGAATCCGCGCCGACGGGTGGTCTCGGTATCGCCAAGCAGCTCAAGGACGAGATCGAGCAGTGCCCGCCGGTGGTCGTCCTCACCGGCCGCCCGGATGACGCCTGGCTGGCCAACTGGTCACGCGCCGAGGCCGCCGTCTCGCACCCGATCGACCCCATGCAGCTCACCAACGCGGTCGCCGGGGTCCTGCTCGCCCGCTGAACTGGGATCGTCCCGAACAGCCGGATAGTCCTGTTCGTTCCTTTCTGCGCATCACCACTGGTTACGCCCGTGGTTCGCGTCCGCATGCCCGTAGACGATTACCCCCGTATCGCTCATGAATCGCGGTACCGATATCGATCAAACCCCACCCCGGAAACGTGCGGCGGACCTTCGAAACGGCGGTAGTCTGTGCTGTAGCTCACACGAGCACGGGCTCTTGTATAACGCTCCGCCATCGCTGCACAGCCTTGCGCGAGCCCCGGTTCGGCGGACAACGTTGTCGGCCCCGTCTCGCCGAAAGCTGCCGTCCGCGGCCGGGCCACACGGCTCGGCCTGCTCCAGCGAGGAGGGGAAGTGCAGTCGTGAATATCGAGGTGCCCGCACTCGTACTCGGCGCCATCGCCGCGGCGTTCGCGGTGTTCTCCGTCATCATGGCGTCGCTGATCGGCCCGAAACGCTACAACCGGGCCAAGCTCGAACCCTATGAATGCGGCATCGAGCCGACCCCGCACGCCATCGCCGGTGGCCCGGGAAACACAGCGGGACAGCGCTTTCCGGTGAAGTACTACCTCACGGCGATGCTGTTCATCATCTTCGACATCGAGATCGTGTTCCTCTACCCGTGGGCCGTGCATTTCGACACGCTCGGGCTGTTCGGTCTCGCCGCGATGGCGCTGTTCATCGTCAATGTGTCTGTCGCCTACGCCTACGAATGGCGTCGCGGCGGCCTCAGCTGGGAATGAGTGGGAAATAATGGGTCTCGAAGAAAAACTGCCCAGCGGGTTCCTGCTGAGCACGGTCGAGGATTTCGCCGGCTACCTGCGTAAGGGCTCGGTCTGGCCCGCCACGTTCGGGTTGGCGTGCTGCGCGATCGAGATGATGGCCACCGGCGCCGGACGATTCGACATCGCCCGCTTCGGCATGGAAGCGTTCCGCGCCTCCCCCCGCCAAGCCGACCTCATGATCGTCGCTGGCCGGGTGAGCCAGAAGATGGCACCGGTGCTACGCCAGGTCTACGACCAGATGACCGAACCCAAATGGGTGCTGGCCATGGGGGTTTGCGCGTCCTCGGGCGGCATGTTCAACAACTACGCCATCGTGCAGGGCGTCGACCACATCGTCCCGGTCGACATCTACCTGCCCGGCTGCCCGCCCCGCCCGGAAATGCTGCTCAACGCGATCCTGGCGCTGCACGCGAAAATCGCCGAGATGCCGATGGGCGTCAACCGCGAAGAAGCGATCCGCGCCGCCGAAAAGGCCGCACTGGCCAGCACGCCTACCATCCGGATGGAGGGCCTGCTGCGATGACCTTCGACTCCCCCGACAACACCGATATCCCTGCCGGACAGGAAGTTCCGGAGGAATCGCCCGCCCAGCCACCACCGAAACCACCCGAGGACGAGGTGATCGGCACCCGGCGCGGCATGTTCGGCGTCACCGGCACCGGCGACACCTCCGGCTACGGCGGCCTGGTCACCTCGGTCGCGCTGCCCGCGGGTACTGCGCCCCCGTACGGCGGCTGGTTCGACGCCTTCGTCGGCACCCTGCGCGCCGCACTGATGGGTCGGGTCATCGCCTTCGACACCGTGATCGAGAAGATCGTGGTCTTCCGCGACGAACTGACCCTGCACGTCAAACGCGAACATCTCGTCGCCGTCGCGAGCACCCTGCGCGACGACAGCTCCCTGCGTTTCGAACTGTGCCTGGGCGTCAACGGCGTGCACTACCCCGACGACACCGACCGCGAACTACACGCCGTCTATCACCTGAAGTCGATCACCCACGGCCGCCGGATCCGCCTCGAAGTGTCGGCGCCCGACGCCGATCCGCACATCCCGTCGCTGTTCTCGGTGTATCCGACCAACGACTGGCACGAACGCGAAACCTACGACTTCTTCGGCATCCTCTTCGACGGCCACCCCTCCCTGACCCGCATCACCATGCCCGACGACTGGCGCGGTCACCCCCAGCGCAAGGACTACCCGCTCGGCGGGATCCCGGTGGAGTACAAGGGCGCGCGCATACCGCCGCCCGACGAGCGGAGGACCTACAGCTGATGACCGACACAGATTTTCGCCGCGACGACCCACAGGTGGTGACGGTCGCAGGCCAGGACTGGGACCAGGTCAGCGAAGTGCTCGACGGCGGCGCCGAAGAACGCATCGTGGTGAACATGGGCCCGCAGCACCCGTCCACGCACGGGGTGTTGCGCCTGATCCTCGAGATCGAAGGCGAAACCGTCACCGAGGCCCGCTGCGGCATCGGCTACCTGCACACCGGCATCGAGAAGAACCTGGAATTCCGCAACTGGACCCAGGGCGTCACCTTCGTGACCCGAATGGACTACCTGTCCCCGTTCTTCAACGAGACCGCCTACTGCCTCGGCGTCGAGAAACTCCTCGACATCACCGACCAGATCCCCGAACGCGCCACCGTGGTCCGGGTACTGCTGATGGAGCTCAACCGCGTCTCCTCACACCTGGTTGCCCTGGCGACCGGTGGCATGGAACTGGGCGCGCTCACCCCCATGCTGTTCGGTTTCCGGGAACGCGAACTCATCCTCGACGTCTTCGAAACCATCACCGGCCTGCGGATGAACCACGCCTACATCCGCCCCGGCGGCCTCGCCCAGGACCTGCCCGACGACGGCGTCACGAAGGTTCGTGAGCTCCTGGACATTCTGCCCGGACGCCTGCGCGATATGGACCACCTGCTCAGTGCCAACCCGATCTGGAAGAAGCGCACCCAGGACATCGGTTACCTCGACCTCACCGGCTGCATGGCGCTGGGCATCACCGGCCCCGTCCTTCGTGCCACCGGTCTGCCCCACGACCTGCGCAAATCCGATCCGTACTGCGGTTACGAGAACTACGAATTCGACATTCCGACCACCACCGGCTGTGACTGCTACGGCCGCTACATCATCCGGATCGCCGAGATGACCGAGTCGATCAAGATCGTCGAACAGTGCCTGGACAAGCTGCGCCCCGGCCCGGTGATGATCGACGACAAGAAGATCGCCTGGCCCGCCGACCTGGAACTGGGCCCCGACGGTCTCGGCAATTCACCCAAGCACATCGGCAAGATCATGGGCACCTCCATGGAATCGCTGATCCACCACTTCAAGCTCGTCACCGAAGGCATCAGAGTGCCTGCGGGACAGGTGTATTCGGCAGTGGAATCCCCGCGCGGGGAGCTGGGCGTGCACATGGTCAGCGACGGCAGCACCCAGCCCTACCGGGTGCACTACCGCGACCCCTCGTTCACCAATCTGCAAGCGGTGGCCGCGATGTGCGAGGGCGGCATGGTCGCCGACGTCATCGCCTCGGTCGCCAGCATCGACCCCGTGATGGGCGGAGTGGACAGATGAGCATAGAAACCCGTCCGGGCACTGACTTCACACTGTGCGGAGTGGACAGATGAGCAACGAAAACCCCACCAGCACACCGATTCTCCTGAGCCTGACCACCCGTCCCGAACCGTATCCGCCACACGTGCGCGAACGCCTCGAACTGGACGCCAAGGAGATCATCACCCGCTACCCGCACCCCCGCTCCGCACTGCTGCCCCTGCTGCACCTGGTGCAAGCCGAGGAAGGCTATGTCACCGGCACCGGCATCGATTTCTGCGCCGACCATCTCAATCTCACCGGCGCCGAAGTGACCGCGGTCGCCACCTTCTATTCGATGTACCGCCGCACCCCCACCGGCGACTATCACGTCGGCGTGTGCACCAACACCCTCTGCGCGATCCTCGGCGGCGACGCCATCTACGAAGCGCTGCAACAACACCTCGACGTCAAACACGGCGAAACCACCCCCGACGGCACCATCACCCTCGAACACATCGAATGCAACGCCGCCTGCGACTACGCGCCGGTCATGATGGTGAACTGGGAGTTCTTCGACAACCAGACCCCCGAATCGGCCGTCGCGATCACCGACGCGCTGCGAGCGGGTCACCAGGTCCGCCCGACCCGCGGTGCCCCGCTGTGCACGTTCCGCGAAACGGCCCGCATCCTCGCCGGATTCCCCGACGAACGTCCCGGCACACTCGAAGGCGCACCGGGCGCCCCCACCCTGGCAGGCCTCGAAACCGCTGCGGCGGAAGATGACTCGGCAGGGGGCTCGCGATGACCACACTGACCCCGGTCCTGAGCGAACACTGGGCCACCCCCCACTCGTGGACCCTCGACACCTACCGCACAACCGGCGGCTACGACGGGCTCCGCACCGCCCTGCGCACAACCCCTGACGAAGTCATCCAGATCGTCAAAGACTCGGGCCTGCGCGGTCGCGGCGGCGCGGGTTTCCCCACCGGCATGAAGTGGTCGTTCATCCCGCAGGGCCCCGGCCCCGGCGGCATCACGAAACCGCACTACCTCGTCGTCAACGCCGACGAATCCGAACCCGGCACCTGCAAAGACATCCCGCTGATGCTGGCCACCCCGCACACCCTCATCGAAGGCATCGTGATCGCCGCCTACGCGATCCGCGCCGCCACCGCGTTCATCTACGTCCGCGGCGAAGTGGTCCCGGTGCTGCGAAGGCTCCAAGCCGCCGTTG
Source organism: Nocardia sp. NPDC058658 (assembly GCF_042716665.1). NCBI lineage: Bacteria > Bacillati > Actinomycetota > Actinomycetes > Mycobacteriales > Nocardiaceae > Nocardia > Nocardia sp. NPDC058658. Next base: position 17,808 of record NZ_JBHXRR010000001.1, read on the forward strand.
CCGAGGCCTACGACGCGGGCCTGCTCGGCCGCGACATCCTCGGCTCGGGTTTCGACCTCGACCTGATCGTGCACGCGGGAGCGGGCGCCTATATCTGCGGCGAGGAAACCGCCCTGCTCGATTCGCTCGAAGGCCGACGCGGACAGCCCCGCTTGCGCCCACCGTTCCCCGCCGTCGCAGGCCTGTACGCGAGCCCGACGGTCGTCAACAACGTGGAATCCATTGCCAGCGTGCCCTCGATCCTGCGCAACGGCACCGAATGGTTCCGCTCGATGGGCACCGAGAAATCCCCCGGCTTCACCCTCTACTCCTTGTCGGGCCACGTCGCCCGCCCCGGCCAGTACGAGGCCCCACTCGGCATCACCTTGCGCGAACTACTCGACTACGCGGGCGGCGTGCGAGCTGGCCACACCCTCAAGTTCTGGACCCCCGGCGGTTCCTCGACTCCCATGTTCACCGACGAACACCTCGACGTCGCCCTCGACTACGAAGGTGTCGCCGCCGCCGGATCCATGTTGGGCACCAAGGCTTTACAGATCTTCGACGACACCACCTGCGTGGTCCGAGCTGTCCTGCGCTGGACCGAGTTCTACGCCCACGAATCCTGCGGCAAATGCACACCGTGCCGCGAAGGCACCTACTGGCTCGTGCAACTGCTGCGCCGACTCGAAGCCGGCCAGGGCACCGAAGCCGACCTGGACAAACTCGCCGACATCGCCGACAACATCAACGGCAAGTCGTTCTGCGCGCTCGGTGACGGCGCGGCCAGCCCGATCTTCTCCTCGCTGAAGTACTTCCGCGACGAATACCTCGCGCATCAGCGACTCGGCGGCTGCCCGTTCGACCCGGCCGCCTCAACGGTGTGGGCACCAGCGAAAGAGGTCCGATGACAGCCATCGCCCCCGGTAACAGCAGCGGCGTGGTACCCACCGACATGGTGAGCGTCACCATCGACGACACCACCATCGAAGTCCCCGCGGGCACCTTGGTGATCCGTGCCGCCGAACTGATCGGCGTGCAGATCCCCCGCTTCTGCGACCACCCCCTGCTCGACCCGGTCGGGGCGTGTCGCCAGTGCATCGTCGAGGTCGAAGGCCAGCGAAAGCCGGTCGCCTCCTGCACGATCCCGGTCACCGACGGCATGATCGTGCGCACCCAGATCAGCTCCCCGGTCGCCGAAAAGGCCCAGCGCGGGGTGATGGAGCTGCTGCTCATCAACCACCCCCTGGACTGCCCCGTCTGCGACAAGGGCGGTGAATGCCCGCTGCAGAACCAGGCGATGTCCACCGGCAGTGCCGAATCGCGCTTCGAAGGCGAGAAACGCACCTACCCGAAGCCGATCCCGCTGTCCACGGCGGTACTGCTGGATCGGGAACGGTGCGTGCTGTGCGCGCGCTGCACCCGGTTCTCCCAGCAGATCGCCGGTGACCCGTTCATCGAACTGATGGATCGCGGTGCGCTGCAACAGGTCGGCACCGCCCAGGCCGAACCTCTCGACTCCTACTTCTCTGGCAACACCGTCCAGATCTGTCCGGTCGGCGCGCTCACCGGCACCTCCTACCGCTTCCGGGCCCGCCCGTTCGACCTGGTCTCCACGCCGAGCGTCTGCGAACACTGCGCCTCCGGATGCGCGCAACGCACCGACCACCGTCGCGGAAAAGTGTTGCGCCGCTTGGCCGGTGACGATCCGCAGGTCAACGAGGAATGGAACTGCGACAAAGGCCGCTGGGCCTTCGCCTACGCCACCGAACGCGACCGCCTCACCACCCCGATGGTGCGCGGCTGGGACGGCGTCCTCGCCCCCGCGTCCTGGCCCGAAGCCCTCACCGCCGCCGCCGCGGGCCTGAGCGCCGCGATCGGCAACGCCGGAGTCCTCGTCGGCGGCCGCGTCACCGAGGAAGAGGCCTACGCGTACAGCAAGTTCGCGCGAATGGTCCTGGCCACCAACGACATCGACTTCCGCAGCCGAGTGCATTCCGAGGAGGAAGAACGCTTCCTCGCCGCCCGAGTCGCCGGACGCGGCCTGCAGGTCGACTTCGCCGCACTCGACCGAGCCCCCACCGTGCTGCTGGTCGGGTTCGAACCAGAAGAGGAATCGCCCATCGTCTACCTGCGGCTGCGCAAGGCCGCACGCACGCGCGGGCAGCGGGTGGTGTCGCTGGCGCCGTTCGCCTCCCGCGGCCTCGAACGCATGTCCGGGGCGCTCATCCAGACCCCGCCCTGCGGCGAAGCCGACGTCATCGCCTCGATCATGGCCGAAACCTCCGCGGACGCCACCGAACTCATGACCATGCTGTCCACCCCCGGCGCGGTCATCATGGCCGGTGAACGTCTCGCGGGCAGCCCCGGCGCACTCTCGGCCGTCACCCGCCTGGCCGACACCACCGGCGCCGCACTCGCCTGGGTACCCCGTCGCGCAGGCGAACGTGGCGCACTGGAAGCCGGCGCACTGCCCAGCTTGCTCCCCGGTGGCCGACCGGTCGTGGACCCCACTGCCCGCCAGCAGGTTCGCCACCGCTGGCAATCCGGCGAACTCCCGGTCACCGTGGGCCGCGACGCCACCGCAATCCTCGCCAACGCCGCCCAGTTGGGCGCGCTCGTCATCGGCGGTGTCGACCCGGCCGACCTGCCCGACCCGGCGGCCGCACTGGCCGCCATCGACGCCGCCCGGTTCGTTGTCAGCCTCGAAATGCGACACAGCGCCGTCACCGAACGCGCCGACGTCGTCTTCCCGGTAGCGACCGCAATGGAGAAATCCGGTACCTTCCGCACCTGGGAAGGCCGCCCACGCCCCTTCACCGCGGCCTCCCTCGACACCACCCGCCGCGTCGCCGCACCCCTGTCGGACCTGCGCGTACTGCACTCGCTGGCCGCGCAGATGGGGGTCCCGCTCAACCTGCCCGACGCCGCCACCGCCCGCGCCGAACTCGACGCACTCGGCACCTGGACCGGCGACCCCATCCCGGCACCGAACCTCACCAGCCAAACCCGCCCCGCACCCGGTCCCGGAACCGCCGTGCTGGCCGGATGGCGAATGCTCCTCGACGCCGGCCGCATGCAAGACGGTGAACCCAACCTCGCCGGCGTCGCCCGCCCACCGGTCGCTCGCCTGTCGGCCGCGACCGCCGCCGAGATCGAAGCCGCCGACGCCGATCACATCATCGTCTACACCGACCGCGGCGAGATCTCGGTGCCGCTGATGATCACGGACCTGCCCGACCGGGTCGTGTGGCTGCCGCTGCACTCGCCCGGTTCGGCGGTCGCCGCCGAACTCGGTGTGACACCCGGCGCCGTGGTGCGCCTGCGTCGCGCCGACGACAGGATGAAGGAACACCGTCATGAGTGATCCAGTGCAGTACCTGGCGGCCGGGACAGTTTTCGGCACCGACCCGCTGTGGCTGGTGGTGGTCAAAGCGCTCGGGGTGTTCGTCTACCTGATGCTGGTGCCGTTGATCGCGGTGTACGCCGAGCGCAAAGTCGTCGCGTGGATGCAGATGCGGGTCGGCCCCAACCGGATCGGGCCCGGCGGCATGCTCCAGTCGATCGCCGACGGTGTCAAGATGGCGCTCAAGGAAGACATCATCCCGGCGATCGTGGACAAACCGATCTTCGTGCTCGCCCCGATCATCTCGGTGATCCCGGCCTTCATGGCGTTCGCGGTGATCCCGATGGGCCCGGAGGTGTCGATCTTCGGCACGTGGACCCCGTTGCAGCTCACCGACATGCCCGTTGCCGTGCTCTACATCCTGGCGATCACCTCGATCGGCGTGTACGGCATCGTGCTGGCCGGTTGGTCGTCGGGTTCGACGTATCCGCTGCTCGGCGGCCTGCGTTCCACCGCGCAGGTGATCTCCTACGAGATCGCGATGGCACTGACCTTCGCGACGGTGTTCCTGCTGTCGGGAACCATGGCGACCTCCGAGATCGTCACCGCACAGGAGGGCACCTGGTACGTCTTCCTGCTGCTGCCTTCGTTCCTGATCTATTGCGTGTCGATGGTCGGCGAAACCAACCGCGCGCCTTTCGATCTGCCCGAAGCCGAAGGCGAACTGGTCGGCGGCTTCCACACCGAGTACTCCTCGCTGAAGTTCGCGATGTTCATGCTGGCCGAATACGTCAACATGGCAACGGTTTCCGCACTCGCGACCACGCTGTTCCTCGGTGGTTGGCGGGCACCGTTCCCGATCAGCCTGTGGGAGGGCGCCAACTCCGGGTGGTGGCCGCTGCTGTGGTTCACCCTCAAGGTGTGGACGTTCCTGTTCGTGTTCGTCTGGCTGCGCGGCACCCTGCCCCGCCTGCGCTACGACCAGTTCATGAACCTCGGTTGGAAACTGCTCATCCCCACCTCGCTGGTCTGGGTGATGATCGTCGCCACGGCGCGCGTGCTCGACCTCGAAGGACTGCCCGGCCAGAACTTCATCCTGGTCGGTGTGGGCCTGGTGATCACCGCGGCGATGATCGCGATGTTCCTGCGCGCCGGACGCACCGCAGGACTCCCGCCGCTACCCGAGGAACCGTCGACATCGTCGGTGTTCCTCGGGTTCCCGGTCCCACCGATGCCACCACGACCCGCGAACGACCAGCCGGAAATCGGCCTGTTCGAACCCCTCGCCGGTTTCGCGGTCACCGCCGCCACGATGTTCAAGAAGCCGAACACCGAGCAGTATCCCGAGCAGAAGGTGCCGACCGCACCGCGCTATCACGGCCGCCATCAGCTCAACCGCTACGACGACGGTCTCGAGAAGTGCATCGGCTGCGAACTGTGCGCGTGGGCGTGCCCGGCGGACGCCATCTTCGTCGAAGGTGCCGACAACACCGAGGAGGAACGCTTCTCCCCCGGTGAGCGGTACGGCCGCGTCTACCAGATCAACTACCTGCGCTGCATCGGCTGCGGCCTGTGCATCGAGGCCTGCCCCACGCGCGCGCTGACGATGACCAACGAATACGAACTCACCGACGACAACCGCGCCGACCTCATCTACGAGAAGAACCAGCTGCTGGCCCCCATGCAGCCCGGCATGACGCCCGCACCGCACCCGATGGCACCGGGCACCGACGCGGCCGATTACTACCTGGGCCGGGTCGGTCCCGCGCCGTCGGACGAGGAGGTCCTGCGATGAGCACACTGTTGGCCGCCGAGATCGCCGCCACCTCCACCGGCGAGGGCGTGCTGTTCTGGGTCCTCGCCCCGATCGCGGTCCTCGGCGCACTCGGCATGGTGACCGCCGCCAAGGCCGTGCATTCAGCACTGTGCCTGGCCGCCACCATGATCGCGCTCGCCGTGTTCTACATCGCCCAGGGCGCACTGTTCCTCGGTGTCGTACAGATCGTCGTGTACACGGGCGCGGTGATGATGCTGTTCCTGTTCGTGCTGATGCTCGTCGGCGTCGACTCGGCGGAATCGCTACGGGAGACCTTGCGCGGACAGCGCATCGCCGCCGCGATCGTCGGGCTCGGATTCGGGTTGCTGTTCATCGGCGGCATCGGTGCGGCCCTGCGCGACAGCGGAACCACCTTCCCCGGCCGCGGTTTCGGCGACCGAGACGTGATCGCCGAACTCGCCGAACTGATCTTCCTGCGCTACGTGTGGGCCTTCGAACTCACCGGCGCACTGCTGATCACGGCCACCATCGGTGCGATGGTGCTGGCTCACCGTGAACAGTTCACCCCGAAACGCGGACAGCGCGAAATGTCGCGCGACCGGTTCCGTACTGCGGGCGAACGGGCCACTCCGCTACCGACACCGGGCGTCTACGCACGGCACAACGCCGTCGACAGCCCCGCCCAACTCCCCGACGGCTCCTTCGCCGAACACTCGGTGTCCACGATCCTGCGTCACCGCCGCACCCGCGCCCACACCGAAGCTCTGATCTTGGCGGCTGGCGCCGCGGGTTCTCGGCCCCGAGGCCTCGATTCTTCCCTCCCTCCGGGCACTCCTTCGTCGCACCCTCCGGTCAGTCCAGAATCAAGGCGGCCGAGAACCGTCGACGTAGACACCCAGATCGACGACGAGGAAGGCAAGCGGTGAACCCCCAGAACTACCTGTTCCTGTCTGCGCTGCTGTTCACCATCGGCGCGGCCGGAGTGTTGTTGCGCCGCAACGCGATCGTGGTGTTCATGTGCGTGGAGCTGATGCTCAACGCGGTGAATCTGGCGTTTGTGACCTTCGCCCGCCTGCACGACAACCTCGACGGTCAGGTGATCGCGTTCTTCACCATGGTCGTCGCCGCCGCCGAGGTCGTCGTCGGCCTTGCCATCATCATGACGATCTTCCGTGCCCGCCGGTCGACCTCGGTCGACGACGCCAACCTGCTGAAGTTCTGACATGGGTACCGCAACGCTGTGGCTGCTGCCCATCCTGCCGCTCGCAGGCGCGATCGTCCTGCTGCTGTTCGGCCACCTCACCGACCGCTTCGGCCCCTACCTGGCTACCGCGGCCGCGCTGTCGTCGTTCGTGGTCGCCATGGTCGCGTTCTTCGGGATGCTAGGCCGCCCCGACGCCGACCGCGCCGTGCACAAGGAACTGTTCAACTGGGTGCCCACCGGTGATCTACAGGTCGGGTTCAGCCTGCAACTGGATCAGCTGTCGATCTGCTTCGCGCTCCTCATCACCGGTGTCGGCTCGCTGATCCACATCTATTCGCTCGGCTACATGAGCCACGACCCGGGCAAGCGCCGGTTCTTCGGCTATCTCAACCTGTTCCTGGCCGCCATGCTCGTGCTGGTGCTGGCCGACAACTTCCTCGTGCTGTATCTGGGCTGGGAAGGCGTCGGTTTGGCGTCCTACCTGCTGATCGGCTTCTGGTACGAAAAGCCCTCCGCCGCAACAGCAGCCAAGAAGGCCTTCGTCGTGAACCGGGTCGGCGACATGGGCTTGGCCATCGCCATGATGGTCATGTTCGCGACCTTCGGCTCCTTCGACTTCCAGACCGTCTTCGCGGCCAGCCCCGGCGCCAGCGAAGGCACCCTCACCGCCATCGGGCTACTGCTGTTGCTCGCGGCCTGCGGCAAATCCGCGCAGGTACCGCTCCAATCGTGGCTCGGCGACGCGATGGAAGGCCCCACCCCCGTCTCGGCGCTCATCCACGCCGCCACCATGGTCACCGCCGGTGTGTACCTGATCGCCCGCTCCAACCCGATTTACGACCTCGCCCCCAACGCCCGTACGGCCGTCATCGCCGTCGGTGCGGTGACCTTGCTGTTCGGCGCCATCATCGGCTGCGCCAAGGACGACATCAAGAAGGCCCTCGCGGCCTCGACGATGAGCCAGATCGGGTACATGATCCTTGCCGTCGGCCTCGGCCCCGCCGGCTACGCGTTCGCGATCATGCACCTGCTCACCCACGGCTTCTTCAAAGCCGGCCTGTTCCTCGGCGCCGGCTCGGTCATGCACGCGATGAACGACGAAACCGACATGCGCCGCTACGGCGGCCTGCGCACCCTGATGCCGATCACCTTCATCACCTTCGGCCTCGGCTACCTCGCCATCATCGGCGTGCCACCGTTCTCCGGGTTCTTCTCCAAGGACAAGATCATCGAAGCCGCCTTCGACCACGGCGGCGCCACCGGAATCCTGCTGGGCGCAGTCACTCTCGTCGGCGCCGCGCTCACCGCCTTCTACATGACGCGGGTCATGCTGATGACGTTCTTCGGCGAACGCCGCTGGAAGCCCGACACCCACCCGCACGAATCACCCGCGGTGATGACCGGCCCGATGATCCTGCTCGCGTTCGGATCCGTCTTCGCCGGTGGACTGTTCGTGTGGGGCTCGTCGCTGGTGCACTGGCTCGAACCGGTCGTCGGCTCCCATCACGCGGAACCCGTGATCCCTGCCGCCGTGGTCACCGGTCTGGCCTTGACCGCGGTCGCGATCGGCGTGGCCATCGCCTACCGCAAGTACGCCGAGAACTCGATCCCCGAGGTCGCGCCGGAACAGGTCAGCGTGCTGACCGACGCGGCGCGCGATGACCTCTACGGCGACAAGATCAACGAAGCCGTGTTCGAACGCCCCGGCCGTCATCTCACGAGGGCGCTGGTGTTCCTCGACGCGAAGGGCGTCGACGGGATCGTGAACGGTACAGCCGCCTCGATCGGCGGCCTGTCGGCACGAATCCGCAAGGTACAGACCGGTTTCGTGCGCTCCTACGCTCTGTCCATGTTCACCGGCGCGGCCCTGGTGGCCGCTGCCCTTCTCGCCGTGAGGTTCTGGTGAACTCGTTTCCCTGGCTGACGACACTCTGGCTCACCCCCGCGATCGGGGCGGGCCTGGTGCTCGCCGTCCCCGCCGCTCGACGAAATGTGGCGCGCGGATTGGCGTTCGCGGTGTCGATCGGTGTGCTCGTGCTGGCCGTTGTCCTGACGGTGCGGTTCCAGCCCGGCGGTGACCAGTACCAATTCGTCGAATCCCACGAATGGATCCCGGCATTCGGCGTCGGCTACACCCTCGGCCTCGACGGCATCGCCACCGCGCTGGTCCTGCTCACCGCCGTGCTGATGCCCTTGCTCATCCTGGCGGGCTGGAACGACGACACCGCCACCGGCGAAGGCCCCCGCACCACCCACATCTACATGGCGTTGATGCTGCTGGTCGAGTCGATGGTGCTGATCTCGTTCCTGTCGCTCGACATCCTGCTGTTCTACATCTTCTTCGAAGCGATGCTGATCCCGATGTACTTCCTCATCGGCGGTTTCGGCACCCGCACCACCGACCTCGCGATCCGCGCTCAACGCTCCCGCGCGGCCGTGAAGTTCTTGCTGTACAACCTCTTCGGTGGGCTGGTCATGCTCGCCGCGGTGATCGGGCTCTACGTCCTCACCGCCAAGGCCGGCCTTGGCGAGGGCTCGGCGGGCACCTTCGACCTGCGGATCGTGGTCGCCGCCGCCAACAACGGCGAACTCGGCGGCAGCACCGCGGTTCTCAACGCCCTGTTCCTCGGCTTCATGTTCGCCTTCGCGGTGAAAGCACCACTGTGGCCGCTGCACACCTGGCTGCCCGACGCCGCAGTCTCGGCCACCCCGTCGAGCGCGGTGCTCATGATGGCCGTGGTCGACAAGGTGGGCACCTTCGGCATGCTGCGCTACTGCCTGCTGCTGTTCCCCCTTGCCTCGGACACATTCGCGCCCTTGGTCATCACCCTGGCGGTCATCGGCATCCTCTACGGCGCGCTGCTCGCCATCGGCCAAACCGACATCATGCGCCTGATCGCCTACACCTCGATCTCGCACTTCGGGTTCATCATTCTCGGCATCTTCGCCATGACCACCCAGTCCCAATCCGGGGCGACCCTCTACATGGTCAACCACGGATTGTCCACGGCCGCACTGTTTCTCATCGCCGGATTCCTCGTCTCCCGGCGCGGAACCAGGCTGATCGCCGAATACGGCGGCGTGCAAAAGGTCGCGCCAGTGCTCGCGGGCACGTTCTTCATCGCGGGCCTGGCCACCCTCTCACTGCCCGGCCTCGCACCGTTCATCAGCGAGTTCCTGGTCCTGATCGGCACTTTCCCCAAGTACAAGCTCGCGGCGGTGATCGCGACCGGTGCCCTGGTGCTGGCCGCGATCTACATTCTGTGGCTGTACCAGCGGTTGATGACCGGCCCGCTGAAGCAGGGCAACGAGCACCTGCGTGACCTGGTGCCGCGCGAGTTGGCCGTGGTGGTGCCGCTGCTGGTCGCGTTGCTGGTGCTCGGGTTCTATCCGAAACCGATCCTGGATCTGGTTGATCCCGCTGTGGGACACACCCTGTCGACGATCGGCAAGCACGACCCCGCTCCGACGGTCCCCGCCCCCGAAGCAGGCGCGGCCATCCCGCCCGCAGGCGGCCACAAATGAGGACGGACTCCGTGACCATCACCGAGCTCGCGGCCATCGCGCCCGCACCGAGCATCGAATACCACCTGCTCTCCCCGATGCTGATCGTGTTCGCGGTCGGTGTGGTGGGTGTGCTCGTCGAAGCGTTCGTGCCCAGGCCCTACCGGTATCTCACGCAGTTGGTGCTCGGGTTGGCCGGTGTGGTCGGCGCATTGATCGCGGTCATGTTGCTCGCCGGGTCCGAGGGCACGGCGGTGGTGGGCGCGGTCGCCATCGACGGGGTGACACTGTTCCTGCAGGGCACGATCCTGCTGGTCGCGCTGCTGGGTTTGCTGCTGATCGCCGAGCGCGGTGCGGTGCCGAGGGCGCGCAGCGGGCCGGGAACCTGGAGCCGGGCGGCGGCCGCGTTGGATCGAGGGGTCGACGCGTTCACGCCGCAGGCGTCCGCGGTGCCCGGGAGTGCGCACGAACTCGCGGCCGTGCGCTCGGGTGTCGCGACGACCGAGGTGTTCCCGCTGACGATGATCGCGGTCGGCGGTCTGCTGCTGTTCCCCGCGTCGAACGATCTGCTGACGATGTTCGTCGCGCTCGAAGTGTTGTCGCTGCCGCTGTATCTGCTGTGCGGGCTGGCCCGGCGCAGGCGGTTGCTCTCCCAGGAAGCGGCACTGAAGTACTTCCTGCTCGGTGCGTTCTCCTCGGCGTTCTTCCTCTACGGTGTCGCCCTGCTCTACGGGCAGACCGGCACGGTGTCGCTGCCGGGAATCGGTGCGGCACTGGACAAGCAACCCGAGAACGCGACCCTGGGCCTGCTCGGCATCGGCATGCTCGCCGTCGGTCTGCTGTTCAAGATCGGTGCCGTCCCGTTCCAGGCCTGGGTGCCCGACGTCTACCAGGGTGCGCCGACCCCGATCACCGCCTTCATGGCCGCCGCCACCAAGATCGCCGCCGTCGGCGCCACCATGCGGGTGCTGATGGTGGGAGTCGATGCGCTGAGCCCGGATTGGCGTCCGGTCCTGGCCGCGGTCGCGGTGGCGACGATGGTCGTCGGCGCGGTCATGGCGATCACCCAGACCGACGTGAAGCGGATGCTCGCCTACTCCTCGATCGCCCACGCCGGTTTCCTGCTCGTCGGTATGGTCGCCGCCGACACCGCCGGTGTCGCCGCCGTGCTGTTTTACCTGCTCGCCTACGGCCTCGGCACGGTCGGCGCGTTCTCGGTGGTCAGTCTGGTCCGCGACGCCTCCGGCGACGAAGCGACCGCCCTGTCCCACTGGGCAGGCCTCGGCCGCCGATCCCCGTGGCTCGCTTCGGCATTCGCCCTGCTACTGCTGTCCTTCGCCGGCCTGCCACTCACCAGCGGATTCGTCAGCAAGTTCGCCGTCTTCGCGGCGGCCTCCGGTGCGGGCTACACCGCGTTGGTCATCGTCGGTGTCCTCTGCAGCGCCATCGCGGCCTTCTTCTACGTCCGCGTCATCGTCCTGATGTTCTTCACCGACCCCCCGGCCGACGCCCCCACCGTCACTGCACCCTTCGCCACCACCCTCGTCGTGGCATTCAGCGCCGGCGCCACCCTCCTGCTCGGCATCTTCCCCCAGCCACTGCTCGACCTCGCCGACCGCTCCGCGACATTCATCCACTGATGCAGTCGACACCCGACTCCCGCCCACCGACCAGCCACGAACGCCGAGCCGGCCAACCGTGGAATGCCTCCTACCTCGACGGCCCCGCCCCCTGGGACATCGGCGCCCCGCAACCCGCCGTCGTGCGACTGGCCGAAGCGGGCGGTTTCTGCGGGCCGGTTCTCGACGTCGGCTGCGGAACCGGCGACAACGCCCTGTTCATCGCCGCCCGTGGTCTCCCGGTCCTCGGCGTCGACGTTGCCGAAACAGCACTGGCCACCGCCAGACAAACCGCCGACGACCGCGGCATCGACGCCGACTTCGCCATGGCCGACGCCCTACACCTGCAACGCCTCTACCGCCGCTTCGAAACAGTCCTCGACTGCGGCCTGTTCCACACCTTCGACGACTCCGAACGCACCGAATACGTGGCCAGCCTGGCCTCGGTCATCGACCCCGGCGGCACCCTGTACGTGCTGTGCTTCAGCGACTCGGGCCCGCATCCCGTCACCGAACAAGCCCTCACCGCACCCTTCACCGACGACCCGGCCTGGCACCTGGCCGCCGTCACCCCGGAAACTCTGCGAACCCGATTCGCCGTCACGACCCCCGCCTGGCTCGCAACCATCAAGCGGCGAGCCTGATCTCACCCCTTGACCTAAAGGTTTGTTGAGCTTCTAGGGTTCGTTTCATGAGTGAAAACGCACAGACACCGGCGGTCGCAGTTCTGGGCTTGGGTGAAATGGGGTCGGCACTGGCCACTGCACTGCTGGATGCCGGGTATCGAGTCACCGTATGGAACCGGTCCGAGGACAAGGCGCATCCGCTGGTGGCCAAGGGCGCACAGCCTGCCGCGACTCCGGTGGCGGCCGTTGCTTCAGCCGACGTGGTGATCGTGAACGTCAAAGGTGGTGCGGTGGCGGCGGATCTGTTGCGTGCCTCCGGGTCCGAACTGGCCGGACGAACCGTCGTCGACCTGACCGACGGCTCCGCCGAACAGTCCACGACCACCGGCCATTTGGTGATCGAACACGGCGCGAACTACCTGCACGGCCAGATCATGACCATCGCCCCCGCGATCGGCTCTCCGGACACCGTGATCTTCTACGGCGGCGACCGCACCACGTTCGACCGCCACGAAGCCCTCCTCCGAACCCTCGGCGGCCGCGCCACTTTCGTCTCCCCCGACCCCGCCGTGCCCGTCCTCTACGGCATCATGTGGGGCCTGCTGAACGGATTCCTGCACGCCTCAGCACTTCTCGGCAACGCGGGCCTCTCGATCCGCGACTTCACCCAGCAAGCCGAACCCTCGTTGACCTCCCTGTCGTCCCTGTTCCCGATGCTCGCGAACGAGATCGACAACACCGAATTCGCCACCCCTTACGGTGCCCTGAAACACCACCTCCCCTCCCTCGACGACCTGATCTCCGAAAGCCACACCCGAGGAATCGACACCGACCTACCCACCTACACCAGAAACTTGGTCGCCGGTGCCATCACCGCAGGTCACGGCCACGACAGCTACTCCCGGCTGGTCGAACACTTCAGCCGCAAGTAGTCAGCCGCCGATGGTGTCGAGCGTGGTCTCGACTACGGGCTCGATGCCTCTTCGAAACGGCGGTGTCACTTGGATTCCAGTCGCCCCAACGGGTGCGCATCGGCGAGGACGGACTGGGCCGTCTCCCAATCGGTGTGGTCGATGCCGGTGACGTGGCGAAGGAAGGCGAGCGTGACGTGCTGGACGAGAGCGACCCGAGCCGGGTTCTCGTCGGTGGTCTCTGTCACCTGGTAGCCGGAGATGCCGCCGAGGAAGTGCTCGCCGCCGTGGACGGTGAGCAGGCTCTTGTTTCCGCGACTGAGGGTGTAGGGGTCGCTCGTCCAGGCCGGACCCCGGGTGGAGAGCGGGAGGTCGTCGGCGTCGCCGGCGACGACCAGTCCGGGGGCGGTGATGTGGGAGAAGTCCTGATCGCGCAGCCACGGCAAGTTCTGCTGGGCGAAGGGCGTCAGTTCGTCACCGCCCTTTCCCGCGGTGGCCAGCTGGATACTGGCCATGATCCGCGGGTCGGACAGATCCTCGGCGATACCGGTCTGCGGATCCCGGACACGCAGACCCACCAGGATGCCCGCGGTCTGGCCACCGAAGGAATGCCCCGCGGCGACGATTCGACCATGGTCGACCCGTCCGGCCAGGCCGGGTACGGCTGCCTCGAGAGTCTCGAGGTCATCGAGAATGCGCCGCATGTCTTCCACGCGATAGCGCCACGTCCGGGGTCTGCGGGGATCATCCGCGGGGATGTCGAGGCGCTGGGAATCGAGGTGGGTGGCCTGGATGACGACGAAGCCATGGGCGGCCCAATGGTCGACCAGCGGTGCGTAGCCGTCCAGATTCGAGCCGAATCCGTGCGCGAACAACACGATCGGCAGATCGGTGCCGGTCACCGGGGCGGCAATGCGTACGTGCAGGTCCTCGCCGCGCGCTGGTGCGGGCAGCACGAGCGGCGCGACCGCCACGGTCGGGGTGGACGCGGGAACGGTGAGACCGGTCGTCTGGTCCGCGGTCATGCGATCACCTCGATGACAACCTTGCCCGAAGAGTGACCGTTCTCGACGGTGGCGAGGGCGGCGGGGGCATCGGCGAGCGAATGGACCGCGGTGATCACCGGTGCGAGGACTCCGTCGAGGGCCAACTGGGCGGACCGCTCCAGATTCTCGCGGTCGAGGCGACGCTCGACGAAACGCCCACCGAGATCGGGCACAGACATATCGCCCACGGCGATGACATTGCGCCGATCCCGGGCCAGCGGAGCGACGGTCCGCAGCGCGGCGCCCCCGACCAGGTCGACGATTCCGTCGAAGCCGTCCGCGACCAGCTCACGTGCCGTGGCGACGACGTCCCCGGCGGCGTAGTCGATGAACCGCACCCCGATGGCTTCCGCGTGCGCTCGTTTGGCGGCACTCCCGGTGCCGATCACCCGCAGCCCGCGGGCGACGGCCAGCCGGGCGACAGCGAGGCCGACACCGCCGCCGACACCGTTGACCAGGATCGTGGCACCGGTAGGGAGGTCGAGCTGGTCGAGTGCATCGACGGCGGTTGTCCCGGCCACCGGCAGCGTTGCCGCCACCGTCGCGGACAGGCCCGCCGGGATACGCGCGGTATTCGGTGCGGACAGCACCGTCGTCTCGGCGTAGGTGCCCCCACCGGTGAGCGCGAACCCGAACACAGCGTCACCCACCGCGAGCCCGTCGACGTCCTCACCCAGGGCGAGAACGGTTCCCGCTGCCTCCATGCCCAGCACGCGGGGAAACGGTCGCCCGCCGTCGAGCCCGGGGACCAGGCCCGACCGCACTGCGTGATCGAGGGGGTTCACCCCGGCGACCTCGACCCGGATCAACACCTCGCCGCGACCGGGAACCGGATCAGGACGATCGAAGAACTCCTGCACCTCGGGCCCGCCATACCTGCCGAAACCCCACGCCTGCGCCATTTTTCGCTGCCTCCTGGCTGACCGAACCCGGTGGTTCCGGGCTCCGTAGCCATCCTCACCCCTGACACTGATGTCAGGGGCAAGCGGCTGAGTCGCAGGTCACAGCATCAGGCCGGAGCTGCGGACAGCTCGGCCCGGTGCCGACCGTTGGCTTTGATCAGCACGTCGAGCGCAGCGCGGGTCTCGATCAGGTGCGCGATGTCGGCGTCGATCCGGTCACGCTCGCGCGTCATCGTCGCAAACGTCTCCTCGGCGACGTCCAGATCCCCCGGCACGTCAGCACACGGCAGCACAGACGCGATCACCCGGCTGGACATCCCCGCGTCGAACAACTGTCGAATGAGCGACACCCGCTCGACCACGGCACCGGAATAGTGCCGCTGCCCGGCCGCGGACCGCGAACTGGTCAGCAGACCCTGCTCCTCGTAGTACCGCAACGAGCGCGGACTCACCCCCGTACGTTTGGACAGCTCACCGATCCGCATCCCCGAAATCCTACGCCCGCACGCTGCCACGACGGTGGTTCCCCGACCGGTCGAGCACTGCAGCCGTCCGGGTAGCGCCCCGGCTCCGCAACAGTATTCAGACGTATGACCGGCCGACCGTGATCCGATACCACCGTGCCGCACCGAATTCGGTGTCCTCGATACTGTCGAGAACGCCGCCACAGCGCTCGATCGTCATCGCTGAGCCGAGATTCTCAGCGTCACAAACCGCCAGCACACGGTCCATGCCGAGCACCGACGCCTCCGCGATGATCCGAGACAAGGCCCAAGTAGCTACACCTCGTCGCCGCGCGGAGGGCCGGATCCCGTATCCGATGTGACCCACCCGCTGCACGAATTCCCCGTCCCCGTGTCGCAACGCGATCCCACCGAGCACCCGATCACCCTCGACGATCCAGCGATAGGTGCACCGGAAGTCCGCGTGCTCCGCGGACGCATCGACGAGCCGCCCGACCCACGCCTCGAATCCCGGCAGGGAGCCGACATCGTCGCCGGGCAGCAGCCCGAAACCGTCCTCATGGGCACCTGAACCCCACTCGGCATGGGCATCGAGCCATGCGCTGTACAGCTGCGCAGTCGGCGCGACCAATCCCAGGGCCTCCGATTCGTGCGCAGTGAACACTCGCCCAACCTACTGGTGAGCCCGGTGCGTCGCCCGAGAATGCATCGCCTGTCGGGTGTCTTCCGCCGAACTACTTGAACGCGATGATGTTTCGTCGTGCCCAGTCTGCGAAGGTGTGCGGTGCGCGGCCGAGTACCTTGGTGACGTCGGGTGAGATTCGCTGTTCTTCGGGCGTCGGCGCGCCGATGATGTCGAGCGTGGTTTCGACGACCGGTTCGGGCATGAAGTGCAGCATCTGCGTATGTGCCTGCGCCCGAGTCTGTTCGACGAACCGAATCGGTTCGCCCAGCGCCGCGCCGAGGTTGTCGGCCCGCTGACGAGGTGTGCTGAGTTCCGGACCGGTCAATGTGTAGATCTGTCCGGCGTGGCCGTCCTCGCGCAGCGCGACCGCGGCAACCTCGGCGATATCGGACGGATCGATCACCGGCAGACCCACCTCGCCGAACGGTGCCGCGACGGTGCGTTCGGCCCGCACCGACTCCGCCCAAGCGTAGGCGTTGGAGGCGAAGGCGCCAGGCCGCAGAATCGTCCACTCCAACCCTGATCCGCGCACAGCCTCCTCGAACGAGTGCCCCAACTGTCCGTGCGAGGCCGACTCCGGCCGGGTGGCCACACCCTGCGACGAAAGCTGCACAACCCGTTGAACACCAGCCGATTTCGCAAGCTCGAGGATGGCGCGGGGATCCAGCAGATGCGCACTGATCCCGGTGTCGTGCAGGAACAGCGCTGTCGCACCCGCGAAAGCAGGGCGCAGGGATTCGGGCACAGTGAGATCGGCGCGCTGGTGCCGAACGCCCTCCGGCAGCGCGGGCTCCGTGGCGCCCCGGGACACGGCGGTCACCTGCTCGCCTGCCGCGGCGAGGGTCTGCACGAGAGTACGTCCGACATTGCCGGTCGCTCCGGTCACAACAATCATTTTCACTCCTGAGTTAGTTGACTAACTGACTGAATGAAACGTTAGACGAAGACCCGGCGGTCTGTCCAGTGCGGAGTGAGCCAGATCGGACTCCCCGGAATCGCCGCCGCTTGCTAGCCTCGTCGATATGGCAATTTCACGAAGCTTCGTGAACATCTGCAGCGACCGACTCCCCGCGACACGCGACTTCTACGTCGACCTACTGGGTTTCCGAATCGCCTACGACAGTGACTGGTTCGTGCAACTCGACGACGCCGGCTCAGGGGCAACCATCGGCATCATCGCGCGTGATCACGACCTGGTCCCCGAACATGCCCGGGGCGGATTCGGCGGTTCCTACATCACCATCGTTGTCGACGATGTGGAGCCCGTGTACGCCCGCGTCAAGGACCTCCGCGTTCCCGTCGTCGAGGAGCCCCGGGATCTGTTCTACGGTCAACGACGCATGCTGGTCACCGACCCCAACGGCTACCTCGTCGACGTTTCCAGCCCGACCGCACCGCCACCCACCGACCTTTGAGCACTTCACCTGAACATCCACTGGCGCAGGTGTATTCGAGCGACCATCGTTCTTGCCCTGGTTGGCGGCATGCCCGCTGGTAGCGTGACCGAGTGCTTCGATCCTGGATACGACCCGCGATGGTTGGACTGTCGATCAGCGTCGCCGTGGTCGTATCCGGTTGCGGGCAAGTGACTTCCGGGTCCGCGAGCCTGCGGTGCCAGTACCCGCGGTGTGCGACGCGGTCGTGATGCTGGCGCTCGACGTGTCACTGTCGATGGAGGCGACCGATGTCGCGCCGAGTCGCCTCGCGGTCGCCAAGCAAGCGCTGAAGGACTACGCCCAGCCCAGGGCTGGCACCGGGAACGCAGCTCAGTCTGGTCACTTTCGCGGGCACCGCATCGCTGCAGGTGAGCCCCACAACCAACCGCACCGCCTTCACCAATGCCCTCGACAATGTGCGACTGGCCGAGCGCACAGCAACCGGCGAAGGCATAATCACGGCCCTCCAAGCCATCGACTCCGTATACAAGATCGCGCCCCTCGCAGGTCCCCGCCGCGTCATCCTGCTCTCCGACGGCAAACAAACCATGCCCGAAGACCTCGATGCACCCCGCGGCGCGTACACCGCCGCCCGCCAGGCGAACACCGCCCGAACCACTCGGGCATTTCGGTGGCGCAGGTGAAGTAGGCGGCGCTCATGACCCGGGCGATCCCGGCGACGGTCGGGGCGGCGTCGCGAACGGCCTGTTCCGAGGCGAGGCGGCGTCGTGGCGAGCCCGCCTCACTCGAAATCCGCATCGACCTCGACGGCACCGACCATGCAGGTGATCACCTCGATCGCACGCACCACCTCGTCCACCCAGCCGGCCAACGACCCATGACCGCTCTCGGCATCGCCCTCGGCGCCGAACGCCTCCTCGGCCTCAACGGCACCCCACCGACACCCGGCATCCACACGCCCGAGTCGCTGATCGACCCGAACTATGCGGTGGAGCGGATGCGTGAGGTCGGCGCGAAGTTCAGTTAGGAGATCCAGGGCCGCATCTAGCGCCGGTCGCCTGGGTGCGGCCCCGTCGAGAACGGGTTCGGCGCATCGTCGGCGAGCACCCCGACAAACGGTTCCCCCTCCCCCGCGAACTCATAGGCCCCGCCCTCGATCCGCCCGATCAGACCGTTGGTCCACGCCGCCTCGCTGTCGGCCGAGTGCAACCACATGTTCATGATCTCGCCGATGTGACCGAGCTGTTCCGGACCGTCCTCGGGGGTGTAGTACTCGGTCACCGAGCCCCGCCACTGCTCCAGTCGCGCGATCCGCTCCCGGAGTAGTGCGACGACCTCATCGCGTGGCAGGTCGACCATGAATCCGATGCCGGCCGAGAGCATGTCCATCTTCTGGTCATAGGAGGTCAGGGCCTGGCGCAGCAGCGTGAGGTATTCCTCGGTGCCATTGTCGGTGATCTCGTATTCGACCCGAGGCGGACCGCCGACGGTGCTCGGCGCGACCTCGTGGGCGACCAGCAGATCTTGCTTCGCCAGCTGTTTGAGCGCGTGATAGATCGACCCCGGCTTGGCGTTGGACCATTCGTGGGCGCCCCAGAACTCCAGGTCGTTGCGCACCTGGTAGCCGTGCGCCCGCCCGTGCTGACGGACCGCGCCCAGGACCAGCAGCCGGATCGCCGACATGTACGCCTCCTTCTAGGCAACCTTGACTAGAGCATCTCGAAGCCAGCTTAACCAGGTGCCGTCACATCGAGCGCCAACCAAGTAATCAAGTTTGACTAATTACCGAGAAGTTCGTACCTTGGTTCTTCTAGTCAAGTTTGATTACTGACCGAAGGGGAACGTAGTGACTGACCACGATCACGCGATCGTCGTCGAAGGCCTGCGCAAGCGATACGGGGACAAACATGCCCTCGACGGCCTCGATCTCACCGTCCGCGCCGGAACCGTCCAGGGAATCCTCGGCCCGAACGGCGCCGGTAAGACCACCGCCGTGCGGATCATGTCCACGCTGTTGCGCCCCGATGCGGGTCGCGTCGAAGTGGCGGGTATCGACGCGATCACCCGCGCCGAGGAGGTGCGCTCACGCATCGGACTGCTCGGCCAGAATGCCGCAGTCGACGAGGAGCTAAGCGGCCGACAAAACCTGGAGATGTTCGGTCGGCTCTACCACCTCGGTGCGCGCCGAGCCGGTACTCGAGCCGACGAGCTCCTGCACCGATTCGGGCTCGCCGACACCGGCAACAAGGCCGTCGCGCAGTACAGCGGCGGCATGCGTCGTCGCCTCGACCTCGCCGCCTCGCTCATCTCCCAGCCGCAGGTGCTGTTCCTCGACGAGCCGACGACCGGCCTCGATCCCCGCGGCCGCACGGAGGTCTGGAACGCCGTGCGTTCGCTGGTCGACGGCGGCACGACCGTGCTGCTGACCACGCAGTATCTGGAAGAAGCCGACCAGCTGGCCGACCAGATCGCGGTGATCGACCACGGCAAGGTCATCGCCGAGGGCACCGCCGACCAGCTCAAATCCAAGACCGGCGGCGACCGCATCGACGTGGTCCTGCACGACACCACCCAGCTCGCCTTCGCGGCCGCGCTCCTTCCCGGAGACGCGGTCGTCGACGAGGACCGGCGGATGGTCAGCGCCACGGTCGCCGACCGGATGGCCGCGCTCACCGAAACCGTGCGGGCCTTGGAAGCGGCGGGTATCGAGGCCCAGGACATCGCCCTGCGCAGGCCGACGCTCGACGAAGTCTTCCTGCACCTGACGAAGGAGACTGTGTGACAACGACATACAACACCAAGTCGACGCTGACCTGGGCGCTCGCCGATTCCTGGACGATGACCAGACGCGAACTGGACCATTGGGTGCGCCAACCCGTGCAAGTGGTCGTCGGGCTGGTGTTCCCGGTGATGCT
Organism: Nocardia sp. NPDC058658; assembly: GCF_042716665.1. NCBI lineage: Bacteria > Bacillati > Actinomycetota > Actinomycetes > Mycobacteriales > Nocardiaceae > Nocardia > Nocardia sp. NPDC058658. The sequence continues at coordinate 38,183 of NZ_JBHXRR010000001.1, forward strand.
GCTGGTGATGTTCAGCTATCTGATCGGCGGCGGCAGGGGCGTCGACGGGGACTTCACGTCCTTTCTGGTCCCCGGCATGCTGACCATGACGATGGCCTTCGGCCTGGAATCGACGATGCTGTCGGTCACCCAGGACCTCGGCAAGGGTGTGATCGACCGGTTCCGCTCGATGCCGATGAATTCCGGCGCCGTGCTGGTCGGCCGCAGCGTCGCGGACATGCTGCAATCGGTCGTCGGGCTGACGGTGATGATCGCGGTGGGGTATGCGATCGGCTGGCGCTGGCACGGCGGGTTCGCCGCCTTCCTCGGTGCGGTGGGCCTGCTGTTGCTGTTGCGTTTCGCGATGCTGTGGATCGGCATCTACCTGGCGATGGTCGCGGGCAAACCGGAACTGGTGCAGGCGGTGCAGATGCTGGTCTGGCCGATCAGCTTCCTCTCCACCGCCATCGCCTCCCCCGAGTCGATGCCGTCCTGGCTCGGCGCGGTCGTGGAGTGGAATCCGATGTCGGCGACGGCCACCGCGGTGCGCGGGCTGTTCGGCAACCCGGGCGCCGACGGCGACTCCTGGGCCGCGACCCATGCGGAGTTGCTCGCGGTGGTCTGGCCGCTGGCGCTGATCGCGGTGTTCTTCCCGCTGGCCGTCCAGCGCTTCCGGGACCTGAGCCGCTAGTCGAGGTGGCGTGTGTCCCCGGCCCTCACCGGGGACACACGCTCCTACCTCACCGAGGTGTCACCTGTCGTGACCGAGCGCGGGACGGCTACTCGCACAGCGCGTGCGTGAGCAGCCCACCGAGATCGACCGCCGCAGCGGTGCCGGTATAGGCGATGGTGACCGCGCGACCGTCGGGGGTGGCACCGGCGACGGTGGAGAACCCGTGGACGCCGCCGATGTGACCGACATACCGCGCACCGCAGGGCAGTTGGGTGTATCCGAGGCCGAGACCGTAGAACATGCCGTCACCGTTGCCCATGTCGACGCCGTCGAGCATCTGCCGGAGTTCGGGCTCGGGGACGACCTGACCCGCCAGCAGTGCGAGGAAGAATCGGTTCACGTCGGCGCCGGTACTCACCAGGGCGCCGGACGTCCACGGCACCGACGGTTCCATCCGCGTCGTGTCGGTGACGGTTCCCTCGACAGTGGTGTACCCGGTCGGATGGGGCCGGCGCAGACCGGTTTCGCCGGTGGCGGGCAGGTAGGTGTTCGACAGGCCGAGCGGAGTCAGGATGCGGTCGCGCAGTTCGTCGGCGTAGCGATGGCCGGTCACCGCCTCGATCAGCATGCCCGCGACGATGTAGTTGACGTTGGTGTACTCGAATCGGGTGCCTGGCGCGAACTTCGCGGGCAGCTCCAGGGCCAGTGCGATCTCCTGAGCGGGAGTGAAGGTGCGGCCGGCCTTTGCCGCTTCGTGTTCGTCGAGCTCCGGGGTTCGGGCCGGTTCGGGCAGGCCACTGCGGTGACCCAGGATCTGCCGGACGGTGATCGCGCGACCGTCCACGCCGTCACCGACGAGCAGTCCCGGTAGATACGTTCTCGACGGATCGGTCGAGGTCGACGCGGCGTTCGGCCACCAACTGGAGCACGATCGCGGCGGTGAAGGACTTGGTGATGCTGCCGACCCGCACATGCTGGGCGACGTCGGTCGCGATCGGCGTCGCCGCTGCCCTGTCGGCCGATCCGGCGGCGACGACGGTGCTCGTACCGGATTCGGTGAGTGTGGCGATGGCCCCGACGGCACCCGTGCCGACCATCGCGTCCAGGTCGGCGCGCACGCTGTCCGCGCGCGTGACGGCTAGGGGCTCGGCCGTGCTCGTCATACAGGCGGACAGGATCAGCGCGGCGATGAAGATCGAAACAGTGAATGGTCGAAATCGCATGACCGAACGGTAGAAAGCCGCAGCCCACCAACACATTGGACTGCGGTATTACCCACACCTCGCACCGAAGTAGTGGGTCGCTCAGCTGAATATTTCCAAGGCACTTCCTGCCTCGAGTCCTCGTGGACCTCCCGTTGGTGCATCAGCGACCGGGGGCTGCGGTCGGACGCCATGTTCGCCTCGGCGGAATCCAGTCGAGCGCGTCGACGGCTGAGGGGTCGGGCAGCACTACGACCAACTCCCCGTAGAGGTGCCATTCATCGTGTGAGTACGCCTCGGCGGCGATCAACAGCGTCGACGTCGTGTAGCCGTGGAGCACGGCCTCAGTGACCGATCCTGGGGTCGAGCCGCCGTCGACCGATGTGTCGAGGACGACCTCGACGGCCCTGATCTGCCCCGTGACGACGGGGACATCGCGCCGCGACCGGAGCGAACCCTCGTCGTGCGTAGGCAACTGCGGGTCGACATTCGGACGGAAGCACAGACCGAACACGGCGTCGTCCTGGTAAATGCCGACCATCGCGTCGCGATCGATGCCCTTCGCCCGCAGCCACGCGAAAGGAATCCTGGTGCCGTCAGCAGCTGCCCAGCTGACGGCTACGCCATCGTCAGCGGACTCCAGTGCCCACTCCTGGCCTTCCCAGCCGACGACATCCATGGACGCGAGCATCAGCGCGGAGGTGATGTTCTTGGTGATCCATCCGTCGTTGTCCGGCAGTTCGGCAGTCGCCAACAGATCAGCAACGGCCTCCCCGGTCATTTCCTCGAGGTCGTCTGACGGCGGCAAATTGCCTACGCTGCGCACCGCCGAGAACACTGGGAAGTCGCCGCCGTCCTCTCGAAATACGGCCCAGACATCGCGCTGCTGGAGGTCGGTGAACTCCCAGCCGATGCCATTTCGCGTGCTCACGTTGCTTGCGACGGTCGCGAGCCATCGCGCACGCCAGTCGGTCACGGTGTCGCCTTCATTCGTAGATCATTGCAGTCCGAGGGGTATCGTTGCCCACTTCCCAGCCATTGCCCGGCGCCACTACGGACGACGATCACGGCTCGTCGAGCACCTCTTGCAGGCGGGATGCGAAGGTGATGGGGTCGTTGACGAAGCCGGTGTGGTCGCCCGGGAACAGGACGGGGTCGACGCCCAGCGCTGACGCCAGTGCTCGTGAGGTGTGGTCGCAGAACTGGCCGGTGGATTCGGCACCGATTCCGATGATCACGCGGGTGGGGATCGAGCGCAGCAGGGGCGGGTCCGGCACCCAGGCGGTGGTGTGGCGGAGTTCGTGGGCGAACCAGAAGCGTTCGCTGGCCACCTGCTGCGGGTCGCGGTCGCCGCCGAAGATCTGCTCGAGCATCGGGTCGGGGATCGGTATGTTGGCCTGAGCGAAGAACTTTCGCCAGGCGCCGATCACGTCGCCGGTGGCGTAGGTGGCGATGATGTCCTCGGTGAGTGCGCGTTGGGTGTCGGCGTCGGGGAGCAGTTCGCGCAGGGGCGGCTCGTGGGCGACGACGGTGGTGACCAGGTCGGGGTTGGTCTGGGCCAGGGCCAGCGCGGTGACGGCGCCGCCGCTGGATCCGAACATCACTGCCGGGCCCGCGTCGAGGCGGGTGATGAGTTGGGCGAGGTCTCCGGCGCGGGCGAGCACCGTCGAATCCTGGTCAGGGTCGTCGAGGGGGCTGGCGTAATGACCCCGCGGGTCGGTGGTGAGGACGGTGTTGGTGACGGCGAGTTGTTCGGCGGCCGCGGCGAACGAGGCGGCGTTCATCGGGGCGCCGACGAGGACGAGCAGCGGTCCCGCCCCACGGACCTCGTAATACAGGCGGGCGTCCGGCACCACGAGGGTGCCGGTGGTGACGGCGGAACTGGCGGTCATGAGGCTCTCCCGGATCTCGGCTACAGGTAGCACTCATACAGACGGTGCCCGCTGTGAGAACTCATCGCTCACCGCGAAAATTCTTTTCCGACAATCTTTCCCGCAGGTCACAGGCATTTCAGTCGGGCGAGAACCGGAACTAGCGGCGGCGGCTGAGTTCGTCCGCGCGGGCACGCAGTGTCGCGGCGACCAGTTCGCGACCTTCGTGCGCCAGATCGATGACCTCGCGGGCACCTTTACGTCCCGCTTCGCTCGCGATGCCCGCCAACGCGTTTCCGGTTCGGCGTGCGGCGATGGACAGTTCGTTGAGCAGTTCTCGGCCGGGTTCGCGTTTACGCATCTCGGTGGGACTCCATTCGCGGTGCAGGCCAGCGGGTATCAACTGACCATCTCAGTGTACAGTCGTGCACTGAACAAGTGTCAACCCCAGGCTACGATTCCCACATGCCGAGTCCTGGTCAGTGGGAGCACACAGTGATCCGGCCGACAAGCACGGGCGACATCGCGGTAGTCCTGGTGCACGAGGTCTTCGGCCTCACCGACAGCATCACCCAGTTCGCCGAAAAACTCCGCGAGGCAACGCAAGCCACGATCTACGCACCGCACCTACTCGACACCGCACCTTTCGGGCGAGCCGACGAGGCCATCGCCTACGAACGCTTCATGACGACACTGGGCCCCGCCGGTCTGGCCACCCGAGTGCTCGACTACAACGCCGCCCAGGTGACAGACCATACGGCCGTGTACTGCGTCGGCCTCAGCGTCGGCGCCACCGCCGCGTGGATCGCCTCGGCGAGTGAACAATTCGATGCGGTGCTCGCGGTCTACGGCTCGCGGATTCGTGACCATCTCGACGTGCGCCCCAGCGGTCGTGCCCACCTCGTCTTCGCCGAACACGAGCCCAGCTTCGACCCGAACCACCTCGCATCAACCCTGCGAACCATTACCGGTGTGACCGTCGACGTCCTACCGCAACACCACGGATTCTGTAGCGCCGATTCCGCAACCTACTCCGAACAAGGACTCGACAGTGTCTTGGCCGCGGCCAGCGAGCTCGTCGGACGCTGAAACGCCGGTGCCGCACAGCGCAGAGCTGCACGGCACCGGCATCGGGTTCAGTTGTAGGAGTTGGCAACTCCGTCGAGCAGGTGTTCGAGGGTCTCGTAGGCAGGCACGTCGACCACGTCGATCAGATCGGCGGCCACCGGCACCGAGCGTTGCGCGGCGACCGAGGTGAACTGGGCGGTGTCGCCGGTGCGGAAGCCGTGGTCGGCGGCGAGGCGGCGCAGTTCGGGGTTGTCGGTGAGGAGTTTGCCGATCTTGTCGCCGGTCCCGGTCAGCGGGACGAGGGTGTGGCTCGACAGGACGGTCGGGGTCGGGTAGGTCAGCACCATGTCCGGCTTGATGCGGCCCTTACCCGCCGCTTCGACGAATTGGGCTTCGTAGATGCACACCAGCGGGGTCGGGCCCATGCCGTTGGTGAGGTACTGGTTGAACGGGCCTTCGCTGCTGTTGTCGGTGTAGCCCTGGGCGAGAAACAGTTTCGACAGGGCAGGCAGCACGTGCTGTTCGGCGGTGGCGCCGCGCACGATGGTGTGGTCGTTGGCGACGTAGCTGGCGATCGACAGATACATGGCCGCGGAGTTGGAGCTGCGCGGGTCGGTGGTGGAGACCAGGATGTTCTTGGCGACCGGGTAGGTGGTGTTGTCGGGCAGGTCGTCCCACTGCACGCCGGTTCCGGCCAGTTCCAGGTACTTGTCCATGTCGAACGTCGCGACCGGGCCGGGCTTGATCACCCCGGCCGTGGTCAACAGGTCAGCGATGGGCCGGTAGGTGGCGATGGCGATCGGCGAGGAGAACGGCGTGTACTTGGTGGTGATGTTGCGCTGACGCTGGATGCGTTCGGCGGCCGGAATACTCGACGGGAACGCGAAATCGAACGCGCCGAGGTCGACGGTGGTCGCGATCTGGCGCGAACCGGCGGGCTCCACCTGCACCCGAACACCGTTGTCGGCGAGCACCTTCACCACCCGCTCGTCGGCGAAGAACGACATCTTCTCCGACCCGACGACACCGCGCACCACAGTGGTCGCCGCGACCGTGGCCGCCGGAGCGTCGTCGCCACCGGGCAGCAGGACCGCACCCGCCACCACACCGGCGACGACCACGGCCGCGCCGATCGACAACGGCATCACCGCACGCCTGCTCAACCGCTTCGGCTGCCCCTCGGCCTTGTTCGTCTCGCGCGCGATCACCTCGGCCGCCCGCACGGCGGCCGACGGCGCCGGAACTCGCACCGTCGGTTCGGGATCGGCGAGTTCGCTGCGCACGATCCGCTCGACCAGGATCGGCACGAACTCCCGGATCGGTTTGCCGGTGAATCGGTGGTGCGCGGCGCCGACCGCCGACGTCACCTGGTCGACGGGGACGTTCTCGGACAGGTCTTCGACCAAACTCTCGGTCATCCGCCGCATGGCCAGCTCTTCACGCTGGACGGCATCAGCAGCTACGCCGGGTACTACGCGCGACACCACACTTCTCCTGGGCTCACAATCGGGGGGAGCGAACGCGGCGCGCCGAAACACCCGTGCGCACGCCTCGGGCCACGCTACCGGCGCGCAGCACAGTTACCCGCGCCGCGAGCAAGGGTGCACGCAGAGTTCAGCGCTCGCTCGGATGCCCGCAACGTCGCGTTGTCCGCGAGTTCGCGTAAACCTCGAATTGTGCACTGGCAGTGTGTGATCGACAACTACAGCTCGGTCGCGGTCCGAACCGCGGGCACCGGCTCCGCGGATCCGTGCGCCGCAGCCAACGCCGCCCGCCCGAGCCCACCGGCCAGCAGTTCCATGACACCGATCAGGACCAGCCCGCTCCCGGCCATCGTGGCCAGTCCGGTGACCGTCTGGAACGTGATCGCGATGATCGCGATGCCGATCACGGTGGTGACGAGCCCGCACACCTCGTGCATCCACCCGTCGACGACAGTGGCATCCCACGCCGCGACCAGTGCGTGCACGACACCGCGCACCGCCCAGCCGATCCCGATCCACAGGGCGAGCAGTTCGATATTGCCGCCCTGGAAGACCAGCGCCGCCAGAATCCCCGTGAGCCCGGCACTGACCAGCACCAACACCCGCAGCAGGAACGCCAGCCGCGCCATCATCGCCAGATACGCCTGCACCATGGTGCTCAGGATCAGCGAGATCCCGAACAGCACCGCCAGGGTGTTCTCGTCGCGTCCCGGCCACAGCAGCAACGCCACCCCGAGCACGAACGAGCACCCGCCGGCGACGAGCATCGCAGTCCGGGTCCGGTCTTGGCCGCCGTTCATGACAGTCGCTCCCGCAGGTAGGGCGAGGTCCGGCTGACCGGATTGTCCGCCACCTGTTGCGGTGTCCCCTGCGCCACGATCCGACCTCCCTGCCCGCCACCGCCGGGCCCCATGTCGATCACATGGTCGGCCCCGGCGACGACGGTCATGTCGTGTTCGACGACGACCACGCTGGCGCCGCTGTCGACGAGCGAATTCAGTTGTGTCATCAGGATATCGGTGTCGGCCGGGTGCAGTCCGGTCGTTGGTTCGTCGAGCAGGTAGACGGTGTTGTTGCGGCGCGCCCGCTGCAGCTCGGTGGCGAGCTTCACCCGTTGCGCTTCACCGCCGGACAGTTCGGTCGCGGGTTGTCCGAGCCGTAGGTAGCCCAGGCCCACATCGCGCAGTGTGTGCAGAGCGCGCGCCACCACCGGGACGTCGGCGAGGAAGTCGGCAGCCTTGTCGACGGTCAGGTCGAGTACCTCGGCGATGGTGGTGTCGCGGTAGGTGATGTCGAGGGTTTCGGGGTTGTAGCGGGCGCCGTGGCAGGCCGGGCACGGGCTGTAGGTGCTGGGCAGGAACAGCAGTTCGACGGTGATGTAGCCCTCGCCCTGGCAGGTCGGGCACCGTCCTTCGGCGACGTTGAACGAGAACCGGCCGACCCCGTAGCCGCGCGCTTTGGCGGCGTCGGTCGCGGCGAAGAGTTTGCGGACGGTGTCGAACAGGCCGGTGTAGGTGGCCAGGTTCGACCGTGGGGTGCGCCCGATCGGCGCCTGGTCGACTTCGACCACGCGCACGATCTCCGGGTCGGCGTCGGCGGTGGTCGAAACAGCGTGCAGCAGCGTCGATTTGCCCGATCCGGAGACGCCGGTGATCGCGGTGAACACTCCGAGGGGGATGTCGACGTCGAGATTTCGCAGGTTGTGGCTGGTGATCCCCCGCAGCCGCAGCTCGCCGGTGGGGGTGCGGGCTGCGCGCGGTGGGCGCACGATCTCGCCGAACAGGTACGGCCGGGTGACCGACTCGGCTACGTCTCGCAGGCCCTCGACTTCCCCGGCGTAGAGCACCTTCCCGCCGTGCACGCCCGCGCCGGGTCCGATGTCGATGAGCCAGTCGGCGTGGCGGACGACGTCGAGGTCGTGTTCGACCAGGAACACACTGTTGCCCGAATTCTTGAGCCGGTCCAGCACGGTCGTCAGGGCGGCGGTGTCGGCGGGGTGCAGTCCGGCCGAGGGTTCGTCGAGGATGTAGACGACGCCGAACAGCCCCGACCGCAGCTGCCCCGCCAGCCGTAAACGTTGCAGCTCGCCGCCGGACAGGGTCGGGCTCTCGCGGTCGACGCTGAGGTAACCGAGCCCGAGCTCGATCAACACGTCCAGGCGGGAGGTGAGGTCCTGGGTGAGCACGGCCAGCGCGTCCGTGCCGGGGGTATAGGGCCGCAGCACCTCGGCGAGTTCGCTCAGGGGTAGGTCGGCGAGTTCGGTGATGTTGAATCCGGCGAACGTCACGGCAAGGGCTTCGGGTTTGAGCCTGCGCCCGTCGCACAGGGGACAGACGGCGGTGTGCAGGTATTCGGCGGCGCGGGCGCGGGTGGCCTCGCTCTTGGATTCGGCGTGCGAGCGCAGCAGCAGCTGTTTGGCGCCGGTGTAGGTGCCCTGGTAGGGGCGGTGGATGCGATGGGGTTCGCGCACGGGTTCGACCGTGACGACCGGTTTTTCCTCGGTGAACAGGATCCATTCGCGCGCGGCCGGGGACAGTTCGCGCCACGGGCGATCGATGTCGTAGCCGAGCGCGCCCAGCACATCACGCAGGTTCTTGCCCTGCCAGGCTCCCGGCCACGACGCGATCGCCCCTTCGCGGATGCTCAGCGACGGGTCGGGGACCATCGACGCCTCGGTGGCTTCGTGCACGACGCCCTGTCCGTGGCAGCGCGGGCAGGCGCCTTCGGCGGTGTTCGGGGAGAACGCGTCGGAGTAGAGGCGGTTGGTGCCCTCCGGGTAGTGCCCGGGGCCGGTCCTGGCCGGTGTGTCGGGGTAGTGGCCTTCGCGAGACATCAACATGCGCAAGGTGTTCGAGATGGCGGTGACGGTGCCGACGGTCGATCTCGACGACGGCGAGGACCGGCGCTGGGCCAATGCCACCGTCGGCGGCAGGCCGGTGACGGTGTCGACATCGGGAGCTTCCACCTGATGCAGCAATCGGCGGGCATACGGCGCCACCGATTCCAGGTAGCGGCGTTGCGATTCCGCGTAGAGGGTGCCGAACGCCAACGACGACTTACCCGAACCGGACACACCCGTGAACGCGACGAGGGCGTTTCGTGGCATGTCCGCGTCGACATCGCGCAGGTTGTGGACCCGGGCGCCACGCACCCGAACCGAAGAATCGACCTCGTGCGAATCCACAGCTACCTACCGTACTCCCGAGGGGTGACCTGCGGGGCGAACGCGCCCGTTGCGGTTCGGCTCAGAAGAACCAGCCCAATTGGGGTGCCCGGTCGGCGGTGAACGCTTCGTCGAACGCGCGCAGCACCGTGGGGTCTTCGGCCTTCAGCCGGTGGGCGGCCGCGAAGGTGCTCGCGCGCTGACCGCCGAAGTAGAGGGCGGCGAGGATGTTGATGTCGAAGCTGAGAGTCGCGGGGCGGGTGGTCGGTTCGCACTCGGCGATGCCGTCGCGGATCCGCAGGGCGAAGTTCCCGCCCGCGCTGCGGAACGGGTCGTGTACTGCCATGACGGTGTCGAGGTCGGCTCGGTAGGTGCGGGCGGTCAGGGCGGCGGGGACGTCCATGATTCGCGCCCACAGGGAATCGCCGCGGCGGGTGAGTTGTACGGCACGGGGGTCGGTGAGCATGTGGGCCAGTGGGTCGTCGTCGGCGATGTCGGCTTCCACGGTGTCGACGAGGTCCATCCCGAGCAGGACCCGCCACAGTGCGGCGTGCGCGTCGGGGGTCGCGGCGCGGAATTCCCAGATCGAGGCGATGCCGTGCTCTCCGCGCCGGGAGCGCCGGTACAGGGCGTATCCGTCGGCGTGGAGCAGCACGAACAGCGTCGTCGCACCCTGACGGTGCCGTTCGATGTCGGCGAAGAACATGTCCCACTTGGCATCCGGACGTTCCTGTGCGCCCGGCGTCACCTTCTGCCAGCGTTCGTAGATCTCGCGAATCCGCGGGGCGGCATCGGCCAGGGTTTCCAGGGTGACGCCGCCGGGATCGGGTGTGGTGGAACGGAATTCGGCCCGCCGCGTGTCGATGGCGACCGCGGTGTCGAGAATGGACACCTCGTAGCCGAACCGCCCGTAGATCGTGCCCTCGCTCGCGGTGAAGATCGTCAACGGCAGAGCTTCGGCTTCGGTCCGAGCGTGCTGGGCGGTGTAGAGCTCCCGCAGAATCCCCCGCCGTCGATGCGTCGCCGCCACCACGACTCCCGCCACCCCACACGCCCGCACCGTCCGCTCCCCCGGCACGGTCACCGTCATCGTCCGATCCACGGTATGCCCCACGATCCGGTCCCCCTCCACCGCGACCAACGACCGCTCGACCGGAAAGACCTCCCCCCGGAACTCCTGCTCATCACCCCCGAACCGAATCCCGAACCCGGCCTCCTGCAACCCGGTGATCGCCCCCGATTCCCCCTGCACAGCCGCCCGAACCGTCACACTCTTCGCCGATGCCATCCCCGTACCTTCCCACGCCGTCCCACCCCGCCACATCTGGTTTTCGAGCGGCCGAGGTACGCCTAGTCGGTCAGGACGGTAAGCAATTCGACCGTTGGTCCCCAGCGCGGAAGGCGCGGCGACCGAACCTGCTGCACCGGGTCGCGAAGCTGCAGGCAATCGGCGTGACGGTGGTCTGATGAATGACCGCCATGGCGTTACCCTTTCGCCGTCATCGCGCGCAGATCCGGCAGGTTGCCGATGCGTTGGGTGACCGGGCGGCCCGCAGCGGCGGTCTGCGGGGAACCTGTCGCGCGCAGCAGGGACCTGACCTGGTCGGGAGTCGCACGAGCGGAGCCTCGGATGCCCTGGTAGGCGGCGATGGCGCCGACGACGATCGGGGAGGCGCTGGAGGTACCGCTGAATTCGTCGGTGTACCAGAGGTCTTCGTCGGGGCCACCTTGGAGGTCGCCGTAGCCGGTGGTGGTGACTTCGCGGCCCCAGCCCTGGGCGTCGAGGCGGGCGCCGTGGTTGGAGAAGTCGAGACGGGAGCGGGCGGGGCCGTGGTCTCGGCCGTGCAGGCCCGGTGGTGGGGCGCCCGCGCCGACTACGATGGCGCCGGAGTCGTTGGCGCGGAACGGGTTGCGCCAGGTGGTGGGGAAGTCGCCGGGGCGGGTGTCGTAGACGGCGTCGTCGAGGTTTTCGGCACCGTTGCCCGCCGCTTCGACGACGATGATGCCGCGACTCACGGCGTAGCGGATGGCGGCGAAGTCGTCGGGCCACCATTCGACGGCGATGTAGCCGCGCTGATCGGGTGTGCCCTGGTAGTCGAATCGCGGGCCGGGGCGGTGCAATTCGATCAATACGATGTCGCCAGGGTTCAGTGCGTCGGCCGCCGAGCGGATCGCGGCGGCCGAACCGATACCGAAGATCGAGATGGCTCTGATGTGGGCTTCGGGGGCGATACCGGTGACGCCGACCGCGTTGAGGTCGCCGCTGATCTCCCCGGCGACGGCGGTGCCGTGATTGCGCCAACCCAGATCGGCCGACGCCGTGCCGCCGATGATCCCGCCTTGGTTCTGACGCAGATCCTCGTGGGTGAACTGCCACGCACCTTCGATGTCGATCACCCGCACCCCGGTGCCGAGCCCGCCGGGCTGACCGTGCGCCCACACCGCGTCGATGCCGTGGGGTGCGGCGTCCAAGTAGGCCTGTCTGGCACGGAAATCGGGTGTCACGGCCGGTGCGCGCGCTGCGACGATGTTCTCCGCCAGCGGCGCCAGCGGTGGTTCGGCGGCCGGCTTCACATAGGCGGCGGCGACGGTGTCGTCCGCCCGAAGCCGGTGGGCGAGCTCGCCGAGGTCACCCAGTTCCCCGTGCACCGAGTAGTAGCTGAGGTACTCCCCCGCGACCGGCGCCTGCGGTGTATCGGCCAGCCTGGCCGCCAACCGGTTGTCCGGACCGAAGATCGGCACCAGATGTGCGGTGGCGGGCAGCAATTCATCGACCCTGCCGCGCACGGAGCGGTTCTCGCGCAGGGCGATCGGAGTGATCTCGGGGCCGGTCGACACGGTGACGACGATCAGTTCGCCCGGCGGAACCGCGGGTGCGGGCGTCCCGGAGCGGCGCTGCCTGCTGGATCGAGTGGAGGCCATGGCTACCAGTCAACCGTGCCCCGCCCTCGCCCGCTACCGTTCTGCGACACCAACATTGGCGACACGCCGTCACCACACCGCGGCAACCACCCCGACTACAGCGATCGCCCCGACATACGCCAGCACCAGCCGGGTATCGCGCAACCAACATCGACTTCGCTTCAGCCCGGCCCGCCACGCCCGCCAATATCCGACGAACGCGAGCGCCCCGAACCCGACCACCGCCCACGGCCCCACCAACCACGTCAGCAACGCCACGGTCGCGACCACACACAACGTCAACGGGTCGTGCGGCTGTTGCCCCCGCACCGCTTCCTCGTAGTAGACCCCGCGCTCGCTCACCGGACCTCCACTGGTAGCAACGCCCGCCCCGGCGGTGCCACCGCCGACAACCGCTGCCGCGACAGCGCAGGCCACGCCTGCACCGCACAGAACGGCGCGCACTGATCGGCGTCAGCGCGGGTGCCCACGTGCACGCAGCACTGGGTGAGCCGTTCCTCGATCATCGTCGACATATCCATGAACGGTTTCACCGTGACCCGCACAATCCGTTCCCCGAGCAGCGTCCGCAACCGTTGACGCCGACCGGGCAACGCCGACGACGCCAACGTCAGCATCGTCGACATCCCCAGATCGCAGTTCTCACAGATGTTGCGCCACACCCGCCCGATCTCCGGATGCGACAGCGACGACTGCTCCGACAGCAACCCCAGCAGCGATTCCCGCACCGCCGCCCGCAGTTCGGCGGGCAGGCCCGAGTCCGCGATCCGGTTCGACACCAGCCCCAGTTGCTGTTTGAGCCGGTCGTGTCCGATCAGCGAAACCAGCGACCGCCAGGCCCCCGCGTCGTCGCGCAGCAGGTAACCGACCGAGCAGCAGTGCGGGTGCGAACACGGCAGCCCGGTCAGATCACGCCAGGTCACCAGCCCGTCGGTCTGCGGGCCGAGCCGGCGCAGCACGCCGGTGTGGGTGAGCCGGTCCATCGGGTCGATCGCGCCCGAACGCCCGGAACCGAATTGGGGTTGGATCGAGACGCCACCGACGAACGGGGTGTCCATCGCGGTGCGCAGGACCGCGCCGATCTCGTCGTCGTTCACGCCCAGTGCCACCGTCATCACCAGCGTGGTGAAGACAGCGTTCGACGAAAGCCGTTGCAGCGCCTGCTGTTTACGCACCCGAAGGTCCCCGCCGCGATGATGGCGCGAGGCTTGCGCCGTTTCCCCGTCGTACTGCAGATACACCTCGACCCGGTCACGATGCGCGCGCAGCAGTTCCACCAACTCGTCGTCGACGGCGATGCGCAGCCCGTTGGTGTTGAGCAGGATCCGGGTGATGGGCCGTGCGGTCAGCTCGGCGAGCAACCGCGCCAGTTGCGGGTGCAGTGTCGGTTCGCCGCCGCTGAGCATCAGCACGTCCAGGCGCCCGTTCTCGCGGGCCAGTCGCTGGTCCACATTGGCGAGCACGTCCTCCACCGCCACCACACCACGCAATTCGGGCGAGGAGTCGGCGAAGCAGGTGGGGCAGCGCAGGTTACAGCTGTCGATGATGTCTTCGAGCAGGATGCAGGTGTGCTGGGTCTGCATTTCGGGCAGTCCGCGCAGGTATGCCGAGGGCACCGGGTCGAAATTGCCGACGGTGTCGGGCAGGTGAGCTTTGGTCGGGGCTGTCCACTCTTCGAGGTAGGCGAGGATGTCGGGGTCCTCGTCATAGAGGGTCCGCACCATGCCGTGGGTGCGGCAACCGCGTTCGAGGAAGACCTTCCCGTCCCGTTCGGCCAACCACCCCGACAGTCGCGCGACCTCGGGCAGCGGTGTCTCGGGATGTTCGTCGTGGCAGCGGGGGCAGAACGCGGTGACATACCGCAGGATTCGATCGCCCCGCAACGGCATCCCGGTCATGGGGCCATCCCGAACATCGACGTGTACATGTACGGGTTGACCGCAGTACACACGCCCGCGGTGAACACGGTGACCAGCGCCCAGCCGATCATCATCCCCATCCCGAACCCTTTGGGCGCGGGCGTTTTGCGCCGGATCAACAACCATCCGCCGACGAATGCCGCGGCCGCGCTGGCCACCGCGGTGAGCGCGAACAACACCCTGGTCGTGGTGTCGTCGTTGATGGAGGAGACCACCATCAGCACGAAGAACCCGGCCATCGCGTTGACCACGATGAACGCCGTCGCCCCCGCCAACGCCATCGCCGCGACCTGCCCGCCCTGTCCCGGCGGCTTACCTCCCGGCGGTGGCGGGGGTGGCATGTTCGGTGGTGGTCCGGGAGGAAAGTTCATGCCGCGACCTTTCGTCGAAGTACACCGTCATAGTTCCCGCGCCGATAGCCGACGGTCCAACGCACCGCCACCAGGACCAGCCCCGGTAGCAGGAACCATTGGGGGCGCGTCAGATCCAGCCACACCGTGTCATTGGCGCGCGTGAACTCGACCAGGAACCGGAAGATCGCATACGCCCCCACATAGAGGGTGAACAGCTCTCCCGGTGTGCTGACCCGGTCCCGCAACCACCACAGTGCGCCGAAAGCGGCCAACTGGAACACGATTTCGTAGACAAAACTCGGATGCATCGCCACCCCGGCCACACACCCCGGACACTGCGGCACCGTCGCGGGCGCGTGGATCCCCCACGGCAGGCTCGTCGGCCGCCCCGGCGCCTCGGTGAGCAGGCAACCGATGCGCCCCACCGCCATCCCGAGCGCCACCGCGGGCGCGAACAGATCCCCGGTCCGTTCCTTGTATCCGATAATTCTTTTCGCGATCAGCACCCCCACGTACGCGCCGAGCAATCCGCCGAGCACACTGCGCGCCCCGAACATCCAGCTCTCGTACGGATCGAGTGTTTCGACCAGACTCGTCAACCGCATCCCGATCGCCCCACCGACCAACGCCCCGGTAACCGCGACCAGCGACTCTTCGCGCAGTGCGTCGCGACGCCTGCACTCGAGGAAGAACACCACCGCGGCGACCGCGACCCCGAGCGCGACGAAGAACCCGTGCGTCGGGATCCCCCACATCAGCTGCGCCACCATGGCGAAAGGTTAACGGGCGGGAGCGACATTCCGCGTGAGTGAAACTACGCCCGACTCGGTCGCACTCGCCGACGTCACGGCGGAGAACGTTCGCCGATAGGCGTCGGGGGTGGTGTCGAGCGCCTGCCGGAAGTGTCGGCGCAGTACCGCCGCACTGCCGAGGCCGACCTCGGCAGCGACGGTGTCGATCGGTAGGTCGGTTCGTTCCAGCAGTTCCTGCGCGCGTCGAACCCGTTGCTGCTGCAGCCACGCGAGGGGGTTCGTCCCGAGTCGTGCCTGGAAGTGCCGATGCAGCGTACGGGTGCCGAGGTGCGCGCGGTTGGCGAGGTCTTCCACGGTGATCGGCTCGTTCAGATGTGCCAGCGCCCAGTCGAGGACCGGTGACAGTCCGTCCGCGGATCGCCGCGGGACCTGGCGGGAAATGTACTGTGCCTGGCCGCCCTCGCGATGCGGCGGGATGATCAGCAGCCGAGCGATCTTGTTGGCGACCGCGGCACCGAAGTCGTTTCGCACGACGTGCAGGCACAGGTCGTGACCGGCCGCCTTACCTGCCGAGGTGAGGACTCTGCCCTCGTCGACGTACAGCACGCCGGGATCGACCGTCACCGCCGGGTATCGCTGCACCAGCGTGTCCGCGTACATCCAGTGCGTGGTTGCGCGGCGGCCGTCGAGAATCCCCGCGGCAGCGAGCACGAACGCGCCGGTACAGATCGACATCACCCGCGCTCCCCGGTCGTATCCCGCGCGCACGGCAGCCACCAGCGGTTCCGGCGGCTGTAGGTCGGCACACGCCGGGACGACGATCAGGTCGGCCGCGACGAGATCGTCGTAGGTGTAGGGCGTCGACGCCGTGAACCAGCGGTCGACGCGTGCGCCGGGCGGACTGCACACTCGGAGGTCGTACCAGTCATCGATGCCGCGCGGCGCCGCGACGCCGAAGATCGCGCACGGCGCGGCCAGCTCGTAGAGGGGCACTCCGTCGGAGATCGCCAGGGCTACGACCGTCATGTCTGAAATCATACCTATGATGGCCGATCAGACACTCGTGCGCCGGTCCCGGGCCGAGAATCCTGGATGACATGACCACAGATTCCTCGATCGACCTCCCCGTCCGCACCGAATCAACGGATCCCTACTGCCTTTCCGACGAAGCCGCCGCCGCGCTGCTTGCCGGTGCACCGTGGACGCGCTTCGCGTCCATCGGCGACAGCTTGTCCGCGGGCACGAGCGACCCCAGTCCCGGGTACCGCACGTTGCCGTGGCCCGAGCGTGTTCGGGGCGTGCTGCAGTTGGTGAACCCGGCGCTCGTCTATCTCAACACCGCCGAAATCGGCGCGACGACACGCAAGGCGATTGCGACCCAGGCGGAGCGCATCGTCGAGTTCGGACCCGACCTGCTGCACCTGCCGTCCGGTGCCAATGACATCTTTCGTCCCGAACCGTCGTATGAACGCATCGAGGACGACCTGCGTGAGCTGTACGGGATCGCGGCGAGCACCGGCGCGACACTGACCGTGTTCACCCTCGTCAAGCGCTTCGTCGTCCCGCGCATCCCCGACTTCGCCGAGCGAGTCAGCCGCGTCAACGCCATCACCAGACAACTCGCGACCGAACACGGCGCCGTCGTAATCGACACCTGGGACCATCCCATCAACGAGCGTCCAGATCTTTTGAGCGCCGACCGGATTCACCTGGCCTCGGCGGGTCAGGCCGTGCTCGCAGCGGAAGTCGTCCGGGCACTCACCAGCGCATTGAACGGTGTCCGATGACACTCGATGCCAGGGCGTCTCGCCCCTGGCCCGGACCCTGGGAAAGTATGTGGGTTGAAATACGCCCGAGTTCGGGTACTACCCTGTTCGTCGGCGAACGACGATGCGAGAGTGAGTGTTTCACATAGAATGAGACAGGGTGAGTTTCTCACCCGGGTACCGCTCCTCGGGTGCCCCGCGTAAGTCATCTCGATAGTTCCACCATCTCGGAATTCCATCGATACGCAGTCATACAGGGGGTCAATCATGTCCACAGCTGTCGATTTCGCGGCCAGGCTCATCGATCCGCGGGCCATTGCCGCCGCAGGTCATTCGGCGGTTCTCGCCTACATCTCGCCCAGCAGGCCGGGCGCGAACTTCGGTGCCAAACCGATCACCGCCGACTACGCCCGCGCGCTCACCGCCGCCGGGCTCGAGATCGTCTCCATCTGGCAATACGGCAAACCCGGCGACGCGACCCCCTCGGACTGGACCACCGGTTTCGACGGCGGCAGGCGGATGGCCGAACAGGCGCTGGCGACCCACCTGAGCGTGGGCGCACCGCGACACGCACCGATCTTCTTCGCCGTCGACGAGGACATCTCACTCTCGCAGTGGAACAACACGGCCGTCGAGTACTTCCGCGGTGTCAACTCGGTGCTCGGCACGGCATGGACCGGGATCTACGGGCATGCGCGCGTGTGCGCCTGGGCGATCGAGGACGGGGTGATCGGCGCGCGCGGGGACTTCAGTTGGGCATGGCAGACCCGGGCCTGGTCGGGGACCGAAAGGGAACCGCGCGCGGTGCTCTACCAGCGGGTGATCGACACCCCGAGCAACCCAGGACCGCTGATCGACGGCACCCGGGTCGACGTCAACGACATCCTCGCCCCCGATTTCGGGCAGTGGAGCCTGGACCGCCCGGTGTCGGCGATCCCCCCGTTCACCGAGATCGACCGCCTCGGGCCCTCGCACTCCCCGCGCGGCGGCTCCAGGGTCACCAATTTCCTGCTGCACACCCAGGAAGGCAACGGCACCGCCGAATCGCTTGCCGCATACCTGAACAACCCGGACAACGGAGTGTCCTATCACTACACCTTGCGTGATGCGGTGGTGGTGCGGGTCGTGCCCGAAGAGCTCGCTGCGTGGTCGGTGCTGTCGGCGAACCCGTTCACCGTGAACCTGTGCTTCGCGGGCAGCCGGGTCGCGTGGTCGCGGGAACAGTGGCTCGCCATCGACGGTGACCTGCGGATCGCGGCGTATCTCGCGGTGCGCAGCGCACACCGGCACGGGTACTCGACCGAGGTGATCGCCCCCGATTACCATGTCGCCGACGGCATCTCCGACCACCAGTACGTCACCAGGGCACTCGGTATCGGCACCCACACCGACGTCGGCCCGAACTTTCCCTGGGATGTGTTCACCGCGCACGTCATGTCGTTCGTCGGAGGCGGACACAACGCGATCGACGCGCGAGCGGCCGCGTCACCGTGGCTGGGTGCACGGCGCACCGACGGCGAACTCGCCACCGCCGACGGTGTCGGTCGTTTCGCCGAATTCGAGCACGGCTACGTCTACTGGCACCCGGCCACCGACGCCCACGCGATCCCGACCGCGGTCATGACCAAATACGCGGAGTTGGGTTGGGAGACAGGCCCGTTGGGCTACCCGGTCGCCGAACACGCCGAACTGCCCGACCCGCGCGGCACCGGCCCCGGTGTGACGCAAGCCTTCCAGGGCGGCACGGTCTACCGTCGCGCGAACCAACCCGCCTACTGGGTGCACGGCGCGATCGGCTCGCGCTGGGCGGCGGCCGGCTACCAGAACGGCGAGCTCGGCTGGCCCGCCTCCGACGAGACCGCCCACGACGACGGCGTCTACCAGGCGTTCGAGTTCGGCCGGATCTACTGGGTGCCCGACCAGATCGTCGCGCTCCGCAATTCCGGCGACCCCGACACCCCGTTGGCCCGGCCCGCCTGAGCGGTCAGGCCAGCAGGATCGCGAGGGTGGTGGCACCGGCGCTCAGGACCAGTGCCGCCACCACCAGGATCGCGATCAGTCGCATTCGCGACGACGGGCCGGTGTAGGGCTCGTCGTCGGCGTTCAGCATGTCGTCGATGTCGATGGCGGCGAACTCACGCGTCGATTCGAGAGGGCCGGGCTGCTCGGTCATGTGCGTGACGGTAGTCCAGCGCATCGTTCGCCGCCTCCGATACCCCCACTCAGATCGGTGACACCGGGGTGCGGTTGGCGGCGAGGAGTTCGTCGAGCTGGGCTTCGGCGCGTTCGGCGCGGGCCAAGGTCTGTTTGCGGGCGTCGTCGAGGGCGGCCCACCGTTCGGCGGCTTCGGCGCGGACCTGTTCCAGGGTGGCCGCTGCTTCGTCGCGGCGGAGCTGGGCGTCGGCGATGGTGGTGCGGCGCAGTTCGGCGAGTTCGGTTCGGGTGCGGTCGAGTTCGCTGCGCGCGGTGTCGAGTTCGGTGCGGGCCCGGCGCCATTCCTCGCGGGCTTCGGCGGCGGCCTCGACACGTTCGGCTGTTGCCTGTTCGGCGCGTTCGGTGGCGCGGTCGGCATCGGCGGCCCGCTGAACTGCCAAATCGCGTTCCGCGTTGGCGGCGGCTACCCGGGCTTCGGCGTCGCGGCGGTGGTGGGCGATCTCGGTGTCGGCGCGCTGTTCGGCGCGGGCAACAGCCTCATCGGCTTCTTGCTTGGCCTTCTCGATGTCGTCGGCCGCTTGTCGTTGCGCCGCACGAACTTGTTCCTCGGCCGCACTGCGTGCCGCGAACACATCTTCAGCGGCCTGTCGGGTGAGCTTGTCCACCGAGGCAACCACTTCATCCCTGGCCGCGAGCGCTTCCCCCACCGCCTGCTCGGCCTGTTCCGCAGCCCCCACCGCCTCTTCGGCCACCGATTCCGCCAGCGCGCGAGCCTCCTCGGCCTCCCGCCGCGACTGTTCGGCCGCCACCGTCGCCATCTCCGCCTCAGCGATCCTGTGAGCAGCATCGGCCTGCACGGCCTGCACCTGCGCTTCCGCAACCGACGGATCCCCGATCGTCTGCAGCTCGGCCACCGCCGCATTCAACGTGGTCCCCAACTGCTCGGCCAGCCCACGAAACTGTCCGAGCAGCTCATCGGCCCGCAACCGCGCCACCGTCACCGGCCCCTGAGCCGTCACAGTGACGGTACTCGCCGCACTCTCCGACTCCTGTTGCTGCCGTTGCCTTTCCCGCCAGGCACGCCACCGAGTGTGATCCGGGTGATCACAGTACTCAGAGGGACGCCCCGGCCCACCGGCGCGAGTAATGGTGCGGGCACAGCCCGGATAGTTGCAGACGCTCGACACGGGAGAATCGTAGCGTTGGTTTCGTCATTTGGTTACGTATCAGACGAAACGAATCCTGTGTCGCCCCTGCGGGAGTCGATTCCGAGCATTCGGGTTCTGACCTCCGATAAGTGAACATTATCGGTGGTCAGAACTCAGGCTCACACCGAACGACCTTGATTGATTTTCGTTTCCGTTTGGTCACACCAACGTAACGTAATGGCGACGGAACCGGCCGAAAACTGTGCTCGTCTGCACGGGCGCACCACTGACCGATTCCTGGCGACAGGTCGATGCGGGACTGCCTCACCCAGTAGGGTCTGATCGCATGGCCGTTCTCTCCCGCCCCATCGGAAGTCTGGCGATCGTCCTCGCTGTCGCCGTCACGATTCCGATCATCGCGACCCTGGTCTTCGCCGCTGACGCCCATCCCGAATGCGCCTTCATCCCGGACAGCGTTGGTCCCTGCGGATATTGGGCCCGCGTTGCGGAGTACGGGCCGATCATCATGATGTTGGGGACGGTCGTCACCGCCGGTCTCGGAGCGGCGATGTGGCTGGTAGTTGTTGCGGTATTGGGTCTCTTCTCGGCACTACGCCCTCGCCGCGAGTAATCCACCTGACGGAGTCGGCGCCCTTCGGGTAGGAGTTGAAGGCGACACGATGATCGCAGCACTCGGGCGATCATGTGTCCCGAGCAAACTCGACCAGGAGCAACACATGCCCGAAGCAGTCCCCCACACCGCACTGACCCATATCACTGTGGGCCTGGGTTGGGATCCCGTGCGCGCGGGCAAGTTCGGACGGCGCCCGAAAGATATCGATCTCAACGTGGCCGCGCTGTCGTTCAGCGGAACCCGCTTCGCCGACATCGCCTTTCACGAACAACTGACCTCACGCGACGGCGCCATCCGTCACCTGGGTGACAGCCTGGACGGCGTCGGCCCCGGAGACGACGAGATCATGGTCCTCGACCTGACCCGGCTGGCATCGGAGGTCACCACCGTCGTGCTCCTCATCACCTGCTACACCGGCCAGAAATTCGAGCGGATCGAGAACGCGTTCACCCGTGTCGTCGACAGTGTCACCGGCACCGAACTCGCACGCATAGACCTCGCGATCGCCCGCAGGCACACCGGCCTCGTACTCGGCAAACTCGATCGCGCCCACAGGGATTGGGAGTTCACCCTCATCGCCGAGCCCATCGAGGCAGAGCACGTCGTCGACGCCGTCCCCCACCTCGCGGCCCACCTGAACTGATCCGCGATCCTCCGATCGGCGTCTCGACAAACCGAGTTTTCGACACTTCACCTGGTGGGTAGTAGTTCAGGGGAGTTCACCGAACCAATCGCCAGGAGAAATATGCGTTCAGTCAAAGCCGGTGCCGTCGCGGTCGCTATCGCCGCCTCCACCGCCTGCCTCGCCGGACCAGCAGGTGCCGCCGACAACCCCGCGGAACCCAACGAGATCATCACCATCGACCTCGATCTGCTCGGGTGCTCGATCGGCGCAGGGCTCGGCGGTGAACTCGCCGCCGCGTTCACCGGAACCACCACCGGGTCCGCCAGCGGATCGAGCAGCAGCGTCGACACCGGTCTCGCGTCCCGCCTGCGCGCCGCGGGCTGCCTACCGTCCTGGAAATAGCCCCGCACAGTAGGGTCTGATCGCATGGCAGTTTTCTCCCGCCTTGTCGGAAGCCTGGCGATCATCCTCGTCATCGCCGTCACGGTTCCGATCCTCGCCGCTTTGGCTTTCGCTGCCATCGGCCACCCCGAATGCGCGACCATCCCGCAAGATGTCGGCCCCTGCGGATACTGGGCCAGCGTCGCGGAATTCGGGCCGTTCATCATGCTGTGGGGAACGGTCATCACCGTCGGCATCGGAGCGACGATATGGTCGATAGGCGCCACCGTATTCGGTCTCTTGCGGCGCACTCGCCGCGACTGATCCACGTGGGTCAGTACGGGGGTACTGCGTCCAGGGCCGGACGCAGAACCCCGTTCACGTCAGTCCGAAGCCGTGGCAGCCGCACGGCCGAGGTGATAGGCGAAGAATTGCGCCGAGCTGTCGCGTTCGTACTCGGGCACCGGGTAGCGCCTGCCGGAGGAGGCGTGCAATGTCTTGTCCTTCGAGCCGAAGGCGTCGAACATCGCGATCCCCGATGTGCGGTCGAATTCCTTGTCGTCCCACGGAATTCGATATTCGACAGGGACTGTGACCTTTCGCGCCGCCCCGATCAGAGCGTCGTCCACGAATACCCCGCCGAAGCTCAGCGCGGCGATCCGGGATTCGACTGCCGTCAACAGCAGCCCGGTCACGACTCCCAACGAGACGCCGCCGTAGCCGATCGGCGTTTCGGTGCCGATCTCGGGCAACGCTTGCAGGGCGTCCAGCGTTGTCTGCCACTCCGGCACCGCACGTTCGGCCACCGACATGTTGAAGTCGATGACGATCGGGGCGATCGGCTCGCGTGCGGCCCTGGCGCGATGAATCGCCTCGACCCAGCGTTGATCCTCAGAGTTTCGCGGCCGATCACCGTGTCCGGGCGCGTCGATGGCGGCGATGGTGAACTTGTGGTTGGTCACGCTGTGCAGTGCACTGGCGACCAGGCCGGGCGCCTTCTTGTGCATGCCGCCGGAGTGACCCAGCAGCAGTAGCGGTGCACCGGACGTTCCGGATTCCGGAGACCACAGCACGCCGGTGATCTCGCCCAGCAGGAAATGACGTTCGATCACACCGTTCGACGATGTCTCAGAGGTGAAGTGCATGGTGTTGCCTTTCGGAGGTGCCTGGTTCAGGCGCTCCCGGCGACACCTACATCGATCGCCGAACCGTGCACACGAGTGGGAGCACCCACATGGTTACTGCGTTCACGGGTCTCACCTCCTCGCGTCCTGTCACGGTCCGGTGCACGCTAGCAACCGGATCCGAACCACGTCCAACCATTTACGGGGCAACCGGGGCGCGGGCCCACGCGCGGACAGTGGGCGGAGCATAGAACCACCGCTGTTCGTCCCGCGACTCGGACTGCGCGGCGGCAATGACCTCGCGTGCAACCCCTTGCGCTACCAACGTTTCGGAGGTCTGCGCCCAGGTGAGATTCCACATGCGCGCCATCGGCGATGCTCCGCGAAACATGGGGATCTGCGCCTCGGCGTGGACGTCGAGGAGTCCGAGCGTCTCGAGGTGCGCGGGTAGGTTCCGGGCCCAGGCTTGATCCGCACCCGCGGTCTCGGTCGCCCGCGCAAAGGCTCGCCACACTTCCCCGAATGCGCCCGGCATTTCATGGAGGACGCCGAGCCCGTCGCCTTCCTCGAGCAGGAGGACACCGCCTGGTGCCAGCGCCCGAACCAGGCGCTCCAAGACGATGTCTCGTTGAGCAATGTGCAGCAGCACGAATCGTGTGTGAACGAAATCGAATGCGCCTGTGGGCAGTTCGTCGGTGACGAGGTCGATCTGCGCAACCTCGCCGCCACGCTCGGGCAGGTCCGTCAGATGGCGCGGGTCAGCATCCACCGCGAGCACCCGACCACCCGGCAACGCGACACCGCACAACCATCGCGCGAACGACCCACCGCCGGCTCCCGCTTCCAAACACCGCCATCCCGCACCTACGCCCAGCCGCCGAGCCAGCGCGATGCTGTCCGGGTCGTAGGCGGCACCGAGCAGCGCAAGGCGCTCGTCAGCGAAATCCCATTCGTTGGGCAGCGTGTAGTGCGGATTCACTGGTGACGACCCGGTCATGCTGAGACGCTATGCCTGTGCGATCTCGGCCGGAGCCAGGAGCGCACCGATCCGCGACGCCAAGTGATCGAACGCACACGGCACAGGATGGTGCCCACGCTCATTGATCCGTGCGGCTAGTTGGCGTCACATCCGACGCCATCGTCATCCGCGTCGAGCCTGTGCGGGTCGCCGGGCGCAACGATGACCGGTCCGGGGTAGTCGGCGCAATCGGTATCGGCACCCATCCTCTGAGGCGGCAGACCAGAACGGTCCGGGGGCGCCTCGGTCGGTGCGGGCAGCTTGGTCGGCGGCGGCAACGGGTCAGGTTCCGGCACATGCGGCGGAGTAGGCACCGGAGTGGCCGATGGTGGCGGCACTTCGCGAGTCGGTTCACCGAACCCCGGGCACGCACCCCACACACCAGAGTTCGACGACTTCGCACCCGTCTCGGCAGCGCTGATCACCGCCCAGTGCTTGTCGTTCGGCGGATACAGCACCGCCTCCGCATGTCCGGACCGAACCAACGCCAAGTTCACGAACTCGCCGCCGGAGCTCCACAGGTACAGCAGGTGACGGCCGGACCCGTCGACCAACTCCTCGTCGCGCTCCACCCATACCGTCGAGCCGACCGGGAACCGAAGCACTGAACTGGTTCGTTCGGGTCTTTCGTCTCCGGCGTATTGATCTCCAACAGCCGCACCGTCACCGTGCTCGTTGAATCGAGCACCGCTCCGGGGGCGACAGCAGCGACTGCGAGCGTGTCACCATCGATGATGCGGCTGACGACGGCATTCTGGGCGTCTGCCGGTACCGATGGTGGCACGCTCGACCGGTCCTTTTCCGCCGTGACCGGGGCTGCCGACACAGTGGTGGGCGAGCTGGCTTCGGAGCTCGATGGCCCCGTGGTTGCCCGCTCCGACGTGGGGATCTGAACCGAATTCGGGATCTGGTTCGCCGTCGGGGTCGGCTGCGGGTCCGGTGCCAGCCCCAGGCCGACACCAGCGAGTGCCGCAACACCCGCCACCGCAGCGACGGCCTTTCCTCTGCTCGACGCCGCCCGCTCACGTCGATTGTCGACACCGCCGGGGGCACCTCGAATCCATGCCTGATGCCGCGGGTCGGCGTAAGCCGCACTTGGTACCGCAGGGGACGCAAGAGCGCGACGGCCGGATTTCGCGAGCACCCAGCCGCACCACACAGCCACGGCACCGAACACCACGGCCGCCGCGATCACTGCGTCCACCAGCCCGGCGGCAGCCAGCATTGTGCCGAGGCCGAGGCCCACCCATGCGACCTTCGTCGAATGCCGCGAGGTCATCGCTGGGCGCGCCACGAGATGGAACTCATGGCTTCCTCCTGTTCAACAGGAACCTATTTAGAGAATCGCGGCTGGCGGAGCGGCTGTTAACGAACTCTTCCAGCATGAACACCACCAGCCGGGTGGGTGGCGCGGACCTCGTAGTTCGGGTACGAGTGGAGGTCTACACAGGGGGAAATTGTGGGGGAACGAAACAGTCTGTCGGCGACGGGTGCGCGCGTAGGAGAGCGGCGCGTGCGGACCACTCAGGAATGGCTCGACTACTTCCAGCGAAATGCAATTCAGCGGCGGCCGATTCCGTGGCAAACGAACGGGATGGGAGCGAGTTCGGCGGAGATGAAACCTCTCCGCCGCTCCCTGCAGGCCTGGCAACTCGGCGAAACTTCCGACGGACGGCATCTGGCCGCAGCGGCCGCACGGTTCGCCGCCGACACCGAGGACCCCGCCTATCGCGACGTGATCGACCTGTTCATCCGGGAAGAGCAAGAGCACGGCGCACTACTGGGTCGAATTCTCGATGATGCGGGAATCCCACGGCGACAAGCTGATTGGGGTGACACCCTGTTTCGCCGTCTCCGACACAGCATCACCGACATCGAGGTGTGGACTACCCCCGTCGTCATGGTCGAAGTCCTGGCGATGATCTATTACAACGCGATCCGCCGCGCCACCGGCTCAGCGGTCCTGCGCGCGGTCTGCGCCCAGATCCTCGCCGACGAGGTTCCTCACGTGCAGTTGCAGTGCGAGAGAATCGCGGTGTTGCTACACAACCGCTCCCGCACCCGATTCCACCTCACGATGCTCGCCCACCGCACCCTGTTTCTCGTCGTCATGCTCCTGGTGTGGGCAGGCCACCACCGCGCGCTGCGCGCCGGCGGCTACACCTGGACCCACTACCGCCGAGCCGCTTACGCCAAGATGGGACGCGCCTGGCGGCGAATGGACCCGCACCGGTATGTCTGGACCTGATTCACTCAGGCCCGCCGAGGACGCAGAACTCGTTGCCCTCCGGATCGGCCATGACCTTACCGAAAACGACGAACGGACACTAGCCGCGATCGACCGCTCCACCTGGTCGCCGCAGGTGGATCCCGGCCCGCCGTGGCCGCCGGACACCTCCTTCTTCAATGATCAGACATCGCCGGAAAACGTCCTGGTCGCCCGAGAATCCGGTTACGTTCTGGGTTACGTGAAGCTGCGGCCGTCTCCGATGCCTGCATCGTTCTAGGCAGCAACAGGCGTGCTCAGGCGATCTATCGCGCGCACGGCTACCGCATCGAAGGCAGGCTCGTCGGTCAGTTTCTGATCCAGGACCACTACGTGGACGACATCCTGATGGCCCTCGAACTTGCCTTTTAGACAACAAAGCAAACGAACTCGACCGAATCGCTGACTGTGACATCACAGACCTCAGGTGGCGCTGGTCCTGATTGCACGACAGCCGCAGATCATCCGGGGATGGTCTGCGGCTGTCGGAATGCGTGATTGTCACCATCGGCTACCGATCTGCCATGGCAGGCGAAGATGGTTGGTGCCCAACGGCTTTGATCGCTCCCTACGCGATAGCTCCGTGTCCGACGACGACGTTGCCGTAGAGGTTGCGCGCGAAAACCTGTACGGAATCCTCGCTCCCCTGCGACGGGTCCACCGGATCCATCAGGTTCCGCACAGTGCCGTACATCGCGTTGACGTCCAGTTGCGCCGCGCTGCCACGACGGATCCCCACGTCGAGGTCACCCATGGACGTCTCCAGTCGGAGCACCCCGTGCGAGGCCTCGTCGACGCGGATGTTGCCCTTGGCCGTTTTCGCGGTTACCGAACCTCCCGGGTGCTCGACGGCGATGTCGCCGGCGGATACGTCCAGGTCGCACTGGTCGAATTCGCCGACGCTCACCAGGCGGCCCATCGCGAGGGTCGCGTCGAGCGCGGACCCGGTCGGCACCTCGACCGTCACCGAGAGCGCGGACTTGCCGCTGAACGGCGCGAAGACCTTCTTCGGAGTCTTGACCGTCAGTTTGCCACCGACGAACTCGACCTGAACCTCTTGTGCCGCACGCGCATCCGCCTTGCTGGACGAATCCGCCGGGTGGACGTCGACGACCGTGACGGTGCGGTCCGAGGCGATCACGGTGACGTCACCGCAGGGCACATCGAGGGCGACGGTGATCGGCTGCGGGGTCTGGAAAGTGGCCATTTGAACTCCCAGGTTGGCTATACGTAGATGTATACGTACATTGCATGCTCTCACTATAAGTAGATGTATACGTATAGCGCAACCCCTGATTGCGCGCCGGCACGTAGATCAGGACGGAGCAAGCCGCGCGACGTCGGGGGCGTAGACCGTCATCCAGTGCGGACGCAGCCGGTAGTAGATCACCTCGGTGCCCCAGTCGAAGGCGTCGTCGCCGTAGAAGTCCTGGAAGTACGCGAGCGCCTCCGGCCAGTCCGCAGCAGGCTCGCCGCCCAGCGGGTTGAGCGTCTCGACCGTGCCGTGGGTGAACACGCCCAAGCTCTCGCCTCGCAGGTGTGCGACGCTCGCCGCAGGCCGCGCCGCGAGGTGGCGTGCCTTCGCGGCGTTACGAGCCGTGCCGAAATACCACCGTCCGCGCAGGAAGTGGCCGTCCACCGCGCTGATCCGCGGTTCACCCTTCGCGGTCACCGTGGACAGCGCGAGGGTGCACATCCCGGTGAGGACCTGGGTGAGTTCCGTTGCGGTCATGGTGTTTTCGTGATCGATGATCGAGCGCAGATGCGACGTGGCGCCGGTGAGAGAGGAGTCGAGCAGTGCCTGCAGCTCGGCGAGATCTTCTGGAGTTTCGCGCATGAATCCATCCTCGCCCACAAACGTGACATCTTCTGTCAACTTTCCCTCGGTTCTCACTCGAGGCCGAGGAAGAACTCCCGGATGTCGCCCGCGAGCAGTTCCGGCACCTCCATCGCAGCGAAATGCCCACCACGATCGAACTCCGACCAGTGCCTGACGTCGTAGAGCCGTTCGGCGAGCGGGCGTACCGATTGGATGATGTCGTGGGCGAACACCGCAACGCCGAGCGGGACCGGACACGGCTCACTGCCCCGCGCGGACTCGCGATGCAGGCGCGCCGAGGACGCCGCCGTGGCGGTGAGCCAGTACAGGGAGACGTCGGTGAGCATCCGGTCGTCGCTGACCGGCGTGCGCGGGTCGGTCCACTGCGCGAAGCGTTCGGCGATCCAGGCGAGCTGGCCGACCGGCGAGTCGGTGAGCGCGTAGCCGATGGTCTGCGGGGTGGCGGCCTGAAGTGCTTGGTACGGCGGACGATTCGCCATCAGCCATTTGACCTTGTCGAGTCGCGCCTGATCCGCCCCGGAGAGTTCGACCTCCGGGTTCGGGCGAGTCGGCAGGTAATTGACGTGGACTCCGACGACATGCTCGGCCGCCACCGCACCGAGCGCCTGCGAAATTCCCGAACCGAAATCACCGCCCTGCGCGCCGTAGCGGTCGTAGCCGAGCCGGCGCATCAGCTCGGCCCAGGCGCGCGCGACCCTGGCGATATCCCAGCCGCGCTCGTGGGTCGGCCCGGAGAAGCCGTAGCCGGGGATGGACGGGATCACCAGGTGGAAGTCGCGCGAGAGCGGTTCGATCACGTCGAGGAACTCGAGGAACGATCCGGGCCAGCCGTGGGTGAGGATCAGCGGCAGCGCGTCCGGATCCGTGGACCGCACGTGCACGAAATGGATGTTCTGGCCGTCGATTTCGGTGGTGAAGTGCGCGAGTTCGTTGAGCTTCGCCTCGTGTGCGCGCCAGTCGTAGGTCGTGCGCCAGTATTCGGCGAGCTCCCT
This sequence comes from Nocardia sp. NPDC058658, assembly GCF_042716665.1. Taxonomy (NCBI): domain Bacteria; kingdom Bacillati; phylum Actinomycetota; class Actinomycetes; order Mycobacteriales; family Nocardiaceae; genus Nocardia; species Nocardia sp. NPDC058658. Next base: position 67,517 of record NZ_JBHXRR010000001.1, read on the forward strand.
CAGCCGTGCTAGCGGAAACCCGTAATCCCAACCGGCGTCGGCGATCTCGTTGGGCCAGCGGGTCCGGGCGAGTCGGTCGTTCAGGTCGTCGATATCGGCCTGCGGGATGTCGATGCGCAACGGTTCGATCATGGTCCAATTCCTTATTTATTGGTGTCGCCAACGTTTACTTCGCCGACTATACGCAGATTCATTGGTCACGCCAACGATGTAGTGTGACTGTCGTGGAACAGACCCCCGCACGCCTCACCGCCAAGCCGAGCTGGCTACTCACCCAGCTGGCAGTACACGCCCACCGGTTGGCATCCGACGGGTTCGGCGAGGTCGGCGCGCGCGGCTACCACTACCGCATCCTGGCCGCCCTGGCCGAGTTCGGCCCAGCCAGCCAGACCGAACTCGGCCGCCGATGCAACATGGACCGCAGCGACGTCGTGGCAGCGATCAACGAACTGGCCGAAGGGGGTTTCGTCGAACGAACACCGGACCCCCAGGACCGACGACGCAACACAGTGACTCTGACCAAGTCCGGCGTCCGGCAACTACAACACCTGGACCGAGCGCTCGACAAAGTGCAGGGCGACCTACTCGAACCACTTCCGGCCGAGGACAGACGAACACTCACCGATCTACTCACCCGACTGCTCTCCCACCACCAACAGGGATGAGCAACACCGACCTTCGGCAAGGTGCCCCGATGTGGCCGCGACGATCACGAACCTGACGATTTCCGCCGGGTTCGTCACCGAATCTTCGATCACAGCTCGAGCGGTTCCAAGGCGTTGATACCTCGCAGCGTCGGCCACCACCGGTCTGAGCGCGGCCCGTGCCGACGACGGATCATCCCTTTCCCATGGAGCTGGGCTAGGTACTGCTCCGTGCGAGGCTCGTTGTGCTGCAAGGCTTTTGCGAGCTCTTCGGTACTGCATCCTGCGATGGGCTTGTCCCACAAAGCAACAGCGGCGAGTACCAAACGCTCGCATTTCGTCAATTCCGAGGAGTTGTCGTTCATCGTCGGCCTCCGACTTGCCGCGCACGTTCGTCGAGCACCATTCGCTTCTGCTCCACCAATGTGTTTCGGGCACGTCGCCGCGCCCGGCAGGTGTCGACTTCACACTCCAAGTGGACCTGCATCACTTTGTGAGCATTCTCTGCTGTGAGCGGGCCAGGGTCGCGGTTGCAGAACAAGAGGACGTTCATCGTGGTGACCCCTGTAGGTAGATCAATCGCCCCGCGTTTGCGGGGGTCGAAACCAAGCACACCGTGACGGCTGTTTCCTCGAAAGACGCGCGTAGCGGGCGCATGTGTGCAGAGGGGGTGTGCACAGGAGGCAATACGTAGCCGCGAGATTCGTCCCATGCCACACTCCAATCATGGGACGCAAGCCGAAGCAGCCCAACCGCCAGCTGCAGGATCTGGTCGAGGAAACGGGTGTGCTGAGAAAGAGCCTGGCCCGCCGCGTAGTCGATCGGGGTCGGGCCGTCGGTGTAGACCTCGCATACGACCACACATCCGTCGGCCGGTGGCTCGCCGGTGAGCAACCCACTGCCCCTGTGCCGTCGCTCATCGCTGAGGTGATGGGTGAGTTGACCGGTCGACGCATCACGCCAGCCGACTGCGGGATGATCGGATCCGATTCAGCCGACCTCGGTCTGGAGTTCTCGTTGTCGCTCGCGGAAGCAACCGCAGCCGCGACCGCCCTGTGGCGTAGCGATGTCGAGTGCAGGCGATTCCTGCGGGATTCTGCCTACGCAGTGGCGGTCTACCCGGCTGCTTCGATGCGGTGGCTGACGTTGCCCGGACCTGAACGCCCGGCGTCCTCGACCGGATTCCGGAGAGTCGGCCAAGCCGACGTCGACGCGGTCAGGACAATGACTACCGCGTTCGTCGAGCTGGACAACCGGGTCGGCGGTGGACGTGTTCGCTCCACCGTGGTGCATTACCTGCACACATCGGTTGCGCCGATGCTGCACGGGACCTACACCGAAGAGGTGGGGCGCCGACTCTACGCAGCGTCAGCCGAGTTGACCAAGCTTGCGGGGTGGGCGGCCTACGACCTCGAGGAGCACGGACTCGCCCAGCGCTACCTGATTCAGGCGCTTCGTCAGGCTCGGGCCGCTGGAGATGCCGCGCTCAGCGCGGAGATTCTCGGCGCCATGTCGCACCAGGCGGTTTACGTCGGCCGTGCAGGCGATGCAGTGGATCTGGCGCGAGCGGCTCAGATCGCCGCTCGCACTGCGGGATCGCCGATGCTGGAGGCTGGGTGCCTGATGGTCGAAGCGCATGGTCACGCCGCCCGCTCCGATCGGTCGACCTGCGCCACCACTCTCGTGTCCGCCGAACGGGCATTCGCCCGCACAGACACGCATCGACCGAGGTGGCTGAGCTACCTCGACACGGCGTACATGTCGGCCAAGGCAGCGCACTGTTTCCGAGACCTGGGTGACCACAAACGCGCATCCGGCCTGGCGTTCGATTCGCTGAACATGAGCGACGGCTACCAGCGTGGACGCACGTTCAATCTGTGCCTACTCGCGTCTTGTCTCGCAGGCGACGACCCTCGCGCAGCAGCCGAGATCGGCGAGCAGGCGCTCACCCTGTCCGTCGAGGTCGAGTCGAGGCGGACCGTCGCGTACCTGCGTGACGTCCGCGCCCGACTCGCGGCCCACGACACAATCCCCGAAGTGGCGGAGTTCCGTCGACGGGTCATGACTCAGACGAGCGCCAGCGCTCGGTAGATCCCGACTACTGTCGCGGCGCCGATGATCTCACCGCGCCCGATCATCGCCTCGGCCTCGCCGAGTGAGAACCACCGGACCTCCTCTGCTTCGTTGATGTCGGGCACCGAACCGGTCGACGTCGCCCCGCGGGCGAGATAGATCTCCTGCGGCTGGTCGAGCGTGCCGATCGCAGGCTGATAGGTGACGAGATGTTCCATCGACGTCGGCCGCCAGCCGGTTTCTTCTTCCACCTCACGGGCCGCCGCCACGGCGACATCCTCCGCATTATCGACGTAGCCGCCGGGCACCTCCCACACCCACTGATCGATGATGAATCGGTGTCGGCGCATGAGCAATACCTGATGAGAGTCGTTGAGTACCAACGTCATCGCACACCTCGGCATCTTCGCCACGTACTGCGTGAACCTCACCCCATCAGGAAGTTCGATGTCGACGGTCTTGAGTTGGATATGGCGGTTCTCGTCCACCAGGTGCTCGCCGAGGATCTTCCACTGCGTGTCGCTCACACCATCGACGGTAGCCTCTCCGCCTGTCCGCGCGCACAGAGAACGGCCGTCAGGAAGTGCCTATGGCGCCGGGCGGTCCCCCGGTAGGCCCCGAAGACGCTGACCCGTTCGCGGTCCACGTCGACGAACTCCTCGGGATAGGGCGCGACGTCGTACTCGACGGACACGGCGCCCCACACGTTCACAAGCATGGTTTTCGGATCAGGAACCGCGCCGCCGACCCCCAGTGGCATGCCCGCGCTCACGCGTGCCGTGAACGACCGATCCAGCAGGCCGGCGAGCACCCACCATCGGAATCCGCGAAGGACGACCATCGTGCAAACAATCGCCGCACGCACCGGCCATCCCCACGACCACATCACGTTCGCCCTCATCGACCTGCCGCTGGCCGTGGTCAGACCCCACCTCCTCCAGGACAAAACGCCACCGGCACGGGCAACTGAATTGGTCACCGAACTCGCGGAATCGCTTCTCGCGATCACTCGTTCCAACGGTGCCTGATCACCGCCGCTACCGCCGGGAGGTCAATTCAGCGGCCGATCCGGCACACCAGCATTTCGTCCCCGCCGATCTGGAACTCATAGTCCACCTTCATGATTCGACTCCGGATACCCCACCGCGACAACTCGTCCATCAGCTCCTCGAGCCGCGGGTACCGCACCGAAGAACCGACCGGCATCAACGGAAACAGGCGGACCTCGGCTACGGCGACACGGGTTAACTCGGTGATCGCTTGGAGGTGGAAGTCGTAGTCGAGGTCGTCGGCGTAGCTGAACAGCAGGTGTGAACTCAGGACGAGGTCGAAGCTGTTGTCGGGGAACGGGAGTGCGGGGAGTCGAGCCGGGATGTAGTGCTGCGGGGAGGTGCGGGTGTGGGCGACGAACTGTTGTGCGGACCGGTGACGGGCGCGCTGGTGGTCGTCCGGGTCGGCGAAGAATGTCCAGCGGTAGGCATCCGCGCGCTCACGGATATATCTGTTGCCTCGGTCCGCTTCGGCCACCGCGGTCGCAGCAACGCGTTCGAGTCCGTCGTCGAAATAGGCGATGTCGCAAGCAGTTACGTCGCCACCTCGACCGCTCACCTCAGCGGTGAACCCCGCCGCACCACCCGGACAGTCCAGAATTCTGCGCCCGAGGTCGTCTTCGGTGAGCGCGAACATCGCCTGATACTCGGCGAGTGAGCGGGAGCTGACGAGAATCTCGCCCAGCCCGCCGGTACCCGTTGACGTGTGGTTGTCGACCATGATCGTCCTTCCATTCCGGGACCACCCGCAGGGCCGGAACAGATGTCGTCACAACAGACCTGGCCACCCCAGAGGCGGCCGTGCACAACTCGGTCAGCCGCTGGTCAGCGGCCACCACAACTGCGCGAAGATCATCACCCGGCGATTGAACCACGTTGACATACCCTCGGTCATGCGAAATTCACCGCCATAGCGGATCATATGGCGGTGAATCAAGATCTATTGAGGGCTCGGGCGGCGGAATTCGCCGGCAAACTCGAGGTACGGACACCGCGGGTGAAGGTGACGCGACTGCCGCGGTGCTGGTTTCCGGACGGAGTAGGGACGCGGGCGCTGGTGTGGCGCCCGGTCGTGACCATCGGTGCCGGATATGACGACCTGACCGAAGCCGAACAGGATTGCGCGCTCGCGGCCGCGGTGGCTCGAGCGGAGATGGTCCGGGCATCGATGTGGAAGTACGTCGTCGCCTTCGTCGTGCTCAGCGCGCCCGTTTTCGCGCTGGAGTGCGCCCTGTTCGAACTGTCTGTCTCGATTGTTCCGAACCTGACCATCGTCATCTCCCTGTACACGGTCGGCTATCTCGCGAGCATGGCAGCCTGGTGGCGCCGCGTCGTCTACCGCGCGGACGCACGCCTCGCGACGGTAATGGGACGTGAATTCCTCAATCCGCTGTTCGACCTCGAACGACGTGCCCGCTATCAGCGCAGGGGCCTGTTCGGCGCGTACTGGAGCCTGTCCACACCTGAGGAAACCCGCCGCGAACAGGCCATTTCCTACTTGACCAAGCCCTCCGCTCTGGCGGCTGCCTGAAATGTCGACCGACGAACTGGCCGCCGATCCAGCGGAACGTCAGATCGCGCGGTGCGAGTGTCCGTGCTGCAACAAGCCGATCGAGCGGACCTGGAACATGATCACTCGCGACGGGAGTGGCTATGCGGCGTATTTCGCCAACAGCTACCACCACGCGGATCAAGACCATGACACCTGGATCGACGTGATCCTCGGGACCTGGGATTCCGGCAGTGCTGATGACCATGTGACTTTCGGATGTCGGGTCGGGCCGGTGCAGAACAATCCGCTCCCTGCGGCGACCCTTGTTCAGGCGTGCCTGGACGGATCTGCCGGTGAACTCCACGGCGTGGTGCTCTCGCGTGAGGACGGGCTGGCCCATCCTCGTCTGGCGGTGACGGTCGGGTCGTTGACTTCGTGTTGGCCAACGACCCGACCGTCACCGCCCACCTGTACAGGTAAGCCGGCGGGGCCATCCGTAGACGATGGCCCCGCTGAGCTCAGTCGAGGGGGTTGTGGCCCAACAGGACTCGGCCGGTGAAGTGGGTCTGTTTGGCCCGGGGCAGGGGGTGGAATTGGACGCCGTGGATGTCACGGTAGAGGCGTTCGAGGTCGCAGGTGCGGGAATAGCCTGCGCCGCCGGTGGTTTCGATGGCAAGGCGGATGGTGGTGATGAGGGCGTCGGCGGCGACGGTTTTGCGGCTGAGGGTGCGGGCGGCGTAGATGTCGGTGTTGGGGAAGGTCAGGTTCTCGGAGTCGGTGAACATCGCGGTGATGAGGTCGGTGGCGGTGGTGTAGGCGTTGAGCATTTCGCCTGCTGATTGGATGGTATGGGTTTCCGAGCGGCCCTCCAGCAAGTGCGCGGTGAGCTCGACGGCAGTGTCCGCGACACCGAGGTAGGTGGCCAGCACCAGCGGAAGTGCCGCGCCGATCACCACATTCAGCACCGGCGGCCACGGACCGGCCGGGCGGGTCAGCGAGATCGCGGCATCAGGGACGAACACGTCGTCGAGCACGACCGTGTGTGAACCGCTCGCCCGCAAACCGAACGAGTCCCAGGTCTTGTCGATGCTCACGCCGGGCGCGGACAGCGGGATCGCGAAATGCAGCACCTCACCGCCGAAACGGACACTGGTGACCAGCACGTCCCCCACCTCGCATCCGCTTGCGGGCGCCTTGCGCGCACTCACCCGATACCCACCCTCGACACGCTCGGCGTGCCCGTTGGAATCGACCCAGTCCGACGCGCCGGTGCTGACCAGAATCGCCCCGCCTGCCACCTTCGCGAACACCGCCGAGGCGTCCACCCCGTGGTTGTGCCGCCACACCTGCGCGGCCACCAGATGCGAATGCATCGCGAACGCCACCGCCGTCGACGGATCGTGCCTGCCGAGTTCGCGCAGGATCTCCCCCATCTCCCGATGCGAGGCACCCCCGCCGCCGAACTCGACCGGCACGAGCGCCGCCGAGAGCCCGCTCGACCGCAAACGGTCGAACGCGGCGACGGAGATCTCGCCGGTGCGGTCGCGCTCGGGAACCTCCGGGCGCAAGGTTTCACCGATCTCGCGGGCGAGGGAAACCCGGTCGGTGCTGGACGTGGTGTCAGAAAGTGTCGAAGTCATGTTTCGAAGGTAAGAAGCGCCGCGATAACCAGATAGTCCAGAAAGTGGACTCCCCCGGTCCAGAGAATGGACCCCGTCGGTGAGGTGACCATGACAACCACGATCGCAGGCTACGGCCAGTACTGCCCCATCTCGCGCGCACTCGACGTGCTCGGCGAACGGTGGTCGCTACTGATCCTGCGCGACCTTTTCGTCGGCACCACCCGGTTCAACGACCTCGCCCGCGGCCTACCGGGCCTGTCGCGCAGCCTGCTCGCCAAGCGCCTGCGCCAGTTCGAACGCGCCGGACTCATCGAGAAACTCGGCGCCGAACACCTGCTCACCGAAGCGGGCAGCCAACTCGAACCGATCCTGTTCGGCCTCGGCGAATGGGGCGCACGCTGGACCTTCGGCGCACCGCAGGAGGAGGAACTCGACGCGGCGCTGCTGGTGTGGTGGATGCATTCGCGCGTCGACACTTCGATGCTGCCCGGGCGCCGGCAGGTGTTGCAGGTGCGGTTCACCGACGATGTGCGCCGGTTCTGGATCGTGGTCGAGGCCGCGGTGCCGTCGGTGTGCGAGACCGACCCCGGTTATCCCGTCGACGTCACCATCAGCGCCGATGTCGCCGGGCTGTACGAGGTGTGGTTGGGGCGCATGCCGCTCACCCACGCGCAGCGCACGGGGCGGGTCACGTTCGTGGGTCCGCCCGCGCTCACCCGTCGCATGCCGGCTGTTCTCCAGCTCAGCCCGGTCGCCGGATATGTCGCCGAGGCGGCTCGACCGGAGACGGCAGCGCGCGCATCGTGAGAACTACTCGCCGGTGCGCACGGCGATCCGCATCGCCCAGTGATAAAACTGCGCGGGATCCCCCAGCTTCGCCCGTGCCGCAGGCCGCGCGAGAACGCCGTTCGCCGCGGACAGCAGGTCGTACAGGCCCAGATAGGTCCAATCCCACAGCATGCTGTCGAAGTTGTACGACAGCATCGCCCGCTCCACACGCCCACGGATCTCGACGATCTCCTCTGCCGACACCCCCGCTCGACGCAGACGTGTCTCGGTTCTGCGCTGATGTTCGTCGTCGAAGGAGGTGTCGAGGAACGGCTCGAGCAGGTCGCCCCAGATATCGGGATCGGCACGCACTTCGATCCTGTTGCGGCGGCAGAATTCGTCGAGTGCGGGTCTGTCCGCGGCGAGGACGAACAATGTCTCGCCGGTGACGGTGCGCAGCTGCGGCGGGATCGCGGAGGGTCGGCACAGGCGATCTCGGACACCGCGATCGCTCCGTCGGGATAGACCGTCGCGCCCGCGAAAGGATACGCGAAAAACCGGATGTCCGCGTCGGCGATATCCACTCGCATCGCTCCATCATGGCCCAGACCCGGCGTCATGAACTATATCGAACAAAACGTGGCGGTAATCACTACTTGCCGCGTCATGTTGGCAACCGCCGTAACCAAAACGTTAGGCTTCGACCATGGTACGTACCGGAGCAGCACCCTCAGAGCCGTACGAACCGAATGTTCCTGCGCCCCAACAGCATCCGGCACATCTCGAACTCGTCACCGAAACCCCCGTCACCGCCGCGGCGCCGACCGAGGAGGCCGACGACGCCTTCCCGCGCCTCGGCGACACCAGCTTCCTCACCGGAGCGGCCCGGCATCGGCTCGCCGCCTACATCCACACCCAGCTCGCCGAACTCGAAGAGATGCCCTGACACCACGCCGGTGAATTAAGCTGCGACGCCGGGCAATGATCGGCGGCAGAGGCGATTCACGCGAGGAGTGGCGAGCTTGAGCGACGCATCGGTCGTGCTTCCCGAACAGGTACGCACCGAACTGCGCCGTGGGGTGCGCAGCGTCCTCGTCGACACCGCCGCCCTGCGACTGGTCCGCGAACGCTTCGACGACAACCAGGCAGGCGCGTTGCGCCGCTACCTCGAAGCGTCCCAGTCGGCGAACACCCTGCGCGCCTATCGAACGGACTGGATCGCGTGGGCAGGCTGGTGTGCGGTGGAACAGCGGCAGGCGCTGCCCGCGGATCCACTCGACGTGGCGGTCTACCTGGCCGCCTCCGCTGACGCCCGACGCGAAAGCGGCGCATGGGCGTTCAGCCCGGCCACCCTGGATCGCAAGTCCGCCGCGATCGCCGCCGTTCACGCCGCCAACGGACTGCCCTCGCCCACACGCTCCGACGTGGTTCGGTTGACTCTGCGCGGCATCCGCCGCACCCGCCGCACCCCACCCACTCGCAAACGACCGGTACTGCTGCACACCCTCGACCAACTCCTCGCCGAACTTCCCGCACCCGAGTGGCCCACCGAACCCGCTCGCCGTCGAGACGCACTCGCACTGCTGGTCGGTTTCGCCGGCGCACTTCGGCGTAGCGAACTCGCGGGACTGCGCATCACCGACGTGCACGTGCGCACCGATCACACCACCGGCGAACCGCTGCTCGTCGTGCACCTGCCGACGACGAAAACCGATCCGACCGGCGTCGCCGAGCAGCGCATCGCCCTGCCTCGCGGCAAACATCCGCGCACCTGCCCGGTCTGCGCGTTCGCCGACTGGGTCCGGCTACTGGAAGTCCACGCCGACACAGGCGACGCGGGCGCACGATCCTGGGCGACCAACGACCTCGCCGACATCACGATTCACCGCTGCCACGGCTTCACCGGAACCCGGCTCAGCGCCGACGAGGACCGCCCACTGTTCCCCACGATCAACCGGCACGGTTCGATCGGTGCCACCGCGCTGTCCGGCCGAGCCGTGGCCGAACTGGTCAAGCGCTATGCCGCCAAGGCCGGCCTCGATCCCGATCTGTTCTCCGGGCACTCCCTGCGCGCCGGGTTCGCCACCCAAGCCGCACTCGGCGGCGCCAGCGACCGCGAGATCATGCGCCAGGGCCGCTGGGCCAACCCGCGTACCGTCCACGGCTACATCCGCACCGCGAATCCGCTCGAAGACAACGCGGTCACCAAACTCGGCCTGTAGATCAGGCGATGCGGTCGAGCCGGAAGATCCGGAACTCGCGACCGGCGGCGAGCTTGTACTCCATCTCGTACCCGGGCCAGAACTCGACGACCTGGTCCCACACGCGCTTGCGATCGACACCGGTGACTTCAGCGACGGACACCGGGAACGCGGAGCTGCCGTTGAAACGGGCCGTCGCGGTGCTCGCCGCGCGCAGGTTCGCCGACCACGCCGGATGCTGCGGCTTGCCCCAGTTCGAGCCGACGAGGTAGAAGCCGCCGCCGTCGGGCACACACAGCAGCGAGGTGGTGCGCGGCTGACCGGACTTGCGCCCGACCACCGTGATCTCGATCGACGGCAACCCGGCCAGATCGAGCACCCCACGCCGCCCGCCCGTGAGCCTGCGCAGCATCCGCTCGGCGGGCAGCACGACTCCTGCACCACGCATCGCCCAGGGTTGCACGGCGATCAGACGCGCGAGGCGCTGCGAGGGATTCCGAACCATCTCCGAATCCTGGCTCGAGTGAACCGGTTTCGCCCACTCACCACCGTGCGCTGAGAGAGAACTCACTCCCCTGCCGAGCGCGCCTGCGTGACGGACGACCCTTCCCGGTCTGTGCTGGTAAGCAGTTGTGTCGTGCGGACATGTTGGGAGTTGTGATGTGGGTGTGGTCGACTGAGCGGATACATGTTTAGATGCGCATATCTACGTAATTACATGTAATAGTTGTGACTGGTTCCAAGTCCGCCGCTCCGTTCCAATTCCCCCGCACAGTCACCGCGATGTCGCACACTGATCCCACTCCCCCTCTCCCCTAGCCGCCAGGAGCGCCATGCCCTCCCCCAGTGGTCGCCGCTTCCTCGCCACGGTCGCTCTGGCGGCTGCGGCGCTGCTCGCGACCAGCCACTCCCCTGCTCTTGCTCGACCACCGGCGCCGGTCCATGTGGCACCCCTAGGGCCCGAATTTCTCTGGGGCGTGGCAGCTTCCGGGTTTCAAGCCGAAGGTGATGCGCCGGACAGCAACTGGCGTCGCTACGCCGAATCCGGTTCCACCGCAGACCCGTATCTGAACTCGGTCGACTTCCGCAACCGCTACCGCTCCGATATCGCCCTGGCCGTGAAACTCGGTGTGCGCGTGTACCGCATCGGCATCGAGTGGGCGCGGGTGCAACCGCAGCCCGGCGTGTGGGACGAGGCGGCGCTCACGTTCTACGACGACGTGGTCAGCGCGATCACCGAGGCCGGGATGCGGCCGATGCTGACGCTCGATCACTGGGTGTATCCGGGCTGGGCGGCCGACCGGGGTGGGTGGCGTGATCCGGCGATCGTCGAAAACTGGCTGTCCAACGCCCGTCTCGTCGTCGACCGGTTCGCCGGCGTCGACCCGCTGTGGGTGACGTTCAACGAGCCGACGTTCTATCTGGTCAACGAGCTGCGCCACGGCGGGATCGGTGTCGCCGACGTCCTCTCCATGGGCGAACGAATCACCCAGGCGCACAACAGCATCTACGACTACATCCACGCCGTGCACCCGGGCGCGCAGGTGACCAGCAACGTCGCCTACATCCCCGGCGTCGACGACGCGATCAGCGGACCACTGCTCGACCGGATCTCGGCGCGCCTGGACTACATCGGCATCGACTACTACTACGGCCTGTCCCCCACCCAGCTCCAGATCCCCGATCCCGACAAACTCTGGACGATGCCACTGCAGCCCGAAGGGATCTACTACGCGCTCGACCACTACGCGCGAAAGTTCCCCGGTCGGCCCCTCTACATCGTCGAGAACGGCATCCCCACCGAGAACGGACGGCCCCGCGCCGACGGCTACACCCGAGCGGATTCGTTGCGTGACACCGTCTATTGGCTACAGCGCGCGGTCGCCGACGGCATCCCGCTGATGGGCTACAACTACTGGAGCCTCACCGACAACTACGAATGGGGCTCCTACACACCACGTTTCGGCCTCTACACCGTCGATGTGCTGACCGACCCGACGCTCACCCGCACGCCGACCGACGCGGTCGCGGCCTACCGGGCGATCACAACGACCGGCGGCGTGGCCCCCGACTACCGACCGACACGACCCGTGGCGCCGTGTTCGCTCGTCGACGGACTCACCAGTTGCACGAATCCGGTATCGGTGCCTCAGTAGCGGTTTGAAGCACCGTTGCTTGCTCTACACTCGGGCGGGTGTCCAGCGCAGCGTCACGCCCCTCCAACGCCGTGAGCGGCAGGCAGGCCCGGTGGCAGCCGCACAACGACAGCCGCCGCGAGCGGATCGTGCTGGCCGCGGTCGAGTTGATCGAGCTGGCGCCCGCCGGTGTCGAGGTGCCGATCGTGCAGATCGCCGAACACGCGGGTCTGGCGAAATCAGTGGTCTACCGGCAGTTCGCGGGTCGCGACGAGCTGGATCGCCGGGTCAGGAGCGAGATCGCCGACCGCTTCGTCGCCGACATCGAAGACGCGCTCGACATCGCCGAAGGTTCGATCCACCAGATCCTGGTGCGCACGATCGGCGGTGTCGTCACCTGGATCCAGGACCATCCGCGATTACGCGACTTCCTGCGGACCGGCCCGTCGGAAGCCGACCCCGATATCGATGCGATGAGCGCGCTCATCACCACCATCGCGGGGTCGACCAGAGCATTGGTCACCGGTTTGGCCGGGGTTGTCGGTGTCACCGACGAGGCCTCGGCCGACACGATGACTTTCGCCATCGTGTCGATGACCGAGGCCACCGTCACCCGGTGGGCCAACGACCCGAACCCCGCTCTGTCCAGGGATCAGCTGATCGAGGAGGTCGCCTCCTACGCCTGGCACGTGGTCGACGGTGTCGCCCGCCGCCACGGCCTGACGCTCAACCCCGATCAGCAGCTGACCGAGGTCATCACGCAGTTGCTCGCCGGCGCCTGAACCGGAGTCGGCTCACGCGACGCGACGCGCGCTGCGTTCGGGCTCGCTGCGATAGCGCGACACCGGCCCGTCGATTCCGAATTTCCGCCACAGCCACTTGGCGGTCGGGTTCATCAGACCGAGGTCGGTGGCCAGTTTGCGCATGTCGCCGAAGTAGCCGGACAGGATCTGCTGGGAATGATCCGACTTCCAGAACGCCTGCTCGATGACCTCGCGGGGAATATCGAACTCGCGCTCGAACGAACGCGGCGGTGCCATGATCTCGCCGGCCAGCCAGCGCATCGCGATCGGGAACGCCACCGAGCAGACGCCGCGATTGAACTTGCCCATCCGGCCGATGTGGGCGGTCAGGAAATCTCCGGCGAAGGAGATGTGGCGCGCCTCCTCGGCGATGTGGATCTGCATGGTGCGCAACACCATCGGCGGCAGCGACGCGCCCTCGCGGATCATCGCCTTCTGGTAGTGATCGATCGGTTCCTCACCACCGAGGATGCCGATGAACAGGATGGTGTGGGCGTAGCCGCCCGCGACGCCGATCAGCGGCGACAGTGCCCGGAACAGCGGCCGCATGCCGGGAACATCGACGTCGATCCGGTTGACCAGTTCCTGGAACATCTGGATGTGGTTGCACTCTTCGGTCATCTCGTGCAAGCAGTACCGGAACTCGGGCGAGCCGTTCGGCAGCTTCATGATGTATTGCATCATGCCGCGGATCAGCACGCTCTCGAAGGCGGCGCCGACCTTGATCGCGTTGGCGGTGCGCCACTTGCCGATCTCGATGCGCCGCTCGAGAGGTTGGTCGCGATACCACTGCGTCGCGCCGAGGGGGTCGATCTCCGGTGAGAGAACCCACCGCACATCGTTCGGGTCAAGGGCGAGCTCGGGCGAATCCCAGTCGATATCGAGGTAGGGATCGAAGTGACGGTCGACAGACCCCTGCGACAGGGTTGCCAACGCCTCTCGGTACTCCTCGGTGATGAGTCCGCCACGGCTCGATTCAGTCAGCGACATCGGTGCCTCCTCAGTTGCGCGTGACGATGTGCCCAGCACTGTTAGCGCCGTCACACCGTTAACCAAGAATAACTGAGACGCCCAGTCCCACACAAGTCTGACGCGATAAATTTTCGCGCCACGGATATTCGGCCCGAATCATCCCCCTGAACTGGACTTATTCGACGAGCAGAACTACCAACTGACGAGCCAGATCGACGTCGCCGGGGCCACCGAGCCAGATCAAGGGGCGGCGCTGGTCGAGGTGGTCCAGCGCTTCGGGAAGCGAGGCGAAAATGCGGTCGGCGCGTACGACGCACACCTGGGGAACGGGCTCGGAGACGTCGGGCCCACCGTCGACATCGAGGGCCAGCGACCCGGTAGACGCATCACCGGCGACCGCGTCGCGCACCACCGCCTCGCCGCGCTCGACCGAGTCCGAACCGCTGTGTACGACCAGGTGTCCGGGCGCGCCTGCCCAGTGGTCCAGCCACGCCGGTCCGGGTTCGACCGCGGCGAGCACCGTTTGCACGCTCATGCCGTAGAGGACGTCGGCGACCGCAGCGGGCAGGCCGGCGACGTCTACGGTGCGCACCACCGCACCGTGCTCGCGCACCCGTTCGACGAACCGGGCAACCACCTCGGCCCGCTCGGCCGGATCCACGAGCGCATGCCGACCCGTCGACCGGCGCATGGGTACCCGACGCTCGTCCTCGGGCAGGTCGAGCAGCCCGTCACGGACCCGGCGCAAGATCTCCTCGCGGGAATTCACTCGCCGCACTCTCCTTCTTGTGGCGACACCCGCGCCGCCGTTCACGCATACCTCTCCCCACATACCGCGGGAACTCTTCAGATCGCTACCGTACCGACCGGTCCACATCATCCGGGCGCGGCACGACGAAGCCGAGCAGATGCAGTTGCTGGTCGACGTTCAGGTCGAAGATCTCGGCGCGATCGGCGAAGGTGTCGCGGCCGTACATGTCGAACACGTCGAAGTTCACGGCGCCGAACAGCGTGGTCCAGGCGGTGAGGGCGACCGCGATCACCCGATCGGGAGCGGAGAGCCCGAACTGCTCTCGGATCGTCGCGAAATCGGCGGCGGTACGCGGGGTGATTGCCGGGCCGGATGCAGACACGCTGAGCTGGCCCTGACGGTAGGCGCTGTCGATGATGCCGAGCAGGGTCGCGATCACCCGCACGCCCGGCGCCTCGGTGTCGGCGGCGGGTGCGGCGTAGCCGGGGACGGGTGTGCCGAAGAGCAGGCCGTACCAGGCGGGCTCGGCCAGTGCCCATTCGCGCACGGCCCGCGCGGTCACCCGGTAGCGGGACGCGGGGTCAACGGGTGCCTCGAGCAGTGCCGTGTCGACGGCGTCGCCGAGTGCGTTGTAACCGTCGACCACCAGCAGGGTCAGCAGTTCGTCACGGCTGCGGACGTACCGGTACACCGCCGAGGACACGACACCGAGGTCGCGGGCGACGGCGCGCAGCGACAGTGCCGCGGCGCCGTGGGTGGCGAGGTGCTCGCGGCCGATGCGTTTGATGTCGGCGATCGTCTGCGCGCGGGCGAGTGCGCGCGGACCTGGTTGATCGGAGCTCATCGTCGCATCATCGCCCACTCGCGGCGCGGGCCGGCGCACGGCGGGCCGTGGTGTCGTCTTCGGCGGCGGCCCGTTCGACCTCCGCGGCGAGCGTCGCCCCGCCCACCTCCCATGCCATCGCGAGCAAGGGGTCGCGGAAGCGGCTCAGGTCGACACCGACTCCCTCGCCGCCGTAGCCGGTACCCGCAGCGTCACGCACCGTGTGCACCAGTTCGTCGGCGAGCACGGCGATGCGCGATTGGATCATGGTCCGCAGTACCCCGCTGAGCGTGATGTCGATGCCGACGTCGTAGAGGACGAGCGCGGCTTTGAACATCGAGTGGTCCCCGACGAACCAGCGCGCGCCGCGGCGTTCCAGATACCCGGCCGACACGAGTTCGGTGAGTACGTCGGCACCGCGGTCACCCAGCAGCACGACGAGTTCGGCGTCATCGATGAAAGAAGCGCGCTCCACGGCCTGGCTCGCGCGCGGATCGAACAGCGCGCGCCAGTCACCGGTCTGCGGTTCGGTGTCGAAGACCTCGCGGATGGCGTCGAGGCGCAGCCCGCGCGCCTGCATGGCGACGATGTCACGCAATCGGTCCAGGTGCTCGTCGGAGTAGACGACTTCCTTGCCGGCGCGGCTGGGTTTCGGCAGCACGCCGAGGGAGTGGTAATAGCGGATGGTGCGCGACGCCACGCCGCTGACGTCGGCGAGTTCCGCTCGGGTGTATCGGGCCACCCGACCAGCATAGGGCGAGCCGAAAACCTACTTTGACAGCTCTGGCTGTCGGCGTTAGCGTTACCCGCGTCACTGTCGACACCGATCGAGGAGCTCCCCCATGCCCGAGCGCACCACCGATTTCGACGTTCTGATCGTCGGCTCAGGCTTCGGTGGCAGTGTCACCGCACTGCGCCTGGTGGAGAAGGGCTACAAGGTCGGCGTCATCGAAGCCGGTCGCCGCTTCGCCGATGACGAACTGCCCAAAACCAGCTGGGACCTGCGCAAATTCGTGTGGGCGCCCAAGCTCGGCTGCTACGGCATCCAGCGCATCCACCCGCTGCGCGACGTCCTGATCCTGGGCGGCGCCGGTGTCGGCGGTGGTTCGCTGAACTACGCCAACACTCTCTACGTGCCGCCGGAGCCGTTCTTCCAGGACCCGCAGTGGCGCGAGATCACCGACTGGCGCACCGAGCTGACCCCTTATTACGAGCAAGCGAAGAAGATGCTCGGTGTGGTGACAAATCCCCATATGACGCCGGCCGACGAGATCTTCAAATCTGTCGCCGAGGACATGGGTGTGGGCGAGACCTTCGTGCAGACGCCCGTCGGCGTGTTCTTCGGAACCCCGGGCGAGACCGAGGCCGACCCGTACTTCGGCGGCGCCGGTCCCGAGCGGACCGGTTGCGTGGAATGTGGCGACTGCATGGTCGGCTGCAAGTTCGGCGCCAAGAACACCCTGGTGAAGAACTACCTGTACCTCGCGGAAAAGGCTGGGGTGCAGGTCATTCCGATGACCACGGTGTCGGCGTTGCGGCCGCTGCCCGACGGCACATGGGATGTTGCCACCGAGCGCACCGGTGCCTGGGTGCGCAAGGCGCCCAAGACTTTGACCGCCAAGCACGTGGTGCTCGCGGCGGGCACTCTCGGCACGCAGAAGCTGCTGCACGCGATGCGCGACGAAGGTGCGCTGCCGAACCTGTCGGACAAGCTCGGCCTGCTCACCCGCACCAACTCCGAGTCGATCGTCGGCGCGGCGACCAGGACGCTAGGCCCGGATCAGGATTTCACCAAGGGTGTCGCGATCACCTCGTCGATCCACCCCACGCCCGACACCCACGTCGAGCCGGTTCGCTACGGCAAGGGCTCGAACTCGATGGGCATGCTGCAGACGCTCATGGTCGACGGTGGCGGACGGTGGCCGCGGTGGCTGCGGTTCCTCGGCCTCGTGCTGACCAACCCCCTGACCTTCCTCCGCTTCTTGAGCACGAAGAACTGGAGTGAGCGCACGATCATCTCGCTGGTGATGCAGCACCTCGACAACTCGATCACCACCTACACCAAGCGCGGACTGTTCGGTGGGCGCAAGCTGACCTCCAAACAGGGCCACGGCCAACCGAATCCGACCTGGATCCCGGCGGGCAACGATGTGACGCGACGGGTCGCGGAGAAGATCGGCGGCGTCGCCGGCGGCACCTGGGGTGATGTGTTCAATGTGCCGATGACCGCGCACTTCCTCGGCGGCGCGGCGATCGGCGCCGACCGTGAGCAGGGCGTGATCGACGCCTACCACCGCGTGTACGGCTACCCGACGCTCAGCGTCGTCGACGGTGCGGCCGTGTCGGCCAACCTCGGCGTCAACCCGTCGCTCACCATCACCGCCCAGGCCGAGCGCGCGGCCGCGTACTGGCCGAACAAGGGCGAGGTCGACACCCGTCCCGAGCAGAGCGCCGGTTACACCAAGATCGCCCCGGTCCGCCCGGTCCAGCCGGTCGTGCCCGCCGGTGCGCCTGCCGCGCTGGTGCTGCCGATCGTCGAGATCCGTAGTTCGGAGAAGACCGCAGGCTGATTCGACGAAAGACGGCCCCGGCCTTGCGGTTACCCACCGCGAGCCGGGGCTGTTTCGTTTCCCGGCCACGTACTATCGGTGCTGTCGGCGGGGAGGCCTGCGATGGCGGTACTGCTGGGTGGCGCTCGCCCGCGCGGCGGATGGCTCGACCAGGTCCGCGAGCGGGCGTGGGCAATCACTGGCGACGGCCGTGATCGCCGCCATCACGGTTCGCGCGCTGATCCGCAATCCGGTCTCGGCGCCGACCTGGATCCACCAGATTCTTGCGCTCGACGACATCGGTCGTGATTCGCTCGCTGCCGATTTCCGGTTCGACCGCTCCTGACGCCGACTCGATCAGAGTGCGTTGATGCGGGCCAGCGCTTCGAAGGCCAGATCGCCCGCCTGCCACAACGCCGAGATCTCGGTGCGGACAGCGGGCGCGAGGGCTGGGTCCTGCAGGGCGAGGCCGTTGGTGAAGATCACCGTGTTGGCGCCGAGGTCGGCGGCGATGAGCATCTGCTCGGTGGCGACTCCGGCGCCGAACAGCTGGTCGAGGCCCTCGCCGACGAAGTAGAACCGCCACAGCGGTCCGAGGTCGGCGCCGTAGGCCGCCTTCGTTCGGTCGATGATCACGTCGCCGACCGAGGCGATGCCTGCCACGATCTTGAAGTAGTCCGGTGCGTTCTCGGGCTTGCTACCGACCGCCGCCACCGCATACGTCAGGTCGACGGTCAGATGTGCGTTGTAACCGGCCATGGCCGTGCGAGCACGGGATGCGCCGCAGTCCTTGGCGAGCGAAAAGTAATGCGCCCATTGAGGTTCCGCGATGCCGCCGGTGAACTCGGCATGCAGGTTGTCGAGGAATCGACGCAGCAGGTCGAGGCTGATCGCGTGGGCGTACTCGCGGTTGACGAAGGCGGCGGGGTCGCGCTGCATCGGCATCACCGCGGCGTATTCGACGCCGTCGAGCCCGATCGCGAACAGTCCACGCAGGTCACGATGTTCGACGAGGATCTCGGTGATTCGATGATGGCGTGCCACCGCGTCGTCGAGCCGGTCCAAGCTGTCGGCGCCGTCGATCGCCGACGTGTCGGACAACCGCGCGAGCTCGGCGATGTCGGTCTGTGACAGGGTCGATCCGCACGCGGTGTCCTGCACCGCGCCCGCTGCCGGGCCTACGGGCAACCCCAGCGCCACGACCGTGACACAGGCTGCGATTCCACTCGATACGCGCACGCGCTGATTCCACCACCCCATCGGGCCGTTCGTGCATCGACGCGCGTGCCGACACGCCTGGCGGGCGTGTCGGCGTGGCGAATTGCTGACCCCGGCTATCGAGGTTCGCTGTCTTCTACCGCGATCTCGGCGGTAGGCAGCAGCGAGTAGGCCAGGCACACGAGCGCGAAGAACAGGTATCCCAGTGCCACACCGGGCGCGGCAGCCCATTCCACCGCGTGCGCGTGGATCAGTCCGATCCAGCTCAGTGCCGCACCGATGAGCGCCGCCGCTCCCGCCGCCCGGAATCGTTTGTCGAGAATGAACGTGACGATCGCACCTAGCACCAGACCGGCCAGCACCGCACCGGAGCCGAATACCTTCAGCCCGTCATAGACCACACCCGCCTGCCCGAGCGCGTCGGACCCGACCTTCGCCGCCGAGGTCCCCGCCGCGGACAGCGCGTTGTCGATCTGGGTGACGGCCCACTCCGCCAGGTTGGGCAGCAGGGCGGCCACGACCGCGACCGCGTGGATGCGCGGCACCGCCTGAAACGCTTGCGCACCGATCAGCAGGCCGATGTAGAGCAGGATCGGGACGATCGCCGGAATCGGCAGCAGCGTCGCGAGAATGCCGAAAAGGCCGAGCAGGCACATGATTCCGATGGTCAGGCCGCTGGCGAGCGAGTAGCCGGTGCGCCCGCCCGCGTCCTTCCATCCGGGGTGGCCGATGTAGACCGCCGGCGGGAACGGGGAGCCGAAGCCCGCGCCGATCACCGCGCCGAAGCCGTCGGCCAGCAGCACGCTGCGCAGGTTGTAGTTGTCGCCGGCCGCCGCGGCGCTTTCCACATTGCTCATGGCTTCGGTGAAGTTGTAGATGCCCAGCGGGATGGCGGTCGCCAGCAGCGGAGCAAGGTTGCTCAGGCCGTCGAAGAGCAGGCCGAGGCGCAGATCCGGCAATCCGAGCGCGATGTCGTGTGCTGCCTGGGCGACGTCGGGTGCTGACATGTACCCGCCGATCCAGCCGATCGCCGTGCCGACCAGCAGCGCGACCAAGCCGACCGGGATGTTGCCCGGCAGCTTGATGTCGGTGAAGAAGCCGATCAGGATGATGGCCATCACCGGCAGCCCGATCCAGGCCACCTCCCACATCTGCGCGGCCGGGCGCATGGCGATGAAGGTGATCGAGATTCCGGCCAGGGTGCCGAGCATCGCCGCCCGCGGGGTGACCTTGCGGATGTAGGGGCCGACGAAGGCACCGATCATCACGATCACGCCGATCATGAAAGCCCAGGCCAACCCAGCTGCCCACGCCCGCAATGGATCTCCGGTCGCCAGGTAGATCGGCAACATCACCACGAACACCACGATGAACATGTGCGGCACGCTCGGCCCGTAGGGCAGTGCGGTGACGTCGGTGCGTCCTTCGCGGCGGGCCAGGCGCCGCGCGAGCAGCATGTAGTAGAGGTTGCCGAGTACGAGGGCGATACCGAGGGCGGGCAGCACCGTGCCGAGGACATCGGTGCTCGGGATCTTCACCACGGCGATGGTGAGGGTGGTCAGGGTGAGGACGTTGACCAGGATGTTGAACGCCAGCCCGAAGAAGGCGTTGGTGTCTCCCCTGGTCCACCACGGAAGTGCCAGTGGTGCGGGTTGTTCCGGAGTGGTGGTCGTTTTCGAGGTGTCGACGGACATGGTGGATCCTGTTCGCTAGGCCGTGACGGTGGTGCCGAGTGCGGCGATGACATCCGCGGAGTCGGCCACCCAGCCGAAGATCGCGCCCTGGGCCGCGATCATCGCCAGTCCGACGCGCTGGAATTCGGGAAAGTACGAGCCGACGCAGTCCGCGACGACGAGGCATTCGTAGCCGCGATCATTGGCCTCGCGGACGGTGGTGTGCACGCAGACCTCGGTGGTGACACCGGCGACGAGCAGGGTGGTGATCGAATTCTGTTGCAGCACAGTGGCGAGTTCGGTCGCGTAGAAGGCACCCTTGCCCGGTTTGTCGATGACGGTCTCGCCGGCGACCGGTGCCAGCTCGTCGATGATGTCGTGCCCGTATTCGCCGCGAATCAGGATGCGCCCGAAGCGGCCCGGGTCGCCGATGCGCTGAGACGGGTTGCCGCGCTGCAGTTTCGATGAAGGGCAGTCGGAGAGGTCGGGCAGGTGACCCTCTCTGGTATGGATCACCGTCATGCCCGCGGCCCTGGCGGATGCGAGCAGGGCGGCGAGGGGTTCGATGACGGTGCGCAAGAGCGCCACGTCGTTGCCGAGGCTTTCGCCGAAGCCACCGGGCAGCAAGAAGTCTCGCTGCATGTCGATGATGATGAGCGCGGTCGTGGTGGTTTCGAAGGTGAACGGGCCTGGGGTGGCGGGAATTTCGGTCATCGTCGCTCCTGGAGAGATACCGGGCCGAGGTGGTGGGGCAGCGCCGCGGTGCGGGGTTCGTCCAGGAGCCGTGCGGCGGCGGCGAGAACGATGTCGTCGGCCAGTGCCGGGCCGACAACCATGAGCGAGACCGGCCTGCCGTCGCGGGTGGTGCCTGCGGGGACCGCGATCGCGGTCAAGTCGAGGAGGTTGCCGAAGTGGGTGTAGTGGCCGAGGACGGTGTTGGTGGCGATGGGGTCGGCCAGTACCTCCGGCACCGTGAAGGTGGTGCCGATGGTCGGCACCACGACCACGTCGACCTCGTCCCAGATCCGGGCCACCTCGGCACGCAGTTCCTGCAATCGTTGCTGGGCGCGGAACACGTCCACCGCGCTGAATCGCCGTCCGCTGTCGAGGATTTCCCGGATCACAGGCAGGATCGAGTCGGGGCGTTCGGTCAGGAACTCCTCGAATTCGACCAGGCGTTCCGCAACCCACGGGCCTTGGTAGAGCAGCGCGCCCGCCGCCAGGAACGGTGTGAGTGTCGTGTCGACGCAGCTGAATCCCTTGCCGGGCAGCCTGTCCCGCGCGCCGAGGTGGGCCGCGCGCATGGCGTCGTCACCGAAGAACTCGAGTTCGTCCGGCGCCGGTAGTCCGAGGCGGATCGGACCGCCGGGGAATCGCCCTCCCCTGGCGCGGGTCCACGGGTCCTCGTGATCGATCGCCATGATCACATCGGCGACCAGGTCCAGGTCCTCGACGGTGCTCGCCATGAGGGTGAGGCAGTCCAGCGACTTGCACGCGGGCACGAGCCCGACGGTGCTGATCAGGCCACGTGACGGCTTCCAGCCGACGATGCCGTTGAGCGCGGCGGGCACCCGGCCCGAACCCGCGGTATCGGTGGCCACACAGAACGGCACCTGGCCGAGTGCGACCGCGAGCGCCGATCCGGAACTCGAACCGCCGGAGATCAGGTCGCCGCCGAAGACACTGCGCGGCACCGGGTATGGGGTACGGGTGCCGTTGAGGCCGGTCGCGAACTGGTCGAGATTGGTCTTGCCGACGAACAGCGCACCCGCGTCGAGCAGACGCTGCACCGCCGGCGCGGTGCGGGTGGCGAGGTAGGCGTAGTCGGGGCAGGCCAGCGTTGTCGGGTAGCCGGCGACATCGATACTGTCCTTCACTCCGAACGGCACGCCGTACAGCGGCAGCGTTCGTGCGCCTGGCATCCGCTCGATAGCCGCTGCGGCCGCGAGCAATTCGGCACGGGGCACCGGCGTGATCCAGGTGCCGTCGTCGCCGCGCGCGGCGATCGCGTCGGCCACCCGCGCCGCGGTTCTGGTCGGGGAGCCTGTGCCGCCCTGATGCTGGGCGAGGATTTCCGTGACCGTAGAGCCTGTCATGTTGTCGATTGTCGACAGAATGCGTGACGGCGGTGGGCTCCGTGTGTTTCGGATGTGTTAGGAGATACCGAGTTTCAGGTATGTTTGCTCGCCGTGGCGGCGGAGCGCGGCCTCCGCCCGGAGCGGGTCGTTGGTCTCCAGCGCGGCGAGCAACTCCTGATGCCTGCGCACCCCTTCCCGCCGGGCGCCCACCTCGCTTTCCTCACGCAGATTGCGTGCCATCGCGAGCTGTAGCTTCACGAGGATCTGTTCGTACACCAGGTCCAGCTGCCGATTGCCTGCCAGCGCGACGATCTCGGCGTGGAAGCGGCGGTGGGCGTCATCCCGAGCGACCCAGTCCTTGCGCCGGTCGGTGGCAGTGAGCTCCGCGAGGGCGGTGCGTACGCGCCCCAGCCGCAGGTCCTCGCTCGGGAGCGCGACGGACAGCGCGTGCTGTTCCAGGGCCCGCCGCACTTCGAACAGCTGCACGATGTCGTGTGCCGACCACACCACCACGCGATACCCGCGGCGCGGCAGATGTTCGACAAGGCCCTGTTCGGCCAAGCGGCGCAACGCTTCCCGCACCGGCGCGCGGCTGATACCCAACTGCGCGCACAGCGCTTCCTCGCCGACCCGCTCCCCCGGCGCCAAGGCACCGCTGAGCACCACCGCGCGCACGTGTTCGGCGGTCATCTCCACCAGACTCGCCGGGAGGTCGGTCGAATTCGATGCGGCCGTCATGAGTCGAGTCTACGAACACCGACGGCGCGGGGTTTGCCGCCGCTAGACCAGGCGCAGGCTGTTGATCATCTTCTTGGCCTGGTCCGCGGTGAGTTCGTCGACGGCGTTGCGGTCGACGAGGATGGTCAGCACCAGGACGGCGCCCGCGGCATTGCGGAAGCCGAAGGTGTAGATGGAGTACGCGTTCGCGGTACAGCCAGGGAGCGCAGGGGTCCAGGGACCCGAGGATTCCACGAACTGACCCTCGATGCCGCTCTGGGTTTTCATCGAGGTCGCCGCCGTGACCTTGCCGCCGGTCCGGTCCGAATAGCCGCCCTCAGCGGAGCTTTTCGCGATGGCGGTGGCGGCGGCCGCCAGATCCTTCTCGGTGCTCGAGGTGACCGCGGCCATGGCTCGATACGCCGAGCCCGCGCAGTAGGCTCGGCCCTCGGTGGCCTGGCCGCGCCCGTCGATCGTGGCGAAGTTGTTGGTGATCTCCAGCGGATCTGTTGCGGCGTGGATCGTCCAGGCGGTCGGCACGTCGTAGGCGACGCGATAGGTCGGGATCAACACGCCTTTCGAGCCCGGCGCGATCGGCGCGGTGCTGGTGCCCGACAACGGAGCGGCCTTTGTCGTCGTGATGGCTGTCGAACTCGGCGCGGCCGAGGTTTCGTCGGAGGAGCCGCCCGCGAACGCCAGTGCGACTGCCACGCCCACCGCCAGCACCACGATCACGGCGACCACCGCGATGATCACGCCTTTGCCACCTTTGCGAGGTGGTGGCGGCGAATACGGCTGCGGCGCACCGGAATAGCCGTACTGAGGCTGGCCGTACGCCGGTTGCCCGCCGAATGGTTGCTGTCCCGGTCCGAACTGCTGCCCGTATGGCTGCTGGCCGGCCCCTGTGTACGGACCCTGACCCGTCGGGGGCTGCCCGTACGGTTGTTGCCCGGTCCACGGCTGCCCGCCCGCCGGCGGCGCATACGGATGCTGCCCACTACCGGGCTGCCCCGGTCCCGGCTGCTGCCACTGCGACCCGGTACCCGACGGCCCAAACGGCTGCTGCCCGAACACGGTCGGATCCGCGAGCGGCTGCACCCCCGACGCCGACTGTCCCGGCAACGGATGCTGGCCACTGCCAGGCTGCCCCGGTCCCGGCTGCTGCCACTGCTGCCCGGTTCCCTGCGGTCCGAACGGCTGCTGACCGAAAACGGTGGGGTCCGCGGGCGGGTGCTGTCCGCTGTTGGGCTGGGCCGGTGGTGGTTGCCAGGTTGGCTGTTGGCCGGTGGGTTGCGCGAAGACGGTCGGCGGCGCGATGGGGTGTTGCCCGCTGCCGGGCGGGGTCGGCGTCGACTCCGGGGTGGGCGGCGCGCCGTCCTGTGGTCGGGCAGCCTGGTCGTTGGGCTGCCGCAGGAGGGTGGGGTCGGCGGAGGGTCGGTCGGCGGGGTCCGGGGTGGGGCCCGACAGTCCGGGTGCCTCCCACCACCGATCGGCGTCGTTTGCCACGTCCGTAGTCCTTCCTCGCCCTCTGACGCCACGACCGTCGAGCACGGGTCGCGTTCGGTCAGATCCACCCGTCAGCGTAATGGCCAGGAGCCGCTACCGAGTACTCGAAACAGCGCCATCGAAACCTGTTCGGTGCGATAGGCGTTCGAGAGCACACCCCGCGGACGGACACGAGCCCCTCGAAGTTCTGCGATTTCGGACAGCGACGACACACTCCGCCCCAGATCGCCCGCCGCTTTCATCGGCGAGACGTCGGTCCCCCAGCGCAACTCCGACCCCCGAGCGCCACAGCCGACGCCACTCCCCAGCTCGGCGACGGTGATTCGGTCCCCGCAGCGGAGCCGAGGCCGACGGGACCGAGACATCCGACGGCAATTCGCTCCGCCCCCAACGGACGTCACCCCCAGTCCGCCGACCGAGACTCGGCCCGCCCCAACGGACGTCACTCCCCCGGTTCGCCGACGGTGATTCGCTCCGCCGCGGCGACTGTCGCCCACCCCAGTTCCCCCAAAGCCCGAGTGGACAGACGAGTGTCGGGGCAGCTGACGACCGCCGCGACGACCGCACTGTTGCGGTCGCGAACGGGGGCGGCCAGCGTGACGACGGCGTTCTCGGAGCCGAGTTCGTCGGGGAGGTAGTCGATGGTGATCAGTTCGGTGATGACCGAGCCCAATTGGGCCCGCAGCGCTGCGGTGACCGGCGAATCTCGCAGGCCCGCCAAGACTTCCAGCATGGGGGCCGAATCGTCGACCAGGCGTTCGACCGAATAGCCGCGGGTGCGAATCTCGGCGAGCACACGGGCGAGGCGTTCCCGGTGGGCCGGATCTGCGGCAGCGAGCCATGCCTTCTGCGCGGATTCCGGTGCCCAGGCGACGAATTCGCGACAGACCGGCGGAGCGAGCGGGAGGCGACGACCCGGACGAATCCAGCCTGCCGACGGATCCCCGACCACTTCCGTGACCACGATGCTGTCACCGGCGCGCTCGGCGAGGAACACCGGCACCCCGGCCTCTTCGGACAGCAGTCGTAGATGCGGAACAGCCGTGCGCCGCAACGGAAACGCCGCTTCGGCACGCCGTGCCACCGTCAACAACCGCAACCCGATGCCATAGCAACCGTCCTCGTCGCGCACCGTCCACCCGTCGGCGGTGAGCTGCGCGAGCACGGCGTGCGCGGTGGCGCGCGACAGTCCCGACTCGCGCACGATCCGGGCCAGCGACAGCCGTTCGGTTGCCCGCCGCGACAGCAGCTCGAGCACCTTCACCACCCGCTGCGTCGGCGGTGATGCCGCGCCGGGGATTTCGGCATCGCCCATCGAATCCGGGGTCACCTCTTGACCGGCGCGCTCGGCCCGGCTTATCGTCGGTGTCACAATACCGAACAATAACGTCGAATATTCGACACCGCAACCCGTCGGGAGGATTCCCGGCGAAACGAAGTGGGTGAGCAGTGCAAGCGGGGTACGAGTTATCGCATCTGGCAGCCTTGGAGGCCGAGTCGGTGCACATCTTCCGGGAGGTCGCGGCCACTCTCGCGCGACCGGCCCTGCTCTTCTCCGGCGGCAAGGATTCCGCCGTACTGCTGCACCTGGCGCGGCGCGCGTTCTGGCCCGCGCCGCTGCCGTTTCCGCTGCTGCACGTGGACACCGGCCACAATTTCGACGAGGTGATCGAGTTCCGCGATCGCACCGCGCAGCGCACCGGGGCACGCCTCGAGATCGCCAGGGTCCAGGACGACATCGACGCGGGCCGCGCGGTCGAACGCCCCGGCGGCACCCGCAACCCGTTGCAGACCACCACCTTGCTGCGCGCCATCGGCGAACACCGGTTCGACGCGGCGTTCGGCGGTGCGCGCCGGGACGAGGAGAAGGCCCGAGCCAAGGAGCGAGTATTCAGCTTCCGCAACAGTTTCGGAGAATGGGACCCGCGCGCGCAGCGGCCCGAGGTCTGGAACCTCTACAACGGCCGCCACCAGCCCGGTGAACACATCCGGGTGTTCCCGCTGTCGAACTGGACCGAACTCGATATCTGGGAGTACATCGATCGCGAGGCCGTCGAGCTGCCGTCGCTGTACTACGCGCACCGGCGTCAGGTCATCGAACGCGACGGAATGCTGCTCTCCGCAACACGATTCGTCTCCCCGGCGCCCGGCGAACGCACCTTCGAGGCCACGGTCCGTTTCCGCACGGTCGGCGACGCGACCTGCACCGGCTGTGTCGAGAGCACCGCCGACACCCCGGCGAAGGTGATCGCCGAGACCGCCGCCACCCGGCTCACCGAGCGCGGCGCCACGCGTGCCGACGACCGGATCTCCGAGACCGGCATGGAAGACCGCAAGCGAGAGGGCTATTTCTGATGCGCCGCAACCTGTTACGACTGGCGACCGCGGGCAGCGTCGACGACGGTAAGTCCACCCTCATCGGCCGCTTGCTCTACGACTCCAAGTCCCTGTTCGACGACCAACTCGCCGCCATCGAACGTGTCAGCACCGAACGTGGTGGCGCGGCAGCGGATCTCGCACTGGTGACCGATGGCCTGCGGGCCGAACGCGAGCAGGGCATCACCATCGATGTCGCC
Source organism: Nocardia sp. NPDC058658 (assembly GCF_042716665.1). Classification (NCBI taxonomy): domain Bacteria; kingdom Bacillati; phylum Actinomycetota; class Actinomycetes; order Mycobacteriales; family Nocardiaceae; genus Nocardia; species Nocardia sp. NPDC058658. Next base: position 95,167 of record NZ_JBHXRR010000001.1, read on the forward strand.
TACCGCTACGTGACCACGCCGCGCCGAAAGTTCGTCATCGCCGACACCCCCGGCCACGTCCAGTACACGCGCAATATGGTGACCGGCGCGTCCACCGCGGACCTCGCGCTGATCCTCGTCGACGCCCGCACCGGCGTTTCCGAGCAGACCCGCAGGCATGCGTTCCTCGCGACGCTGCTGGGCGTACCGCACCTGGTGGTGTGCGTGAACAAGATGGACCTGGTCGGCTGGTCGCAAGAGCGTTTCGAGGAGATCCGCACCGAATTCGCCGCGTTCGCCGCCAAATTGACCGTAGGCGACCTGAGCTTCGTGCCCGTTTCGGCGCTGCTCGGCGACAATGTGGTCGACGGCTCCGAACACATGGCCTGGTATCCGGGGCCACCGCTGCTGCGCCACCTCGAGGATGTGCACATCGCCTCGGACCGCAATCTGATCGATGCCCGGCTGCCGATCCAGTACGTCATCCGGGGACTCGACCACCGCAGTTACGCGGGCACCGTCGCGGGCGGCATCTTCAAGCCCGGCGACGAAGTGGTGGTACTACCTGCCGGTCGGTCTTCGCATGTCCGGGAGATCTGGGGTCCGGGCGGGACCAAGGTCGACGAGGCGTTCACCGGAATGGCCGTCTCGCTCACGCTGGACGACGACCTCGATGTGGGGCGCGGGGACCTGCTTGCCCGACCGGGCAACCGTCCGCATATCGGCGTCGAGCTCGATGCGATGGTGTGCTGGTTCTCGGAGACTTCGCAGTTGCGCGAGGGTGCCCAGTACCTGGTGCGCACCGCCGCGCAGACCTCCTCCGCCCAGGTCACGGCGATCGACTACCGCCTCGACGTGAACACGCTGCACCGGGTGGCGGACGTGGAGTCCCTCTCGCTCAACGACATTGCGCGCATTCGGTTGCGCAGCCGTCATCCCTTGCTGTCGGATCCATATCAGGAGAATCGGCGCACGGGCAGTTTCATCCTGATCGATCCGGTGACCGATCAGACCGTCGCCGCGGGGATGGTGACCGGCCGGGAGACCGGTGGAGCGCAGGTCGACCGGCATAATCACGCAATCGAGCCGCTTTCAGTCAATATTCTGACTGAAACGAGCCCGATTGTGCGATTACGCCAGTCCGTCGTGTGGCATCGGTCCGCGGTGGAGCGCACCGAGCGGGCCCACCTCGGCGCCACGATCTGGCTGACCGGACTGTCCGGCTCGGGGAAGTCGACGATCGCGGTCGAACTGGAGCGCCAGCTGGTCGCTGCCAACCGCCCCGCCTACCTGCTCGACGGGGACAATCTGCGGCATGGTCTCAACGCAGGCCTCGGCTTCTCCCCTGCCGACCGGGACGAGAACGTTCGCCGGGTCGCCGAAGCGGCCGCCTTGTTCGCCGATTCCGGCACCGCGGCGATCGTGTCGGCGATCAGTCCTTTCGCCGCCCAGCGAGCCAACGCCCGGCTCATCCATGCCGACCGGGAACTGCCCTTCCACGAGATATTCGTCGACACCCCGCTGCCGGAATGCGAACGCCGCGACCCGAAGGGCCTCTACGCCAAGGCCCGTGCCGGTGAACTGCCCGGCTTCACCGGAATCGGCTCGCCGTACGAACGCCCCGAGCACGCCGACCTCGTCATCACACCCGACCTCGGGTCCCCATCTGACATCGCCGCCCACATTCTCCGAGAACTAGGAATCGCAGACCGTTGACCCATTCCAGTACCACCACCGAAGCAGATACCAGCAGTTCAGGACCGCCACCGCTGACCGCACCGTTCCTCGCCGCCGTCGCCCAGGCCGAAACACTCATCGCCGGAGCAGAATTCGTCCGCAGCGACCAGGATCTCGCCGAGGGCTACGACTATCTCGCCGCGAGTATCGCTGCCTGCCTTCGTCTTTCGGGCGCCCATGGCACGTCGCATCCCTACTTCGTGTCCTCGACCGGGCCGTACGCCAAGATGGGCCTCGACAACCCGGACACCCTCTACTACCACGCCAATATCGAACCCACGGCCGAGTACGTGGTGAGCGGGGTCCGTGGCAGCACCGTCGACCTGAGTTTCCAAGTGCTCAAAGGGGATTACACCGCGACGGACGTGCCCGGCGGTGCCGACGCGTTCGACGACCGGCGCATTCCGATCGCCGCCGACGGCAGCTTCTCCCTTCGCTTCGGACCCCTGAAACCTGACGCAGGCCCGGACTACTTCCCGCTCGGGGAAGGTGCGTCCATGTTGGCCGTGCGGGAGGTCTACAGCGACTGGTCCGAGCGCAAGGGCTCGATTCGGATCGAACGCGTCGACACCATCGGCACCGCACCCGTCGAACCGGACCTGGCGCGCCTGCGCAAACGCTACGGCGCGGCAGCGAAAATGCTGCTCACGCGGGTGCACACCTGGTTCAACTTCCCGAAGTGGTTCTATCTCGACCTGCCGGTGAACACCCTCACCGCACCCCGGCTCACCCCCGGCGGACTGAGCACCCAGTACTCCTCGGTCGGACATTTCGATCTCGCCGACGATCAGGCGCTGGTGATCACCGTCCCGAAGTCGGATGCGCCGTATCAGGGTTTCCAGCTGGGCAGCCTCTGGTACATCTCCCTGGACTACGTCAACCATCAGACCAGCCTCAATCACGCTCAGGCGCAGGTGGATTCGGACGGCATGATCCGGATGGTGGTGAGCAAGCAGGATCCGGGCATCGCGAACTGGATCGAGACCACCGGCCGCACGCGCGGCATCCTGCAGTTCCGGTGGCAGCGCACGGATCGGCCGATGACCGAGGCCGACGGTCCGACCGTTGCCGTAGTGCCGATCGGCGAAGTCGCGCAACACCTTCCGTATTTCGAACACAACCGGATCGACGCCGCGGGTTGGCGCGACCGGATCTCGGCCCGGCAGCGGGCTTTCGCCGAAAGGATGCTGGGATGAGCGGGGCACTGTTGGACGGCAAAGTTGTCGTTGTTTCCGGGGTCGGACCGGGTCTGGGCCGGTCGATCTGCCTGGAGGCGGCCGCGGCGGGGGCCACGGTCGTGCTCGCGGCGCGCACCGAATCCCGTCTACTCGAGGTGGCCGGCGAAATCGAGGCCACGGGGGGCGCCACGCTGAGCGTGCCCACCGACATCACCGATGCTGCTGCGGTCCAGAATCTCGTGGCGCGCACGGTCGACACCTTCGGGCGGGTCGACGCGCTCGTGAACAACGCGTTCTCGGTGCCGTCGATGAAACCCCTCGACCGCACCGACTTCGACCACATCCGGTCGAGTTTCGACATGACGGTGCTCGGTGGTCTGCGGATGACGCAGGCGTTCACGCCCGCTCTCGCCGAGTCCAAAGGTGCTGTGGTGATGATCAATTCGATGGTCGTGCGCCATTCCGAGCCCCGGTACGGCAGCTACAAACTCACCAAGGCCGCGCTGCTGGCCATGTCGCAAACCTTGGCCACCGAACTGGGCGGCAAGGGTGTGCGGGTCAACAGCGTATTGCCCGGCTACATCTGGACCGACCAGCTGAAGTGGTACTTCGGCCAGGTCGCCGAGAAGTACGGCATCACCATCGAGCAGGTCTACGAGCAGACCGCGTCGAAATCCGATCTCAAGCGCCTGCCCGAACCCGACGAAATCGCCCGTGCTGTCGTGTTTCTCGCTTCCGGGTGGTCGTCGGCGATCACCGGTCAGACCCTCGACGTCAACTGCGGCGAATACCACAACTAGGAGCTTTCGACGATGACTGTGCGCACCGATGTCGGCACCGTGGCCGACCTGCACGCCTCCGCCACCAAACTCACCGGCCTCACCGATTTCGGCCCAGACGACTACACCGAGGCGTTGCAGGTGTTGCTCGACTCGTATCGCGACGAGGCCGGGCTCACCGAACTGGGCTCGAAGATGTCGCGCTTCTTCCTGCGGGGCACGCTGGTCGCCAGAGCGCTGAGCGAAGCCGCGTGGGCGGCAAACCCCGAATACATCGAAACACCGGTCACCCAACCGATTTTCGTCACCGGCCTGCCCCGTACCGGCACCACCGCACTGCACCGGTTACTGGCCACCGATCCCGCCAATCAGGGCTTGGAGATGTGGCTGACCGACTTCCCGCAGCCCCGCCCGCCGCGCGACACCTGGGCCGACAACCCCGCCTACCAGCAGATCGACGCGGGCTTGCGACAGCACCAGGTGCAGAATCCCGAATTCATGGGCCTGCACTACATGAGCGCTTCCGACGTGGAGGAATGCTGGCAACTGCTGCGCCAGTCGGGCATGTCGCATTCCTACGAATGCCTCGCCTACGTCCCGGGCTATTCGCAGTGGCTGGCCGGTCAGGACTGGACCCCCGCCTACGCCCGACACCGCCGCAACCTGCAGCTCATCGGCATGAACGACACCCGCCGCTGGGTCCTCAAGAACCCCAGCCACCTGTTCTGCCTCGACGCACTCCTGGCGACCTACCCCGACGCCGTCGTCATCCAAACCCACCGCGACCCCGCCACCATCATTCCCTCGGTCTGCAGCCTCAACGAACACGCCAGCCGAGGCTGGTCCACGGTCTTCACCGGCGAAACCATCGGCCGCACCCAACTCGACCTGTGGTCGCGCGGCCTCGCCGAATTCACCGCCGCCCGCACCCGCCACCCCGAAGCCACCTTCATCGACGTCGACTTCGACGACCTCCGCACCAACCCCCTCGACGTCGTCGACACCATCTACACCCGCATCGGCACCCCCCTCACCCCCGAAGCCCGCACCGCCATCACCACCCTCGACAACGAAAGCCGCACCGGCGCCCGCAAACCCACCCACCACTACTCCCTCGCCGACTACGGCCTGACGGAGGAAATCGTCGTCGAACGATTCAGCAGCTGACCCCGAACATTCGCCATCGACGGTCATCGGATAGACGCGATCCGCGGGCGATTCGATGTCGCCGTTGACATCGAATCGCTGCGAAGCCGCGCTTCCAGCTGCGCCACTCGGCAGCGAATTGACAGCGCACGAGCCGGCAACCGCCTCGTGCGCACTACCCACGGCACACGCGACCCGACTGGCTCAACGTGCGACAATGGCACCAGGACGCAGTGGACGAGCATGCGGAGGCTGAGGATGACGGTCGAGATGGTGCCGAGCCCGCGCGGGCGACCGATCACCGTCGCCGAGTTCGACGCTCTGCCGACCGACACCAGCCAACGTTACGAGATCGAGAACGGACTCTTGCTCGTGAACGCTCGCCCGGCTCCACCGCACAGTCGCGCGATCCAACGCTTGCTCGTCCAATTGAACGGCCAGCTCCCGAGCGGTTGGGAGGCATTCGCGGAAATCGAGGCCGAACTCAGCGGCAAGTCCCCCCGGCGCGTGCCGGATGTAGTGGTCGGGCCAGTCGAGATCGACGAACAAGCCCGAATTCGCAGCGACCAGATCGCGCTAGCAGTCGAGGTCGCCTCATCCGGCGAGTCAGCGGTGCGCGACTACTCCATCAAGGCGGGCGAATACGCCGCCAATCGCATCGCCCACTACTGGGTGATCGACCTCATCGACGCCGAATCGGTCGGCCTCACGATCTACACACTCGACGACGACGGCGACTACCGGATCACTCCTCGCGCCACCGACACGGTGCACGTGAACGAACCATTCCCCCTGACCATCGATCTGAACGTCCTCACCGGTCGACGCACCACCTGATCACCCCTGCCAGCGGCCCGGTCGGCGTCACTCGTCGACCTCGACCCCGTACCGCCTGGCCAATTCGGCGAGGTCGGTTTCGTAACCCTGGCCGACCGCGCGCAGCCGCCAATCTTCGCCGCGCAGATACAGTTCGGCGAGTAGCAGCGTGCGTTCCACGGTTGCAGCATCGAGTGTGGCGCGCACCGCTGCGCTCGATTCCGTGCCGGACGCGACGTCCAGTTCGATTGCGCCGACATCGCCGAAGGTGAGATCGGCGCCGTCGAGGGCGGCGGCGAGGACGATACGGGTGCAGTGTTCGGGCAGGTCGTCGAGGTCCACGGTGATCGACTGCTCGTTCGGACCGTCTTCGGAAAGCTTGGCGCCCTGCCGTTCTGGCTGGTTGTAGAACACGAAGTCGTCGGAGTCGTTCACTCGCTCATCGCTGCCCACCAGGAACGCGACGAGATCCACCGTCGCGGCACTGAGCTGGCTCCAGGTTGCCCGCAGAGTCCACGTGGTGCCGCCCTCGGCGATCGGCACGTCGACCACCTGGCCTCGTGACAACACTGCGGCCTCCACAGCCCGGATTTCGCCTGGACGAGGGTCGGCCGGTACGGCGGGCGCTATCGCACCGTGCTCGAGCAGTTCCGGTCCGTGGACCGCCAGCGCGAGTTCGTCGGCCTTTCGAGCACGCCGGTCTGCTTCCCCGCCTGCGAGAAGGAGTAGATCTGTCACTGTCGCCGAGAGATTTACCGCGGCCGAACCGCCGAGCTCGACGATCCGTGATCGTGCTGCCGCAGACTGGCCGTGGGTTCCGCCGAGCACCAGAATCCGCCGACCGGACAGCGGACCCGACACCTTCCGGGCGGGCGCCTTCGGCTGACGGTGTACCGGAACCTTCGGGGCCACAGTCCCTTTCACGTGCCCCGGTTCAACGGACTCCAGCAGTTCGACGAACCGGGCCTCGTCGATCACCGGCGTTCCGAACTCGAACGCCTTGCGCGCCTTGCCCGTTCCCGTAGCCGCATTGTTCGTGACCAGAACACTCGTTCGATTGCTCACCATGCTGGTGACGTCGAGTCCCGCCGCTTCCGCACGGGCGACGAGCACTTCCCGTTCGATTCGAGTCTCGCCGGTCACCGCTACCTTCATACCCTGGCGCAGACGACCGCCCATCGCCAACTTCCCGGGATACACGAAGTCGCACGGCCGTTTCGGGCCACGACGTTCGACGGGCCACCGGGACTGCATCGACCTGGCCGAATCCGGTGCACAGTCGAGCAACGGTGGTGCGATACCGAGATGGGCGGCATCGGCGACCAACGCCCGTAGGACATCGGCGAGTACCCGGGCGTCGTCGAGCGCATCATGCGCTTTCTGTTGCGGCACACCGTAGTACGTCGCCAGCGTGCCCAGCTTGTAGTCGGGTGTCGGCAACGCGATGCGCCGGGCCAGCGCCAATGTGCACAGCCGACGCTGGACCGGTAGGGCGCCGCCTGCCCGGGCGAACTCCTGGACGAGGAACCCGTAGTCGAACAGCGCGTTATGCGCCACCATCACCCGGCCGTCCAGCATCGTGGACAGCTGGTCGCGCACCTGGCCGAACTCGGGCGAACCTCGCAGTACGTCCGCTGTCAGCCCGTGGATGTGCACGGGGCCCGGATCGCACCCCGGATCGACCAGGGTGTGGAATTCCCGCAGCACCCGGCCGGTGCCGTCCAATGTCACCGCCGCGACGGACAGCACCCGATGCTGGTGCGGCCGTAACCCGGAGGTCTCGACATCGACCACGGTGTACGCGCCGAACCCGGCCGTTTGCTGCTGACTGTCGACCTGTGTCATCCCCTGCATGCGCTTCGCATCGTTCACCGCGCCCGGAATGTTGCACTCGACGACTCAGCGTTGCGGGGAATGCGGTGCGAGACTTCGACATCCGAGCTCAGGCGGGCGGTGTCGCAGGGTGGCCGAAGGAACTACTTGTCGCCCATCGCGATTCGGTAGAGGTTGTCGAGGGCGGCGTCGATGGGGTGGGGTTTCGGCTTGCGGTCGGGGCCCAGTTCGTTCCAGCGTGCGTAGTTCATCGCGACCGACATCTGGCGGGTGCCGTCGGCGCTGGTGAGCGAGATTGCCAGGGCGCCGAAGGCGCTGCCGTCGTGGCCCCAGAAGGTTTCGCCGGTCGCGGTTTGCACACGGTGCAGGCCGAGGCCGTATTCGATCTGCTTGCCGTCCAGGGCAATGACGGGCACGGTGCGCTGCATCTGCGCCAAGGATTCCGGGCTCACGATCTGTCCCGCGAGCAGTGCGCGGTAGAAGCGGTTCAGGTCCGCCGTGGTCGAGACGATGCCGGCGCCGGGCATCGTCCAGGACATGTTGTAGACGCTGTAGTCGCGTGGTGGGTCGATCATGCCGAACAGGCCTTCGTACAGTCGCGGATGCGGAGCCGACAGGGTCGGCTGGTCCGGAAACGCGGTGTTTTCGAGGTTGGCTCGGCGGATCACGTTCTCGGCGATGGAGGTCGCGAAGGGTTTTCCGGTCACCTTCTGCAGCAGTTGGGCCAGCAGGAAGTAGTTCGTGTTGGAGTACACGCCGGGGGTCGCGCCGGGCGCACCGGTGGCGGGCGCGTCAACGCCCATTCTGATCAACTCGATGGGGTCGAACTCAGTGAACTGGTGCTTGTCCAAGCTCTCCGCGGACAGTTGCGTTCCGCCGAAAAAGGCTGAGAGAGAAGGGAACGAGTAGGGCAGGTGCTCGGCCAGACCGCTGGTGTGGTTGAGCAACATGCGCACCGTGATCTCCGTGCCACGCTCGCCGGGGACCAGCTGCGGCAGGTAGTCGGCGATGGGGGTATCGAGCCCGATCCGCCCCTTTTCGACCTGCTGCATGACGGCAGCCGCGACGAACGTCTTGGTGATGCTGCCCATCCGGTGGACCAGGCCGGGCCGGATGGGCTCACCGGAGGCGACATCGGCGACGCCCGACGCACCACTCCACACCCGCTCGCCATCGCGCACTTCCATGAACACTCCGACCATCCCGGCGTCGCGAACGGCATCCAACGCGGATTGCAGCGCAGCCGGGTCGAGGCCGGATTCCGTTCGCGCAGAGTCGGTTTTGCTGGATGCGGGCTGCATCGTGCATGCGCTGATGGTCAGGACGGCGCCTACCAGTACCGCCAATGGGATCTTCACGCTCTCGGTCCTCTCGTGGTCGGCCGCTGCGGTTTCCGAGCGGCACAACCACACCCTGACAGCTGCGACTGGCGGGGCGCTTTCGGAATCCTGCGGTCAGGACCGATCAGCCAGCGCGGTAGCCGCCGGGTTCGTGGCGTCACGGATGACGCGCAGACCCGTGACCAAGCCGTCGAGTTGCTCGGGAGTCAGCTGTCCGGTGAGCCACTGCTCCAGGGCCGCAAGGTAGTCGGGCAAAACCTCCTCGAGGCGCTGCACGCCACCGTCGGTCAGGGCCGCGTAGGCGCTGCGGCGGTCGGCCGGGTCGAGTTGGCGTTCGACCAAGCCCGCACCCGCGAGCCGGTCGACCAGTCGGGTGACACCACTGGTGGACAGCTCGGTCTGGGTGGCGAGGTCCGACATCCGCAGGCGGCGGCCCGGTGAACGGCTCAGTCGCAGCAGGGCATTGAGGTCGAGGCCGGAGAGCCCGTGCGCCTTCCAGGTCGGCTCCAGCTTGGCGAGCAAACCGCTGTGCGCCTCGAACAGCAAGCCGGAGATGGTGAAGCGGGGGTCGTCGAACAGATCGGACATAACGCCAGCCTAGCCCATACTTGCCATGCGGATAGTTGACACGCGGAATACTTTCCCGTAGACCTATGTCGACGCATTATTCCGCACAGCAACTACTGGAGAGATCATGCAGAACAACACCTGGGTCGCGGGCTTCCGAACCGGCGTCATCGACCCGACCGAGCAGATCAAACTCGCCGAATCCCGCGAGTTCGGCAACGAGACCGTGCGCCAGATCCTGCACATGACAGGCGGCGGCGACGCGGTGCGCGTGCGCCTGACCAACCGGTACGGCGTCGCACCGCTGAGGATCGGCGCCGTGCGGATCGCCCGGCGCAAGGCCGGATCGGCGTTCATCGAAGACCGGGCGGTCACCTTCGGCGGCGCGGCGGCGGTCACCATCGACGCGGGCGCCGACTCGGTGAGTGATCCGATCGAATTGCCGGTCGCCGCGGGCGAAGATCTGCTGCTCAGCCTCTACCTGCCGGAATCGACCGGCCTGGCCACCTTCTCCCACCAGCCCGGCGAGATCTCCTACATCGTGGCAGGCGATCAGACCGCGGAGGTGGAACTCATCGACGCCGTGGAGGTTCCGTTCCGATTCTTCGTCACCGGAATCGACGTGCGGGTCAGCGAACAATCGCCGGTCGCGGTGGCGTTCGGTGACTCCTGGTTCGAAGGTGTCGGCACCACGCCCAGCACCAATCGCCGCTCGGTCGACGTCCTCAATACCCGACTCAGCCAGGGCTGGGTGGTCAACAGCGGCATCGCGGGCAACCGCCTCACCGCCGAGGAGATCGGCGAATCAGGGGTGCGCCGTTTCGATTCCGACGCGCTGCAGGTCCCTGGCGTCACCGACATCCTGATCAACTTCGGCATCAACGACCTCATCCTCGGCGCGATGGGCGGCCAGCCCTCCGCCACCACCGAAGAACTGATCGCCGGATTCACCGACCTGGCCGAGCGTGCCCACGCCGCCGGACTGCGCATCCACGCCGCCACCATCGGCCCCTACGCCGGCTGCGTCTTCCCCGGCATGCCCCTACTGGAAACCCAGCCGACCCGCCACGCCGTCAACGAATGGCTGCGCACCACAACCCTTTTCGACTCGATCTTCGATGTCGATCGCGCCGTGGCCGACCCCGAGCGACCCGACTACATCCGCCCCGAATTCGACAGCGGCGACGGCATGCACCTCAACGACGCGGGCGCCGCGGCGATGGCGGCGACCGTCGACGTCACTGCCCTCTTCCGCTGATCTCCGTCACCCCGATCGGGGGAACCCAAGGTTCGGGCAGCTCGTCCAGATCCGCGAGAGTGGTGTGCACGAACGCCGCGATCCGGTGGCGAGCTGCCTGGCTCAAGCGGCCGACGCGGTCCGCGGTCAACGGACTGTCCGCGATGTCGACCGAGGGGAGCTCCGCCGGGACCGCCTCCGGCCCGTTCTCCATACTCAACGTCATCTGGTCCCCCACATCATTCGAGCGGTTGGCAGGCCGCCACCGACAGCCACCAGCAAACATCTGGATTACAACATGATCAAACGTCCACAACAAGGGTCTTCGCCCGCGAACTTTGCGTAGATCAGACAATTCATCCACTATGACCGCGGGTAACGAACCGATCACCGTAGCCGACAAAGTCCTGGTTGAGGACATCAATTCGGGTCGTGCGCAGCGAGGAGTGCTGTAGGTGAGTGGAACGGCGTCGGTGAACGCTGCTGTTGGGGCGCTGATCGGCCTGACCTCAAGTTATGTGGTTCAGCGCATCGCGGGCACTGTTGAGGGAACGCAGATTTTCGGGACCGCCGCGATGACGATGGCAGTGCTTGCGGCGTTGGTCGCGATTGGCGCGGTGAGTCTGTTCAGCTGGGGTCGGGTCCGCTACCCCGTGGTTTACGGGGTCGGCCTGGCAGGGCTGGCGATCGTGGGCGCGGTCAACGCGCTCCCGGCGCCGGGTGAGTGGAACGAGTTGCCCGTCGCGCTCGGTGTCGCGGTCGGATTGTTGATGGTGCCCGTGCTGCTGACGGCGACGGTTCAGGTGTGGTTCTTCGGCGGACTCATCGCGGCGGGAGTGCTCGGGTATCAGTGGGACAACCTGCTCGGCGTGGACCACCTCCGCTACCCCGGCTCCATCGACCCACCAGTGCATACGTGGCAGGTGGCAGTGGTGGTCGTATCGGCGGCCGCCTTGTTGACGGTGATGTGGTGGCGGCGAGCCGACCACGTCGACCTCGACCTGTCCGGACGGACTGTGGCGTTCGGCGCCACGCTCGCATTGACGTCCGGATTGCTCGCACGATTGTCGATCGAGACCAGCTGGCTTCCTTTCGCAGCAGTGTTGCTGGTGCTGGCGATATTCGTGGCGGGTGTTCGGTGGTTGCCGCGGGAGTCGTTGGCGACGTTGGCCGCGCTGACTGCCGCGGCAGCCGTTCTTGTCATCGAGCCCGGACTGGATCGCGAACCGTCGACTGTCACGCTCGTTGCCGGGAGCGCCGCAGTGATCGGCGGCCTCGTGGTCGGGCTTCATCTGCGTCGAGCCGGACTCGCGGTCGGTGTGTGCGCCGGTGCGGCGTTGGTTGGCGCGCTGTCCTTCGTGTCCGACGCGAGCTGGGTTCGAATTGTCGCGGGTGCGGTGCTGCTCTTCGCGGCGGCGATGGCGGGCGGGTCCGCGCTTCCGCTCGCGCCTTCGCTGCTCGCCGGTTGGACCGTGTTGCCGGTGCTCGCGTCGTTGACCGCGCGGGAGCTGCCGACGAGTACCGATGGTGCGGTGCCGGCGTGGGTTGGCGTGACAGCGGACTCGTACGACTCCGCTTCGCCGTTCAGATTGCATGCGGAGCTCACGGCTCAGGCACCACCACATGCCTTCGAACCGCGTCCGGATCTGATCGTCCCGGGTTTGATCGCCGCCGCCCTCTGCGCAGCGTGCGCGGTCTGGCTGACCCGCCGCACCGACTGAAGACCCTCGTCCGAATCCTCTCCCCATCCGGACCGTCGACGTCAACGAATGGGTTGCAGGCGGGTCGGCACCGTTCAAACCGGTCCATTCACTCCCCTGAAGCCGACCCGCCTCCCACGACCTGAAACGCCACCGAGGCCGCCTACCCCGCTGCGTTCATCGGGCGCTCCACCCTCCGTCCATCACGTAGGAAGACCCGGTGACCATGCCCGCGTGATCGGAGGCGAGCCAACCGACCAATGCCGCAACCTCTTCCGGTTCGATCAACCGTTTGATCGCGCTCTCGGTGAGCAGCACCTTCTCGAGCACTTCCTGCTCCGGAATCCCGTGCACGGCGGCCTGATCGGCAATCTGCTTGTCCACCAACGGTGTTCGCACATAGCCGGGGCTGACACAGTTGCTGGTGACCCCGTGCGGACCGCCTTCGAGCGCGGTCACCTTCGACAGCCCTTCCAGTCCGTGTTTCGCGGTCACGTACGCGACCTTGAACTGCGACGCGCGAATCCCGTGCACCGACGAGATGTTGACGATCCGCCCGAAACCCCGCGCGTACATGTGCGGGAGTGCCGCGCGAATCAGCAGGAACGGTGCTTCGACCATCAGCGTCTGCATTGTGCGGAACCGGTGCGGCTCGAAATCCTCGATGGGACTGACGCTTTGCACGCCGGCGTTGTTGACGAGGATGTCGGTCTCCAGGCGCAACTCCGCCAGCGCGTCGACCTCGAGCAGGTCGACGCTCCATGCGTGTCCACCGATTTCGTGCGCCACCGCTTTCGCACGGTCTCCGTCGATATCGGCGACGGTGACCTCGGCCCCGCGTGCAGCGAGCTCGCGCGCACAGGCGGCGCCGATCCCGCTCGCAGCGCCGGTGACCAGCGCCTTACGCCCGGTGAGATCCGCCATCAGGCAACACCTTTCGTGGCCGAAGCATCAGCGAGGTCAACAGATTCCAGGTCGATCCCGCGAGTTTCCTTCGCGCACAACACCGCAACGATGGTGACGCTCGCGGCCACAGCCAGGTACCAGGCGATCGGCACCGAGGAACCGAACTCCGACAGCAGCTTCACCGCGATGATCGGCGCCAGCGAACCCGCCACGATCGAGGTGACCTGGTAGCCCATCGACACACCCGAGTACCGCATCCGGGTCGGGAACATCTCGGCCATGATCGCGGGCTGACCGGCGTACATGAGCCCGTGGAACACCAGTCCGATGACAATGGCGGACAAGATGATCAGGTGGTTGCCGCTGTCCATCATCGGGAAGGCGAAGAAGCCCCAGGTGGCCGCGGCGACGGCACCGGCCAGGTAGACCGGGCGGCGACCGACGCGGTCACCGAGCCTGCCTGCCAGCGGGATCACCATGATGTGCACGGCGTGGGCGATGAGCAGCCACCACAGAATGTTGGTGGTGTCGGCGTGCACGTGCACCTTGAGATAGGTGATGGAGAACGTGACGACCAGGTAGTACATGATGTTCTCGCCGAACCGCAGACCCATCGCGGTGAACACTCCTCGCGGGTACTTGCGCAGCACCTCGAACGGGCTGAACGAGGCGGCCTTGGCTTGGTCCATCGACTGCTGCGCCGCCAGGAAGATCGGGGCGTCGGTAACCTTGGTGCGCACGTAGTAGCCCACCAGCACGACCACCGCCGACAGCCAGAACGCCACGCGCCAGCCCCAACTCAGGAACGCCTCGTCCGACAGGGTCGAGGTCAGCACCAGCAGCACGACCGTGGCGAGCAGATTGCCCGCAGGCACCCCGGCCTGCGGCCAACTCGACCAGAAGGCGCGACTGCGACTCGGGCTGTGCTCGGCGACCAGCAGCACCGCACCACCCCATTCACCGCCGATCGCGAAGCCCTGGATGAAGCGCAGTGTCACCAGCATCGCCGGTGCCCAGTAACCGATTTGGGCGAAGGTGGGCAGACAGCCCATCAGGAACGTCGCCGCGCCGACGAGCACCAGGCTCACCTGCAACAACTGCTTGCGGCCGTAGCGGTCACCGAAGTAGCCGAAGACGATGCCGCCGAGCGGGCGGGCCGCGAAACCGACGGCGTAGGTGACGAAGGCGGCCAGGATCGCGTCGAGGTCGCTGGTGTCCTTGGAGAAGAACACCTTGCTGAACACCAGGGTCGCGGCGGTGCCGTAGAGGAAGAATTCGTACCATTCGACGACCGTGCCCGCCATCGACGCGGCGACGACCCGCCGCAGTCCGGTGGGGGCTTCGTCCGGGTCGGTGGGTCGGGTCGTGCTGCGCACACTCATCGCGCTACTCCTTCGATGTTCCAGGTCACATCACGCTGTAACTGTGATGCAGCCCACAAGCTGTGAGGAGAGTATTCGTGCAGATGCGTCTCGGTGACAATGGACAGTTTCGCAGCGGCAATCTGCGAAACTGCAGACGTGAGCCATTCTTCTTCGACGTCGGGGCGCAGGCCGAGCGCTGACGATTTGCTGGTGCTACTCGCCGTCGGACGGTCCGGGCGTTATGTCACCGCCGCCGAAGAATTGGGCATCAACCACACGACGATTTCGCGGCGCATAGCGGCCCTCGAACACGCCATGGGTGGGCGGGTGCTGACCCGGGTCAGCGGCGGCTGGGAGCTCACCGATCTGGGTCGCGAGGCGCTGACCGCGGCCGAAGCGGTGGAGGCGGCGGTCAGATCGCTGGGCTCGACCGCGGGTGCGCGCACGCTCGAAGGTGTGGTGCGTATTTCGGCCACCGATGGTTTCAGCGCCTACCTGGCCGCACCCTCGGCCGCCCGCGTCCAACGCAGACACCCCGGTATCGCCGTCGACATCATCGCCGCGACCCGGCGAGCATCCACCCAGCGAACCGGCCTCGACATCGAGGTGGTGGTCGGCAAACCCCAAGTCCATCGCGCCGAAGCGATCGAACTCGGCGACTACTGCCTACGCCTTTACGCCTCCCGCGACTACCTCGCCGAACACGGCACCCCCACCACCATCGCCGACCTCGCCGACTACCCCCTGGTCTACTTCATCGAATCCATCCTCCAAGTCGACGACCTGGACCTCGCCCTTGCCTTCGCCCCCGCCATGCGCCGCTCGGTCTCCTCCACCAACGTCTTCGTCCACGTGGAAGCCACCCGAGCCGCCGCGGGCATCGGCCTACTCCCCTGCTTCATGGCCGACCGCCACCCCGACCTCGTCCGCGTCCTCCCCGACGAGGTCCGCGTCCAACTCACCTACTGGCTCGTCATCCGTCCCGAAACCCTCCGCCGACCTGAGGTGGCTGCCGTCGTCGAGGCCCTACGGACAACAGTCCGCGACCTTCGCGAGGACCTACTCGGCGACCGCCGCCCGATCACCTAGAACGAAGTCTCGCCCTTGCCATGGCCTTCGCAAACTCGTGGAGCAGGCATATTCCGCACCGCATTCCGGTTGGGACAGGAGTGTTCATCCCTGCGGGTCGGCCCCGCCTCCACCCACTGCTGGCCGGGCGATTCAGTCCGCACGCGTTCGATCCCGAGGCGACAGTGGACGACGCGACGGTCGAACTGCTGCTCGAGGCGGCGCGGTGGGCGCCGTCGGCGGGGAATTCGCAGCCGTGGAGTTTCTATCCGGTCCGGCCCGGCGAGGTGGAACACAAGCGGATCGCGATGCATCTGGCACCCAGTTCAGCTCGGTGGGCGTTGGACGCCGGTCTGTTGATCGTCACGTTGACGCACAGATTCGTCGACGATTCCCGCATCCCGTACTCGGAATTCGCCGACTACGATCTCGGCCAAGCCGTCGCCCATCTGACAATCCAAGCCCAGGCCATCGGCCTCGCCTGCCACCAATTCCGCGCCTTCGACCTCGACGCCGTCACCACCGACCTCGCGCCGGACGCCGGATGGGTGGTGATGTCGATGATCGCCGTCGGAGTTCCGCTCGGTGAACCGCGCCGGGGACAGCGGCTCTCGATCGAGGACATGCGGGCGGCACCCTGGAATACCGACAGCCAGTGACGCAATCCGCGAATCCCTCTGGCCGCAGGTCTCAGCGGAACAGTCGTCACCAGCGCGGTTCCCACTCCATAGCCGTGGCGATCCAACTAGAAGTGGTTCTGGTGGCCGATGTCGAGCACGTCGCGCAGCCGCGACAACCTGCCGTGCCACATCCGTTCCATTCCGTTGCGCGCCATCTTCTGTCGGCGGTCTTCGATATCGAATCCCTTGTGCGTCAACAACAATCGAGTGCCACGCCCCTGCGACAACAATGTCCAGTCGATAACCCAGCGGGACGGCCGTTCTGCTCGCAAGTCGACCCAGCTCAGGGTCAGCTGCTCACTCGGACGGGCTGTCAGAACTTCGCAGGCGATCTCACCGACAGAGGTCGCTTGCCGCCTGGCCGCCGACGATGGCTGTGGCGGGACGGTGAAGACGAAGTGGGTTCCCACTGATGCGACGAATCCGGTTGACGGCATCAACCACCGTTGCACCACACTCGGATCGGTGAGCGCGTGCCACACGTCGGACGGCGCATGGGCAAGGAAGTTGCCGATCTCGACCGACGCAGGGTCGCGTGTCGGGTCGGATATCACCACGCCACCGCTGCCCAAGTCGTCAACCGATCACAGCGCCAGACCACCGCGCTGCAGATGTATCCCGTCCGCTGCGACACCGTCAAGGGTGGGGCTGCATTCATCGGTCAAGCCTATGCCGCAGACTCCTGTGCCCGTGGATGTTCGGGTCCTTCCCGAGAAGACCGCACCCTGCCCGGGTTTCAGGCGGCGGCCGTGGCGCGCAGGAATCATCCCCCGCACCACGCGCACGCACTACCTCAGTCGTTACTGCGCGATGTTCGGACTCCGATCCCGTTACTCCCGTGCAGTATTCGCGGCCGTGATGAACGCGATCTGCGCGGGCGACGGTCCGCAGTACTCACTTTCGATTCGGGCGGACTCCTCGGCCTGCATTCGGTACATGCTGTCGCGCAGGCCTTCGTCGCCGCCGTGGAACTCTTCCAGGAGCGCCATCCACCGCGCGGCCATTCGTTGCGCCTCGGGTGTGGTCGGGTCCATTCCGGCTGCGATCGCCGCATCGACCTGGGGGATCAGCTCAGCCCAGTCGGCTTCGGCTTTCTGAATCTGCTTCTCCCCCAACTCTTCCCGACGCTCGGCGAGCTGCGCCAGTTGATTCTCGGTGAAGTATGTCTTGATGGTGTCGTCGACCATGACGGTCCTCCTGATCAGTTCCAGGAAGTGGTCTGTGGATGTTTCCGGCTTGCTCTGCACCGTGGTGGCCAGTGCGTCGACCAAGGCGTGGAGGTCCCGGGTCGCGGCGAGCTGTGCGGCCAGATAGTCGCGATGAGCGGTGAGCACCTGCGCCATCGGCACGGCACCCTCGAGCAGGTCCGCGATCTGGTCCAGGCCCAGGCCCAGTTGACGCAGGGCCAGCACCTGGTAGAGGCGCTCGACATCGCTCGCGGTGTAGAGCCGATGGCCAGTGCTGGTCCGCTCCGCGGGATGTACCAACCCGATGCGGTCGTAATGGTGCAGCGTCCGCACCGTCAGCCCGGCCTCGTCCGCGAGTTCGCCGACCTTCCACACACGCCCGGTTTCGCGCAGGTCCATCCGTTTCATCCCACTTCCACCAGCGCACTGTGCGCCGGTGTTGTCGACGGTAGGACCTGACCTTACGTCAGGTGCAAGCCCGATTTCTGTCCGCCGAATTCGAGAATGGTGACCCCGATCCAGCACCTGCCACGGCTGTGGCGGAAGCTCGACCACGATGCTGCCGTCCGGCCTGATCGGGCGAACTTCGATCAGTCGTGGATCTATCGAATACGGCTGGCTAATTGAGACATGAATCCCGTTGCGCGAAGGTATATTTCATGCCCGGCCCCAGCGGATTCCGTGCGCTTCGATATATGTGACCTGGTGGGATCACAAAATGCCAGCGTGATGGGCCGCGCTCGAAGGCCAGGCCGGTTGGCCCAATTGTGCGAAATAGCATTTTATGGCTCCGGTAGAGCATCGATAGCGTCGGATTCATGGATTGGGACTTTCAGTCGGCGGAAGAACTCGCGACCGCTTTGCGGGCCGGTGAGGTGACATCGGTGGAATTGACCGAGGGGGCGATCGGTCGGATCGAGCGCGAGGACACGGTGATCAACGCGATCTGTGTGCCGGATTTCGAGCGTGCGCGCGACGCGGCGCTTCGGGCTGATCAGGCGCGTGCGCGCGGCGAGGATCGGCCGTTGCTCGGGATTCCGGTGACAGTCAAGGAGTCCTTCAACATGGCAGGGCTGCCTACGACCTGGGGCATGCCGCAGCATGCGAACTATGTGCCGGCCGAGGACGCGGTGCAGGTGTCGCGATTGCGGGCGGCGGGCGCGGTGGTGCTCGGTAAGACGAATGTGCCGATGATGCTGCGAGATATCCAGAGCTTCAACGAGATCTACGGCACCACCAATAATCCGTGGAATCACGCCCGCACCTCGGGTGGTTCGTCGGGTGGGTCCGCGGCGGCGCTGGCGTCGGGATTCGGCGCCCTGTCGATCGGGTCCGATCTCGCCGGTTCACTGCGCACGCCCGCGCATTTCTGCGGGGTCTACGCGCACAAGCCGACGGTCGGGTTGGCGCCGACCCGCGGCATGGTCGTGCCGACCGCGCCTGCCTTGCCGGTCGACCTCGACCTCGCCGTCGTCGGCCCGATGGCGCGCACCGCCGGTGACCTCGCGCTGCTGCTCGACGTGATGGCCGAACCGGAGCCGCTCACCCGCGGCGTCGCACTGCCACCCGCGCGCTGCGAGCGACTGTCCGACTTCCGGGTCCTGATCATCGACGACCATCCACTTATTCCGACCGGATCGGCGGTGTGGGCGGGCGTGAACCGGGTCGCCGAGGCGCTCGTCGACGAGGGCGCCCGCGTCGAGCGACAGAGCCCACTGCTGCCCGATCTCACCGAAGCGGCGACGCTCTACATGCAGCTGATGCTGTCGAACGCCGCCGCGGGTCTGCCCATCGACATCTACGAGCAGCTACAGACCGACGCCGCCACCCTGAGCGCGGACGATCGGAGTCTCGATGCGGCGCGGCTGCGTGGCATGGCGCTCAGCCACCGCGACTGGGTCGAGGCGAACAACCGCCGCGAACTCCACCGCCACTGCTGGCGGCAACTGTTCGCCGAATTCGATGCCGTGGTCTGCCCCATCACGCCCACCCCCGCCTTCCCCCACGATCACCGTGGAGCGCTGGAGACCCGGCGCATCGACATCGACGGCGTCGACTATCCGTACTTCGACCAGCTCGTCTGGGCCGGCGTGGCAACCATGCCCGGCCTGCCCGCCACCGCCATTCCCGCGGGCCGGTCGCCGGAGGGCCTGCCGGTGGGAGTGCAGCTCATCGGCCCGATGTTCGAGGACCGCACACCGTTGCTGCTGGCCGAGCTGCTCGAGCGGAAGATCGGTGGCTTCCAGGTACCGATTCAGCGCGGAGTCGGGCACTGTCCTTCGTAACGGCTCAGGCCGAGGCCGTTGGCCTTTTTGCTGCGACCGACGGGGCCGTTCTTGGCCGAGCGCACCCAGGTGCCGTTGGTATCGAGGACGGGCATGCGTTCGCTGAACGCGCGGCTGTAATGGATGGTGCCGTCGACGGTGAGGATGCCGTCACGGACGTCGATGTGGGCGACGGTGGCCCAGAAGGAACTCTTTCCGTTGCCGATGACGACGGTGATCTGGTCGGCGTCCTCACCGGGGAGACCGTCGGGGCCGGGGCGGCCGTAGCGGACTCGGACGCGGGGTTTGCCGAATTTGTCGATGGCTCCCGCACCGTTGTCCACGGATTGATACACGTTGAGGAGGAGGTCACCGTTTTCGGTGGGGCGGACGATGACTTGTTCACGGGCGGGTTGGTTGTTCACGCCGGGGCCTTGGGAGTCGCCCTGGTGGTGGATGAACGGCCATTTCGCGATGTCGCCCTGGTGGCCTTTTTCGCCGCTCAAGACCACGTAGTCGCCGGTGATCTCGTTGCGGCAGAAGAAGTAGACGTCGAGGTCGCCGACTCCGCGCTTGGTGCAGCGGCCGTAGTCGTCGTACTCCGCACCGCGGCCGTCCCATTCGAGGCCGACGGTCAGTACATAGCCGGGGTCGCCCTTACGCAGGTCGATGGTGGCGCGGCGATCGGGGGAATCTTTGGTCAGGACGACGTCGACCTTACGCAGATCGACGGACGGCGCAGGTGTCACAGCTTGCGGCGCGGGCGTAACAGCCTGCGGCGCAACTACTTCGGCGGACTCTTCTTCCGCATCGACAACAATTCCATGGTCCGTCGCGAACGCTGCCAGACCGGCGCTATATCCCTGCCCGATCGCATCGAGCCGCCATCCACTCCCCCGCCGATACAACGCGACAGCTTGCAGCACCGTCTCGGAATCCAGCCCGGGCGGCACGAAACTCACCGACTGACTCGCCCCGACGACAGAAACCCGCAGCCCGGCGATCGCGCCGAACCGAATACCCTGCGCCTCGGTACTTCCGGTGATCACGACACGATGGATATCAGATGGCAAGGCCGAAAGATCCACCGCGACAACAGCATCGGACTCCAGCTGAACCCCGGGTGCCGACGGATTGTTGAAGAAGACGAAGTCCGCGTCGGAGCGCACCTTGCCGTCTGCGGTCAGCAGCACCGCGGCAATGTCGACGGTACCGGCCGGACTGTCGAGATCCAGGCGCACCGTGTACTGCCCGTCGACGAGATCCGTCTTGGATCCTTTGACCACCTCGACCATCGTTGCCGCTCTCCCACTCATGAACCCTGCCCCTCCATCAGCCGACTGGGTGCCAGGCTACCCGCACCGTTGCCAGCCCCTCACCGCCGAGATCGGCTCACTGCGGGTATTTCTCGTTCTTACGCTGCATCTCCGACTGGCCGGCTTTGCTGAAGGCAGCGAGCTTCTTGCCAGGGAAGGCTTTGACCGCGTCGTTGTTACTCCGGAACTCCTCGCGCATCGTGTCTCTGTCCCGCTTGGTGATCCGAACGACGGCGTCGTAGAACTCGTCCTTCTTCTCACCGCACTGACCCGCACGGGTGGTGTCGTTGAGCTCGCCGGTGCCGAAGACCATTTTGCGGGCTTCCACCTCGGGGACAATGTCACCGTTGAACGTCCACATATCCATTTTCTCGACTTCGGCGTAATCACGATAGAAGGCGGCATCGTGCGCCTCGGTGCAGAAATAAGCCACCATCTGATCGGTTGTCCACGATGCGGCGTTCGCAGGGCCGGCCAGCACTGCAGGCAAAGCGGCGGTGGCGCCGAGGACACACATCAATTTGATGAGTTTCATGCTTTCACCCTCGCGCGGGCGCGCCATTTATGGGTTGATCCGCCCGTCCCAACGGCGAGTCGCGCAAACAATCAGCTACCTCGACAGCCGCATCGGGTGAAGGTATTGCCTGTCTACGCGTTGTTCGTCCGTTGTTTCGGTGCCCGCTGAGTGCTTGTGGAACGCTTGTCCGTGTCGAGAGGGGGTGCCGATGCGTGCGCGGTCTTCCTCGATGGTCGGCGAAATGCGCGGCGCTGCGTGGCGGCAGCCGGTGGTCTGGGCGGCCATGGGGTTGTTTCTGCTCAACGGGCTCGGTTATGCCGCGTTGGCGTCGCGGTTGCCGGAACTGCAAGAGCGATACGGGCTTTCGGATGCGCAGATGGGGTTCGCGCGGATCGGGTTCGTCGTCGGGCTCACTGCGACGATGTTCGTGGCGCCCCAGATCGTGCGCCGATTCGGGGCGGCGCGCGCCGCACCTGTCGCCGCGGGGTTGTATCTGGCCGGAATCGGGCTGGCGGGGATGGGGTTCGGTCTGTGGGCGACGATCGGGTGGCTGCTTGTCGCCGGGACGCTCAACGCGCTGCTGGATATCGGGCAGAACGTGCTCGCGGTTCGCCTGGAGAAGGTTCGCATGAGCGCGGTCACGGACGCGCGTGCGAACAGCTTGCTCTCGCCTCTGGAAGGGTTCCAAGCGGTCGGTGGGACTCTCGGCGCCGGCTTCGGGCTGGTGACGGCGGGACGTATTCCCTTGCTGCAGTCCTTCATCACACTCACCGCTGTCGGCATCGTCGGCACCACGGCTGTATTCGTGATCCTCCGCCGCTTCCATACAGCTACTGCGCCAACGGAAGTGGGCCACACTTTCCCACACGTGGCCCCTACGCGGGTTTCGCCGAGGGTTCGCCCGCTCGAGCGGATCCGGATGGCATATCCGCCCTCGCTGCGCTGGTTGACCGCGATGAGCTTCTCCGCGCTGCTGTTGGAGGGAATGCTCACCAACTGGCTCGCCATCCTCGCGGTGCACTCGGGCGCATCCCTGACCGCGGCCACCCTCGCCCTGACACTGTTCATCGGCTCCATCTGTCTCGGCCGGCTGGCATTCGGACCGCTGAGCCGCCATCTGGATCGGGTGTGGTCGGTGCGCATCAGTGGTCTGCTCGTCATCGTCGGGATCACCGGAATCGTGACCCACTCGACGACCGGAAGCGCGGCGCTGGCGGTGGCAGCGGTTGTCAGCGGAATCGGCTTGGCGAATCTGCACCCGTTCTGCACCGGATCGGTCGGCCACAGCGTCGACTCCGGCGGCGAGGAACAGGCACTCGGCAAGCTCAACCGAGTCGCCTACACCGGAATCGCCCTCGAAGGGGTGCTGATCGGCGCGTTGGCCGCTGTCTTCGGGCTCGCGGTGGCGATGGCCGTGGTCGGTGTGCTCGCGATTCTGTTCGTCGTCAAAGCACCGTTGTTCACCACCCATCCATAGGTTGGACCAGCGCGATCGGAGAATCATTGGGCTCGGTCACAGGATCGGCGCGCATCGGTGGCGGGTATGGGGACGGTGTCGTTGACTGGCCGGATGGACGTCCGTGAACTGACCGACCGGAAATGGGGTCGACGGGTCTCGGTGGTGGTGCCTGCGCTCGATGACGAGGACACCGTCGCCGGAGTGGTCGCCTCTGTTCGACCGTTGCTCGGCGGGCTGGTCGACGAGCTGATCGTGCTCGACGCCGGGTCCACCGACCGCACCATTGCGCGAGCGCGGGCCGCCGGGGCGGCGGTCTATACGCGCGAGGAGGCGCTGCCCGAGGTCGCCGTGCGGCCGGGAAAGGGTGAGGTGCTGTGGCGGTCGATGGCGGTGTGTACCGGTGATCTGATCGTTTTCCTCGATGCCGATCTCGTCGAACCCGATCCGCAGTTCGTGCCCACGCTGCTCGCACCGCTGCTCACCGATTCGGGCATTGCGCTGGTGAAGGGCTATTACCGCAGGCCGATGATCGAGGACGCCGACGGTGGTGGCCGAGTGACGCAGCTGGTGGCGCGGCCGCTGCTCACCGCGCTGGCGCCCGCCCTGTCGGAGATCATTCAGCCGCTCGGCGGTGAATGTGCCGCCACCCGTGGGTTTCTCGGGCAGATCTCCATCGCCAGTGGCTACGGCGCGGAGATCGGGATTCTGATGGATTGCTGGCAGCGGCGCGGCCTCGCCGCCATTGCCCAGGTGGACCTCGGAATCAGGCTGCACCGCAGTCGGCCGACGCACGAGCTCGCGGTGATGAGCCGCCAGGTCGTGGCGACGCTCCTGGACCGACTCGGCATCCGCGACTCCGGGGTCGGCCTGGTCCAGTTCCTGCCCGACGAATCAGGTTGGCGGCGAACATCTTCCGAAGTCAGCCTCGCCGACCGTCCCCCGATGCGGAACGTCACCGAGTATCGTCACATCGCCTGAAACGCCGGTCCCCCGAAAGGAACCGGCGTTACGCGTCAGACAGCGACCAGACCGAAGTCCAGCTTCACCAACTGGTCGGCGCAGTCGAAGTATCGATCGTCATGGGTGATCACGATGACCGTCTTTCCGCGCCGCTTCAGATCGGTGAGGATCTCGCGGTAGAACACCTCACGGAAGCGCGGTTCCTGGTCGGCTGCCCATTCGTCGAAGACGTAGATCTGGCGGTCTTCGAGCAGGGCCGTGAGCAGAGCCAGGCGTTTGCGCTGACCCTGCGACAGGTCGACGGTCGACAAGCGTCCGTCCTTGACCGTCACCTTGTGCGAGATCTGCAGCTCGTCGAGATACCGCTGGACTTCGGCGTCGATGCCGGGACGGTCGAAGCCCAGGTAGTCCTCGAACAGGTGGAAGTCGGTGAACACCGCCGAGGAATTCTGCCGGTACCACTCGATGTTGTCGTGGTCGATCCTCTCCCCGTTGAGCGACAACGAACCCGAGCGTGGCACATACAGACCGGTGATCAGCTTGGCGAGCGTCGACTTCCCGCTGCCGTTACCGCCGACGATGAACGTGATCTGCCCCGGTTCGAAAACCAGGTCGATCGGCCCCAGCCGGAAGCCGGCGTCCTCGGAATCGTCGAGCCCGGGCGGCGGTGCCAGTGGGCGCACATCGGCGCCACCGTGGTCGACCCACTTCTTGCCGTTCACATCCACCGCGCCGCCCTGATGCGCACCGGGATGCGCGGGGTGCGGGTGCCTGCCGTTGTGCGGCGGCATACCGGGACGCGGCGGCGGCCCACCAGGACCACCCGGCCCACCAGGATGCGACCCGGGCGGCGGCGGCACCGCGGAAGGCGCCTCCGACCGATAGACGTAACTGACGTTGCTCAGCTCCAGCTTGGCCTCCCCCACCGCCGGACGCTCCACATACGGCAGCGACTCCTCGTCGTGCAGCGTCGTCATCGACAGGTTCATCGCGCGGATCTTGTCCAGCGCCACATCACCTCGCAGCAGATCGGGGATGCGGTGCATGAAGTTCTGCATCGGCATCGCCAGGAACGTCGTGACCAGCACGTACCCGACCATCGTCTCGCGCGGCAGATTCAGTGCGGCCGCGATGCCGAACAGGATCAGCGCCATCGTGCCCAACTGCAGCGCCTGGCCGAAGCCTTGAGCGTAGGAGAACTTCGAGCCCGCGTCGGTGTTCTGATCGCGCAGTGTGCCCGCCGATCCGAGCAGGTGGCGGTCCATGAAGTCGCGGCGACGGCCACGGTGCAGCTTCAGTTCCTTGATGCCGAGGGTGACGGCCTGGAACGATCGCAGCAGCGCATCCTCGTTCTCGCGGGCTTCACGGTAGATACCGCGCACTCGCTTGAGAACCATTTCGACACAGGCGATTCCGACCAATGTGCCCGCGACGGTGATCGCGAAGATCGGTCCCGACACCACGGCGAGGAACACGAAGCAGCCGACGATGGTCGCCACATCCACGCAGATCGACGGGATAGCGGTGACGGCCTGCGACAGCGAACGCACGTCCTCGGTGAGCGTCGCCATCAGACGGTGCATACCGAGCCGTTCGAGGTGTTCCAGTGGGGCGGAGACGATTCCGGAGCTCAGGTCACTGCGCAGCCGGTAGATCGCCTCCTGCGACAGGCGGATCAGCAGCACCTGCGACAGCACACCGCTGACGAGGATCACCAGACCCGTCGCCCCGAAACGGAGCAGCAGGTTGTCGGGTTGCGGGCGGGGTGAGACGACCGCGTTGATCAGTGTGACCAGGTAGGTGTTGGCGGCGCCGCAGATCAGACCCGCGACGACGACGGCCGCGATCCTGGCCGGCGACAGCGCGGCGAGAAAACGGAGCAAATGCATGATGGACGGCTCTCAGCTGCGGATGACATCGAAGACGATGCCCTCGAGGGTGACACCGGGTGCGAACGAGAACGCCACACCGGTAGAGATCGGTGCCGTGGTCTGTGCGTCGCGGATCATCCGCTCCAGCACGAAGATCAGCGAGACACTGAGCATGTTGCCGTGCTCGGCGAGCACCGCCCAGCTCGGCGCCGCGAGCTCAGCGGGGATGCCGAGCGAGTGCGCCGACTCCTCGATGATGCGGGGACCACCGGGGTGGATCGCCCACAACTCGATATCGGACTTGTCGAGTCCGTTGCGCGCCAACACTTCCGAGACCACCGGGTCGACGCCGCGGTAGATGTAGTCGGGCAGGCTGGTCGCCAGTTCGCAGGTGATGCCCGCGTCCTTCACGCCGAGCACGATGCCGTCCTCGGCGTCGTCGAACAGGTGGCTGAAGCTGTCGCGGATCACGACGCTGCCTGGCGCGAGCGGCTGCTGCACCTGGTTGGCGCCGATCACCACCGCACCGCACCCGTCACCGAACAGGCTGTGGGTGATCACGTCGTTGACGTCGTCGTCGAAAACCGCGTTCACCGAGGACAATTCGATGCACAGCACCATCGCCTTCTTGTCCGGGTGTGCCCGGACGTAGTCGACGGCGGCGCGGATGCCGTTCATGGCCGCGGCGCAACCCATGAAGTTGATGACCATCCGACCGACCTTCGGCGACAGCCCCAGCTGCTTGACGACCGCGACGTCGACGCCGGGGGCGATGAAGCCGGTGCTGGTCACGAAGATCAGCTGGCCGATGTCCTCGGCCGGGTTCTCCAGGCCCGCGACCGCGCGCCGAGCGACGTCCACGGCGAGCGGCACCGCGTGCTCGAAGAACAGGTTCATCCGCTCCCGAATGGTGCCGGGCTTGCGGCTGAATTCGAGGAACTCCGGATCGAGCGGGTCGATCGCCAGGTGGCGGGTGTCGATCCGGGTCTTCGCGTAGATCCGCGGAATACGCTGGCGCTGAACGGGATCGGAGAACAGTTCGGCAACCCGGCCCGCGTTGACGGCCTGATCGACGACCAGCGACGGCGAGCCGGTGGCGACCGCTTCGATCACGCCCACAGTCGTCGGGGGCGTGGGAGGTAGCAGGTCGTGCCCGCGCTCGTGCTCGGGCGTGCGGAGCAGGTCAAAGGAGATAGACACGGGCACAGTTCCTTTCGAGACAGATGAGATGTGGCAGCGGGCCGGGTCAGACGGTTCCGATGCCGGAGAAGCCCTGCGCGGTGTAGACGACACAGGTCTTCAACGCTGTCGGCGCGAGGTGTTCGCGCACGATTCCCCACCGGTTCTCCTCGGCCTCACGAGAAGGCGCGAGCAGGTAGGTCCGGCACAGCTTGGGGAAACGATCTCCGAAGAAGCTCTTGGCGGGCAGCCACTCCACCCCGAACTTCGCGGCTTCCTCACGCACCACGTTCTCCGACGCGATATTGGCGAAACCGCTGCGCTGGAACGGAAGTACGTGATGGGCACGGTGTGAACTCAGGCCGGCCGACAGGAAGCAGTCGACGTACTTGTTGCCGACCACGGTCAGGTCGTAGGCCTGCTCGAGCTGGTTCACCGCCCAGTCCTCGGTCTCGACGTGCAGCTCCTCGATCGGGACCTCGAAGTCGTGGCTGGCCACCACCATGAAGGTGCTGATCCACAGCGTGATCACGAATTGCAGGCCCCAGGCCAGCAGATCGCCCGCGAACGCGAAGGCCACGAACTCGGCCACCAGCAGGAACCGCATCCCGAACGAACCGATGAAGTGCGGCAGCGCGCCACGCCAGCTGCCGTACATGTCCTTGATGCCCACCTTGCGGGTGAGCCGGCAGACGTCGAGGAGCCGAATGATCATGCCCGTCAACAGATGTCCGAACTTGTGCACCGTGTGCACCGGCACCCGATACAGGCGCGGGATCTGCATCATCATCGTGAAGACGTTCTTCTTGATGTCGACTTCACTCTGGGTGTGCGGGTGGTGCAGCAGCGCGTGGCCGTCGGCGGTGACGAAAGACAGTGCGACATAGTTCATGTCGAATGCGTTCACCGCGTACTTGTTCCAGCCCTTCTGCGCGCGATGGATCGCGTAGTGGCCGAAGCCTGCCAGCGAACTGCGCAGCAGCACCATCGCGATCACGAAGGCGGGCAACGGCATCCAGCTCGTGTCGTAGAGACGCAGCGCCTGCACGGCGATGTAGGCGAAGATCAGCACGCCGACGACGATGTTGAACGCGCGGTCCATCCGCTTCAGGCGCGCGGCCAGCTCGGGTTCCTTGAGCCGGGCCTTGACTTTGTGGAGGAGGTCGTCCTTGTTGTCGAACTTGTACTTCGGGGTGTCGTCCCAGCTGTTGAAGCCGTCCTTGAACAGGAAGTCGGGGGCGTTGTTCTTCGGATGGATGTCCTCGGGCGTGGCAGCGCGATCGAGACTGTAACGCTCGATCATCCGCGCGATTTTTTCCGGATCACGGTGGTAGGAACCGATGATCGAGGTGATGTCGCGATTTTTCGTGCGGCCGATGAAGAATTCACCGCCTGGATGCTTGGAAATCCACTCACTCAGGTCGTAGGCTCTGCCGTTATACACCCATACGTTGTTGACGGGAGGCCGACCCCCCGGGCCGGGTGGTGGCGGGAGCTCGCGCTCCGCTTCATCAGGTCGATCATCGATCGTCATTAGTTCTTCCTCCGTGTCCGATCGGCGTCCGATGCGTGTTGCCTGCCGACCAGCGTCCCGACACGTATAGTCCTTGTGGCGCCTTGCATCTCGCTGAACATTCTCTTATTGGATGCGCATTCGTGCGTTCATGATTCGTTTACCGCGAGCGACACCCAGACGACACACCGGTCCGGGGCCGTGGGAGGGCACTGCGTGCCAGGCTCCACTGACCCCGGACCGGTGTGGTTGATCCGGTACTACCGGCGAATGTCAGCCGGCGGGCTTGACGATGTTGACCGGCTTGGCCCAGTTCGACAGGCCGACGGTGACCTCGCCCTGGTCCTTCTTCACCACGGCGCGAACGAGATTCGGGCCGTCGCCGGTGGACGGCGCATCCGAGGGCTTGGTGGAATCCGATGCGGGCGGGGCGGTGTCCTGGATCCACACGGTGATCGGCATGGTGCCCGCGTTCTGACCGATGCGCGGCACGATCGGGTCGATCACGGCGGCGTCGATGGTGCCGGAGACCTTGACGGTGTTGATGCCGTCGATCACCTCACGGCCCTCGGTCTTCGCGTTCTGGATATTGGCGATCACGTTCGCGATGCCCTTGTCCTTGTCCAGGATGACGCCCGGATCGTAGACCTTCTCGGCCGGACCCGCGGGCACGTAACGGCCACCGGCCTGGGTGTACAGAGTCTTGTCCACCACAAGGAATTTCGCCTCGGTGAAGGACGCCTCCGGGGTGAGCTTGACCTTCGCGTCACCCATCGCCGCACCCGAGCCCTGGGTCTCGTTGGTGACGTCGGCGGACACCGACTCCACCGGCAGCTCGGGCAGGTTCTTGACGTCGATGTTCAGGTGCACGTTGTGCAGCGTCTGCGTGGTCTTGGCCGACTCCTTCACGATCTGGGCGCCATCAGGCAGCGCGCCGGTGGGCGCCGGGCCCGCCGTGGTGGCCGAATCGTCTTTGGTGCAGCCGGTTACGAGAGCCGCGCAGACCGCCGCCACCGCGACGACCGAAGTGATGCCGGAACGTCGCGCGAAGCGCCGACGCGAGGTGGGGTTCGGTGTCATGTCGATCAAGTTTCATCCCCTGGAGATGGTCGTATATCGCTGTGGAGGGGCAGCCGTAGCTGCCGCCGCCTGCGCCATGCCGTGCAGACCATCGGACATCTCGTGCTCCCCCGTCGGCGATAGTACCCGAGGAATTCGATTTGCGAACCCTCTGGTCGCACTATGTATTTCAGGTATCAATCGCCCGAATCGACACCCTGTTCTCCCCGTTCAGCCGACCGCGTGCACCCGCCGCCGGTGCTCATCGACCGGCGTGAAGATCTCGATCCACTCGCCGTCGGTCTCGAGCAGTGCCCTCATCGGGAGGTCGCCGACAGCGGGATACTGGATCACCTCCCCTTTGTCGCGAGCAGAACACCTCGCTCAGCCCCACCACCCAGCCGGTCAGCCGATCAAGGCCGCGCGCAGGTGTCGGAGGCTGGCCCGTCGCCCGGTGGGCGGCATGTGCGTGCGTTGTCGGCACGCCTCGCAACATCAAATCTACTATTCGACAGATGAACACCGTGCTCGAATCCGCGCCTTACACGACCGAGTGCATCGAATGTGGGTCGCTGATCGGAGTCACGATCGTCGAGGTGCTCACGGCCGGTACGCATCGATGGGACATCGAAGGTGACTGCCCCGAGTGCGGGTGCCGTTGGAACGAATGCGGCTATCTGACGCCGCTTACTGGTATGCGCACGGCAATCTTGGACGCGAACGGCCCGTCCGCTCTCGTGCTTGCTGCGGGTAGCGCCACGCCAGTGGTGGTGATGCAGGCGCTTCGCAAGGTCAGTGCGTTGTCGCTCACCGAAGCCCGCGCGATGGCCGAGGAACTCTGTGACAGGGGGCTCGAAGGAACCAGGGTCGAGATGGAGGTTCTGGCGATTGCACTGCGCGCAGCGGGTGCGATCGTCAGCATTCGGACCTCCGACGCGGTTTGAGCACTCGCTCATCGGCAGATGCGGATGTTCGAGACCGCCCGCCCGACTCCCCGGCAATGGGACCTTTGAATGGCAGAGCATTTCTGCTACTGAAGTCGGCCCCGTGAGGCTCCCCGTTGTCGTTTGCGTATCCGAGGGTATTGATCACTCGAACGAACGCCAGAACCAGGTGCGGTGTTCGGCGTCGAAGTCGACGCGC
Organism: Nocardia sp. NPDC058658; assembly: GCF_042716665.1. Classification (NCBI taxonomy): domain Bacteria; kingdom Bacillati; phylum Actinomycetota; class Actinomycetes; order Mycobacteriales; family Nocardiaceae; genus Nocardia; species Nocardia sp. NPDC058658. The sequence goes on from NZ_JBHXRR010000001.1 coordinate 125,965, forward strand.
GAGATCGTATTCGGCGCCAGGGATTGCACATACTTGGTCGTACCATCGAACTTCGGCCAGGGCGGGGAACCGACAGCGTTGGGATCGCCGGTGTGGGCGAAGCGGGACCAGTAGGCGATCATCTGATCGGACAGATCCCGCGATACTTCGGGCAGCGGTTGCGAGTACGCAACATCGAACAGGTACGGCAGCTCGGCGATATGGTAGGCGCCGACGTCGAAGCTCGGACTGGGAAGCTGCTGACCGGTGGCCGAAGCGAACCATGGCGCGTCGCGGTCGGCGAATTCGTACGCGTAGGTCGGGGTGTGGTGGGCCAATGCTGCGAAGGTGTCGCCAGCCGGGCGAGCCCAGGCGTAGTCGGTCATCGAATCGCCCAAGGCCGCAGAGCAGTTGTCTCCGTCGCACGGATATTGCGCCGCTACTCGGTCGGCTCGGTCGCCGAACAATTGGGTGAGCTGTTCGCGGTACTCCTGCAAGGTGAGAGGGTGACCGTTCTGCAGCTCGATCGCGAACGCTCGGAACCGCTCCTCATCCTTGTTGATCCCCAACAGGACCGGCACCCGCGCGAATTTTCCGTCGACAAACGCGTGCTCCGCGCCATCGACAACGGAGGCGAACCGCTCCTCTGCGGTCACCTCGAGCAACTCGGCAACGTCCTTGTGCCGCAGGCAGTTCAGCGCACCGGCCGTTGCCGGACAGCCCATCCGGTCGGCTATCGCGAAGCCCTGCCGCCGCGCTGCCTGCCGATCGCGTGGTTGTTCGGGTCCACTTCCCGCCGGCTCGGGACTGCCCGGCCGCAGGTTGAGGCAGGGACTGCTCTGCATGATCGCCCGGTGAAACAACCCGGCGGACTCGTCGGAGGCCAGGTGCGCGCAGGTCGCGTAGCCGCCGCCGGACTGACCGAAGAGTGTGACATTGCCGGGATCGCCTCCGAAGGCAGCGATGTTGTCGCGCACCCACCGCAGTGCCGCGCGCTGGTCCTGCATCCCGTAGTCCCCGGAGAGTCCGTCCGAGTGCGCCAGGTAGCCGAGCACCCCTAGCCGGTAGTTCAGAGTGACAACAACGGCATCGCCCTGGGTGGCGAGTCGTGTCGCGTCGTAGGTGCTTCCGGTTCCGAAGATGTTGTCGCCGCCGTGTATGTAGACAAGAACCGGTGACCGTTGTGCGGCCGTCGGCGCCGTGACGTTCAAGTAGAGGCAATCCTCGTTCTCGCTCGCGACGCTGAGTGGGTTCTGCGGAACCTGTGGGCACGCGGGCCCTGGAACAGCGGCGTCGCGGATGCCCGACCACCCCGGCACCGGCCGCGGCGAGGCCCAACGGAAGTCGCCGGTCGGCGCAGCGGCGTACGGGATCCCTTGAAACACACGGTGTTCGGTGGCGACGCTGCCACGCACCGCCCCGGATTCCACCTGCACCACAGCCGCGTCGACCGATTCGGCTTCGGTGCCACACGCCACGGTCAGTGCCGCCGCCCCTGCGATGATCAGCCCGAAAATCGTTGCGTTCTTCATGCGCCCGACACTATGGGCGCCGGCCCGATCAGCCTTCCCCCACAAGTCTCATGACGACCCGATACCCCAGTACTACGCACTGGCCAACGAATTTTCTCGCGGCACCATCGGCCAGCCAGAGCCGCACCGAACTTTGAAGCCAACACCCGCCCCGTAACCGAACTCGATCAGATCCGGCCAGATGAATGGCAGCGAGCTCCCGACGGGCCGGCGTCGCACGGCAGCGAGGCCGTTCTCACGGGCTGCAGGCCTACTACCTTTCCGCATTCAAGCCTCGGGTGCCCCATTGGACCATCGGAGTTCGATCGTGGAACGAGCCTTCGCCCAAGCTCTTTGGAACTGCTCAGCAGTTATCACTTCGAGGGAGGAGACCTCGACGTGCCAATCATTGGTGCTGGATTCCGAGAGGGCGCCATACTTGCTCTCGTATGCGTTGACCGCGCGGATTCCGCCGTGATCCCGTGCGCGCATCACCTCGTCCAACGCTGCGGCGGTGGCCGGTTCGCCGTCTGAACCTCGCAGATCGACCTGCCGGTTCAGCCGACCATCGTCATCGATTTCGAGGAGGAGCCAGATGTCCTCGTCCGCTTAGTAGTCACGAATCCACCACATCCGCCCAGTATCACGGCCTCGCGATCGCCGAGGCAACGTAGTGGCATGCCGAAACCATTGGCGCACAGTGGGAGAAGAGGAAGCCATTGCCCACCAGCTCACGATCAACGGTTCGGAACAACCGGAAGAACCGGCACAAGCGGCGACGATCGATTTTTCCGATGCCTACCCCACGTTACTCAGTATCTTGGGCGGCGAGGGCGCCTTCGGGCGATCTTCTGAATCTGAAGGGCGCCTGAGACTTTGGCGTCACCTGCACTTGATGGCGGGGTCGGCCGATGTCGACGACATCAACGACTTCGTCGCTCGAATCCGTTGCCTGACCTGGCGGACTGGAGCGACGACCTCTGGTACATGCACCTGGCCATCGAAGACCCCGCCCAGCGCACCCCCTGAGCACTGGACGGTCAGGACTTCGACTGATGCGGCTGCACGCCTACAGTCGCGCCGATAGGCTCTGGCTCGATTGTCCGAGCAACTGACACCATGCACGCAACCGCTCGATAAGCGGCACGTGAGTACGTCTGATTGGACCCGGCGGACCTACGCGGCACCCGGCGGCACCGTGAGACAGAACGGATGTCCCGACGGGTCGAGAAGCACGCGCCAGCGATCCGGTGCGGGCTGGAACTGCGCCTTGACCGCGCCACAGCCGATCGCCGCCCCCTCCGCAACATCGAGATCGGTAACGAACAGATCAAGGTGCATCTGCTTCGGTACCCGATTGCCGGGCCACTCCGGCGGTATGTGGTCCTCCACGCGTTCGATCGTCAGCATCACCCCCGATCCGCGGAGCACCACCAAATCGTCGGACTCGTACCGGATTTCGAAATCCAGCAACGCTCGATAGAACTGGGCAAGGCGTCGGGCGTCCCGGCTGTCAAGCGCAATCGCACCGAACCTGGCTATCGCGGTCATAGCTCTCCATACCTGTGGCCCTAGCCTGACGCAAGGACCGACCTCCTGCCATGCATACCATCGTTTGCCCGCTATCGCTCTATGGTGCGGCGGTGGTAGCGCCCGCCCGAGTTGGTACCTCGGACGATCTGGGGCGATGCCCGCTCATCGGCAGAAGAGTGCGTTGGGCGACTGGTGCCGCGGCCTCGGGATCCACCGGGTCGCGGCGTGAGCGTGCGTTAGGCACGTATTCGATCCTTGCGCGCCGAGGCGTTCAGCGCGGGCTCATGATTCCAGCCGCCCGCACCTGGCGAACTCCACCACGGTGCGAGCGGTCAGGGGCAGGTTCGGGCACCTGCGGTGAAGAGCGTGCGCAGCGTGTCCGCGGTGAATTCGTCCATCGGATAGAACAATTCGATGGCCAATTCCGCGAGCGTGACGTCCGAGGGTGCGCCGAAGGTGACCATGGTGCTGAACATGCGTAGCTCGCCTACCGGGGTGGCGATGCGCAGCGGCACCGCGAACGGCGTCGGCGCACCGGGGTCGGGTTCGGTGTGCGCTGGGACCGGGTACTGCGAGACCTCGTCGTACAGGGCGCGCAGAATCGGGTCGCCTGTCGCCCGCACCTGGTGGAGCAGCCGTTCGAGGAGGAATTCCCGGACCTGACCGTGGTTGATCATGTGTGTGGCGGCATCGGGCGGGCCGGGGTGCAGGGCCAGGCGGTAGACGTTGGGCCGTTCCATCAGCTGCTCGTCGACCTCGTTGGAGAACAGGCCCATCGCGCGATTGGTGGCTACGACATTCCAGTACCGGTCCACCGCGACCGCCGGATACGGTTCGTGTGCGGTCAGCATGGTGTCCAGCGCGGTCCTGGCAGCGGCGAGATGGGCGTCGTCCAGGCTGCTCTCTCGATACTCCGGAGCGAATCCACCCGCGAGCAACACCGTATTGCGTTCGCGCAGCGGAACTTCCATGACACCGCAGAGTTTGAGCACCATGGCCCGGCTCGGCTGGGCCTTCCCGGTCTCCACGCAGGACAGGTGTCGTGCCGAACTGTCGGCGGCCAGCGCCAGCTCCAGCTGACTCAGCCGCCGCCGCTGCCGCCAATCTCTCAGCAGTGTGCCGACGGGGGATTCCTGCATCGAACGCGTCACCCAGCCACGCTATCGGTCCGGTGCGACCGGATGCCATGACCTCCGAGGTCATTGAGACGATGACCGGCCGCTGGCAACGTCGACGTCATGACCACGACGACCATCTTCGAATCGGGCCCCGGCCTGCGCACCGCGTTGCGGGTAGACGGCTGGAGCACCGGCGTCTTCGGCGCCTTTCTGCTGGCCACGGCCCCGTTATTGCGCGATCCGCTCGGATTGCCGACCTCCTGGTCGATCCCCTTCGGCGTCGGAATGCTGGGCGGCGCCGCTGTGCTGCTGCTCATCGCGCGCCACTCGCGGCCACCGGCTCGTCTGGCTGCCGTCGTAGTCGCGGTCAACGCGCTGTCGGCGGTGCTCATGGTCGAGCTCGCCGTCATCGACGTGATTCCGCTGACGAATGGGGGCCGGGTCTTCCTGCTCGCGGGCGCAACGTTTGTCGCGAGTTTCGCCGTCCTCGAGTTCGTGGGCCTGCGTCGCCGGGGACCGGTGACGTCGTGACCGACGAAACCGCCATCCTCGCTCTGCTGCGCGCGCAGATGGACGCCTGGGCCGCAGGTGACGGCACCGCCTTCGCCGCCACGTTCACCCCCGACGCCGATTTCGTCTCGGTGATCGGGGAACGCATCCAGGGCCGGACCGAACTCGCCACCGTCATGCAGGAGGGCTTCGACGGGTTCATGAGGGGCACCCGCATGGCCGAACCCGAAACCACCACGCTGCGTTTCCCGGCACCGAATGTCGCGGTGCTGATCACCGTGGGTGATCGCCCCATGCCCCCGGGCGTGCCCGCGCCACCCGATTCCCGGTCCGTCCAAACCCGAGTCGCGGTGCGCCACACAGGAACCTGGCTGTTCACCACCTTCCAGAACACCCGGATCAGCCAGTTCTCGCAGTGAGTCGGGTACGCGGCATGAGCTGACGTTTGAAAGTCCTGACCCGAGAGTCGAGATTTCAACCGTGGTAGTCGAGTAGCTCGGTCAAGTAGTGGGCGCGGTCCTGCTCGCCGAAGTCACGAAGCGCACCGGCGAGCTTGAACCCGAGATTGTCTGCATCCGGGTCCTCGAGGCAGTTGTAGATCCAGTTCAGCGTGAACTGTGTGACTCCGGTGTCACTGACTGCGCGGACGTCATCGAGACGCATACTTTCGCCATCGATGACGCACCGGACACCGGTGCATGTCTTGGCCAGTAGCTCGGCAAGGTACACCGAGTAAGCCAACACCTTGACCGCGCGGAGGGAAGGTTTTTCGTCGGGGTCCTCGGCCATCGATTCGACGACTCCCTGAACGAAAAAGACGCTCGGATCGGTCCCGTCGAGGTTGGCACCTTCTCCTCTGGCCCAGTCGAGGAATCGATGTGCTTCGGCCAAAAGTTGATCACTCACGACGGCATCGTATGCGGCGGGACCGATGCTCACGCTCATCGGCAAATGCGGACGTTCGTGGTTGCGCGCCCACCGGCAATTCAGTACGTTCGGCCACCGACACCTCCGGAGGCTGGAGATCTGTCGCCGCGAAACCTCGGGCGCCTCCGATAAACATGAACGTCGGCCGCCACTGAACTCCAGACCCTGGACCCGCCGCTACTGTCAACGCATGGGGATTCCCGAGCTCGCCGATCTCATCTGGCTCTTCGAGGACGAGCCGACACGGCAGTTCGATGATCTCCTGTGGCCCGTCGGATTGCACTCGTTCCAGCTGACCCGAGGAGCGCAGACCGTTCGGTCTCCCTGGACCCCGTCGCAGGCGAGGCCTACGTCAGCATCTACACGGGCGAGCAAGAGCACACACACTTGGGCCGTCTTCGCCCAGTGGATCGACTCAGCATCGACAGAGGCCCGGCCGACTACGAAGGTCCGCGGCTGTGGCTTCAGGATCTCACGAACGAGCCTGTGACACTGCAGACCAAACCTCAGATCCGGCTGTCGTGGGACGTGAAAAGCCCTGGTACCTGGTAGCACCCGTCGAGCTGCTTGCCACTCTCATCGTCGGCGGACCACTGTCGCGATCGCGCTCGGCGTCACTTGATCACGACATCTGTCACCGCGACCGCGCGCCCAGCGGCATTACAGCGCGTCTTCAGGCAAGCGGTATAGCCGCGGTTGCCCATTCAGGTAGCAGCTCGCAGCTCGCGAACCATTCGGGCGGCACGATCTCGCGGACGGGGCCGGCACCGATAATTCCGCCGATGATTGCGCACGTGGTGTCACTGTCACCGCCTGCCGAGGCGGCCGTCCAGCACGAGTCGGCGAAATCATGGCCGTGGTGAGCCGCGACCCAGAGGCAGAACGGGACAGTATCGAGCGCGGAGGTGTCGTGTCCGACTCCCAGCTCCGCAGCCGCAGTGACAGCATCGCGAACATCCTCGGCATTGGTGATCTTGTCTCGGACAGGGCCGGTTGGCGTCCAGGCGGCGACAGTTTCGAGAAACTGACTACGACGTAGCTGCGGTTGCGTCGAGAACAGGCAGCAGCAACAGCCACCGCGACCGCACCGGCTACAGCATCGGGGTGGGTATGGGTGACCACCGCCGAAGCTGCCGCCTCATCGACGACCCGGTCCAGGTCATCAGCGAACCACGCACCCAGCGGTGCCACCCGTATGGAGGCACCATTGCCCCAGGAACCCCGCCCCTCACGTGCCTGTTGAGCGAGTTCACGCCAGTGATAGCCCTTTTGGCGCATGAGCCGCAAGATCCGGCTCGTCCCGGGCCCGTATCGGCGATAGAGGTCGTAATGCTCAGCGAAGGAACCGGCCAGCGCCTCCTGATCGATGCGACCGTGGGCGTTGAGCACAGCGAAAATCGAGCACGCCATCTGCGTATCGTCGGTCCACAACCACGGCCCGGGCAACACGGTTCGCGACCGCAACGCGCCACGATTGATCGCGTCGTCGAAACATGCCCCGAACGCGTCACCTACCGCCAAACCACGCAACGAGGACAGTGCCCGTGCCCGTCCATCAGGTTTCATCCAGCCAGTCTGACAGTCGCCGCGACCACCGGCCCGAATCCGACGTTGCCTGAACGCAACGTAGACCACGTTCATGATGTCCTCGAGCCGCAGCAGATCTAGCCCGCCACTGCGGTCCCTGGCCAGTACTTTCAACCACCTGGATGCGCGTCAGCGACATGCGCCTGCCACGACGCGCCACGCTGCTCGGGAGTCATCGCCAGCAATGCCGTCAGCTTGGCTGACTCGGTATCGTCGACCGGGGTGAAGACCTGCACCCACGCCCCGTCGATGACCGGCAACGACATACTCGTCATGTGCATCGCGACCGAACCGACAGCCAGGTTCTGGATCACCTTTACCAGGTTTGTCGGCACTGCGACATCGTTGCTCGCCCACAACTCGGCGAACAACGCACTCTTGCTACACATCTCATCAACGAATGACTGCCAGCCCGGATCCCCGAAATACTTGACGTAGGCGCCACGCAAATAAGCGACCATCCGCCGCAGATCATGGGAATTGTGCACGTACGGGTTACAGCAATCGGGGGTGAGAAAGACCTGACGCAACACATTTTTCGTCGTCAGGGCGAATCCCGGACACAGAGCCGCGTAGGCGTCATTATGGGCCAGCACATCGTATTTCGCGGTGAGTAGCACCGCAGGCAGCGGATTCAACTGCGTCAGAATCGCGGCGAGGCCCGGTGGCATCTCGGACTGTTGCGCCGATTGCACCGTCGGCACATCAGCCAGTCGGTACAGATGCGCCTTCTCCGTCGGATCGAGACGCAACGTACGAGCGACGGCGTTCAGAACCTGAGTGCTGGCGTTGATCCGACGGCCCTGCTCGAGCCACGTGTACCAGGTTGTCCCGATTCCCGACAATTGGGCGACTTCCTCACGCCGCAGCCCAGGCGTGCGGCGACGTGAACCGGATGGCAACCCGACGTCGGCCGGGGTAACCTTGGCGCGACGCGATTTCAGGAACGCACCGAGTTGGGCTCGGCGCTCGGTGCGCACCGAGCGTAGGTCGACCAGATCACTCATCACATAATCGTCGCCGATGTCGATCCTGGTATCCAGGTGGTGCTGGTACCCGGATCGACGCGGTGTGTCCAGCACTCGCGACTGAGCAAGTCCCGCACAGGGACCCGACATCTACCGGAGTACCTCAGGCTACCCGAAGGCTTCCAACGCTTCGGCGACAGCGTCCTCCGCGCACGGAACCGGGCTGCATGCGGCACGAACCATATCCACGGTGGCAGCGGCACCGGCCGCGACGAGTGCGGTCAGAGCTCCGAGGTCCGGGGTGTATTCGGGTTCCGCCCAGTCCTCGTCGTCGATCGACTCTTCGGCGAGATCGTCGATGACATCCTGGAAGGCGAGGTCCAAAGCTTCGACGGCCTCGCGAATCGTCCCCGCGTCGGAGATCACCGACTCGAGCAGATACTGGGCGCCGTCGTCGTGCTCGTAGGAGGCACGGCGCCAACTGGAATCATCGAATCCGTAAACGAACCCGACCGGACGGTGCTGACTCGACACCTCGCTCAGCGACTCGATCCACCACTCGGGTATCCCGGTGACTTGAACCGGAACTTCCGCCGCAGGCCATGGCAGCACAAATTGCCGCTCGGAACTCTCGTGGTCATTGCCACAGATAGCGGCGCGGCCATCGCCCAGGCAGGTCAGCTGTGCCCAGTTGCCACCACCGTCGTCGAATGTCCACACTGTCGCCGACCGTGTCCGGTGCATCGAAATCATGTCGTCGCCGAAACCGAGCGCGTGCTGGATCAGCGCTGACGCCGTCCACCTCCGGCGAATTTCGGTGGGAAGCGGCAGGTGGACGGGGATCGTGCTCATCGTAGCCTTCTGACGATTCTGAGATGCGCATCGTGTCGATGCACCGCGGACCAACTCTTCCGTCGGGTACGGACCCCGGCGTCGACTGCGGAAATACGCGCTCCCCGCAGTCCAGCCGACACTAGCGGTCGAACCCCAGCCGAGCTAGCCGCGACGCCGACAGGGCGAAGTACGGACCCACGGTCGGCGTTCCATCCGAATCTCCTTGCGGCAGAATCGGAATCATCGACAACCCGGCGGGGGCCAAATCAACCCTGGTCGAGGTAGTGCCCGACGTCCGTGCCTACGGCGTGGGCCACGGTGGCCAGCGCTTCGGGTGAGGTGGTGTTGTGGGGAGTGTCGGCGGGGGGTGTGGAAGGCCGGAGTGATTCCGACGAAGGACATCAGCGGTGCCGGGCTCGCGTCGGCCCACAGTTCGCCTTCACCGAACCACTTGGGCGGGTTGAGGATCGGTGCCAATCCGGCGGTGGCGAGCACCTTTTCGACCGGGCCGTATCGGTTCGCTCCATTCTGACAAACAAGGAACGCCCGACTGGCGGAATGTGGTGTGGATCGGTCACCGGCGGTGCGAGTTCGAGCGGGGCCTCCGGCGTTTTCCGCACTCCGAGTGCGACATTGGCGCCCAGGTGCACGATCAGCGCCGGATCAAGGTCGAAAGTATCCAGATAGTGCGCCAACCCGATGTGGTGCAGGATCTCGTGTCCGGGGGCACCGACCACGACCAGGGGTCGTTCGCCAGCGAAACGCTGCGCGAGGGCGAATCGACGAACTCGTAGAGCCGCGTTCCGTCGGCCCATGATGCCTGTGTCGAACTCATCGGTGTGCCCCCGATCAGTGTTTGACGACGATTTTCCCCTTGGCGTGACCCTGCTCGACGTAGGCCATAGCCTTGAGAGTCTGATCGAACGGGAAGGTGCGGTCGAGAACCGGGCGCAAGGTTCCGTTGTCGTAGAGTGCGGCCAGTTCCGCGAGGCGTGCGCCATCGGCCTTCATGAAGAAGAAGGAGTACCGCACTTTCAGTTTCTTCGCCTTCCAGCGAATTTTGAGGCTCAGCAGCGCCAGCACGGGGGCGAGCAGGGGTTGGCCGAGTTGGCGGGCGAAGGAGGAGTCGGGCGGGCCGACCACGCTGATCGCGAGCCCGCCGGGCCGGAGAACTGTCAATGACTTTTCCAGGTTGGCGCCACCGAGCGAGTCGAGGACGACGTCGTATCCGGTCAGGATCTCGGCGAAATTCTCTTTCTTGTAGTCGATCACCTCATCCGCGCCCAAGAGGCGCGCCTTCTCGACGTCGCGGGTACTCACAGTGGTGGCCACATACGCGCCCAGATACTTGGCGACCTGGATAACGGTCGAGCCGAGGCCGCCCGCACCGGCGTGGACGAGGACTTTTTGACCCGGCTCGACGTGTGCGAGATCGACTAAAAGTTGCCAAGCGGCCAGCGCGACCAGCGGGACCGCAGCGGCCTCGTCGAACGACAGCGATCGCGGTTTGAGCGCTACATCGTCCTCGTCGATCGCGATGAAGTCGGCGAAGGTTCCGATCCTGAGATCCCTCGGCCGAGAATAGACTTCATCGCCCACCTGAAATCCACGAACGTTCGCGCCGACTTCGGTCACAACACCGGAGACATCATGCCCCAGAATGAACGGGAACTTGTACTTCAGCAACTGCTTGAACTCGCCGTTACGAACCATTTTGTCCAGCGGGTTGATACTGGCGCCGCGAACCTGGACCAGAACGTCACGCGCACCTACCGTCGGCTCGGGAACATCCGCCGCCCGTAGTCCACCCTCACCGTAGGACTCGACAAGAAACGCCTTCATCTCAGAATGCCCTCTCTCGAACAATGCGAGTGTGATGGCCGAGGAAAAGCTCGAGCTTAGCTTCGGGCTAGCGGATCAGCTCGAAGTGTCCGGCAATGACGGAGTGGTGTCGTCCGGGTTTCGCTCCCGTGAGCTGATTCGGCGCGGCTTCACCTTTGGGCGACCGGTGCGGGCAGGAGCGTCTGTACTGGCACGGTTCCAGCGGGTGGCGACCAGGTCGATCACGTTCTCGTGGTCGGCCTCGGCGGCCGGCTGTGGAGGTGCGTCGGCCGGCCACGAGCCCGTCTGGCCCTGCAGCTCCGCGCGGGTTACCGGGCGCGTCGGTGCCGGGTCTTGAACAGGGTCGGCCAGCCAGGGGCGGCGGCGCAGTTCGTCGATGTCGTCTCGGCCGCGGCGCGGTCGCTTCGGTAGCCGAACGACGTTCGACTTGCCTTTTTCCGCCGCGCCGGAACCGTCATCGGCGGGCTTCACTGTCTTCTCACTTCCAACGCTCCACAGCGACGGCCGCACCGGCGAACCTCGGCTTCGGTCTAGCACTCACCTCTACATTCTGCCTCGAGGCGCGGCCTGCGGTGATGCCGGAGTCGGCGGGGACTGTGGGTTCGGCTATCGCTTGCGGCCGACGCCGCCGACGATGCAGTGGCGGACGTCGGACAGCGGGGTGAGGTGGGGGCCGTCGGGCCACCAGTCGTCGCAGCGGACGAGGCCGGGTTCGACCATGTCGAGGGTGCCGAACATGGCCTGGATCTCGTCGCGGGTGCGGAAGCGGCCGCTGCCCATCGGGCTGTGGATGAACTTCTCTTCCATCTTCTGGGCGAGGTCGCTGTATTCGGCGGTCTCGGGGTCGTGGAAGTGGGCGATGGCGACGAACGAACCGGACGGCAGGGCGTCGATGTAGGTCTGCATCAGGGCGGGGCCGTCTTCGCCGAGATAGTGGTGCAGGGTGCCGATGTGGAACAGGGCCACGGGACGGGTGAAGTCGAGTTCGCGGCGGACCGTTTCGTTGCCGAGGACCTCGAGGGGGCGGAAGATGTCGGCTTCGGCGATGCGGGTGCGGCTGTTGCTGGCCAGCAGTGCGGCGGCGTGGACGAGGACCGACGGGTCGTTGTCGACGTAGACGACCTTGGACTGGGGGTTGACCCGCTGGACGACCTGGTGGGTGTTCTCCGCGGTCGGCAGGCCAGATCCGAGGTCGAGGAACTGGTCGATGCCCGCCCTGGCGAGGAAGCGGCAGACCCGGATCAGGAAGTCGCGGTTGGCCCAGGCGAGGTCGTTGACCTGCGGGGCGACGGTGCGGACCTGGTCGAGTACCTCGCGGTCCACGTCGAAGTTGTCCTTGCCGTTGAGGGCGGCGTCGTAGACACGCGCGATGCTCGCACGGGTGATGTCGACCCCGACCGGCACAGCGCTGGGGTAAGCGGCAGAAGACATCGGGGGCGCCTTTCGGGCATCGAACCGAGTGGACGAATTTCAGCCTAGATCATCGGTTGCGTTGTTGGACAAGCTATTCCGACACCAGCCCGGCTCGGTCGCGTAGTCGGGTATTCGGAGTACCCGTATCGGTGGGCTCCTATTCACGCCACGTCGACCGGCCGACGATCAGTGGATGATCCAGATGCTCAGACCGGCACCAGTGCCCGAACCTGCGGCGGGCAGGCGTTCGATCGCCCTGCTCGTCGTCATCCTCACCGCCCAGTTCATGGCGGTGCTCGACGGTTCCATCGTCAATGTCGCCATCCCGTCCATTCGCTCCGACCTCGACGCCCACGGCGCCGCAATGCAATTGATCGTCGCCGGGTATGTGATCGCGTACGCGGCGCTGCTGGTGGGTGGTGCGCGACTGGGTGACCGCTTCACTCAGCGTCGTGTGTTCATCGCGGGGCTCGTCGTGTTCACGCTGACCTCGCTGGCCTGTGGGCTGGCGTGGAACGAGGCCTCGCTCATCCTGTTCCGTTTCGGTCAGGGGGTGGGTGCGGCGGCGATGGTGCCGCAGGTGATGACGTTGATCCAGCGCACTTTCGCCGGGGCCGCACGGGCAAGGGCGCTGAGTATTTATGCGGCGATCGTCTCCGGTGGCGTGGTGACCGGGCAGATTCTCGGTGGGTTGATCGTCGACGCGGATGTGGCGGGCAGTGGTTGGCGTGCGGTGTTCCTGGTGAACGTGCCGCTCGGGCTCGCACTGCTGGTGCTGGCGCCACGGGTGCTGCCGGTGACCGCGGGGCGCACGGATCGGACGGTCGACGGGCCGGGTCTGGTGACGCTCACGGCGACGGTGTTGTTGCTGGTCGTGCCGCTGGTGCTGGGGCGTGAACTCGGCTTTCCGCTATGGTCGTGGCTGTGCCTTGGCGCGGGTGTGCTCGGACTGGTGGTGTTCGTACTGATCGAACGCGCGGTTGCCGGCCATGGTCGCGATCCGCTGTTCGCGCCGCAGGTGGTCGGGGCGCCCGGGCTGATCGCCACGGCCGCGACGCTGTTGCTGGTGATGGGGACCTTCAGCGGGTGGCTGTTCGTGAGCGCGATTCACCTGCAGAGCGATCTCGGCTACAGCGCGCTGCGGGCCGGCGTGCAGTTCTTGCCGATGGGCGTCGCGTTCGCGGTGGCGGGGCTGTACTGGCAGCGCGTTCCGGCGCGGTGGCACACGCTGATGATTCCGTTCGGACTGGTCGCGAGCGCGGTGTCGCTGGGGTGGCTTGCGTGGTTGCTGGGTGACGGTGCGGGTGTGGGGCCTGCGGCGTCGATCGCGTTCGGTCTGTACGGGCTCGGCAACGGGCTGGCATTCAGTCCGTTGATGACACGGGCGCTGGCCGCAGTGCCGATCACGCTCGCTGCCGATGCCAGCGGGATTCTGGTGACCGGTGTGCAGATGGGGATCGTCGTCGGGATCGCGAGCATCGGTTCGGTGTTCTTCGAACTCGCGGGGACGACCACGGCATCGACGGCCGACGCGGTGGCAGCCGTGCACCTGATCTGCGCGGCGACCACCCTCGTCGCCGCTGTCTCGGCGACGATCGCCGTGCGCCGGATCCGCCGCTGAACGATCGCGAGGACGCCGGTCCTGGGCTAGCGTGGCACCATGCACGAGCTCAGGGCCGGTGACATCTTCGCCGGTTATCGCATCGAGCGGGTGCTCGGGTCGGGCGGGATGGGCAGTGTGTTCGCCGCCCGGCATCCGAGGTTGCCGCGATTGGTCGCGGTGAAGTTGCTGCATTCCTCCTACTCGGCGGATCCGGTGTTCCGTGGGCGGTTCGAGCGGGAGGCCGACCTGGCGGGGCGGCTGGACCATCCCAATATCGTGGCGATCCACGATCGGGGCAGCGAGGACGGTCGGCTGTGGATCGCGATGCAGTATGTCGCGGGCTCCGATGCGGAATCGGCGGTGCGGGCGGGGGCTTTGGCGCCGGAGCGGGCGTTGCATATCGCGCGGTCGACGGCGGATGCGCTCGATTACGCGCACGCGGCCGGGTTGCTGCATCGCGACGTCAAACCGGCCAATATTCTGCTCAGCGAGAGCGCGATCGGCGGGGGTCAGCGGGTGCTGCTCACCGATTTCGGTATTGCCAAGGCGGTCGACGAGGGCACGGCGCTGACCGAGACCGGGTCGCTGGTGGCGACACTGCGGTACGCGGCGCCCGAGCAGCTCGACGGGCGCGGTGCGAGTCCGCGTTCGGATCAGTATTCGTTGGCGTGCACGCTTTTTCACCTGTTGGCGGGGTGTCCGCCGTTTACCGCTACCAGTGCGGGCGCGTTGGTGGCTGCGCATCTGATGCAACCGGTGCCGCGGATCAGCACGGTGGTGCCCGGTCTGGCCGCGGCCGACCCGGTGTTCGAGCGGGCGTTGGCCAAGGATCCCGGGCACCGGTTCGCCAACTGCTCGGAGATGGTGGCGGCGGCCACTACAGCGCTGACGAGCGGAATCGCTCCGACGCGACCGTTCACCGAGTCGGGCAGTGGGGCAACGCTGTTCACCGGTGGCCCAGCTCAGCCGTTGCCCGGCACTCAGGGCAGTCCGCGTCCGCAAGACGCGGGGCCGAGCGGATCGGCTTGGGCCGCACCGGGAATCGGCGCTCCGGATGAGCGTGCGCTCGGTGTCGAGAGTCGGGCGCAACCGGACGGGACCACGCGTCGCGGTAAGGCAGTGTGGTGGACAGTGGGCGTCGGCGGGCTGGTGCTCGTGCTGGCGATCGCGACTGCCGTGCTCGTGAACCGGGGATCAGGCGACAACGGTGCGGTTCCGACGACAACGACCGGCACGCCGACCACCACGGTCGACGCCTGGGCGGCAGCGCGGCCGACCATCGCCATGTTCCCCGACCTGTTGCCCGCGAATCCCGACAGCGAAGGATATCGGGGGTTCCGGTGCAGTTTCGCGACGAAGAACGCGGATGCGGTGTGGGACACCGGTTTCGACTGCACCGATCGCGAGGGACTGCAACTACAGCTGCTCGCGCACTCCGACGCCGAGACCGTCGATCGGTTCGTCGCGACCTTGCCCGCCGGGCCGACCCAGCAGCTGCGGTCGCGCTACGGCAGGCCGCTGATCGTGCACAGTTTCAACGGCTCCACCGGACCTTGGCTGCTGGTGCGGTTCGATGCCGCACCGTATTCGACTGTGCTGCTCCAGGTGTACTGGAAGGGCCACACTCATCAGGAGATGATCGACCAATGGTTGAGTACCGCACCCCTGTGACCGCGCGCCTCGCACTCGGCGCGTTGGCGGTTCTGCTCGTCGGCTGCGGCACCGTCGAGGGTGCCGCGCTACCCGGTGAGATCGACGTTCGGTCCCTCGACGTGGGCAGTTACACGACCGCGCCCGCCGATATCGACGCGGGGCGAAAGCCAACGGACGGGCCGATTCTGGAAGGTTTGCGGATGGCGGGGGTGGTGGTTTTTCCGCACGAGATCGATCCGGCGCTGACCTACAACTGGGGTACCGATGTCTTGGACACGCCGCGGCGAACGTCGGAGGTCTCGGCCATCTCGAATGTCAATTTGCCTGTGCTGGAACGACACCGGATGATCGTCGGCTTCGATATCGCCGAGGGTAGTCAGGCGTTCGACAAGGCGAAGCCGGCGATCGAGACCGATGCGCGGATCACCAGGATCGTGCTGTTGAGGTTCCCCGGCGCCGCGACCGCGAAAGAGGCGGCGCGCGAGCTCGAGGCAACCGATTTCGGGGTGAGCCCGGACAACCAGCCGGTGGCGATTCCCGGTTACCCTGCCGCACACGCACATTGGCGACCTGGCATCAAGACGATCGGCGCGACCTTCGCCCACGGGGAGATCGTGGTGAGCATGTTCCTGCAGCATCCCTCCCCCGATATCGACGCTCTCGCCAAGCGCGTCGCGGCGGTCCTCGACGCCCAGATTCCGCTGCTCGACGGGTTCACGCCGACCGCACCCGACCAGATCGCAGAACTCCCCCGCGACCCCGATGATCTGTTGCGCCGCACCTTGATTCCCGGCCCGGCCAATCAGCAGATCGCCATCTCCTCACGCGAGTTCGCCCCGTGGCCGGGGCGCGCGAGCCTGCACTTTCGCCCCGCCGAACCTGCCGAGCTCGGCGCGGCATGGGATCGCGGCGGGGTGGACGGCGTCGCGCATTCCTACAGCACCACGCTGTTCCGGTTCCGCGACGAAGCCGCGGCTACTGATTTCGGCAGTACCTGGCAGGACACGCTCAGCGCCGCCGCGCATCCCGTCGCAGCGCCGGAAGATGTGCCGCAGGCGCGATGCGCGGAACGTCGGGCGGGCAGTGCACCTGCCCTGACCCGGTGTTATGTCAGCTACCGCCGCTACGGCGCCTTCGTCAGCGGCGCCGAACCGGCGGGGGTTCGCCAGCAGGCGGCGGCACAGTACGCGCTGCTGGCGAACTCTCAGAGCTGAGCTTCGATCGCCTGCACGACCTCGGCGGCGTCGGGGGTGGTGCGCGGGCGGAACCGGCCCGCGACCGTGCCGTCGCGACCGACGAGGAACTTCTCGAAGTTCCACTGCACATCGCCCGCCGCGCCGTCGGCATCGGCGGTCTCGACCAGCGCGGCGTAGAGCGGGTGCCGGCCGTCGCCGTTGACATCGGCCTTGGCGAGTAGCGGGAAGTCGACGCCGTAGGTGACCGAGCAGAATTCCTGGATCTCCTCGGCGCTGCCCGGCTCCTGGCCCATGAACTGGTTGCTCGGGAAGCCGATCACGGTGAAACCGCGCTCGCCGTAGGTCTTCTGCAGTTCCACGAGGGCGCCGTACTGCGGGGTCAGGCCGCACTTGGACGCCACGTTGACCAGCAGCACCGCCCGCTCACCCGCCAGTTCGCCCAGCGTGGTGTCCTCGCCCGCCAGGGTTTGCACCGCAATGTCTCGGATGTTCGCGCTCATCACATCACCACCAGATCTCGTCGATGTCGCTGTCGCCCGCCACCGTACCGGAGGCAGCCAGCGTCCCGCCTGACGGAAGAATCTGTAACACGTTCTTGTTTTGTGGCGCGGTTGACGGCACCATTCCAGTAGTGGCGACGACGCCCGAGCACCGGAGGAACACTGTGAGCGAACTGCCCCATCGGATCGACACCGTCCGCCCGCTGCGCGCGAGCGAGGTGATGCACTGGGATTTCGAGGCCGATGTCGTGGTGGCCGGATTCGGCATCGCCGGCGTGTGCGCGTCGATCGAAGCCGCGCGGGCCGGTGCGAAGGTGCTCATCCTGGAACGGACCGGCGGCTGGGGTGGGGCGGCGGCGCTGGCGGGCGGGTTCGTCTATCTCGGCGGGGGCACACCGTTGCAGAAGGCGCTCGGTTTCGACGACACCCCGGAGAACATGGCGGCCTTTCTCACCGCGGCGCTCGGGCCCGGGGTCGACCAGGCGAAGATCGACGACTACTGCGCGGGCAGCGTCGAGCATTACAACTGGCTCGTCGACTGCGGTGTGCCGTTCAAGGAATCGTTCTGGGGTGAGCCCGGCTGGGAGCCCCCACACGACGAGGGCCTGATGTATTCCGGTGGGGAGAATGCCGCGCCGTTCCTCGACATCGCCGAACCCGCCCCGCGCGGCCATGTTCCGGAGTTGGCGAGTAAGTAGATCGGTGAGCGCAGCGGCGGGTACATGCTGATGAAACCCCTCGCGGACACCGTCGCCGAACTCGGCGTCGACGTCGAATACGACACCCGCATCCGACGGCTCGTCGTCGACGAGGAGGACCGGGTGGTCGGCGTGCTGGCGACCACCTACGGCAAGCCGGTTTACGTGCGGGCCGCGCGCGGCGTCGTGCTGGCGACGGGCAGTTTCGCCTACGACACCGAGATGATCGACCGCTACACCCCGCGGCTGAGCGGCAGGCCGGGCGCGGCGATCGAGGAACACGACGGGATCGGCATCCGGCTGGCTCAGGCACTCGGCGCCGAGCTCGCGCATATGGATGCCAGCGAGGTGGCCATCTTCGGCGATCCGCAGATGATGGCGCGCGGCATCCTCGTCAACGGACGCGGCCAGCGCTACGTCACCGAGGACACCTACCCCGGCCGGATCGGACAGGCGACACTGCTGCAGAACGACAATCAGGCCTTCCTGATCATCGACGAAACCTCCCTCAAGGAGGCCCTGGCAACCGAGAGCGCCACCCCGTTCTTCCGGTTCCAGCCGAAGTGGGTCGCCGAGACGGTCGCCGAGCTCGAGGCCGAAATGGGGTTGCCCGCACAGACATTGCAGACCACTGTCGCCACCTACAACCAGCACGCCGCGCACGGCACCGACCCGCTGCTCGGTAAGAAACCCGAGTGGGTGCGACCGCTCACCGGGGCGCTCGCCTGCTTCGACCTGCGTGGATTCACCGCCGGATTCACCCTCGGCGGGCTGCACACCGACCTGGATTCGCGGGTGCTGCACGTGAGCGGTGAGCCGATCGCCGGGCTGTTCGCGGCGGGTCGCTGCACGTCGGGGCTGTGCGCGTACGGGTATGTCAGCGGGGCCTCGCTCGGTGACGGCAGCTT
Source organism: Nocardia sp. NPDC058658 (assembly GCF_042716665.1). Classification (NCBI taxonomy): domain Bacteria; kingdom Bacillati; phylum Actinomycetota; class Actinomycetes; order Mycobacteriales; family Nocardiaceae; genus Nocardia; species Nocardia sp. NPDC058658. The sequence continues at coordinate 144,745 of NZ_JBHXRR010000001.1, forward strand.
CTATGGTCGTCGCGCCGGGAAGGCCGCCGCCGCGGGCTGAGCCGCGCGGGACCCACCGGGCGCACTCTGTCAGTACTCTGCTTGCAGCGCCACGCCCGACGACGAGTCCGGCTGCGCCCACGGGCTTTTCACACCCGTGGGCAGGCGCGCCGAACGACAGACGCAGTGCAGATCGGAGTTGGACAGTGCAAGCAGGTGGGACGTCCGCGGATTACGTGATCGTCGGCTCCGGATCCGCGGGGGCGGTGCTCGCGAATCGGCTCAGTGCCGACCCGGGCACCACGGTCGTGCTGCTGGAAGCCGGCCCGGCCGACGACGAAAAGTTCGCCCATATTCCGGCCGCGTTCTCGAAACTGTTTCGCAGCGAGCGTGACTGGGACTATCTGACCGAGCCGCAGGCCGAGCTCGGCGACCGGCAGATCTACTGGCCGCGCGGCAAGACCTTCGGTGGCTCGTCGTCGATGAACGCGATGATGTGGGTGCGTGGGTTCCGCGCCGACTACGAGGAATGGGGGCTGCTGGCGGGTGAGAAGTGGAACTTCGCCGCCGCGGTGGAGCAGTTCCGCAAGATCGAGAACGTCCAGGACGCGCAGTTTCCCGACGAAGGCTCCAAAGGTCCGCAGCACGTGCAGCGTCAGCGCAGTCCGCGCGCGTCGACGCACGCGTTCCTCGAGGCCGCCCGCCAGGCCGGTCACGAGCTGGAATCGGCGAATCGGCCTGCGCCCGAGGGCTTTACGCAGACCATGGTGACCCAGCGGGACGGCAGGCGCTGGAGCACCGCCGACGGGTACCTGCGCCCGGCGATGAAGCGGCCGAACCTGACGGTGCTGGCTTCCTCGCTCGCCACCCGCGTGCTGTTCGAGGGCACCAAGGCCACCGGTGTCGAGTACCACAGTGGCGACGAAACCCGCACGGTGAGCGCCAAGCGCGAGGTCATCCTGTGCGGTGGCGCGGTGAACAGTCCTCAGCTGCTGCAGCTTTCGGGCATCGGCGATCAGGACGACCTCAATGAACACGGCATCGAGGTGGTCGCCCACTCCCCCGAGGTCGGCGCCAACCTGCAGGACCATCTGATCTCGGCGCTCGGCTACAGCGTGGACGGCGACTCGCTGTTCGACGCGGAGAAGCCACTCGAGCTGATCAACTACCTGGTTCGGCATCGCGGCATGCTCACCTCCAATGTCGGTGAGGCGTACGGTTTCGTGCGCAGCGAGCCCGAGCTCGAGCACCCCGATCTGGAACTGATCTACGCGCCCGCGCCGTTCTACCACGAGGGTCTGGTCGAAGCCACCGAGCACGGTGTGGTGCTCGGGGCGATTCTGCTTCGCCCGCGCAGTCGCGGCAAGATCAGTCTCGCCTCGGCCGATCCGGCCGCCAAGCCGGTGATCGATCCGCGGTATCTGTCCGATGCCGACGGTGCCGACCGGGCCGCGTTGACCGCCGGGCTGCGGCTGTGTGCCGGGCTCGCGGGGCAGCCCGCGCTCAAGAGCGCACTCGGCGCGCTGATCTACCCGCCCGAGGCACCCGAGGATCTCGAGGCCGCCATCGCGCTGACCATCGAACAGTTCTCGCACACCCTCTACCACCCGGTCGGCACCTGCCGGATGGGCACCGACGCCGCCAGCGTCGTCACCCCCGATCTGAAGGTGCGCGGCGTCCAGGGTCTGCGCGTCGCCGACGCCTCGGTGATGCCGCTGATCATCCGCGGCCACACCAACGCCCCCGCCATCTTCATCGGCGAACAGGCAGCGGACTTCATCCTGTCCGAGGCCTGATCTGATCGCTGGTGGCGCACCGGAAACGGTGCGCCACCAGCATTTTTCACGCTGCCGCGAGACCCAGCGAAGCTGCCGCGATCAGCAGATAGGGCAGCGGGTAGCCCAGATCCCCGTACCGGCGCGCCCGCAGCACCGTGAATTCGGCGGCAAGGAAATACAGCACCAGCCCCGCAGCGGCGGCGACCGCCAGCGGCCGATAGGCCAGGCCGACGAGCAGACCGAGCCCACCCGCCGCCTTGATCAGGGCCAACGGGGGGAGCGTCCAGGGCGCGATGCCGTACTGGCGCATGTTCTCGCGCACCCAATCGGCACGAACGACATCGATCAGCGCGGCCGCCAGCGCTGCTGCCGCGGCGAGCACGGTGACGATGAGATAAGTGGTGTGCATCGGGATCAGGTCCTCCGGTTCCGAGTGATCGGCGCCTCTGACATCGTGGAAGCCGCCGGACGGCGAGTGCCGTTCACTCCAAGGACGACCGGCATGAGCGAAAGGTGACCGATGCGCGCAAATCGGCCCGAAGCCGCAGCGCGCGCGTTCGAACAGCGGCGCGATCGGCTGCGCGGCATCGCCTACCGGATGGTGGGTTCGACGGCCGACGCCGAGGACGCGGTGCAGGAGGCCTGGATACGGCTGGCCGGAACCGAGACCGAGATCGCCGATCTGGATGGCTGGCTCACCACGGTGGTGTCGCGGATCTGCCTCGATATGCTGCGCGCCCGCACCCGTCGCGCCGAGGTCGCGTCTGCGGATACTCCCGCGCAGGCGGCGACCGGGGACGGGGTGGATCCCGAAGCCGAAGCGCTGCGAGCGGATTCCGTAGGGCGGGCACTGCTCGTCGTCCTCGGCACACTCGGTCCCGAGGAACGGGTCGCGTTCGTGCTGCACGATCTGTTCGCCGTGCCGTTCGCCGACATCGCGCCGATGCTGGGGCGCACACCCGCGACGACCAAGAAGCTCGCCAGTCGCGCGCGGCTTCGAGTGCACGCGCCCGCCCGGATCGAACCGAGCGAGCTGACCGCGCATCAGGCTGCGGTGACGGCCTTTGTGCGGGCTGCTCGTGTGGGCGATCTGGGCGGACTGCTGGCGGTGCTCGCGCCGGAGGTGGTGCGCACGGCCGATCCGGCGGCACTCTCGCCGGGGATGGCCCTGGTCGTGCGGGGAGCCCGCGCGGTCGCCGAGGGCGCGCTCGCGCTGCGGCGGCGGTCGCGGGATGCGGTGCTGGTACTCGTCGACGGCCGACCGGGTCTGGTGGTGGCGGGAGCGAGCGGGCCGGTGTTCGCCGTGACGTTCGTTGTGCACGAGGGGCGGATCGTGGCTTACGACGTCGTGGCCTCGCCGGAACGGTTGGGTGCGCTCACGCTGTCGCTACTGCCGTCGACGTAATGACCCGATTCCGGCCATTGTGGCATTCGATGCACATGTGCGGACAGTGCGCATTCGCCTCGTCGGCGAGCCGGATCGGCGCGTTGGTACTGGTCAGAGGGCGGGGACGCGGGCGAAGCCGAGGGGTGGGGTGGGGGCTCGGCCGGAGGTGAGGTCGTGGCGGAAGTCCGGGAGTAGCGGGAGCATGTCGACATTGCGGGCGGCGTAGCACCGGACCATCGGCAGTGCGCGGGCGACCTCGGCCCGTTCGACCGGCTCGGCGTCGAGGAAGGCGAGGGCGTCCAGGCCGAGGCCGAGGGTGCCCGCGATGCGGACGAGCGAGGCGGACTTGCGGCCCCAGCCGACCTCGACGGCGGAGAACATCTCGTAGACGCCGTGGCGATAGAGGGTGCGCATGGTTCTGGCTCGGTCACCGCGTGCGGCGACGGCGTGCAGCACACCGCGCTCGCTCAGTGTGGTCAGCGTGCGCAGTGCGGGTGGGCGCAGCGTGGTGCCGGTCTCGTCGTGGACGACACCCTCCCACAGGGTCTCGTCCAGTTCCCAGACCAGACAACGGACGGGAGGTCGCATGGCGCTGAACTCTACAACCACTGATAGCGAAGAACCAGACTTGTGATCTGTCACTACCGGAGCCCGTGCCGGTGCGCGGCGTACCCAGAACCTGACAATCCATTCCGGTTTCCTTTGTAGTTCGTTAGGGTGAGGTTCGCTGGACAGCGGGGGGTACAGCCGAAAATTGGCGAAGGGAACACAGATGTCCGTCCATAATCCACCCCGACCGTCGTTGACCGTCTCGGGCAAACCGATGTCGTTGCCACTCAAAGACGTTCGCGCACTGTCTCGGCAGATGGTCGGCCATTTCGTCGCCAACGTCGCCCCCTGCGGCACGCTGCCGGGCGACGCCATCTCCGGCGACGTCACCACGATCACCCGGATCTGCCTGGAATTCGCGGTCGGCATGCTCGACGGGCGTGACGTCCCCAGCCAGCTGCAGCGCCTACAGGACGCGGCCAGTGCGTGGGCCCGTGAAGGCGTGCCGATCGACACGATCCACCACTCCATCGCCGAGGGCTTCAAAATGGGCCTGGACCTGGTGATCTCGAGCGCGTCGGGCAACGACTTCGACAGCCTCGTCGGCGGTGTGAAGGTCGTGATGGAACTGCTCGACACCATCACCGCCCAGATCTCGATGGCCTATGTGCGCGAGCTGCGCGGCGTTGTGAGCGAACACCACACCGCGGTCCACACCCTCACCTCCGCCCTGCTGGGTGGCCACAGCACCTCGACGATGGCCCGCGAATGCGGCATCACCATCGCCGAGACCTACGCGGTCTTCGCCCTGGCGATCCCGCAGCACCGCGAGGAAGCCAACCCGGCGCTGGATTCGAAGGTCGTCGCCCGCCGCAAGTTGCGCCGAGTGCAGGCCGAACTGGCCAAACGCTGCGGCGACTCGGCGCTGTCGCTGCTCAGCGTGGACGGCGGCACCGTGCTGATCCCCGCCGACGCCTTCGACAAGGAAGGGCTGGTCGCCCTGGTCGCGCAGCTGTCGCAGGCCGCGCAAGTCGGCATCACCGCCGCGATGGTCGAAACGTCCACCACCGGGGTGCCCGACGCCGCCGACCAGGCCCACGAACTCCTCGATATGGTGCAGCGACTCGAGGTCACCTCGGGTCTGTACCGGTTCGACGAGCTCGCCCTGGAATACCAGCTGACCCGCCCCGGCCCCGGCCGCGAATTCCTCGGCTCGCTGCTGGATCCGCTGGATCAGTACCCCGAGCTGCTCGAAACCCTGCAGCGCCACATCGCCAACAACCTCAACCGCCAGCGCACCGCGCGCGTGCTGCACGTGCACACCAACACCGTCGACTACCGGCTCAAGCGGATCGGCCAGCTCACCGGCTTCGATCCCACCCAGCCGTCGGGGCTGTGGTACCTGCGTTCGGCGCTCGTCGCGCGCAGCTACCGTTCGGTTCCCGCGGCCTGACCGCAGACACAAAGAAGGCGCTGTCCACACTGTGGACAGCGCCTTCTTTCGTGGTCAGCGGGTCAGAGTGAGCCGCCGCCACCGACGAGCCACGGGTTGAACGCGCAGGCCAACTGCGGGTTCTGCACCGGGTCGAGCGCCCGCAGAGCGATCGACAGCGCACGCGGCGAGTACATCATCGTCAGGTGATCGGAGATGTCCTGCTCGCAACCGTCCTGCAGGGTGATGTTGTTGACGGTCGCGCCGGGGCCTGCCTTCAGGAAGGTCAGGTCGTAAGGGTTGGTCACTTCGTCGTACCGGGTACCGACAACGGTGTAGTCGACGCCGGCGATGGTGTCACCGTTGGCGTTGAGGTTGTTGACGAAATCCGAGCCGATGGTCTGCTGGATGCCGGCGTGCCCGACGAAGATCTCGATCAGACCCAGGATGTCGATACCCAGGTTGTTGATCATGCGACCCAGAGCGCCGATGCCGTCGAGGCTGGTGCCGTGGTGGGTCGCGCCGTAGGTGACAAGGTTCTTGACCTTGGCAGCACCGCCTTCGAACTTGGTGTAATGGTTCGCCATCGACCCACCCTGCGAGTGGGCGATGATGTCGACCTCGTCGGCGCCGGTGGCCGCGAGAACACGGTCGACGAACGCCGCGGTCTGCTTGGCCGAGTCCTGGATGTAGCCGGTACCCATCACACCGGGCAGGAACGCACCGAGCCCGCCACCTTCGACCATGCTGGAACGGCCGTAGTTGAACGTGAAGGTGCAGTAGCCGGCGTCCTTGATCGGCTGACCCATGTAGGCGTAGCCGTTGTAGGCGTTCATCCAGGTGCCGTGCAACAACACGACCGGGCGGGGGTGCGCCTCGGTGGGCTTGCAGTTCCAGTCGTTGGTGCCGGGGGCACCCGCGTCCGGGTTGAGCAGGCCGTAACCGAACGCGGCGAGGAACGAGGTCGCCGCGGGCCCGTAGCCACCGGGGTCGGAGGAGTAGCCGCCCGAGGAACCCGAGCTGGAACCCGAACCGCCGTAGCAGTCGCCGGACCCGTTACCGGATCCGGCACCACTGCCGGAGTCGCACGCCGAACCGGTCCCGGCGACCTGGCGGCCTTCGGAGATGATGGCGGCGAGATCCTGCTCGGTCGGCGCCGCGGTGGGAGCCGCGCTCGCCCCCGGCCCGGTGAGCACCATGGAGAGAGCGCCGACTCCGGCGACTACCGCCGTGTGCAGCGTGCGCCTGCGACTGGGAGAATTCATGTGTTGACTTGTCTTCCTGTGCGATTCGAATATTCGTCGCCCTTTCCTGCCGGGAGAACGAATGGCTTGTCGAAACCGCCCAAAACATAAGCCGAGGAATTCATTACGAGACGATTGTCACGCCCGGTCTGGGCAGGTCACCACACCTGTTCGAAAACTGCCATGACAGCGCACAGGAAAATGTTCAGCATTCTCCGCGCGCGGGGATTCCGAGCAACCGCTCGTCGAGCCACAGCATCGCCTCCGGGTAACCGGTCGCCGCGCCGATGAGGTGTTCGCCAAGTACGCCCCGATACACCGCGGTCGCACCGAGTTCGCACTGCTCGGCGTACAGATTGCGCGCGCCTTCAGCGGGAATCCACCACTCCTGGTCACCGTTGTAGATATAGAGCGGAGTGGCCGAGCGCATGCCCTGCATCCGGGTGGCCTCGTAGATGTCGGTGGCCAGTTCCGAACGCAGCGGGTCGGCGATATTGGCGCCCACATCGATGGGCAGATGCAGAATCCCCGGAATCGCGAAGATGCTCAGACACGTATCTTTCATCACCGAGGTCGTGACCCAACGCCCGAGATTGTTCATCGCGGCGAGGATTTCGGGCCGTTCCCGGCCGATCGCGAAGGTCGCGGCCATAAAAACTCCGGAGGCCAGGTTGGCATTCATGGTCCGAGAGAGCATTTCGAAATCGGCGGGGACACCGCCGAGTGCCGCGCCGACGATCACCTCGGCCAGTTCGGGTGCATAGGAATCGATCAGCTTGGCCGCGCCGTTGGTGGCGATGGCGCCGCCGGAATAGCCGGTCATCGCGAAGCGGCTCGCGCCGTAGGTGACCGGGTCGAGGCCGCGCACCGCCCGGATCGCGTCGAGGATCCCGTGCCCGGCGACATACGGTTCGGCATAGGCCATCCACGGGCCCTGGTGGTCGGGCACCAACACCGCGTACCCGCGCAACACCGCCAGCTGGGTGGTCGGTGGGATGAACTCGGTGGCGCTGGATTGCGACGAAAGCCCGTGTGCCAGTGAGTAACCCGGCGTGCACTTGCGACCGAGCGCGTCGATGGGCAGGTTGTTCACCAGCACGGGACGATCACCGGGGCCGGTCCAGTCGGTGGCGGGCACGATGAGGGTCGCGGTGGAGTAGGACGGTCTGCCCTGCGAATCGTCGGTGCGGAATTTCAGCAGGGTCGCCGAGCGGATGGGCACCAGGGTGAGCCAGGCCGCGGTCGCGGTGATGTCACGGGTTTCGATCAGGTCACCGGGCGACAGTCCCTCGAGGCCTGCGGGCCACTCGTCGAAGATCGGATCGCCGACTGCCGACGGGAGCACCGCCGCGTGCAGTGCCGCGAGTTCCGCGGCCGGATCGGTGGCGTTCGGCTGGATCGGCGACGGAATCACCTGGTCGATCCAGCGCTGCAGATCGGGCAGGAAGCCGGGAGTCCCCAGCTGTGGGACCGGAAATTCCTGGGTCGGCGGCGGATCGGCGGCGGCGGTGCCTGCCGCGAACGGGAACAGCAACAGGATCGAACAGACGAGTACTCGAACAGATCTCATGGCACACACATCCTCGGGTGGCAACGGATTCGTCGATGACGTGCCACTATGCGGTGCTCCGACCCCCGCCGAAACTCCCCCACCGCGCCGTCGTCAGATCCTTCACGCTACGGGCAGCGGTGAAAGAACTTCGGCGTTGTGCTCGAGTCGTGTGCGCAATGCTGCTGTATCGCAACAAGAATCGCCTGTGCCGACATGATTCGACCCGGATCCGCCTCGGGGGGTGCGGATCCGGGTCGAACGAACCGAACTCAGCAGGTGCTGGGTGCCGGTTCCCCCTGCAGCCGGGCTTCGAGCCAACTCAGCGCGGAAGGCAGTCCGAGCACAGCTGCGGTCAGGTGGTCCGGGGTCGGTGTCTGCTGGCTGACGACCTTCGCGCCCGCAGCACACCACCGATCCATGGTGGAGTCGATCGCCTCGACCGGGATGAGTCCGTCGATCGGCGAATGCCATTCGAAGACAGGCATTGTCGGCGCACCGGGATACAGCTCGAGGCTGTTCTCCTCCACCACCGCGCGCGCTTCGGGATCCTCCACCAGCGAGGTCGTGGCCGCGAAGTCGAGGATGCCGCGGCCCGCGCCGGCGCCGAGAATGTCGTTGGTGCAGGCGTCGCGGATCGAAGCACGGGCGGCGAGGCCGCTGGCGTTCATCTGCTCGCTGATCGGAAACCGTTGCGGATATTCACGTTCCAGGCCGATCCCCGCGGCCAGCGCGAGTCCGAAGACCGGATGCGATCCGAAGCCGAGGCCCTCCAGCATCGAGACCAGGTTCATCGGCACCCCACCCATGGCCGCACCCGCGATCTCCAATTCGGGCGCGTACTCGGGCTGCAGTGCCGCCGCCCACGCCGTCGCCATGCCGCCACCGGAGTACCCGGCCATCGCGACCCGGCTGCCCGCCACGCGCAACTGCTCCACCTGGCGCACCGCGCGAATGCCGTCGAGGGTCACCTGACCGCCCAATTTGGCTGCGCCATAGGCGAAATTGGGCCCGAGGTGGTCGGGCACGGCCATCGTCCATCCGCGTTTGAGCGCGTAGTTCCAGGCCACCGCCTCGCGCACCATCAGGTCCGGGTCGTCGGTGTAGAGAACCTTCGACACCGAGCAGCGCGTGCCGAGACCGTTGATGATGTGCTGATAGGACAGCACGGGGGCGTCGGGGCGATGGTTGTTCGGCTGCAGCACCGTGGTCGTCGCGGCGATCGGCTCGCCCGCGGAATTGGTGGAGCGGAACTGGATCAGGGTGATCGTGGTGTCGGGGAACATCGCCAGTGGGGGCATCGCCCGCACGCCGAGGACATCGCCGGGCTTGCTCTCGGCGATATCGGCCGGCTGGCTGTAGAAGGGGTCGGAATCGGCAGTCGGGTACAGCGGTGTTGCGTGTCCCGCCCCGGCGGAACCGACGGCGAGAACCGCCGCTGCCGCCAGGCAGGCCAATAGTGTTCGTCGCGGCCGAGTATGTCGTGCCGCGGCAACCCAGATCATGCGGCTGTCCCTCCCGTGTCGCTGCTGTCGTGAGCGATCATCGCCGGTACCGTGGCTCCTCGTCGACGGGTCACACCGAACATCGGCGGAGCTCACAACCTCGCCCATCCGAAGTTGTGACCGGGAGCAGGGAGCTCCGATATGCGGACGCACCGCCACGGCGACAGTCCGATTGTGAGATCTCCAAGCGAAATCGGAACGTGTTCCGCTCGATGGTGCAAGACCTACCGTCGAGTAGGAAGGCGCTCACCAGTGCCGGGGCGAAAGGAGCACGCCATGATTCCCACCGACGAGAACATCGCCGCCACCCTCCACCGCATCGACCCGAACGAGATACCGACCCGGCGGATCACGGTCTACTTCGACGGCCCGACGCCCGAGGACGCACTGGTCCTGGAATACGCGGCGACTCAAGCCGAGGCATGGGAATTCACCTCGGCGGCCGTGCATTCCGGCCTGCTGGTGACCGTCGACGGACAGGTCGGCCCCGGCCTGCGCCGACTGCCGTGTCGATCCCTGTGGCACTGACGGTCGCGGCGCCGCACCGCCGAGCACACTAGGCTGGCGAGGCGGGCGCACGCGGACCCGCGGTGACAGAGAGGGCGAACGTTGGCACGGTGGCAATTCGGGCTCGCGCTCGCCGCGGCGGCCGTCCTCACCGGTTGCGGCTCAGACGACACCGCGGATCCCACCACCGCTCCTCCTACGACGACAACGACCACCACGCGCGTGCCCGCCACCATCGCACCCCGGACAACCCCGGTCGATCCGTACGCGGGTCTACCGCTCATCGATCACGTGACGTGGACCGAGAACGTCGACGGCCCCCGCCTACTCGTCTTCCCCACCCAGGCCGGGCGAAAAACCGCCGCACCCGGCACCGACGAGCTGGCCTGGCAGGAGGTCCGCGCCCTCGACGCCGACGCCGACGCGCCGGGCATGCGTGACCAGTTCCTTTGCCACTGGGTGTGGGCCAGGATGGTGGCACCCGACAAACCGAGCTGGAATCTCGAACCGTGGCGCCCCGACGTCGGCTATCAGGCCACGGTGTCGGCGAACTGCAATCCCGGCGGCCCCGAACGCTGATAGGAGCACCCCATGCGCATCGTCATCGCTGGTGGACACGGCAAGATCGCGCTACTGCTTGCCCAGCTGCTGACCCGGCGCGGCGACCAGGTCCACGCGCTCATCCGCGAACCGGGTCAGGCCGCCGATATCGCCGCGACCGGCGGCGTCCCGGTCATCTACGACATGGAGCGCGACACCCCCGCCGACCTCGCGGCCGCGGTCGCCTGGTCGGACGCGGTGGTGTTCGCCGCGGGCGCCGGGCCTGGCAGCGGTGCCGCGCGCAAGTACACCGTCGATCTCAACGGTTCTGTGCAGCTGGCCGACGCCGCCGAGCACACCGGCGTCGCGCGGTTCGTGCAGATCTCGACCATGGGCGCGGGCAGCCCGCCCGCACCGGGGACCGACGAGGTGTGGGCCGCCTATATCGACGCCAAGACCCGCGCCGAAGAGGATCTGCGGTCACGCGATCTGGACTGGACGATCCTGCGACCGGGCCTGCTCACCGACACCGAAGGCAACGGTCTGATCACGCTCGGACCGCCGCCGATTCCGCGCGCCTCGGTGCCGCGCGCCGACGTCGCCGCGACGCTCGCGTCGATCTTGGTCGCGGACAACACTTTTCGGCGCACCCTCGAGCTGGTTTCCGGAACGCAGCCGATCGCGTCCGCCGTCGCCGACATTCGATAACCAGAAATTAACTGTTCCAGGCAATTTCGCTTGTAGGGTACGATTTTCGCCGGCCCGCACCCCGGCGTCGCCATCCGGTGAACACCGCGAGCCGCCGGTCACGCCACTTTTCGAGCACCGCCCGCGACCGAGGCTGTGACATGAACCCGAATTCGCCGCTCAGAAGCCGGGAAATGCACCGCATCGAGACGGAATCGATCGTGCAGATGTGCTTGCATCCGAAAGTGACTCCGTCCTAAACTCAGGGCCGCAACACAATTCAGGGGATAGTAAGGGGAGGCCGCGAGCGGCGCACCCGAGGTGACGATTGCCTCGAGTTTGCCACTGCCTGAGCAGCACAGGGGCTTTGACATGAACAACACCACGGGGCGTTTCAGCCTCGCTGATCACGCGGTGACGACCCACGGCACCGCACGATGGTCGAGGGAAAGCGCGGTCGCCTTCGTCATCGATGCCGTGGAATCCACCGGCGCGGCGACTCGCAACGATTTCGATATCGACCGGATCGTGAGCACCGCCCACGAACTGGCCGACGATTGGGATCTGCAGATGCTGACCCCCGATACCTTCTGGCGCATCGCCGCCGGCTGTATCCGCTACTGAGTTACTGGTCAGTCTCCGGTAACGGGTCAGTCTCCGGTAACGGGTCAGTCCCTCTCGGCGTATTCGAGCAGGACTTCCCGCGAACGGTCCGGCAGCAGTGCCTGCACGCTGAGTTGATCCATTACCGACAGGTACAGCGCCAGATCCTGGCGCCGCTCGAGATAGAGCGCGCTGGTGAGCTGCTCGAGGTAGACGATGTCGGGCAGTTCCGGCTCCCCGAAACGCAGGATGCTGAACGAACTACCCGCCGCGGCATGCCCACCGGCCGCGTACGGCAGCACCTGCACCGTCACATTCGGCAGCTCCGAGAGCTCGACCAGGTAGCGCAGCTGCGCCCGGTGTACCTCGCGCCCACCGATCGGCCGATGCAGGACGGCCTCGTCGATCACCGCCCACACCACCGGCGGGTCGGTGCGGCGCAGGACGTCCTGGCGCTTCTGCCGAACCTGGACACGACGGTCCGTTTCGGCGTCGTCGACGCCGAGAGTGACGATGGCCCTGGTGTATTCCGGCGTCTGCAGCAGGCCTGGCACCAGCTGGGCCTCGTAGGTGCGGATCTGGCTGGCCGCCTGCTCGAGCCCGAGGTAGGTGCTGAACCACGACGGCAGCAGATCGCTGTAGCGATGCCACCAGCCGGGTTCGCTTGCCTGCCTGGCCAATTCGAAGAACGCGGTCCGCTCGACGGGATCGTGCACGCCGTAGAGCGTGAGCAGGTCCCGGATGTCGCGTTCCTTGAACCCGGTGCGGCCCAACTCCAGCCGGCTGATCTTCGCGTGCGAGCCGCGGATCGCGTCGCCCGCCGCCTCGCGGGTGATGCCCTTACCCTCGCGTAGCTTGCGCAACTGACCACCGAGTGCGATGCGCAACACGGTGGGGCCACGGTCGACAACAGGTTGTACGCGACCGATCTCGTCGGGTTCAGCCGTCATGGACCCAGATGCTACCGATTACCCGGTCAGGTAGTCGAACTCTCCGGCCTTCGCGCCGCGGATGAACGCGTCGATCTCGGGCCGGGTGTAGAAGATCACCGAACCGTGCGGGTCGCGCGAGTTGCGCACGGCGACCGAACCGTCGGCGGCTTCGGCGACCTCGACGCAGTTTCCGCTCGGATTGCTGTAGGTGCTCTTGCGCCACGCGCCGGGTCCCGGGCGTTCGCGCTGATCATGCTGCATTCCCGACATTCCGCACTCCTCGTTCTCGAATGTGCCCAACGGTACGAAAATTGCAGATGCACGCACAAACGTTCTTGCATCTGCTTTGCGCGATGGGGACACTAACACGCGAAACGCCACCGCGCACCGGTCGGTACTTACCCGATGTCATGACCGGGGGCACGCTTCGGCAGACTCGTCCAGCCCCCTGAATTCCTCAGCGCCACAACCCATCGCGGCCCGACACGGCGTCGACGAACGTGCAGATGTGCTTGCATTTGAAAACGAACCGCCCGTAGACTCAGGCCGCAAGATCATCGGGAGGCACGTCGGCTCTCCCAGCCGGCCGAACCTCCCGTCGCCGGATGGGAGGGGACTTCGATGAGCAGTCCGTTTCAGCGACACCTCGCCGTCGCGGGCGTACCCACCGCGTGTAGCGACGAGCCGAACGGGCTCACCTACCGTCAGGCGCGCGAGATGCTGCGCCAGCACGACATCCACGGCCCGCAGTGTCGCCAGTGGTTGGCCGCAGCGGCGTATCTGTCCGCGGGGCTGGACGACGAATAGTCCGGTCGTGACGTCGATGTGCTGGTCAGGCCGGTGCTGACCGGTCATACTCGGCAGCAACGACCGATCCGGACAGGTGGTGCGCGGATGCGTATATCGGAGATCTTGCGTCATAAGGGCACGACGGTGACCACGGTGCCACCACAGACCACGGTGCGCGACCTCCTGTCCGCGCTGGCCGCGCACAATATCGGCGCGGTGGTGGTGTCTCCCGACGGTGGGCAGATCGCGGGCATCGTGTCCGAACGCGATGTGGTGCGTCATCTGCACGCCCACGGTGCCGAGCTGCTGGATCGGCCGGTCAGCGACATCATGACCGCCAGGGTGCGCACCTGTGGGCCCGACGACGATGTGTCGTCGTTGCGCGATGTGATGACCGAGCACCGGATCCGGCACATGCCGGTGGTGGAGTCCGAGCGGCTGATCGGCATCGTCAGTATCGGTGATGTGGTGAAGAGCGAGATCACCGAGCTGGCCGCCGAGCGCGAGCACCTGGTCGAGTATCTGCAGGGCAACTACTGAGCGCAACCGACGAAATGTGTTGCGCCTGAGAATTCTTCGCGAGCCGTACCGCTGGTGCGTATCGTTGAACAGGTGCACCCCGCCCGGCCCGAGCTCGCCGCAGCCTCGGTGATGCGGCACGCGCCCACCCCGGTGCCCGCGTCGATTCGCGCGCGGTTTCCCGCCCTCGCCGATCCGTCGGTGGTCTATCTCGACAGTGCGGCGACGACACAGAAGCCCGATACCGTCATCGCGGCCGTCACCGACTACCACCGCAGCCAGACCGCCAATGCCGGTCGGGGCGCCTACGGGTGGGCCACGTCGCTGTCGGCGCAGATCGCCGGTGTCCGTACCCGCGCGGCCGGTTTCGTCGGCGCTCAGAGTTCCGATGAGATCGTGTTCACCGGTGGCGCGACCACCGCGCTCGGCGCGATCGCGCACAGTTGGGGGCTGGCCGCGCTCGACGACGGCGACGAGATCCTCTACAACCCCGATGATCACGCCGCCAATGTGCTGCCGTGGCACCACCTGCGCGACACCATGGCCCGGTTCGGCCGTCGGATCGTGTTGCGCCCCTATCGAAGCACCGCGACCGGCGAGGCCGATGTCGAGGACATTCTCGCGCAGATCGGGCCGCGTACCCGCCTCATTACCACCAGCCACCTGCATCACGTGTACGGCGGGCTCACCACGCTCGAAGAATTGCACGGGCGGATCGATCCCGAGATCCTGCTGTGCTTCGACTGCTCGCAGAGCGGTGGGCACCTACCGGTCGACGTGACCGACTTGCGCGCCGATTTCGCGGTCTTCGCCGGGCACAAGATGTTCGGCGCGCCCGGCACGGGGCTGCTGTACTGCCACCGCCGGGTACACGACAGGCTGCGCCCGTTCCTGCCGGGCGGGCACTCGGGGGTCAGGATCAGCGAAGCCGGTCTCGTCGGCACCGGGATGCCCGAACTCCTCGAGGGCGGCACTTACAACATTCCCGGAATACTGTCCCTCGCACCGGCTTTCGATCTCCTCGACGAACTCGACAGGTTCGCTGTCGCCGCGCACAACCGGGTGCTCACGCTGCGCCTCATCGACGGTCTGCGAGAGATTCCCGGGATCGATTTCCTGCCAGGGCCCGCGCATGCCCCGTGCGCCGTCGGCTACGGGATCGTCTCGTTCACTCTCGACGGGATAAGCGCGGCCGATCTCGGGTTCGTGCTGGCCGATGGCGGATTCATGGTGCGGACCGGTGCGCACTGTGTGCCGTCGGCCGATGCCGGGAGCAGTTCGGTGCGGGTGAGTACGCAGCTCTACAACACCCTCGACGAGATCGACCGATTCCTCGCCTGTGTGTCCGGCATTGCCGGGCACGGGCGCTGACCTGCCCCGACGCCGAGGAGGAACGATGGGTACCCCCACCGTGCAGCACCACGATCGCCGCGCCGCGTCCCGGATACTGGCCCGACTGGCCGCGCCCGGGCTCTTCGCCGCCACCGACCCGCCACCTCCGGTCCGTATCTCTTTCCATGCCACCGCATTACGGCCGGAACCGGGTGCCACCTCGACGCAGTCACAGCGGATGTACCTGGAACGGTTCATGCGACCGTGCCGGCCCGACCAGGTGACCAGCGCGACCCACCGCCTCACCTGGACCGACAGCGCGGGCATCCCCAACACCGGGTACTTCCATACCGCCGGCGCGGGCCCTGAGCTCGCGGTGATCGCACGGGAAACCGTTCTCGCACTGTGGCATTCCCTTGCCGCCTCCGGTCTATCGGAGCGGGCCGAAGCCCTGCCCGCCCACGATCACGCTGTCCTTGCCGCGACCACCACCGATCACGATCCGCACGAGATCTTCCGGGTCGGGATCGAGGCCACCGGACGCGCGCTGGTCCAGCACGGACTGATCGCCGCCGACACTCCCTATCGCGGGGTCGTCGAATTCGCCAGGGGCATCCATGATTCCGGCATCTTCACCGCCGTGGCCACCCGCTGGTTCTGGGAGTTACAGGCCTCGACGTTCCGGCGCGGGATGATTCCGGTGCGCTTGGCCGCCCAGCCCGACGGGTCCGTGCGCTACACCGCCGATTCTCTTGCCGTCCTGCGCGCGATGAAGGACGCCACCATCGCCGACGCGCGTGCGGTGATGCTGCGCGCGAGGACCGAGGAAGGCCTCGACACCGCGGCGGCCGTCGCGAAATACCACGATGACCTGGACCTGATCTCACGGCAGTACGCGCTGCTCCCCGCCGATGTCCACCCCACCTGTCTCGCCGCGACGCAGCACGATGTCGACGGTGCGGGCGTCCACGTACTCGCCACGGTCGCCGAACGGTTCGTCGAGACGTTCGCGGTGCTGGCGAACTCGGTGACAGTGGTCGAGGATCTGAGCGAGGCGCAGCCCGGCACCGAGCACGACGACGGTGTGTTCTATGTGCCCGATATGAGTTGTCGGCACTGTGTCCGCACGATCACCGCACTGCTCGAGTCGATGGAGATCCCGGTCGTCGAGGTCGACCTGGAATCCAAGCGGGTGATCGCTCGGATCCGGAGCCCGCGCAACCGGTTCCGTGTGTTCGAGGCCTTGCGTGACGGTGGCTACAACCCGGTCGACGACGTGCCCGCGCAGGTGCCGGGCGCGTCGGTGGGATGATTCCGCCCGCCGTTCCCGCCGCGCTGCATCCGCTCGTCGCCGCGTTCCTCGCCGACCGTGAGGGTGTGGATGCGGCGCTGCGTCGCTACGGCTCGCCCCTGCACCTGGTGTTCCCGCAGGTCTTCGCCGCCAACCTCGCGGCACTGCGTGCCGTGCTGGACGAACGGGGTCTGCGGCATCGAATCTGCTATGCGCACAAGGTGAATCGGTCCGCGGCGTTCGTCCGTGCCGCCGCGCACGCGGGGATTTCCGTGGATGTGGCGTCTGTGCGGGAGTTGCGTTCCGCGTCGGCCGCAGGGTTCCCGGCCGATCGGATCGAGATGACCGGGCCCAAAGGGGGCGCGGTTTTGCGGGCCGTCGTGGCGGCGGGGGTGACGGTGAACGTGGACAATCTCTGGGAACTGTCGACGCTGGCCGAACTCGCGTGCTCGGAAGTTCCCGTACTGCTGCGGGTTTCCGGCTTTCCCGGTAGCTCGCCGAGCCGGTTCGGCATCGATCTGACAGAGATCCCGGCGGCGCTCGATCTGCTCGTTCGACACCGAGATCGGTTGCGGCTGCTCGGTTTCGCCTTTCACCTCGACACCGCGGCGACGACCGAACGGGTGCAGGCCGTCGGTGACTGTCTCGAACTGATCGAACACGCCTACGCACGCGGTCTCGCGCCGACCGTGCTCGATATCGGCGGCGGCCTGCGCCAGGTCTTCACCGCCGACGCCGCGGGGTACGACGACTACGACCGTGTGCTGCGGGCGGGTCTGCTCGGGCGCGGGCCCGCGATGCACTGGGGCCACAACACTTTCGGCTATCACGTCGCGGAGGGAATGGTGCACGGCGGACCGGTGTTCCACAAGTACGCCAACACCGAACCCGCCACCACGATCCTCGCCGAACTACTCGCCGCGCCGCTTCCCGGGCACGGCGGACGGGCTCTGGCGGCGGTGCTCACCGACAACCTGCTCGACCTGTGGCTCGAACCGGGTAAGGCGTTGGTCGACCACGCAGGCATCACCGTCGCGCAGGTCGAATTCGTCAAACGCGCTGGTAACGGCACGACGCTGGTGCATCTGGATCTCAGCCGCGATACCGTCACCGCCGCCGACCAGGAGGTGCTCATCGATCCGATCGTGCTGACGACAGAAGGCGAAACCCGTCCTGTCGGCGTGTTTTTCGCGGGCCGGCTCTGCCTGGAGCGCGACCTGATCACCCAGCGTCAGGTGCGGCTCGAGCGGTTGCCCTCCCCCGGCGATCCGGTGGTCTTCGCCAATACCGCCGCCTACCACATGGATCTGTCGGCCGCGCAGGCCGGCATGCACCCGATACCGCCGAAAGTCGCTGTGCTGCACCACGATGGGCGGTTCGCGGTCTGTCCCGACGCCGACTATCGCCCCGGTGACCGGTGATGGTCTACCACCACATCACCGAGCTGATCGGCAATACTCCCCTGCTGCGCCTCGATCCCGCCGTTCACGGAATGGCCGATGTCGATCTGTACGCAAAACTGGAGTCGCACAACCCTTTCGGTTCGGTCAAAGACCGCGTCGCCTGGGCGATGATCCGCGACGACCTGGACCGGATCGGCACGGACGGCCAGTCGTTCATCGAGGCATCGAGCGGCAACACCGCCAAAGCACTGCGGGTCCTCGGCGCGCTGCACGGCATTCCGCTGCGCGCGGTCACCAATCGGATCAGGGTGGGCGAGGTGCGCCAACTGCTGCAACTGCTCGGCACCGAGATCGTGGAACTTCCCGGCCTGTCCGAATGCCCGGATCCGCATGCCGCCGACGATGTTTCGGCCGTCATCGAACACACCGTCGGTCAAGCACCGGACCGCTGGTATCACCCCTCGCAGTACACGAACGAGCGCAATATCGCGGCCCACCACGACGGCACCGGCACCGAGATCGCCACCGACCTCGCGAAGGCGGGCATCGACCACCTCGACTATCTGATCGGCGGGCTCGGCACCACCGGTTCCACGCGCGGCACCGCGACCGCCCTCCTGGCCCACCATCCGGAGCTGCGCACCGTCGGGGTGGTGTCGGACCGGTTCGACTTCATCCCCGGCATCCGCTCCGAACGCGAGATGTGGGACGTCGGCCTGTTCCGGCCGGACTTCTACGACGAGATCGTCACCGTCGACTCCGGCGCTGCCATCGAGGCGACCCTCGACCTGGTCCGCGGCTACGGGGTGCTCGCCGGACCGACCAGTGGCGCGGGCTATTTCGCCGCGTTACGCACCCTGGCCGCCGCCCCGCGACCCGAAGACAGACCCCTGGTTGCCGTGCTGATCGTGTGCGACCGGATCGAACCGTATCTGTCCTATTTCGCCAAGCGCAGACCGGACCTGTTCGGCAAGCCGACCGCGCCGCCACCGCCGAGCCCCGACGACACCGCGCCCATCCTGACACCGACGCAACTGGCCGAACTCGACCGCACCGGCCGACCCACCGTCGTCGACACCCGTGGCGCGATGGCCTACCGCGTCGGACACGTCCCCGGCGCGCTGAACATCCGCGACGACCAGCTCGACGACATGCTCACCCAGGGCGTGCCGTTCCCGCGGTCGCGGCCGGTCGTGTTCGTCTGCCCGGTGGGTGAGACCTCGCTGCGTTTCGCCGCACTCGCGCACCGCGCCGGTTACGACGCGTTCAGTCTCGCGGGCGGCATCGTCGCGTGGCGCGACGCGGGTTATGCCATGGAACGCGGCGGCTGATCAGACGAGCACCCTGGTGGCGCGGCGGACGGTGTTCAGCGACGTGGCGCCGGTGATCGCGACCCGAAATCGCCGTGGCGACAGTGACATCGGCGCTGCGCGCGAAAGCGCCGACGGTGAGGGCGAATGCGGCCTGCAAGACCATGAACAGGCTCGCCCGCCCGTCCTGCGCCAACCGCAGCAGCCCGGCGTGCGTCGCGGCGTCGAACGAAACCGGCAGCAGCGCACCGGCAACCGGGTCGATCGGCGTCGACGGCTGTGCGCGCACGGGCAGATCGAGCAGGGCGGGGCGACCGGCCAGCGCGTTGGCCCAGTACCGCAGCTGATGGGTGGCGCGGCTCCACTCGTCGGTGAACTCACCGAGCTGCTCGTGCTTCCACAGGGTGTAGTCGACGTAGCTGATCGACAGCGGCGCCCAGCCCGGGGCGGTACCCGCACAGCAGGCCAGATAGGCGGTGACGAGATCGCCGATCAGCGGGCCCATCGAGCGGCCGTCGACCGAAATGTGGTGCACGACAAGGGCGAGCACCACATCGTCGGGGCCGAGCACGAACAGCCGTGCCCGCATCGGCAGGTCGCGGGTGAGGTCGAACGGTTGCTCCGCCGATGCGGCGACCGCGGGCGCGAGTTCGGCTTCGGTGATGCGGCATTCGACCACGTCGAGTACGACGTCGTCGGGGTCGACCACCTGTTGCGCGGGGCCGCGCGCGGTCGCCGGATAGCGCGTGCGCAGCGGATCATGGCGCGCGGCAAGCAGTTTCAGTGCCGCACGCAAGGCGGCGACGTCGACGGACGCGCCGCGCAGGCGGATGGCTCGCGCGACATTCCAGTCCGCCGAGCGCCCGCGCGTCGCCGCGTGCCACATCCGTTCCTGGGCGGGCGCGAGCGGCACACGGTCCGGGTGCGGTCGTGGCGCGAGAACCGGTGGTGCGGCGGGCCGCGAACACACTGGGATACCTCCGGTGCGCGCCGACAGCACACCACGCCCTGCGTTCGATCCCCCCGAGTTCGTCCCCACACCGGGGTTCACCACACGTCCACAACCTCCACACCGTTTCGACAGGTGAGGAACGCTAACTACTCGATATGAACGCGCAGTTACCGTATCGCGACCGTGCTCGGTCGGCTCGACCGCATCGCGAATCCCCGAAATTCCACTTTCCGGGCGAAAACGCCCAAAAGCCGCGTTAGAGTGGCGACGGGAAGCGGAGCGAGGAGTGTGTTGGTGTCCATCGGGAAATTGGTGTCGTTCGACGGTTCACGGGGTTTCGGATTCATCCGGCCCGACGACGGCGGGCCCGATGTGTTCGTGCACGTCAACGACATCGGCCTCGACGAGGACGAACTGCGGCAGGGCCGTCTGTTCGAATTCGATGTGACCGAAGGCGATCGGGGTCCCAAGGCGATCAACCTGACCGGTGTCGGCCAGACTGCCGCCGCCCCGAAGGCACGCAAGTCCGGCGACCGGCTGGGCCCCGACGAACTGCGTCAGCAGATCACCGAGTTGCTACTGGAGGCCTCCCCCGCGCTCACCGCGGCCGAGATCATCACCATCCGCGACCGGTTCACCACCTTCGCCGACGAACACGGCTGGCTCGACAGCTGAGCTCGCGCCTGCCGGGCGAATTGCCCGTCAGCGCATAAACTCCGGCCTGATCCGGGCGCGGTTCGCGTTCGGAGAACCGATCAGGCTGAGGAGCCCCGGTGACGCGATCCGGTTTCACCCGCTGGCTGCTAGACGGCACCGAGGAACCGGGCCACGCGCAACTGCCCGGTCCGATGCGCACGGTCGAGCACGTCGAACCGCATCAGCGATCCTGGTGGCGGGTGATGTGTTTGACCGGTGTCGACTATTTCTCCACGCTCGGCTACCAACCCGGCATCGCCGCTGTCGCCGCGGGCGTCCTGTCCCCGCTGGCCACGCTGGTCCTGGTGCTGTTGACGCTGCTCGGCGCGCTGCCGGTGTATCGCAGGGTGGCGCGGGAGAGCCCCAATGGTGGTGGCTCGCTGGCGATGTTCGCCGATATCCTGCCGCGCTGGACGGGCAAGCTGTTCATTCTGGTGCTGCTCGGGTTCGCCGCGACGGACTTCGTCATCACGATGACACTGTCGGCCGCCGACGGTGCCGCCCACATCGTGGAGAACCCGTTCACGCCGGCGAGCTGGCACGACGAGCGGCTGATCATCACGTTGGTGTTGCTCGCGCTGCTCGCCGCGGTGTTCCTGAAAGGTTTCGCCGAGGCGATCGGTATCTCGGTGTTCCTGGTGGCCGTCTATCTCATGCTCAACGCCATCGTCGGCGTGGTCGGGCTGTGGCACGTGTTCACCGCGCCCGGACTGGTCGTCGACTGGACGCACGCGATGACGACCGAGCACGGCAATATCTGGCTGATGGTCGGGGTCGCGCTGCTGGTGTTTCCGAAGCTGGCGCTGGGGCTGTCCGGTTTCGAGACCGGGGTGGCGGTGATGCCGCTGATCAAAGGCGCACCGGGCGATACCCCGGTGAATCCGCGCGGCCGGATCGTCGGTGCCCGCAAGCTGCTCACCACCGCCGCACTGATCATGAGCGTGTTCCTGCTCGTGTCCAGCTTCATCACCGTGGTGCTGATTCCCGAGCAGGAATTCCAGTCCGGCGGCTCGGCCAACGGACGCGCACTGGCCTACCTCGCCCACGAATACCTCGGCAACGGGTTCGGCACCGTCTACGACGTCGCCACCATCGCGATCCTCTGGTTCGCCGGTGCGTCGGCGCTGGCCGGGCTGCTGAATCTGGTGCCGCGCTACCTGCCGCGCTACGGCATGGCCCCGGAGTGGGCGCGCGCGGTGCGCCCGCTGGTGCTGGTGTTCGCGGTGATCGCGTTCGGGATCACCTGGTACTTCGACGCCGATGTCGACGCGCAGGGCGCCGCCTACGCGACCGGTGTGCTGGTGCTGATCACCTCGGCCGCCGTCGCGGTGACACTGTCGGCGCATCGCGCTCGCGAGCGCGCGAAGACGATCGGGTTCGGGCTGGTCACGATCGTGTTCACCTACACCACGGTGCTCAATGTCATCGAACGGCCCGAGGGCGTGCACCTGGCGTCGTTGTTCATCCTGGCCGTGATCGTGGTGTCGCTGGCTTCGCGGGTGCATCGCGCGTTCGAGTTGCGGGCGATCGAGGTGAGTTTCAGTGCCGAGGCGGGCGCGTTGATCGATGGGGCGGCCGCGACGGGCGTCATCCGGATCGTCACCCACGATGTCGACGAGCGCAGGCCCGAGGAGTACGACGAGAAGGAACGCGTGCAGCGCTGGGAGAGCCACATCCCGGTCACCGATTCGATCCTGTTCCTCGAGGTGATCGTCGCGGATGCCTCCGAATTCAGCACCGATCTGCGGGTGAGCGCGGTCGAGGTGGGCCGCCACCACATTCTCAGCGTCGAGGCCACCGCCGTGCCCAACTCGGTCGCGGCCATCCTGTTCGCGATCCGCGACCGGACCGGGCTGGAACCGCACGTGTATTTCGAATGGACCGAAGGCAATCCGATCGTCAACCTGCTGCGATTCCTGTTCGTCGGCGAAGGTGAAGTAGCACCGGTGACCAGGGAGATCATCCGCCGCGCCGAACCCGATCCGGGGCGCCGCCCGCACGTGCACGTGGACAGCTAGTCGCGACACAGTCGATGTCCGCGCACCTGTCGGTGGCTCGTCCTACGATCGCCTCACACACCGATGAATCGGGCGTGCTCGCATCGTCGATACGGGTGAACACACCCGCGAGGAGGATCGGATGGATCTACCGGTGATGCCGCCAGTGCGCCCCATGCTGGCCAAGTCGACGCCGTCGATGCCGCGCGAACCCGGGCTCAGCTACGAGCCCAAGTGGGACGGCTTCCGGTGCATCGTGTTCCGCGACGGCGACGAGATCGAACTCGGCTCCCGCAACGATCGCCCGCTCACCCGCTATTTCCCCGAGTTGGCCGAGCTGCTCAAAGCCGCGCTGCCGCATCGCTGTGTGGTGGACGGGGAGATCGTGGTCGTCACCGACGACGGGCTCGATTTCGACACCTTGCAGCAGCGGTTGCATCCGGCCGCTTCCCGGGTGAACAAGCTCGCGGTGGAGACGCCCGCCAGTTTCGTCGCCTTCGATCTGCTCGCGCTCGGCGATCGCGACCTCACCGCCGAGCCGTTCGCGCAGCGGCGCCGCGAGCTCGAGTCGTTGCTCGAGGCCGCGCCCGGCCGAATCCATCTCACGCCGATCACCGCTGATCCCGACGTGGCGCAGGACTGGTTCACCCGGTTCGAGGGCGCGGGTTTCGACGGTGTGATGGCCAAGTCCGACGATCTGGCCTATCTGCAGGACAAGCGCGTGATGCTCAAGATCAAACACGAACGCACCGCCGACTGTGTGGTCGCCGGATACCGGATGCACAAGGACGGCGAGGGCGTCGGATCGCTGCTGCTCGGCCTGTTCGACGACGAGGGCAACCTCCATCACGTCGGCGTGGCATCGAGTTTCACCGCGGCGCGACGCCGCGAACTGCTGGGTGAGCTGGCGCCCTTGCGCGAGAACGCCCTCGACGATCATCCATGGCGCACCTGGGCCGACGCCGCCGCGCAGGCGAACGCCGACGGCAAGATGCCCGGCGGGCAGAGTCGCTGGAGCGGCGGCAAGGACCTGTCGTGGGAACCGTTACGGCCCGAACTGGTCGCGGAGGTGCGCTACGAGCACGTGCAGTCCGGGCGTTTCCGTCACGGTGGGCGACTGGCCCGGTTCCGGGCCGACCGCACCCCGGATTCGTGTACCTACGCCCAACTCGACGAAGTGGCACCCGCCGAACTCGACGCGATCTTCGGAGCGGGCCGATGAGCGCGGCGGTGGAACTCGACATCGACGGCCGCGCGCTGACGATCAGCAATCCCGACAAGGTCTACTTCACCAAACGCGGTGAGACCAAGCTCGACCTGGTCAATTACTACCGCGCCGTCGCCGAACCGCTGCTCGGCGTGATCGGTGGCCGTCCGCTGCTACTGGAACGCTATCCCGATGGGGCATCGGGGAAATCGTGGTTCCAGAAGCGGGTGCCGAAGTCGGCGCCGGACTGGTTGCAGACCGTCGAGGTGTCCACGCCCAACGGCACCACCAGCGACGCGCTGGTGGCTCACGATCTCGCGCACATCCTGTGGGCGGTGAACCAGGGCTGCCTCGGTTTTCACGTGTGGCCCAACCACGTGCCCGATCTGCGGATCGCCGACGAACTGCGGATCGATCTCGATCCCTCGCCCGGTATCTCGTTCGACGATCTGCGGCACGCGGCGGTGCGCACGCGCGAACTGCTCGCCGAATTCGGCATCGACTCGTCGGTCAAGACCTCGGGTTCGCGTGGCCTGCACATCTATTCGGCGTTGGAGCCTCGCTGGGACGGCTACGAGGTGCGGGCGGCCGCGGTGGCGCTGGCCAGGGAGCTGGAACGCCGGTACCCCGAGGAGATCACCGCGCAGTGGTGGAAAGAGGAGCGCGGTTCGCGGGTGTTCATCGACTACAACCAGAACGCACCGCACAAGACCGTGTTCGGCGCGTGGTCAGTGCGACCGAAGGTCGGCGGTCAGGTGTCGACGCCGATCACCTGGGCCGAACTCGACACCGTGGTCCCCGACGAACTCACCCTCGCCACTGTGCCCGCACGGCTCGCGGAATCGGGTGATCCGTGGGCGAACCGGGCACCGCAGTCGATCCGGCCGCTGCTCGAAATGTCGGAACGCGATATGGCGGCGGGACTCATGGACGCACCGTGGCCGCCGCAGTACCCGAAGATGCCGAACGAGCCGCCGCGCGTGCAACCGAGCCGTGCGAAAAAGGACTGACCCTATTCGCTGGTCCAGGGCGCCCAGACCGCGGCACTGCCCTTGCCCTCGCACACGAGCGCGTGGTTGTCGGAGGTGCGACCCGACTTGTCCACCGACGGATCGCATCTCGCCCCCGCGGTGTAGTACGAACCGGACACCCGGAACGGCCCTGACCAGGTGTAACCCTTCGGCCCCTGCAGGCACAGCAAGGTTGCACCGTCTGCCGCGACACCGAGCAGACCCGCCTTCTCCGCGGCGCACTCCGTGCCCTTGGCGACAACACTGGCCTTCTCCACGGGACTCGTCGCCGGGACCGCCTCGGTCGCCGTCGGCGTGCCGTGGGAGGTGACCGACACCGGTAACGGTGTCGTCGTCACCGACTGTGTCTGCGCCAGCGTCGGAACGGTCACGTCCAGTCCACCGAACACCGCGAGCCCGATCGCCACCGCGACCGCCGCCTCGGAGATGCCGAGCAGCAAGGCCAGCACCGCGATCCCCCGCCCACGCGGATGCCCGAACGACAACAGCCCGAACACGATCGCGATCGGGAACAGCACCACCAGCGCGGCGGCGAGCGCCACCATCGCATACGGATTCACGCGCGGCTGGTCCCGGCCGCGACCGCCTGCCCCACCGTCGCTACTCACCTGTGGCCAGCGTTGCCCGTCCCACCGCCGATCATCGGATTCCAGTTCGGGGTCGTCATCCCATTCCTCGTACCGTGCCATCAACCCCGGGTCCCTCTCCGATCTTCCCGCCGCGCACAACGAAACAGGTGCGACGTCGGGTTACGCGACGAGAATAGGGACTCCGAGCCGGGTATGGCAGCTCAAACGCGAAATAGGGTCACAGTGACATAACATGCGATCTTGCCTCATCTCCCCCAGTAACGAACCGGCAAACACCTTTGCACCTGCTGCCGGAACGGGTTCATGCTGATCATCAGGTGAACCACTGCGCGCACCCCGAGCTCGCGAGGAGAACTCATGTCCCCCAGCACGCCTTCGGCAGACCGACCATGGCATGCCCAAGCCGGTGATCTCCTGGCCGACGATTACAACGTCCCCGGCATCATCATGTGCGCGATCGGCGTCGTCGGCCTCGCCTGCACTCTCGTCGCGGCGGGCACCGAGCACACCGGGTGGGCCGTCGTCGCCGGGATCGCGACGTTGCTCTTCATCGGCGGCGGTGTCGGTGCGTTGATGTTCGAGCATCACCGCGAGAAGAAGATCGAACAGGCGCTCGGCCGCACCGGTCACGCGCCGGGCCATGCCGGACCACAGCGCTACAGTGCCGCCGTCGCGATGCCGCGCTCGGATCGCGCGCTCGATTCCTAGGGCTCGCTCGGTTCGGCGGCCAGCACGCTGGGTAGCGTCACGGTGATCATCGTGAGCAAGGTGTCGGCCAGCAGTTGATGGACCTGCGCCCGGGTGAGCGTGGCGCGGGTGATCCATTCGCGTCCGGCGACCTTCACCAGGCCCGCGTAGGCGAGGACCAGCGCGCGCAACGACGCACTGTCTGCCAGATCGGCCCGGCCGATCATCACCAGCATGCGTTCGGCGGCGGCATCGTCGGCCTGGTCGAGGATCTGCTGCACCTCGGGGTCGTCCCCGACGCCCTCGTGGCTGGTGACCTTCACCCAGGTGGTGCCGTGTTCGGCGATGGTGTCGAGGAGCCAGCCCACGATCGCGTCGACCCGCTCGCCCGCTGTGCCGTCGGGAATCGACACTTTGTCCTGACGGGGCAGGGTCACCATGCGCCGCACGACCGCCAGATACAGGTCGCGCTTGTTGCCGAAGTAGTGGTTGATCAGGCCGCGCGCCACCCCCGCACGCTGGGCCAGTTCCGCGGTCGACACCGCCGCGTACGGCCGCTCACCGAACATGTCGATGGCACAGGCCAGGATCTGCGCGCGTCGCTCGTCGGGTTCGAGCCTGCGCCTGCGCGGCGCGTCTGCGGTGTCGGTGTCCAGCGGGGAAATCGCGGTGCTCCGTCGAGGTCGAAAGCCGTCGCGCGGTTGCGGCGACGGTCCATCACGATACCCAGCGGGTCGCTCGCGCGGCCAATGCGACAATAGATGTCGTCCACCGCTGTCGCACGAAGGAATGTCGCACTCCCCGATGACCGAGAACATGATCGATCCGGATGAGTTGGCGACCTGTCTGCGGGTACTGGAACGCGCCGGGCAACTGGAGAAGGAACACCCCGATTCCATCGCCGTGCAGCGCGCGGTCGGGCACATGTTCAAGAAGCTCAAGCACCGCAGGCGCATCGAGGCCAGGGAGCAGATCTCCTCGAACGACCGTGCGGTCATCGCCGCGACGGCGACCGGATCCCCGCAGCGCATCGACGACGAGACCGCGGGCATCCCGATCAGCTCGTCGACCTCCGGCGCGAGCGCGGGCACCCTGCTCAAGGCGCGCCCCTGCTACATCTGCAAGCAGAAATACACCCAGGTCGACGCGTTCTACCACCAGCTGTGCCCCGAGTGCGCCGCCTCGAGCCACACCAAACGCGACGCCCGCACCGACCTGTCCGGCAAGCGCGCCCTGCTCACCGGTGGCCGCGCCAAGATCGGCATGTATATCGCGTTGCGCCTGCTGCGCGACGGTGCGCACACCACCATCACCACCCGCTTCCCCAACGACGCCATCCGCCGCTTCGCCGCGATGGAGGACAGTGCCGACTGGTTGCACCGGCTGCGCATCGTCGGCATCGACCTGCGTGACCCGGCCCAGGTCGTCGCGCTGGCCGACGACGTCGCCGCCCAGGGGCCCCTCGACATCCTGATCAACAACGCGGCCCAGACCGTGCGTCGCTCGGCCGGTGCCTACAGCGCCCTGGTCGACGCCGAGACCGCGCCGCTGCCCGCGGGCGTCATGCCGGAAATGGTCACCTTCGGCAAGACCATGCAGGCCCACCCGACCGCGCTCACCGCCTCGCTCACGCCGTCGCTGTCGGCCGTCGATGTCGCCGAACTCGCGCTGGTCGCCGGTTCGGCAACCCCGGAGCGGATCGCGGCGGGCGTGGCCATCGACGCCGGTGGTCTCGTTCCCGATCTCGCGCACACCAACAGCTGGGTGCAGACCGTCGGCGAGGTCGAAGCCACCGAGCTGCTCGAGGTGCAGCTGTGCAATTCGGTCGCGCCGTTCATCCTGGTGTCGCGGTTGCGTCCGGCGCTGGCCGCGGCCGCGGGCAGGCGTAAGTACGTGGTGAACGTCTCCGCGATGGAAGGCCAGTTCGGCCGCGGCTACAAGGGCCCTGGGCATCCGCACACGAATATGGCCAAGGCCGCACTGAACATGCTCACCCGCACCAGCGCGCTGGAGATGTTCGAGGCCGACTCGATCCTGATGACCGCGGTCGATACGGGCTGGATCACCGACGAGCGTCCGCACTTCACGAAGGTCCGTCTCGCCGAGGAGGGCTTCCACGCACCGCTGGATCTGGTCGACGGTGCCGCCCGCGTCTACG
Source organism: Nocardia sp. NPDC058658 (assembly GCF_042716665.1). Classification (NCBI taxonomy): domain Bacteria; kingdom Bacillati; phylum Actinomycetota; class Actinomycetes; order Mycobacteriales; family Nocardiaceae; genus Nocardia; species Nocardia sp. NPDC058658. The sequence goes on from NZ_JBHXRR010000001.1 coordinate 173,399, forward strand.
ACCCGATCGTGCAGGGCGAGGCGGGCGTTGACCTGTACGGCTGCTTCCTGAAGGACTACCGGCCTTCGCCCTGGTGACCCAAGCGATGCCGAACCGGAACCATGATCATGATTGCGACTGCGGAACCGGTACATATTCTGAATAGGTGCCGTTCCGGGTGTTGGCCGATGTTCTCGCCGTCACCCACGTCGCGTTCATCGCGTACGTGGTCGCCGGTGGATTCCTCGCGTGGCGGTGGCCGCGCACCATCGGCTTGCATGCACTGGCCGTGGCGTGGGGGTTCGGCACCGTCCTGATCGGGTTCCACTGCCCGCTGACCTTCGCCGAGAACTGGGCGCGCAGACAGGCCGGGGTGAGTGAGCTACCCGAGGCCGGCTTCATCGACTACTACCTGACCGGGGTGATCTACCCCGACAGCGCGGTCGGCCTGGTGCGCGCGCTCGCGGCGCTGACGGTGCTCGTATCGTGGCTCGGCTACGCGCGCCTGCACCAGCGCCGGCTCAGTTCACGTGCCGCGTGATCTCCTGCGCTACCGCGGCGTGCTGTTCGTCGAGATAGAAGTGCCCGCCACTGAACGTGCGCAGGCCGAACGGCCCGTCGGTCACCGCACGCCACTGTTCGGCCTGTGCCACGGTGGTCGTCGGGTCCTCGGTGCTCACCAGCGCGACAACCGGGCAGCTCAGTAGCGGTCCAGGCTGGTGCCGATAGGTTTCGACGGCCTGATAGTCGGCGCGGACGGCGGGCAGTACGAGATCGGCCAGTCCCGGTTCGGTGCGTAGCAACCGGACCGGTGCCGGGTCGTTCGCGAGACGTTCGAGGTCGTCGATGAGAGCGGAATCGGATGCCTGGTGCAGACGGGCCGTTTCGACGAATTCCGGTGCGGGACGGCCGGATACGAGCAGCGCCTCGACCGGTTGTCCGGCGGCGGCCAGCCGCAGCGCGGTCTCGTAGGCCACGGTCGCGCCCATGCTGTGCCCGAACAGCACACGGTGGGATCCCGGCCGGCGCGCGATGCCGGCGGCGATCCGGTCGGCGAGCACCTGCAAGTCGGTGATCATCGGATCATCGAGGCGATCCTGCCTACCCGGATACTGCACCGCCGTCACTTCGATGCCCGCGCCGATGTGCCGGGCCAGCTCCCGGTAGAAGGTCGCCGATCCACCGCCCGGCGGAAAACACGTCAGCTGACCGCGTGCCGCCGTGCCGGGTCGCAGGATCCGAACCCACTCCGTCGCAGCCGTATTCACGCCCACATCACACTCCTCACGTTCATCGCCGCAACTAGGCTGGTCGATGTGACCACCGCGCAGCAGCTCGTCCACGCCTACGAGACGGGACTCGGACTCGCGCCGTCCGGCGATGCCGACGTGCCGGACCCCGATGCGCGACTGGCGGCCACCCTACCGGTGTGGGCGCTCGCGGCGGGCTCGGTCGCGGCGGCGAGCGCGGCCGCCGACCGGGTTCGGGCCGCGCAAGGCCTGTCCACCCGTCCGGCCCGCCTCGATGCCGACCGGGTGACCGCGGCATTCAGCAGCGAGCGCCTGTTCCGCCGCGACGGCAGCGCACCATCGGTCTTCGCCGAATTCTCGGGTTTCTTCCGCACTGCCGACGGCTGGGTTCGCACGCACGCCAATTACCCCCATCACCGCGAGCGGATCCTGCGGGCGCTCGAGCTGCCGATCGACAGCGACGCCGCCCAGCTCAGCGCACGACTGTCCGCGATGAAGGGCGCCGAGGTCGAAGACGCGGCTGCCGCGGTCGGTGCGATCGCGGCCCGGGTTCGCGCCGAGGACGAATGGGCGAACAGTCCGATGGGCCGTGCCGCTGCCGTCGGCCCACTGGTCGCGATGCACGTGCGCGAGGACCGCAGGCCGGCCACCGCGGCGAGCGACGACCACCGATCCACCACCGGTACGGCGTTCGCAGCCGGGCACGGGCCGGATCGACTCGGAGCGTCCGAGTTCGTCGCCGGGCGCGAGCAAGATCGAGCCCAGGTGTCCGAGCCGGGTCGAGGGCTGGGCGCTCGACTCGGCACGTCGTCGGCCCCCACAACCGACCGACCGCTGACCGGTATTCGCGTCCTCGACCTCACCCGCGTCCTAGCGGGCCCGGTCGCCACCCGAACGCTGGCCCTGCTCGGCGCCGACGTCCTGCGCATCGACCCACCGCAGCTCCCCGAGATCGACTGGCAGTTCGCCGATACCTGCCAGGGCAAACGTTCCACTCTGCTCGACCTGCGCACCGACCTCGCCACCTTCGAGGACCTCCTCGCCGCGGCGGACGTGCTCGTCACCGGATATCGCCCGGGCGCGCTCGCCGCAGCCGGTGTGCACGGCGGTCCCGGCTTGGTCGAGGCCTCCGTCTCCGCATGGGGAACGAGCGGACCGTGGGGTGACCGACGCGGTTTCGACAGCATCGTCCAAGCGGCATCCGGCATTTCGCTGCTCGAAGGCACACCGGAGCATCCCGGCGCGTTACCCGCCCAGGCCCTCGACCACGGTTCGGGCTATCTCCTGGCCGCCGGCGTCATGGACGCCCTGCTGGCTCGTGCGGACGACGGATTCGGTCGAACCGTCCGGGTTTCCTTGGCCCGCACCGCATCCTGGCTGCTGGCCGCCGACGGCCGCTCCCCCGATCACCCCGTCGCGACACCACCCGATCCGACCTCGACCGTTACGCACGGCGAATCGGTCACGGCCGCACCGGCATTCGCCGACTACGACGACTACCGTTGGCCCGCACCACCTTACGGCTCGGCACAGCCGTTCTGGGTCGAAGCGCCCGACCACTACCACCCCGCCTGACCAGCCGCGTTCACTTCCCCGCGAGCGCCCGAACCGCCGTCGCGAGCTGATCACCATCGGCGGCCACCGCGCCCGGCTCCAGCAACCACAGGATCGCGAGACCCTGCGCGAGAACGAAGTACATTCGCCCGATCGCAGCGGCTTGCTCCGGGTCGAGTTCGGGATGGGCCGCGACGACGTTGGCCGCGAGGTCGGTGTACGCACCGGCGAGCTGGTCGCCCAGCTGGACCCGCGCGTCCTCGGAACGCACGATCCGCACAATGTTCTCCAGGCTGGCCAGCATCGCCTCGTGATTGTCGGCGAACACCGCCGGCATCCCGTTCCACAGCTGCGCCAGCCCTTCCAGCGGCGACTTCCCCGCGCCCGCCGCGATCAGCTCGTTCATCGACTCACCCATGGAGTCGCCGAGCGCCTCGCTCAATGCCTCGGTGACGAGGCGATCCTTCGACCCGAAGTGGTAGCCGATCGCGGCCAGGCTCACCCCCGCCGCGGCGGCGATATCGCGCGCGGTCGTCTTCGCGACGCCGCGCTCCAGAATCACTTTGCGCGCCCCCGCCAGTAGATCTTCTCTGTTGCCCATGCTCAGCAGCTTACCCGACCGTCTTAGACATTTGTTCTAGACATCCGCGCCAACCTCTGTTAGACATATGTCTAAGACATTCGTACATCAGACGGGAAACCCGATCATGAGCACCACCAGCCCCCTGCACGTTCTTGTCTCCGGCGGCGGTATCGCGGGCAACGCGGTCGCACTCCAGTTGCTGCGCAACGGCATTCGCACCACCGTCGTCGAGCGCGCCGCAGTCCCCCGCCCCGGCGGCCAGGCCGTCGATCTGCGTGGCCCGAGCAAGGAAGCCGCCGAGCGGATGGGGTTGATGGAGGGCATCGCGAAGTATCAGCTCGACGAGCGCGGCATGTACTACATCGACGGCAGCGGCAAGACCTACGCCAGGATGGCTATGGAGGATTTCGACGGTCAGGGCGCTGTCGCCGAGATCGAGATCACCCGCGGTGACCTGAACCAGGTGCTGCTCGACGCGGTGGCGGCGGCCGACGACGACGGTCAGCTCGACTACCGCTACGGCGAGTGGATCGACACGGTCGTTCAGAACGACACCGGCGTGGACGTCACCTTCGCCTCGGGCAGCACCGAGCACTTCGACCTGGTGATCGGCGCTGACGGTGTCCACTCGGCGACCCGGCGACTCGTCTTCGGACCCGAGGAGCAGTTCAGCACCAATCTCGGCGGCTACGGCGCCTTCTTCACCATGCCCAAGCCTGCTGATGTGGAGCCCGGCTGGTTCAGCATGCGCCTGATTCCCGGCGCCATGCTCGGCATCCGCCCCGACGCCGACCCGAGCACCGCCAAGGCGATCATCACGATGCGCACCGAGAAGGACCCCGCGCTACGCCGCGACGTCGACGCCCAGCGCGCACTCATCAGGAAGGCCATCGCCGACGCGGGCTGGCATGCCCCTGCCATCCTCGCGGCGATGGATTCCACGCCCGACTTCTATTTCGACGAAGTCGCCCGCGTCGACGTGCCCGAACTGTCGGTCGGCCGGGTCACGCTGATCGGCGACGCGGGCTACAGCGGCTCCCCGCTGAGCGGCATGGGCACCGCGATGGCCATTGTCGGCGCCTACATCCTGGCCGCCGAGATCGCTGCCACCCCTGATGATCTCGCCGGCGCCCAACAGCGCTACCAGGACAAGATCTCGCCGTTCCTCGACAAAGCCAAGGAGATCCCCGGCGGTGGTATGGCGATGATGATTCCCAAGTCCCCGCTGGCGACGCGACTGGCGAAGACCAGTGTGCGGCTCATGATGTCGCGGCCGATGCGCCCGCTCACCAAGAAGATCTTCTTCGGCCACACCGAGGAATTCACCCTCCCGACCTACTGATCCCACTCGCCGACCGCCCGCGCACCCGCGGCTACTCTCGATGACGTGCCGCAGAAGATCATCCTCGACGTCGATACCGGGATCGACGATTCCCTGGCCATCCTGTACCTGCTGGCCTGCGACGAGGCCGAGATCATCGGTATCGCCGCCACCGCGGGCAATGTCGACGGGCCGCGGGTCGCGGCGAACACCCTGGCGATGCTCGACCTGGGCCGCGCGCCCGAGATCGAGGTGGCGCTCGGCGCGGCCGAACCCCTCGCCGTCCCGCTGCGCACCACCGAAGACACCCACGGGCCCCAGGGCCTCGGGTATGCCGAGCTCCCGGTCTCGCCACGGTCGTTGTCGTCCCGGTCGGCGGCTCAGCTCTGGGTGGACCTGGTTCGCGCGAACCCCGGCGAGGTGACCGGACTGGCCACCGGTCCGCTGACCAATCTCGCACTGGCCCTGCGGATCGAACCCGAACTGCCGCTGTTGCTGCGCCGCCTGGTCATCATGGGCGGCGCGTTCAACCACCCCGGCAACACCACCCCCACCAACGAGTGGAACATCCACGTCGACCCCGAAGCGGCCAAGGAGGTGTTCGACGCCTTCTCGGCGGCGCCACCGGACCGCAGGCCGCTGGTCTGCGCGCTCGACATCACCGAGTCCATCGAGATGCTCCCCGAACACCTCGAGCTGCTGGCACAGGCGGCACACAGCACCCCGGTCGAGCAGGTGAGTGCGGGCGATCCGCCCGAATTCCGTTCCGCGGCAAGCAATCCGATCATCCGCTATCTCACCGACGCGGTGCGGTTCTATTTCGACTTCCACCACCAGTACGACCTGGGCTATCTGGCGCACATGCACGACCCGTTCGCCGCCGCGGTCGCGCTGGACCCCGCCCTGGCGAGCACCCGCCCGGCCACCGTCGACGTGGAGCTGGCGGGCACCATCACCCGCGCCACCACCGTCGCGGATTGGGCGGGCATGTGGGGCCGGGAACCCAACGCCGACATCGTGATCGGGACCGATCCCGCCGTGTTCTTCGAACGCCTGGTCACCCGCGTCGGCGCCATGGCGCGGCGCCTCTACCCGGAGCTGTCATGACCGTAGACACCGTCGCCTACCTCGCCGACTTCCGCGCCCGCTACGACCTACCCGCGATCGTCGATGTGCACACCCACTTCATGCCCGATCAGGTGATGCGCAAGGTGTGGGCCTATTTCGACGCCGCCGGGCCGCTCACCGGCCGCCCGTGGCCGATCACCTACCGCGACGACGAGCAGGTGCGCCTGAAGACCTTACGCGACTTCGGTGTTCGCGCCTTCACCTCGCTGGTGTATCCGCACAAGCCCGGGATGGGCGAGTGGCTGAACTCGTGGACCGCCGAATTCGCCGCCCGCACCCCCGATTGTCTGCACACCGCCACCTTCTACCCCGAGCCGGACGCACCCCGCTATGTGCGCGAGGCGATCGAGGCGGGCGCGCGAGTCTTCAAGGTGCACATCCAAGTCGGCGCGTTCTCACCCCTCGACCCCCTACTCGTCCCCGTCTGGGCGATCCTCGCCGAGTCCGGCACACCCGTCCTCATCCATTGCGGATCCGGCCCCGCACCCGGCGAATTCACCGGGCCAGCCCCCATTGCCGAACTGCTGCAACGCTTTCCGACCCTGCGCTTGATCATCGCCCATATGGGCACCCCGGAATACAGCGAATTCCTCGACCTCGCCGAGCAGTACCCTCAGCTCCATCTCGACACCACGATGGTCTGGACCGATTTCAGCGAAGGTGGCGCGCCGTATCCTCCGAGGGAACGCGACCGGTTGATCCGGTTCGGTGATCGCATTCTCTTCGGCAGCGATTTCCCCAATATCCCCTACCCCTACGCCGAGGCGATCAACGCACTCGAGCGACTGGAACTCGGCACCGAGTGGATTCGCAATGTGTGCCACAACAATGCGGTTACCCTCTTCGACCTGTGACAATGCGCGCCCTCACCGCGCAGCACAGCGACGCGAGTCCCCCACTGATTCCAACTGAATAACTCCCCCTCGAACACTGCGCGCGTCGACGTAATCTGATCGAACGCGATCGCGTTTTCCGGGGTGGAAAGAGTTGTCTCATGCGGGTTCATCATCTCAATTTCGCTACATTGAATCCGCGAGGCGGACGACTCTGGGACGGTGGCGAACACGCTTGGTATCAGCGGGCGACACTGGCCTGCCACGGGTTGTTGATCGAATGCGCCACCGGTCTGGTGCTCGTCGATACGGGATTGGGTACCCGCGCCGTGACCGATTCCCAGTGGCTCGGCACAGGATGGACGAAAGTCTGGAATCCACAACTGGATTCGACCACAACCGCCCGCGCCCAGGTCGTCGCCCTCGGCTACTCCCCTGACGATGTCCGCGACATCATCGTGACCCATGCCGATCTCGATCACACCGGTGGTCTCGCCGACTTCCCCGCGGCCACCGTGCACATCAGCACCGACGAACTCGACGCCCTCACGCACCCGTCGACCCTCGCCGAACGAAACCGCTACCGTCCCTGCCAGTTCGGCCACCAGCCCCGCTGGCGGGCGCACAATGCCGACGGTGCAGCCGAGTGGCGAGGCTTCACCGCAGTCCGCGAGATCGAAGGGCTACCCGCCGAGATCCTGATGATCCCCCTGGCCGGGCACAGCCGCGGACACACCGGCGTCGCAGTCGACACCGGCACGGGCTGGCTGTTGCACGCGGGCGACGCCTATTACGCCGACACACAACTGGCATCGCCGCCCAGCTGCCCTGCCGGAATCAAGGTGTTCCAGATCCTCGGTCAGGCCGACGGCACGCGACGACAGGCGAATCTCGCGGCCCTGCGCAACCTCGCCGCCGAAAAGGCCGACCCGGTCACCATTTTCAGCTCACACAGCCATGCCGAGTTCGTTCGGCACTCACGCCGGGATCTCCATCCCTTCGGCCAGTAGCGGCCATGAGTTCTTGAAGGCCTTCTGCCAGTAGCCCCACGAGTGGGTGCCCTGGGTCGACAGGTCGAAGGTCGCGGGGATGTCGAGATCGTCGAGGCGCCGCTCCAGGTTCATCGTGCACCAGCGCGTCGCGGCCTCGATGACACCGCCGACCACGACCTGATTGGCCAGCCCGACCGGCCCCCAGGTGACCAGATGCGGGTCACCGAGTGTGTCGAATTCGCCGGGCAGGCCGTTGCCGTTGGACACGTAGAGTTTCGTCCCCCGCAGTCCCTCGGCGTTCACCAGGGGATCATTGGCGACCCAGGCCGGGTCACCGGGCGGACCGTACATGTTCGAGGTGTCACCGCCGCCGGTCCCGACGACGACGTTGACGAACTGCCTGCCGACCGGGTCGCTGATCTGGGCGCAGCCGCTGTAGGCGGCGACCGACCGGAACAGGCCGGGCCGGGCGATCGCGAGTTGCAGCACGGAGGTCGCCGTCATCGAGTTGGCCGCGATCGCGTTCTTGCCGGTGGTGTCGAACATGGCGTCGACGAGGGCGGGCAGTTCGTCGAGGAAGAACGTGCGCCACTTGTTCACGCCCAGCATCGGATCCGGTTCACGCCAGTCCGTGTAGTAGCTCCACGCGCCGCCGATCGGCATGACGACATTGACGTCCTTGCTCGCCAGGAAGTCGACGACATCGGTGTGCTGCTCCCACGTGGCGGTGTCCTCGCCGCCGCCCGCCCCGTTCACCAGATACAGCGACGGTCGCGGCACCGAGGTGTCCGCGGGCCGCTGCACCTTCACCGAGACCTCGCGCCCCATGGCGGCCGAGTGGATCAGCACCGTCACCTGCCGACCGTCGATCGCGGTCACCTCGGCCCACGAACCGTCCTTGGCGACGGTCTGATTCGGCGCCGCGACCACAGGTTCGGGCCCGTGCGCATACGCCTCGCCCACGACCGTCACGGTCGTGCCCACGACGACGAGCACCGCCGAAACCGCGCTGCGGTACCTCACCGATCCGACCTCCATGCGATAACCGACCGCCCAGTGCGGCTGATCACATATCGGGCTGGGTCACATCGTTGTTACCGATTACTTACCAATCCGTCACCGAATACCTTCTGTTCGGCGAATTATCTCGGCGTGCTGGTGGTTCGGGTCAGCGGCCGATGACCTCGGCCGCGTACACCGCGAGGCGGACCCGGTTGTCGGTGCCGGTCTTGGCGAGCAGATTGGCGATGTGGGTTTTGACGGTGCTCACGCCAAGGTGGAGGCGGTCGGCGATCTCCTGATTGCCGTATCCCTCGGCGACCAGGCGCAGGACGTCGAGTTCGCGCGGCGTCAGATCGGGCGCGGGAACGGGTGTCGACGGTGCCGCGAGCGCCCGGTCGACCAGGCGACGCAGCAGTGCGGGCGAGAACAGCAGGTCGCCCTCCACGGTGCGCCGGATCGCGTCGAGTAGCACGGTGGGCTCGGTGTCCTTGACGAAATAGCCCGCGGCCCCGGCTGACAGGGCGGGGAACAGGTGTTCGTCATCGTCGAAGGTGGTCAGTACGAGCACTTTCGCGCGCGGTGACATCGCGAGGATCTGCTGGGTCGCGGCGACGCCGTCGAGGCCGGGCATCCGCAGGTCCATGACGACGAGGTCGGGGGTGAGTTCGGCGTAGCGCCGCACCGCTTCGACGCCGTTGGACGCTTCCCCGACGACGGCGAGGTCGGTGGTGTCCTCGATGAGCATGCGCAGGCCCGCGCGCACGAGGCGCTGGTCGTCGACGAGTAGCACCGTGATCACGACAGCTCCTCCGCTCGCGTGCTGTCGGGCAGCCACGCCCGCACCACCCAGGTGCGTTCCTCGGCGCCGACGGTGAGTGTTCCCCCGGCGAGTTCGGCTCGTTCCCGCATGCCGACGACGCCGTGTCCCGACGGCGCTACCGTTTCCCGGCGACCGTTGACGACTTCCAGGGCGATGCCGCCGTCCCTGCGGTGGACCCGGAACCGCACGGGCACTCCACGATCGGCATGTTTCATCACGTTCGTCAGCGATTCCTGCACCAGGCGCAACAGCGTGAGCCTGCTGATGGCGTCGAGCCGGTCGAGCTGGGTTTCCACGGTGGCCTCCACGGTGAACCCGGCCGCGCGCACCCGGGTGAGCGCGGCCGTGATCTCGGTCTCGACCGCGTCGGTCTCGACCAGCGCGACGGTGCCCAGCGCCGGATCGCGCAGTGCGGCGAGCAGTCGGCGGATGTCGGCGAGGGCGTCGGCCGCGGTGCCGCGCACATCGTCGAGGACGGTCACCACGCGCGGATCCGCCTCTCGCACAACATGTCCGGCGACCGAGATCCGCAGGATGATCGAGGCCATGTGGTGGGCCACCACATCGTGGAGTTCCCTGGCCAGCGCGGCGCGCTCATCGAGGCGGGTTCGCGCCTGCGCTTCGACGGCGCGGATTCGCAGGTTCTCCGCCAGGTCACGCTGCCCGCGCAGATACAAGCCGAGCAGCAGCGGCAGCCCCACATACGCCGCGGCCTCGACGAGCGTGGACGCGCGGCCGATCGAGTTGTCGTGTACACCGACCCGCCCGAGCGCCACCGCCGCCGCCCAGCCCACCGTCGCCACCGCCACGGTCTGCCACCGATGCGTGCGCGCCACTACGTCGACCAGTGCCACCGCCCCGAGGTAGGGCACCAGACCCGACACGCCCCAGGCGTCGGTCCGCAGCATCGGCACGGCCAGCGCCGACAGCGCGAGCGAGACTGCTAGGGGCCATCGCGAGCCGGCCAGGAACACCACCCCGGCTGTCATCGCCAGCACCCAGTAGTGCGGTGGCACGCGGTACTGGTCCGGGTACGTGCTGGCCAGCAGCAGGACCGGAATCAGCACCAACGGAAGCCACCGCAGCAACCCTCGCCAGTCGCGGCGCGCACGGATGTCGATCACGTTCCCACGGTAGGTGACCGAGCGGTTCGGACCGCGTCGGCGCGTCCGCGCGGGAGCGGCACAGTCGCGCCGACCCAGCCGCAAGGAAGGACGCCTAGCACGGGATCGGCGCGCCCGCAAGGGTCGCGCGGGTGGAATTCGGGCGCTGGGGTCCGGCTGTTCGGCGGAGTCGACCCGGACCCGGGCCCGCGAGGCTGGAGGTTCCCCCAGACAAGGAGCGCACGTTGGTCTCGCGACGAGGTTTTCTCACCGGGCTCGCCCTCGCACCGGTGGTGTACGCGGCCGGTTGTTCGGCCCGCACCTCGGCACCCGGTTCGGCTGGTTCGGCATCGACACGGCCCCTGCCGATCCCCCCGTTGGCCCCGTCGAGGGTCGGTTCCGACGGTGTCCGCCGGTTCACCCTGCGGGTCCAGACAGGCGTCACCGAGATGGTCCGCGGCTCCGAGACCCCGACCTGGGGTTTCAGCGGTTCGGTCCTCGGCCCCACCGTGCGGGCTCGACGCGGCGAGAAGGTCGCCTTCACCATCACCAACGATCTCCCCGAAGCCACCTCGGTGCACTGGCACGGCATGCACCTGCCCGCGAAGTTCGACGGCGGCCCGCATCAGATGATCGCGCCGGGCGCCGTATGGGAACCGGCGTGGACGATCCAGCAGCAGGCCGCGACGCTCTGGTACCACCCCCACCCACACGGTGCCACCGAAAAGCATGTCAACCGTGGACTTTCGGGCCTGTTCCTGATCGACGACGACGAGGCGAACGCCCTCGACCTGCCGAAAGACTATGGTGTCGACGACATTCCGCTGGTGATCCAGGACCGTCGCTTCCACGCTGACGGCAACCTGAACGAAACCGACACCACCGATATGGGTCTGCTCGGTGACACGATCATCACCAACGGCATCGCCGACGCCCACCTCCCCGTCACCACCGAGCGGGTCCGATTGCGCATCCTCAACGGTTCGTCGGGCCGGCTCTACAACCTGTCCTTCGCCGACGGCAGAGAGTTCCAGCTCATCGCCGGCGACGGCGGATTGCTCACGAAACCCGTTGCCCTGACCGAGATTCAACTCAGCCCCGGCGAACGAGCGGAACTGGTGATCACCGTGCGCGCGGGCGAGAACGTCACGTTACGTTCCCTACCGATCACCGAACGGCGCGGCGTCGACAATGTCGCCGAATACGGTTTCGACGACACCTTCGACATCCTGACACTGCGTGCCACCGATTCGCTGCGCGCCTCGGCAGCCGTCCCCGCTTCCCTGATCCCGATGCGCGCGCTCGCTGCCGCGAACACCCCACCGACCCGGTCGTTCGAGCTGCAGTGGTTCATGATCAACAACCGCCGCATGGACATGAACCGCATCGACATGACCATCCCCGTCGACACCACCGAGGTCTGGACCGTCCGCAACAAAGACAACTGGCCGCACAACTTCCACGTCCACGACGTCCAGTTCCAGATTCTGGCCATCGACGGAAACCCGCCTCCCCCAGCACTTTCCGGCTGGAAGGACACCGTCTACACCACCCCCGACGTCACCTACACCCTGGCCATGCACTTCGCCGACCACACCGACCCCACCTATCCGTACATGTTCCACTGCCACCTGCTCCACCACGAGGACAAGGGCATGATGGGCCAATTCCTCGTCCTGGGCCCTGGCCAGCAGCCAGCTCCCATGCAGATGGACATGACCGCGCAGCCGGGCATGAGCCACCACTGATCCACTTCGATGCAGTAGCGATGCACAGATCGTGGTTTGTGACTACAGTCGAGTCATGGGCATCGAGTGTTCTGACATCGTCGCCACACCCAGGGCCGAGGTCTTCGCCTGGTTCGCTCGCCGCGGCGCGTTCACGCGCCTGGCCCCACCGTGGCAGCCGGTCACCCTGCTCGCCGAGGCCGATTCGCTGGCCACCGGACGGGCGGTGCTCGGTCTGCCCGGCGGATTGCGCTGGGTCGCCGCGCACGACCCCGAGCAGTATCGTCCGCCGGAGCGGTTCGCCGATGCCGTCGCGACGGACGGACCGGCCTCGTGGCCGGTCTCGCGTCTGCCGTGGCGGCACATCCACGAGTTCGCCGAGGTCGACGACGTGCACACCCGGGTCATCGATCGGGTGCGGACACCGATTCCGGAGTCGGCGTTGCGGCCGATGTTCGACTATCGCTACCGCCAGCTGACCAACGATCTGGCCGCCCACCGGCGCGCGGCGGAGTCCGGTTGGCAGTCGGCGACGATCGCGATGACCGGCGCGTCGGGGCTGGTCGGTTCCGCGCTGAGCGCCTTCCTCAGTACCGGTGGGCACCGTGTGGTGCGTTTGGTCCGCCATTCCCCACGTCATCCCGACGAACGACAGTGGGACCCCGCCGCGCCCGCCGCCGACCTGCTCGCCGACATCGACGCCGTGGTGCATCTGGCCGGGGCATCCATCGCGGGCCGATTCACCACCACACACCGGCGTGCGATCGCCGACAGCCGGATCGAGCCGACCCGCAGGCTCGCCGAGCTCGCCGTCACCGCTGGAGTCGACACCTTCGTCAGCGCTTCCGCGATCGGCTACTACGGATACGACCGCGGCGACCAGAAGCTGACCGAGAATTCCGAGCGCGGTGACGGGTTCCTGGCCGAGGTGGTCGAGCAGTGGGAAGACGCGTGCGAGCCCGCCGCGGTGGGCGGCGTCCGCGTCGTGCGGGTGCGCACCGGCATCGTGCAGTCTCCGAGCGGCGGCACCCTGCGGTTGCTGCGACCGTTGTTCAGCGCCGGACTCGGTGGACGGATCGGCGACGGCCGACAGTGGTTGTCGTGGATCGGCATCGACGATCTCGTCGACATCTACCACCGCGCGCTCTGGGACGACACTCTGCGCGGACCGGTCAATGCTGTTGCGCCACAGCCGGTTCGTAACAGCGAGTACACCCGTGTACTGGCGCGAGTGCTGCATCGCCCGGCACTGCTGCCGGTCCCGAGCTTCGGCCCCGCGGTACTACTGGGCAAGCAGGGTGCGCGCGAACTCGCCGAGGCCAGTCAGCGCGTGACGCCGACCCAGCTGGTGAAGGCTGGGCACACCTTCCGGACGGAGGATCTGGAGCAGACACTGCGCCACCTGCTCGGGCGAACCGGGAACTGACACCGGGCAGTTCGGCCAGGACGGGGGTGTTCGAGCACGCACCCTGCCAGGTCTCACACAGCCGGCAGCGAACCGGCATCCAGCCGCAAACATGCTGTGCCATAGAAGCATTCAGCGCAGTGCGTCGACTGCGGCCGACAGGCTACCGATCCGCTCGACCGCGTCGGGCAGCAGCACGGCGTCCCAGCCCGGCCCCGCGACGAGCACCCGAGCACCGGCGCCAGCGCAGGCCAGCACCGCCGAGGTCAACGCGGTCGACTCGCGGTGCGACCACAGCAGCACCGCGGCGTCGGCCGCATGCCGGGCGAGCGCATCCGACAGCGCAGCGGTCGGCACGTCGGCGCCCAGCATGCGCGCTCCCACCCCGGCCTGCGCCAAGGCGGCGCGCAGCACATCGAGTGGTAGCGAATGCGTTTCGCCGCTCGTACACGCGAGCAACACGGGTGCACTGCTGCGCGCCGGTTTCACCTGTTGCATGACCGACGCGATCGACCACGACAGCAGGTGCTCGACGTCGATGCATCCCTCACCGCCACCCTGCCGCGCGACGATATCGGCGAAGGCGGGGCGGCACAGGGTCTCCCAGGTCTGCGCGACGCCGTGAGCCCGCACATGCGCATCCAGCTGGGCACAGACGGTGGCGGTATCGAGCGCGAATGCCGCGTCGAGCAGGCCCACGCGGTCACCGAGAACCGGCACGGGCCCACGCGCCGCCGCGGCGGCCCCGGCCGGACTCGCGCCGCCGCCGATCAGCTCGAGCATGTGTTCGAGCACAGCGATATCGGTGTCTGAGTAGAGCCGGTGGCGGCCGGGCCGGTCCTGGGCGGGGCCGATGCCGTAGCGGCGGTTCCAGCTGCGCAGGGTCGCGGTCGGGATGCCGAGACGGTCGGCCACCGCGCGCACCGTGAATCCGGCCGCGGGGGATTCGGGAGCGGAACCGGCGGGCATCGTCTCATTCTGCCCGGAATGCCATGACGGGGGCGTCACAACCCGGCCCGCGCGCGTCGACGGGACGCGCCCTCCGTCGACGCCGACGCCCCACCGAACCAATTAATGCATCAATAGTGCATCGTTTACTGGTAGCGTGAGGGAAACACCACCTATCGCGAGGAGTTCCTGTGCGCACCCGTCCCGGCCCGTGGACCACCGCCCTGCTGATCACCGTCAGCTTCGCCGTCACGGGCACCGCGGCCGCCGAACCACCCGCACCGGTGCCCGGTCTAGAACTCGACCGCTACCTCGGCGAATGGCATCAGCTCGCGGCGGTGCCGCAGCCGTTCAACCTCAATTGCGCGCGTGACACCACCGCGACCTACACCCTCGACCCGCACGGCGATGTCGGCGTCCACAACCGCTGCCACACCTGGACCGGCGGTGTCGACGAGATCCGCGGCACCGCGACCGTGAACGATCCCGCCACGAACGCCCAACTGCACGTGAGCTTTCCGGGCGTTCCCGGCCAGGACGGGCGTGAGGGACCGACCAACTACATCGTGACCGCGCTCGGCCCGGACTATTCGTGGGCGCTGGTCACCTCGCCGAGCAGGCTCTCCGGTTTCGTCCTCGCCCGCACCCCGGCACTCGACGATGCCACCTGGCAGCAAGTCGACGAGGCGATCAGGATCGCCGGTCAGGACCCCTGCGTCTATCTCACCTCACCCACGACCGGCGGACGCGAGGGTGTGGCGCCCCTGTGCGCACGATGACCGTCGCCGTCGCTCTGTTCACTCGCGACTTGCGCGTGCGCGACAATCCAGCGCTCACCGCGGCCGCCCGCGAGGCCGACCAGGTGGTACCGCTGTTCGTCGTCGACGAGGCGCTGGTGCCCGATCGCTGCCCGCCCAATCGCGCGCATTTCCTCGCCGCCGCGCTGGCCGAGCTCGACAAGGAATTGCGTGCGCTGGGCGGTGCGCTCGTCGTGCGACGCGGCGCGGTGATCGACGAAGTCGCGCGAGTGGTGCGGGAGACCGGTGCCGCGAGCGTGCACCTGGCCGAGGATGTCAGCCGCTACAGCAGCGAGCGCGAGAAGGCGCTACGTCAGCTCCCCGATATCCGGGTGCAGTGCCATTCCGGTTCCGTCACAGCCACTTCCGCCGAGCTCGTCCCGTCGACAGGCCGCGATCATTTCGCCGTTTTCACCCCGTACTTCCGGCGCTGGAGCGCGGACCGTCACCGCACCCCGCTCCCGGCGCCGCGATCACTGGTGGTGCCGCAGATCCGGAGCGAGATGCTGCCGACCGCACAGGATCTGAGCTCGGGCGAGCCGTCGCCACAATTGCGTGTCGGCGGGGAGACCACCGGACGTGCGCTGCTGCACGACTGGCTCGACGGCCCGATCGCCGACTACGCCCGCGACAACGACCAGCTCGCCGCCGACGCCACCTCCCGGCTCTCGCCCTACCTCCACTTCGGCTGCGTGTCGCCCACCGAGGTGGTGAGCCTAGTCGATCCGTCGACCGACGGTGGCCTCGCCTTCGTCCGGCAGCTGGCCTGGCGCGACTTCCACCACCAGGTGCTCGCCGCCCGTCCCGATGCCGCGTGGTCGGACTACCGCACCCGCGTGAGTCCCGGCCCCGACGACGAAAAGGCCGTCGCCGCTTGGCAAGCCGGACGTACCGGCTACCCGATCGTCGACGCGGGGATGCGGCAACTCCGTACCGAAGGCTGGATGCCGGGGCGCGCGCGGTTGATCGCGGCCAGCTTCCTCACCAAGTCACTCCAGCAGGACTGGAGAGTCGGCGCGGCACATTTCCTACGCTGGCTCGTCGACGCCGATCTCGCGAACAACCAGCTCAACTGGCAGTGGGTCGCGGGCACCGGCACCGATACCCGGCCCAACCGGGTACTCAATCCCCTGCGCCAGGCCGCCCGTTACGACCCCGACGGCACCTACGTCCGACGGTGGCTACCCGAACTGGCGCACCTGCCCGGAGCGCGTATTCACCGTCCGTGGAGCCAGCACGTCGATCCGGCGGACTATCCCCCGCCGATCATCGACTGCGTCGGCCGCTAGCGACCTGCTCAGGCCTGGGCGAGGTAGTTCACCAGGGCTTCGACGAGGTCGCGTGTGCCCTCCTCGCGCTGGGCACCGGTGTCGAAACCGTCGAGGTGGGCACCGAATTCGACGAGTGTGAGCTTGGTGCCGGTGGGGATCGGTTCGAATTCCCAGGT
Organism: Nocardia sp. NPDC058658; assembly: GCF_042716665.1. Taxonomy (NCBI): domain Bacteria; kingdom Bacillati; phylum Actinomycetota; class Actinomycetes; order Mycobacteriales; family Nocardiaceae; genus Nocardia; species Nocardia sp. NPDC058658. Next base: position 190,288 of record NZ_JBHXRR010000001.1, read on the forward strand.
GGCCACCGAGGTGGAGATGTGGGCGCCGTTGATCCACATGTCGTAGGTGTAGACGAGGCGTTCGTTGTCGACGATGTCGGTGTAGGTGGCGACGAACCGGGAGGTCATCTTCTTCTCGAAGGTGCCTTCGTTGATCTCGCGGCCGCCGACCTCGAAGTCGACCGAGACTTCGCCCTGCTCCCAGCCTTCCTCGCCGCCGAACCACTGTGCCTTGACGGCGGGGTCGGCGAAGGCCTGGAAGACGACGGCGGGCGCGACGGGCACCTCGCGCTCGATGGTGAACTGGGCGTGGTTGATGGAGCGGGTCACGGTGTCGGTCATTGTTGTTCTCCCTCTGGGTTTTTGGTTGATTCCACGAGTAGTGCCGTGAGCCGGTCCACTTGCCGTTGCGCGGATGGACGTTGACGGTGCAGCCAGTCGATCGCCGTCCCGAAGGCATCGGGCACCAGTTGGTAGGTGCGCACGCGGCCGATCTTCGCCGAACTGACGAGGCGACCTGCTTCCAGCGCTTTCAGGTGTTGAACGATCGTCGGCAGCGCGGCGATCTGCGCAACCCCTGGTTCGGTTGCGTGGGTATTCGCCGCTGTGGGATGCTGCGCCGAGATCGAAGAGAGCGGGGTGGACGATGGTGGACGAGTCACGCACCACCCCTCGCCGTAGCATCGGGGCGGTGATGGCGGGTTCGCCGCTTCTGTCGCGTAGCAGGCGCCGGGTCGAGGTCGTGCCGAAGCCGTCGGTTCCGGCCGCGCGTGCCATCATCGACTGCGCGGCCTATGTCGACGGCAAGCGGCTGCCCGGCCGGTTCACCCCGGAGTCCGCGTTGGCCGAGATCCGCAGTCGCGGTGCGGGTTTCGTGTGGATCGGGCTGTTCGAACCGGATCTGCATCAGATGGGCGAGATCGCCGGGAACTTCGGACTGCACGAGCTCGCGGTCGAGGACGCGGTGACCGGCAGGCAACGGCCGAAGTTCGAACGCTATGACGACACCATGGTGACCGTGATGCGGACCGTCGCCTACGTCGAGCACGATATGCACACGGTCAGCGAGATCGTGCAGACCGGCGAGATCATGGTCCTCCTCGGCGCCGATTTCGTCGTCGCCGTCCGCCACGGCGAACACAACGAACTCACCGCGGTCCGGCACCGGCTCGAAGCCGAACCGGATCGTCTCGCGCTCGGCCCCGGCGTGGTGCTGCACGCGATCGCCGACCACGTCGTCGACTCCTATATCGACGTCACGCAGGCGGTCGAGTTCGATGTCGAGTCGATGGAGGAGGAGCTTTTCAGCCCGCGCAGCAAGATCCCCATCGAGGCGATCTACCAGCTCAAACGCGAGATCGTCGAGCTGCGTCGTGCCGTGCGCCCGCTCGCGGGCCCGCTGCAGACCCTCACCGCGCCGCGTACTCCCCTGCCCAAGGAAGTGCGCCGCTACCTGCGCGATGTCGCCGATCACCACAGCGGTGTCGCCGAACGCATCAACGACCTCGACGAAACCCTCACCACGCTGGTCGGCGCGGCCGTGGCCAAGATCGCCGTGCAGCAGAACACCGACATGCGCAAGATCTCGGCGTCCATCGCCATCCTCGCGGTGCCCACCATGATCGCCGGCATCTACGGCATGAACTTCGATCACATGCCCGAACTCCACCAGACCTGGGGTTATCCCGCCACGATGTTCGTCATGGTCGCCATCTGCGCCGCCCTGATCGTCGTCTTCCGCCGTATCCGCTGGTTGTGACACCGCCTCAGGCCAGGCGTCCCCATCGGGTCGCGACGAACCCGCAGAGCGCGATGGCGGTGCTCATCCGCTTCCAGAGTCGCACCATCGCGAGCTCGAGGATGATGCCGATGCGGTCCGCGCAGGTGGTGGCTTCCGCGAGCGCCATCCGGTCGTTGACCAGGGCCGGGTCACTGAGGATCTCGTCCAGCCGCAGTCCTGATATCGCCTGATCGGACGTCAGGCCGAATTCCGGTAGCCAGGTGAGCCGCCAGCGACCGTCGCCCCCGAGGATCGCCCGTTCGGGCGTCTTGTCGCTGCTCAAGGTCCGATTCGTGCGGAAGATCGTCATCACTACCTCCTCGGCCGTCAACTCTCGGCGTCCACCTCCGAGGATCCTCGGAAATCGGCTCAGACAACAGCTGGCAAAGTGGTGAGAATCGGAATATCATCCGAAAATTTCGATGTGAGAGCTAATAATTCCGAGCGACCACTATCGAAACGACGTAGCCAGGCCGACATCAGCTACCGACTGGCACCTCAACTCCGGTCGAAGGCCGTGAGGATCTGTTCGGCGGCGAGCGCGGGCGTGAGCGCGCCGACCCGGACGGCCGATTCCACCTGCGCGCGAACCTCTTTCACGTTCGGATTGTCGGCCAGGCGGCGCAGGATCTGGTCGTGCACCATGGTCCAGGTCCAGTCGACCTGTTGGCGGCGGCGCTTCTCGGCGAATTCGCCTGCGTCGGTGAGGACTCGGCGGTGCTCGAGAACGGTGTCCCAGAACTTGTCGAGGCCGACGCCTTCCAGACCGCTCATGGTGAGCACCGGCGGCTTCCACAGCGCATCGTGCGGATGGATCAGGCGCAGGGCGCCCGCCAGTTCGCGGGCAGCGCCTTTGGCTTCGATCTCGTGTTTGCCGTCGGCCTTGTTCACGGCGACGAGTTCGGCGAGTTCCAGCACGCCTTTCTTGATGCCCTGCAACTGATCTCCGGTGCGGGCCAAGGTGAGGAAGCAGAACACGTCGACCATATTGGCGACGGTCACCTCGGATTGGCCGACGCCGACGGTCTCCACGAGGATCACGTCGTATCCGGCGGATTCCAGGAGCACGATCGTCTCGCGGGTCGCCTTGGCCACGCCGCCGAGGGTGCCCGCGGTCGGCGACGGGCGGATGAACGCGTCCGCTTCCAGCGACAGCCGCGCCATGCGGGTCTTGTCACCGAGGATCGAGCCGCCCGTGCGGGTCGACGACGGGTCGACCGCGAGAACCGCGACCCGATGCCCCTTGTCCAGGAGATACATACCGAGGGCGTCGATGAAGGTCGACTTGCCGACGCCGGGAACACCGGTGATGCCGACCCGGTTCGAGACGACACTGCCCGGTTCCGCCGCGACCTTCAGCAGCAGCTGCTGCGCCAGTTCCCGGTGATCGGAGCGGGTGGATTCGACCAGCGTGATCGCCCGAGCCAGCGCCGACCGCTCACCGGCCCGAACCTGCGCGGCGAGCGCGTCGACATCGATCGTGCGGCGGACGCCCACAGCGGTGCGTCCTTCGTTGCGCGGCGAGCCGACGCCCGCGGTGGTCCCGAGCCGAGGGTGCGCGTCGGCACCCCCGGCTACCTGTGCGGCGTCGCTCATACTGTTCCGATGCGGCATGCTCGGACGCCCTCCGTGGTTACGCAGGCTGCCGCCTCCGGGCGCTGACCGCTCATGCCTGTGTGCCGCCGCCGATCTCGTGCCCGAGTGATGCGCCGAGCTTCTTCAGCAGATCGATCGCCGCGTCGGCGATGACGGTGCCGGGCGGGAAGATCGCGGCGGCACCGGCTTCGTAGAGCTCGTCGAAGTCACCGGGCGGGATCACACCGCCGACGATGACCATGATGTCGGGACGGCCCACGTCGGCCAGTGCCTGTCGCAGCGCGGGCACCAGCGTGAGGTGACCGGCGGCCAGCGAGGACACCCCGACGATGTGCACGTCGTTGTCGGCCGCCTGGCGCGCCACCTCTTCGGGCGTCTGGAACAGCGGGCCCACATCGACGTCCATGCCCAGATCGGCGAACGCGGTCGCGATCACCTTCTGGCCGCGATCGTGCCCGTCCTGGCCCATCTTGGCGACCAGAATGCGCGGACGGCGCCCCTCGGCCTCGCCGAACTCCTCGACCAGCGCGATGGCCGCGCCGATGTTGGATGCCTTGCCTGCTTCGTCACGGTACACACCGGACAGGGTACGGATTTCGGCCTGATGACGGCCGTACACCTTCTCCAGCGCGTCGGAGATCTCACCGACGGTGGCCTTGGCGCGCGCGGCGTCGATGGCCAGCGCGAGGAGGTTGTTCTCCATGCCGCCTTCGGAAGACGCTGCCGCACGGGTCAATTCGGCAAGCGCCTTTTCGACCGCGACCGAATCCCGGTCAGCGCGAAGCCGTTCCAGTTTTTCGATCTGCTCGGCCCGCACCCGCGAGTTCTCGACCTTGAGCACCTCGACCGCGTGGTCCTCTTCGACCTGGTACTTGTTGACGCCGATCACCGGCTGCTGCCCGGTGTCGATGCGCGCCTGCGTCCGCGCGGCGGCCTCTTCGATGCGCAGCTTCGGAATACCTTCCGAAATCGCCTGCGCCATACCGCCGTGCGCCTCGACCTCGGCGATGTGGGCGCGGGCCCGCTCGGCGAGCTGGTGGGTGAGCCACTCGACGTAGTACGAGCCGCCCCACGGGTCGATCGGGCGGGTGGTGTTGGACTCCTGCTGGATGAGCAACTGGGTGTTGCGGGCGATGCGGGCGGAGAAGTCCGTCGGCAGCGCGAGAGCCTCGTCGAGGGCGTTGGTGTGCAGCGACTGGGTGTGGCCCTGCGTCGCGGCCATCGCCTCGATACAGGTGCGCGCCACATTGTTGTAGGCGTCCTGCGCAGTGAGCGACCAGCCCGAGGTCTGCGAATGTGTGCGCAGCGACAGCGATTTCGCGCTCTTGGGTTCGAACTTCGACACCAGCTCGCTCCACAGCAGACGCCCCGCGCGCAGCTTGGCGACCTCCATGAAGAAGTTCATGCCGATGGCCCAGAAGAACGACAGGCGCGGTGCGAACTTGTCGACATCCATGCCCGCCGCGATGCCGGCGCGGATGTACTCCACACCGTCGGCCAGGGTGTAGGCCAGCTCCAGATCGGCTGTCGCACCGGCCTCTTGGATGTGGTAACCCGAGATGGAGATCGAGTTGAACTTCGGCATCTTGGCGCTGGTGAAGGCGAAGATGTCGGAGATGATCCGCATCGAGGGCTTGGGCGGGTAGATGTAGGTGTTGCGGACCATGAACTCTTTCAGAATGTCGTTCTGAATGGTTCCGGCCAGCTGCTCGGGCGTCACGCCCTGCTCTTCGGCGGCGACGACGTAGAGCGCCAGGATCGGCAGCACCGCACCGTTCATGGTCATCGACACCGACACCTGATCCAGGGGGATCTGGTCGAAGAGCTGGCGCATGTCCAGGATCGAGTCGATCGCGACACCGGCCATGCCCACGTCACCTTGGACGCGGGGGTGGTCGGAGTCGTAGCCCCGGTGAGTGGCTAGGTCGAAGGCGACCGACAGGCCCTTCTGGCCCGCCTGCAGGTTGCGGCGGTAGAAGGCGTTGGAGTCGGCGGCGGTGGAGAAGCCCGCGTACTGGCGAATCGTCCACGGCTGGTTCACGTACATCGTCGGGTACGGACCACGCAGGAACGGCGCCACACCGGGGACCGTGTCCAGGGGATAGCCTTGCGCGACAACAGCATCCCGATCAGCCTTGGTGAACACTGGCGGCACGTCGATGCCCTCCGGGGTCGACCAGACCAGCTGCTCGGCGGTGGTGTGATTCGCCGTCGCGGCGTCGGCAACGAACGCACGCACCTGCTCGGCGTCGACCTCGGCCGACGTGGGCGCGTGGTCGGTGAGCGGCACCTCGGCGAAACTGCCGATGATGTGCTCGATATCGGATGTGGTCATCAGGCTCCCACCTTCTCCAGCAGCTGCGACAGGACCGCGACCGCGTCGATGCGCAGGGCAAGGTACCCGTCGGGACGCTGCGTCCCGCTGAATTGCTCGACCGACTTCTCGGCTCCGGCCAGCAGCACGGTCTCGATTCCGGCGGCGCGCAGGGCGCCGGTGGCGGCACCCGCCTGTTCGGCGTAGCGCTTGTCCGCACCACACAGGACCGCGATACGCGCACCCGATTCTGTTGCGGCGGCGGCAATTCCGTCGACGGTGAGCGGGCCGGGGTTGACCGACTCGATGCCGCCGGAAGCCAGCACGTTCGCGGTGAAGATGGTGCGCGCGTTGTGTTCGGCGACCGGGCCGAGCGGCACGATCAGTGCCTTCGGGCGGGCGCCGTTGGCAGCCAGGTAGGCATCGGATCGGTTACGCAGCTCCTCGAAAGCGGCACCGTAGCGTGCGACCGTGCCCGGCTCACGCGCCTGCTCCGACAGTGGCTTCTCGGCGAGGTTCGGGAATTCGTTGACGCCGGTGACCGCGGTGCGGCGATGGGCCACGTCGGCGGCGCGCGTGGCGGCGGTCTCGGCGATGCGGGTCGCGAGCAGACCGGCGTCGAGCGCGGCGAGGTAGCCGCCCGCCGACTCGAGCTCCTGCATGAATTCCCATGCCTTGGCGGCGAGTTCGTCGGTCAGCTTGTCGACGTACCAGGAACCGGCGGCCGGGTCCTGCACGTGTCCGAGGTGGGATTCCTCGAGCAGCAGCAGTTGGGTGTTGCGCGCCAGGCGCTGGGAGAACGTCGTGGAGACGCCGAGTTCGCCTGCGGGCAGGGCCGCGTCGAAGGGCAGCACGGTCACCGAATCGGCGCCGCCGACACCGGCGCCGAACGCGGCGAGGGTGGTGCGCAGCAGGTTCACCCACGGATCACGCTGGGTCATCATGGCGGCCGAGGTGACCGCGTGCTGCGGCGCCGCACCGAAGGCGGGTGCGCCGGAAACCTGGGCGACTCGCGCCCACAGTCGACGGGCCGCCCGGAACTTCACGATGGTGGCGAACTGGTCGTCGGTGGCCGCGAAACGGAACTCGAGCTGACCGAACGCGTCGGCGATATCGACCCCGGCACCGGTCAGCAGACGCAGGTAGGCCAGACCGGCTGCGACGGCGGCGCCGACTTCCTGCGCGTCGGCGGCACCGGCGTTGTGGAAGGCGATGCCGTCCACCGTGATGGCGCGGACCGCCTCGGGCCGGGCGATCGCGCGCACGGCCAGTGCGACGGTCTCGGCCTGGTCGAGGTCTTCGGCACCGGTGAAAGCACTGGTCAGCGGGGCGGCACCGAGGCCGACTCGGATCTGCGCGCGATCGGCGATCGAGTATCCGTCGAACACGTCGAACACCCGCTCGGCGGCGGCACCGGTCTGCGCACCGGCCACCAGCGTCAGCGGGGCCAGCTCGAACAGCACGCCACGCAGTGCGAGGGGGATGTCGTCGACGGCGACGCCGTAGGCACCCACCCCGAGCGAGATCGCGCTGACACCGTTCTCCAGACCGGTCAGGATCGCCCGGTTGGTGGCCTCGGCGTCGTCTTCCCCGGCGAACGCGCCGACGAACCAGCCGCGCTGCGGGTCACGCGCGGCGTCACCACCGCGGACATAGGGGAAGGCGCCGGGCAGTGGCTGCTCGGGCAGCTCGTCGCGGCGGGTGTAGAGCGGGGCGATCCTCAGCCCGTCATAGGTGGTCTCGTCGAGCAGATGTTCCGGTTCGGCGGGGAGCTCGGAAGCCTCGACCCGTCGCGCTTTCGCCAGCACTCCCGCCACGCCCTTGCGCCATGCGGCGTACTCGGGCACCGGATCCGGTGCGAGCCCCGCCCCGGACTCTGAACCAATCGGCATAGCTGCTGTTCTCTCTTCCATTCGACGACCGCACCCCGGTGTACTGCCGATCCATGACATCCCACAACGGGGATCACGGTGAACCAGGATGTGTCCGGTTCGCTCATGATGCTATCTGTGACAGGGTGTCCGCTCACTGGGGCCATCCCCTACCGGCCGGTACGCTTACCCGGGTGTCCCGCCTGATCCGCTCCCCGCGCCTGCTCATCACCCTGGCCGGGCTCGCCGCGCTGTTCGTGCTGGCGATGCTGGTGCCGCTGCCGGGCCCGCAGCAGATCCGCGAGTGGGCCGGTGGGGCCGGGCCGCTGTTGCCGCTGTTCTTCTTCCTCTTCTATGCGGTGGTCGCCGTCTTTCCGGTGCCCCGCACCGTGCTGACCGTGACCAGCGGCGTGCTGTTCGGTCCGATCCTCGGCTCGGTCATCGCCATGGCAGCGACCGCCGTGAGCGCGACCGCCGCCCTGCTCGGCGTGCGCGCACTGGGCCGCGCCCGGGTCGCCGAACACCTCACGCATCCGGCGGTGCGGGCGGTCGACGACCGGCTCGCCCGCCGCGGCTGGCTCGCGGTGGCCGCCCTGCGATTGATCCCCCTGGCACCCTTCTCGATCGTCAACTACTGCTGCGGACTGTCGTCGGTGCGGGTGGGCCCGTACCTGGCCGCGACGGTCGCCGGTTCGGCACCCGGCACGATCTCGACGGTGGTGCTCGCCGGTTCCCTCGCGGGCGACAGCCACCCGATCGCGATCACCGTCTCGGCCGTCTGTCTGTCGATCGGCCTGATCGGCCTGGTCGTCGACCTGCGCTTGCCGGTCGACACCGCGGTTCCCGAGCCCGAGCCCGCCACCCCCTGACCACCGGCGCGCCTGGTCACCGCCGACCGAATTGCCCGGTCTGTCCGGTGTCGTCCGGCACGGTACGGTGCTGACCGAGTTCAGTGCCCTGATCTGAACAAAAACCCCCTTACTCCAGGGGCACGTGCTCTAGGTTGTGATTCGTGACAATTCTGAAAGTGAGCTTCTTCACACCCCTTAATTGTGACTAAGCAATATTTCAGAAAACTCTCAGAGTTATAGACTCGCAAATAGCCCAGGGTTCGCCAGCTACATCCGGTGCGGGGATCCAGAGCAACACCCGGTGTCGCGCCCGCGATCTCCGAATCCTTCGCGCCGTTTCTCGGCTTGCATTCCTCATGAGGTGCTCGGCATGGAATACACCCATCTCTCCGAATTCCGGATTCGCTGCGGCGACCTGACGATCTGGACCCCCGAACTCGTCTCGTCCGACTCCTGGCGCGACGACGATCGCCCACTGGCCAGCGTCCACGAGCAGTACCTGGGCTTCCTCGATCCCGATGACGCCCGCCCCGGTCGCGGCCGCTGGATCGGCACCATCTTCGAAATGGACGCCCCGCTCGAGCCCGAGGCCTGGGCCACGACGCTGCGGCTGTGGCACGACCGCCACGAGGGTTTCCGCACCACCGCCGTCCCCACCAGCGACGGCGGTTACCACCGCGTGAGCACCACCCCCGGCACTGTTCGCGTCACCGGCGCCCCGGTCACCGATCTCTTCGACGGTGACGAGATCAACGAATACCTCTGCGATGCAATGGAATTGCGCCTGTCGGGCCTGGTCTGGCCGCATCTACTGGTGTCCACGGTCGCCCACGACACCGACGACTTCACCGTCCTGGTCGGCGCCGATCACTCGGTGCTCGACGCCTACTCCCAGGCCGTGCTCATTCTCGAGCTGCGCACCCTTTACACCGCGGTCACCACCGGCGGCGAGATCCGCGACTCGGCCACCTTCGGCAGCCCGGCCGACTACGCCGTCATCGAGCGCGCGGCCGCCGAGGAGCTCGCCCCCGACTCCCCCGCTGTCGCCGTGTGGCGCGAATTCCTCGGCGCCCCGGGCTCTCCCATGCCCCGCTTCGCCGCGGATCAGGTCACCGTCCTCGACGGTGAACACGCCCAGCCCAGCGTCTCGCGCACCCTGCTCACCATCGAACAGCTCGAGGAAGTCGAGGCGGCGCTTGATCGGATGAAGCACCGCCTGTCGGTGACCGTGTTCGCCGCGCTGGCGATAGCCTCGCGGGAAACCTTCGGCGACAACCGATTCCGCACGGTTATGCCGATCGCGACCCGACCCGACCTCACCTGGCTCGAGTCGATGGGCTGGTTCGTCAATGTGGTGCCGGTCGACATCACCCTGCCCGCGGGCGCGGACATGACCGTCGCGCTGGACGCGACCCGCGCCTCGCTCAAGCGCGCCCACCTGTGCAACGACGCCTCCTGGGGACGTTCGCTGGCGATGGTCGGCGCGGTGGAGGGCCCCACCTACGGTGCGTCGTTCCTCGACATCCGCATGCTCCCCGACTACGAACTGGTCGCCGACCTGCGCGGACGCACCCTGCGTGCGGTGTCGTACTCCACCGAGGAGGTCTACTTCTGGGTCGTGCGCGGCCCCGACGGCCTCTATGTCTCCACCCGTCACCCCGCGGGTCTGCCCGGCGAGGTCATGGAGCGCTTCCTCACCGAATTCGCCAGGGCCATGTACTCGGTGACCATGGCCGAGGTCGCGACCGCGCCGGTCATCGATGCCGCGGCAGCACTGAGCGCGGGCTGAACATGCGTGCGCTGCTGGCCTTCACCGGGAGCAGGGGCGATGCCCAGCCCGGCATCCTCCTTGCCCGCGAGCTGCTGGCTCGCGGGCACTCGGTGACGCTCGCGCTGTCGCCCAATCTCGTCGGCTTCGCCACCGCGCACGGCATCGCCGCCGTCGGCTTCGGCCGCGACAGCGCCGAACTGCTGCGCACCCAGCACGAGGACCACCGTTTCCGCAGCGCGAATCCGCGGCAGCGGGTGCGTGCGGTGCTGGATCTGCAGCGGCGCGGGGTTGTCGAGGCGGTGCGCGATCTTCTTGCGCTGGCTCCTGGTCACGACGTGATCGTGACCGGGATGGCGGGCGAGGAGGCGGCGGACAAGGCGGCGCGGCGAGTCGGTTTACCCCTGGCAGCAGTGCACTTCTTTCCGATCCACCCGAACCGGTCGGTGCCGGTCGTTCCCACCGCGTGGGGCGACCGGCTGCCCGGGGCTCTCAACCGGCGGATCTGGTCGGGTCTGCGGTGGGCGCGCGATGCCGCGCTGGAACAACCGCTGTCCGAGTTCGGCATCGTCGAACACGCTCTGCCCGCGCGGGTTTCGATCCAGGCCTATGACGTCGACCTGTTTCCCGGGTTGGCCACAGAGCTGCCGGATCGGCACCCGGTGACCGGGTTCGCCGTCGATGCCGACGGATTCCTCAGTGCCGCAGACGATCCCGCACTCGCCGCGTGGCTCGATGCCGGTTCGGCACCGATCTATGTCGGCTTCGGCTCGATGGCGGTCGATGATCCGGCCGCCCTGGTGGCGACCTTGCGCACGGTCTGCGCGCGTCGCGGGCGCCGACTCCTGCTGGCCGCCGGCTGGGCGGGCATCGAACCCGTGCTGACGCCCGGGATGGCGATCGTCGATCAGGTCGATCACGCGGCGGTCTTCCCGCGTTGCCTGGCCGCCGTGCACCACGGTGGCGCCGGCACCACCGCGGCCGCACTGAGAGCCGGTGTACCGCAGGTGATCTGCGCGATCCAAGCCGACCAGCCGTACTGGGGCCGGGCGCTGGCGAGGCTCGGTCTGGCGGGCACCATGCGCGCCGCCGATCTCACCGAGGCCGAACTCACCACCCTGCTCGACCGGGTGGCCGACCCGGCGGTGCTGTCACGGACAGCCGCCTATGCGAGAACGTTCGCCGACAACGGGGTGGCGCGTGCGGTCGACGAGGTGGAATCCCTTGTCCCCGTGCCCTTCCCGACGCAAGTTCCCATCCATGCCGGGAGGCCACTGTGAGTACCGAGATCGCCGTCCGCACCAGCGGACTCGGCAAGTCCTACGGTGATTTCACCGCCGTCGGCAGCGTCGACCTCAGCATCGAGGCCGGGTCGGTGCTCGCGATGCTCGGCCCCAACGGCGCGGGCAAGACCACCACCGTCCGGATGCTGGCGACGCTGCTGCGACCCGATCGGGGCAGCGCCGAGGTGTTCGGCTACGACGTGGTGCGCGACGCGACCGCGGTGCGCTCGATGATCGGCCTCACCGGCCAATACGCCTCCGTCGACGAAACCCTCACCGCCGGGGAGAATTTGCGGCTGTTCGGTCGGCTGCTCGGCCTCTCGCGCCGCGAAGCCGCAGCCCGTGCCGACGAGCTTCTCGAGGAGTTCGAGCTCTCGGCCGTCGCGCGCCGCAGTGTCAGCGCGTTCTCCGGTGGCATGCGGCGTCGCCTCGACCTGGCCGCGACGCTGATCACGGTGCCTCCGCTGATCTTCCTCGACGAGCCGACCACGGGCCTGGATCCGCATACCCGCGACCGCATGTGGGGCATCGTGCGCGGCCTGGTCGCGCGCGGCGCCACCGTGCTGCTCACCACCCAGTACCTCGAGGAGGCCGACGCGCTCGCCGACCGGATCGCGGTCATCGACCGAGGCACCCTGGTCGCCGACGGGACACCCGCCGAACTCAAGTCCTCCATCGGCGAACAGGTGCTGCGCCTCGACATTCCCGACACCGCCGACCTGCGCAGGGCCGAGGCGTTGATCCAGGACATCACCGGCGAAGTGCCGGAGGGTTCGCCGACGGGGACGTTGACGGTCGCGTTGCACGACGTCACGCGCGGTGCCGATATCGTCGCCGCCTGTCGCGACGAGGGCATCACCCTGCGCGGATTCGCGGTGGACCGGCCCGATCTCAACGAGGTGTTCCTGTCGCTGACCGGACACGCACGCGCCGTGGACGCGGCATGACCACCCTCCGCGAAAGGCCGACAGTGACTCTCACCGCCGAGAAGCCGACCCAGGTGGTGCGCAAGCCACGCGTGACCCGCGTGAGTCCCCTTGCCGCGCTGCAGCATTCGTTGATGATGGCGTGGCGTGGGCTGCTCACCTTCCGGCACAGCCCGCAGTTGCTCTACGACGCGATTCTGTTGCCGATCGTCGGCCCGGTGCTTTTCGGCAGCATCTTCGGCACCGCCATCGCGGGCAGCATGACGGCGTACCTGCCGATCATGATCCCGGGCGTGCTGGTGCAGATCGTGCTCACCTCCTCGGTCGCGACGGGCGTGCAACTGTCCGAGGACATCCACTCGGGGGTGTTCGACCGCTTCGTCGCCATGCCGATTGCCCGCTCCGCCCCGGTTGCCGGAGCATTGCTGGCCGGGGCCGTGCGCTATCTGATCGCCGCGACCACCGTGGTGATCGTCGGTTTCTGCATGGGCTACCGGCCCGAGCACACCGCCGGATTCCTGGCCGGTGCGGTGCTGGTCGTGTTCGCGACCACCGCGATCAGCTGGCTGTTCGCGTTCATCGGCGCCACCATCGCCCGCCCCGCCGCCGTGCAGGGCATGTCGATGCTGGTGCTCACCTTCCTCGGCTTCGCCTCCAATGCCCTGGTGCCCGAGGAGTCCATGCCCACCTGGATGCGGCACGTTTCGGACCTGAATCCGGTGTCGTATCTGGTCTCGGCGGTGCGCACCCTCGCCGCCGAGGGCACCGTCGGCGCCGATGCCTGCTGGTCGCTGGTCGCCTCGGTGGTCGTGGTGGCCGTTTTCGCGCCGTTGACCGTGCGCACTCTTCGTAACCGCTGATCAGGAGTCTGTCGATGACCATCACCTCCCCCGCCGCCGCGGTGGCCACCGGACCGACCGGCCTCAACCGGATCACCGCCGACGACGACCTGTTCTTCAAACTGCACAGCCTGTACCCGAATGCCCTGGTCAACCAGCTGGCCTACCGCTTCGACGCCGTGCTCGGCCGCGACCTGCTCGCCGAGTGGCACGCGCATCTGGCAACCGGGTTCATCGCCCGCCGAGTCCGCACCACCCGTTTCCCGATCGCCCGCGCGCACTGGGAGCCGGCCACCGTGTCGCTGCCGCTGCGCTGGTCGGACACCCCGATTCCCGACCACGAGGTACTCGACTGGTTTCTCGAGCAGGCCGCCGTGGAATTCGATCCGAAACGCGGACTGGTGTGGCAGCTCGCGGGGGCGCCGACCGAATCCGGTGGCACGGTGGTCACGCTGGTCGCCTCGCACGTCGCGTGTGACGGCGGCGGCATGATGCACGCGATCGTCGATTCCCTGGACCGGCTCAACCGTGGCGAGTCACCCGATCGTTCGGCGAGCGCGGGCCGACTCGTCGGGCCCGTGGCGGGCGCCAGGCGTTTCGTTGCCGACCTGGCCGATGCGCGCGGTCAGTTGCGGGCGGTGGCACGCGGAGTGCGCGCGGCTCGCCGGGCACGCGGGGTCAGCGAACCGGCGCGCAACCCTCGTCCGGCCGAGCCACGCTTGCCGCATGCCGAGACCTGGCAGGCCGCCGAGTCCATCGTTCAGCTCGATCTCGCCGAATGGGACGCCGTCGCGGCCGCGCACGGCGGCACCACCAACGGCCTGCTGATCGGCGTCGCCGTCGGCCTGCTCGGTCGCACCGGCCGCATCGCCGACGGCGCCGAGGTCCGCGTCGACATTCCGCATTCGATGCGCGAGGCCGACGACCCGCGCGCCAACGCCACGACGGGGCTGCCGATCAGTGTCGGCTACCGCGCGGGCGAACGCGCCGATCTGCCCGCGGTCCGCGCCGCGCTCAAAGCGGCAGGCCTTGCCTACCGCAATCCCGAGACCATCCCGCCGATTCAGCACCTGCAGCCGGTGCAGATGCTGTTGCCGAAGGTGGTGCTGCACAAGTTCGCGCGCACCGCCAAGGCGCCGGAGTGCTTGTGCACCAATATGGGTCGCACGGCGCAGAACATCGCGGTCCTCGGTACGCACCGCGCACGCGACGTCATCATGCGCCCGGTGGTCAATCCCGGCCCGGTCGAGTTGTTCCGCCAGGTGGAGGTCGGCGTCAACCTCGCCTTCTCCTGCGACGACGACACCGTGACCCTCGTGGTCACCGGCGGCGACCCCGACCGTTTCCCCACCCGCGCCGCGCTGCGTGAGCTCTTGGCCGCCGAGTTCGCCGACTGGGGGCTGACTCCGCGGTTCTGGTGAGCTAGGACGCTTCCTCGACGTATTCGCCCGCCTCATCGGCCTTTTCGATGTGCAGGGCGAACCGGAATCCGCACGCGGCCTCCAGTGAGGCACTGTCGCGCGGCGGGCGGTTGCGCACCTCGATCCTGACGTCGAGCTCGTCGAAGCCGACGTGGAACCGTTCCGCCATCCACAGCTGGGTGTGCCACGCGGTCTGCCCGGCGAGGATGTCGCCTGGGCCGGGCCGGAAGTCCCTGAGCGGCAGGCAGACCGGGGTGTAGCCATCGGCGTCGGGCGCGAGGTACAGGACTACGGGGCCGTGCATCTCGAGCAGCAGCCGCAGCACATCGAGTGCGTCGTCGCTCGCCTCGACGGCACGGTGTCGATGATCGGCCTTACGGCCGTGGGGTTGTCGAACCATGGGTGTACTCCTCGCAATGTTCTCGACGGTGAACGTGCTCGGGGGACACTATGGTTGCGCAAGGTTGGTCCAGGGTTGGTGCCGGGCCAACCTTGCGAAGCTCATGCCGGTCGAGCCGATGCTCTCTTTTCCGTGAGCGGGCGCCTACCGTGATTTTTCGAGTGCGCGAAAGTCATCGGTGAAGGCTGTCTCGATGCCCTCCTGCGACAAATTCAGGAAGGGCGATTCTGCTCCGAAAACAAGACGGCTACCACCCGGATATATTCGACCGACTCGGCGATCGTGAGGTCACTCACTGTGTGAGCACCGATTTGCAACACGACACCACTGTCGCGAGGCCGATCCAGCCGATAGCCCGGCTATTGCCACCCTCTGGCGACAACCCCTTGTCCAGGCAATCTGTGACACCGACCGTGATTGCCGATATTCCCGCAACACGGTGTCGCACATACGAAATCGCGCCGAATAGTGCGCCGAATCACTACCTCTCATGCATCGCGGTGACCGGTAAGGTTCAATTCCACCGGCGACCGCGAGTCGTCCGGAACACCATTCTTCGACCGCATCCGGGAGCTCACGTGTCGCATTCGCGTTTCGAATCCATCGGGGCATATCTTCCGTCGAACATCCTGACCACCGCCGAATTGATCTCCCGGCTGAAAACGCCGCCGACTTTCGATCTGGAACGCATCACCGGCGTGAAAGAACGCCGTGTCCGCGACACCGGCCCCGAGTCGATCGAGGACTCGTTCACCCTCGCCGTGCACGCCGCGCGGGACTGTCTGAGCCGTTCACGCTACGCGCCGGGCGAACTGGACGTGATCATCTCCTGTTCGATCACCCGCAGCAACGACGGCACCCGCATCTACATGGAGCCGTCGTTCGCGTCGACGATCGCCAAGATCCTCGGCGCCGAGCAGGCCATCACCTTCGACGTCTCCAATGCCTGCGCCGGAATGCTCACCGGCACTTACATTCTCGACCGGATGATCCGCTCGGGGATGGTGCGCAACGGCATGGTGGTCAGCGGTGAGGCGATCACCCCCATCGCCGAGACCGCGGTGAACGAGATCTCCGAGAAATACGATCTGCAGTTCGCCTCGCTGTCGGTCGGTGACTCCGGGTGCGCGATCGTGCTCGACCAGGCAGTCGACGACGCCGACAAGATCCACTACATCGAATTGTTCACCGCCGCAGAGCATTCGCACCTGTGCCTCGGCATGCCGAGCGACAAGTCGCCGGGTGTCGCGCTCTACACCGACAACCGCAAGATGCACAACGAAGCCCGGTTCCTGCTGTGGCCCGACGCCCAGGGCGACTTCCTCGAAAAGCAGGGCCGCGACTTCGCGGGCGAGCAGTTCGACTACGTCATCCATCACCAGTTCGGTGCCGCCGCCGTGCCGTACATGAACGCAGTCGCCGCCCGCGAGTTCGGTGCGGAGATGCCCCCTGACCTCAATGTGATCGAGAAGTACGGAAACACTTCGACCACTTCGCATTTCCTCGTGCTGCACGACCAGCTCGCCGACGACAACATCGCGGCAGGATCGAAGCTGCTCCTGGTCCCGGCCGCCTCGGGCGTCGTCGCCGGCTTCCTGTCCACCACCATCTCCTCCCTGAAGGTCTGAGGTTCGCCCATGGGCACAGTTGTCCGATCCGCCAACGTCTCCGCTACGAAGTTCTGAGGTTCGTATGGGTATCCGTATCCGCTCCACCGGAACCAGCAGGTCTACCGACACTCACAGCGTCGTAGCGCACAGCGGTCGCGCCGCCGCGCAAAGCCTCGAGCAGGCCGGTGTCCGCCCCGACCAGGTCGGCGTCCTCATCAATACCGGTGTCTTCCGCGACTCCAACACCGTCGAACCGGCGGTGTCCGCACTGATCCAGAAGGCGGCGGGCATCGGCCTTGACTACACCAAGACAGATCCGCGGACCTTCTCCTTCGATCTGATGAACGGCGCGGTCGGCGTCGTCAACGCGGTGCAGGTGGCGGGCTCGGTGCTGGCAACCGCGAGTACCAAACACGTCCTGATCGTGGCGGGCGACACCCATCCATCGATGACCAGGTCGCGCGCCGACGACGAATTCCCTTATGCCACTTCCGGTGCCGCGCTGTTGCTCGAGCAGGTCGACGGCCCCGAGGGCTTCGGCCCGGTGCACACCGCGACCGCCCCCGGCGCCCCCGCAGGCCAGGCCTACGTCGACACCGCCACCATGGGTACCGTCGGCCGAACTCTCATGACCGTCGAGCGCGACCCCGACTTCGAGGACCGAATCCTCACGGTGGCAACCGAAGTCGCCCACGCCGCGCTCGCCGATTTCGAGGACGCCTTCGTCGCGCTGATCGCGTCCACGCCGAGCCCGCAGTTCCCGAAGCGACTCGCCGACGCACTGGGTATCGACCAGGACGCGGTGCGGGTGCCCGATCTGTCCGACGGCGACCCGCACACCGCCACACTGCCGCTGGCCTATGCCCGCGCGGTCGCCGAGGGCACGCTCGCCGGCTACACCCACGTGCTGTTCGTCGCGGCGGGCGCGGGCCCGTCCGCTGCCGCGACGCTGTACCGACTCCCGGAGCCCACCGCGTGACAACGCCGACCTACTGGCAGACTATCGACCAGTTCCGGGCGCTCGCCGGTGAGGAGCCCGACCGCGAGGCGGTCATCTACCCCGACGGCATCACCGCCGAGGGGCTCCCCGACTACCACCACATCACCTACCGTGACCTCGACCGCTGGTCCGACGCCATCGCCGAACACCTCACCGACGCCGGCGTCGGCAGTGGCACCCGCACGATCGTGCTGGTGCTGCCGAGCCCGGAGTTGTACGCGATCCTGTTCGCGCTGTTGAAGATCGGCGCCGTGCCCGTGGTGATCGATCCGGGGATGGGCGTGCGCCGCATGGTGCACTGCCTACGCGCGGTCGAAGCGGAGGCGTTCATCGGCATCCCGCAGGCGCATGCCCTTCGGGTGCTCTTCCCGCGCAGTTTCCGGCGGGTGCGCACCACGCTCACGGTGGGGCGCAGGTGGTTCTGGGGTGGACCGACCCTGGATTCGTGGCGCCGCACCCCGGTCGGCGCGTTGCCCGTGCGCGCGCCCGCCGAGCCGGGCGAGGTGCTGATCATCGCGTTCACCACGGGCAGCACCGGTCCCGCCAAGGCCGTCGAACTGACCCACGGCAATCTCGCCGCCATGGTCGAGCAGGTGCACGCGGCCCGCGGGCACACACCACCGGACACCTCCCTCGTGACGCTGCCGCTGGTCGGCGTCCTCGACCTACTGCTCGGGTCGAGATGCGTACTGCCGCCGCTGATTCCGAGCAAGGTCGGCGCCACCGATCCGGCCCATGTGGTCGATGCGATCCAGCGTTTCGGTGTGCGCACCATGTTCGCTTCGCCCGCGGTCCTCATTCCTCTCCTGGAATGGTTGCGCGAGGATCCGGTCGAGCTGAAATCCCTGACGAGCATCTTCTCCGGTGGCGCGCCCGTTCCGCACTGGTGCATCGCCGGTTTGCGCGACGTCCTGCACCCCGGCGTCGAGATCTACGCGGGCTACGGCTCGACCGAGGCACTGCCCATGTCGACGATCGAATCGCGGGAGTTGCTCGGCGGTTTGGTCGAACGGGCCAAGCGCGGCGAGGGCACCTGCATCGGTCGCCCTACCGACCGCGTGCGGGTCCGACTGCTCGCCATCACCGACGTACCGGTCGCCACCTGGGACGACGCCGTGCAACCCGGCGCAGGCGAGGTCGGTGAGATCGTAGTGGCGGGCCCGAATGTGAGCACCCGCTACTACTGGCCCGCGCACGCCAACACGGCGGGCAAGATCACCGACGGCGAGCAGATCTGGCATCGCACCGGCGATCTGGGCCGGCTCGACGAGCAGGGCCGAATCTGGTTCTGCGGGCGCAAGAGTCAACGGATCATCACCACACTCGGGCCGATGTTCACCGTGCAGGTCGAACAGGTCTTCAATGCGGTGAGCGGGGTCGCGCGCACAGCACTCGTCGGGGTAGGTACCCCCGGCGCGCAGCGGCCGGTCCTGTGCGTGGAGCTCGCACCCGGAGCCGACGCGGTGGCCGTACTCACTCGATTGCGCACGCGCGCTGCCGAATTCGGCACTGTCGCGCCGATCGCGGAGTTCCTCGTGCACCCCCGCTTCCCCGTCGATATCCGGCACAATGCCAAGATCGGCCGCGAACAACTCGCCCGCTGGGCCACGAAGAGACTGGACTCGCGACGATGAAGATCCTGGTCACCGGTGCCTCCGGATTCCTCGGCGGCGCCATCGTGCGCGCGCTGGTCGCCGAGGGCAGCCACGAGGTCTCGATCCTGGTGCGCCGCACCAGCGTTCTCGACGATCTCGGCCCCGCCGTGGAGCACGTCACGGTGGTCTACGGCGATCTGGCCGACGCCGCCTCACTCAGCGACGCCGCCCAGGGGATGGACGCGGTGATCCACAGCGCCGCGCGGGTCGACGAACGCGGTACCAGGGAGCGTTTCTGGACCGAGAACGTGCGTGCCACCGAACTGCTCCTCGACGCGGCGCGACGCGGTGGCGCGCGCCGGTTCGTCTTCATCTCCAGCCCGAGCGCCCTGATGGCGCGCGACGGTGGCGACCAGGTCGACGTGAACGAGTCACTGCCGTATCCGAGCAGCTACCTCAACCACTACTCCGAAACCAAGGCCGCGGCCGAGCGTGCCGTACTCGCCGCTGACACACCGGGATTCACCACGGTGGCATTGCGTCCGCGGGCCATCTGGGGCGCAGGCGACCGCTCCGGGCCGATCGTTCGACTGCTCGACCGCACGGCCACCGGCGCGCTGCCCGACCTGTCCTACGGGCGCACCATCGAGGCCTCACTGTGCCACGTGGGCAATATCGTGCACGCCTGCCTGCTGGCCTTGACCTCGGATGCGGTGGGCGGCAAGGCCTACTTCATCGCCGACGCCGAGAAGACCGATGTCTGGGGATTTCTCGGCGAGGTCGCCACTCGGCTGGGATTCGCGGCACCGACGCGACAACCGAATCCCCGGGTGCTCGCCGCGGTGGTCGCGACGATCGAAACCGTCTGGCGCATACCGGCTGTGGCGAATCGTTGGTCGCCGCCCCTGTCGCGCTACGCGGTCGCGTTGATGACCCGCACCGCCACCTATGACACGAGCGCGGCCCGCCGCGATCTCGGCTACGCACCCGTCATCGACCGCGACACCGGCCTCACCGAATTCCTGGCCTGGCTTCGGGACCAGGGCGGCATCGAGGTTCTCGCCCAAGACCTGCGGTAATCACGCGCCCAACCGTTGTCGACAGTGACGCATCCCAGGAGTCCTGATATGAACGGCCCCAAGGTATTTCGTCGCCCGGTGACCACCACCGAGCGGATGTACTTCCCGATGCGGGAGCTGGCCCCACCCTTCCTCATGCAACTCGTGGTTCCCGGTGAGGGCAACATCGACCCGGAGGCATTGCGCACAGCGGTAAGCACCGCCGCCGCGGCCACCCCCGGCGCGCGACTGCGCCGCCACGGCACCGAGTGGATCGATAGCGGCATCACACCGGCCGTACGCGTGCTCGACCACCGTCTGAGCTATCCCGCCCTCGAGACCGACCCCGTCCTCACCAGCGCGATCGGACCGACACCCGACACCACCGTCGAGGTCCTACTGCTCACCGGTGCGCCGACGACGCTGATCTTCCGCGTCTTCCACGGCGTGATGGACGGCATCGGCATGGTGGCCTGGGCGACGAACGTGCTGCGCGCACTGCGCGGCGAGGACCCGGTTCCCTACTCCGATCCGGTCGCTGACCAGGAACTCGTCGCGAAGGTGGGCGCACCCGGCAGACCCACCCCACTGGTACCGCGCTACCGCACCGCCGTCGGTCGGGGCAGGCAGCGCCGCGACCTCGCACCCCACCTGCTCCGTCACCGCCGCGTCGAAGCCGCGGGACCCGGCGCGTTGGCCCGGGTCTGCGCGCTACTGGCCGCCGAGACCCCTGGCACCTCGCGCATCATGATGCCCGTCGACCTGCGCCGCCACGACCCCACGCTGCGCTCCACCGCGAACCTCGCACTACCCCTGTTCCTCGATATCGAACCCGGCAGCGACTGGACCTCGGTCAAGGACCAGATCAAAGCGGGACTTCACGACCGTCGCGAGCTCAACCAACTCGCCAACACCCGGGTCGCGCTCGTCCCCGACGTGGTCAACCGGGGCGTGCTGCGCACCACGAACTGGCTCGGCGCCCGCTTCGGCCGCAATCTCGCCTCGGCCACGGTCTCGCACATGGGCCGCTTCACCACCGAGGAACTCGCGGTCCCCGGCTTCCGCCCGACCGGACTGTTCGTCCTGCCCCAGCACAGCGTCGCCATGCCCCTGCTGTTCGGCCTGACCGAATTCGACGCCCACACCGAGCTCACGGTGTCCGCACGCAACGGCGCAGGCATCGAACCCCGCCTGGAAGCACTCCTCGACCGCCTCGTCGACCTGCTCGAACACCCCGAGTAGCGACCGCGACTATCGTGGAGGCGTGGGCATCATGGGCGAAATGTTTCCGAGCAAGAAGCTGCAGAACGAGGGCAGCGGCGACAGCGACGGCCAAAACCACGAACCCCGCATCGACCTCGACCTGGACGCCGGCGTGATCCGCGTGTCCGGTCCGGTCGAGCCGACCGACGCCGACTGACGCACCTGCACTTTTCGCTCACCCGTGCGCACAATCATTGTGCGCACGGGCGCGGGTGGCCATAGTTCTCGACACGTCGTCGAGCAGGAGGCCACCATGACCGGCACCGAACCACCCCGTTCCGGCGCGCAGGCCGTCGACCGTGCCGTCTACGTACTGAACTGCTTCCAGGGTGGCGACCCGGAACTGTCGCTCAGCGAGCTCGCCCAGCGCGCGGGGTACCCGGTGAGCACCACGTTCCGGCTGGCCCAGGCGCTGGTGCGTGGCCGGTTGCTCGAGCAGGATCCCGCGACGGATCGCTACCGGATCGGGCACGGCCTGGCGTGCCTGGCGCGCCCCGCTCTGTCGCGACTCGGCCTTGACGCCGCCGCACCCCACTTGTACGCGCTGGCGGCGGGCATCAAGATCACCGTCAGCCTCAGCGTCCCCGATGCCGACGAGGCGCTCACGCTCTTCCAGGCCAGACCACCGATTCACTTCTGCCACAACCAGATTCCGCAGGAGCGCAGACCGTTGCGTTCCAGTGCGGTCGGGCACGCCTTGCTCGCCCACACCACCGCCGCCGACGGCGCGCTGTTCGACACCGTCCGTCGCCGTGGGTTCGCCGTCGAGGAGATCGACAGCGACGAACCGATCCGCGCGATCGCGGTCCCGGTACTCGGACCCGACAAGCAGGTGTGGGGCGCGCTCGGCGTGCAGGCGCGCGCCGTGCGCCTGGATCAGGATCTGGTGCGCGCCGTCATTCCCGCCATGCACCAGATCGCGGTACGCATCGGTCCGTATTTTCACACCGCCGCCGCTGGTGACGGATTCGGCGCAGCCTGATTTTCACGATGTGGAAACAGTATTGCCGAGCCGATATCCCCAGGCGCACTATGTAATTCGAGGCCACATCACAATGATGTCGCACCCCACCGAAAGTCTCGCCATGATGGAATCCCCCGCGCTCGTCCGCCGTCGAACGGTGGACTTGATGCGCCTGTCCCCCGGATCCTGTCGCAGCTGAAATAGCGACGACATTCCCTCCGTCGCCGAACCCCACTTTCTGATCCGCCCTTCGCATGCGGATTGTCGCGGCGTGCGCACTGTGGTGCCCGCCGCGCGATCCCGCGCGCCGTCGAAAGAATTCGCGAAACATGTTCTCCCTCACACTGCGACGACGTCCGCTGCGTGCGCTCGCCGCCGCCCTTGTCGCGCCCGCCGTCCTCGCGGTCGTCACCGCGTGCGGCGGCGCCGACACGGCGACGACCGCCGACGGCAAGACCGTGCTGCGCTATCAGGGACAGACCGGCCAGGTCACCCCGTACGAACTCGCTGATCACCTGGGCTATTTCAGCAAGATCAGCCTCCAGCGGGAGGGTGACACCACCAGCGGCCCGGCCAATATCCAGGCGGCCGCCACCAAGCAGGTCGAATTCGGTAGCGCGTTCAACGGTGCGGTGGTCAAGCTCGTCGCGGGTGGTGCGCCCGTGCGGTCGGTGCTGAGTTCCTATGGCTCCGATGCGAAATCGTTCACCGGCTATTTCGTCCGCGACGACGCGGGCATCACCACTGCCCGCGACCTGATCGGCAAGAAGGTCGGCGTCAATACGCTTGGCGCACATCATGAATTCGTCACTCGCGAATGGCTGCACCAGCAGGGTTTGAGCGAGGCCGAGATCAAGCAGGTTCAGCTGATCGTGGTGCCACCGGTCAATACCGAGGAAGCGCTGCGCAGCGGACAGATCGACGTCGGTGCGCTCGGCGCGGTGTAGCGTGAGACCGCAGTGTCGCGTGGTGGTCTGCACCCACTGTTCACCGACAAGGACATATTCGGGGAATTCGATTACGGCACTTACGTTTTCCGTAAAGACTACCTCGCCCAGAATTCCGATGCCGTCGCGGATTTCGTGCAGGGTACCGCGCGGGCGACCCGGTGGTTGCAGCTCACGCCGCGCGATGAGGTCGTCGCGAAGTTCACCGAGATCATCAACAAGCGCGGCCGCAACGAGAACCTGAAGCTGCTCGACTACTGGCGCAGCCCCGGCATTCCCGTGCCCGGCGCGGTGATCGCGGACAAGGAGATCCAGATCTGGATCGACTGGCTCGAACGCAACGGTGAAGTGCCCAAGGGCAAGGTCACCGCCGAGGAATTGTTCACCAACGAGTACAACCCCTATGCCAACGGCACCTATCAGCCGTCGAGCGGCCCGACCGGAGAGGTGGTGGCCACGAAATGACCCGCACCCCAGCAAAACTCGCCTTACGCTCGGTGGGCAAGCAGTTCGCCGTGCGCGGCTCCGACGAGAAGTTCACCGCGATCGACGACATCTCCATCGAGGTCGGCGCGGGCGAATTCCTCGTCCTCGTGGGGCCCAGCGGTTCCGGAAAATCGACCCTGCTCGATCTGCTCGGTGGACTGAGCAAGCCCAGCTCCGGCCAGATTCTCCTGGACGGCGCCCCGGTCGCCGGTCCCGGCCTCGATCGCGGCGTGGTGTTCCAGCAGTACGCGCTGCTGCCGTGGCGCACCGCCCGCACCAATATCCAGTTCGGTCTCGAGGCCAAGGGCGTCGCCCGCAAGGAACGCAGGGCGATCGCCGAGCACTACCTGGAGCTGGTCGGTCTGGCCGGCTTCGGTGACCGGTACCCGCACGAACTGTCCGGCGGGATGAAGCAGCGGGTGGCGATCGCCCGCAGCCTGGCCTTCGACCCCGAGGTGCTGCTGATGGACGAGCCGTTCGCGGCACTCGACGCCCAGACCAGGGAGTCACTGCAGGACGAGCTACTGCGGATCTGGCGCACGACCGGCAAGACGATCCTGTTCATCACCCACGGCATCGACGAAGCGGTGTATCTCGGCCAGCGCGTCGCGGTGCTCACCTCGCGGCCCGGCCGGGTCAAAGCCGTGATCGATATCGACATCGACCGTGGCGGCGATATCGACGTCCGTTCCAGCGAGCAGTTCCGCGACTACCGCCACCGGATCTGGACCGAGCTGCAGAGCGAGGTGAGCCGGGCCCAGCGCCTCGAACTCGCCGCCGACGACAGCACGGCGGCCACGCCCACCGATAGGAGTCCCGCCCATGTCTAGCGCCGTCCCCGTCCTCGAACGCCCCGCCCGGATCACCGCCGAGCCGCTCACGGTCCCCCGCGCACCTGTCGCCGTGCCTGCCGCGACCAGCGCCCGCACCCGAGCAGTCGGGTCCGCAGTACTTCGCATCGCCAAACCACTGCTCGCCTTCGCGCTACTGCTCGGCGCGTGGGAGTTGGCACCCCGGTTCGGCCTGGTCGACGAGGTATTCCTCCCGCCCTTCTCGACCGTGGTGCAGGCCTTCGTCGAGCTGGCGGGCAACGGCCAACTCGCCGAACACACCTCGGCCAGCCTCACCCGATCGGTCACCGGCTTCTCGTTCGCCCTGGTGCTCGCCGTCCCGGTCGGCATCGCCATCGCCTGGTACAAGCCGATCTCGGATTTCCTCAACCCGGTGCTGGAGCTGTTCCGCAACACCGCCGCGCTGGCCCTGCTTCCGGTGTTCGTCCTGATCCTCGGTATCGGTGAGACGTCGAAGATCGCGCTGATCGGCTACGCCACCTTCTTCCCGATCCTGCTCAACACCATCACCGGTGTCCGCACCGTCGACCCCCTGCTGGTGAAATCAGCGGTCTCGCTGGGCTTCTCGCCGCTGCGGCTGTTCCAGAAGGTCATCCTGCCCGCGGCGATCCCGTCCATTTTCACCGGCATCCGGATGGCGGCGGCGGGCTCGATCCTGGTTCTCATCGCCGCCGAGATGATCGGCGCGCGAGCCGGTTTGGGCTATCTCATCACCGCCGCGCAGCAGAACTTCCAGATCCCGCAGATGTACGCGGGCATCGTGGCGATCTCGCTGATCGGCCTCGGTTTCAACTTCGCCCT
Source organism: Nocardia sp. NPDC058658 (assembly GCF_042716665.1). Lineage (NCBI taxonomy): Bacteria > Bacillati > Actinomycetota > Actinomycetes > Mycobacteriales > Nocardiaceae > Nocardia > Nocardia sp. NPDC058658. The sequence goes on from NZ_JBHXRR010000001.1 coordinate 215,891, forward strand.
CGTCGCCCTGGAACGCCGGCTCTCGCGCTGGCGCACCGGACCGACCATCGCCTGATCAGGAGAACACCATGGCTCGCAAGACTTTTCACCTCAATGCCTTCCTGATGGGTGTCGGCCATCACGAGGCCGCGTGGCGCCACCCGCGCACCGACGAACAGCGCGTCCTGGACGTGCGGCACTTCCAGGAACTCGCCCAGATCGCCGAGCGCGGCAAGCTCGACTCGGTGTTCTTCGCCGACACCCTGGCCGTCGGCCCGCGCATCGAACGCAACACCCTCACCGTGTTCGAACCGATCACCCTGCTGTCGGCGATCGCCGCGGTCACCGACCGCATCGGCCTGATCGCCACCGCCTCCACCAGCTACAACGAGCCCTTCAATCTGGCACGCAAGTTCGCCTCGCTCGACCACATCAGCGCGGGCCGGGCCGGCTGGAACATCGTCACCTCCGGCAATGTCGACGAGGCCTACAACTTCGGGCTCGACGCGATTCCCGAGCACGCCCGCCGCTACGAGCGGGCCGAGGAGTTCGTCGACGTGGCCGTGGCGCTGTGGGACAGCTGGGAGGCCGAGGCGATCGTCCTCGACACCGAAACCGGCGTCTTCGCCGACCCGACCCGGGTACACACCCTCGACTACGCGGGCGAGCGCTTCCGGGTGCGTGGCCCGCTCAACTCGCCGCGCGGCCCGCAGGGTCGGCCGCTGCTGGTGCAGGCCGGGTCGTCGGAATCGGGCAAGGAGTTCGCCGCGCATCGTGCCGAAGCCGTGTTCACCGCACAGCGCACCCTCGACGAGGGTGTGCGGTTCTACCGCGATCTCAAGTCCCGATTGGCGAAATACGGTCGCGCACAGGACGACTTGAAGGTGCTGCCGGGACTGGTGCCGTTCATCGCCGACACCGTCGAGGAAGCGAGGGCGCTCGAGCAGGAGTTCACCGACCTGATCTCGCCCGACTACGCGCTACGCCAACTGTCGTCGATCCTCGGTGTCGATCTGACCGCCCACGCCCTGGACGCACCGCTGCCGCCGCTGCCCGCCGAGACCGAGATCGAAGGCGGCAAGAGCCGGTTCACCCTGGTCAAGGACCTCGCCGAGACCGAGGAGCTCACCGTGCGCCAGCTCATCGGCAAACTGGGCGGCGGCCGAGGACACCGCACCTTCGCGGGCACACCCGAACAGGTGGCCGACGAGCTGCAGAGCTGGTTCGACGCGGGCGCCGCCGACGGGTTCAACATCATGGCGCCCTACCTGCCCGGCGGGCTGGAGACTTTCGTCGACCGGGTGGTGCCGATCCTGCAGGAACGTGGCCTGTTCCGCACCGACTACGACTCCACCACGCTGCGCGGCCACTACGGCCTCGCCCCGGTGGAAAGCCAGTTCGCCGAGCAGGATTCGCGGGCGAGCGCCTGATGCGCGCCCGCCGGCTCGACATCGAGTTCATGCGGGTGGCGAGCAGTTCCTGTCCCGATCCGACGGAACCCGCACTCCCACCGCCGAATTCACCCGAAGGACCACCGACATGACCACCCTCGAAAGCCCCAGCGTCACCGCTCTCACGATCGCCCCGGTCGCGGGCCACATCGGCGCCGAGGTATCCGGCGTCGACCTGCGCGACGAACTCACCGCCACCCAGGTCGACGAACTCACCGCCGCCCTGCACCGGCACAAGGTGCTGTTCTTCCGCGACCAGCACATCGGTCACACCGAACAGATCGCGTTCTCGCGCCGCTTCGGTGCCGTCACCCCGTCGCATCCGTACGACGACGACGCGCCCACCGAGTACCCGGAGATCCTCGCCGTCGACAGCCGCCTCTACGAAAAGCGTTTCGGGCGCAAGAAGTTCAGCTACACCAACAAGTGGCACACCGACGTCTCCCCGCTGATCAATCCGCCCGCGGCCTCGATCCTACGCGCCGAGATCGCCCCCGAGACCGGCGGCGACACCCAGTGGACCAACCTGGCCGCCGCCTACGCCGGCCTGCCGCAATCCCTGCGCACCTTCCTCGACGGCCTGCGGGCCGAACACCGTTTCGGCGGCCGCATTCCACCGTGGGAAGCCGACAGCGACTACGGCCGCAAGATCACCGCATCACCGCTGGTGACCGAACATCCCGTGGTCCGGGTGCACCCGGTGACCGGCGAGCGCGTGCTGTTCGTCAATCCCGGCTTCACCACCCGGATCCTCGGCCTCACCCCGCCGCAGAGCGACGCCCTACTGCAACTGCTCTTCGACGAGATCTCCGCGCCCGCCTACACCGTCCGCTTCCGCTGGGACTCCGGCAGCATCGCATTCTGGGACAACCGGGCCACCGCCCACCTCGCACCGAGCGACCTGGACCACCTCGACGTCACCCGCGTCCTCTACCGCACCACCCTCGAGGGCGACATCCCCGTCGGTGTCGACGGCGCACCCTCCACCTCGATCGCAGGCGCGAAGTTCGCCGGAGCCTGAAACCCGGTGCGGTGCCCGCACATCCGTGCCGGGCACCGCACCCGAATCCGCGCGACGAACACAAAGGAGCACACATGTGGCACACCGAGACCGACGTGCTGATCATCGGCGGCGGTCCCGCGGCCTGCTGGGCCGCGATCCACGCCCGCGACGCCGGTGCCGAGGTGATCCTGGTCGACAAGGGTTACTGCGGAACAAGCGGCGCCACAGCACCTTCGGGCACCGGCGTCTGGTACGTCGCCCCCGAGGCGACGGCCCGCGCCAACGCGAAAGCGAGCAGGGAAGCGCTCGGCGGCCACCTCGCCGACCACTATTGGATGGACCGCGTCCTGGACCGGACCTACGCCACTATGAACCGCCTCGCCACCGAAGGCCGCTACCCGTTCCCCACCGACCCGGCCACCGGCGAACCCGTGCGCACCGGTGTGCAGGGTCCGGAGTACATGCGCCGGATGCGCGCCTGGCTCACGCGACTCGGCGTGCAGATCCACGACCACTCTCCCGCGCTGGAACTGCTCGTCGACGACGCGGGTGCGGTGCGCGGCGCGGCGGGCTATCAGCGTCAGCTCGACCGCGACTACCGGATCACCGCGGGCGCCGTCGTGCTCGCGACCGGCGGCTGCGCGTTTCTGTCCCGGGCGCTGGGCACCAACGTCGACACCGGCGACGGCGCGCTGATGGCCGCCGAGGCGGGCGCGCGGTTCTCCGGCATGGAGTTCTCCAATGCCTACGCCATCGTCCCCAAGGGCGCCACGATCACCAAGACCGCCTACTACGGCTACGCCACCTTCTTCGGCGAGGACGGCCGCGTACTCGAGGAAGCGGGCTCGACGAAGGGCCGTTCGGTGATCGCGCGAACGCTGTTGCAGGAGAAGGTGTTCGCACAACTGGATCGCGCGGACCCGACCGTGCGGGCACAGATGCGCCTCGGCCAGCCGAACTTCTTCCTCCAGTTCGATCGTCGCGGGATCGATCCGTTCACCGACCGTTTCGAGATCGATCTGCTCGCCGAAGGCACGGTGCGCGGCACCGGCGGCATCGATGTCGTCGACGATGACTGCGCCACAACGGTTCCCGGGCTCTATGTCGCCGGCGACGCTGCCACCCGCGAACGGATCTGCGGCGGCTTCACCGGCGGTGGCAGTCACAATGCCGCCTGGGCGATGTCCTCGGGCAGCTGGGCCGGGGCGGGCGCGGCCGAACACGCCATGGCTGTCGGCCGATCCGACGCTGCGGTGCACGGCATCGGCCGAGTCGGGTTGCGCCCCGGCGATTCACGATCCATCACTGCGGAGCAGGTCGTCGCCGCCGCGCAGGACGAGCTCATCCCGTTCGAGAAGAACTATCTGCGCGACGGCGCCCGGCTGCGACCCGCGCTGGCCCGGCTCGACGAACTATGGGATGCCGCATCGGACGGTCTGGGCGGCGGGACCGGCGAGGAGCGGGTCAGGGCCCGACAGGCCGCGGCCATCACCGCCGTCGGGCGACTGATGTACCGATCCGCGTTGGCGCGCACCGAGACTCGGGGAATGAGCAAACGCGCGGACCATCCCGATCTCGATCCGAGGCAGCACCATCACCTGTACTCCGGCGGGCTCGACCAGCCGTGGGTCGATCCCGCGGGTACCCGCGACTCGGGCCTGGTGGCGTCGTGATCGAACTGCTGCGCACGCAGGACTGCATCGGCTGCGACAAATGCGTACTGGCCTGCCCCACCAATGTGTTCGACCGCACCGACAGCGGAATCCCGGTCATCGCAAGGCAATCGGACTGCCAGACGTGCTTCATGTGCGAGGCGTACTGCCCGACCGATGCTCTCTATGTCGCCCCCGAGGTGACTGCGTTGCCGCCGGAATCGACCGTGCCGACCGAGCACATCGGCGGATATCGCGAAAAGCTCGGGTGGGGGCACGGGCGTGTTCCGGGTGCGCGGGTGGCCGTCGGCCCGAGTCTGCCGCACGGCACGCCGCCGCCGCGGCTCAGGTCCTGAGCGGCAGGTCGTCGAAGATATTGCGTTCCACGATCGGGTCGGGGACGCGCAGCAGGTCGGCGGCGCTCACCTCGTCCCAGTCGTAACGATCGTTGTCGCACTGCAATTCGACCAGCGACACCGCCGACACCGTGTCGTCGATGGTGAAATCGCTGAACCCGTCCTGTTCCAGAGCGTCGCTGACCTCGCACACCGGTGTCGGTCTGGTGGCGTGTGCCAGGGTCAGGTACGGGTGCAGCGGCTCACCGAAGTCGGGGATCCGCTCGCGAATCCACACCTCGGTCAGCGCGCTGGTCAGATCCTCGCGCACCCGCAGCAACTCCTCCGGCAACGCGATCGGCAGCCGCACCGAATCGTGGGCGACCACCGGCGGCCCGAAGGTGATCTGGAACGGTGCGTGCCCGGCGAGCAGTGTCCGCGCCCCGGCCACCAGTGCCGCCAGGTGCACGCCCTTCACCCCGTCGACGAACCCGATCCCCTGCACACCGATCCGCAGGCGCGCGGCGTCGACCTGCTCGAATCCGGGCAGGCTCGACAGTGTCGGCGCGAAGATCTCGACCAGTTTGTCGGCGACCGGTTGGGTCGGCACGACCTGCCAGTCATAGAACGAACGACCCGGCGTCCACCCGGGACGCCACCACCAGCGGCTGGCAACGGTCATTTCGTTCGCGAACATGGTGCGCCACCTCCCGATCGAAGCCGGTTACCTCCTAGCGACGGTATTCCCGCTGTAATTGGCGAGCAACCTGGTGAGACCGTTCCGTTGCGTCTTCGACGCACTACACTGACGCCATGCCTGTTCGACGGCTGATCACGCTTTCCGCGTTCGCCCTCCTGCTTCCCTTCGCTGTGTCCGCGTGCACCATGACCGGACCCGGCACCACCTCCGAATGCACCGTCACCGGCTGCACCGTCACCTTCGAGCGGGGCGTGAGCGCCAAGGCCTCGGTGCTCGGGATCGAGGCGGAACTCGTCGCCGTGAACGGTGACCTGGTCACCCTGAGCATCGGCGGCCAGCAGGTCACCGTGCCGGTGGGTCAGTCACAGGCCAGCAACGGCATGGACGTGCGGGTCAGCGAGGTGACCGACGACAAGGTCGTCGTCGTGCTCGCGACCGGCCTGCAAACGAACTGATCACCCGGGCACATTCGACCGATCGGCCGGTTCGCCGACCACCCAGGGGGCGTTCGGTTGATCCAGGATCCAGCGCCAGCTTCCGTCGGGCTGCCTGCGCGCGACTTCCACGGTCGCGCCGGTACCGCCGGGTAACCGCGACGAGGTCAGTGCCAGGTCGCCCGCGAGTAAGGCCGGGGCCTGATGACCGGGTTGGAACACCGGCCGATCGGCGATCAGGCGTGTGTACGCGGCGCGTATCTCGTCGACCCCCGTCGCGACGACCCCATCGGGCAGCGCGAGTACCGCGTCGGACTCGTACAGCTCGACCAGCCCGTCCACGTCCCCGGCGTTCAACCGCTCGACCACCAGTCGGCTCAGATCTTCCGGGCGCTGCGCACGTTCTCGCACACTCTCGGTCATCGCCACCCTCCCTCGACTCGGGTTGTGCGACAACGGTAACGCCGGGGTACGACACGAATCGCCGCGTGCGCGGCGCTGAACGCCGAGACCCCCGAAAGCCGATGGCTCTCAGGGGTCTCACGGACACAGTGTGACGTCAGCCGATCACAGCGGCGGGAATCCCGACGACCCGGTCGCCATCCAGTTCCAGAACTCGGTGACGCGGTTGAGGACCAACGCCATGACGTCGAGGGCAGTGCTTCCCATTGTCTTCCTTCACATCCGAACGAACACTTCGCTTCTTCACCATAGCAACTGGCATCGACTGAGCAACGTTGTGATAACGGACAGATGACGGCAGCCGCGTTGGTTCGTGACGACGACCCCCGCCCGGCCATCGGACCGATCGGCGGCGGGTTACCCGGACCGAATATCCCGGCGGGCCCGTTGTCATATTGCAAATGGCATATGCGAATTGCGTCAGATGAACGCGAGGGAAACACACTTGGACGACCGCCCATCAACAGTGTGATGGTGCCGACAAATACCGTTCCATCCGAAATGAACAAAATATCGGCAGACAGTCACGTACTCGAATGCCGCCGCGCGAACCCTGCTGCAGGACAAGCAAATCCACGGAGTCGATCGACAAACGCGCTGGCTGTGGAGTTTTGTTCAACAAGACCGTGACGGCCGTCACGATAACGTTCTCAGTGGATTCACATATACGATCAATCTCGCAAGAGCATCAGGTAACACAGTGCGGTGTTCTCCTCAGATCTCATCCGTCCGCCGATTCGGCAAATATTCGTCACGAGGTGAACCCGGTCATGGAATACACGCACCTGTCCGAATTCGATATCCGTTCGGGCGCTTTGTCGATGTGGACGCCCGAACTCGCCGCCGATTCCTGGCAGCCCGACGATCGCCCGCTGACCAGCGTGCACGCCGGCTATTGCGCGAGCGTGGATCCCACTGATCCGCTGCCGGGGCGCGGACGCTGGATCGGCACCGTTTTCGAGATGGATGCCCCGCTCGACGGCCCCACCTGGCGCGAGACGCTGCGGCGCTGGCACGCCAGGCACGAGGGGCTGCGCACCACGGTGAGCACCGAGTCCGCAGGCGAACCGCGCCGGCTCGTCGCCGCACCCACCGCCGTCGACATCACCGAAGACCCCGTGGCCGGACTCACCGATGGCACCCTGATCAACGAATTCCTCTGCGGCACACTAGAAGAGCGGTTGTCGCCGCTGGTGTGGCCGCACTGCCTCGCCGCCACGGTCGAGCATGCCGACACCGGTGATTTCACGGTGCTCGTCGCCGCCGATCACTCCGTGATGGACGCCTATTCGCAGGCGATTCTGATCCTCGAACTGCGCGCGCTCTACCGCGAAGCGACCGCCGGTGAGCCTTCGCGTGAGTCGGTCACTTTCGGCAGTGCGGCCGACTTCGCCGTGCTGGAACGCGCGAGCGCGGCCGAACTCGCGCTGGATTCCCCCGCGGTCGCGACCTGGCGCGAATTCCTCGCCGACGGTGCGATGCCACGGTTCGCCCCGCATGCGCAGCGGCCCGCGAGTGCGGAACTGCCGCAACCCAGTGTGTCGCGGCGGCTGCTCGATCTGGCCGAACTCGAGCAGGTCGAGGCTGCTCTGGACCAGGTGCGGCACCGGATGTCCGTTGCCGTGTTCGCGGCGCTGGCCGTGGCGAATCAGCAGCGGTTCGGCGTGGACCGGATGCGGACCGTGATGCCGATCGCGACGCGTCCTGACCTGCGGTGGATGGAGTCGATGGGCTGGTTCGTCAATGTGGTCCCGGTCGATATCGACGTGGCGCCCGGCGTCGGCATCACCGGCGCCATGGATCAGGCGCGGGCCGCCCTGCGTCGTTCGCGCAGCGCCAATGACGCTTCCTGGTGCCGAGTGCTCGACCTACTCGGGGTCGCCGAGACGCCGCGCTTCGGCATCTCCTTCCTCGATATTCGCGTGCTGCCCGGCTATGAATTAGTTGCTGACCTGCGCGGACGGACTTTGCGGGCGGAGTCGTACTCGCCCGACGAGGTGTTCCTGTGGGTGGTCCGAGCGGCTGACGGTTTGTATGTGTCGACCCGGTATCCCGCGGGGTTCCCCGCCGAGGTGATGGACGAGTTCCTGACCGCTTTCGGTCATGCGCTGTCGTCGATCACGGCGGCAGTTCCGGCTGCCGACGAAGGTCACGAGGTTCAGCTCACGGTACCTGCGGCGACCGAGCCGCGTCCGTCCGTCTCGACGCAGACGCCTGCCGACGCACGTGCACTGCAGCCGGACACTCTGCGCGTCGCCGTGCAGGCGGGATGAGCGAATGCGCGCACTGTTGGCCTTCACCGGCAGCCGAGGCGACGCCCAACCCGGCATCCTGCTGGCTCGTGCACTGCGCGAGCGCGGCCACGACGTGACCTTGGCGCTCGCACCGAACCTCGTCACCTTCGCCCACGACCACGGGGTTGCGGCGGTGCCGTTCGGCCGCGACACCGCCGACCTCCTCGAGGCGCAGCGCACCGACCACCGTTTCGCCAGCCGCGATCCGCGCGCCCGGCTACGGGCACTGTTCGAGCTGCAACGGCGTGGCGTGCCCGAGCAGCTCGAAGACCTGCGCACGCTGGCACCCGGACACGATCTGGTGGTCGCGGGAATGGCCGGCGAGGAAGTGGCCGAGTCGGTGGCGCGGTCGCTCGGTCTGCCGTTCGCGGCGGTGCATTTCTTCCCGATCCAGCCGAACAGCGCGGTCCCGGTCGTGCCGGTGCGTTGGGCGTACCGGGTTCCCGGGTTCGTGCACCGGTGGGGTTGGTCGGCGTTGGCCCGAGCGCGCGCAGCCGCGTTGGCACCCGTTCTGCCGGCGACGCCGCGACAGGGCGCCGCGACCACGCGAATCCAGGCCTATGACCCGCGACTGTTCGCCGGTGTGCGGCAACAGTTTCCAGGGCCGTTCACCGGATTTCTCATCGACATGGACGGATTCCTCAGTACGACAGCAGCATCGGGCCCTCCCCCGCCGTCGACTCGCCCGCGATCGTCTGCAACCTCCCTGGAGTCGTGGCTCGATGCGGGTACCGCACCGATCTATGTCGGGTTCGGTTCCATGGATGTCGGCGACCCGGCCGCCTTCGTCGCGATGCTGCGCGAGGTGTGCGCCCGGCGCGGGCGTCGACTGTTGCTCGCCTCGGGCTGGGCGACGATCCCTACGGGATTCGACGATTCCGTCGCGATTGTCGACCAGGTCGATCACGCCCGGGTCCTGCCCCGTTGTATCGCGGCCGTGCACCACGGCGGCGCGGGCACCACCGCCGCTGCGCTGAGAGCCGGTGTGCCGCAAGTGATCTGCTCGGTCCAGGCTGATCAGCCGTACTGGGGCCAGGCGTTGCAGCGACTCGGACTGGCAGCCACGATGCCCGCCAAGAACCTCACCACCGAACGCCTCGACGCCCTCCTCGATCAGGTCGCGAATCCCGACGTAGTCGCACGCGCGGCAACCTACGCCATCACTGTCGCCACCGACGGTGTCGAACGAACCGCCGACGCCATCGAAGCCCTCGTCGACACCGCACAGTTCCACACCGCCGGGAGGCAGCCATGAGCACCGAAATCGCCATCCGCACAACCGGTCTCGGCAAGTCCTACAGCGACTTCACCGCCGTCGGCAGCATCGACCTCACCATCGAAGCAGGCACCGTCTTCGCCCTGCTCGGCCCCAACGGCGCGGGCAAGACGACCACCGTCCGGATGCTCGCGACCCTGGTCCGTCCCGATCGCGGCACCGCCGAGATCTTCGGCTACGACATCACCCGCGACGCGACCGCCGTACGCTCGATGATCGGCCTCACCGGCCAGTACGCCTCCGTCGACGAAACCCTCACCGCCGGTGAGAATTTGCGCCTGTTCGGCCGCCTGCTCGGCCTCTCCCGTCGTGACGCCGCACGCCGCAGCATCGAACTCCTCGAAGATTTCGAGCTGTCGAAGGTCACCGACCGTCCGGTGAACCAGTTCTCCGGCGGCATGCGACGACGCCTGGATCTGGCGGCGACCCTGATCACCGATCCCCCGCTGATCTTCCTCGACGAGCCGACCACCGGCCTCGACCCACACACCCGCGACAAGATGTGGGGCATCATCCGCAAGCTCGTCGCCCGTGGCGCGACCGTGCTGCTCACCACCCAATACCTCGAGGAAGCCGACGCACTCGCCGACCGGATCGCCGTGATCGACCGCGGCGCCATCGTCGCCGAGGGCACCGCCGCGGAACTGAAGGCCTCCATCGGCGACCAGGTGCTGCGCCTGGATCTGGTCGATGCGGCCCAGTCCGCTCACGCCGAGTCCATCGTCGCCGAGCTCACCGGCGAGGTCCCCGAGGGGTCGTCGGCGGGCACGCTCTCCGTCGCGCTGACCGATGCGGGCACCGCCGCCGACATCGTCGCCGCCTGCCGCGCCGCGGGGATCGGGCTGCGTGGTTTCGCCGTCGACCGCCCCGATCTCAACGCCGTGTTCCTCGCTCTGACCGGTACCGACCGCGTCGCCGCCTGATCCGAAAGACCGAGGCCATCATGACCGTCACTCTCGCCGAGACCGCCGTCGAGCGCCCCGCCGCGACGATCGACCGCCGTCCACGCATCACCCACGTGAGCCTGCGCGCCTCGCTTTTCCAGTCGCTGATGATGGCGTGGCGGGGTCTGCTGACCTTCCGGCACAGCCCGCAGTTGCTCTACGACGCGCTCCTGCTGCCCATCGTCGGGCCGCTGCTGTTCGGCAGCATCTTCGGCACCGCCATCGCGGGCAGTACCGAGGCGTATCTGCCGATTCTCATTCCGGGCGTGCTGGTGCAGATCGTGCTCACCTCCTCGGTCGCGACCGGTGTCCAGCTGTCGGAGGACATCCGGTCCGGGGTGTTCGACCGGTTCGTCGCCATGCCGATCGCCCGGTCGGCGCCGGTCGCCGGGGCGCTGCTGGCCGGGGCCACCCGGTACGTGATCGCCGCGACCACCGTGGTGATCGTCGGGTTCTCGATGGGTTATCGGCCCGATCATCCGGTCGGGTTCGTCGCCGGTGCGGTACTGGTCGTGCTGGCCACCACGGCGATCAGCTGGCTGTTCGCGTTCATCGGCGTCACCGTGTCGAGACCCGCTGCCGTGCAAGGCATGTCGATGCTGGTGCTTACCTTCCTGAGCTTCGCGTCCAACGCGCTGGTGCCCGAATCGGCGATGCCGACCTGGTTGCGCTACATCTCCGACTACAACCCGGTGTCCTACCTCGTCTCCGCCGTGCGGGGGCTCGCCGAGGACGGCGTCGTCGGCACCGACGCCCTGTGGTCGGTAGTTGCCTCGCTGGTGATCGCCGCCGTCTTCGCACCCCTGACCGTCCGCACCCTGCGTGCCCGCTGAGGAGTTTCCGATGACACTCACCGCCCCCGCCACCATGCCCGCCGCCGTCAACCGGCTCACCGCTGACGACGACCTGTTCCTGAAGCTCCACAGCCTCTACGGCAACGCGCTGGTCAACCAGCTCGCCTGGCGATTCGACGAACCCCTGCCCCATGATTTGCTCGCCCGCTTCCACGCGCAGTTGGCCCAGGGCTTCCTGGCTCGCAGAGTCCAACCCACCCGGGTACCGTTCGCCCGCCCCTACTGGCTGCCCGCGACGGAATCGCTTCCCCTTGGCTGGGATACGGAGCCCGTCGCCGACGACGAGGTGCTGGACTGGTATTTCGCGCAGAGCCAGGTCGATTTCGACCCCGAAACCGGCCGGGTGTGGCGGCTGTCCACGGCACCGACCGCTGCGGGCGGGACACTGGTTTCGCTGGTGTCCTCGCATGTGGTATCCGACGGCGGCGCGGTGTTGTACGCCGTAGGCGACGCGCTCGCTCGGCTCGACGAGAGTCCGGACTTCGCCACGGGTTCGGGCAGTCTCGTCGGGGCGCTACCACGGAACCCGTTGGGCGCGAACATCATCGATGCGGGTCGACAGCTCCGTGCCGTCGCGAAAGGGATCCGAGCGGCGATAGCCACCCGCGGCGTCACCGAGCCGGACCGCAACCCTCGGCCCGCTCTCCCCGAGCTCCCGCTCCCTTCTCGCTGGTCACCATCGGACCTGGTGGTCCAGCTCGATCTCACCGAATGGAACACCGCCGCCGCCAAGCATTCCGGCACCACAAACGGCCTCCTGATCGCCCTGGGCGCAGGCCTACTCGGCCGCAGCGGCCGCGTCGGCGACACCGCAGACATCCGCGTCGACATCCCCCACTCGATGCGCACCCCCGACGACCCCCGAGCCAACGCCACCACCGGCCTCCCCATCGCGGTCCCCTACCGCACCGGCACCCCCATAGACCTCCCCACCATCCGCGCTGCCGTCAAAAGCGCCGCCACCGCTTACCGCGACCCAGCCACCACCCCCGCCCTACAACACCTCCAACCGCTACAAATGATCCTGCCCCGCTTCGTCCTACGCCACTTCGCCCGCACCGCCAAAGCCCCCGAATGCCTGTGCACCAACCTCGGCGAAACCGCCACCGGCGTAGCAGCTTTCGCCACCCGCCACGCCTCCGCAGTCCTCATGCGCCCCGTAGTCTGCACCAACGACACCACCATGTTCCGCCAGGTAGAAGTAGGCGTAAACCTCTCCTTCTCCACCGACGGCCACACCATCACCCTCGCCGTAACCGCCGCCGACCCCGACCACTTCCCCACCCGCACCGCTCTCCGCGAACTGCTGACCGCCGAGCTCGACTCCTGGAATCTGACACCGAGTTTCTGGTGAGACACCTCAGATCCGCCTCACCACGATGACCAGTTCGGTACCTATGCCGACACAACCTTCAACTGCGACAGCACGGATTCCGGGTTGTTGATGTAGTTCCAGCCATCCGTCGGCAAGGTGAATTGGCCGAGTACGTTCGCCAACTCTCCCCGTTCTGTCTCAGTGACGGGGATCTGACATTTGACGAGCGTCGCGCACAAGACGTCGACCAGCGAAGCCCACTCCCCTACATCGATGTACGTCCGATACGTCTGGAGAACCTCGGGGGGCAACCGATCGGCGAGACGCTCGAGAAGATCACGTGATTCAGTATTCAACCGGTTGATCCGCTGATTTCGAGCCGCTACAACCACAGGGTCTTGCAATCGTTTTCTGGCCTCGCGCGCAGCCCTGTCGCGCGCAGCCCTTTCAACGCTCACGCTGCACCGCCCGAATGTGCTGATGCCACCTCGCGGACGGCTGCGCGGGCGGCGACCAGGATGGGATCCCAGACCGGGGAGAACGGTGGGGCGTAGCCGAGGTCGAGGGCGGTCACCTGCTCCACCGTCATTCGGGCCGTGAGTGCCACTGCGGCGATGTCGATGCGCTTGGCGGCGCCGTCGCGTCCGACGATCTGCACGCCGAGCAGTCGGCCGGTGCGGCGTTCGGCCAGCATCTTCATCGTCATGGGTTCCGCGCCGGGGAAATACCCCGCACGGCCGGTGGATTCGATAGTGACGCAGTGGAATTGAAGACCGGCTCGGTGAGCGTCCTTCTCGCCCAGACCTGTCCGCGCCACCTCGAGATCACAAACCTTGCTCATCGCCGTACCGACCACACCGGGAAACGTGGCGTAACCGCCGCCGACACCCGAGCCGATCACCTGCCCGTGCTTGTTGGCATGGGTGCCCAGCGGAATGTAGCGAAGCGTATTCGACACCAGATCGAACACTTCCACACAGTCACCACCGGCCCAGATGTCGTCATATCCGCGCACCCGCTGCGCGAGATCGGTGAGCAGCCCACCGCTCTCACCCAGCGGCAGTCCGGCGTCGCGGGCGAGATCGGTGGCCGGTCGCACGCCGATCCCCAGCACGACAACAGCCGCCGGATACTCGCCGTCGGCGGTCGTCACCGCGCACACGCGCCCGTCCTCACCGGTCCGCATTCCGGTCACCTCGGCATCGCGAACGACCCGAATTCCCATCCTCACCATGGCTTCTCGCACCAGCGCCCCCATATCGGGGTCCAGGGTCGCCATGGGCTCGGCAGCCCGGGTGATCATGGTGACCTCGAACCCCCGGCGCACCAACGCTTCCGCCATTTCGACACCGATATACCCCGCGCCAACCACAACAGCTTCCCGCCCGGTCGCCGACTCCAACGCCTCGATGAGCGCCTGCCCATCATCGAGAGTCTGCACGCCGTAGACACCCTCGGCATCGATCCCCGGCAACGGCGGACGAACCGGCGTCGCCCCCGTAGCGATCACGAGCTTGTCGTAACTCGTCCAAACCTCGGCGCCACTGTCGAGATCACGCGAACGCACCCGCTTGCGCCCCGTGTCGATCTCGACCACCTCGGTCCGCATCCGCAGATCAATGTCACGAGCCCGATGCTCAGCCACCGAACGCGCAATCAGATCATCGGCCTCCGCCACATCCCCAGCAACCCAATACGGAATCCCGCACGCCGAATACGACGCATGATTCCCCTTCTCGAACACCACGATCTCGAGCTCCTCGGCCCCGCGCAGCCGACGAGCCTGCGACGCCGCCGCCATCCCCGTCGCATCCGCCCCGACAACCACCATGCGTTCGCCCATGGCACCACCGTACGAGGGTGAAGTAGGGCCCGGTCCCAGGACACGGTTTCCGCGAGTACGGGTTCTTCGTCCGTAGCCTGGATCAGGTCGGAACCAGGTACCTGTCCGGAGGGGGAACAACGTGCACGACTACGGCAGCTTCGCGACTCAGCCACTGCCAGTTCAGCGGTCACCGCGACGCGCTGCCGAATCCATCGAGCTCAAAGGGATCGGCACGGATGGCCTCGCCCATGCGGGCAGGCAGGTTGCCATCGCGGGAGTGGTCAGCAGGCTGACGGGCTTCATTCGCACGATCGTCTTGGCCGCGGTGCTCGGAACCGCGGCAGTCGGTGACGCGTACAACGGGGCGAACAATATGCCGAACATGCTCTACGAGCTGCTGCTGGGCAGTGTTCTGGCCAGTGCCGTCGTCCCGTTGTTGACCAGGGCCCGACGTCAGGGGCGCAAGCGATCTCGTGAGTTCACCCAGCGTGTGATGGTGGCGGCCGTGGTGGTCTTGGCGGCGGTCACCGCGCTCACCGTTGCCTGCGCGCCACTGATTGTCCGGGTGTTCGTCGCGGACTCCGACCAGCGTCAGCTGGCGACCTGGTTGGCGTATCTACTGCTGCCACAGATCTTCTTCTACGGCGTAGCTGTTGTGGTCAGCGCGGTACTGAATGTCCGTGACAGTTTCGCCACCGCGGGATGGGCACCCGTGATCAACAATCTGATCGTGTTGACGACCTGCGGCGTATTCGTTCTCCTCCCGGGTCCGGTCACGCTGACGCCCACTTCCATCACCACCGCCCAACTGCTGACCATCGGAGTCGGCACCACCGTGGGGATCGCCGGACAGACCGCGTGGGTGGTGATGGCGTTGCGACGCAACGGATTCGCGTGGAGCTGGCGCGTGCGACCGCTGCCCTACACCTGGCGTCCGGTCCGCTCCGGCCTGCCGATCCTGGGTTGGCTGCTCGTCTATGCGGCGATCAGCCAGATCGGGGTCGCGATCACGATGCGCGTCGCCTTCGACCACGGTGGCGTGTCCATCTACACCTACGCCGAACTGCTGTTCCAGGTGCCGTACGGGATTCTCGCCGCGTCGGTACTGACCGTCTTGATGCCACGAATCTCCCGTGCCGCAGCTCTCGGCGACCACGCCTCCGTGCTCGCTGATCTGTCGCGAGGAGCACGCTTTCTGTCCGCGGCGCTGATCCCGGTGACCATGGCGATGACGCTGCTCGGCCCGGGATTCGCCGCGCTCGTCTTCACCGGCCGGGTCGATCCCGAGGCGGCGCGGTTGATCGGCACCGCGGTGGCCTGTTCGGCATTCGGTCTGGCACCGTTCGCGCTCGTCATGCTGCAGATGCGAGTGTTCTACGCCTACAACGACACTCGCACCCCGACGGTCATCAACGTAGCCATGGTCCTCACCAAAGTGACGACCCTGACGATCGGTGCGACAGTCCTGTCCGACCACGCTGTGATCGTGATGCTTAGCGTCGCAAGCTCATTCGCCTATATTGTCGGAGCGGTAGCCGGTTACGTTCTGCTGCGCCGCCGCTACGGCCTGCTCGGATTCTCCGCAGTTGCCGCTACCGCTCATCGAGTCGTCTGGGCGACCGCTTTCGCCGGAGCCGCGGGCCTTGCGGTCATCGCCCTCCTCCGTTCGATGATCGACCCGCCAACCATCCAACACCTCGCCACTGTGACCGCAGGAGCCGCGGTCGGCGCCGCCGTTTTCCTGCTCGCGGCACGACTGATAGGCATTCCCGAGGTCAGCTCAGCCCGCTCCCTGCTGCTGCGATCATGACAACGCTGCCCCGCATGACCGTGGCCATGGCCGGATCCGCTCGAGTTGAGCCGCGACAGCAAGCAACAATCCTTCGCCACCGGGCGCGGCAGCAACCTGAACACCGATGGGTAGACCTTCCACAGTCCGCCCTGCTGGCACCGTTACCACCGGGTACCGAACTAGGTTGAACGGCAACAGGAATGGAATGAGCCTGCTCGCGGCTAGATGAGTGCGGATCATTCCGGCGTTCGCCCAGCCACCCGCACGTGGAGGTGGAGCGGCCAATGTCGGCGTGATGAGGACGTCGTAGTCGGCGAACCACGCCGCGAAACGCGCGGCGGTCCCGGCAGGAACTTTGTCTCGGGCGACGGGCAACCGCCGCAGTATTCGCCCGGTCCGGACTATCGCGCTGGTGCGCCGCTCCAGCGATCGAAGAGTGAATCCGTCTGCGTCATCGGCGGATCCGGCGAAATAGCGGGCGATGTATCGGGGGTGGTCGCTGATTCGCCAGGGCGGCGTCACGGTGTCCACTGAGTGACCGGCATCTCGCAGGGTCTGCGCCACCGCCTCGAGTGCCGTGCGAACCTGCGGGTCGACGCGCACTCCGCGTATCGGCGGAACTGCGGTTACACCGACGCGAAGCGCCCGATCCGGAACAGTCATCGAATTCCGGTAACAGTCGGTGGCGGCGAGCACGTCGAGCATCAGAGCTGCGTCGGCGACTGTGGTCGCGATCGGGCCCAGCTCCGACATTCCGCGCCAGCCCGGCCCCGTGCGCGGCACCAGCCCAGGCCCCGGCTTCAGACCGACAACACCGCAGCACGAAGCCGGAATCCGGATCGACCCGCCGCCGCCGGACGCGAGCGCCAAGGGCACCATCCCGGCCGCGACTGCTGCTGCGGAACCGCCGCTCGACCCGCCGGACGTGTAGGTCGGATTCCACGGATTGCGAGTGACCCCGAACGCGGCGCTTTCGGTGAACGGCCCCTGACACAGCTCCGGCAGAGTGGTCTTGCCGATCACCAGCGCGCCCGCCGCACGCAACCTGCGGACGAGTTCGTCGTCAACTTCGACTGGCTCGTCGGATGTTGCGGCAGTCCCGTGTCGGGTCGGGTACCCCGCGACATCGACGTGGTCCTTGATCCCCACCGGGACCCCGGCCAACGGGAGCAGCGCCAGGTCGGGCCGCCGCGCCAACGCCGCCACTTCCGCGCGCACCTGCTCCCGACGCACCGCGCAGAAGGCGTTGACCGACACATCTGCCTCGATGCGCGCGAGCGCCGCCTCCGCCACCTCGACCGGCGAAACCTCGCCCGCCCTGACCGCAGCCGCGATCTCTACTGCCGTCCAACCGATCACCATGCCGACGGTAACCGGAAGTCCTATCGGGACTGAGGTTTTCGGCAACGTCTTCTGGACGAGGCAATCCTTGGGCGGGGCGCTCCGCCGCTACCGGAACTGGTTGAGCGGCCGCTCGTGAACGATCAGGATTCCCGGGCGGCGATCGCGGCTTGGATGCGGCGGAGAGTACGCAGGCCTTTCTTCGCGGCGACACTCACCATCCCGTCGAAGACGGTCGATCCGCGGTCGTTGGCCATCAACCGTTCCAGGGTCGGGACAGCGCCGTCGTCGCCGGTCGATCCGAGTGCGACGGCTGCCCAGTATCGCTTGTCCGGGTCGTCGCTCGAGGCGGCCTCGATCAGTCTCGGGATGATGTCGGGGGCGAATTCGGACAGTGCACTGGCGATGTAGCCGATGCGGTAGTAGCGGCGGTTCTCGAATTCGTCCCAGAGGGCGGCCAGGGCCGCGTCGCCGCCGATCATGCCGAGGGCTTCGGCTGCGCGTTCGCGCATTCCACTGATCGGGTCCTGCAGGAGGGGCGCGAGGGCCGGGACGACCGATTCGTCGCCGAGCGCGCCGAGGGCGATCACCGCCTGGTCGCGGGCGATGTCCTGCGGGTGGTCCAGCATCGCGACGAGACCGGGGACCGCGTCGCGGATGCCGAGGGCCGCGCAGCCCATCGCGGCCCAGGCCTGACAGTTGTAGCGGGTATCGGCGAGTGACGCGAGCAGAGGTTCGCGCAGGGTGTCGTCGCCGAAAACCTCCGCGCGGTTCAACGCCCGGCTGTAGAGCGACCGGTGGTAGTCGGGATAGTCGCGCACGAGCGCGCGCAATGTTTCTTTGGCAGCTGTGTCGCCGTCCTCGGCCTGCGCGAGCAGTTGCCGCAGGTTCTCCTCGCGGGTCTCGAGGTCACCATCTTTGAGGAGTCGCACGTCAGCTGGGTTCACCGCCCAACGGTACCTGGTGACGATCTGCTCCGAAGACACCGTTGTGCTGCCCGTCAGACCATCGCGCGACTCGGAGCGGGCCGCAGACGGAACGCGACGAGCCCGATCAGTATCAACACTGCCAGAGTGTCGAATACCGTGCTGAACAGCGGTGCATCCGGTCGGGCAACCGGATCCGACAGGGTCAGAACAAGATTCGCCGTCTTGGTGGTGATCGCGGCCACCGCGACCGGCACCTGGACCGCCGGAACGAACGCCGCCCACACCAGCGCGGCACCCAGCACGGCCTGCATCACGCCACGGTGTCGCAACAAGGCGGTTTCCATCGGGCTCAGCTGGGTCAGCCCGTAGTACTCGAGGGCAGCCGGGCTCACCAGGGCGAGCACCGGCGTCATCGTGATCACACCGAGCACGACGAGGGCTGTCTTGACGGCTCTATCGGTAGACATTGCAGACTCCAATCATCAGCAGTACTGACGATCAGTGTACGTGACTACAATGACTCCATGCGAGAGTCGAATCCAGTAGAGCGGATCACCCAGGCGCCGATCTTCCTGTTGTTCCGGGTCGGCGAAGCCGCCCGCGATGCTGTGGAACAGTCGCTGGACCGCCATGGCCTGCGCGGCAAAGACTTTCGCACGCTCGCCTATGCCGGCACCGGCGCCCACTCCCAACAGGAGTTGTCCCGGGCAACAGGTCTGGACCGCACCACCATGGTCGGCGTGATCGACCGATTGGAACGACTCGGCATGGCCGTGCGCGAACGCGGAGACGACCGGCGCCGACAGGTTGTGGTCCCCACCGAACTCGGATTGCAAACCCTGACAGACGCTTTCACCGAACTGGAGCAGGTTCAGGAGGAGTTCCTCGCTGCATTGAGCCCCACAGGTCAGCAAGCGATGAAGTCGTCGCTGTCTCGACTTTTCGCCGCGCACGACCCCTCATGCAACACCTAGCACCCGCGTGATCCCCTGGAAATTTTCGGTTCCCAGGGGATTTCGCCAGGTCAAGTGCGCGTGACCTATCCCGCAGCCTCTGCTCGCCGGGCCTGCTTGGTCGCGCGGCGCATCCGCAGCAGGTAGCGCGGTGTCGGCGGATTCCAGCCCAGCTGGACCGACATCCCGAGATCGTCCCGGTTGGCCCAGTGCTCGACGACCATGCCGTCGACCACCCGGATCCAGTGTGTCTGGGTGATCGCGAACCGATTGCCGGTGGCGGGGAATGCCTGCGCGACAGCACCTTCCGCGTCATAGGCGACGAACGGCCCGATCTGGTGGCCCGACATCGTGGTATGCGCGACGACGGTGTCGCCCTCGGTCACGACCGTGTGCACGTCCCAGGCGAGGTCCTCGAACGCTTGCCGCAACCACAACGCGGTGGCGTAGAACGCGTCCGGTCCGAGCCCTCGGCACGCCGGCGGCTCCGTCGCCCCTTCCCTGTTGACCGCCTCCGGGTGGATCAGCTTCTC
Organism: Nocardia sp. NPDC058658; assembly: GCF_042716665.1. Taxonomy (NCBI): domain Bacteria; kingdom Bacillati; phylum Actinomycetota; class Actinomycetes; order Mycobacteriales; family Nocardiaceae; genus Nocardia; species Nocardia sp. NPDC058658. The sequence continues at coordinate 235,963 of NZ_JBHXRR010000001.1, forward strand.
GAAATCAGACGGTTCGCCGGTCGCCATGATCTGCATCGACCGCACCGCCAGGTCTGCGATGTCGCCGTACTCACGTGCCATGTTGGTCGCCTTCCAGGATTAGAATGAATGAAGTTCTATTAGTTAGAACGGCGCTCCATCCAAAATGGTTCAGGAGATCTGGTGACCGAAAAGCGTCGATACTCGACGGCCCTGCGCACCCAGCAGACCGCCCTCGCCCGCGCCCGCATCATCGACGCCGCCCGCGACCTGTTCCTCGAGCACGGCTACCTCGGCACCACGGTCTCGGCCATCTCCCGATCCGCCCAGGTCAGCGTGCAGACGATCTACAACACCGTCGGCAACAAACCCGCCCTGCTCAAGACTGTGTACGACACGATGCTCGCCGGCGACGACGAACCCGTCCCCATGATCGACCGCCCCGAGTTCCGGGCGATGCACGCCGCCGAGACCGCCACCGAATGCCTCGCCCACTACACCGCCATCGGCCGCACCATCGCCCATCGCGTGCTCCCCTTGGTCTCGATGGCACTGGCTCAGGCCGCGACCGGCGACCCCGACCTACGCGCCTTCACCGACACCACCGAGAACGAACGCAACTTCGGCGCCAACCACCTCGCCAACCACCTCCACAGCCGCTTCGGCCTGCGCCCCGGCCTCACCCCCGCCGACGCCGCCGACATCCTGTGGGCCCTCACCGCCCCCGAACTCGCCGATCGACTGATCAACCGCCGCGGCTGGGACTGGGACAAATACCAGCAGTGGCTCTACACCGCCACCACCGAATCCCTCCTCGCCCCGAACCCTCCGGGCTGAGCACCGACCCACAGCCGTCAGAAGTACCCACAGCCGTCAGAAGTAGTTGTAGTCGTACCTGCGCCAGGACCCGTCGGACGGGAGATCGAACGGGATGTAGTAAGTCGCACCCTCGGATTGGTTTCGCTCGGGTACCACCGTGCCTGGCGCGAAATAGGCGAATCCATTCGACCCGATGCCGTCGCCGATTTGGAACAGGCAGGCACCGTCACGACTTCGGTGCATCGACTCGACGTAGTACACGCCGATCCACTGCGGCTGGGTGTGCTCGACGCACTGCGGCGCCGCGTCTATCAGCGCCCCCTTCGACACTCTCCACGCCGCCCGTTCCGGAAATCGCTGCTCACCCACCACGAACGTCAGCCCGACGATAACCGGCAGGATCGACGACACCGCGAACGCCTGGTACTTGATCACGCCGAACAACGCCATGAACAGCCAAACTATGCCCGCTGCAAGGATTGTCGCCATCCCGTAAAACACGACCAGCAAATTCGGACTAACGGCTTGGGTGATCACCATCGTCACGGCGGCGAACCACGTGACGACGCACAGCACGCACATCGTCGACGTCCACGACCCGGAAGATTGTGGACGTCGTCGCGCCTGTCGCTGAATCTCCCCCACCGTAGTCATGCGCCCACACTATCCAGGTTTCGGAACCCGGACCGTGCCGGTCACAGTTGACCGGCGGGTTCCCAGTCCAAGGCGGCAACCGTCGCGGAATCACCTTCCAGCCACGCCCACAGGACCTCCACGATCTGTGCCTCGTCACCGACGACAGTGCGGCCGATCTCTGGTGGCGCGGTGGACAACTCGAGATCGTAGTTGTTGGGACCGTTGCGGTAGGTCTGAATGAATCCGGGCTGATCCTGACGCGAGACCACCATGAAGGTGTTCCCGTGTTGCGCGGGGATACAGCCCACCCAGTACTCGAGGTGGTCGCGGGTCAGTGTCGTCAGCTCCCATCCGCCCACGCGCACATCGAGATTGCGGTGTACGACCGGCACCGGATCTGGGAGCCGGTCCTCGTTCGGACGTGGATCAGAACTCATCTTCGTACTCCCAACCGAACCGCACCCGAGCGTGCGGGACCAACTGCGTAGCCCGCGCCGTCAGCCGCTCCTCGAAGGCCGGCTGCCAGCGAAAGAACCCGCTGAAGATCACCTTGTGCTCGCCGGAATCGGCGCGCACGGCCAGATCCGACCCCTCACCCCACATACTCACGAACACTTCGTATTCCATCCCCTCCGCCCGCACGACCTCGGTCAACAGCGCGGTCATCCCCACCTGCTCCCGATCGTCACGCAACCCGGAGATCTCCACGAAGACACCGACATTCACAGACACGCCACCGACCCTAACCACACCCACCGACACGAACGAGCGGTAGCGAGGCGCGCTGTCACCCGTTTCGGTCGATGTACCCGCCCGCGTCCTCGAACCGGAACCACTCACCGTCGAACGGCTTATAGAAGATGCGACTCTCTCGCTGTTGCGAGGGACTGGGCGGGTTCGTCCCCGACGGAAAGTGGCCACAGCGCTGCCGAATACGAACACGATCCGCCATCGTCGAATCGCGATCAGTTCCCGTATCGTCGACACTTCTCGGACCTTACCGTCGGCCAAGACGACCTGAAGACATAGATACCGGAAACCCGCAGGCCCCCAGCGGTTTTCATCAGAACCAGATGCAGGAAAGAACGGGACGGCGTTCAGTGACGGAGTTGCGCCCAGGCGTGGCTTGCGGTGACGAGCTCCGCGATTCCGCCCGGCTCACTCAGATTGCGGCCGGTGAGTTCCTCGAGTCGGCGCAACCTCTTGCGCACGGTGTTGGGGTGGCAGTGCAGTCGTTCGGCGGTGCGATCCGCCGAACCTGCCGACGTGACCCACATCTGCAGCGTGTGCAGCAACGTCTGCTGTGTCTCGTCGGGTGCGTCGAGCAACCCGCCGAGAACGGTTCGCGCAGTCTCGCGCGTGACGTCGCGGCCACCGGCGACGAGCATGTTCAACGGGGTGTTCTCGAATTGTTCGACGGTCTGGCTGCCGTGCAGACCGTCACGCACCAGTTCGGCCAGGTCGAGTGCCCAGGCGGTCTGTCGCAGCGACCCGAAGGCGGGGCTGATGCCGACCGGACCGCTCGCATGTCTGCGCAGCACGCTTATCGCCAGGTCGGCGCGGGCGGGGTGGTGCATCGAGAGCACGCCGACGGCGGTGTCGTAACGGACGCGCCAGACCATCGTCACGTCGATCGCCGCCAGCGCCGACCCGAGCCGTGGCATCGGGTCCTGGCCACGGTCGCTCGCGGTGGCGATAACGAGGAACGACCCGTCCATCGGGAGACGAAGCGCGCGTGCCACATCGATCAGCATCGCCGACCCCGGATCGTCCGACAGGAGTACGTCGACGAGTGCGGCGCGCTCCCGCTCGCGCTGCGACAGCAGGTAATCCGCCTCCTCACGGTAGGCGTCGACCATCGCGTCGGCGTCGAGGCTGTGATTGCGGAACACCGACTGCATGAGTTCGATGATGACCGCGGCAGGCACGACCGGGATCTGCGCACCGGCATCCACGAGCGCCGTCGACATCGCCAGGTAACCGAGCCGATAGGCGCACAGCACGTCGGCGAGCGGCGCATTCTGTCTTGCCCGTAAGCGCCCGGTCTCCGCGGGCGCCTGCGGGGCGTGTCTGGCGCCGAGCAACGCCGCGAGGGCTGCCTCGAGATTGAGCAGCAAACGCGCCCGAACCTCCGCGTGCTCACCCGCCCCACCGGTTCGGTAGAACGGCACCTCGGCGAACATCTGGCTGGTGACGCGATCGGCCATCGCGGGCAGATCGTGCCGCACTCTTCTGACGACCTCCTGCACCAGGGCCGAATCCGTGGAACTGACAGCGCTGAGCATCCGCCCAGTTTATCCGTGAGTGTGACGGGCGACACTGCGGGGCCGCCTACGGTGTCGCGGCGACCACTGACCTGCGCGACCGCAGAATCTAGCGTTCCAGCGGTATCAGTGGAACCGCATCCGCCCAGGGTGGATGCACGCAGTCGAAGGAGACGGGCTATGACGATCAGCCCTGGGCGCCCAGCTACCGTGAGCGAGGCCGATGTACGCAAAGTCGCTTTGGTCAGCCTGGTGGGTGCCAGTGTCGAGTGGTTCGACTTCTTCCTTTTCGGTACCGCGGCCGCGTTGGTCTTCCCCAAGCTGTTCTTTCCCAGCACCGACCCCGTCACCGCGGTGCTCGCCTCCTTCGGCATCTTCGGCATCGGTTTCATCGCGCGGCCGGTCGGCGGCATCATCTGGGGGCATTTCGGCGACAGAGTCGGTCGAAAGAAGGCGTTCGTCGCCGCGCTGGGACTGATGGCGGTCGCCAGTGCGCTGATCGGTCTGCTGCCGACCTACGCCAGCATCGGTATCGCGGCGCCGATCGCGTTGACGGTGCTCCGGTTCGCGCAGGGTCTCGCGGTGGGCGGCCAGTGGGGTGGCGCGGCGTTGATGGCGACCGAATCCGCGCCCGCGAACAAACGCGGGTTCTACGGAAGCTTCGCCCAGCTCGGCGTCCCCATCGGCGTCCTGCTCGGTGTGTCGGCGTACTTCTTCCTCTCGGTCTCCCTCGGCGCCGAGGCGTTCGCCAGCTACGGGTGGCGAATTCCGTTCGTGATCAGCATCTTGTTCGTCGGCGTCGTCCTCTATGTCCATCACCGCCTGGAGGAAACCCCCGCCTTCCAGAACCTGCAGCGCGCCTCGGCCGAGAAGGCCGCGACCGAGCCGTCGATCAGCAAGTCGCCGATCATCGAGGTGCTGCGCAACCACTGGCAGCGAGTGCTGCTGGCCGGTGGCGCGTTTATCGTGGTCAACGCGACCTTCTACCTCTACATCACCTTCATGCTCGACTACGGGACGCGGACCCTGAAGCTGAAGATGGCCGATGTGCTGCTGCCGCTCAGCCTGTCGACGCTGCTGTTGCTCGTGTGTATCCCGTTGTTCGCGGCCTTGTCGGACCGGATCGGACGTCGACCGCTCTACACTGCGGGCGCGGTACTCACCGCGCTGTGGGCCTTCCCCTTCTTCACGCTGATCGACACCAAGACCTTCCTCGGCATGACGCTCGGTCTCGCCGTGGGATCGACCTTTCTGACCATGATGTACGGGCCGCTGGCCGCGTTCTTCGGCGAACTGTTCCCGCCGGAACTCCGCTACAGCGGTGCGTCGCTCGGCTATCAGCTGGGATCGGTGATCGGCGGCGCCGCGACACCGCTGATCGCTGTCGAACTGCTCGACCGCACCGGCTCGACGACCGCTCTGTCGCTGATGCTGATCGGGCTGTCCATCCTGGCCGTGATCTGCATTCGGCTGCTCGCCGGTATGCACGAGCAGGACGGCCGCGTGAACTGACCCGACAGCCCTGACGTACCACGACGATTCCCCTGGAGCCCAACGCGCCCAGGGGATTTCGCCGATTCAGTCGCCCGGTCAGTCGTGCATGATCGGCGTGCTGAACCGATACCAGTTCGGGGCGAACGGCTCGTACACGTGACTGTAGGGCTGCGGTGGGCCGTCCGGTGGCGCTGTTCCGGGAGCGAAGTAGGCCACGCCGCCGTCGGTGGCGTAGATCGCGAACACGCACCCACCGTCGGTCCGATAGACGTTGTCGACGCGCATGACACCGAACCAGCCACCCCTGTCCGAACATTCCTGTGCGGCCCGCGTCATCGACCCCTCCGACAGCCGCCAGGCGAGTCGGTCCGGCAACCCGGAAAACGCCAGTCCGAGACCGAGACCCACCACGATCGGAGCGGCGGCGACCGCCAGATACTCCCGATACTTGGCACAGCCGATCGGGCCGAGCACCATCCACGCCACCCCGGCAACGAGCAGCAGTACGCCAGCTACCAACAGTGCGAGCAGATCGAAGTCAGTGACCACCTCGAACAGCAGCACCGCGATCCCGAGACAGGCCACCACCGTTGTCGCCCACATCGCCCGTCGCCACGCTCGTGGCGTCTCGACCTCCCCGGACGTCCCCACCTTCGACATGATCAGCACCCTAGAACGACAGCGCCCCGACCGGGCCCGCAACCGCGAAATCCTCGGACTGTTTGCCCAGCCATCCTGCCTGGTGGAGGCGATGAAGAGGTATACGCTGTGAAGCTGGATCGACACACCGCAGGTGCATTTCTCGGGAGAGGACAGCGGCATGCCGGAGGGCACCATCGACCTGGACGGCGCGGTCAAGCGCCTCTCCACCTTGCTGCAGATCCCGACCGTCACCACACAGGACGCGAAGGACACCGACTGGGCGCAATTCGCGATCTTCCGTGAGACTCTCGAGTCCCTCTACCCGCTGATCACCGCGAAATTGCGCCGGCAGATCTTCGCCGACCACACCCTGGTCTACCACTGGGACAGCGGGTCGAGCGCCGACCCGATCGTGCTCATGGCCCATCAGGACGTCGTCGCCCCCGGCGACCTGGACAGCTGGACCCACCCGCCGTTTTCCGGCGCTGTCGCGGACGGGGTGATCTGGGGTCGCGGCGCCATCGACGACAAGGGCCCGCTCGTCTGCATTTGTGATGCCGTCGAAAACCTTCTCGCCCAGGGCTTTACACCCGATCGCGATGTCTATCTGCTGTTCGGACACGACGAGGAGGTCGCGGGCATCGGCGTCCCCACCGTGGTGGAGTACTTCCGCGAGCAACAGATCGTGCCCGGCTTGGTCATCGACGAGGGCGGCGGCGTGGCCGGGGATCTGTTCCCGATCAACGAGAAGGTCGCCGTGATCGGAACGGCCGAAAAAGGGTTGCTCGACCTGCAACTCACCGCGGTCGATCCCGGTGGTCACGCCTCGATGCCCGGCAAGAACCCGGCCACGACCCGCATCGCGCGCGCCCTGGTGAAACTGGGTGACTACAACTTTCCGGCCCAGATCACCCCGCCGATCATGGAAATGCTCACCATCATCGGCGAACACTCCAGCGGCCCCCTCGCCGCGGTCCTCTCACGCGCCGACAGGTTCCAGCGCCTGATCACAACCCTCATGCCACGATCCGGGCCGCTGATGAACGCGATGATCCGCACCACCGCGGTGCCGACGATGCTCGAAGGCAGCCAGGGCACCAACATCATGGCCGAATCCGCGTCGGCGGTGCTCAACATCCGCATCCTCACCGGCGAAACCGTCACCGGCACCGTCGACCGCGTCCGCAAGGTCATCGACGACCCGCAGATCGAGCTCACGATCATCAACGCCTCCGAACCGACCCCGGCGGCGCGCACCGACGGTCCGGCGTTCGAACGCGTCAAAGAGGCTGTCGCCGAAACGTTTCCCGGCGCGGTGATCTCCCCGTTCCTCGTCGTCGGCGCCAGCGATGCGCGCCATCTCGCCCAGATCAGCGACTACGTCTACCGCTTCTACCCGTTCGAGCTCGACGCACAGGCCCGTGGCCTGCTCCATTCCGTCAATGAACGGCTTTCCGTCGACGCCCTCGAACACGGCATCCGCTTCTACGAGGCAGTCCTGCGTCGTAGCCACTGAGCGGTTCGTCGGCGACAGCAGTCAGCGGTGTCGGCGGCGGGTCAGCAGTACACCGGTGATCAGGCCGACCACGAACATCACCAGCAGGATCAACCACATCGGTGATCCGAGGGTGATCAGCAGGAACTCCACCGACACGTGGGTGCGGTTCTCCAGCACGAAAATCACCGCAAGGATGCTCAGTCCGAGTGCGACCCATTGCGTCGGCGATACTCGATGCAGCAGTGAGGGTTTGTCGTCTGCATTCATCGTAGGTCTCCTCGATAGTTTCCGTCGCCGTCATCAGTCATGTCGACGTCGCGTTCAGCCTTCGCCGCGCAGAATTGCGCGAAGCCGTTCAGTAGCTGCCGGAGTCCATTCCGGCGGTTCGAGGATCGCCGCCCAGGCGTCGGCGATAGCGCCGTGGAAGGTGTGGCCGTGGCCGTCGGGAACATCGGTGGAGACCGCCATGTCCGCTGAGACCTGGAGGAACGTCACGACGGGGATCCAGCGGGTGCTGGGCAGGACATCGCTGCCGCGTTCCTCGTCGAGCCAGTCCGGTTTCTGGAACAGCAACTGCGGTGACCACCACGTGATGGGGTCGGAGGCATGCTGGAGGTACACCATCCGAGGCTTCGGCCACGCGGCCGAGGGGCGTGCCAGATCGGCAGCGTCGGCGACGAATCGTACGGTCTGTCCGTCGCGATAGATCGGCAGCGTTTCCGGCGAACCCGGGTCGCGGCGCGCGGTGGCATCGCCCCAGACGGTGTTGAGGCCGGTCGGACCGACGAACAGGGCGCCGTCGGTGCGCGCGGCGATGTCCTGCACGCTGGCGAACGCGGCCTCACCGCCGAAGGATCCGAGACTCTCGCCGAAAACGACCAGCTTGGGCCGCTGGTCGGCGGGCAGGGTGTCCCACACCGCGTGCACCGCTTCGAACAGGGCTTGACCGGCCTGGCGTGCGCGTTCCTGATCGACGATGAACGACAGCGCACTCGGCAGGAAGGAGTACTGCATGCTCACCAGCGCACTGTCACCGTTGGCCAGGTATTCCAGCGCGGAAGCGGTCGACTCGTTGATCCACCCGGTGCCGGTCGTGGTGGCCACGCCGAGCACGGCGCGGTCGAATCCCCCGGCTCGCCGCAACTCCGCGACCGCGAGATCGGCTTCGGCGCGAACGTTCTCCGCGGAGTCCAGACCCGTGTAGACGCGAATCGGCTCGGGTGCGGGTTTGCCGCTGAACGCGGTCAAGTCGGCGGGGGTCGGACCGTTGCTGACGAAAATGCGCCCTTGCCTGCCCAGGGAATCCCAGCTCACCAACGAGCCCGGCCCGCCTGATCGCTGCGGCAGCGTCGGCGCCGAAGTGTCGTCCGGCGACTGCTCGTTGACTGCCTTGAACGACTGATTGAGCACCGACATCCCGGCCTCGGCAACCACACCGTTGACTGCCGCGACCAAGATCAGCGCCACCACCACCGCGCCCACCACCGCGGAAACGCGTGCGGGCAGCACCCGTCCCAATTGCCGACCGACCCACCGAGCCGCCGCCGCACACACACGCACGACCGCGAGCAATATCGCGAAGACGACAACGGCGACCACCACGATGATCGGATACGCGTGCCACGGCAGGTCCTCCACGCCCATCAGCGCACGCAGTTCGCTCTGCCAGTCGGAATACCAGAGCAGCACTCCGATCGTGCCGAGGACCGCCACTACCGTCAAACCCCAACGCAGCACCTTCGGCGTCGGCCCGATTCGACGTTCCAGCATCCATCCGAGCGCAGCGGTGACCGCTACTCCGAGTCCGTAACCGAGTACGGCTGCCGCGCCGGTGACAATGCCTTGGAACAGCGGCCCGCGCGGCAACAACGACGGCGTCAACGACAGCCAGGTCAACACCAGCACGCCGACCGCACCACCGAAGGAGAATCCCCGACGTGGTGCCTCGGAAACACGACTGCTTGCGACGTCATTCATGGTGTTCCTCTGTAATCGGATCACCGGCAAATCGTTGAACATCGCCGACAATCACGGATGCCACATCGTTGCCGAAAGATGAACCTGTCGAACGAAACCCGAGCAGGCAGGCCCGAATAGCAATATTCGTGACGATATCACCCGGCCTGCGAACCGGATGGCTCATTCGCACGAAATGTCGCGTCTCATCACCTGACTGTGCAGGCAGTGACCACCGCCGAGTAGGGCGCGCCGAATGCGCCCGGTCCACTCCGGAGGCGCCACCGGATCCGCTAGCATCGCGATCGAATCTCCCCGCGATGACCGATTGCCCTCTGATCGCTGCGAAGACTTACGCGGTTTGTCGCGGCATTGACTCGAATTGCTCGACAGCGAGGAGAAGTTCGTTGAACTCGACGACCGGCCGACGTGACCAACAAACGCTGTCGTTGATCATTACGGCAACGGCGCTGGCATTCATACTGTTCGGTTTCCTCGTCGACACACCCGAACAGGTGGTGCGCGGCATCGGCGATATCGTGTTCGCGCGCGATCTGGTGATCACCGACTTCGTCGGCGTCGGCGGCCTCGGCGGCGCGTTCGCCCAAGCGGGGTTGGTCACGTTGGTGGCGTGCCTGGTGTTTCGGCTCACCGGCGCACCGGTGAACGGGGACGCGGTGGCCTGCTTGCTGCTGCTGCTCGGCACCGCCATGTACGGCAAGACGCTGCTCAATATCTGGCCGATCATCGCGGGTGTCGCACTGTATGCCGTGATTCGCGGTGATCGGTTCGCCGACTATGTTTCGACGGCGTTCTTCGCCACCGCACTGTCGCCGATCTTCTCGGTACTGGCCTTCACCACAACGCTTCCCGTGTGGGCCGGGATCGCGCTCGGCGTCTCGACGTCGGTGCTCATCGGTTTCGTGGTGCCGCCGGTCGCGCGGCGCCTGTTCCATACCCACGCCGGATACAGCCTGTACAACATGGGGTTCGTCGCCGGGGTCATCGGCGCGGTGATCGTGGCGGTCTATCAGACCTTCGGACTCGGCCCGCAACCGGAGATGGCGTGGACCTCCGGGCACAACACCGCGATCCTCATCCTGTTGACGATCTGCCTGGTTGCCATGCTGGTCGCGGCGTTCGTCTGCGACCGCTCGCCGTGGGGGGCCTACGCACGGCTGCTGCGCAATGACGGCCGTGCACCGTCGGATTTCCTCGCCGACTACGGTGCGGGAGCGGTACTGCTCAACATCGCCGTGATCGGCGCATTGGCCACCGGCTATGTGCTCGTCATCGGCGCACCGCTCAACGGTCCGGTCGTGGCGGGGATTCTCAGCGTGATCGGGTTCGGTGCCTGCGGCAAGCACGCGCTCAACATCGTTCCGATCGTCGTCGGTGTGGTGCTGGCAGGGCTGCTCAAACCGCTCGAGCTGACCGATCCGGGCATGATCTGGGCCGCGTTGTTCGGCACGTGTCTGGCACCGATCTCGGGCCGGTTCGGCCCGCAATGGGGGGTGGTTGCCGGATTCCTGCACGCCTCGACCGCTCAGGTGACCGGCGTGTTGGTGGTCGGGCTCAACCTTTACGGCAATGGATTCGCCGCCGGCCTGGTCGCGGCGGTGGTGGCGCCGGTCGCGGCGTTCCTGGCCCACCCGCGCCGCACTCCCGGCACCACCGACGAACCGGTACCGGCGGCCTGACTCGGGCGTCGTCCGGTGCCCGAGTCACCGTTGCCAGGCTTGCCACCAGTGGTTCATCTCGTGCTCGATCGTATGGGCCGCATCGCTCAGCACCCGAACCAGCGCGCCCGGCCCGACCAGGTAGGTGGCGGTCGGACTCGGCAGTGTGGCGGGCCGATGCCCGAATATCGCGACGGTTCCGAGAACCCGGTGCTCGCCCAGAATGCCGGGGCAAGACCGTAATTCGGGGTCGGTGAGGTCCAGCTCCTCGACCAGCAGGGGTGCGGCGGCGTACGTGACGTGCTGGGTGGAACGCAGCGCCCCACCGGGCTCGCCACTTCGCCCCAACACCACGACCTCCGACAGCACCGCACGCGCGTTCTCGGCCAAATCGATGGTGAGGGAGCGGGTGAGATCCGCGCCCTCGGCGATGACCAAAGGTGCTGCCTGCCAGCGCAATACCCCACCGCATGCGACCGCCACCTGGGCCGTCCAGCTCGCGTTCCCGCCGCGGGCGTTGTAGGCGACGGTGCCCGAGGGCTCGACGAGTTCGAGTTCGACACCGGCGCCGACCGCGATGTCGAGCTCCAGCCGATCACCCGCGACGAGCATCGCACAGCAGCCGACCAGCGCGATCCGCACCCGTCGACCATCGATGCTCAGTAGTCGCGGCGCCAGGAACTCGCCTCGATCGAGCACCTCGACCACGACCCCGGTTGCACTGGGCTGCACCGAGATCCGCGTCGGCAGCTGCGGCGCGAAGTCGGTATCAGTGCTGGTGAGCGTGCTGATGGTCATGGACGTGGCCGGGCTCGTCATCGGCGTGGAAGTGCGGCGCCATCGGACCCGGATCCGCCGGGATCAAACCGCCACCGCGGTGTGCGCTCAGTACCGTGCGCACCCAGTCGACGAGTTCGTCGATACTGGCCGGATCGCGCTGACTCAACGCGATCACCGGCAACCCGCCGCGCACCGCGGTGGCATCACGCACCATCTGATCCGGGTCCACCCCCACGTGCGGGCCCAGGTCCGTCTTGTTGACCACGAGCAGATCCGCCCGTTCGATGCCGGGACCGCCTTTGCGGGCGACGTCTCCCCCACCGGCGACGTCGATGCAGAACACCTGCGCGTCGACCAGGGCGGGGCTGAACGTCGCGGTGAGGTTGTCGCCACCACTTTCGACCAGCACCAGATCCAAAGGCGCGAACTGCCTTTCGAGATCCTCGACCGCCAGCAGGTTGGGGGTCACGTCGTCGCGGATCGCAGTGTGCGGGCACGCGCCGGTCTCCACCGCGACGATCCGTTCCACCGGCAACACCCCCGCGGCCCGCAGCAGCCGGGCGTCCTCGTCGGTGTAGATGTCGTTGGTGACCACGGCCATCTCGAGCTCGTCGGCCAAACGTCGGCACAGGGTGGCGATGAGCGTGCTCTTGCCGGTACCGACGGGCCCCGCCACGCCCAAACGCAACGGACGTGTTGCCGGGGCAGAGTTTTCAAGCATGGAAAATCCTCCTGTGTCGGTTCGCATGTTCGAGGGACCACTGCTCGATCTGTGGTGCGGTCAGCGCGGGCAGATCGGCACACCCGGTGACGGTCACGGCCAGGTCGGCGATGCGTTCGACGGTGGATGCCAGTGCGAGTACCCAGCGCACCGGCTCGACCGGGTCGACGGCGATCAGCTTCGGTGCGGCGCAGGCGGCGGTCTGCAGATCGTCGTAGAGCGCGGTGCGGGCGGTTCGGAGGTCATCGAGTCCGGCGACCGCCGCGACCACCCCGAAGGCGACCGGGCGATACGGTGCCGCCATCGTGGCGAATGCGGCCACCGAGGGTTCCGCGGGCCACAACTGCTGCGCGAGCCTGGCGATTCCCCGGCCCAGCTGTACCGAGGCCGCACGCAGCGCCGAGCTGGAAGTCCTTGCCGCATACGCACTTTGAATCTGATCGAGATCGGTGAACTCGCCGAGCGCTGCCCGCCGCGCAAGGACCGCCGTAGCGGCCTCCACGCGTCCCACGGTGTGCAGGCGCGCGGTCAGGTAGTCCGAGATCTGCGCCGGTGGCATCGCCGCGCGCAAGGCCGGTTCGAGCCCGGCGGAATGGGCGTGACCACCCACGGGCAGGCGCCCATCCGCCAGCAACAGGTCGACTACGCCGATCAAAACAGGAGATAGCGTTGGGTGAGCGGAAGCGCGACAGCGGGCTGCGGCGGCACCGGATCTCCGTCGATCGACACGATGAAGGTTTCCGGGTCGATCTCGATGCGCGGCAATGCGTTGTTTCGCGGCAGGTCCTTCTTCCCGATGTCGCGGGTGGGACGCACCGCCGCCAGCCTGCGGGTGAGACCGAGCCGCTGCTCGAGGCCGGTATCCAGGGCGATCGGCGCCACGAACGTCGTCGACAGGTATGCCGCCGCCGCACCGTGAGCGGCCAATCCGGGCCGCATCAGCACCGGCTGAGGTGTGGTGATCGAGGCGGCGGGGTCGCCCAGCGGCGCGACGACCACCGCACCGGACTTGATGACCGCCTCGGGCCGGATCCCGAAGAACGCCGGTTTCCACAGCACCAGGTCGGCCATCTTGCCAGCCTCCACCGACCCGACCTCGTGGTCGATGCCGTGCGCCACCGCCGGGCAGATCGTGTACTTGGCGACATAGCGGCGGGCGCGCTCGTTGTCTGCGGGCAGCGTCGAATCACCGCGTCCGAAGCGGGATTTCATCACGTGCGCGGTCTGCCAGGTGCGGCAGATCATCTCCCCGATGCGCCCCATCGCCTGACCGTCGGTGGACATGATCGAGATGGCGCCGATGTCGTGCAGGACGTCCTCGGCGGCCATGGTCGTGGCGCGGATGCGTGACTCGGCGAACGCCAGATCCTCGGGCACTTTCGGATTGAGCGCGTGGCACACGATCAGCATGTCCAGGTGCTCCACGACGGTGTTGACGCTGAACGGCATCGTCGGATTCGTCGACGCGGGAAGCACAGTGGGCTGACCGGCCAACACCATGATGTCGGGCGCGTGGCCGCCGCCCGCGCCCTCGGAGTGGAACGCGTGGATCCCGCGCCCGGCGATCGCCTCGATCGTCTCGCGCACGTACCCGGTTTCGTTGAGGCTGTCGCTGTGCAGGGCGACCTGCAGACCGAACTCGTCGGCCGCGCGCAAAGCCGCATCGATCACCGGTGGCGCCGATCCCCAGTCCTCGTGGATCTTGTAGCCGCCGGCCCCGGCGAGCGCGTCCTCCCGCAGCGCATCGGTGCTGGTGGTGCTGCCCTTACCGAAAAGCAGGACGTTGACCGGTAATTCGTCCAGCGCGCGATGGATCATCGCCAACGACCACGCACCCGGCGTCACCGAGGTCGCCTTCGTGCCCTTCGTCGGCCCGGCGCCGCCGCCGATCATGGTGGTCGTGCCTGCCGCGATGCCCTCGCGAACTTCGACCTCGGACAGGAAGTGCACATGGGTGTCCACCGCGCCCGCGGTCAGAATGCAGCCCTCCCCGGCGATGACATCGGTGCTCGGCCCGATCTCCATCCCCGCATCGATGCCGTCCATGATCTCGCTGTTGCCCGCGCGCCCGACCGCGACGATGCGCCCGTCACGGATCCCGACATCGGCTTTGACAATGCCCCAATGGTCCAGCACGACAACGTTGGTGACCACCACATCCAGGGCGCCCTGTTCCCGGCTGACCCGCCCCTGGCCCATGCCGTCGCGAATGGTCTTGCCGCCGCCGAAGACGACCGCGTCGTAGCGGTTGGTGCGGTCGGATTCGACCTCGATCCAGACATCGGTGTCGCCGAGCCGGATCTGATCGCCGGTGGTCGGCCCGAACAATTCTGCCGACCGATGCCGTGAAATTGCGTTCACTGCATCATCTCCCGACCCACCCGGCCACCGAAGCGGGTGCACGCCACGTTGCGGCTGACCCCCGGTTCGAATCGGATCGAGGTGCCCGCCTGGATATCGAGATGGAAACCGACCGTGACGGTGCGGTCGAACTCCAGCGCCGCGTTTGCCTCGGGCAGGTGCAGATGCGAGCCGATCTGGATCGGCCGATCCCCGGTGTTCACCATCACCACGTCGAGTTGGTCGCGACCGCTCTCGTCCGGCAAGGGGATCTCACCGAACCGGTATTCGCCCGGGATCATCGGATCGGCTCGGTGATGGTGACCAGCTTGCGACCGTCGCGGAACGTCGCTTCGACCTGCACGTCGCCCAGCATCTCCGGGATACCGTCCATCACATCGCCGCGAGTGAGCACCTGGCGACCCGCGCTCATCACCTCGGCCACCGACCTGCCGTCGCGAGCGCGTTCGATCGCCCAGCACGACAGCAACGCCACCGCCTCGGGATAGTTGAGTTTCACGCCACGCTGGTGCCGGTCGCGCGCGACCATCCCCGCGACGCTGAGCAGCAGCTTTTCCGTATCCGAAGGATTCAGTCGCATATCGAGCTGTTCCGATCTCTGGAGTCCGACACCGAGATTCACACAACACACGAAACGATCGAGCAACACACAAATTGCGTTTCCCACTCTATCAACTGGTGGGCCGACCATATTCCGCCTCACGAGCGAAACGCCCGACGAGCCGATATCCGAGGCGATCTCCGGCCACTGTCGTGTTCGAAGGTCGGGGTATATGGCTACGCGATGTCGATAACGGCGGATCGGCGACCGTCTGTGCTGCCTGGCGCAACGGTCGTCGAACTCGCCGACAAACTGCGCGGCTCGAGCATGGGTTCGGGGAGAGGCTGGGTTCGGAGCGTCCGTTTTATGCGGTAGGCATGACAGAGATCGGCGACAAGATAGTGCAGTGTTCCGATGACAGTGGTCGCGACCAGCACGACCGTGGGGATGTTCCAAAACTCTGTCAACGCGTCTGTCTCGGGAGCAATCGCCACGGAAATCCAAAAGAATCCGTTCGCCGCGATCACGACGAGAAAGGCCGCGTAGTCGCGGCGGCGCTCGGTAACGGCCGCCGCACGGGCCGTTGCCACCCAGTTGAGCAGACCGAAGGATCCAAGAACGACGGCGACAACGAGCAGACGGACACCGATACGGACCGCCGTCCGGCCACGCCTGCGGTATTCCCTCGCGGCGCTCCATTGCCACAGTTCATGTTCCGTCGGCGGAGTGAACACGTCAACGAACGTCGACCCAGGACAAAGAATTACCTCATGGCCTTCCTTTGCGGGGATCGCCCAGGTGGCGGGCAAGCCATGCCAGGGCGCGAAACACCATGGATGCGGACACCATTCGTCTTCATAGCGAGTCGGCGCCGACTCACCGCCAGACAGGGACAGATCGACCAACTCGTCGATCAGATCTGCGGTCTCACCAGCAAGCTGCGTCGGGCAGCCACGCTGTCGCCACAGCTCGACCCCTATCGGCTGGACCGCTAATCCAGCTGTCGCAGACAGTTTTTCGAACTGATCGGTCAGCTCGTACGACAGGAATACCAGACCACGTTCACCCACCTCCCCGAGCAACACAGCTGCGGTACCGAACTCGAGGCAGCACGCCCCGACCTCGCTCAGAAGCTGCTGTAGTGCGACCTCATCGAGACATGCGTCATCGGGAATCTCCTCGACTTCACCTGTCTCAGGGTCGATCCAGTCGAGGACTCGAAGGGATGCGCGCAGCCGCTGGTCGGACACTCCGGGTGGGAAGCCGTCGGTCAACGCGAGCGAGATCAGTAGGTCGTCGATGCTGTCGACGCCGTCGACCCACGCCAAGCGTCCGATTCCGTTCGGGCCGAGGCGCTGGATCAACTCAACAGGATCCGCCGTCATCGCGACCCACGGGTCGGCGGTCAACATGGCGGTCAATCGAGCGAGAGCGGCGGCCGCATCCCCGGTCGGCTCCCTACGAACGGGGACGACCGTCGGCTGAGCACTTGTTCGAGCGTTGGGACGGGCGAACCATTCATCAAGAGCGGGCAGGCCGAACAGCCACATGAACGCCGCGAACACGACGCACGACCACCCCTCGCCCCACCCTTCATCGGTAACTACCCTAATCGCGATGACCGATGTGAACATCGCGCCCGCGATAATGGCGAACCCCACAGCCGTCCTCCACCGTATGAACTTCGAAACCTGTTGGGCTGCATTGTTACACCGGCCACCGACATCGAACGCATACCAGGCGTGACTTGGACCGCGTCCGGGTAGAACGCTGCCGGTCGCTGCCGCAACCAAACCCCAGGGCCGATCACTGGGACCCGGGGTCGATGGCCCCAACCAGATAGGCAGATACTCCGATTCCGGTGGCGCCAGCTGGTGCCAGTTTCCGATCACGTCGTCACCGAGCGTGCCGGTCGCCGGGTGCGGCCACGTCGGCTTTCCATCACCGATAGCGCGACGCATCGTGGTGCACTGCACATCCCGCGTGCCCAACCCCGTGCAGTCGGTCTGGTACACCGCGTCGCCGTAGACATTCACCCGATGGGAACTCCCCTGCCACCGGGTGCGGCCGGTGGCCGCCTCGATCACTTCCACCAAGATCGGGTCATCGGATGCGGCCCTGCCCTCGTAGAGCACGATCAACTCGCCACGGATCCGGTATCGGAACGAACCGGCATCGGCGATCTTCTGATCTCGACGCCACCGCTGCTGACCGGTGACACGGTCGACCGCGACCAGCGACGTCTCGAGCGGGACGAGAACCATCTCGACCGCCACGGCGATCTCCTCCGCCCCGACCTCGCCGTCGATCGTCCACACGGCGGGCTTGTTCACCGTCGTAGTTGTCGTGGTCGCCGAAGATGATGATGTGGTGGCGGGAATCGGGTAGCCCTGCCACCTGCCGTGGAGCGAATTTCCATGATGCCCGGCTCAACGGCGCCGACTTCACGGGTGCCGATCTCTCGGCGGCAGACCTGCGGGGCGCAGCGATGGCGGACGCGAAGCTCATCGGAACCAATTTGAAGGGCGCCGACCTTCGTGACGTGATTGGGCTCAGCGAGCAACAGCTCACGGACGCTGTCACCGACTCGACGACCCAGTTCCCGGCCTCCGTGGCCTAGCCCGCGACCGACCCGAGTCAGGCGGGCCACGCAGACGCCCGCCGCGCTCAAGTCTGGCGAACGTGAAGACATGGGGCCGGCCCGAGAACCCGTGGAGCGCACCGACCGACGAGCGGACCGCACGGGCGAACGCTACTGTCTCAGCATCGTCGAGCAGGTCGAGTGTCGCAACGTGACAATGAGGTTCGACGAACAGGTGGCCGGCGGCCCGGCCCACGCCCACGCACCCTGACATGCGGCCGCCGATACGCGCCCGACTCGGCCCGGTGGGTCGAACTCGATCCGGATGGCGCGTCGACGAGCGCATTGAGCGCCTCGTGGAGAACTCCCTGCCCTACAGCGTGTTCCGCGAAGGCTCCCAGATCGCCTTCGTCGCAGAGGTCAGCGAGAAGAGGTCGGCCTCCCTCACGGATCCGGTTGCCACGGTGCCGATTCCGCTGGTAGACAACCCCTGTGGACGCCGTCAGCGCATTCCGTTGTGTGACCGTTTATGTGACCGTTTTGAGCGTGACGCGCCGGTATCCGAGGTGATCTCCGGTGACGGCAGAGGCCCCGCATCGGATTTCTCCGATGCGGGGACTCGAACGAAAAGTACTGCTACGAGCTACTTTTCAACTACTCGCCATCACTACTTCTGCGAAGCCTTGTACTCGCGGCGACGCCGGTGCAGGATCGGCTCGGTGTAACCGTTGGGCTGCGTGGTGCCTTCCAGGACCAGTTCCTTAGCGGCCTGGAACGCGATGTTGTCATCGAAGTTCGGGGCCAGCGGGCGGTAGGTCTTGTCGTTCGCGTTCTGACGGTCGACGACCGGGGCCATCCGCTCGAGGCTCGCGATGACGTCGGCTTCGGTCACCACACCGTGGCGCAGCCAATTGGCGACCAGCTGGCTCGAAATGCGCAGGGTGGCACGGTCTTCCATCAGGCCGATGTCGTTGATGTCGGGCACCTTGGAGCAGCCGACACCGTGATCGATCCAGCGGACCACGTAGCCCAGGATGCCCTGGGAGTTGTTGTCCAGCTCCTGACGCTTCTCCTCCTCGGTCCAGTCGGTGGACTGGGCAAGGGGAATCTCGAGGATCTGGTCGACGGTGGCACGCGGGCCGCCCTTGGCGATCTGGGACTGCTGCTTGAACACGTCGACCAGGTGGTAGTGGGTGGCGTGCAGGGTGGCGGCGGTCGGCGAGGGGACCCAGGCGGTGTTGGCGCCGGCCTTGGGGTGGCCGATCTTCTGCTCGAGCATGGCGGCCATCAGGTCGGGCATGGCCCACATGCCCTTGCCGATCTGCGCCTTGCCGGGCAGGCCCTTGGCCAGGCCGGTGTCGACGTTCCAGTCCTCGTAGGAGGTGATCCAGGTCTGGGCCTTCATCTCGGCCTTGCGGACCATCGGCCCGGCCACCATGGAGGTGTGGATCTCATCGCCGGTCCGGTCGAGGAAGCCGGTGTTGATGAAGACGACACGGTCCTTGGCGGCCTCGATGGAGGCGGCGAGGTTGACCGTGGTGCGGCGCTCCTCGTCCATGATGCCGACCTTGAGGGTGTTGCGGGTCAGGCCGAGGACGTCCTCGATCCGGCCGAACAGCTCGTTGGTGAACGCGGCCTCGTCGGGGCCGTGCATCTTCGGCTTCACGATGTAGACCGAGCCGGTGCGCGAGTTCAGGCGGGTGTTGTCGCCGTTGAGCGAGTGCACGGCGATCAGAGAGGTGATCAGACCGTCCATGATGCCCTCGGGCACTTCGTTGCCTTCGGCGTCGATAATCGCGTCGGAGGTCATCAGGTGGCCCACGTTGCGCACGAACAGCAGCGAACGACCGTGCAGGACCAGCTCGGAACCGTCGAGCGCGGTGAACACGCGGTCGGGGTTCATGGTGCGGGTGAAGGTCTTGCCACCCTTGGCGACTTCCTCGGCCAGGTCGCCCTTCATCAGGCCGAGCCAGTTGCGGTAGCAGACGACCTTGTCGTCGGCGTCGACCGCGGCGACCGAGTCCTCGAAGTCCATGATCGTGGTGAGCGCGGACTCGAGGACGATGTCCTTGACGCCTGCGGTGTCGGTGGAGCCGATCGGCGAGGTGGCGTCGACCTGGATCTCGATGTGCAGCCCGTTGTGCTTGAGCAGGATCGAGGTCGGGGCCTCGGGGTCGCCCAGGTAGCCGACGAGCTGCGACGGGTCGGCCAGGCCGATGTCGGTGCCGTCTTCGAGGCCGATCTCGAGCTCGCCGTCGACGATCTTGTAGTACGAGGAACCGATGTGCGAACCGGTGATCAGGGTGACAGCGTCGTCGAGGAAGTTACGGCCCCACTCGATGACCTTGTCGCCGCGCACACGGTTGTAGCCGCTGCCCTTCTCCGCGCCGTTGGCCTCGGGGATGGCGTCGGTGCCGTAGAGCGCGTCGTAGAGCGAACCCCAGCGCGCGTTGGCGGCGTTGATCGCGAAGCGCGCGTTCATCACCGGCACCACGAGCTGCGGGCCCGCGGTGGAAGCGATCTCGGTGTCGACGTTCTCGGTGGTGATCTGGAACGGCGCGGGCTCGGGCTTCAGGTAACCGATCTCGGTCAGGAACTGCTTGTAGGCGGCCTTGTCGTAGCCTGCGCCCGGGTTCTCGCCGTGCCAGGCGTCGAGCTTGCCCTGGAACTCGTCGCGCTCGGCGAGCAGCGCGCGGTTGCGGGGGGCGAGGTCGTTGATGATCTGCTCGGCGCCGGCCCAGAACGCGGCGGAATCTACGCCGGTACCGGGGAGCGCCTCGTTCTCGATGAAATCGTGAAGAACGCTCGCCACCTGGAGCCCGCCGACCTGAATCCGCTCTGTCATCTACTGCCTCACTTTGGTGAAAACCGGGTGGGAAAAGTCGATGTCATGTTACCCGTGGGTAGAGGTGACACCTCGTGTGGGTTCGAACGCCCTGCGGGCTCGAACCATTCCCTTGATTGTAGGTGCGCGGGCAATTAATGTACTGACCGGAACATTAAGTCGCGGACCGGACCGAACGGAGGCGCCGTGACACCCGAACCCGTTGCTCCCATGCGTCGTCGCGGCCGTCCCCGCGCCACCGAGCGCGCCGACACCCGCGAGCGGATCAACAAGGCGGCCCTCGAGCTGTTCGCCGAACGCGGTTTCCATGCCACCGGCGTGGCCGAGATCGGCGCGAAAGCCGACGTCCAGCGGGGTGCGCTGTACTACCACATCGGCTCGAAGGAAGACCTGCTGTGGGCGATCCTGCGTGACTACACCCGGCTGCTGCTCGCCGACGCCGAACGCATCGTCGCCGCGGGCACCGACCCCGTCGAAACCTTGCGTCGACTCACCCGCAGCCATGTCGAACTGATCGTCACCCATCGTCGCGCGGTGGCCGTGCACCTGCGTGACGCGGACGCCCTCACCCGCGAACACGCGGTGGTCCTGCAGCAGTTGCGCGACCGCATCCAGCGACTCTGGCAGGACGTCATCGACGCGGGCCACGCGGCCGGGCAACTGCGCACCGCCGACCACATCGTCACCAACGGCCTGCTCGGCATGCTCAATTCGCTGGGCTATTGGTATCGCGAGCGCGGCACCCACTCCCCCGCCGAGATCGCCGACATCCTCATCGACACCGTCCTGTCCGGGCTCATCGCCACGGACGACAACACGAAAGGCTGACCATGGCTTGGGATTTCGAGACCGATCCGGAGTACCAGCGCAAGCTCGACTGGGTGGCGGAGTTCGTTCGCACCGAGGTCGAGCCTCTGGATCTGCTCTACCCCAATCCCTACGACCGGGCCGACCCCGAGATCCGGGCGCTGATGCGGCCGCTGCAACAGCAGGTCAAGGAGCAGGGCCTGTGGGCCTGCCATCTCGGTCCCGAGCTGGGCGGGCCCGGTTTCGGGCAGCTGAAACTGGCGTTGCTGAACGAAGTGCTGGGCACGTCGATGTGGGCGCCGCTCGTCTTCGGTTGTCAGGCACCGGATTCCGGCAACGCCGAGATCCTCGCGCACTTCGGCACCGAGGAGCAGAAGGCGAAGTACCTGCAGCCATTGCTCGACGGCGAGATCGGCTCCTGCTACGCGATGACCGAGCCCACCGGCGGCTCCGACCCGACCGCGTTCCGCACGACCGCGGTCCGCGACGGTGACGAGTGGGTCATCAACGGCGAGAAGTGGTTCAACTCCGCCGCCGAATTCGCCACCTTCCACATCGTGATGGTGGTGACCGATCCCGAGGCCGAACCGCATCAGCGGTTGTCGATGTTCATCGTTCCCGCCGATGCGCCCGGGCTCGAGCTGGTGCGCAACTTCACTGTGCCCGGGTTCAGCGAACACGAAGGGCACCTGCGTTTCACCGATGTCCGGGTGCCCGCCGATCACCTGCTCGGCGCCGAAGGCGCGGGCTTCATCGTCGCGCAGACCCGACTCGGCGGCGGGCGCGTGCACCACGCGATGCGCACAGTCGCGTTGGTACGCAAGGCCTTCGACATGATGTGCGAACGCGCGGTGTCGCGCCCGGCCCGCAAGGGTGTGCTCGGCGGCTTCCAGATGACCCAGGAACGCATCGCCGACAGCTGGATCCAGATGGAACAGTTCCGGCTGCTGGTCCTGCGTACCGCGTGGCGCATCGACCAGGCCCAGGACTATCGCGCCGTGCGCAAGGACATCGCCGCCATCAAGATCGCCATGCCGACCGTCATGAACGACATCGCGCGCCGCGCACTGCATCTGCACGGCGCGATGGGCGTGAGCACCGACCTCCCGTTCCTCGACATGACCACCTACGCCGAGGTCATGGCGATCGCCGACGGTCCCACCGAGGTCCACAAGATCACCCTCGCGAAGGAAGTGCTCAAGAACTACACCCCGGGCGATCCGGTGTACCCCAGCGGTTACCGGCCCGCACTGCGCGAGGAAGCGCGCGATCTGGTCGCGCGTCGTCTCGAACACGAGGTCGGCAACCTGTAAAGGTCCACGATCCGCGGCGGTGCAGGAACTAGCCTGCCTCGTATGCGTGGCGCCGGGCACGACAAGAGTTCTGACCGAACGACCGAGCAGGACGCCGTCCCGGCACACCCCGTGGCGGACGCGCGCTCGATCAACAAACCGGTGTTCCTCACCGCCGCGGGGATCGTGCTCGCGTTCGCGATCTGGGCGCTGATCTCACCGTCGAGCGCCGAAACGGTGGTCGGCGAGGTGAAGACCTTCATCTCGACCTGGTTCGGCTGGTGGTACTTTCTGCTCGCCACAGCCATTCTCGGACTCGTCGTCTTCCTCGGTGCGAGCAAGTACGGCCGCTACCGGCTCGGGCCGGAGGAATCCAGGCCCGAATACAGCCTGTTCTCCTGGACGTCGATGCTGTTCGCCGCGGGTATCGGCATCGACCTGATGTTCTTCTCCGTGGCCGAGCCCGTCTACAACTACCTGCACCCACCGTCGGGCCCGGCGCAGACCGATCAGACCGCCCGCGACGCGGTGACCTGGACGATCTTCCACTACGGCATCACCGGCTGGGCGATGTACGCGCTGATGGGCGGCGCGCTGGCCTATTTCGCGTTCCGGCACAATCTCCCGCTCACGATCCGGGCGGCGCTGTACCCGATCTTCGGCAAGCGCGTGCACGGCCGGTGGGGCGACGCGATCGACGTAGCCGCGGTGCTCGGCACCATCTTCGGCATCGCCACCTCGCTTGGCATCGGCATCGTGCAGCTCAACTACGGGCTGCACGAGCTGTTCGGGATCTCGCAGGGCAAGGCCGCCCAGATCGGACTGATCGCCCTCTCAGTGGTCATCACGACGATTTCGGCGACCACCGGTGTCGACAAGGGCATCCGGCGGTTGTCGGAGCTCAATGTGATCATGGCGATCGCGCTGCTGATCTACATCCTGCTCGCCGGCCGCACCGACTTCCTGCTCAACGGCTTCACCCAGAACGCAGGCGACTACATCTCGACCTTCCTCGACCGCACGCTCAACACGTTCGCGTGGGAGCGCAACCCGGAAACAGCCAACCAGCCCTCGACCTGGCTCGACAGCTGGACCCTGTTCTTCTGGGCGTGGTGGGTGGCCTGGGCACCGTTCGTGGGCCTGTTCCTGGCCCGGATCTCGCGCGGACGCACCTTGCGCCAGTTCATCTTCGGTGTGCTGGTGGTGCCGTTCAGTTTCACCGTGTTGTGGATTTCGGTCTTCGGCAACAGCGCCCTGGAGGTCGCCAGGAAAGACAAGGAATTCGCCGAACAGACCGCTGCCAGAGCCGAATTGGGCTTCTACTCACTGCTCGAGCAGTACCCTGGCGCGACCTTCCTGCTCGGTATCGCGACCATCACCGGACTGCTGTTCTATGTGACAAGCGCCGACTCGGGATCACTGGTCATGGGCAATTTCACCTCGAAACTGTCCGATCCGATGGCCGACTGCGCCCGCGGCACCCGCATCTTCTGGGCCGTCGCGATCGGCGTGCTGACCCTGTCGATGCTGTTCGCGGGGTCGGGCGGTTCGATCACCACCCTGCAGAACGCCACCATCATCATGGGGTTGCCGTTCTCGTTCGTGCTGGCGCTCATCGGCGTCGCGTTGCTGCGTTCGCTGCACAACGAGTCGTACAAGATCGACAGCTACCGCGCGGCGCTGCCGAATGCCATCGCGGCGGGGCGCGGGCCCAGCGAACAGACCAGTTGGCGGCGCAGGCTCATCGGCACCATCCACTATCCGGGTCCGGCCGCCACCCGAAAGTTCGTCAGCAACACCGTCATTCCGGCGATGCACGACGTCTCGGCCGAATTCGCGAAAATGGGAGTCACCGCCACGGTCGACGAAACCGATCTCAACGAGGGGCTGCCCGCGCCGCGCCTGATCGTCGATCAAGCCAATGAGCCCCGGTTCGAATACGGCGTGTATCCGGTCTCGGCACCCACGCCGAGTTACGCGGTGCTCGCCCAGCGCTCCGACGACCGCTATTTCCGGTGCGAGGTCTACCTCTCGGAGGGTTCGCAGGGGTACTCGCTCAACGGCTACACCAAGGAACAGACAATCGGCGACATTCTCGACCAGTACGAACGCCATCTCGGCTATCTGCACCTGCGGCGCGCGGCCACCGATCACCACGATCCCGAAGCGAGCACCGACAGCGAACTGTGAAGGGACATCATGAGCGAGACCCTCTACATCGATGGAACCTGGCGGGCAGCAGCCTCCGGGAAGACCCGCGAAATACGTTGTCCGGCCGATGATTCCGTAGTCGGAATCGTCGCCGAGGCGAGCGCGGAGGACACTGTCGCGGCCATTGCCGCGGCCCGCAATGCCTTCGACCACGGACCGTGGCGCGAGACGTCGGCGGCCGAGCGTGGTGACCTGCTGCTCAAGGTTGCCGACGCGATCGATGATCGGCGGGAGGAATTCGTCAACGCCGAGACTCTCGACACCGGCAAACGGCCGTACGAGTCCGAGATCGACATGTCCGACATCGCGAACTGCTTCCGATACTTCGGCAAGCTCGCCGCCGACGACGCGGGCCGGGTGGTCGACGCGGGTTCGCCCGATATCGACTCGAGAATCGTCTACGAGCCGGTCGGGGTGTGCGGGCTGATCACGCCGTGGAACTACCCCCTGTTGCAGGCGGCATGGAAGGTCGCGCCCGCGCTGGCGGCGGGTAATACCTTCGTGCTCAAACCGGCTGAACTGACGCCCCACACCGCGATTCTGTTGATGTCGGTGCTCGACGAGCTCGAAGTGCCTGCGGGAGTGGCCAATCTGGTGCTCGGTGCGGGTGCCAGCGCGGGTGCGCCACTGTCGGAGCATCCCGATGTCGACCTGGTGTCGTTCACCGGCGGGCTGGCCACCGGCAAGATCATCGCGCGCGAGGCGGCCGCCACCGTGAAGAAGGTCGCCCTGGAACTCGGCGGCAAGAATCCGAATGTGATCTTCGCCGACGCCTGCGACACCTCCGAACGCCTGGCCGCCAGTGTCGACAACGCCCTGAACGCGGCCTTCCTGCACTCGGGCCAAGTGTGTTCGGCGGGTGCGCGTTTGGTGATCGAGGAATCAGCGCACGATCGTTTCGTCGACGAGCTCGTCCGCCGCGCCGAGCAGATCCGGCTCGGGTTGCCCTTCGCCGAAGGAACCGAAGCCGGCCCGCTGATCTCGGCCGCCCACCGCGACAAGGTGAATGCCTATGTCGAACAGGCCCGTGCCGACGGTGCCGTCATCCGCACCGGCGGTGCCTTCGCCACCGGCGACGAAGGCTCGGGCAATCTCGACAACGGCTGGTTCTACCTGCCGACGGTCATCGACGAGGCGACCCGTGCGATGGCGTGCGTGCACGACGAGGCGTTCGGGCCCACCGTGACCGTGGAGACGTTCACCACCGAGGACGAAGCCGTCGAGATCGCCAACGACACCGAATACGGTCTCGCGGGCGCGGTCTGGTCCAGCGATGCCGCGCGCGCCCGCCGCGTGGCCGCCCGGTTGCGGCACGGCACGGTGTGGGTCAACGACTTCGGGCCGTATCTGCCGCAGGCCGAGTGGGGTGGTTTCGGTCGCTCCGGGGTCGGCCGGGAGCTCGGGCCGTCCGGGTTGCACGAGTATCGCGAGGCCAAACACGTCTACGAGAATCTCCGGCCGGGGGTCACCGGCTGGTTCACCGTTCGGGAGGGACAGCGATGACCACTTACGATTACGTGATTGTCGGCGGCGGTTCGGCGGGCGCGGCCGTCGCGTCACGGCTGTCCGAGGATCCGTCGGTGACGGTGTGCCTGCTCGAGGCGGGACCGTCCGATGTCGACGACCCGGCGATCCTGCAGCTCGACCGGTGGATGGAACTCCTGGAATCGGGCTACGACTGGGATTACCCGATCGAGCCGCAGGAGAACGGCAATTCGTTCATGCGCCACGCCCGCGCCAAGGTGCTGGGCGGCTGCTCCTCGCACAACAGCTGCATCGCGTTCTGGGCACCGCGCGAGGATCTCGACTCGTGGGAGAACGACCACGGTGCCACCGGGTGGGGCGCCGATTCGGTGTATCGGCTGTACCCGCGGATCGAAACCAATGACGCTCCCGGCGAGCATCACGGTCGCAGTGGCCCGGTGAACATCATGACGGTGCCGCCGAACGATCCGTGCGGTGTCGCGTTGCTCGACGCCTGCGAGGAGGTCGGCATTCCGCGCGCCGAGTTCAATGCCGGACGCACGGTTGTCAACGGCGCCAACTTCTTTCAGATCAACAGCCGCACCGACGGCACGCGGTCGTCGTCCTCGGTCAGCTACTTGCACCCCAATCTCGACCGCCCGAATCTCACCATCCAGACGGGTGCGTGGGTCAAGAAGATCGTGATCGAGAACGGGCGGGCAGTCGGAGTCGACATCACCGACAACGCGTTCGGCCGCACCACCCGGATCAGTGCCGATCGTGAGGTGATCATCTCCGCGGGCGCCATCGACTCACCCAAACTGCTCATGCTCTCGGGCATCGGACCCGCGGATCACTTGCGCGAGATAGGAATTGACGTAGTGGTCGACTCCCCCGGGGTCGGCGCGCACCTGCAGGACCACCCGGAGAGCGTGATCGGTTTCGAGACAACCCGCCCGATGGTCGACAACTCCACGCAATGGTGGGAAGCGGGGATCTTCACCCCGACCGAGGACGGTCTCGACCGACCGGACCTGATGATGCACTACGGCAGCGTCCCGTTCGACATGCACACCCTGCGCCAGGGCTACCCGACCGCCGAGAACACCTTCTGCCTCACCCCGAACGTCACCCACGCCCGCTCCCGCGGCACCGTGCGGTTGCGCTCGCGCGACTTCCGCGACAAGCCGAAGGTGGACCCCCGCTACTTCACCGACCCCGAGGGTCACGACATGCGCGTGATGATCGCAGGCTTGCGCAAGGCCCGCGAGATCGCCGCGACGGAGCCACTCGCCGACTGGGTGGAGCGGGAGCTGTACCCGGGCCCGGACGTGCAGACCGATGCCGAACTGGCCGACTACGTGCGCCGCACCCACAACACCGTCTACCACCCGGCGGGCACGGTCCGCATGGGCGCGGTCGACGACCCGATGAGCCCACTCGACCCGGAACTGCGTGTCAAGGGCGTCGACGGTCTGCGGGTCGCCGACGCCTCGGTGTTCCCCGAGCACACCACGGTCAATCCGAACATCACGGTCATGCTCGTCGGCGAACGCTGCGCGGAACTGGTCGCTGCCGCTCGAGAATGATCTGGTCAGCGGGGTGTAGCGATTACACCCCGCTCAGCAGCCAGGGCTGGAAGGTGCACGCTAGGGCGGGGGTTTGCTCCGGGTCGAGGGCGTTGAGGACGATCGAGAGCACTCGTGGCGAGTAGGCCATCGTGATGTGGTCGGACAGGTCCTGCTCACAGCCGTCCTGCAGGGTGATATTGCGAACGGTGGCGCCAGGGCCCGCCTTCAAGAACGTCTGGTCGTAGGGGGTGGAGACCTGGTCCCAGCGGCTGCCGACCACGGTGTAGTCGACGCCGGGCATCGTGTCGCCGCCAGCATTGAGGCGGTTGATGAAGTCCGAACCCACGGTCTGTTGGATGCCTGCGTGGCCGATGAAGATTTCCTGGAAGCCGAGAATGTCGATGCCCATGTTGTTGATCGCCCGGCCAAGTGCCGCGATCCCGAGCAACGTGGTGCCGTGATTGGTGGCACCGAGGGTGATCATCTGCTGGACTTTGTCCGCGCCACCGTTGAATTTCAGGTACTGCCGTCCGACCGTGCCGCCCTGGGAGTGGCCGACCATATTGACCTTGCTCGCCCCGGTGGCGGCGAGCACCCGGTCGACGAAGGCCGCGATCTGAGCGGCCGATTCCTCAATGTAGCCGGTGGCGTTGACCGAGGGCAGCACCGAGCCGCCTCCGCCGCCTTCGAGGGGGCCTGCCTGCCCATAGTTCAGCGTGAAGACGCAGTGACCGGCGTCGTGGAGGGGCTGGGCCATATACGCGAAGTTGAGGTAGGCGTTGGACCAGGTGCCGTGCAACAGCACCACCGGTTCGGGATTGCGCTCGGTGGGTTGGCAGTTCCAGTCGTTCGCGCCTGCGGGGGCCGCCTCCGGATTGAGCAGGCCGTAGCCGAACGCGGCCAGCCCGGAGGTCTGATGCGGTCCGAAGCCCACGGTGTCGGAGGCGTACCCGCCCGACGATCCCGAACTCGAGCCGGAACCGCCGAGGCAGTCACCGGACCCGTTGCCCGAGCCCGCACCGCTGCCCGAGGTGCACGCCGACCCGGTACCGACGATCGGCTTCGCGGCGGGGTCTTTCAGCCCCTCGGCAATGAGATCGGCCAGTTGCTGCTGCGTCGGCGCCGGCTCGGCGGTCGCGGCATGACCCGACAACCCCGTGGCCACGACCACCGCGCAGGCGACGAACGCCACCGACCATCCACTGACCTTCGAGCTCATTCCGGCTCCCGCATCCCTCGTCTGGCACCAATGTGTTGGCCGAGAAGCTAGTTTCGCCAGCACCTCGAGCGGCGCGATCGCACACAGATCAGAGCCAGGTCACGAGTGCGCGATTGGATGTCAGGTCCGCATGACAACGCGCGCCGGGTTTCCCCACGGTGCGCACCGAAAATAAATCAGCCGACATTTCGGGCGCGATATGTCACCATCATTTCAGCAGGTGATCCGCATCGGGCGAGGAACCGACGAGCAGCATCGAGAGGAGGAGACGGCCGTGAAACAACAAGCGCCACAGCGAGATTCGGATAAGACATATCGCCGCGCGGAATCGGTCCATAGCGCGATGCGCCTGGATATCGATGGCTTCGGCCGTCTCCTGTTCGTGGCCTGACCGGCCCCTTCCACCTCCGACGTTCGCTTCTCTGGAAAACATGGTGATTCCCATGATGATTCGTCCTGCCGTCGACTCGACGGTGCCCGCATCCGAGGACTGGATACACCAGAGGGTGCTCGTGCTGAACGCCAGCTACGAGGCCCTCGATGAAATCACTGCCGATCGGGCCGTGACACTGCTGATCAGTGGTGCGGCGGAGACGGTCATCGAGCGGGTCCCGCACTTCCCCATTCGGTCGCAGCACCTCGTCATCGGGTTGCCCGAGACCATCCGGTTGGTGCGGTACGTGTACCTGGCGCATGTCAGGCCGATCGGTGACGACAGCCGCGCCACCCTCGCCGGGGTGTTGCGTCGCGACAAGCACCGGTGCGGGTACTGCGCCGACTGGGCGCACACCGTCGACCACATCCGCCCGCGTTCCAGGGGCGGGCCCAATACCTGGAGCAATCTCGTGGCCTGCTGCGCCCCGTGCAATTCGGGCAAGGCCGACCGCACCCCGGAAGAGGCGGGGATGCGGCTGTTGTGGGAGCCCAAGGCTCCCGACCCGCTCGCTCGCAAGCAGCGCCGGATCTGGAAGGAGTACGCGCCGTGACCACCACCGACCTCGCACTGACCGAACTGCTGACCCTGTCCGATTCCGGAGAATGGCACCGCGCCGCCTGCCGCGGTGACCCCAACCACGAGGCGTGGTTTCCGTACCCGTCGCAGGACTTCGACTACGCCCGCAAGATCTGCGCCGATTGCCCGTTGCTCGCGGGGTGCACCGAGTATGCGGCGCAGACGGGTCAGTCGGGGGTGTGGGGTGGTCGTGAATACGACCGCGGCCGCGTGATCCGCGCATAAAGGGCGCAGACGCGCAACGTTCGGCGGAGCCGGGTGTCCACTGTGGCACCCGGCTCTGCGGCGTTCGGCACACACTGCATGATTGCGTGCGCCGCCTCACCGGTTCTGACCTGCGGCGATGCGCACCTGTATGCGCTGTGCTGCGGTTGCGCCCGGTGTCCTTAAACTTGCCGCGTGGGTACGCATCGCAACGGGACCAGTTCTCGAAGTATCAGCAAGGGTCCGGTTATCGCGGCATCGGCACTCGTCCTGGTGATCGTCGCCGTTTTCGCGTGGTTCCAGCTCAGTGATCGCGCCGATTCGACCGACGTGGCCGCCGCCGCCGAGTGTGTCGAGGGCGCAGCGCAGCTCGATGTCACCGTCGACCCGGCGATCGCGGGCCCGGTGCAGGCCGCGGCCGACCGGTTCAATGCCTCCAAGCCACGGGTGCGCGACCACTGCGCGCAGGTGGCGGTGTCGGCTCACCCGGCGAGTGCGCTCGTCGCAGGTCTCGCCGATACCGCGAAGTGGGATCCGGCGCTGGGTCCGCTGCCTGGACTGTGGATCGCCGATTCGAGCCGGTCGATCGAGCTGGTCCGGGTGCCCGGCCTGATCGAGGGCACGCCCGCCTCGATCGCCACCAGTCCGATCGTGCTGGCCGTGCCCGATGCCCTGCGTCAAGTGCTCGAGCAGCATCAGATCTCCTGGGCCGACCTGCCGCGCCTGCAGCAGGGCTCGCTCGACGAGCTCGGTCTGTCGGGCTGGGGTGGGCTGCGGATGGCGCTGCCCGCCGGTGACGCCACGACCGCCGCCGCCGCATCGATCGGTGCCGCGATCTCGGGAACCGATCCGCTCACCGAGCAGGCAGCGGGCTCCGGTCAGGTCGTCGCCGCGATTTCCGGGCTCGCCGCGGACGCCCAGACTCCGGCCGACCTGATGACCGCCAAGTCGGCGATCAGCGCCAATCCCGCCGGCGACGACGTGCACGCGGTCGCCGCCACCCAGCAGCAGCTCGGCACCGGTGGCCTCACCGCGTACCGGCCCGTCGGCACCGCGCCGCTGGCCGACTATCCGGCGGCGCTGCTGTCGGGGCCGTGGGTCGACAAGACCCAGAATCTGATCGCCTCGCGGTTCATCGACTTCCTGCGCGCACCCGAGCAGGCGGGCGCGCTCGCCACCGCGGGCTTCGGTCCCGCCATCGGCTCCGCACCGGCGAATCCGCCCCGCGCGGCACTGGAAAAGGTGCAGTCGACACTGGCGAACCCGGTCCTCGGCGTGAACGGCACAGTCTTGCTCGACGTGTCGTCGTCGATGGGCACCGCGGAGGGCTCGACCACCCGCCTGTCGAACGCGATCGCCGCCGTCGCCTCGACACTGCAGGTGATGCCGCCCGACTTCGGGCTCGGCCTGTGGACGTTCGGCAAGAACCTCGACGGCACCAACCCGTACAAGGTGCAGGCGGAGACCGAGCTGCTCACCGATGCCCAGCGCAACGCCGTCGGCTCGGCGGTCACGTCCGTGAAGCCGAGCCAGGTCGTCGCCGATCAGGCCTACCCGAGCCTGCTCGCCGCCTACCGTGCCGCCGTGGCGGGCTACTCCCCCGGCCGGACGAATTCGATCCTGCTGATCACCGACGGTCCCGACGACGATTCGTCGCTGACCGGCCCCGCGCTCGTCAGCGAGATCACCGCGGCGACCAGGTCCGACAAGCCCGTCCGTATCGACGTCGTCGTGGTCGGCGGCGAGGGCACGCAGACCCTGCAGACTCTCGCCGAACAAACCGGCGGCACCTACACCCGCATGCCGACCAGCAACGACCTCGGCTTCGGCACCGCGGTGGTCAAGGCACTCACCACGCCTTGACCGCGGCACGCCGGCGGGAACCGCGACCCACTACAGCGAAACCTTCACCAGTGCACCGGATTCCATCGCGACCCACAGGTATCCGGCAGCGTCGACGGTGAGTCCGTGCGGTTCGGCGCCTGGTAGGTCGAGGTGGGTGATCGCGCCGTCGGTGCTGATCCGGCCGAGTCGGCAGCTCGCCCATTCGGTGAACCACAGCGCACCGTCGGGACCTGCCACGATCGCGTGCGGGCGGGCCTCGGTGTTCGGCAGGGCGAATTCGGTGACGTTGCCGTCGAGGTCGATGCGGCCGATGGCACCGGCACCGATTTCGGTGAACCACAACGCGTTGTCGGGGCCCGCGGTGATGCCGACCGGACCGGCCGCGGGTGTGGGGAGCAGATGGACTCGGAGCGCGAGATCGGTGTCGACGCGGGCGATCGCGTTGCCCTGATTCACCGTAAGCCACAGTGCCCCATCGGGTCCCGGCGTGATCATCGAGGGCATACCGTCGACCTCGACGCCGGTGACGGTGCCGTCCGCGGCGAGTCGCCCGACCCTGCCCGCCTGCAATTCGGTGAACCAGAGCGCGCCGTCCGACCCGACACAGACACCGTAGGGACCTTGCATTTCCCTGCTGGTGAGGACTCCCTCCGTGGTGATCCGCCCGAGTCTGCCCCCGTGGAACTCGGTGAACCACAACGCTTTGTCGGCACCTGCGACGATCACGGTCGGCTGTCCGTCGGACTGTTCGAGCGGATAGGTGTCCACGACCCCGTCCCCATATCGTCCGATCACCCCTTGCGCGACCAGCGTGAACCACAGCGCCCCGTCGGGTCCGACTGTCACGCCGTACGGCGCCCCCGGTACGTCGAGTACTTGCACGATCTCAGTCAAAGTTCTCCATTCCCCGGAAGGCCGTCGCGTGGCCGAACTGTGCACCAATCGCAACTAATGTAGCTTTAAAGTACATACGCGCCTCAACTAACGCAACAGGAGTTGTTTTTGGAACCCCAACGACGGCCCGGCGGACGCAGTGCCCGGGTCAGGGAAGCTGTGCTCGACGCGACGACCGCCGAACTCGCGGAGAGGGGCTATCAGGGCCTCAACGTGGATTCCGTCGCTCAGCGCGCCGGGGTCCACAAGACCACCGTTTACCGGCGCTGGGGCGGACCGGAGGGCTTGGTCGCGGATGCGCTCGAACGCGCGTCGGAACAGCCGTGGCCGATCCCGGATACGGGCACTCTCGCCGGTGATCTGCGTGGGCTAGCCGAGCTTGTGCGCGTGGGTTTCGATGATCCCGAATCCGGCCCGGTGGCAACAGCTTTCGTTACGGCTGGGATGCAGCATCCTGATGCGGCCGCCGCGCTACGCCGCTTCTATGCCGCGCGTCATGACGAGGCGGCGGTGATCGTGGCGCGAGCAGTCGAGCGTGGCGAGGTCGAGCCGGATATCGACGCGGACGAAGTCGTCCGGCTCGCCATCGCACCGCTGTTCCACCGGCTGTTCATCACCCACGAACCGGTCACCGCCGAGCAGGCCCGCCGCGCCGCGGACGTCGCCGCCGCGCTCGCCAGAACACCGCGAGAAAGCTGAGTTCTCCTGCGCGTACCGCGCGTTCACGCCCGCACGGCATACACCTCGTGCAGTTCGGTGCCTGCCAGGTACGAGTCCTGGCGGGTGCGTGGGGTGAGGCCGTGGAGGTTGAGGAGCTCGCAGAATTCGGCGAGGCGACCGTCGCGGTCGTGGACTTCGGCGACGACGGAGCGGATGCGGGACCAGTCGGATTCGGTGATGCCGAGCAGGACGTCGAATTCGGCGCGTTCCACGTCGATCTTCAGCACCCCGATCTCGGCCGCCGGGTCCTGCTGAGCCAGGATCGCCGACACCGTGGTGACCTCCACATCGATCTGCTCGCCGTCGTGCAGTCCGCGAGTGATGAGGGTGATGGCGTCGTCGGGTAGGCCGCTGTTGCGCAGGAAGGTTTTCGTCGCGTCGTCGTCGGCTTCGCGATCGGCGTAGAGGCTCGAGTTCGCGGTGGCACGGGGGTACCACGTGAACGGCAGCACCCCGGGCGCCGCGCCCACCGCGACTTCGAGTGCGACTCCGCCGGGTACGTGCGCGGACATGTTTCGGTGCAGGCAGTCGTAGGTGGCGGGTGCGGGTTCGGCGGCGATCACCCGGACTCCGGGGTGCGTTTCGGCGAACATCATCGCGCTGAGGCCGATATTGGCGCCGATGTCGACGGCGAGGTCGCCGGACCGCAGGGTGGCGGCGGCCTGGCGGTAGTACCCGTCGGCGATCATCTCGTTCCAGAGCATGCGGGCCTCGGCGGGGCTGGTGCAGGTGACGGTGCGGCCGTCGTCGAGGCGCAGTTGCTGCTGAGTCATCAGTTCATGAATCCTTCGAGGATCGGGCCGATCACGGCCAGCGCGGACGGATGGGTCAGTTCGAGATGGCGGGCGTCGAGCACAGTGTTGTGGATGCGGCCGGTGATGTGCGGTTGCCACGTCTGCGCGATGGCATCGGTGTCGTCACGGTCTTTGCCCGCGGTGAAGAAGATCAGGTCACCGTCGAAGGTCCCCGGCCGGTAGTTGTCGGCGAGTTCGCCTGCGGTGGCGAAACTTTCCATCACCCGGTCGATCTGGTCGGCGCTGAACAAGCCGGTGCCGGTGATCTGATCGCGGACCACCTGCCAGGCCTGCTCGGTGGTGCTCGCGGTGACGGCGTCGCCGAGGTCGAACAGTTCCCGCCAGCCACCGAGCAGGTCGGCCATCAACTCGCCCGGAGCCGAGCCGGTCTCGGGGGTGATCGGTGGTGCGCCTGCCGCGCTGTCCATCATCGCCAGCAGTGCGACCTGTTCGCCGCGCTCCTGTAGTCGCGTCGCGACCGCGTGGGCGATCTCGCCACCCAGCGACCAGCCGAGCAGGTGGTACGGCCCACTGGGCTGGGTGCGGCGGATCTCGTCGACGTAGCGGTGCGCGAGCTCGGCTATCGAGGTGGCGACGGGTTCGTCGGCGACGACGTGCGGGTCCTGTAGGCCGAAGACCGGCCGGTCACCGCGCAGATGGCCGACGAGTCCGCCGTAGAACCAGGCCAGCCCGCCCGCCGGGTGGATCGCGAACAGCGGTGTGGCTTCACCGGTGGGGCGCAGGGGCAGCAGCACCTGCATACCGGAGTCGGCCTCGGACTCGTCGACCCGGCGGGCCAGCGCCCGCGGTGTCGCGTCGTCGAACATCCACGGCAGCTCGAGTGGGATGCCGCGGTTGTGGAGTTCGGCGACCGCCATGGTTGCCAGGAGCGAATTGCCGCCCAGGTCGAAGAAGCCGTCACCGGCGCCGACCCTTGGCACGTTCAGGGTGCTCGCGAAGACCTCGGCGATCGCGACCTCGGAAGGTGTTCGCGGCACGTGGTATTCGTCATCGGTGCGCTCGAAGTCGGGTGCGGGCAGGGCCTTTCGGTCGAGCTTGCCGTTGACTGTCACCGGCAGCTCGGACAGCACCACGATGGCCGAGGGCACCATGTACCCGGTGAGCAGTTCGGCGGCGGTGTCGCGCACCTGCGCCGGGTCGAGTTCGCCACCGTCGACGGGGACGACATAACCGATCAGCTGATCGACGTCCTTGGCGTGGCGGTGCACTGCGGCGGCCGCCTGGGCGACACCGGGATGGCCGAGCAGCGCCGACTCCACTTCGCCCAATTCGATACGGAAGCCACGCAATTGGATCTGCGCGTCGGCACGGCCGAGGTAGTCCAGTTCCAGTCCGTGCCCGCCACGACGCCAGCGGCCCAGGTCGCCGGTCCGATACAGGCGGCTGCCAGGCGCGCCGAACGGGTCGGCCACGAATCGGCCCGAGGTGAGCGCGCCGGCACCGTGATAGCCGCGCGAGAGTTGTCCGCCGCCGACGTAGAGGTCGCCCGCGACACCGACCGGGACCGGCCGCAACCGCCCGTCGAGCACGTAGACCGTCATGCCGGGTAGTGCGCGCCCGATGCCGCCGGTGCCCGCCTGATCGACCTCGGCGTAGCTGACGTGCACTGTGGTTTCGGTGATGCCGTACATGTTCACCAGGAGCGGTGTGCCCGCCGGATGCGCGAGGAACCACCCGGTCAGCCGGGCCGGGTCGAGCGCTTCACCGCCGAACACGACATAACGCAGGACGAGATCGTCGCCGCGGTGGCGGCGTTCGGCATCGACGAAACCATAGAACGCCGACGGGGTTTGGCTGAGCACGGTGACCCGTTCGCGTGCGACGAGGTCGACGAAGGCGTCCGGGGTGCGGGTGGTGTCGTAGTCGACGACCACCAGGCGTCCGCCCGAGAGCAGTGCGCCCCACATCTCCCACACCGCGAAATCGAAAGCGTAGGAATGGAACAGCGTCCACACGTCGTCGGGTCCGATATCGAATTTCTCGGCGGTGTTGGTGAGCAAGGTGACCACGTCGCGGTGGGTGACCGCGACACCCTTCGGCCGCCCGGTGGAGCCCGAGGTGTAGATCATGTAGGCGATGTTGTCCGGCAGCGCGGCGACGCCATGGCCGTTCTCGACGTCAACATCATCCACATAGACTGTCGGCCCGGCGAATTCGGGGACTTCCGATGCCATCGCCGCGTCGGTCAGCATGGCCACGGGTCGGGCGTCGTCGAGTACGAAGCGGAGCCGTTCGGCCGGATAGGCCACATCCAACGGCAGGTATCCGGCACCCGACATGACCACCGCCAGCAATCCGACCACCAGGTCGGCCGAACGCGGCAGCGCGACGGCGACCAAGGTCTCCGGCCCGGCACCGGACGCAATCAGTCGGGCGGCAACCGCCTTGGCCCGCAGAGCCAGTTCGCCGTAAGTCAGAACTGTCGCGCCATCGGTTACCGCGACCGCGTCCGGGGCGGCCTCGACCTGCCGGGTGAACAATCCCCCGATTGTTTCCTCGGGGACCTGCGCACCCGCCACACCGGCCGCCTCGAGCACCTCGTGGCGTTGCTGCGGTTCCATGAATTCGATGTCACCGACGACGGCCTGGGGATCGGCCGTGACGGCCTCCAGGATCCGCAGGTACCAGCGTGCGAACCGTTCCATCGACTCTTCGACGAAAAGGTCGGTGGCGTAAGTCAATCGGCCCAGGGTGCCCAGCGGATTGCCGTCGGCGTCGAACCGCTCGACCAGCTTCACATTGAGATCCGACTGCGCCTGTTCGACGTAGTCCTCGACCGGTTGCACCGTGATCCCGGGTAGTTCGAGGACCACCTGATCGAGATTCTGGTAGTCGATGGTCACCTGGTAGAGCGGCAGGTGCGCGGTCGATCGCGGCGGGTTCAGTGCCTCGACGACCTGTTCGAAGGAGACCTCCGCGTGCGCGAGAGCCGCGAGGTCGGCGGCCATGACATCGGCCAGCAGCGCGTCGAACGGCTTGTCGGCGGGGACCGCGGTCCGCAGGACGACGGTGTTGACGAACATGCCGATCAGGTCATCGAGTTCGCGTTCCCCGCGCCCGGACACCGGGGTGCCGACCGCGACATCGCTGGTGCCCGCCAGCCGGGCGAGCAGGACCGCCAGCGCGGCGTGAGCCACCATGAACGGCGTCGCACCGGCGGCCCGCGCGACCGCGCCGATCCGCTCCTGCAACCGTGGCTCGATGGTGAAGTCGACGATCCGACCGCGCATCGACGCGACCGGCGGACGGGGCAGATCGGTGGGCAGTTCGAGGAGTTCCGGCAGCCCGGCGAGAGCCTCACGCCAGTAGTCGAGCTGACGCGACAGCAGCGACTCGGGATCGTGCTCGTCACCGAGCAGATCACGTTGCCACAGTGCGTAATCGGGGTATTGGATCGTCAGCGGCGGCCATTCGGGCTCGCTCGCGCTGGTCACGGCGTGATAGGCGGCCGCGACGTCGCGGGCCAGGGGGATCATCGACAGGCCGTCGGCGCAGATGTGATGCACCGCGATCACCAGCATGTGATCGTCGGGGCCGAGTTCGAACAGTTCGGCCCGCACCGGCGGCGCCTCGGTGACCTGGAAGCTGGCCGACAGCACCGCCGCGGCGGCTTTCGGCAGCACCGATTCCTCTGTGTGGACCGGGACCAGGTCGGGTAGCACCTCGTCGGCGTCGACGACCACCTGCTGCGGAACACCGTCGACCACAGGGAATTTCGTGCGCAACGACTCGTGGCGGCTGATCACCATCGCGCACGCGGTGCGCAGCGCGCAGGTGTCCAGTTCGCCGGTCAGCCGGATCACCAGCGGCACGTTGTAGGCGCCGACGGACGCGTCGAGCTGGTTGAGGAACCACATGCGCTGCTGGGCCGGTGACAGTGGTACCGGACCGTTGCCGGTTCGCCTGGTCAGGACGGGGCGTTCGACCTGGTCGCGGCCGGTGACCCGAGCGGCGAGATCAGCCATCGTCGGATTGTCGAAGAGGTCGCGCAGTGCGACCCGGATGCCGAGTGCCGAGCTCAACCGTGCGGTCAATCTCGTCGCCGTCAGTGAATTGCCGCCGAGGTCGAAGAAGTTGTCGCGCATGCCGACTCGGGGCACGTCGAGGACTTCGGCACAGATATCGGCGACGAGTTGCTCGGTGGGATCGCTCGGTGCCAGGTACCCGGTGACGGCGAAGGCCGGTGTCGGCAGTGCGGCGCGGTCGAGTTTTCCGGTGGTGGTCAGTGGAAGCTGCTGCAGCACAACGCAGATGTCGGGAACCATATGGGCGGGGAGCCGGCGGCGGGCCGCTGCCCGAACCTGCTCGGGGTCGATCGTGTCGCCGAGGAGGTAGCCGACCAGGCGCTCGGTGCCGTTGTCGTCGGCCCGCAGCAGCGCCACCGCGTGGGTCACGGCGGGGTGCTCGGCGAGCACGGCCTCGATCTCGCCGAGTTCGATGCGCTGGCCACGGATCTTGACCTGGTGGTCGGTGCGCCCGACGTAGTCCAGGGTGTGGTCGGCGGTCCAACGCGCCCGGTCGCCCGTGCGGTACATGCGGGTGCCCGGGTCGTAGGGGTTGGCGAGGAAGTTCGCGGCGGTGGCGCCGGGGCGGCCGAGGTAGCCGCGCGCCAGCTGGATACCGCCGACATACAGTTCGCCGGTCACCCCGATGGGCACGGGGCGCAACTGCGAATCCAGCACCACCGCGGTGGTTCCGCGAATCGGACCGCCCAGCGTGATGGGTTCGGACGGGGTCAGCGGGTCGCTGATGGCGACCATGATCGTGGTCTCGGTGGGGCCGTAGCCGTTGAACAGTCGGCGGCCCGGTGCCCAGAGGGCGGCGAGTTCGGCTGGTACTGCCTCACCACCGGCGACCAGGACCGCCAGGCTGTCGAGCCCGTCGGGTGTCAAGGTCGCGAGCACGGTCGGGGTGAGGAAGGCGTGGGTGACGGCGTGGTGTCGGATGATGTCGGCCAACTCGGTGCCCGCGTAGGTATCGGGCGGCGAGACGACCAGCGTGGCACCGTGCGGGTGCGCCATCAGGACTTCGAGCATGACGGCGTCGAATCCTGGTGCGGCACACTGCAGCACCCGCGAATCCGGGGTGACGTCATATCGGTCCCGTTGCTCGCCAGCGAAATTCGCCAGTCCGGCCTGGGTGACTGCGACGCCCTTCGGGGTGCCGGTGGTGCCGGAGGTGTAGATGACGTAGGCGAGGTCGGTGTCGCGGACCGTCCGTCGCATCGCGTCGCCCGGCTGGTTCGCTATCTGCCGCACTGCTGCCGGTTCGTCGACGACAAGGCGTTCCCACTCCCCTTCCGGCACACCAGCACTCACGTCCGCGACGGTCAATACGACACGGGCATCGCTGTCGGACAGCATGACCGCCAGCCGCTCCCCTGGGTTACGCGGGTCGAGCAGCGCAGCGGCGGCGCCGACCTCGGCCAGCGCCCACAGGGTGGTGATCAGCGCGGTCGAGCGCGGCATGACCACGCCGACGGTGTCGCCGGTGTCGACGCCGTGCTCGATCAGCCAGTGCGCCAATCGATGTGCCCGTGTGTCCAATTCGGTGAAGCTCACCGTTTCGGACCCGCAGATCACCGCCGGACCGTCGGGCCGCTCGGTCACGCCGCGCCGCAACAGATCCGTCAACGCCTCGGGTGCCACCCGCTCCGCGCCCCTGGCCGGGACCAGCGCCGCGCGCTCCACGTCGGACAACAGGTCGACGGCACCGACACGCGCCGACGGGTCGGTGGCGATGGCGCGCAGGACGCGCTCGATCCGATCCGCCAGCCCGGTGGCAGTCACCGCGTCGACGCGGGCCGCCTGATAGCGCACACGAATGTGCAGGGTGTCGGTGTGGTGGGCCTGGACGGTGATCGGGTAGTGCGCGGCATCGGTGCCGACCACCTCCGTCACCCGCACACCGTCGATCTCGGCGTCGCCGAGCCCGCTGCTGTCCACCGGATAGGACTCGTAGGCCACCAGGGTGTCGAAGAGTTGCCCGCCACCGACAGCGGCCATGACGGCGGACAGTTCGATGTGGTGATGGTCGAGCAGCCGAGTCTTGTCGGCCTGCAACTGTTCCAGCGCGGCCACGATGGTCCGGTCGCCACGCACGTGGACGGGGACCGGCAGCGTATTGATGAACAACCCGATCATCGACTCCACGCCCGGCACCTCGGCCGGCCTGCCGGAGACGGTCTCGCCGAACACGACCCGGTCGCGACCGAGCTGGTTGGCCAGCACCGTCGCCCAGGCGAACTGCACGATGGTCGACATCGTGGCACCGCAGGTGCGGGCGAGTTCGGTCAGGGCGGTGGTGGTGGCGTCGTCGAGGTCGATGCTCAGGTCGGTCGGCACCTCGACGGTGGCCTCGCCGACGGTCTCGGCGATCAGCGTGGGTTCGGTGAAGCCCGCCATGGTGTCGCGCCAGATCCCGAGGCCGGCGGTGGTGTCGCGCTGGTCGAGCCAGCTCAGGTAGTCGCCGTAGGACGGCGCGGGCGGCAGCAGACCCGCGTCGGCGCCCGCCGCGTACAGCCCGACCAGGTCGCGCAGCAGCAGCGGTAGCGACCAGCCGTCGAGCAGCAGGTGGTGTGCGGTCAGAATCAGCCGGAATTCGGTGGGTGCGACGGCCGCGAGGACGAAACGCACCAGGGGCGGATCCGCGGGGTCGAACGCCGTCTCGCGTTCGGCCGTCAGGATTTCCGGCAGTGCCGACTCGGAAGCCTCGACGTGGCGCCAGTGCAGCGGTGGGTTCACCGGAACAACCTGTGCGACAACACCGTCGATCGTCCGGGTGAACGCGGCCCGCAGATTCGGATGCCGTCGCAGCAGGTCGGCTGCGGCCTGACGCAGGCGTGCCTCGTCGAGCGGACCGGTCAGGTTCATCTCGGATTGCGCGGTGTACACGTCGAGTTCGCCCGCCGCGAGTTCGGCGTGGAACAGCAGTCCCGCCTGCAACGGTGCCATCGGCCACACGGCCTCGATCGGTCCGTAGCGTTCGGTGAAGTTGTCCAGGTCCTGCTGGGTCAGTGCGACCAGCGGGGCGTCGGATGGCGACAGACCCCAGTCCTCTTCTCGTGCGGCGGCTTTCGCGATCTCCACCAAAGCTGACGTCCACTCGTCGATGAGTTCGCGGACGTCCTCACCGTCGAGAAGTCTTGCGGCGTACCCGATCTGCGCGGCGAGGGTTGGACCGGCGGGGGTGTCGATGATGCTGGTGTCGACGGTCAACGTGGCGGCTGCGGACATGTTCGGATCGAAGGAGCCCTGGTGGTCGAATTCCTCGTCGGCGGGAATCCAAGCGATCCCGGACAGTGCGGAGAGGTCGACGCCCGCCCGGCCGAGGTTGTTGAAACTGATCTGCGGTGCGGGCAGTGCGGCCAGTTGGTCGGCGGTCTCCGGGTTCAGGTAGCGCAGCATGCCGTAGCCGATGCCCTTGTCGGGCACGGCCCGCAGCTGTTCCTTGACGGACTTCACGGCCGCGCGCGGATCGGTGCCGTCGAGGTCGAGGTCGACCGGGTAAGCGCTGGTGAACCAGCCGACGGTGCGGGACAGGTCGGCGCCGGGTGCGAGTTGTTCTTCGCGGCCGTGGCTTTCGAGGAGAATGCGCGCACCGGAGTGGGTGATTCCGCGACGCGCACGCCAACGGCCGAGTGCCAGTGCAAGACTCGCGAGCAGAGCGTCGTCGGTGGTCGCATGTGCGGCTCGCGGCACCGCGCCGAGCAGCGCGGTCGTCAGGTCGACGGGCAACGTCACGGTCAGCCGTTCCACGGTGGCGTGCACGTCGACGGCGGGGTCGAGCGGTTCGCGCCCGAGCAGCGGCTCCGAGCGCGACCCCATCCGTTGCCACAGCGCGAGCTCGTCGGCCCGGCTGCCTGCGGCGGTCGACACGGCCGCCGCCCACCGGCGCATCGACGTGCCGACCTCGGGCAGTTCGACCGTTCGCCCTACGCTGACCTGCTGCCACGCGGCCACGAAGTCGGGGATCAGAATGCGCCAGGAGACACCGTCGACCACCAGGTGGTGGATCACGATCAGCGCGCGGCCCCGCGACACCACGCCGGGCTCCGGCAGCAGGCACACGA
This sequence comes from Nocardia sp. NPDC058658, assembly GCF_042716665.1. Taxonomy (NCBI): domain Bacteria; kingdom Bacillati; phylum Actinomycetota; class Actinomycetes; order Mycobacteriales; family Nocardiaceae; genus Nocardia; species Nocardia sp. NPDC058658. Next base: position 278,884 of record NZ_JBHXRR010000001.1, read on the forward strand.
CCTGCACCATGGCGGCGTCCGCCGGGTTCAGCGCGGCCGACGCTTCTTCCAGGGAATCCTCGATCAGTGACGTGAAACCCGCACTACCGGGGGCACTCTCAGCACCGAAGATACGCACCGACACCATTCGCTCGGCATCGACAGCGCCGCGCGGCAACGCCTCAAGATACGGGAACCCCGGCGCGCCCACTGCATCGTCGGCACCCACCGAATCCGCTGGCGGCGAAGCGAAGTCACCGAGTTCCTGCGACAACCCATCCAGGTCGTCGAGGTACGGTCGCGCCGGGAGGTCGCCCGCTGCGGACGATCCGGTCGCACCGAACCTCGCCCCGGGGGCCACATCGGGGCGCACGACCCGCGCACGCAGCATGTCGTGCCGATCCAGCACAGCCCGGACCGTGGCGATCACATCGGTCGGCCGTGCGTCGCCGGGCAACTCGACCAGCAGCGACTGCGCGAACCGGTCACCGGCCGGTCGGTCCAGGTACCAGGACACGATCGGTGTCCGAGCGACCGCCCCGATGCCACCGCCGGGCAGTTCGTCGAGAGAGACGCGCCCCGCCTCCTCCGCGACGACGGCCAGTCCGCGAACAGTCCGGTGCTGGAAGATGTCTCGTGCTGTCACGACCACACCGGCGGTCTTCAAACGCGAGGCCAGCTGGATCGACATGATCGAGTCGCCGCCCAGCGAGAAGAACGACTCATCGATGCCCACCGCGCCCACACCGAGCACCTCGGCGAAGACCCCCGCGATGGTCGCTTCCAGCTCCGTCGACGCGCCGCTCGGCGCCGAATCAGCTACCTCGGCAACAGGTTCGGGCAGTGCGCGCCGGTTCACCTTGCCGGTCGAGGACACCGGCATCTCGTCGATGACCGTGATCACCGCGGGCACCATGTGTTCGGGCAGCGCACCGGCGATCCGGTCGCGGATCGCGGCGGTGTCGATCGTCGCACCGTCGTCGGGCACGAGGTAGGCGGCCAGCATCGGTTGCCCGGCGTGACCGCGTCTGCTCACGGTGACCGCCGAGGCGACGTCCGGGCAGGCCACCAGCGCGGCGTCGATCTCGCCGAGTTCCACGCGCTGACCACGGATCTTGACCTGGAAGTCCGCGCGACCCACGTACTCGATGGTGTGCTCGGCACTCCATCGCACCAGGTCGCCAGTGCGGTACATCCGGGTGCCCGGGTTGCCGTAGGGATCGGCGACGAACGCACCCGCAGTCGGTCCCGGTCGATTCAGGTACCCGCGGGCCAGCGCATTGCCTGACAGATACAGCTCACCGACCACACCGACCGGCACCGGCCGCAACCGACTGTCGAGCACGGCGGCGTACACACCGCGGATCGGCGCGCCGATGGTGATGGGGTCGCCGGGCTGCAACTCGTCGCTGACGCTCACCGCGACCGTGGCCTCGGTGGGCCCGTACACATTGTGGAAGCGTCGTCCCGGCGCCCAGGCGGCGACGAGTTCGGCGGAGAGCGCCTCGCCGCCGACAGTCAGCATCCGGAGCGCGTCGAGGCCATCGGGACGCAGCGTCGCGAGCACGCTGGGTGTCAGGAACGCGTGCGAAACCTGATGCGTGCGAATGAGTTCGGTCAGTTGCGCACCGGCGAAGACGTCGGCGGGCGAAACGACCAGCGTGGCGCCCGCCGCATAGGTCATCAGCGATTCCATCATCACCGCGTCGAACGCCGGTGCGGCGACCTGCAGCACCCGCGAGTGCCGATCCACCTGGTAGTGCTGGTGCTTCTCCGCCGCGAACGCCGACAGCCCCGCGTGCGTGACGACAACACCCTTCGGCTTGCCGGTCGAGCCGGAGGTGTACACCAGGTAGGCGGCGTCGTCGAGGCGCGCCGAGGGGAAAGACAGTTCCGCGGTGGGCATTTCATCGAGCAACTGGTCGTTGTCGAGACACACCCAGTCGACCGTGTCCGGCAACGCCGAACGGGCCGCGCTCAGTGTCACGCCGAGCATGGTCCCGGAGTCCTCGACCATGTGGGCGAGCCGATCGGCGGGGTAGCGCAGATCCATCGGCATGAACGCGGCACCGGTTTTCGTGATCGCCCACAGTGCCACATGGAAGGCCACCGACCGTGGAACAGCCAGTGCGACAAAGGTTCCCGGCGCGGCACCGGCCTGCGACAACCGTGCTGCTAGCCGGTCGGATCGGCGGTCGAGTTCGCCGTAGGTCAGGGTTTCGTCGTCACCGATCAGGGCGGTCGCCACGGGGTCGGCGGCGGCGACGGCGAGCAGGGCGGGCAGTGTTTTCGGCACCACCGCGCTCTCGCGCCCGGCGGGGAGCAGGTGCGCGGCCTCGTCCGCGCTCAGCAGGTCGATGGCCTCGATCGTCGTGTCCGGCCGCACGGTGATCGCCTCGAGGACGCGCAGCAGGCGGTCGGCGAAGCGGGTCGCGGTGGCCTCGGTGAACAGGTCGGTGGCGTAGACGAGCTCGCCGTCGATACCCGCGCCGTCGGCACGTTCGTTCAGCAGGAACGTGAGATCCGTTTTGGCCTGTGCCACACCGGGATCGAGAACATCGACGCGTATGTCATCGAGGACGAAGCGCGTCGGGTCGGCATTACGGAAGCCGAGCATCACCTGATAGAGCGGCGAATACGCGGTCGAGCCCTGCCGATCGAGTACCTCGACCAGCCGCTCGAACGGGACGTCCGCATGCGCGAGCCCTTCCAGGTCCGTGCCGCGCACTTCCGCCAGGAACTCACGGAACGACAGTTGCTCCTCGACCCGCGTCCGCAAGACCACCGTGTTGACGAACATGCCGACCAGATCGTCGAGTTCGGGACGACCACGACCGCTCACGGGGGTGCCGATCGCGATGTCGTCGCTGTGCGCGGTGCGCGAGAGCAGGATCGCCAGCGCCGCGTGCAGGACCATGAACACCGAAACGCCTTCGCGGCGGGCGAGTTCGACGACGGCGTCGTGCAATCGCGGCTCGACGGCGAAGCCGACGCGGCCGCCATCCATGGTCAGCACCGCCGGGCGCGGGCGATCGGTCGGGAGTGCGAGCAGCTCGGGCGCGTCGGCGAGAATCCGCTGCCAGTAGGCGATTTGGCGGCCGGACATGGATGTGGGGTCGTCCTCGGCGCCGAGCAGCTCACGCTGCCAGACCGCGTAATCGGCATAGTCCACGGGCAGTGCGGGCCACATTGGTGTCGTACCTGTTCGACGAGATCGATAGGCGGCGAACACATCTCGGGCCAGCGGCGCCATCGACGCACCATCCGCGGCGATGTGGTGGACGACCAGGACCAATACGTGTTCCTCGGTGCCGGTGCGATAGAGCCGTGCGCGAACCGGTGTGCTCGTCGCGATATCGAAGCCCGCTTCCACCGTCTCGAGCAGGCGGTCTGCCAGCTGTGCCGGATCGTCGAGGGCGGCGAGTTCGATATCGGCGCCGACCGTGCTGTCCTGGACGAGCTGACGCGGTTGCCCGTCCACCGCGGGGTAGACGGTGCGCAGGGTTTCGTGGCGAGTGACCACATCGACCATCGCCGCTCGCAGCGCCGCCACGTCCAGTGGTCCGGTCAGTCTGGCCGCGAAGCCGATGTTGTAGGCACCGGAGGTGGGGTCGAGCTGGTTGAGGATCCAGATGCGCCGTTGCGCCGCCGCGAGGGGGATCTCGGCGAGGTCGGTGCGCCGCACGAGCGGCACGCCCGCGTAGCGATCACGCACGGCGATCCGCTCGGCCAGCGCGCCGACGGTGAGGGCTTCGAAGATGTCACGGACCCCGACGCGCACCTGGAGGGCGGCTTCGGCGCGAGCCGCGATCTGGGCGGCCGTGAGCGAGTTGACGCCGATGTCGAACAGGTCGGCCGCGACGCTGATCCGGTCGGCGCCGACGATCTCGGCGACGATCTTGGCCAGTACCGATTCCCGGTCGGTGCGTGGGGCGAGGAACTCGTCCGCGTCGTCGAAGTCCGGGCAAGGCAGCGCGGCACGGTCGAGTTTGCCGTTGGCGTTGAGCGGCAACGCGTCGACTACCACGACCGCGCCGGGAACCAGATAGGACGGCAGCAGCCGGGCAAGCTTGCGGCGGATCTCCGCTCCGTCGAGCGCAGCGCCCGACACCGGCGTGACGTAGCCGGTGATCCGGTCCTCGGTGACGACGGCGACCGCGCGGGCCACCGTGTCGATCGAGTGCATCGCGGCTTCGATATCGCCGGGTTCGACGCGCTGACCATGGTATTTGACCTGGAAGTCACTGCGGCCGAAGAACTCCAGTGCTCCTCCGGGCGTCCATCGAGCCAGGTCGCCGGTGCGGTAGAGCCGCTCCCCCGGCGCGCCGAACGGGTCGGCGAGGAAGACAGCACAGGTGAGGTCGGGGCGGTCCTGATAGCCACGGGCCAGCTGAACTCCCGACACATACAGGTCGCCCACCACACCGACGGGAACCGGCCGCAGGCGCGCGTTGAGAACATAGGTGGACATACCCGATACCGGATACCCGATCGGAACACTCTGTGGTGCAGCGGAATCCGAGGTACAGCGGTATGCCGTGACGACCTCGGCTTCGGCGGGGCCGTACCAGTTGACCACCTCCGCCTGGTCGAAAACCTGTCGGGCGCGTTCGGCGGTGCGCTGGGCCAGTGCCTCACCGGCCGGGAAGACATAGCGGACCGACGACAGTCGCGTCGTACCCGGGCGCTCGAGCAGCACGTCGAGCATCGACGGCACGAAATGCACCGTGCTCACTCGCTCGTTCGCGATGACCTCGGCCAGGTAGGCGGGATCGCGGTGGCCGCCGGGTTCGGCGACGACGATCTGCGCCCCGGTCTGCAACGGCCAGAACAACTCCCACACCGCGATGTCGAAGGTGATCGGTGTCTTGTGCAGCACTACGTCCGAGGCATCGTGCGGGAATTCGCGTTGAGCCCAGGCCAACTGGTGGGTGGTGGCGGCATGGGTGAGGGCGACGCCCTTCGGTGCACCGGTCGAGCCGGAGGTGAACAGGACGTAAGCGGTGTTGTCGGCGTGCAGCGGTGCGCGGCGTTCGTCATCGCCGATGGGGCCGGCGGGTTGTGTGGTCAGGTCCAGCTCGTCGAGCCGGATTCGGCGGACGTCATCGGGTAGGGACAGTTCGTCGCCCGTGGTGGTGACGACCAGCAGGGGGCGGGCTACTTCCAGGACGTGGGCCAGTCGCGCGGTCGGATGCTCGGGGTCGAGCGGGACGAAGGTCGCGCCGGACTTCACGACGGCGTAGACGGCGGTGATCAGGTCGATCGAGCGGTGAACAGCCACGGCCACCGTGGTTTCGGGGCCCGCGCCCTGGTCGATGAGGTGGCGGGCGAGGCGATTGACCGCTGCGTCGAACTCACGGTAGGTGAGGGTGCGGCCACCGGGGACGCGGACAGCGACAGCGTCCGGGGTGCGTGCCACCTGCTCGTCGAAGGCGTCGACGAGGGTGCGGTCCGGGCTCACCAGTGGCGCGTCCTGCGGGCGCAGCAGGCGGGTGCGGGTGTGTTCGTCGACGAGGTCGATCTCCCCGGCAACGGTGTGCGCGTCGGTGGTGACCGCATCGAGGACGCGCACGAACTGTTCGGTGAAGCGGCGTGCGGTGTCGTCGTCGAACAGGTCGGTGGCGTAGGTGAGGCGCAGGTTCGTGCCCGCGATCTCGTTGTTCGGGCCGCGATCCTCGGTGACCATGAGCAGCAGGTCGCAGATCGCGGCGTCGGCGCCGACATCGATGTTGCCGATATCGAGCCCGTCGAGCGCGAGCTGGGCGGGCGGCATGTTCTGGTAGGCGAGCATTACCTGGAACAGTGGCGAATGTGCCGTCGAGCGGGCGGGATTCAGCACTTCCACCAGCTGTTCGAACGGGACGGCGGCATGGTCGAACGCTTCGATATCGGTGCGCCTGGTCAGTTCGATCAGGTCGTCGAACCGCTGTCCGGGGCGCACGCGCGTGCGCAGGACGAGGGTGTTGACGAACATGCCGACGAGGCGGTCCAGTGACCGGTCGCCGCGGCCCGCGTACGGGATGCCGATGGCGATGTCGTCGCTGCCCGACAGCTGCGCGAGCAGGACGGCCAAGGCGGTGTGGACCACCATGAACGGGGTCACGCCGTGGCGACCGGCCAGTCGCGCCACCGCTTCGGCGATCTGCGCGGCGACCGCCGTGTGCACGGTCGCGCCGCGGTGGGACTGTTCGAGTGGGCGTGGGCGGTCGGTGGGCAGTGCGAGAACATCCGGGATCCCGGCGAGTTGGGTGCGCCAGTACAGCAGGTCGCGGCTCGGGGCGGAGTCGGGCGTGGCGAGCAGTTCGCGCTGCCACAGGGCGTAGTCCGCGAATTGCACTGGCAGCGGGGACCATTCGGGTGCCGCACCGGCGCGGCGGGCACGGTAGGCCTCGATGATGTCGGCGGCAAGGGGCGCCACCGAGTAGCCGTCGCAATTGATGTGATGTACCGACAGTGCCAGTGCGTGCGCCGTATCGGTGAGGCGGAACAGGGCCACCCGCAGCGGGGCTCCCACCGAGACGTCGAATCCGGTGCCGAAGAACTGGGTCAGCCGCGGAATCAAGTCGTCGGCCGACACCGAGTGCACGGCGAGATCCCAGGACGCGACCACTTCCTCGGCGGTCAGCACCACCTGTTCGGGGGTGCCGTCGTGGGCCGGATAGGTGGTGCGCAGGATCTCGTGCCGATCGACGACATCGCGCAGCGCGGCCGTCACCGCCTCGAGATCGAGTTCACCGTCGAGGCTGATCGACAGCGGCACAACATAACTCGCCGACTCGGGGTCGAGCTGGTTGAGCAACCACATCCGGCTCTGCGCGGGCGAGAGCGGAATCCGCCCGGGTCGCGGCCCCGCCACCGGGCCCGCGATATCGCCGCCGGCCCGCAAACGCTCGACCCACCGCGCCAGCTCCCCCACTGTCGGGGCTTCGAAGACGGCACGCACGGGGATCGTGACGCCGAGTACTTCGCCGATGCGGCTGAGCGCGCGGGTCGCGAGCAGCGAATTGCCGCCGAGGGTGAAGAAGTTGTCGTCGGCGCCGACCCACGGCGTGTGGACCAGGTCACCGATCACACCCGCGACGGTTTCCTCGACGATCCCGCTGGGTGCCCGGTAGCGGGTCACGCCTGCGTGGCTTTCCGGGGCGGGCAGAGCGCGATAGTCGATCTTGCCGTTGGGGGTGAGCGGGATCGATTCGAGCCGAATCACCTGGGCAGGGACCATATACGCGGGCAATCGACCCAGCAGGAACGTCCGCAGCGCATCGGCGTCGATCGCTTCGTCGCTGACTGCGTAGGCCACGATGATCGGCTCGGCCGCGACGGTGTGCACCCTGGCGATCGCGGCGCCGATCCGGTCGTGGGAGAGCAGGGCGGCTTCGATGTCGCCCAGTTCGACGCGCAGGCCGCGAATCTTCACCTGGGAATCACGGCGGCCGACGTAGCGAAGCAGGCCCGCGGAGTCCCAGCGGACCAGGTCACCGGTGCGGTAGAGACGAGCACCCGGCGCCGTGCCGAACGGGTCGGCCACGAAGGCCGCGGCCGTCAGATCAGGGCGGGCGTGGTAGCCGCGAGCGAGTTGGATTCCGCCGAGATACAGCTCACCCGTCACTCCGGCAGGCACGGGTCGCAGCCGCGAATCCAGGACGTGCGCAACGACATTCGCCTCGGGAGTGCCGATGGGCACGGCGGGTCCGTCGAACTCGCCGATCTCCCAGGCGGTGGCGCTGACCGCCGCTTCGGTCGGGCCGTACAGGTTGTCGATCCGTGCCTCGCTGACAGCACGGAACCGGCGGACCGTCGCGGCGTCCAGAGCTTCACCGATGCACAGCACTTGGCGCACGGTCGCCAGATCGTCCGGCGTCGCGAACTCGAGGAACGCCGACAGGAGCGAGGGTACGAAATCGACCACGGTCACCCGGTGGCCGGCGATGAGACGGGCTATCGCGGCGGGGTCGGCGTGATCGTCGGGACCGGCGACGACCAGCGTGGCTCCCGCGGTGAGGGCGGTGAACAACTCCCACACCGACAGGTCGAAGGTGAACGGGGTGCGCAGCACAAGCACGTCCGACGAGCCGACTTCGTAATGGCCGGTGAGCCAACGGAGTTGGTTGACGACAGCGTCGTGGGTGAGCGCGACGCCCTTGGGCACACCGGTCGAGCCGGACGTGAAGATCACGTACGCAAGGTCATCGGGGCGCAACGGACGGATGCGATCGGCGTCGGTGATCGGCGAGGTATCGATCGTGGCGGCAGTGAGGTCGGCCAGGCGCCACACCGTCGTCTCGGTCGGGATCTCGATGTCGTCTCGAATCAGCACAGCGTCCGGTCGCGCGGCGGTGAGCACGGCGCGCAGCCGGTCGGCCGGGTGGTCGGGGTCGAGCGGGAGGTAGGCGCCGCCTGCCGCATGGATGGCGTAGACAGTGGTGAGCAGGTCGACCGAACGGCGCATCGCCACTGCCACAACACTTCCCGGCCCGACTCCTCTGCCGATCAGCACGCGCGCCAGTGCGTTGACCTCAGCACCGAAGGCATCGTAGGTGAGTTCGGCACCGCTGACGGCGTCGACAACCGCGGTGAGCGTCGGTGTTGCCGCGACCTGCGCCGCGAACAGGTCGGCGATCGTCGCATCACCCGTCGGCGCTTCGGGACCGGTTTCGCGCTGCGCCAGTTCGTCGAGCTCACGCGGGCTGAGCAACGGCAGGTCACCCACCGGCACGCCGGGATCGGCGACGACACCGCGCAGGACGGCGACGAACCGCTCGAAGATCGGCGCGATCGTGGCTTCGTCGAACAGATCGGTCGCATAACCGAATTCGACCTGCATGTCGCCGGGGGTACCGTCCGCATCGATCGTGTCGACCAGGGTGAGATGCAGGTCGTACTTCGCCACGCCCGGTTCGACGAGTTCGGCCGCCACCGTGAGTCCGCCCAGACGCAGCGTCGGGATGTCGATGTTCTGGAACGAGAAGCCGACCTGGGTCAGCGGCTCGTGTGCGGTGCTGCGCGGCGGATTGAGCACCTCCACCAGCTGTTCGAACGGGATGGCGGCATTGTCGAACGCGCCGAGATCGCAGGCGCGGGCCCGGTCGAGCACCTCGGTGAACGGTGCCGCGGGATCGACCTGCACGCGCAGCACCAGCGTGTTGACGAACATGCCGATCAGCGGGTCGAGCGCGGGTTCGCCACGTCCGGCCACGGGCGTACCGACCGCGATGTCGCCGGTGCCCGACAGCCGCGCCAGCAGGACCGCGAACGCGGCATGGGTCACCATGAACAAGGTCGAGTCGTGGCGACGTGCGAGGGCGATGATGTCGCGGTGCAGGTCGGCGGGAATCGTGGCGGACACGCGCGCGCCCCGGTAGGACTGCTGGGCGGGTCGCGGGCGGTCGGTCGGCAGATCGAGTATCTGCGGCAGGTCGGCCAGCGCCGCGATCCAGTACCGGATCTGGTCGGCGGTCACGCTGCTCGAGTCGTCGTGCGTGCCGAGGTTTCGCCGTTGCCACAGCGTGTAGTCGGCATACTGGACCGGCAGGGGCGCGAAGGCGGGCAGCTCGCCTGCCATCCGGGCGCGGTAGGCCACGGCCAGGTCCGCGGCCAACGGGGCGAGCGAGGACCCGTCGATGGCGATGTGGTGCACCGTGAGCACCACGGTCCATTCCTCGGCCGCGCTGCGCAGCAACGTGATTCGCAACGGTAGTTCCGCGCTCACGTCGAAGCCGACGGCGGTCTCGCGCGCGATCCGATCGGCTACCTCGGTCTCGGCGACCTCTACGCAGGTGAGCTGTGGCGCCGAGCCCAACGGCAGGATCTCCTGCCACGGTCCGCTGTCGCTGTCCGGGTATCGGGTGCGCAGTGTCTCGTGCCTGTCGATCACATCGGCGAACGCTGACCGAAGCACGTCGACGTCGAGTGGTCCGGATATGCGCACGACGACGGGCACGTTGTACACCGCTGACGCGGTGTCGAACTGGTTGAGGAACCACATGCGGGTCTGCGCGGGCGAGAGCGGGATCCGATCCGGCCGCTCCTGCGGAACCAGTCGGCGATGGGCATGACCCGAATCACCCTGCGGTCCAACAGCATCCAACTCCCGAGCGAGCGCGTCGACAGTCGGTGTCTCGAACAGCGCGCGGACCGCGATATCGGTGCCGAGCACGTCGGACAGTCGTGCGGCGACCTTCGTCGCGCTGAGTGAATTGCCGCCCAGATCGAAGAAGTTGTCGAGTGCGCTCACCTGCGATGCGCCGAGCACATCGCGATAGACGTCGGCGACGAGGTGTTCGGTGGGCGTGCGCGGCGCGATGTCGACGGCCGCGCGCGGGAACACCGGCTCGGGCAGCACACCCCGGTCGAGCTTGCCGCTGGCGGTCAGTGGGATCCGGTCGAGCACCACGCACACATCGGGCACCATGTGCGCGGGCAGCCGGTGGCGGGCGTCGGCGCGGACCCGCTCGGCGTCGACATCCGTACCGACCAGATAGCCGACGAGTCGGTCAGTGCCCTCGCTGCGGCGGATCACGACGACGGCATGGCTCACGGCGGGATCCTGCGCGAGTACCGTCTCGATTTCGCCGAGTTCGGTGCGCTGGCCACGGATCTTCACCTGATGGTCGGCGCGACCCAGGTACTGGAGCGTGTGCTCCGAGGTCCATCGGACCAGGTCGCCGGTGCGGTACATGCGGGTGCCGTCGCCGCACGGGTCGGCGAGGAAGCTCGTCGCGGTCGCGGTGGGCCTGCCGAGGTAGCCGCGCGCCAATTGCACACCGCCGATGTAGAGTTCGCCCGCCGCGCCGACCGGAACCGGCCGCAGCCGGGCGTCGAGCACCTGCGCCGAGATGCCGCGGATGGGACCGCCGATGGTGATCGGGCCGTGCGCGGGCACCGGGTCGCTGATGGCGACCATGATCGTTGTCTCGGTGGGGCCGTAGCCGTTGAACAGCCGCCTCCCCGGCGCCCAGATCGCGCTGAGCTCCGGTGTGAGGGCCTCGCCACCGGAGACCAGCACCTGCAGGCATTCGAGGTTCTCCGGTGACATCGAAGCCAGGACGCTCGGTGTCAGGAAGGCATGGGTAACCCCTTGTGTCCGAACGAGTTCCGCGAGTTCGGTGCCCGCGTAGACATCGGGCGGGGACACGATCAGTGCCGCGCCGCCGGGGTGGGCGAGCAGAATTTCCAGCATCACCGCGTCGAATCCCGGCCCCGCGGCCTGCAGCACGCGCACGGAGGGCGACACGTCGTAGCGATCCTGCTGTTCGGCGGCGAAGTTCGCGAGCCCCTGGTTGGTGACCTCGACGCCCTTCGGGACACCGGTAGTGCCGGACGTGTAGATCACGTATGCCACGTCGCCGGGGTGCACCGGCCTGCCACGGTCGGCGTCGGTGACCGGCGCGGGCGAGTACCCGGCGGTGATGCTGCGCGAGACGGGGTCGGCGACCACCAGCAGCGACCACGGCCCCTCGGGGGCCGCGCCTTCCACCTCGGCGCTGGTCAGAACAACCCTCGGTGAGCTGTCGGCCAGCATCGAACGGACGCGATCGCGCGGGTTGCGCGGGTCGATCAGCACCAGGGCGGCACCTGTTTTGGCGACGGCCCACACCGCCACCACGAAATCGGCCGAGCGCGGCAGGACCATCGCCACCACTTCGCCGGGTCGGGCACCCTCGTCGAGCAGCCGCCGGGCGAACCGGTTCGACATCGCATCCAGCTCCGCGAAGTCCATGTGCGCCGCGCCGGTGACGACAGCCGGTCCGTGCGGTGAGATCGCCACACCACGGGCCAGCAGATCCGCCAGTGCGGTACCGGGCACCGCGTCCGCGCCCCGAACAGGGTGCAGCGCAGCACGTTCGGCGGTGGACAGCAATTCCACGTCGCCGACCGGCACCGACGGATCCGCCACCATGGCGTCGAGGATCCGGCGCAGTCGGTCTGCCATGTTCTCGACCGTCGCGGGGTCGAACAGGTCGGTCGCGTAGTTGAGGCGCAGCGCGACGTCACCGGTGTCGGGGGCATTCGCACCGACCGTGACGACGAGGTCCACCTTCGCGGGCTCGGCACCCGGATCGAGGACATCCACCGTGAGATCGGGCAGGGTCAGGCTGGGCAGCTCGGTGTTGTCGAACGCCAGGTACACCTGGCATACCGGCGCGAAGGCAGCGGATCGCTGCGGGTCGAGCTCTTCCACGACCCGGTCGTAGGGCAGGTCGCCGTGGGCGAAGGCGTCGATGTCGATGTCCTTGACGCGTTCGAGGAAAGCCGTGAACGATTCGCCGCCGCGCACCGACGTGCGCAGCGCCACGGTGTTGACGAACATGCCGACCAGCGGCGCGAGGTCCGGCTCGCCGCGACCGGCCAGCGGGGCGCCGATCACGATGTCGCCGGTGCCGGACAACCGGGCGAGCAGTACGGCGAGGGCGGCGTGCACGACCATGAACGGGGTGACGTCGGCGGCACGGGCGAGTCGTTCGATGTCGGCGTAGGTGTGCGCGGGCAGCCGCGTGTCGACGACCGCACCGCGCATCGAACGACGGGCGGGGCGTGGCCGGTCGGTGGGCAACTCCAACACGGTGGGGATATCAGCCAATTGGGTTGTCCAGTAGTGCAATTGGTCGGCTGCGAGGGAGTCTGGATCCGCTTCGTCGCCGAGCAGGCGGCGGTGCCAGTCGGCGTAGTCGGCATACTGCACCCGAAGGGGTCGCTGATCCGGTGCGGTGTCCTGCACCCGTGCGGCGTAGGCGGTGGCGAAGTCGACAGCCAGTGGGGCCAAAGACACACCGTCGCAGCAGATGTGGTGCAGCACCAGGACCAGGACGTGGCTGTCGGGACCGGTGGTGAGCACAGCCGCGCGCAACGGAGGCCGAGCGCAGACATCGAAACCCTCGGCGGTCAGTTCGCGGATCCGGTCGTCGAGCCGGTCCGACTCGACTCGCTCTGGGGTACACGGGAATTCCGCCATGGTCGCCTCCGCCGACCAGACGTCCTGCGTGCCCTGATCGTCACGAGCGGGGTAGCGGGTCCGAAGTGATTCGTGGCGGTCGAGCACGTCACCGAGTGCCGTGCGCAGTGCGACCGCGTCGAGCCGGCCGGTCAGCCGCAGGACCAAGGGGATGTTGTAGGCGGCCGATTCGGGGTCGACGCGGTTGATCAACCACATCCGATGCTGCGCGGGCGCCAACGGCAGCAGGTCGTCCCGGGACACCGGCGTCAGCGCGGGCCTCGCCCGGCGCCGTGCCCGACCGACACACTCGGCGAACCCGGCCACCGTCGGATCGGCGAACAGATCACGTACCGACAGTTCACATTCGGTGATATCGGCGACCCGGACAACAGCGCCCGCCGCGGTGAGCGAGTTGCCGCCCACCTCGAAGAAGCTGTCGAACGCGCCGACGCAATCCAGGCCGAGTACCTCGGCGAAGACCCGCGCGACGATCTCCTCGGACTCCGACCTCGGCGCGACGTAGAGCGCCGAGGACCCCGCTGACGGTTCGGGGAGCGCGCGCAGGTCGAGCTTGCCGTTGACCGTGAGCGGCAGCGCGTCCACGACCATCACGACACTCGGGATCATGTACTCCGGCAGCAGCGAACCAGCCTGTGCGACAACGGCATCGACATCGCAATCGGCGCCCGCCGCGACGACATAGCCCACCAGGCGCGCCGCGTCGGTGTCGGCGCCATGGAGCACCACCGCGGCAGCGGCCACCGTCGGATGGGCCAGCAGCGCGGCACGAACCTCGTCGAGTTCGATGCGGTACCCGCGCAACTGGATCTGTTGATCGGCCCTGCCTCGGTACTCGAGGTCGCCGTCGTGGTTGCGGCGGGCCACATCCCCGCTTCGATACATCCGCTCCCCCGGCGCACCCCACGGATCGGCGACGAATCGACCCGCGCTCAGCGCAGGTTGACCCAGGTAGCCGCGAGCCAATTGCCCTCCCGCGACATAGATTTCGCCCCACGCACCCACCGGTGCCTGCCGCAGGCGGCGATCCAGCACGTAGGTGCGCAGGCCCGGCAGCGCGGTGCCGATCACACTGGGCGCACCGGGCACCGCCAGGTCGGGGGTCATGTCGGCGCGGGTGACGAACACGGTGGTCTCGGTGATGCCGTAGCTGTTGACGATGACCGGACCGTCCGGGGTGTCCTCGTACCACGGCGCCAACGCCGCCGGATCCAAGCCCTCACCGGACAACACGACCAGTCGCAGCTTCCCGTCGGGCGAACCCGCCGCCGGATACCTCCGGCGTGCCGCGGCGAATTGATAGAACGCAGAAGGGGTGTGGCTGAACACGGTGACGCCTTCACGCACGGTCAACCGCACCAGCTCGTCAGGAGCGCGGGCGGTCAAGGGATCGACGACCACGATGCGTCCGCCGGTGACGAGTGGTCCGAAGACCTCCCAGATCGAGTAGTCGAAGGCCACCGAATGCAACCAGGTCCACACGTCGTCGGCCTGAATATCGAGGGCAGCAACAGCATTCGCCAGGTACGTGACAACGGCACGGTGGCTGATCACCACGCCCTTCGGCCGTCCCGTGGAGCCCGAGGTGAAGATGACGTACGCGGCGTCGTCGGGACGCAGCGGTGCGGTGCGCTCGTCATCGGTGATCGGGTCCGTCGCGCCGTCGAGGTCGTCGCCTGGCGCGAGAACCAGCATATCGGAGCCGAGCGTCAGCGCGGCGTCCTCGACGATGACGACCGCCGGATCGGCCTGACCGACAACGTATTCCAGTCGCTCCGGCGGATGGGTGATATCGAGGGGCAGGTACGCGGCCCCGGATTTCAGCACCGCGAGCATCGCGACGATCAGCTGGGTGCCGCGCGGCAGCGCGATCGCCACGAGCGCACCCGGGCCGGCGCCACGGCCGATCAATCGCCGGGCGAGCCGAGTGGACCGCTCGTCAACGTCGCGATAGGTGATCGTCTCACCCGCGGCGGTGACAGCAGGCGCGAGCGGTGTCGAATCGGCCTGTCGTGCCAGCGAATCCACCAGGGTCTCGACCGGTGCGACACCCTCGACACCCGCCGACTCGTCGACGATGCCGCGCTCCTGTGCCGCCGAGATCAGCGGTAGTTCCACCACCCGCTGGTCGGCCTCGGCCACGATGAAGCGGTGCAGGAAGTCGATGAACCGGTCGGCGTGCGCGTCGATATCGCTGCGGCTGTACAGGTTTTCGTTGCCGTGCAACTCGATGAGCAGCGGCGCGTCCGGGCCCGTCCGGTACAAATTGACCTGCAGGTCCTCGAGCGCGCCCGAGGTCAGCGCGTGGTAGCGGCCGGTCGCGTCGCCCAGGCGGATCGCGGAGTCGAAGAACAAGATGTTGAGCACGGGCCCGAAAGTGTTGGCGGAGTTGTCGATCGCGGCCGACTCACGGCGCAGATCCTCGAAGCGGTAACGCTGATGACGCAGCGCCGAGACCAGCTCACTGATCGAGGCCTGAACCAGCTGCCCCACCGTGGTGGCATCGTCGACCGCGAAACGGATCGGCACCATATTCGCCAGCATCGCCGCGGCATTGCGCAGTTTCACGGTGACCCGGGCGCTCATCGGCACCGAAAGCACCACCTCGTCGGCGCCGGTCATCCGCGTGAAGAAGGCCGCGAACGCCGCCACCACGACCTGTGCGGCCGACGCGTCGAGCTCGGCCGAGCGGCGATCGAGCAGCGCGCACACCGGCGCCGGAAGTTCGCGCGCCGCAACCTCGTCCACGGTTCCCGCCCGCGCCGAACGGCCCGAAAGACCGGCGGGTGCGGGCAGATCGGCAACCTTGTCCAGCCAGTACCGGCGATCGGACTCGAACCGCGAACCCTCCCGGTAGTTCTGCTCCTCCGCGGCGATGTCACGCAGGTGCGCGGCTACCAACCGAGCCGGCGGACGCCCTTCCGACAGTGCGTTGTAGTGCTCGGCGACCCGGTTCACCACATTGAACGCGCCGTACCCGTCGATGATCAGGTGATGGGCGCGCGCGTACCACAGGTGCAGGTCGTCGGCGATCATGATCAGCCGCGAGACCGCCAGTTGATGCTGCGTGATGTCGACCCGGCGCGTGTAGTCGGCGCGCATCCAGTCCAGCGCCGCCGCCATCGGATCGGGGTGCGTACCGAAATCGAGCACGAGCTCGTTGAAGGTGATGTCGCGGTCGACGACCTGGTACGGACGCCCTTCCACCTCGACCACCCGCACCATCAACGACTCGGTCTCCTCGACCGCTTCGTGCACCGCCCGGTTGAACAGGGCCACGTCGAGCGGGCCCTCGATCTCGACGTACTGCGCAATATTGGTCGCCGGTCCGCTGTGCGCACTATCCGCGAACCACATGCCGTATTGCGCGGACGAAAGCGGGATCAGATCCCGATTACCGGCACAGCTTTCGACAGACTCCATGATTACCCGACCCCTCGCATGGCTTTCGACTCCACCAGTACCACATCCGCTGAATGCGGGCCCATTACTGCCGTACAGCCATACGTATTCCCCTTGTCGTTTTTCAGGGCCGAAATCGGCATCGGTAGACACCGATTCGAGGGCCCGCGACGTGCGGTACCCAGTCGGCTCTGACCCGAAACCTCCCACCGACATTAGCCTGACAGCAAACAGCTGGCATACGATTTTCAGGGAACGCCCTAGTAACAATTCAAATCAGGTCAACCGCGAATTCAGACATTCCACACGAACCTGATATTTTGCAGACAGTGCAGGTTGATGACTCAACCAGGCCTCGGTGCATCCGCTTCGGCGCGACCGAACCACTCCATCAACCTTCGGTCATGCCGTCCAGAACTGCAGACTCCCCGCGTGCAATGACAATTCGGCAATCTTTCGGCATGAACTGATCAAACGACCTAACCGACGAGAACTCGCCGATGTCGACAATCGACACTTGACGAAATGCCGAGATCGATCCGGTGAGTGGGATTCGTGCTGATCATTCCGATGTCGCGCGTGTCGCTCGGGCAGATATCCGAGCCATTTCCCGCCAATTCTCGGGGCTTGACTAATTCACTGGACACACTTATCGGTCGAACAATACTGGACATCGCTGATAAGCGATTGAACGAGACGTCCAGTATGTAACACGCCAACAATGCGGGCATCAAGAATTCACTGTCGGCAACCTCGGCGCGACCGAAGCGTCACCCAGCGTCACAGTCCGGTACCAACGACAACGGGCCCCGCCGATCAGCTCGGCAGGGCCCGTAGTCGAAGAGGGTGTCGGTCAGGCTTCGTACGCGTCCAGCGGCGGACACGAGCACACCAGGTTCCGGTCACCGAACGCACCGTCGATCCGCCGCACCGACGGCCACACCTTCGGGCGGGCATGACCGATGCCGCGCGGGTACACCGCGGTCTCCCGGCTGTAGGGGTGGTCCCAGTCGGCGACCAGGCTGGCCGCGGTGTGCGGTGCGCCTCGCAGCGGGTTGTCGGTCACCGGCCACACGCCTGCCGCGACCTGGTCGATCTCGCCGCGGATGGCGATCATGGCGGCGATGAACTCGTCGATCTCCTCGAGGTTCTCGCTCTCGGTGGGCTCGACCATCAGGGTGCCCGCCACCGGGAAGCTCATGGTCGGGGCGTGGAAACCGTAGTCGGCCAAGCGCTTTGCCACATCGTCGACGGTGACGCCGGTCTGCTTGGTGATCTCGCGCAGGTCCAGGATGCACTCGTGGGCGACCATGCCGTTCTCGCCGGTGTAGAGCACCGGGAAGTAGGCGTCGAGGCGGCGGGCGATGTAGTTGGCCGACGCGATCGCGGTCAGCGTCGCCGCGCGCAGGCCCTCGGCACCCATCATCCGGATGTAGGCCCAGGTGATCGGCAGGATCGAGGCGGAGCCGTAGTTGGCCGCCGACACCGCGTGCGAACCGGCTTCGAGGGGGTCACCGGGCAGGTACTTCGCCAGGTGCGCGCCGACCGCGACCGGGCCGACGCCCGGACCGCCGCCACCGTGCGGGATGCAGAAGGTCTTGTGCAGGTTCAGGTGGCTCACGTCGCCGCCGAACCGGCCCGGACGGGCAAGGCCGACAAGGGCATTGAGGTTCGCGCCGTCGACGTAGACCTGGCCGCCCGCGTCGTGCACGAGCGCGCACAGCTCGGCGACCTCGTGCTCGTAGACGCCGTGCGTGGACGGGTAGGTGATCATGATGCAGGCCAGGCGGTCGGCGTGGTCGGCGATCTTGGCGCGCAGGTCGTCGAGGTCGACGTCACCGTTCGCACGGCACTTCACCACCTCCACGCGCATACCCACCATGGCTGCCGAGGCCGCGTTGGTGCCGTGCGCGCTGGACGGGATGAGGCAGGTGTCGCGGTGGTCGTCGCCGCGGTCGAGGTGGTAGCGGCGGATCGCGAGCAGGCCCGCGTACTCGCCCTGGCTACCGGCGTTGGGCTGCAGGCTCACCGCGTCGTAGCCGGTGATCTCGGCCAGCCAGCCCTCCAGGTCGGCGATCAGCTTGCGGATGCCGACGGTGTCCTCCGTGGGCGCGAAGGGGTGCAGGCGGGCGAACCCGGGCCAGGTGATGGGCTCCATCTCCGCGGTCGCGTTGAGCTTCATCGTGCAGGAACCGAGCGGAATCATACTGCGGTCCAAGGCGATGTCCTTGTCCGAGAGCGCGCGCAGGTAGCGCAGCATGGCGGTCTCGGTGTGGTGGCGGGTGAACGCCGGGTGGGTCAGGTACTCGGAGGTGCGGGTCTCGATCGAGGTGGGTTCGGTGCCCGCGCCCGCGTCGGGAGTCAGTGCGGTGCCGAAGGATTCGACGACGGCGGCCACGTGCGCGTCGGTGGTGGCCTCGTCGCAGGCGATCGCGACGTGGTCGGCGTCGACCAGGCGCAGGTTGATGCCCTTCGACTTCGCCTTGGCGACAACGGCTTCCGCGCCGCCGGGCACGTGGGCCAGGACAGTGTCGAAGAAGGCGCCGTGCACGACGGCCCCACCGAGGCCGGACGCGACAGCCGCGGCGTGCTCGTGGACCCGTCGCGCGATGGCGCGCAGGCCGTTGGCACCGTGATAGCTGGCGTACATGGCGGCGACGATGGCCAGCAGCACCTGGGCGGTACAGATGTTGGAGGTGGCCTTCTCGCGGCGGATGTGCTGTTCACGGGTCTGCAGTGCGAGGCGATAGGCGGGCGCGCCGTCGGCATCGACCGACACGCCGACCAGGCGGCCGGGCAGCTGACGGGCGAACGCAGTGCGCACGGCCAGGTAACCGGCGTGCGGGCCACCGAAGCCCATCGGCACGCCGAAGCGCTGGGTCGTACCGAAGCAGACATCGGCGCCCTGCTCGCCCGGCGCGGTGATCAGCGTCATGGCCAGCAGGTCCGCGCCGGCGGCGACCAGTGCGCCGCGCTCGTGGGCGGCGGCGAAGACCTGGGTCCAGTCGACGATGCGGCCCGACGCGCCGGGCGTCTGCACGATCACACCGAAGAACTCGCCCTCGGGGAGCTCCCCGGTCGACAGGTCGGCCTCGACGATCTCGATGCCGAGCGGCTCGGCTCTGGTGCCGATGATGGTCTTGGTCTGCGGGAACAGATCGGCGTCGATCAGCAGCCGGTTCGACTTGGACTTGCCCGCGCGGCGCAGCAGCGTCATCGCCTCGGCCGCGGCGGTGGCCTCGTCGAGCATCGAGGCGTTGGCGACATCCATGCCGGTCAGATCCGACACCATGGTCTGGAAGTTGAGCAGCGCCTCGAGGCGGCCCTGGCTGATCTCGGGCTGGTACGGGGTGTAGGCGGTGTACCAGGCGGGGTTCTCGAGCAGGTTGCGCACCAGCACCGGCGGGGTGAGGGTGTCGTAGTAGCCGAGGCCGATCATCGAGGTGGCGACGGTGTTCGCCTGCGCCAGCGCGGCCAGCTCGTCCAGCACTTCATGCTCGGAAGCGGGCGCGGGCAGGGCGCCGAGGCCGGACTCGTCGAGGATCGTGGCGGGCAACGCCGTGGTCGCGAGGGCGTCGACGGATTCGACGCCGATGGTCGCGAGGATGCGGGCGAGTTCGTCGGAATCGGGTCCGATGTGGCGGTCGGCGAACGAACGGGTCACGGCAGCAGCTCCAGGTCGGGCGGGTCGACCTGCGCGGTCGACGGGTACCAGCCCTCCCCCTCTGTCTGTGCGCCTGAGAGATTCGGTAACCGGCCGTGAGACCCGTGTCCCTTTCCCCGTGGGCGGGCAGCCGGATGCCACCGCTTTCCAGAGGCGTCGAATCACCGTGCGGTCCCTGTTGCCTGAGAGATTGACGGGGAGGTGCTGCTCCTTCGGCGCCCCGATTCTCACGAACCAAGGACTCTCCCGCACTGCGGCGACGCACCTACAAGTCTAGATGTTGCACAGCCCCGGTCTCGCCACCAGGGGCTCGCCGGGGGTGTAGTGCTCGTCACTCCCCGCCGCGGCGGGAGACCGTTTCGATCCCCGTGCGCGCAACCGGTGAATCCGCCAGCCCGCTGCGCGATCGTTGGGGCATGACTTCCACCACCGCGTCCGCGATCACAGATTCCGAGCTCGATGCCGTCTTCGCCCCGATCTTCGACCGGATCGCCGCCGGTGCGGTGGCGAGAGAGATCGACCGGAGATTGCCGTTCGACGAGGTCACCTGGCTGAAGGAGGCCCGGTTCGGCGCCCTGCGGGTACCGGTCGAGTTCGGCGGCTACGGTGCGAGCGTGCGCCAGCTGTTCCGGCTGCTCATCGACCTGGCGGCCGCCGAGTCGAACCTGCCGCAGGCGCTGCGGGTGCACTGGTCGTTCGTCGAGGATCAGCGGCTTGCCGAGCCGGGCACGCAGCGGGAGCGGTGGTTGCGGGCGGTGGCCGCGGGCACCCTGGTCGGCAACGCGATCACCGAACCCGGGGTGGGCGCCGTCGACCGGTATCGCACCCGGTTGACCGAGGACGGCGACCGGCTGCTCCTCAACGGGGTGAAGTATTACAGCACCGGTTCACTGTTCGCCGATCACATCCTGGTCGCCGCCGATCGTGCCGGTGAGCGCCTCGGTGTGCTGGTCGACGCGAACGCCGAGGGGGTGGTACAGCACGACGACTGGGACGGCTTCGGGCAGCGGCTCACCGCCAGCGGTACCACCGAGTTCACCGATGTCGAGGTGGCGCCCGATCGCGTCCTCGGGCCCGGCTACGGTGTCGCAGGCCCCACCTACGGCACCGCCTACCTGCAATTGGTGCAGCTCGCGGTCCTCGCCGGGATCGCCGCTCGCGCCGAACGCGACGCCAGGGAATGGGTGAGCGCGCGCACCCGCACCTACACGCACGCCTCGGCCGATCTGCCGCGCGAGGACCCCCTCGTCCAGCAGGTGATCGGCAAGTTGTCGGCGGCGGCGTTCACCGCGCGCGCGACCGTCCTGGCTGTGGCGGACATTCTCGATCGCGTCCTCGACGCCGGGGCGAAGGACCACGGTGACCTCGCCGCCGCCGAATTGGCCGCCGCGCAAGCACAACTCGCGGTGATCGATATCGTTCTCGCCGCCACGACCCAGCTGTTCGAGCTCGGTGGCGCGTCCATCGTGTCCGAACAGCTGCGCCTGGACCGGCACTGGCGCAACGCGCGCACCGTCTCCGTGCACAATCCGGCGATCTTCAAGGCCCGTGCCGTCGGTGACTACCTGCTCAACGGCACCGAGTTGCCGTTCGGTTGGAGCGCGGGCGAGCGCCGCACGGAGGTTGCGCGATGAGCAGGCCGATCCGCTTCAACGCGTTCGACATGAACTGCGTGGCCCACCAGTCACCGGGACTGTGGCGTCATCCGCGCGACCGGTCCCACCGCTACACCGACATCGCCTACTGGACCGAGCTGGCGAAACTCCTGGAACACGGGCGGTTCGACGGCATCTTCATCGCCGATGTTCTCGGCACCTACGACGTGTACGGCGGCGACGACACCGCCGCGCTGCGCCAAGGCGCGCAGACCCCCGTCGCCGACCCGCTGTTGCTGGTGTCGGCGATGGCGGCGGTGACCGAGCATCTGGGTTTCGGCATCACCACCGGCACCGGTTTCGAGCATCCGTTTCCGTTCGCGCGCCGCATGTCCACTCTCGACCACCTCACACGCGGTCGGCTCGGCTGGAATGTGGTGACCGGCTATCTGCCTTCGGCGGCAAGGAATTTCGGTGACGCCGATCAGCTCGATCACGACGAACGCTACGACCGGGCCGACGAGTACCTCGAGGTGCTCTACAAGCTCTGGGAGGGTTCGTGGGAGGACGACGCGGTGGTCCGCGACGCCGATCGCGGCATCTACACCGACCCGGCGAAGGTGCACCACATCGGTCACTACGGCAAGCACTACACCGTGCCCGGAATCCACGTGTCGGAGCCGTCACCGCAGCGCACGCCGGTGATCTATCAGGCGGGCGCCTCACCGCGCGGAGTGCAGTTCGCGGCCGAGAACGCCGAAGCGATCTTCATCGCCGGTCCGTCCAAACGCGTACTGGCCCAGACTGTTTCGCGGGTTCGCGACGCATTGGCGGCGGCGGGGCGTGGGCGGTACGAGGCCAGGATCTACGCGCTGGCCACCAGCATCGCCGACGAGACGGACGAGGCGGCACGGGCCGAACACGAGGAATACCTGTCCTACGCCAGCGTCGAGGGCGGGCTGGTGTTCATGTCGGGCTCGATGGGAATCGACCTGTCACGATACGACCTCGACGACCCGATCGGGGCCGGCGATCGGCTGCCCGCCCACCATCGTGGTACCGGATATCGCGTCGGTGCTCCGCGGTCCACCGTGCTGCCGCACGCGGTGTCACGGCCGGGGTCGGTGAACGAACCAGCGGGCGCGTAGGGATCAATTCGCGCTGATCGCAACACTCTTCATCAGGCGCAGGTCAGCGCAGTATTTCGGTATGACATCGCAGACTCCCGCTTCCCGCTCCACTCGTTCGGCCGCGGTAATCGGCGCCGGCCAAACCGGCGTCACTGCGGCGCTAGGACTACTCGACGCCGGTTTCACCGTCACCCTCTACAGCGACCGAGATCAACGCGCGCTGCGCGACGACGTGCCCGCCACCGGTACCGCCCTCGAATTCGGCGAAACCCAGCAGGCCGAAGCCGCGCTCGGGCTCGACAGCTACACCGGCCGCGCACCCCGCCACACCGGACTCAGTGTCCGCATCGCCGGCCCGGACAACGCCGAACTGATCGCGTTCGACGGCACCTTCCAAGGGTATGTCGGGGTCGCGGTCGACACCCGGCTCAAGGCCGACGAACGGCTCACCGCCTTCCGTGCGCGCGGCGGCGAGTTCGTGGTCGACAACGTGACCCCGCAGTCACTGGACGCGATCGCCGCCGCCAACGACCTCACCCTGGTCGCCACCGGGCGCGGCGGGTTGTCCGACCTCTTCCCGATCGATACCACCCGCACCGTCTACGACAAGCCGCAACGCTCGCTGCTCACCGTCACCGTGACCGGCCTCGGCTACGACTCCGGCGTGTTCGCCCACCGCGGCCCCGCAGGCGGTGCGCACAGCCTGTTCTCCATCCTGGCCGAGCAGGGCGAGGCGTGGTGGGGTCCGTACCTGCACAAGGATGTGGGTCCGAGCTGGGCCTTCCTCGGCTGGGCGCGTCCCGGCAGCGACTGGGAGACCCGATTCGCCGCGGCCGATTCCGCCGAGTCGGCATTGCGCATCGTCAAGGACCTCTACCGCGATTACATCGACTGGGACCTGCCGGAGGTCCAAGCCACCCAGGTGATCGCCGAAGACCCACACTCCTGGCTCAAAGGCGCGGTGCGCCCGGTCGTGCGTGTCGGTGTGGGACGCACCGAAGGTGGCCACCCGGTCGCGGCCCTCGGAGACACCGCGGTCGCCTACGACCCGGTCGCCGGGCAGGGCGCCCAGAGTGGGCTGATCCAGGCACAGCGCTTGGTCGCAGCCGCAGCGGTGCACGACGGGCCCTTCGACGAGCAATGGATCGGCGAGCAGTACGCCGCGTTCCTGGCCGCCCGCAGCGATGCCGCCGCCAAGGTGACCCGGCTGTTCCTCAGCGACCCCGAGTTCGCCGACATCGGCGGCCAGTTCTTCGCCACCGCCGCCGTCGACCCGCGCTTCGCCTCGGCGCTGGTCGGGCTGCTGCACCGGCCGCAGCCGTTCCTCGCCATCGACACTCCCGAGGACGCCGCCGCCTACATCACCCAGGTCACCGGCGTGGACGCGGGCGAACTACTGGCGAAGTTCGCACCGGCCGGTCGCTTCGCGCGGTCGACGTTCGCGCCGGTCGCCGTCGGATAGCGACAGCCAACCCACTCCCGCACGAACCTCTGGAGCAGCTATGACAACCGAGCGGATCACCGATCAGATCAAGTTCGCCTACTGGGTGCCGAATGTGAGCGGTGGCCTCGTCACCAGCGATATCGAACAGCGCACCAGCTGGGATTACGAGTACAACAAGAAGCTCGCGCAGACCGCGGAACGCAACGGCTTCGACTACGCCCTCTCGCAGGTGCGCTACACCGCCTCCTACGGTGCCGAATTCCAGCACGAATCCACGTCCTTCAGCCTGGCATTGTTGCTGGCCACCGAACGGCTGAAGGTGATCGCCGCCATTCATCCGGGGTTGTGGCATCCGGCGGTACTCGCGAAATTCGGCGCGACCGCCGATCACCTCTCGAACGGCCGGTTCGCGATCAATGTGGTGTCCGGCTGGTTCGCGGGCGAGTTCCAGGCTCTCGGCGAGCCGTGGCTCGAGCACGACGAACGGTATCGGCGCAGCGGCGAATTCCTCGAGGTGATCCGCAAGATCTGGACCGAGGACGAGGTGAACTACGGCGGCGACTTCTACCGCATCCGCGATTTCACCCTGAAGCCGAAACCGCTGAACACCCCGGAGCGGCCCAACCCCGAACTGTTCCAAGGTGGTAACTCGACGGCTGCCCGGCGCAACGGCGGCCGCTACGCCGACTGGTATTTCTCCAACGGCAAGGACTTCGACGGCGTCACCGAACAGCTCGACGATCTGCGAGCCGTCGCCCGGGCGAACGACCGCGAGGTGAAGTTCGGGCTCAACGGGTTCATCATCGCCCGCGACACCGAGAAGGAAGCGCGCGATACGTTGCGCGAGATCATCGAGAAGGCGAACAAGCCCGCGGTCGAGGGTTTCCGCGACGCGGTGCAGCAGGCGGGTGCGTCCACCAGCGACCGCAGGGGCATGTGGGCGGATTCGTCATTCGAGGACCTCGTGCAGTACAACGACGGATTCCGCACGCAGCTGATCGGCACACCCGAGCAGGTGGCCGAGCGGATCGTCGCCTATCGCGACCTCGGGGTGGATCTGATTCTCGGCGGATTCCTGCATTTCCAGGAGGACATCGAGTACTTCGGGGCGAAGGTGCTGCCGTTGGTTCGTGAACTCGAGGCGGCCCGGGTTCCCGCGACGGTGGTCGGCTGATGACCACGGCCACCGCCGGGCGCATCACCTCCGCCGACCAGGCCGTGACCGTCGCGGCCGAGCTCGCCCGCGAGTTCGCGCCCGGCGCCGCCGCCCGCGACCGCGATCGCGAACTGCCGTACGCGCAGTTGGATCAGCTGGCGTCCTCGGGTCTGCTCGCGATCACGGTTCCCGCCGAATTCGGTGGGGCCGATCTCGCGCCGAGTGTGGTTACAGAAGTGGTGCGTCTGCTGGCGGTGGCCGATCCGAACATCGCCCAGATCCCGCACAGTCATTTCGTCTATCTGAATCTGTTGCGCCTGGCGGGCACCGCCGAACAGCGACGCGAATACTTCGCGGCGGTGCTCGGCGGTGCGCGCATCGCCAATGCGCAATCCGAACGCGGTGGCGCGACCATCACCGAAATCTCGACCACCCTGCGCCCGGTGGGCGGCGAATTCCGGATCGACGGCCAGAAATACTATTGCACCGGCTCGCTGTTCGCCGATCTGCTCGCCGTACTGACCAGGCTCGACGACCCGGACGCACGCAGCGGTCTGCCCGCGGGCGAATACATCGCCTACCTACCTGCCCGATCGTCGGGCGTCCGAATCGTGGACGATTGGAACGGCCTCGGTCAGCGCACCACCGGCAGCGGCACCGTCGAGTTGGCCGACGTGCGGGTCCGGGCCGAGCAGCTCGTTCCCCGGGCGACGGCCCTCGCCGGACCCACCGCCTACGGCGCGTACGCCCAGCTCCTGCACGCGGCGATAGATACGGGTATAGCACGCGGAGCCCTCACCGCCGCAACGGAATTCGTGCGCGAACATGCCCGGCCCTGGTTCGAGGCCGGGGTCGACCGCGCCATCGACGACCCGCTGCTGATCCAGCGATTCGGCGAGTTGGTGGTGACGGTGGCGACGGCCGAAGCGACCCTGACGGCCGCGGCGACCGCCGTCGATGCGGCGATCCGGGCCCCGCTCTCGGGCACCGACGAACAGGCCGCGGCCGGTCAGGCGTCCCTTGCCGTCGCGACCGCCAAGATCGTCGCCGACCGCGCGGCCGTCGACGTGTCGGCCGCGCTGTTCGAGGTCAGCGGAACCCGCAGCGCCGCAGCGGATCTCAACCTGCACCACTTCTGGCGCAACGCCAGAACCCACACACTGCACGACCCGGTCCGCTGGAAATACCAGCACCTGGGCCGTGCCCTCCTCCACGACAGCCCGCCCCCGGCTCACGGCACCTTCTGACCGTTAACCGGTTTTGCGGTTCTCCCTGACCTTGCGACGGAAGGACAGTTCGTCCTCCGGGCGGTCGGTGATGGCGGTGGCACGTTCGGCCGGGAAGTCCGCGATCGCGCCGGTCAGCTCACGCATGGCACCGCCGACGGCGATGCCGAAGACGCCCTGGCCGCCCTGCAGTAAATCGACCACTTCCTCGGGCGAGGTGCACTCGTAGACCGAGGTGCCGTCGGAGAACAGGGTGATCCCGGCGAGATCGCCCACGCCACGGCTGCGCAGGTGATCGACGGCGATCCGGATGTTCTGTAAAGAGATGCCCGCGTCCAGCAGCCGCTTCACGATCTTGAGGACAAGGATGTCCTTGAACGAGTACAGGCGCTGGCTGCCCGAGCCCGCCGCGCCCCGTATCGACGGGACGACCAGGCCGGTACGGGCCCAGTAATCGAGCTGCCGGTAGGTGATACCGGCGACCTGACACGCGCTCGGCACCCGGTAGCCGACCAGATCGTCCGGAACCGAGTCGTCCGGGAACAAGCCAGGCTGTACGACATCCTGCGGTTGTTCTTCCACTGATCGCTCCTTCTGCCGACGTGCTCGGGTCGCCAGTCACGACGGATGTTGCCCGACTTTCGAGGTTACTCCTGCCATTGTCGGACCTGCGGTGTTGTCACACCAAGCACCTAGACCAGCGATTCCCTCGACCTCTACTTCAGGCTGAGCCATTTCGCGGCTGGCGCCGCGGGTCCTCGGCCCGGAAGCCTCGGTCTTCCCTCCCTCCGGGCACTCCTTCGTCGCACCCTCCACTCAGTCCAGATCAAGGCGGCCGAGAACCATCAGATCTCAGCTGTCCGTCGCCTTGAAGTCATCAGGCGAGACCGACTCCAGAAACTCCTTGAACTTCTCCACCTCGTCCTCGCGTTCGTCGGGCATCACCAGCCCCGCCTCGGCGAGTACCGGTTCCTCGGCGTAGATCGGGCACCCGACGCGCAGGGCGATCGCCACCGAGTCCGAGGGTCGGGCGGAGACCCGCAGGTCGCCGTCGAACACCAGATCGGCGTAGAAGGTGCCCTCCTGCAGATCCACGATCCGCACTTCCTTGAGGGTGTGTCCGAGGTCGGTGATCAGAATCTTGATCAGATCGTGGGTGAGCGGACGGATCGGGGTGACCCCCTCCTGCTCGAGCACGATCGCGGTGGCCTCGGCCTGCCCGATCCAGATCGGCAGATACCGTTCCCCCGATGCCTCCCGCAGCAGCAGCACGGGCTGGTTCTGTGGCTGCTCGACACGGATGCCGATGACGCGCATCTCGCTCATGCCTCCACCTCGCTGGCGCTCGGCTCCGCCATGACCGAGTGCTCGGCTGTGTTGATCGACCGCTCGCTACGCTCGCTCATGAGTTCTCTGCCTCCCATACTCGCCGCCGGCCGGCACGCTATCGCCGCACAGCTCGCCGTATCAACGAGTCTAGGCGAATTCTGGGGCGCGCAAGGAAGTCGCTCGAGCCGAAATCGGTGTGTAGCCGGGGCGATACCTGCTCACCCGGCCGGGTGTGTCAGCCGCCGAGGGCAGCGCGCACGGCGGCTTTCACCAGTGCGGCGTGCAGGTTCAGCGATAATGCCGCGAGTTCGCGGACGGTCTCCTCGGCGCGGGCGCGCGCATCGGCATCGCGACTCTTCGCGATGGGCGCGGCGATCTGCGCGATCAGTGCCGCCTCGCGGTCGGCGGCCAGTTTGAAAGCGCGCAGATGGCGTGCCTCCAGGCCGAATTCGGCCATCGCCTTCGCCGCGTGGGCCAGGGTCACCGCATCGGATTCGAAGAATCCGCCCGCACCGGCGACGATGAGTCCCGCGCGCAGCAGATCGTCGAGGAAACGGTCATCGATATCGGCTTTGGCGAGCAGGTCGGCCCTGGTGAGCCGCACACCGACGTCGACACGCAGTTCCTCTGGCGTGATCTCGCCACCGACGAGGCCGAGGCGACGCGGGGCGGACGGGGTCGCGGCCTCGTCGGCGTCCGCGGAGCCGGACACAGCGTGCCCGGCGTCCGCGGACCCGTGGTGGGAGTGCGCGCGGGCGCGCGCTTCACGCACGCCCAGCGTCGCCGCACCACTGTCGATCGCTTCCAACTGCTCCTTGATCACCTTCAACGGCAGGTACTGATCGCGTTGTGCGGTCAGCACGAAGCGCAGCCGTTCGTAGTCGGCCACCGAGAACCGCCGGTATCCCGACGGTGTCCGTTCCGGCCGGATCAGGCCCTCGGATTCGAGGAACCGGATCTTGGAGATGGTGATGTCAGGAAAATCTGGTCGCAGCAGGTCGAGCACGGAGCCGATCGACATCCCTCCGCGCGCCCACTGCGCCGCCCCTGTCACAGCACTGTGCCCTTCGCGAGCACCAGTACCGTTGGGGTCATCGCGACCCCGCGCCCGACGCCGACTCGTTCGCCTGCGCGCGCGGACCGGTCAGGAAGACCAGCCGGAACTTGCCGATCTGGACCTCGTCGCCGTTCTGCAGCTCCGAGGAATCCACCGGCTCCCGGTTGACGTAGGTGCCGTTGAGGCTGCCCACATCGACGACCTGGAACGAGTCGTCGTCCTGACGGAACTCGGCATGCCGACGGCTGACGGTGACGTCGTCGAGAAAAATGTCACTGTCGGGATGACGGCCGGCCGACGTGGTCGGCTGATCCAGCAGAAAACGCGAGCCCGCGTTCGGGCCACGCTTGACCACCAGGAGGGCCGCGCCGGCAGGCAGGCCCTCGACGCCCTGAACCGGCTGTTCGCCGGCCGGCTCTGCGGAGCGCGACGCGTCGACCTCGTTGAGGAAGTCCGCGCGGAAGACCGACGTCGTCTCGGCCGCGGTTTCCCCGTAACCCGGGTCCCTGTTCTCGCTCACCGTTTCTCTCCTCCTCGAACCTGATTATCCATGCAAGCAGGTGCTGTATTCGCCCGACACGAACGGCGCGATCACATCGCCAGGAAAAAGATTCCCGGCGTCGATTCCCCGACGTATCCGCTGTGGCTTTGACCGTACCCTGCCGGGGCGTGCCCGTGCAGGGAGAACTGTGAAGGCTGCGTCAGCCCCCGATAACTCCTCGGTAACCCGCTGCATCCAGCAGTTCACCGAGGGCGGAATCCAGGGTTGCCTCATCGTCGAACGCGAGCTCGAACAACCAGCCCGCGTCATAGGGATCGGTGTTGAGGGTTTCCGGCGATTGCACCAGATCCTCGTTCACCGCAACGACTTTGCCGCTGAGCGGAGCGTAGATGTCGGACACGCTCTTGGTCGACTCGACCTCGGCGATGCTGTCGCCGACGGTCACGTCGTTGTCGACGTCGGGCAGTTGGACGAACACGACGTCACCCAGCTGTGACTGGGCGTAGTCGGTGATGCCGACACGGACCGCCGTGGGGCTGGTCCGCCGCACCCATTCGTGCTCTTCGGTGTAGCGCAGTTCCTCAGGGGTCCGGGTCACAGGACGTCCTTTCATCGTCGACGTTGCGCGTAACAGTATCGACTAGCTCCCACGGTGGGGCACAGGCGGTATCGATCGCGCGACCGCGACGGCCAGCCCCGCGTAGAGCACCCCGGTCCAGACATACAGCGCCGTACCCCAGATCAGCAGTGCCCAGCCGAAAGCCCACCCGAAACTCGCCCCCGCCCAGTCCATCTCCCCGGTGAGCATCCACGGCAGCGCCGACATCAGCGCGAAAGTGGCCGCTTTGCCCAGGTAGATCACCTCGGGTGCGGGCAGATCGCGCCGCTTGTACACCGAAAGGGTCGCGGTGAGCACCAGATCGCGTGCGATCAAGATCACCGCCAGCCACCAGGGCAACAGGCCACGCACCACGAAGGCCACCAGCGTCGTCACCAGGTACAGCCGGTCGACCAGTGGGTCGAGCAGGGCGCCCAAACGGGAGGACTGATCCAGCAATCTGGCGAGTTTGCCGTCGAGGAAGTCGGTGAATCCGCTGGCGATCAGCAGTGCGAAAGCCCAACCGTCGGCATGGCGGACCAGCAGCAGCCACAGGAAGACGGGGATGCCGATCAGCCGCACCACGCTCAGCGCGTTCGGCACGGTCAGGATGCGGTCGCTGAACACGCCACCGGATTCGGTGTCGTGCGTGCCCGGCGTTCCTGATTCGGTTGCCACGCCCATGCTTACCGCAGCGACCCCCGCTCGCGCCATCCGGCCACGCCGAAACGCCGCCAACTCCGCTGTGTGTCGAGCGTGGCGCCACCCGCCGCGCCCCGACCGGCTAATCTCGACAGTCGTGTCCGACAGTGGTATTGATCTGCGCTCCTACGTCTCCGCCGAGGACGCCCGTGAACGTGGCCGGGCTGCCAGGCAGCGGGTGCCCGTCACCGAACGCGACCGCGACGCGGCGAGCCCCGAGCGCCCGACGGTGCGCGAGTTCATCGAGATCAGCAATCGCGGCCGGATCGAGCGGCTGATCCCGTTGCGCATCGGGCGGATGATCGCCTCACCGTTCACCTTCTTCCGCGGCGCGGCCGGTCTGATGGCGGCCGACCTCGCGGCCGGGCCCGACAGTGGGCTGGCCGCCCAGATCTGCGGTGACGCCCATGCCGCCAACTTCGGCCTCTACGGCACCCAGCGTGGCGAGATCGTGATGGATATCAACGATTTCGACGAAACGGTCATGGGCCCGTGGGAGTGGGATCTGGAACGCCTGGCGGCGAGCCTGGTGCTGGCGGGCCGGGAAGGCGGTGTCGACGCCGACGATTGCCTGCGCGCCGCCCGCGACGCCGCGCGCTCCTACCGGCGGACCGTGGCCGAGCTGGCCGAGATGCCGTTCATGCAGTCGTGGACCGCGCTGCCCGACGAGTCGATCCTGACCAGCGCCAAGGCCGAGGATCTGCTCGACGATTTCAAGAAGGCCGCGAAGAAGGCCCGCAAGAACACCAGTGCCAAGGTGGTGGCGAAGTGGACCGAGCACCTCGACGACCACGAGACCGACATCAGCAAGCACCGCTTCGTCAGTGATCCGCCCGTGCTGACCACGGTCGACGAGCAGGTGTGCAACGCGGTGATCGACGGCCTGGAGCAGTACGCGGGCACCATCCGCGAATCACGGCGCAATCTGCTGTCGCGGTTCACGGTCTCGGATGTGGCGTTCCGCATCGTCGGCACCGGCAGCGTCGGCCTGCACAGCTATGTGGCGCTGCTGCACGGCAACGACGGCGAAGCGGTGGTGTTGCAGGTCAAGCAGGCGCGACCGTCCGCGCTCGCGCCGTTCCTGCCGCCGGTCGCGCCGCGACACGAGGGCGAGCGGATCGTGGTCGGCGCGCGGACCGTGCAGTCCGAAACCGACATCCTGCTCGGCTGGACGACGATCGAACTCGACGAGTCGCTGCCGTTCATCGTCCGCCAATTCCGCAATCTCAAGGGCAGTATCGACCCGGCGAGCCTGTCGGCCGACGATCTCGACGACTACGGCAGGCTCGCGGGCGCGTTGCTGGCACGCGCGCACGCGCGCTCGCTGGATCCACGCGCGCTGGCCGGCTATCTGGAAACCGACGACGACGATGACGAACGCTTCGAGGACGCGGTCGCCGCCTTCGCGGTCCGCTACGCCGACCGCACCGAGGCCGATCACGCCGAACTCGTCGCCGCCGTGGACGCGGGCACGATCGCCGCCGAACAGGATTGACCCAGCTACCATGTACGACAACGGTTCTCGGCACGGGTGCGTGTGCCGGGGTCCGCGCCAACGACCAACGAAGGGCGGTCTCCATGCTCGTGCGCGTGCAGAATGCGGCAGGCAGCGATGCCGAGGCGGCGCTGATCGACTGGTTGCGGACGTGGAAGGACCCGGCGAGCCCGCACGGTGTCGCCACGATCAACTGCAGCCTGTTCCATCAGGATCGGCTGCACCAGTTCGACGCGGTGGTGTGGACCCCCACCAGTTGCGTGATCATCGAGGCAGAAACGTTCACCGCACCCCAGGACGGTGTCCTCGAAATCCCGCTCAACGGCCCGTGGATGGTCTCCGGTGAGCTGGCCCAGTTCGCGGGCGCGGAGAAGACGACGCCCCTCGAGCGTTCACGCGACCACACCTTCGCCCTGCAGGACTACCTCGCCGCCCGCGGGCTCGGCCAGCGCGCGGTGCACGGCCTCGGCCTGATCGTGCCGATGCCCGGCGCCCAGATCGACGTGCACCAGGGCTGGAGCGACCCGAGCTTCGACGTAATCGTCACCGACGACCCGCACCGGCTCGAGATGTACTTCGAATTGCTGGCCGAGAAGGAACACAATCTCTGGACGGCCAACGACATCGCCATCGCCTTCCGCGGCCTCGGCATTCTGCCGTACCTGCCCGCACCCCAGGATCTGCTCAACGAGGGTTTCCTCGGCCCGATCGACGTGACGCTCTGGCACGGCGGACCCACCCAGGCTGCCGCGGAGGCCTACGCCGAGGAACAGGCCCAACTCGAACGCGACGCGCAGTCCCGGGGCATGATCGCGCCGTGGTACAGCCCGTGGAAGCTGTATCCGCGGGTCACCGGTGATCTCGATTTCGGTGCCGCGTTCCTGCGGATCACCCTGGCGTTGGGCATGATCGTGGCCATCGTGTGGGTGCTGTGGTTCGTGATCACGGCTGTTCTCACCTACGGTCCCGCCTGAGCCGGACCGGGCGGCGGCTGACGGCGATCGGTGCCGGTGCCGCACTGACCGCCGCGCTTCCGCTGACCTTCGCCGCGAACGGCGGTGCGAGCGAACTGGATTCGGTGGTGTCGGAGCACACCGTCTCCCCTGGCGTCGCACGGCTGCTCGTCGTGCCGAGCGACGCGCCGGTGGTGATCGCGTTGCTCGTGGCCGCGTGCGCGTGGTTCGCACTGCGTCGGCAGTGGTGGCGGGCGGTGACCATGCTGGTGGTGCCCGAGATCGCGTTGACGGTCAACACCGTGTTGCTGAAACCGCTGTGGGACAGGCAGATGGACGACCATCTCGCCTACCCCAGCGGGCACACCGTCCATCTTGTCGCTGTCGCAACAACTTTCGCGTGCCTGGTGTCCGACCGCGGGACCCGGCTCGTGGTCGCGGCGCTCACCGTTCTCGCACTGATCGCGATCACCCCGGGCATGGCCGCTCTGGGATACCACCGCCCCACCGATGTGCTCGGTGGGGCAGCGGTGGCCGCCTCGATGGCGATCGGGTTGTGCTGGCTCTCCGACGCGCTACACGCTCGACGAAGCGCTTAGCGGCGGTCGAAAACGCTGGCGTCGTGCAGCATTTCGGCGCGCAGCATCGTCTCGGGCACACCCATCGCCTCGACCAGCGTCAGCGCGTCGGGACGCAGCCGGTCGACGAGTTCGTTCACCCCGCGCCGCACGGCCTTGGCCCGCTCCACCGACATGAACCGGTGCATGATGTACCAGGCCAGGTTCTCTTCCAGCGAGGCGTACACGAACAGGTCGCACACGGTTTCGGCGAGTGCCTTCGCGTCCGGGTCCTCGATGGTGGCGATGCCGTCGACGAATTCCTCGAGAACCAGACGGTCGATGTGCGCGTTACCCGCTGCCAGGATGTGGTCCTGGGCGTTGTTGAACGCCTCGAACGGGCCGGTGTCCTCGGCGCGGGCCCGCAGCCGGTGGGCGGCGGTGCGCAGCAGGTAGTCCTCGCGATCGGCGAACAGCTGCAGCTGGACATCGCGTTTGGACAGATCGCCCTCGTCGACGGTCTCGTCGTTGCGGTCGCGCAGGGTCTGGATCAGCTGGCGCACCCCGGAGCGTTTGCGCACCACGTCACCGGCCATGGTGGCGGCGAAGCGCACCCAGCCGAGGGCGTCGAGGTCACGCACCTCGTCGGAGTAGGCGGTGAGCAGTTCCTTCGCCACGAGCTGGGTGAGGACGACATTGTCACCTTCGAAGGTCGTGAACACATCGGTGTCGGCCCTCAGCGTGACCAGGCGGTTCTCGGTGAGATAGCCCGCACCGCCGCAGGCTTCGCGACATTCCTGGATCGCCCGGGTGGCATGCCGGGTCTGGGCGACCTTCAAACCCGCGGCACGCTTTTCCAACGCCCGCTGTGAGCTGGGTTCGGTGTCGAGTCCGCGCTGGATCAGATCCATCCGGCGAACGAGGTCGTTCTGGGCGAAGGCCAGCGCGAACGACTTCGCGACCAGCGGCAGCAGCCTGCGCTGATGGCTGCGGTAGTCGAGCAGCAGGGTCTCCTCGCCGGTATCGGGGTCGGCGAACTGGCGGCGTGCCAGCGCGTATCGCACCGCGATACTCAGCGCCACCCTGGCGCCCGCCGCGCCCGCGCCACCGACGCTGACCCGGCCGCGCACCAGCGTGCCGAGGGTCGTGAAGAAGCGGCGGCTCGGGTTCTCGATATCGGAGCTGTACGTGCCGTCCGGGGAGACGTCGGCGTAGCGGTTGAGCAGGTTCTCGCGCGGAATCCGCACGTGGTCGAAGACGATGCGGCCGTTGTCGACGCCGGGCAGTCCGCCCTTGAGTCCGTCGTCGTAGGTGGTCACGCCGGGCAGGTCGGCGCCGAGATCGTCGCGGATCGGCACCAGCAGACAGTGCACGCCCTTGCTCTCGCCGCCGACGATCAGCTGCGCGAACACCGCGGCCATCCGCGCGTGGACCGCAGCGCCGCCGATGTAGTCCTTGCGCGCCGACGGAGTCGGGGTGTTGATGACGAATTCCTGGGTGGCCGGGTCGTAGGTGGCGGTGGTCTCCAGATCGGCCACGTCGCTGCCGTGGCCCGATTCGGTCATCGCGAAACAGCCGAGCAGGTCGAGCGAGATCAGGCGTTTGATGAAGTCGCGGTGACGTTCGGTGCCGAGGTTTTCCACCGCGCCGCCGAACAGTCCCCACTGCACACCGGATTTCACCCACAGCGACAGGTCGGTGTAGGCCAGCATCTCCAGCCCGACGACCGCGCCACCCGGATCGCCGGTGCCGCCGTTCTCGGGCCGGAAGCCGCGCTCGGGGTAACCCATGGTCGCGATCACGCGCATCTGGTCGAGCACGCGAGCCCTTGCCGCGTGCATGTCGAGTTCGGGGTCGTCGGTGAAGTCCTCGCCGGCGAGCTGTGTGCGCGCCTGCTCCCTGACCGCGCGCCACGGTCCGTCCAGCGCTGCGCGGAGATGTTCTGCCGTCGTCGATGTGCCGGTAGCCATGGTTTCGACCTTAGCCGGGGCGACAAGTGACCCCTGGGCCCGAAACTCGGTCGGGCCGAACTATTGCCAACAGATTGAACACACGTTTAACATATTGAACATGCGTTCAGCCGATCTCACGACCGCCGCCCGCATTCGCGATGCCGCGATCGAATTGTTCGGTGAGCAGGGCTTCGGCGTCGGCGTGCGGGCGATCGCCGCGGCGGCCGGAGTGTCGCCCGGACTGGTGAACCATCACTTCGGTTCCAAGGACGGTCTGCGCGCGGCCTGTGACGATCGTGTGCTCGAGATCATCCGCGACCAGAAGTTGCGCACCATCCAGGCACCGGGGCCGGCGGCGATGCTCACCGCGATGGCCGAGATCGAGACGTACGCACCACTGGTGGCCTATCTGATGCGCAGCTTCCAGGCGGGCGGCGCGTTGGCGGAGTCGCTGCTCGAGCACATGATCTCCGACGCGGAGCAGTACATGCAGACCGCGGTCGACGCGGGCACGATCAAGCCGAGCCGCGATCACGCGGCCCGTGCTCGCTACATCGTGCTCTGCCATGTCGGCGCGATGAACCTCTACCTCCAGATGCGCATGCACCGCGACGGAAAACTCGACTACCGCACAGCGATTCGCGAACTCTCCGACGAGACCGCCTTCCCGGCGCTCGAGCTCTACACCCAGGGCTTGCTCACCGACTCCACCATGCTCGACACCCTTTTCGAGGAGTAGACGATGCCCACCCCCACCACCGACCGGGTCATCGACGTCACGGATCTGCGAAAGACGTTCGGCCGCTTCACCGCACTGGACGGACTCGACCTGTACGTCGACACCGGCGAGATCCACGGATTCCTCGGCCCCAACGGCGCGGGCAAGTCCACCACCCTGCGGGTTCTACTCGGAGTACTACGCGCGTCCGGCGGGCAGGCAGCCGTGTTCGGGCGTGATCCGTGGACCGATGCGGTCGAGCTGCATCGCCGGATCGCTTATGTCCCAGGCGATGTCACCCTGTGGCCGTCGCTGTCGGGCGGCGAGACGATCGATCTGCTCGCCCGCATGCGCGGTGGACTGGACGAGGCGCGCCGCACCGAGCTGATCGAACGTTTCGAGCTGGATCCGACGAAGAAGGCCCGCGCCTATTCCAAGGGCAACCGGCAGAAAGTCGCTCTGGTGTCGGCCTTTTCGGCGAACGCGGACCTGCTGATCCTCGACGAGCCGACCTCGGGCCTTGACCCGCTCATGGAACAGGTCTTCCAGGACTGTGTGCGTGAGGCGGCCGCGCGTGGTGCGACAGTGCTGCTGTCGAGCCACATCCTGTCCGAGGTCGAGCATCTGTGCGACCGGGTGACGATCATCCGCGCCGGCCGCACCGTCGAATCCGGTTCGCTGAACGAACTCCGCCATCTGAGCCGCACCGCCATCACCGCCGAGCTGATCGGTGATCCCGGCGACGTCAGCGCGCTGCCCGGTGTCGACGATGTCGAACGCGACGGATCGACACTGCGCTGCCAGGTCGACGCCGACCACCTCGGCGCCCTGATCCGGGTCCTCGGCGACGCGGGCGTGCGCAGCCTGACCAGCTCGCCGCCGACACTCGAGGATCTGTTCCTCCGCCACTATCACGTCGAGACCGCCGAGAAGGTGCGCGCATGACCACGACCGTCGCACTCCCCCATGTCGCCGGAACATCGCGCACCGCAGGTGAATTCGCGGGCACCGGCCAGATGCTGCGCCTGTACCTGCGCCGCGACCGGGTGGTGGCGCCGCTGTGGGCGTTGTCGATCGGATTGATGCCCGCGCTGCAGATCGTCTCGATCAAGGACATCTACACCACCGGCGAACAACTCGACGGCTTCGCGGCGACCACGGCGGCGAGCCCGGCGCTGATCGCCATGTACGGACCGGTTTTCAGCTCGGCACTCGGTTCCATCGGCACCTGGAAGGCCGGGGCCATGTACGCGGTGATCGCGATCGCCGTGGTACTCACGGTGATCCGCCACACCAGGGTCGAAGAGGAGACCGGGCGCGCGGAACTGGTCGGCGCCACCAGCATCGGCCGGTTCGCCGGTCTCACCGGAGCACTTCTGCTCACCTACGGAGCGTCAGTGGTCGCCGGAATCGTCTGTGCCGCTTCGCTACTGGCCACCGGCTTACCCGTCGCCGGTTCGGTCGCCTTCGGTGCCGCGCTCGCCGGGTCCGGTGTCGTCTGGGGTGCGGTGGCCGCGGTCGCCGCGCAGGTCAGCACCGGAGCGCGCCTGGCCCGTGGCATTGCGTTCGCCGCCCTGGGCGCGGCGTTCGCGGTGCGGGCGGTCGGTGACGCGGGAAACGGTGTGCTGTCCTGGTTTTCGCCACTGGGGTGGTGCCTGCAGATCCGTCCGTTCGCCGACGAGCGCTGGTGGGTACTCGTGCCCCTGGCCGCCCTCGGCACCGTCGCGACCCTGTTCGCCTACCGGTTGCTGCGGACCCGCGATATCGGCGCGGGTCTGCTGGCCGACCGTCCCGGGCCTCCGGTTGCGGGCACCGCGCTGTCGGGTCCGGTGGGTCTGGCCTGGCGGTTGCAGCGGGGTTCGCTGCTCGCGTGGACGACCGGTTTCGCCCTGTACGGGCTGCTGATCGGCGGTGCGGTGAACAGTATCGGCGGCATGCTCGACGACAGCGGCACCCTGCAGGACGTGGTCACCTCGCTGGGCGGGTCGGCGGATCTGGAGAAGGCGTTCATCGCCTACGCCGTCACCATGCTGGCCGCGGCGGCTGCCGCCTACTCCGTGTCGGCGGTGCTGCGGCTGCACGAAGAGGAGAACACGGGTCGCGCCGAAACGGTCCTGGCCGGTGTGGTGGGGCGCGTGCGATACGCCTCGAGCCACCTGCTGTTCGCGATCGGTGGGCCCGCCGTGGCGTTGCTGGCGTCCGGGCTTGGGATCGGGATCGTCTGGGGCGCAACCGATGGCGATCTTGTCCGCAAAGTCGGCCAGTCCTTGGGTGCGGTCGCGGTGCAGTTGCCCGCGGTCTGGGTGGTCACCGCCATCGCGATGCTGTTGTTCGGCGCTTTGCCCAAGTACGCGGCACTGGCTTGGGCCGTCCTGAGCGCGATGATCGTGATCTTCCTGCTCGGTTCGCTCGGCAGTTTCCCGCAGTGGATCCTCGATCTGGTCCCCTTCGTCCACCCGCCGAAACTGCCGGGCGCGGCATTCGACATCGTGCCGATCACCTCCCTCGCAGCCCTGGCCGGAACGGGAATCCTCGTGGGCCTCATCGCCTTCCGCCGCCGCGACCTGCGCTGACCGACGTGCGCCGCGCACACCGCCGGGAGTGCGGCGCCATGGTCGTTGCCGAACCGCCGGTGGTGATTCACGCACCACCGGCGGTTTCAGTACGCGCCGTCGCCGCGGGTGACCACCCCGATGGTGCGCGCGATCAACGCCAGATCCAGGACCATCGACCAGTTCTCGACATAGGACAGGTCAAGCCGCACCGAATCCTCCGGCGACAGGTCCGAGCGCCCGCTGACCTGCCACAACCCGGTGACACCCGGCTTCACCAGCAGTCGCCGCCGCATCTCCCCGTCATAGCTGTCGACCTCACGCTGCACCTGCGGGCGAGGCCCGACCACGCTCATGTCGCCGCGCAGCACATTGAAGAACTGGGGCAACTCGTCGAGGCTGTACTTGCGCAGGAACCGGCCGACGGTGGTCACCCGCGGATCGTCTTTGACCTTGAAGAACACCGGGTTTCCGCCGTGCTCCGCGATGAGGTCGTCCACCGCCGTGTCGGCGTCGGGACGCATGCTGCGGAATTTGACCATCCGGAACGGCGCACCGTCGCGCCCGATCCGCTCGGACAGGTAGAACACCGGGCCGGGGCTCGTCAGCTTCACCGCGATCGCGATGGCGGCGAGCATCGGCGCGATCAGCACCAGCACCACTATGGCGAAACACACGTCGAACAGCGCCTTACGGCTGGATTTGGCCAGACCGTATCGCGGCCGATCGATGTGCAGCATCGGCATTCCCGCGACGAGGCGATTGCTCAGGCGCACCCCGGCGATGTCGACCACACCGGGCGCCACGATCAGATCGACACCGAGCGGATCCAATTCCCAGGCCATGCGCCGAAGTTCGGCCGGGCCCAGATGCTCAGTTGCCGCCACCGCGACCGAGTCGGCCCCGCTCCGGCGCACCGAATCGAGCACAGAGCGGTCGTCGCCGAGTACAGACGGTCCGTCAGGCGTGCCGAATCGGTACTCCGCCGAGCCCGCGGGCACGCACACTCCGACGACACGGTAACCGGATCTGGGGTCCCCGGTGAACGCGGTGGCCATCGCACCCGCGGCCTCCGGCGTTCCGACTACGAGCACCGCGGTGTGGCAGTGTCCCGCTGCCCGTCGCGTCCGCAGCCGGAACCGCCAGGCCAGCCGACCGACGATGAGCGCGAACAATCCAGCGGGCAACGCGATGGCGAGATACCCCCGTGCGACCTCGACCCGAAAGAGCAGAGCGAGAATCGCCAACGCGCCGAACAGTCGCAGCGTCACCGAGACCAGCCTGCGGAATTCCTCACTGCCGGTGCCGATCACCTCGGGCGCGCGCGTGCCGTACCCGTGTAGCAGGGTCAGCCAGCCCGCAGCCAGTACCAGCGACACCACCGAGTACCCGACCTCGTACGGCAGTGGCCAAGCCAGCGGCGGTTCGGCGGGCCCACCGAAGCGAATAGCCTGCGCGGCGCCGACCGCGCCGACTACCGCGACGACATCGGTAACGACCAGTCGTTGTACAAACGCGGACTGCCAGTTCTCACGAGCCGTTCGGCTCCGTATAGGAACGCCGGTGACGACATCTACATCACTGACACCGGTGAGCTCGTAGCTCATGAGTCCACACTTCCCCTTCGAGAAACGAGTTGCTTCCCGAACCCCATCGATCGGGCGTCGGCGGATGCCGCTGCTCTACTTCCCCACGATTCGATCTTCGACGGCCGATTGTTACAGGTCGTTCGCAGAGGTTCGCATCGAACCGCGAGCGCACCAAGACATTCCAGAGAATACTGCGCTGTTCCAGCGCGTCCCTGCAGGGCAGGCGTCAACCCATTGCCTTTCGATATGAATGCAGGGAAATACCTTTCCCGCATGATTGACATCACAAAGCCTCGAGCAATGGTCGAGGCAATCAGTGATTGTCGATCGACAAGAAGGCCCAGTCGAACCGCAAAACCTATCACGAATCCATGTCCGACCCATCACTTCGGAATCGAATTTGTGAGCGTTCGCCTGTAACGTCTTGCCCCGTCGGACCGACTTTCGGCATGTCCGGCATCGGCCGTGACAGCTCTGGTGAATGTGTAAGAAGGTGGGGGCTCCACGTGCAATGTCGACTCTGTGATTCCGAAAGGCTCACGAGCGTGCTCGACCTGGGTGCCACGCCCCCGTGCGAGAGCTTCCTGTCCGAGACCGAACTCGATCTGCCCGAGTCGACGTATCCGCTGCATCTGCGGCTGTGTGAGGATTGCCTGCTGTTGCAGATCCCAGCGTTGATCACCCCCGAGGACACCTTCACCGAGTACGCGTACTTCTCCTCGTTCTCCGACAGCTGGGTCCGCCACGCCGAACAGTTCGTCGCCGACGCCGCGCAGCGCCTCGACCTCGGCCCCGACTCGTTCGTCGTGGAGGTGGCCAGCAACGACGGCTACCTGTTGCGCCACGCGGTCGCCCGCGGCATCCGCTGCCTCGGCATCGAGCCATCGGTCAATGTGGGTCTCGCGGCGCGCCAGGCCGGGGTGCCGACGGAAACCGCGTTCCTGGAACAGGATTCGGCCGCCCGCGTGCGCGCCGAGCACGGTCCGGCGGACCTGGTGGTGGCCAACAATGTCTACGCCCACGTCCCCGACCTGCGTGGGTTCACCCACGCGCTGCGCACCCTGCTCAGCGACGACGGCTGGCTCAGCATCGAGGTGCACCACGCACTGAACCTCGTCGAGCTCGGCCAGTTCGACACCATCTACCACGAGCATTTCCAGTACTACACCGTCCATTCCGCCCAGCGCGCACTGGCGATCGCCGGGCTCACCGTCGTCGATGTCGAACTCCTCGGCACTCACGGCGGCTCGATCCGCCTGTGGGCGCGACCCGACGCCGTCGCCGAACCGAGCGCCAGGGTCGGCGAGGTCCTCGACCTCGAACGCGCCGCGGGCCTGCACGAACCGGCCGGTTACGCCGCGCTCGGCGCCCGCGCGGAATCGGTCCGCCAGGACCTGCTGCGCTTCCTGCTCGACTGCCGCGCGGCGGGCAAGCGGGTGGTCGGATACGGCGCCCCCGGCAAGGGCAACACCCTGCTCAACTACTGCGGTATCCGGCCCGACCTGCTCGAGTACACCGTGGACCGCAACCCCTACAAGCACGGCCGCTACACCCCCGGCACCCGGATCCCGATCCACCCGCCGGAGCGCATCGACACGGACAAGCCCGACGTGGTGCTCGTCCTGCCTTGGAATCTCGAAACCGAGATCACCGCCCAGCTCAGCCATGTCGGCGACTGGGGTGGCGAACTCGTGTATCCACTGCCGGTGCTGCATCGTGGCGTCCCGGCGAGCGAACCGGTCGCGGCCGGCGCACACTCCGAATGAAGGTGAACGAACCGATGAAGGTCGTACTGTTCTGCGGCGGATACGGCATGCGCATGCGCGGCGGCTCCGACGACGTCGTGCCCAAGCCGATGCAGCTGGTCGGCCCGCGCCCGCTGCTGTGGCATGTGATGCGCTACTACGCGCACTACGGTCACAAGGAGTTCGTCCTGTGCCTGGGGTACGGCGCCGAGCACATCAAGGACTTCTTCCTCACCTACCAGGAGTCGGCGTCCAACGACTTCGTGATCCGCAACGGCGAAGTGGAGTTGCTCGGTAGCGATATCAGCGACTGGTCGATCACCTTCGTCGACACCGGTGTCGAATCCGCGATCGGCGAGCGGCTGCGCCGGGTGCGCGAGCACCTCGACGGCGACGAGTACTTCCTGGCCAACTACGCCGATGTTCTCACCGACGCCCCGCTGGACACCATGATCGAGCGTTTCCATGCCTCGGGTGCGGCCGCGTCGATGATGGTGGTGCCGCCGCAGTCCTCGTTCCACTGCGTGGACATCTCCCCGACGGGCGAGGTGAAGGACATCGTGCCGGTGGCCCAGATGCCGCTGTGGGAGAACGGCGGCTACTTCGTGCTCAGCCAGGAGATCTTCGATCTGCTCCCGCCGGGCGGCGATCTGGTGGCCGACGCGTGTGGTGCGCTGGCCGGGCAGGGCAGGCTCTTCGGGTATCAGCACATGGGCTTCTGGAAGCCGGCCGACACCTTCAAGGAACGCGCCGAACTCGACGACGCCTACCGCAACGGCACGCGCCCGTGGATGGTGTGGGACCAGCCGTGATCGGGTTGTTCACCCGTCCACCACGCCGGATCGCGGTGCTCGGCGCGCACTGCGACGACATCGCGATCGGTATGGGCGCAACACTTCTCGCGCTCACCGGCGCCGATCCCGGTGTCGAGGTGCGGGCGCTGGTGCTCTCCGGCGGCGGCACCGCACGCGAGGACGAAGAGCGGGCGGCCTTGACCGCGTTCTGCTCGGGCACCGAGCCGGAGCTGCGGGTTCTCGATGTGCCCGACGGTCGCGCCCCCGCGCACTGGGACCGGATCAAGGACGCCCTCGCCGAATTCCGTCGTGGCGGTGAACCCGAAGTGGTGTTCGCCCCACACCGGGACGACGCCCACCAGGACCATCGCCTGCTCGCCGAACTGGTGCCGACCGAGTTCCGCGACCACCTGACCCTGGGTTACGAAATCCTCAAGTGGGAGACCGACACCCCGGCTCCCACCCTGTATCACCCGTTGAGTCACGCACTGGCACAACAGAAGTCGGAACTGCTGCACAAACACTATCCGTCGCAGACCGGCCGCGACTGGTTCGACGACCAGGCCTTCCTCGGGTTGGCCCGGATGCGTGGCGTGCAGTGCCACGCACCGTATGCCGAGGCGTTCGTGCTCGACAAAGCGATCATCAGATGGGAACAGACGTGAACATGCGGGTATTGGTCACCGGGCACCAGGGCTATCTCGGCACCGTGATGGTGCCGGTGTTGCAGGCGGCGGGCCATCAGGTCACCGGTCTGGACATCGGCTACTTCGCCGACTGTGTGCTGGGCGAATTCGCCGGTGACCCAGAGGGTTTGGCGGTTGACCTGCGCGAGGTCACCGTCGAGCAGCTGCGTGGCTTCGACGCGGTGATCCACCTGGCCGCGCTGTCGAACGATCCGCTCGGTGCGCTGGCGCCGGAGATCACCTACGACATCAACCATCACGCGTCGGTGCGGCTGGCCCGTCTCGCCAAGGAAGCC
The DNA here is from genome assembly GCF_042716665.1 of Nocardia sp. NPDC058658. Taxonomy (NCBI): domain Bacteria; kingdom Bacillati; phylum Actinomycetota; class Actinomycetes; order Mycobacteriales; family Nocardiaceae; genus Nocardia; species Nocardia sp. NPDC058658. Next base: position 322,957 of record NZ_JBHXRR010000001.1, read on the forward strand.
GGGGTCTCGCGGTTCCTCTACGCGTCGACGTGTTCGGTCTACGGTGCCGCCGGTGCCGACCTCGTCACCGAGGACGCGCCGCTGCGCCCGATCACGCCGTACGCCGAGAGCAAGGTGCGCGTCGAAGACGATGTGGCCGCCATGGCCGACGACGATTTCGTCCCGGTATTCCTGCGCAACGCAACGGCTTTCGGCTTCTCGCCGCGTCTGCGCGCCGATATCGTGCTCAACAACCTGGTGGGCTACGCGGTACTCACCGGCGAGGTGAAGGTGCTCTCCGACGGCACCCCGTGGCGGCCCCTGGTGCACGCGCAGGACATCGCGACCGCGTTCGCCACCTGCCTCACCGCACCGGCCGCCGACGTCTCGTGCCGGGCGTTCAATATCGGCACCGAGGTCAACAACCTCACCGTCGCCGAGATCGCCGCCTCGGTGGTCGAGGCAGTGCCCGGCTCCAGCCTGCTGATCACCGGCGAGAGCGGCGCCGATCCGCGCTCCTACCGGGTCGACTTCTCTTACGCGCGTGCGGTTCTCGGCTTCGAGGCGCAGTGGACGGTGCCCGCGGGCGCCGCCGAACTGTTCACCGAGTACACCGCGCGCGGACTCACCTCGGACGCGTTCTTCCGCCGGTTCACCCGGCTGCCGCACCTGCAGGGCCTGTGCGATTCCGGCGTGCTGGACGCGCGGCTGCGCCGGATCAGTGCGTCGGCTTCAGCCTAGCCAGCAGCGCGGCCCAGCTCCCGGCGTCGGCGTCTCGCGCGGAGACCGGGCCGACGGGCAGCGGCCAGTCGATGGCCAGCTCGGGGTCGTCGTAGGCGACCCCGAGATCCTCGGCCGGATCGTGCGGGCGGTCGATGCGGTAGCAGACGTCGGCGATGTCGGTGAGCGCCTGGAATCCGTGCAGGAATCCCGGCGGCACGTACAGGTGGTGGAACTGCTCGTCGTCGAGCCGGAATGCTTGGCGCGCACCGAAAGTCGGCGACTCCGGCCGGATGTCGACGAGTACGTCGTGCACCGCGCCGTGTGCGCAGCGCACCAGCTTGGCCTCACCGCGTCCGCCACGTCCGTGCATGCCGCGGATCACCCCGCGCACCGACCGCGACTGCGAATCCTGCACGAATGTCGCCGCCGCCCCCGGCACCCCGAGGTGGGCGTCGAACTCGCCCGCGTCGAAAGTACGGGTGAACAATCCACGCTCGTCCCGGAACGGTTCGGGAACGAGTACCACCACGTCGGCCAGTTCGGTCCGCTCGATACGCACGAGGACATCCTTACATGACCCGCCGATGCCGTGGTTGCGCGAAGACCGCGCTCACCCCTGTTCTCGACCTCGGCACAGTGCCCGCGGCCGATCACTTTCCGCCACGTGACACTCCGATCGCGACCCTCGAGGTGGGCCACCCGCTGCGCATGGACCGGTGCGCGGCGTGCGGGCTGGCCCAACTCGCCGACGACGACACCGTCACGGCGGAGCCTCGCGGCATCGAACCGCAGGCCCTGCGCGACCAAGCCGCCGAGGCGGTGCGCCTGGTCCACGACGCCGGGCTGCTGCGCGGCTCGACAGTGACCGAGTTCGGCAGCCCCCATGGCGGCACCTGGCTGCCCCTGCTCGACGAGCACGGCTTCAGCGAGATCGCCGACGGCCCCGCCGATGTGGTCCTCGATTGTTTCGGCATCATGCACGAACCGGACCAGCGAGCGGCCTTCGCCGCACGTGCCGCGGCGACGGCGCCCGACGGCGTGCTGCTGGTGCAGTACCACTCGCTGGCCACGATCGTGGCGCAGGGACAGTGGAATGCGTTGCGGCACGGGCACTTCGCGTACTACTCCCTGGACACCCTGCGCACACTCCTGCGGGCTGCGGGGATGAGCGTGGTCACCGCGTGGGAGTTCGACCTCTACGGTGGCACCGTGCTCCTCGCGGTTCGCCACGGTGAGCACGCTCCCGATCCCACGGTGCGGCGGATTCTCACGACCGAGGCCGATTCGCTCCGCGCCATCGCGGGCCTGCAGGAGACCGTCGACAGCCACGTCGGCACCCTCCGCGACTGGCTGGACGGCGGTGCCGCACAAGGACATCGGGTGTACGCCTACGGCGCCGCGTCACGGGCCGTCGCCCTGTTGAGCATGGCGGGCGCGCACCGCGGACTGCTCGCCGGAGTGGCCGATGCCTCACCGGCCAAGCAGGGCTGCCGGATGCCCGGTACGGACGTGCCGATCATCTCCCCCGCCGACCTCGTCGCCGCCGACCCCGATGTCGTCCTGCTGACCCTGCCCGATCTGCTCGCCGAGGTGAGCGCCGGACTGCCCGAACTCGACGGCCGCTGGATTATCGACGACCCGGCGGGCCCACGCCGGTAATAGTCGCGTGTGAAGACTGTGGCATAGACGATCTTATGTTGATCAGCGCGTCGCCGAATCCCGTGGGATACTCGGATCGCCCAGCGCCGCACCATGATCGGGTTCCGGTCACCGCTGGACCATCGCAGTGTCGCGGTGGCCGGTGCCCGGATCACAGGGGGCCAGCGGCGTCGAACGCAGCGTTCGGCGGGCGAGTATCCAGGGGAAGAACTCTGATGAGGGGAATTACCGTGCTTCGTCCGCGCGCGCTTCGCGTCGCCGCGATGGCTTCGGCCATCGCCGTCGGTCTCGCCATGGGTGCCGGTTCCGCCGGTGCCGAAATCGACAGCAGCAGTACCGTTCTCGACGGCAAGAACCGCACCGTCGAGGCCATCCAGTCCGACACAAGGGTCGACTTCGTCGCACCGCTCGACGGCAACCCCCTCACCCGTGAGTGGTTCCACAGCGGCGCGGCCTCCTACCGGGTCACCGGCCCCGAGGCCGAGGCGTGGTCGGGCAAGATCATCGTCGGCTACCAGGTCGGCTACCCCGCCACCCTCGACGGCAAGCTGAAGTTCGAGTGGTCGACGCCGAGCCTTGGCATCGAGCTCGGCTCCGACCCGAGCGCCACCATCGACGGCCTCATCCCCCAAGCAGGCATCGAAGTCGCCGTCGGTTTCGGTCCCGGCATCCAGGAGGTCGAGGTCGCCGGTGGCGATATCTCGGGAGCCGAAGGCGTGCTTCGCCTTTCGGGTTTCCACGGCACCGTCACCGGTGTCCTCGGCCAGACCAACGTCCGCCCGTTCGTGAAGATCGTCGGCTCCGGCGGCGACACCGTCGTCACCTACGGCAAGACCTTCTCGATCTGATCCCCACGTAGCACGGCCGTCACCAGGTGGTGGCGGCCGTTCTCATGCGCCTCGCCCGACCGCGCCCAGTGTCCGAACCCGCACCCGTTCCATGATCTGGCCGACCAAACGCAGATCGCCGGTGAAAACGTCGGCGCGCGTGACCAATTCGGGATAGTCGGTGGCGATGCGGTGGTGGAAGCGGTACATGTCGGTCAGCTTGGACCTGGTCGTGGTGCGGCTGCACAGGTTGAACGAGGAGTTTCGCCAAGCGGCGACGATGCGGTCCATGCCGACGAAGTGACCGCCGGTGGCCACGCGGGCGAACAGGTCGACATCCATCGGGAACACCAGGTCGGGGCGCAGACCGCCGACCCGCTGGTAGTCGGCGAGGCGGAACATCGCCGCGGCCGTGGGCCCGAATTCGGCCGGACCGCGACGCACGATGACCTTGGCCAGTTCTCGCGGTGTGCGGCGGCCGAGCAGACCTGGCAGGCCGAGGTCGGTCTCTAGCAAGTCGCCGTTCTCATCGATCACGTCGAAGCGCCCCGCGCAGATCGCGACCGACGGGTCGGCCATCAACTCGATCTGCTCGGTCAGCGCGCCGGGGCGCAGAATGTCGTCGGCGCACACCACTTTCACCAGTTCGCGCGACGCGGCCCGGATCACCCGGTCCCAGTTGGCCCCGATCGGCAGCACCGACTCGTTCCGCAGCACCCGCACCCGGGGATCACCGGTCGACCGCGCGATCTCCCCGGTGCGATCGGCACTGGCGTTGTCGAGGATCAACAGCTCGAAATCGACATCCTCGACCAGCAGCGCTCGCAATGTCACCCCGAGGGTTCGCTCGGCATCGTAAGCGGGCACACAGACCGTCAACCTGGAATTCATGCCAAACCACCCGTTACCCCGACACCACTGATGAACTCCACCGCTCGGGAGCCGAATCTACCGCATCGACGCTCATTAGGACCGATCGCGTTTACTCCCCTAGAATATGGGTACGACGCGAATTTCGCCGGTCGGGAGCACGTCGCGAGACACAGATGAAGGGTGCGGGGGTTGACGACTGGGACCGGAACGGTCAATGTCCATATGACCGGGTCGGAGTGGTTCGGCGCGGCACCGGGTGGGCTGAACCGGTATTTCACCGATCTGTACCGTGCAATGGCACAGCACCCGGGGGTGTCGGTCACCGCCGCGGCGTTCGGAACGGCCGACGACGTCGGCGCTGGATCATGGGGTCCGGCAGGTGGTTCGACGCTGCGGCGTACACGTACCGCTTTCACCGCGCGCGACCACCTCGCTCGCGGCACGGTCATCGATCGGCACTTCTGCCTGTACGGGCCGCTCGCGCGATCCGGCGCCACGGCGCTGCCACTGGTTGTTCACTTCCACGGACCATGGGCGCAGGAGAGCGCCATGGCAGGGGAATCAGCCGTGGCGGTGCGCGCGAAACATCTCTTCGAGCGGCTCCGCTATCGCGGTGCCGACCGATTCATCGTGCTGTCCGGCACATTCCGCGATGTCCTCGAGCGCGACTACAACGTCGCGCCGGAACGCATCTCGATCATTCCGCCCGGTGTGGATCTGCGCCGATTCCACGTGGCACCCCACGACCTGTCGACGCCCACCCGCACCGTGCTGTGTGTGCGCAGGCTCGAACGCCGCATGGGCATCGACGTCCTGTTGCGCGCCTGGCCGCAGGTACTGGCAGTCCACCCCGACGCCCGGCTCGTCGTCGTCGGTACCGGTACCGCAGAACGCGAACTGCGCGCGCAAGCCGCCCCACTCGCTGACACCGTCACCTTCACCGGACGCGTCGACGACGACCGCCTCACCGACCTGTACGCGCGAGCCACCGTGTCGGTGGTTCCCACCGTCGCACTGGAAGGATTCGGGCTGATCGCGCTGGAGTCCTTGGCCGCGGGACGTGCGCCGATCGTCACCGACTGCGGCGGCCTGCCCGACGCCGTCCGCGATCTCGACCCCACTCTGATCGTGCCCGCCGGTTCGTCCGACGCCCTCGGCGACCGACTTGTCACGGGGCTCAACGGCGCCCTACCCGATCCAGCCGCCTGCCGCGCGCACGCGGAGACATTCACCTGGGACGTCGCCGCCGCCAGACACACGGCGCTGTACCGGGATCTCCGATGAGCCGCGCCCTCTTCCTCGCACACACCGCGGCACCCTCGGGCGCCGAACTGGCCACTTCGCGCCTGCTCGTCGCGCTGCGCGCCACCGGGCGTCACGAGGTGACCATGGTGTTCACCGAGGACGGTCCTATGGTGGCGCGGATGCGCGCACTCGGCATCGAAACCATGGTCGTGCGTAGCGATTTCGACTCGAGATCGATGAAGATCGGCACCGGGCTCCTCGGCCTGGCGACAGGATTCCTCGCCCTGCTGCGGCTGGGCTGGGTCCTCGGCGCCGTCGTGCGCGAGGCACGCGCGGACGTGGTGGTCGCGGAGAGCACCAAGGCGCTCGTGCTCGGCGCGGTGGCGGCGCGGCGCGCACGGGTGCCCCTGGTATGGCAGGTACACGATCGCATCGCAACCGACTACTTCGGCCGACTGCCCACCATCGCGATCCGGATCCTCGCGCGCGCCGTCTGCGCTGGACAGCTTGCCAACAGCCGCGCGACCGCGGCCACGCTGCCCGCCGCTGTTCCGACTGCCGTGGCGTATCCCGGCGTGGAACTCACCGCGGCACGAGCACGCCCGCGGGTTCGGCCAGCCGCCGACGCGGTGGTCACGGTGGTCGGGCGACTCAGTCCGTGGAAAGGCCAGGACGTCTTCCTGCGGGCTGTCGCGACCCTTCCGGTACGACCCGCCCGAGTGCTATTGGTCGGCGGCACCTTCTTCGGCGAAGAAGCCTTTCGCGCACAGTTGGAGAAGCTGGCCGCCGACCTGGGAATACCCGCCGAATTCACCGGACACATCGATGATCCCAGCGAATACCTCACCACCACAGACATTCTCGTGCACTGCTCGGTGCTGCCGGAGCCGTTCGGACAAGTAGTCGTCGAAGGGATGGCCGCGGGCGCCGCAGTGATCGCCTCGGTCCCGGGCGGGCCCGACGAGATCATCGACCCCGGCGTCCACGGTCTGCTCGTACCGAGTGGCGATGTCGTCGCCCTCGCCGACGCGCTGGAGTCCCTGTTGGCAGACCCCGCCGCACGTGCCCAGCTCGCGCTGGCGGGTCGCGGGCGCGCCCGCGACTTCGACATCACCGCGACCGCGCATGTGGTCGCCGACTTCCTCGACACCGTGGTGACGCGCGGTGATTGACAACGATCACTACCTGGCCACCGTTACCACCGATGTATTCCCGCGTATCCAGGCGATTCCCCGAACGGCCGGCGCGCATCGCCGCGCCGACGGTTTTCGCGGCGCGGGCGGTGGTGGCAAACACGCGAAGTCGAGCCCGCTGACAGTCCTGCGTGACATCGGATTCGTCAGCTTCGGCAAGTACGGGCAATACCTGGTCACGTTTGTCACGGTGCCGTTGATCGCCCGGGTGCTCGGCGCACACGGTCTCGGCTTGCTAGCGATAGCGATGTCGGCCTATTTCATCGGATCATTGGTGGTGGACCTGGGCATCACGTCGTACATGGCAGCCCGCGTTCCCGACGCCGAGGGCAGTACTCGGGGCAGCGCGCGCTTCGCCGCGATCAACCAGCTGCGCGGCGACTACCTGGCCGTGCGGGCGAGTGCCGTTCTCACGCTGGCGCTTCTGCTCTCCGTCGGCTGGGTCGCCGGTGCGCCGGAACCGGTGCAGATGATCCTGCTCGGTCTTTTCGCAGGCGGATTGTGGTCGATGTCGGAGGACTGGCTGCTCATCGGGCAGGGCCGCTTCGGCGCGTCGACGGCTTATCAGGGCATCGGCCGTATCGGCTACCTCGCGCTGTTACTCGGGGTGCTGCCTCGCTTCCCGAGCGCGCAGGTCGCCCTGCTGTGCCTGCTGGTCTCCTCGGTGCCGACTGTCGTAGCGACCTGGATCGACACCACGCGGCGATACGGCCCACCGAGTCGGCCGCGCGCCGTTCGCGACCTGTTGCGCACCGGCGCATCAGTCTTCGCGTCTCGTTTGATGACCACCAGCTACGGGCAGGGCGCGGCCGCGCTGTATTCGGGTGTGCTCGACGCCGCGTCACTCGGGCTGTACTCCGCGGGTGACCGCCTGGTGCGAGCAGTGCAGTCGCTGCTGGACCCGATCGGGTTCGCCCTCCTGCCCCGCATGGCCAGGCGCAGCGCCGACAGTGGGTTCTGGCGCGACAGTCTGCGCGTGCTCGCGGCCTGCGTGGCGTTGGCAGCAGTGGTCAGTGCGGCGGTATGGGTCAGTGCGCCGCTGCTGATCGAGCTGATCTTCGGGGCCGAATTCGTTCGCGCGGCAACGCTGTTGCGTGTCGAGGTCCTCATCCTGCCCGCCACCACCGTCACCTCCTTCATCACAACCGCCATCCTGCCGGTTCGCAACGACACAGTCGGTGTGCTGATCGGCGCGGTGATCGGCACCGTCATCGCCGCGTGCGCGCTGGGACTGACCCTGCGCACCCACTCCGTACTCACCCTCGTCTACGGCAGTGTGCTGGTCGAGTACGCCGTCGCTGCCTGGTATCTGGCACGGATCAGGATGCTGGTCGTGCGCGACCGAATCGAGAAAGATTTTCACGCATGAAAATACTGTTCATCGGCGACGACTGGCTCGGCAGCAATGCCCGCTCACTCGCCGACGGCTTTCGACAGGCGGGCAACGAGGTCCTCGTCGTCGACTCGACCGCCGTCACTGTGCCGACCCGGCTGTCGCCGCCCTGGGTGTACGCGAAAGCTCGCGGTCACCGAGCACCGTGGCAGGTGCGCGCGATCCACGAACGAATCGAGCGTAGCGCTGCGGACTTCGCGCCCGATATGGTGTTCGTGTTCAAAGGAATCCACCTCGACCAGCGCAGACTGCTCGATCTGCCCGCGGCTGTGCATGTGCACTACAGCGCCGATGATGTGTCGAATCCGGAGAACCTCAGCGCGGCCTACCTCGCGCACGAACCGGAGTGGGACCTCGTCGTCACCACCAAACGGCACAATGTGGCAGAGCTGCGGGCGCGTGGCGCTCGCGCGGTCGGTTTCGTGCGCAGCGCCTACGATCCGGCATGGCACCACCCGACCGCTCGCCGCGACGCCCGGCGCTACCTGGTCGGGTTCATCGGGGTGTGCCGACCGGATCGCCGCGCCGACCTGGTCGATCTGGCTCGACGGTATGGCGAGCGCATGCTCATCCGTGGTCCCGGCTGGCGCCGGGTCCCCGAACTCCGCGCCACCCGCGCGCATGTGAGTGGGGCCGTCTACGGTGCGCAGTACTCGGCCGCGATCGCCCAGATCGACGCGAACCTGGTCCTGCTGAATTCCGACAACCGGGATACTCACACCTGCCGCACGTTCGAAGTACCCGCCGCCGCAGGGCTGTTCGTCGGTCAACGCACCGACGAACACGCGGAACTGCTCGATGACTCCACCGAGTGCTTCCTGTACTCCGGCTCCGCCGAGCTCACAGACATTCTCGACCGTTGTGCGGCCGAACCCGACCGGGTCGCCGCGGTGGCGGCCGCCGGGCACCGGCGCATCGTCGCCGACGGACATCGATATGTGGACCGTGCCCGCGAGATCGTCGCCCTGGCGCAGGAGGCGAGGCCCTGAACGCATCGGCCACCGTCACCGCCATCACCGTGGCGTTGCTGGTCATCGTGGTCGCCGCGCTGTGGGTTCCCGGCGTCGCCCGGGTTTTTCTCATCGCCCAGGCCGTGTTCTGGTCGCTGTCCTACGTCGCGCGCCCGCTGGTGCTGCTCGCGGTACGCCCGGAACCGCACTTCGGTGACAACGTCCCAGATCCGCGACTGGCGAATCTGGGTTATGACCGTGGCATCGCGCTGGCGCTCGAACACGTCATGTTCGGCGTGTGGGTGTACGCGGGTCTGGTCGTGGCCTATGCCGTGTGGGCGCGCGGACGACCACCACGGTGTCCCAGAGTCCTCGACGACCCCGACTTCGTGCCCACCCTCGTCGTCCTGTACATCGTCACCATGCTCGGCCGGGCCGCGGCGACGGCCACAGGCTCGACCGGCACCGCTGGGGAGGTGTCCAGCGCCAACCCCGCGCTCGCCCTGCTCGCCGTGCCCGCGTCGATCGCGGCGATCGGGCTGATCTTGTTCGTTCGCTCGCCCGATCCGCGCCGGACCGCGCTGATCCTGGCCGGACTGCTCGCCGGTGAGCTGTGGTGGTCAGCGATCGTGCAATCCAAGACGCCGATCCTCGGTGCGGCACTGACACTGGTGATCCGCTTCTCGATGGTCGGCTGGAGCAAACGCACCGCGCTCGGGGTTGTCGGAATCGGCGTCGTCGGCGCACTCGGCTTCGGGTGGTTGCAGTCGTTCAAGTCCGCTGGTTCCGCCCAGGGCGACGCGGACCAGGTCGATGCGATTTACCCGGAGAATGTGCGCCCGTTCCTGAGCATCCTGCGACGATTCGATTTGCTCGAAGCCGCCACCGATGCACTGTATTACGGGCCGGGCGGCTGGCTGACACCCGGTGAGGTCGCCCAGAACACAAGTCTCAGTTTGATTCCGGGCCCATTGCTCGGGATCGAGAAGTTCCAATCCGGAACTGCCTGGGCGACCGAGGTCCGCGGCGCTTCTGTCGACATGAGCACGGTGACGGTGTCCCTCGCGGAAGGAAACTTCAATGAGGGGTACGTGCTCGGCGGTTACCCCGGCGTGGTCCTCGGCGCGCTGTTCACCTTCGCGCTGCTGCTGACCTGGGCCGCGACGCTGTACTCACGATGGATCCCGGTGGTCGTGCTCGGATTGGCCGTCACCGGAGGATCCACGCTATTCGAGCGCGGGGTGCTCGGCAGCATGGAAGACCTCGGGAAGTTCGCGCAGACCGCCGTGCTCGTGTGGTTGGTCTATCTGGTCGTCGCTGAGTTCCGACGTACCGAAACAACTGTGAAATCAGGGGAAATGGAGTCCCAGCGATGGGTTTGATCGATATTTGGCGAATCGTGCGGCAGCGGTGGCTGTTGATCGTCGCCGTCGCGCTGGTGTGCACCGCAGCCTCGGCGGCTTACGCACAGACTATGCCGACCACCTACTCAGCCACCAGTTCCATGTATGTCTCGATGGCGACCGGTACCTCGGTGAACGACTCCTATCAGGGTGGGTTGGCCGCACAGCAGCGGGTGCGTTCGTACCTCGATCTGGCGACCTCGACCACGGTGGCCGCGCGCGTCGTCGATGATCAGGGTCTGAGGATCACGCCGGAACAAATGCGGGCAAAGATCACCGTGAGCTCGCCGCCCGCCACGACGGTGATCATCATCGCGGTACAGGATTCGACGCCGACAGTGGCGCGCAATCTCGCCGACGCCACCGTCGCCCAATTCCGCACGCTCATCGATGAACTCGAATCCATTCAGCGTGGCGCCGCACCGGCTGCCCGAGTCGCTGTGGTGGACCGGGCCGCGGTGCCGAGTGCCCCCATCGGCCAACCATCCAGCCGACTGGTACTTCTCGGACTGATCGCCGGTCTCGCGCTGGGCACCGGGGCCGCGTTCGTGCGCGAACGCACCGACCGGTCGCTGCGCACGTCGGCGGCGATCGCGGCGGCCCTACCCGTCCCGGTTCTCGGTGTGATCGACGAGGGCAGACCCGGCGCCGAGGGCGAGACCCGGCGGTTGCGTAGTCGGTTGCGTCAGTACAACGCCGCGAGAACAGTGCATCTGACGAGTTTGTCGCCGAAATCGGAGCCGGAAGTAGCGATGGCACTCGCCTGTTCGCTGGCCGACAGCGAGCAGCACGTGCTCCTCATCGACGCCGACACCAGCGGTGGGGGAAGTTCGTCGCTCATTCCCAGCGACAGCCCCGGAATCGCCGCCGTCCTACGTGGCACCCTGCCGATCGGCCGCGCGATGACACCGTGGTCGGAGACCGGGATCGCGTTTCTTCCGTTGGGCGCGGCCGACAACCAGACACCCGATCTGCTTGCGTCGGGGCGATTCATCGAACTGCTTGCCGACCTCACCTCACGATTCGACCACGTCATCGTCGAGACGGCACCGGTCACCGTCGCCGCCGAAGCGATCTGTGTCGCGCCGCTGTGTGATGTCACCGTTGGAATTGTCGAATCAGGCGCGCTCACCACTGTCGGCCTACGCAACGCGCTGTCGACCCTCGGCGAGTCCGGGTTGACCGGTGTTGTGGTGTACAGCAAACCGGCGACTCCCCTCAACCGCTTCCTGGAATGGCTGCCTGCATGACAGAGGAATCAGTGGGGCGGCGCCGTCTCCTGACGGCCACCTTCGGGGCGGCCGCGGTGTTACCACTCGCGGCCGCGTGCTCACCCGCCCCCGAGACGGATGTCGAATTCCGGTCACCACGGGTCACTGACGCGCCGGCGGCGCGCAACGTGCGTGACTACGGCGCTGTCGGTGACGGCAAGGCCGACGACACCGACGCCATCGCGGCCGCCGCGGCAGTGCGGGATCAGTCGCTGGTGCTTTATCTGCCGGCCGGCACCTATCGCGTCCGGTCATGGCCCGAGATGGCCGATTACGCCACCGTTCTCGGCGACGGCGGCGATGTCAGCACAGTGCTGTGCGAGGACGACGTCACGCTGATCCGCCTGGAGAAGCGCAACCGGGTCAGGTTCTCCCGCATCGGTTTTCACCTGACGGGCCCGAGCGCGACCGGTTTCGTCCTGTCGGAGTGTTTCCGGTGTTCCTTCGATGGCGTGGTCGTGCGCGGAAACCATCTCAGCGACAACCACCCCCGGTTCCTCGCCCAGCGTGGGATCGTGCTGGATCGCAATACCGGCGGCACCGCGTTCATCAACTGCGATATCAACAATTTCGGTGTCGGCCTTGAAACCCGATGTATCCAGAATTATGTGACCTCCTCGAAATTCACCAGCAATTATGTCGGCGTACTCGGCACCGGCAATGACCACAACGCGGGTCTGGCGCTGACCAATGTCGAGTTCGTCTCCGACCGCGATCCTCGGACCACCGGTCGGCACTTGCAGATCGACGGCGCGGCCAACGACTGGTGGCTGACCAATATCTGGTTCGAAGGCGCCGACATCGCCATTTCCGTCGGTACCCACGGGGTCGGCGGGCCCGCCCAGTTCGGAATGGTGAACTGCAAGGTAGCGGCCAGATCCGTCGGGATCGATCTGGTGTACTGCAGGCAGCCCTACTTGGCCAATGTCGTGTTCGATCAGGAATCCGACCCGCCCGCCATCGAATTGCGAATCGACCCTGTCGGATGCTCCGAAGGCACCGCTGTCAATCTCATCTCCGGATCGACCGAGGATCTGCGCGCAGGGGTCTTCCCCGATGGTTGGCAGGTGATCGGACGCAGCGGAATACGGACCTCGCGATTCACCGGCACGCTGGTGACCAGAGCGGGGCACGGCGATGCCGACCTGTTCCAGGCGCAAGCCTCCGACGGTGCGGTACGCGCGGCCGTCCTCTCCGGTGGGACCTGGCTGTCCGATCGCGCGGACGCGGGCGTGATCCTCAAGGATCCGGAAGGCGGCTACTGGCGACTGGCGGTCGACACAGACGGTGTACTACACACCGTCACGCTGGGCACGCAAAGGCCTCGGACATGAGGCCGGGGACCCGTTCCTACGCGGATGTGCGACTGGGACCGGTGAACTTTCGCGGCCTCACCGTGGTGTTACGCCCGCCCAGGTTCGATGACTTCGCCGATTGGCGGCGCATTCGGCTCCGCGACCGCGACCGGATCGAGCCGCACTGGTTCCGATCGCCGTTGAACTGGGAACACCGCCACACCGCTGCCCACTGGGTCCACGAATGTCTCACTGCCCGCACCGAAGCCGCGGCCGGTAAACGGGTCGCGACCGTGCTGGAGATCGACGGCCGCTTCGCTGGGCAGATCGAACTGCTCGGGATCGAGGCGGGCGCCGCCGAGGCCAGTGCGTGGGTGGACGGGCAGGTCGCCCGTCGTGGCGCTGCCGGACTCGCGGTAGCACTGCTCATCGACTTCGGCTTCGGCAGCGTCGGTCTGGACCGGATTACCGCACCGATCTCGGTCGCCAATCCAGCCGCTCGACGGGTGATACACCAGCGCTGGACGCGGGAAGCGGTCATGGCCGGATACTTCGACACCGGCAGCGGTCGCGTCGACCACGAACTGTGGGCAGTGACCCGCGATCGGGTGCCCGCAGGCGGATTGGCCGCGGATTGGTCCGCCCACGTCGGCCCGGTGGACGCGACCGGGCCCGGTCGCGTCGTGACATCACGACCAACGATCTCGCGGTACACGATCGCGCGGACATGGTCTCGGTACCAGCTCGGCAGGCTGTGGCACGCCGCCGACCCACTCCGCGCCCAAGTGCGGGGCACAGTACGCGGTGAGCACTCGACAGTCTCCCTACGCCCCTTACGCCGTGACGATTTCAGCGCTCGTCGCGCGGCGCGCATCGCAGCCCACCCGGTGCTCGCAGCGACGATGCGGCGCGAGCAGTGGGCCCGACTACACACTCGGCGCGAGTGGTACCGCACCAGAATGTCGACACGTCCGGGATTACTCGGGAAGCAGGGCGTCGTGCTCGTCATCGACGTAGCCGGACGCTACGCCGGTGAGTGCCGCCTATTCGACAGAGACATGTTCGACCGTAATGTCCGTGCGGCCCTCTGGGTTTCACCCGACGCCGGACCCGACGTCGCCGTTCGGGCCTTGCGCCTGCTGGTCATGTACGCGACCGAGCAACTCGGTATCTGGCGACTCGCGATGGCTGTGCCGACCGCCGACCGCGCGGGTGCCGAGGTCGCGCACGAGGCGGGTTTGCGTCACGAGGGCACGATGCATTATGTCCGTGGTCCCGGCGGCGCACTGGCCGATCACGAGTTGTGGGCGTTCAGCACATCAGTGAGTGCGCCAACGAGTACCGGTGAGGCACATCCATGAACGGGCACCGCGGATTTCGCCGCAGTAACGAACTGCAAGCGCGCTTGCACGACCTGGTTCCGGGTGGCGCCCATACATACGCCCGTGGCGCAGACCAATATCCCGAGTCGATGGCCCCGATACTGGTGCGCGGCAGTGGCGCACACGTCTGGGACGCTGACGAGAATCGTTACGTCGAATACGGGATCGGCTTGCGCGCGGTCACGCTCGGACACGGTTACGCGCCCGTACTCGCCGCAGTTACAGACGCCATCGCCGACGGTGTCAGCTTCACCCGCCCCACCGAACTCGAACTGCTCGCCGCGCAGGACTTCCTGTCGCTGGTACCTGGCGCCGACATGATGAAGTTCGCCAAGAACGGCTCCGACGCCACCACCGCCGCGGTCCGCCTGTCCAGAGCTGTCACCGGTCGCACCACCATCGCCATCTGCGATCAGCCGTTCTTCTCCGTCGACGACTGGTTCATCGGCACCACCGACATGGCGGGCGGCATCCCCGCCGTCGACACCGTGAAATTCCCGTACAACGACCTCGACGCGCTGGCGGCTGTCCTGGCGGACGGCTCCGTGGCCGCGGTCTTCATGGAAGCCGCGACGGCCATGGCCGAGCCGCTGCCGGGGTATCTGGAAGGTGTTCGCGCACTGTGTGATCGGTACGGCACGCTGCTCGTGTTCGACGAGATGATCACCGGCTTCCGGTGGTCGGCCGGCGGCGCCCAAGCCGTCTACGGTGTCACGCCGGACCTGTCGTGCTGGGGCAAGGCGATGGGCAACGGCTTCCCGATCTCCGCGCTCGCGGGCAAACGCGAGTACATGGAGCGGGGCGGCTTGCGCACCGATCAGGACCGTGTCTTCCTGCTCTCGACGACACACGGCCCCGAAACGTCCTCGCTGGCCGCGTTCCGGGCGGTCGTCCACGCCTACCGCACCGAGGACCCCGTCGCCCGGATGGAACAGGCGGGCCGCGCACTGGCCGACGGTGTGAACGCGGTCGCCGCCGACCTCGGCATCGCTGACTTCCTCCAGGTACTCGGCAGGCCGTCCTGTCTCATCTACCGCACCCTGGACGCGGAAGGTGCACCCTCGCAAGAATTTCGAACCCTGTTCCTCCAGGAACTCCTGATGCGCGGCGTGCTCGGCCAGTCCTTCGTCACCTCCGCCGCCCACGACGCTGACGCGATCGCCACCACCATCGCCGCGTGCGCCGAGGCCGCCGAGGTCTACCGCCGCGCGATCGAGCGCGGCACCGTCGACGGACTACTGCGCGGTCGTCCCGTCGCCCCCGCACTGCGCCGCACCGCGGCGCCCCGACAGATCGAAGCGAGCACCTCCCGATGACCCGTGTCGCCATCGTCCACGAACGTTTCACCGAATTCGGCGGCTCCGAAGCCGTGATCGGCGAATTCGTCGAAACCTGGCCCGACGCGCAGGTTTTCGCGCCGATCGTCGCACCCGACGGCCTGCGCGAACCCGTGCGCACCGTGCACGACACCTGGCTCAGCAAGGCGCACACCTACACCGGCGGTCGGCACGCACCCCTGCTCCCGCTGGTGCCCCGCGCCCTGCGTCGAATGCCGTTGCGCGACTTCGACGTTGTGGTGATCAGCCATCACGCCTTCGCCACCCAGGCCGCCCTCGCCACCGACGCGCCCGTCGTCGCCTACGTGCACTCCCCCGCCCGCTGGGCCTGGGATCGCGAGTTCCGCGCACAGGAGGCCGGTGGCCGCGTCGGCCAACTCGCCCTCGGCGCGCTCGGCACCCTCGCCCGTCGCGGCGAACTGCGCGCCGCACCACGACTCACGCACGTCGTCGCCAACTCCCACGCGGTCGCCGAGCGGGTCACCGACTGGTGGGGTCTGCCCGCCTCGGTCGTGAACCCGCCCGTGCAGGTCAGCCGCTTCACCCCCGATCCGGCCGTTGCGCGCGAGGACTTCTTCCTGTGCGCGGGCAGGCTCGTGCCCTACAAGCGCGCCGACCTCGCCATTCGCGCCGCACAACGAGCCGGAGTCCGCCTGGTCGTCCTGGGCGAGGGCCGCTTCCGCGCCCAGCTCGACGAGATCGCGGGCCCGGAGACGACGTTCCTCGGCGCCACCTCCGGCGACATGCTGCAGGACATGTACCGACGCTGCCAGGCTCTGCTCATGCCCGGCATCGAAGACTTCGGGATCGTCCCGGTCGAGGCGATGGCCTGTGGCACGCCGGTGCTCGCGGTCGGCGCAGGCGGGGCCCTCGACACCGTGCGTCCCGGCGTCACCGGTGAATACGTTCCGGCCGGCTCCGATGCCGACGTCGTCGCGGCGCTGGCCGAGCGCATGCGCGAATTCAGTTCGGCCGCCTACGATCCCGCCAAGATCCGCGACCACGCCAACACCTTCGCCCCCGAGGTGTTCCGCTCGCGGATGGCTAGCACCGTCAGCGAGGTACTGGCGGCGCGGTAGCGACAAGTTGTCCGAAACTTCGAGTTACGGAAATCTCTTGTCACACATACCCTTTGACCTGCGACGACGGGTGACAAACCCCACACGGTCACAGACACCCGAAAGCTTGCCCGGCAAGGTTACTGGCGAGTACGGTTAGGCCCAGCCGGGACGACGATGTGTCCGGTTTCTCTGCAGCCACTTTGCTGCTGGACCTCAACCGTTGATTTCGCATCCACCGCCGCATGCCGATCACTGTTGCGCGACACCGTGTTTCGAGATTTTCAGGAGGGGCGATGGTTTCCTACATCGTGACAGGCGGTACCGGATTTCTGGGACGGCGCGTGGTGCGAGGGCTGCTCGCGGCCGACCCCACCGCGATCGTGCACGTGCTGGTGCGCGCCGAATCGCTGGCCAAGTTCACCGCGCACAATGCGCAACATCCCGACAGCGATCGTGTCTTCGCGCTGGTCGGTGACCTGACCGCCGAAGGCCTCGGCCTCGGTGACGGTGCCCCGCGAGCCGATCACGTGCTGCACCTCGGTGCGGTCTACGACATGACCGCCGACGAGGAAACAGCCCACGCCGCCAATGTGGCGGGCACCCGCTCGGTGATCGAGCTGGCCCGCAGCCTCGACGCCACCCTGCACCACGTGTCCTCGGTGGCGGTGGCAGGCGATCACCCGGGCAAGTTCTTCGAGGAGGATTTCGACCTCGGCCAGAACCTGACCTCGCCGTATCACCGCACCAAGTTCGCCGCGGAGAAACTCGTTCGCGAGGCCGACGACCTGCGCTGGCGGGTATATCGCCCGGCGATCATCGTCGGGGATTCCAGCACCGGCGAGATGGACAAGATCGACGGCCCGTACTACTTCTTCTCCGCCATCTCCGCGCTGTCGGCCCTGCCGTCCGAGTTGCCGTTGCCGCTGCCCGATCTGGGCGCGACCAACGTGGTGCCGGTTGATTACGTCGCGGAGGCGATGGTGCGCCTGGTGCGACGCAAAGGTCTCGACGGGCGCACGTTCCACCTGGTCAACCCGCGCCCGCAACCGTTCGGGGAGATCTATCGCGCGCTGGCCACCGCCGCGGGCGGTCCGGTCGGGATCGGCACCGTGCCGGGCAGTGCGCGTGCGCTGAGCGGTCTCGGTCACGTGCCAGGCGCGAATGCGGTGCGCGACTTCCTGTTCGAGCAGGCGGGCATTCCCGCCGAGGTGGCGCCGCACGTCGGTTTCACCGCGGAGTTCATCTCCGATTCCACGCGGGCGCAGCTGCCCGGGCTCACCGTGCCCGCCTTCGACACCTACGCCGATCGCCTGTGGGATTTCTGGCGTGCCAACCTCGACCCGAATCGTGGGCGGCAAGCCGCGAACGCGCCTCAGCTCGAAGGCCGCACCGTCCTGATCACCGGCGCTTCCTCGGGGATCGGTCTGGCGACCGCCCACGCTGTCGCTCGCCGTGGCGCGATCGTGCTGATGGTCGCCCGCGGCGTCGAAGACCTCACTGCCGCAGCGGAATCCGTGCGCGCCGAGGGTGGCACCGCGTTCGCCTACCCGTGCGACATCACCGATGCCGAGGGCGTCGAGCTGCTGGTGAAGACGGTGCTCACCGAGCACGACCACGTCGACTACCTGATCAACAACGCGGGCCGCTCCATCCGCCGTTCGGTCGCCAACTCCGTGGACCGCATGCACGACTTCGAACGGACCATGGCGGTCAACTACTTCGGTGCCGTTCGCCTGATCCTCGGCCTGCTGCCGTCGATGCGCGAACGCCACTTCGGTCACATCGTCAATATCTCCTCGATCGCCGTGCAGACCAAGGTGCCCCGCTTCGCCGCCTATGCGGCGAGCAAGTCCGCCCTGGACAACTTCAGCGAGATCGCCGCCGTCGAAAACCGTGGCGCCGGCGTCACTTTCACCTCCGTCCGGATGCCGCTCGTCCGCACCCCGATGATCGCGCCGACCGAGGTGTACCGCTACCTGCCGCTGCCCGATCCGGATCAGGCGGCCGACATCGTGATTCGCGCACTGCTGGAGCGCCCCGATCGCATCGACACACCCGTCGGCACGTTCGCCCAGGCGGTCGAGATGTTCTTGCCGTCGCTCAAGCGCACGATCATGCACACCGGGTTCCGTCTGTTCGGGGAATCCACTGCGGCGCAGCGGAAGCCGGGCGAGGTCGCGGTCGTGGCCGAACCCGCCGAGCCGGTCGAACCTGCCGAGCCGATGCGCAATGCCCTCACCGTTCTGGGTCCGGTGTTCGCTCCGCTGATGGTGATGCCCCAATCCGCTGCCAGGGTGGGCCGGATTCTGCCCGGCGTGCACTGGTGAGCAACCACTGAGAACCGGCCGGTCACAACGTTCGATGTCGCGACCGGCCGGTTGTTGCTCACCGCAGGTTGGTGCTCGCCCAGGCCGCGAGGGTCGTCGGCGTGGTGGTGAGCACTGTGCGTGGGTCTTCGGCGACGAAGCCGGAGCTCAATCCCGCCGACATGCCCGCGATGCCATCGATCTGCCTCTCTCCGAGGCCCGCCGATCGCAGCATTTCCCGGAACTCGTTGTCGGCGAGGTGAATCGGGGTGACCTCGTGCCCCAGCTGACTGCCCAGGATCTCGGCGACATCGGTGAAGGTCAGATCCTGCGGCCCGTGCACCGCCTGCACGACCCGCCCCGACCACGCATCCGACAGCAGCCGGACCGCGGCCACCTCCCCGATATCGCGCGGGTCCACCCACCCCATCGCGTGGTCCAACGGCCACGGCGTGGACAGGGTGCCCGCCCTGATCTCATCGAGCTGAGTCAGCAGGTTGGTGAAGAAGTAGCCACACCGCAGATGCACCACATTCGCTCCGGTCCCATCGAGCAACTCCTCGGTCCGCGCCAACCCGTCGATCTCCCCCGCCCCGCCCCGCTTCTCGGCGCCCCCACTACTGACAAACACCGTCGCCTCGATCCCGTTCTCGACAACAGCCCGCGCCGCCGAAGCCCCCATCCGCGCATACCCCGCCACCGGATCCCCCGCCACCAGCGCAGGCGGGTCCACCCAGAACAACCGATCAGCCCCTTCGGTAGCCCGCACCACCGCCTCCGAATCCCCCTGATCAACCTGCACGACGTCGACGAATTCACGCACCGCACCATCGAGCCGCCCCGGATCGCGCATCAGCACCGTCGGCCGAACCCCCGCCTGCACCAACAACTGCACGACCCGGGCCCCCACATGCCCCACCGGCGTAGTAACGACAATCCGCTTCTCACTCTCGCGAAGTCCCATAAACCCACGCTAAAGCCCATTGCGGCCACTTCCTGACCGCAACCGGGATAATGGCGGATCCGGCTCCTGGTAGCGCTGATGCCCGCCGCCTTGGACCCAGGCCAGACGGTTGGCCCGCTGTTCAGCGCGATCGAACGAGGTCCAGGGATGAGCTCGGCGACCACGGGGCCCCCGCGGCAATGAGGGTGCGGGTGGCTCGAAGTTCTCTCGGTCTTGCCATGGCGACGGCGCCGACTGGGCGGCCGTTCTCCAGGGCGATCGCGAGGAAGTCTCCGGAGTTCAGGTCGCCGTCGATGACCAGGTCGTCGTGGGGATGGATCCAGCCTGCGAATTGCATGGACAGGCCGTGTTGGTCGGTCCAGCCCCAGGGGATTTCGGCGGGGGTTGCGGGGTGGCCGAGGATGGCTTTTGCGGCTGCGGCGCCGTCGGACATTGCGGTGTTCCAGTGTTGGCCGCGCTCGAATTCGCCACGGCGCGGGTTGAATCCGGTTGCCGCGTCGCCTGCGGCGAAGACTGCGGGGGCCGAGGTGCGGTAGTGCTGGTCGATGATGATGCCGTCGTTCACCGCGATGCCTGCGGATTCGGCCAGGGCGGTGTCGGGGACCGAACCGATAGCGACCAGGGCGGCGGTCGCGGTGATGGTGCGGCCGTCTGTGGTGGTGGCGGTGACGCCGTCGGCGGTGTCGACGAGTTGTGTTGTGGTAGTACTGTTCTCGACCATGACACCGTGCTCGACGTGGATTTCGCGCACCAGGTCCGAGACAGCCTGCGGCACGATCCGATCGAGCAACGCGGGGCCGGAGTTCAACAGGGTCACTTCGGCACCGAGACCGCGGGCGGTGGCGGCGACTTCGCAGCCGATCAGTCCGCCGCCGATGATCAGCAGCGAGCCGCCCGCATCGATCGCACCTTGCAGCGTTGCGACGTCGGCTTGTGTCCGCAGGGTATGCACGCGGGTCGACGCGGTGTCGATGGTGCGCGCTCGAGCGCCGGTGGCCAGCAGCAGGCTGTCGTACCCGAGCACCTCGCCGGTACTCAATCGCACTGTCGCACTGTCGGTGTCGATCGCGCGTACCCGCGTGGCCGGACGCAGATCGACCGCGCTGTCGGTCCAGAACTTCACCGGCCTCAGCACCACCCGCTGGAACGGCGTGGTGCCCGCGAGCAGTTCCTTGGAGACCGCGGGTCGGCGATACGGCAGGTCGGGTTCCGCGCCGACGAGCACGATCTCGCCGGCGTAGCCCTCCCGGCGCAGGGTCTGGGCGGCGGTGGCACCGGCGACACCGGTGCCGACGATGACGATCCGCCCGCTCATCCGCGGCTCACCTCCCGCATGTCGAAATCGGCCTTGGCGGCACCACAGTCGGGGCAGGAC
This sequence comes from Nocardia sp. NPDC058658, assembly GCF_042716665.1. Classification (NCBI taxonomy): domain Bacteria; kingdom Bacillati; phylum Actinomycetota; class Actinomycetes; order Mycobacteriales; family Nocardiaceae; genus Nocardia; species Nocardia sp. NPDC058658. The sequence goes on from NZ_JBHXRR010000001.1 coordinate 344,193, forward strand.
CAGTCGTCGGGGATGTCGTCCCAGCGGGTGCCGGGCTCGATACCGTCCTCGGGCCAGCCGAGGGCCTCGTCGTACTCGAAGCCACACTGAACACACTGGAACAATTTGTAGTCGCTCATCGGGACGCGCCTTCCTTCAGCTCGAAATCGACCTTCTCACGGACGCCACAGTCGGGACAGCACCAGTCGTCGGGGATCTCCGACCAGGAAGTGCCGGGCGGGAAACCCTCACGGGGAGCGCCGGATTGCTCGTCGTAGACGTAATCGCAGACGGGACAGCGGTAAGCCATCAGTTCACTCCGTACTTCGCCAGGACCTTCGCCCGCTTGCTCGGCTGGATGTTCACCCGGGTGATATCGCCGTTGTAATGGGCGAGAACGCGATGGTCCATCACCTTGCGCCACAGCGGAGTCAGGTAAGCCAGGCCGATCAGGCTCGCATAGCCACTCGGCAGCTCGGGCGCGCCGTCCATGTGCCGCAGGATCTGGTAGCGGCGGGTGGGGTTGGCGTGATGGTCGCTGTGCCGCTGCAGGTGATACAGGAAGATATTGGTGACGATGTGGTCGGAGTTCCAGCTGTGCTCGGGAGTGCAGCGCTCGTAGCGGCCCGAGGCGGTCTTCTGCCGGAGCAGACCGTAGTGCTCGAGGTAGTTCACCGTCTCCAGCAACGAGAAACCGTAGATCGCCTGAATCACCAGGAACGGCAGGATCGACGGACCGAAGACCGCCACCAGCGCCGACCACAGCACCACCGACATGAGCCAAGCGTTGAGCACGTCGTTCTGCAGGGAGAACGTCCGCTTGCCCAGTCGATGCATCCGGGTGCGCTCCAGCTCCCATGAGGACGTCAAGCTGCCCCACACGCTGCGCGGCAGAAAACCCCAGAACGACTCGCCGAATCGAGCGCTGGCCGGATCCTCCGGCGTCGCGACACGCACATGGTGGCCACGATTGTGCTCGATATAGAAGTGACCGTAAAACGTCTGCGCCAGCGTGATTTTCGACAGCCAACGCTCGAGTTCGTCCTTCTTGTGGCCGAGTTCGTGCGCGGTGTTGATGCCGACGCCGCCCATCGTGCCGATGCTGAAGGCCAGGCCGACCTGGGAGATCAGGCCGAGACCCCCGTCTACGCCGAGCCAGGACAGGTTGTCCGCGGTCCACAGGTAACAGGCGAACACCAGGCTGACCAGCTGCAGCGGAATATAGGCGTAGGTGCAGTAGCGGTAGTACTTGTCGTTCTCCAGCTGCTCCATCACCTCTTCGGGCGGGTTCTTGCCGTCGGGCCCGAAGAACAGATCAAGGGTGGGCAGCAGCACATACAGCAGGATCGGCCCGAGCCACCACCACACGGGAGCCACGGCCTGCCAGCCGAACTGGTTGAAGACCCACACGAAACCGGTCGCCAACAGGGTCGCGCTCGGGGCGACGAGCCCGAACAGCCACAAGTATCGCTTGGGATCTCGCCAGTGCGGCGGTGCTGTGGATGCTGCGGGCTCGCCGATTCGCGATGTCGTCATTGGCATTCTCCTGATCACTGAGACTTCGGACATCTGCTCGCTCGAAGTCGCCTTCGTTTACACAATAGCTCTTGTTGTTCCGATTGGATACAGCTATGAGCATATTGTCAACGATCAAGCACATCAGCTAACACATGTAGGATGATCACGTGGCAGAACCACCGAACTTTCAGGCAGAAATGCGCCAGTTGCTGCGCGACCGGATGATCGACGCCGCGCGCACGATGGTCGTCGCCGAGGGCTGGGGCGCGGTCAACATGTCGCGGGTCGCCAAGGAGGTCGGCATCAGTAGGCCGGTTCTCTACAAGGAGATCGGCACCAAGCAGGCACTCGCGGATGCCCTCATCGAGCGCGAGACCGGCATCTACCTGACCGGAGTCGCCGGGACGCTGGCGCAACATCCGGCCGACCCGCTCGCAGGAATGACGGCCGCCGCCGAGTACACGCTGCGCACCGCGGGCGACAACACCTTGATCAAGGCGGTGCTCTCAGCTCGTCAGGACGGCGATACCGCCCTGCTGCCCGCACTGGTGAGCGACCCGGAACCGATACTCGGGCGGGCCGTCGCCGCGCTCACCGCCACCGTCCGCGAGCAGTACGAATTCGCGTCCATAACCGATGACGAGCTGACCTCGGTCGTCGAGATCATGGTCCGCCTGACGCTGAGTCACTTGTTCCAGCCGACAGGCAGCGTCGACCGCGCGGTGGCGCAGATCGGCGCTGTCCTGTCCGGAGTCATGCCATGAGCAGGGCTCACAATCGTGCGCTCACCTGTCCGGCCGCGGCCGCGAAGGCCCACTCGTAGCTGCCGTGGGCGGTCGGGAAGATTCCGCCCGCGCACACCGGATCGCCTGCGGCGCAATAGTTTGCGGTGCGGTCGGCGTAGAGGTGGGTGACTGTGCCGCCGATCAGGCGCATGGGGTCGCCGAACAGGAGGACCGCGACGACGCGGGAGGACAGTTCGGGGGGTAGTACCCACGCACCGGGGACTGCCGCGGAGCCGAGGACGGCGTGGGTGACCACCGCGCCCTGGGAGTAGCCGACGAGGACGAAGCGTTGGTCGGGGCAGGCCGCCGCCTGGTTGATCAGGTGGGCGGTCATTGCCCGGGTGCCGTCGCTGAATGTACTGGGAACGAGGAGGTCGGCGGGGTATTCCACGCGGTGGGCGGTGGTGTCCACCGGTAGTTGGGCGCTCAGAACCGCGTAGAGCGGGTCGCCGACTGCAGCTCCCAGATAGCCGGGTTCTACTGTGCCGCGGGCGATGACGACGTCGATCGTGGCGCAATCCTGCGCCCACGCTGTCATTCCGGGGGACATCGCTGTCCCGATTCCCGCAGCCAGTAGCAACACCGACAGCGCTCGCGCTGTGTGCCTTGCGACGATACGAACTACCTTCCGATAGGTCATGACGACCACCTACCCTTCTCACGCCGTTGTGAGGAATAGAGAAAGAGCGATTCGCCTCCTGCCCAATGACATTCGGCGTGCTCAATGGTGGAATACCCGCTGACCTACCTACACATGGCGCGAACTCGGCATCGGCTGCGCCACGGTTACATCTCGGATCGCCTGCGGCACACCAGGCCCCGCGCTGATCTCAGTGCTTCTTGGACTTCTTCTTGTATTTGGGCTTGTCGTGATCGGGCTCCCATTCGTAGCCCGGCACATTGCGTTCGCAGTAGGAGTCGGCAACGTGGACATCGCCCAGGTCGCGCTCGCACCAGCGCGACTTCGAGCAGGAGGTGGCGCCGAGGCCGGCTACCACGGCGAGCGTGAGGACGGCGGCGCCGGTACGGGTTCGGACGTTCATGAGCGTGTCGAGCCTTTCATCGAATGAAATATCGCTGGTCAGGGCGTTTTCCAGGACTTGGCCCCGCCCGCCGACGAACCAATGCTACGTTCCGTGGCATGTCGAGCACAGCGCCTGAGCCCACCGAAGATTTCACTCCCGACGCGATTGTCGTCGGGGCCGGACTGGCGGGCCTGGTCGCCGCGCACGAACTTGTCCTCGCCGGCCGCAAGGTGCTGGTGCTCGATCAGGAGAATCGCGCCAACCTCGGCGGGCAGGCGTTCTGGTCGCTGGGCGGGCTGTTCTTGGTCGACAGCCCGGAGCAGCGTCGGCTGAAGATCAAGGACTCCTACGAACTGGCGCTACAGGATTGGCTGGGTTCGGCCGGGTTCGATCGCGAGGACGAGGACCGGATGGGCCGCGAGTGGGCGCGGGCCTACGTGCGGTTCGCGACCGACGAGAAGCGAGATTACCTGCACGCCTTGGGTTTGCGCTTCACCCCACTGGTCGGCTGGGCCGAGCGCGGCGGGGGCATGGCCGACGGCCACGGCAACTCGGTGCCCCGGTTCCACCTCACCTGGGGCACCGGCCCCGAAGTACTGCGTGTGTTCCTCGAGCCGGTCCTGGCGGGTGAGGCAAAAGGGAAGGTCCGCTTCGCTTTCCGTCATCGCGTCGATGAACTGATCGTCGACGACGGTGCCGTCACCGGCGTGCGCGGCAGCGTCCTCGCACCGTCGGACACCGACCGCGGCCAGGCATCGAACCGGGATGTGGTGGGCGAGTTCACCTTCCGGGCGCCCGCGGTGCTCGTGAGTTCGGGGGGTATCGGTCACGCCCACGACATCATCCGCCGCAACTGGCCCACCGAACGGCTCGGCCCGTGCCCGGAGACGATGATCTCCGGCGTCCCCGCCTATGTGGACGGCCGGATGCTCGGCATCTCCGAGGAGGCCGGCGCCGCGCTGGTCAACCGCGACCGGATGTGGCACTACACCGAGGGCATCAACAACTGGGACCCGATCTGGCCCGATCACGCCATCCGCATCATCCCCGGCCCGTCGTCGCTGTGGTTCGACGCCTGCGGAAAGCGCATGCCCGCACCGTGTTTCCCCGGCTTCGACACCAACGAGACCATGCGGCAGATCCTGTCGACCGGCTACGACTACTCCTGGTTCGTGCTGAACCAGTCGATCATCGAGAAGGAATTCGCCCTGTCGGGTTCGGAACAGAACCCCGACATCACCGGCAAGGACCTGAAACTCACGGCTCGCAGCAGGCTCGCCAAGGGTGCGCCGGGCCCGGTGGAGGCGTTCAAGAAGCACGGTGTCGATTTCGTGGTCGCCGAATCACTGGCCGAGCTCGTGGACGGCATGAACGAGCTCGCCCGCGGACCGAAGCTGGACGTGGCCACCCTCGAACACCAGATCGTGGCCAGGGACCGCGAGGTCGCCAACTCCTACGCCAAGGACGCGCAGGTGGTCGCGATCAACAGCGCCCGCAAGTACCTCGGCGACAAGGTCCGTGTCGTCAAACCGCACCGCATCCTCGACCCGTCCCACGGCCCGCTCATCGCAGTGCGCCTCAATGTGCTCACCCGCAAGACTCTCGGCGGCCTGCAGACCGACCTCGATTCCCAGGTGCTGCGCCCGGACGGCGCGGTGTTCCCCGGCCTGTACGCCGCCGGTGAGGTCGCCGGGTTCGGCGGTGGCGGCGTGCACGGTTACAACGCGCTGGAAGGGACATTCCTCGGCGGGTGCATCTTCTCGGGCCGGGCTGCCGGAAGGGCGATCGCGAAGACCACCTAGTGCGGGTGCCGAGGTGCCAGGGTGCGCGATGCCTCCTTGGCCACCTCGGCGAGCGCGCGGGCCAGGCGCGCGGTGTCGAGTGCGGTGCGCTCACCCCTGACCGTGCCAGACAGCGAGATCGCGGCCACCGCGACACCGCGGCCACGGATCGGCACCGCCACACAGCCGACGCCGGGCAACGACTCCTCGGTATCGACGGCCACACCCTGACGGTTGCGGATGCGCGCGAGTTCGCGGAGCAGTTCGGCGCGGTCGACGATCGTGCGCGCGGTCCGTGCGACGGCGTTGCCGCGCAGCGAGGCCTCCGCGATCCCGGGTTCCAGCGTGGCCAACAGCGCCTTGCCGACCGCGGTCGTGTGCGCGGGCAGCCTGCCGCCGACGCGGGTCGGAATCACCATCCGACCACGACCACCCGACCGGTCGAGGAACAACACCTCGCGCCCGTCCAGCACCGCGAGGTGGCCCACCATTCCGGTGCGCTGACTGAGTTCGTAGAGCAACGGCCCCACCACCTCGCGCAGCTCGTTCTGCTCGGCCGCGAGCCCGCCGAGTTCGAGCACCCGCAGCCCGAGCCGGTAGCCGCCCGGGGTGTGCGCGAGCCAGCGCAACCGGATCATCTGGTCGAGGATGCGGTGCACGGTCGAGCGCGGCAGCCCGGTGCGTTCGGCGAGCCCCAGCAGTGTCAGCGTGGGAGTGGCGGCGTCGAACGCGTCCAGGATGAGCGTCATCCGCTCGATCATCGACGTCGGCGGCGCACCGGTCGCCTGGCCCGATCCGGTCCACAGATCCTCCGGCGCCGGCTCGGTCACGATCTCGACCGTCATTGATCCAACCTCCACAGTGTGTAGCGGTAACAGACTAGAGCCGTCAGCTCCGCTTACGCACTATTTCGCCAGGAACTCAGACCGTCGCCGGGGTGACGGGGGTCACCGGCAGTGGGCGGCGCACGATCGGCGCGAGGGTTGCCGCGATCTCCCCGACGGCTTTCGACGGCGCGCAGGAGGGGTCGGTGTGGACGAACGGCGCACCCTCGTCACCTGCCGCGCAGACCGTCGGGTCGAACGGGATCCGGCCGATGACGGGGCAGTGGGTGTCGAGCAGGCCGCTCAGCGCACGGCTCACCGCGGTGGCCCCGCCCGCGCCGAAGGGAGTGTGGCGGGTGCCGTCGGGTGTGTCGTACCAGGACATGTTCTCGATGATGCCTGCCACTCGCTGACCGGTCTGCGCGGCGACTGCGCCCGCACGTTCGGCGATGCGGGCCGCGGTGCGTTGCGGGGTGGTGACGACGAGAAGCTTAGCGGCGGGCAGCAATTGAGCCAGCGAGATCGCGATGTCGCCGGTGCCGGGCGGCATGTCGATCAGCAGGATGTCGAGCTCGCCCCAGTACACGTCGTTGACGAACTGCTGTAGCGCGCGGTGCAGCATGGGACCGCGCCAGACGACGGGGGCGTTGTCGTCGACGAACATGCCGATCGAGATGACACGCACCCCGAAGGCCGTGGGCGGCATCATCATTCGCTCCACCAGGGTGGGCGTGGCGGTGATGCCGAGCATCGCGGGCACCGAGTGTCCGTGGACGTCGGCGTCCATGATGCCGACGCGCAGACCGCGCCGGGCCAGCGCCACCGCCAGATTGACGGTGACACTGGACTTTCCCACCCCGCCTTTGCCCGAGACCACGCAGTACACGCGGGTCGGCGAATCCAGTTGCGCGAGTGCCGATATCGTTTCCTCGGTTCCACGCAGCTGAATGCGAAGATCGCGGCGCTGGTCCTCGGTCATCACGCCGAAGTCGATATCGATCCCGGTGACGCCGGGCACCGCCGTCACGGCTTCGCGGATGTCGTTGCCGATCTCGGTCCGGAGTGGGCAGCCGGCGACGGTGAGCAGGATGCGCACGGTGACGGCGCCACGCTCGCCGATGTCGATGGTCTCGACCATGTTCAATTCGGTGATGGGGCGGCCGATTTCGGGATCGTCGACACCGGCGAGCGCGGTTCTGATCTGCGGTTCGGTCGGGAATTCCATGAGCTGTTCCTCACTGAGCCAGGCTGGCATGCAGCATGTCCGCGCGTGCGACGACCTTGATCCGCTCGCGTCCTTCGGGCTCGCCCAGTGCCCGTTCGTGGGCGTCGAGGCGGTACCAGCCTTCCCAGGTCGTGAACGGAATATCTGCGGCGACCAGATGATCGATCACCGCATCGGGGTCGGGTCGCGGCGCTGGTGTCAAGAGCGCACGATCGGCGAGCAGGCAGGCGACGGTTTCGTTGGCGTCACCCTTGGTGTGGCCGATGAGGCCGACCGGGCCGCGCTTGATCCAGCCGGTCACGTAGACACCGGTCAGATACCGCGCGCTCCCCCGTGCGCCCGGGTCGATCAGCACGCGTCCCGACTCGTTGGGAATGGTGCCGGTGCGATCGTCGAACGGGATATCGGCGATGTTCTGCGAGAGGTAGCCAACCGCGCGGTACACAGCCTGGATGTCCCAGTCGGTGAAGTTGCCGGTGCCCTTGACGTTGCCGGTCCCGTCGAGTTGGGTGCGCTCGGTCCGCAGACCCACGACCTTGCCGTCTTCACCGAGGACCTCGGCGGGGGACTCGAAGAAGTGCAGGAACAGCTTGTGCGGGCGATCACCGTGATCGCGAATGGCCCACTGCTCCAAGGTGTTGGCGACCATGTCGACCTGCTTGGAGTTACGACGCGCGGCTTCGGAGCCTTCGTCGTAGTCGATGTCTTCGGGGTTGACGATGACCTCGATCGTCGGCGAGTGATCCAGCTCGCGCAGCTCCAAAGGCGTGAACTTCGCCTGTGCGGGGCCACGACGACCGAAGACATGGACCTCGAGAGCCTTGTTGGCTTTCAGGCCTTCGTAGACGTTCGGCGGGATCTCGGTCGTCAGCAGCTCGTCACCGGTCTTGGCCAACACCCGGGCGACGTCGAGGGCGACGTTGCCGACACCGAGGACGGCGACCTTCTCGGCCTCGAGGGGCCAGGAGCGGGGGACGTCGGGGTGGCCGTCGTACCAGGACACGAAGTCGGCGGCGCCGTAGGAACCGTCGAGGTCGATGCCGGGGATGGCCAGTGCGCGGTCGGCGTTGGCGCCGGTGGAGAAGATGACCGCGTCGTAGAACTGGCGCAGGTCGTCGAGGGTGATGTCGGTGCCGTAGTCGATGTTGCCGAGCAGGCGGACCTGGTCTTTGTCGAGGACCTTGTGCAGGGCGGTGATGATGCCCTTGATGCGCGGGTGGTCGGGGGCGACGCCGTAGCGGATCAGGCCGAAGGGCGCGGGCATGCGCTCGTAGAGGTCGATGCTCACGTCGGCATCGGACTTCATCAGGGCGTCGGCGGCGTAGATACCGGCCGGCCCCGCGCCCACGATCGCTACCCGCAGTGGACCTTTCATTTCTCGTATCCCGCGACGAACGGCGTGTCGACGCCGAGATCACCCACCACGCCCGCACCGCCCGGCGAACCCAATGCGGTGTCGCGGCCGGGCAGCGCCGTGTCGAAGAAGTCGGCGTTCGTGGCGACGAATCCTTCTTGGCCTGCCGGGATGTCGTCGTCGAGGTAGATCGCCTCGACCGGGCAGACCGGTTCGCACGCACCACAATCCACGCACTCGGTCGGATGGATGTAGGCCATCCGGTCGCCGGTGTATATGCAGTCGACAGGACATTCCTCCACGCAGGCGCGGTCCATGATGTCCACGCAGGCGGCTCCGATGACGAAGGTCATGAGGAGAGTTCCTTCTCGTTCGGCTCGCCGAGGGCGGCGAGGATTTCGTAACGCAGACGCGCGAATTCGGGTTCGAAGCGGGCACCCGGCGCACGCGGCGAGTCGATCTCGATGACGCGCTGGATCCGGGCGGGACGCGGAGTGAGCAGCACGATCCGGTCGGCCAAAAGCAGCGCCTCGTCGACATCGTGGGTCACGAACAGCACCGTGGTCTGACGTTGCTGCCACACCGAGATCAGCAGTCGTTGCATGTCAGCGCGGGTCTGGGCGTCGAGGGCGCCGAACGGTTCGTCCATCAGCAGTACGCGTGGTTGCGCGGCCAGCGTCCGGGCCAGCTGCACGCGCTGGCGCATCCCGCCCGACAGTGCGCCGGGCAGGTGATCGCCGAAGTCGGTGAGCCCGACCAGGTTCAGCAGTTCCTGCGCTTCGATGCGTCGGTTGCGCCGCGACACCCCGCGCAGTTTCAGCGCGAATTCGACATTGCGCCGGGCGGTGCGCCACGGCAGCAGCGCGTCCTCCTGGAACACCATCGAACAGTGTTGTTCCGAGGGTCCACCATCGACGGTGACCGTGCCCCCGATCGGTGGCAGTAGGCCGGCCATGGCACGCAGCACCGTCGATTTGCCGCAGCCCGACGGACCGAGCAGGACCACGATCTGGCCCGCGTCGATATCGAGATCCACTTCGGCGGCGAGACTTTCACCGTAGGCGATGCGCAAACCGCTCAGCCGCACCGCAGCGCCGGCGCTCATCGCTGTGCCCTCGGCAGCCACCGGTTCACCCGGCGCCCCGCCAGTTCGACCAGCCAGGCGGTGAACCAGCCGAGCAACCCGATGGTGAGCATCCCGACGATCACCCCCGGGTAGTCGAGGAGCCCGTAGGACTGCCAGGTGAAGTACCCGATGCCGAACTGGCCCGAGATCATCTCCGCGCTGATCACGCAGATCCAGGCCACGCCCATCGCCACCGACAGTCCCGAGAAGATGCCGGGTAGCGCACCAGGAAGGGCGATCTGGAACAGGATGTCGCGTCGCCGCGCACCGAGGGTGTGCGCTGCTTCCTCCCACACCTTGGGCAGGGCGTGCATGGCGTGGATGGTGCTCACCGCGACCGGGAAGAACGCGGCGAAGAAGGTGATGAAGACGATGCCCTGTTCACCGGTCGGGAACAACAGAATCGCCAGGGGCACCAGCGCGATCGCGGGGATCGGCCGGAACACCTCCAGAATCGGCCGCACGAGCGCGCTGACCACCGCTGAGCGCCCGACCGCCATGCCGATCAGCACCCCAGACACCGTGGCCAGGCCGAAGCCGATCAGGATGCGGCGGGTGCTGGAGAAGATGTCGCGGTAGTAGGTCGACGCGCCCAGCTGCGTGCGGAACGACTCGAAGACCTGTGCGGGCGTAGGGATCTTGTCGAAACGCAACCAGAACACGACCTGATTGGTGGTGAGCAGATACCAGGCCAGCAGCAACGCCGCCAGCGGCACCGCGGTCAGGACCGCTTTGCGCGCCTTCGGGGGCACTGTGAATCGGGTGGGTGAATTCGGCTGCGGGATAGTGCTTTCGGGCGCCGCGATGGGTGCGGCGAGGGTTTTGACGGAAACGGTCATGGTGAGCCTCCTGGTCTCACGTGACGGATCTAGCGGGCCTTCAGTGCTGCCTGGTAATCGATCACCGTGACGCCCGGATGGGCGGCGGCGTACTGCTGTGCGGCGGCGCTGGTCGCGAAGGGCAGCAGCCGATCGTCGGGGCCGGCGGCGGGATCGCTGACCCAGCTCGCGGTCGCGGCGAACAGGCGGGTGCCGGTGGTGTGGTCGGGGACGTAGGCGGCGCGCACGGTGGTGCCGGTGGCCGCGATCTGCCGCAGCAGACAGGTCGGGGTCTTGGCAACCGTGGTCTTCGGGGTGTCGGCGAACCACACCTCCGAAGCGGTGGCGAGGCCGTCGACCGCTCCCCCACAGGTGGTATCGGTGCCGGTCAGTGGCGCGGGGGCGGCCACCGATGCGCTGGCGGCGTCGTACTCGGCGCCGTAGACGGTGCGCAGGTACCGGTCGTCGACGAACTCGCCGAGGTTCAGATCAGAGAGCGCGCCGAGGCTTTTCAGGAACGGCAACAGCTTGCCGAGCGCTTCCACCTGTTGCGATTTGATCGTGGGATCGAAACTCACCAGGCCGTTCGGGCCGTTGTAGAGGTACACGACCTCGGCGGGCAACCCGGTGATCTCGGCGACGCGCTGCGCGGCTTCGAGGGGGTTCTGGTTCAGGTAGTCGGTGGTCTTGCGAACCGCGCGCAGAAACGCGGTGACGACATCGGAGTTCTCGGTGCCGAAGCGTTCGCTCGCGACCACCGCGTGGAAGGTCGGAATCCCGGCGCTGCCACCGTCGTAGAGCAGTTTGGCCTTGCCGTCGTAGACGAGTTTCTGTGGCCACGGCACGAACTGGGCCAGCGCGGCCACCTGATCACCCTGCAGGGCCGAGGCGCCGACAGCGGGATCCTGACCGAGCAGTTTCACATCCTCGAGGGTCATCCCGGCGGCCGAGAGCCCGGTGGCGAGCATGCCGTGCGCGGCCGACCCGACACTGGTCGAGACGATCTCACCGCGCAGATCCGCGATCGTGGTCGCCTTCGAATCCGTCGGCACCACAATCTGATTCAGTGAGCCGCGCAGGTTGTAGCCGGTGACGGCGATCAGTTCGGACTTCACGTCGGCGTGATCGCGGGTCTTGGAGCCGTTGACCAGGACCGGCGCGTCGCCCATCGAACCGATGTCGACCTGACCGGCCAGCATCTGCGCGGTCAGCGGCGGGCCGGCGGCGAAGTCCTTCCACTCCACCTTGTAGGTGAGGCCCTTCGACTTGCCGAGTTCGGCGAGTTCGGCCTCGAAGGTGCCGCGATCGCGCAGCAGGGTGCCCGCCGTGACGGTGTTGATGGTCTTGGACTGGTAGCCGATGTTCACGGTGACGGTCTTGCCGTCGTCGCCGGCGCCGCAGCCGGTGGCCAGGGAAGCGACGGCGGCAGCGCCGAGCAGCAGCGCGGGAATTCGGATGCTCATGATCGGCTCTCTCAACGCAACAGGAACGGGATGTTCACGGTGACGGCGCCGACCGGGCACCGCGCGGCACACGGCCCGCAGTACCAGCACTCGTCGACGTGCATGTAGGCCTTGCCCGAATCCGGGTGGATGGCAAGGGAATCGAGCGGGCACATGTCCACGCAGAGGGTGCAGCCGTCGATACATTTCGCCTCGTCGACCGAGACGGGGACGTCGAGGCGGGCATTGGCCTGGGCCATCAGAGTTCCTTTCCAGAGTTGGCGATGCCGATGCGGGCGAAGGCGCGGACGTCGGCGTCCGGGTCGTCGAGGGCCGCCTGCAGCGCCGAGGTGATGTCACGTCGCTCGGCGATCCGCTCGGCCAGTGCGCGCACTGCGGCCTTGCGGACGTCGAGGTTGGGATCGGAGACCGCCGACAGCAGCGGTGCCGCGGCGAGTTCGGGGTCGGCGGCGGCCAGGGCGATCGCCGCCGCCTGCCGGACCTGCCAGGCGGGGTCGGTCATGGCGGCGGTGGCTGTGGCGGCGGCTTGTTCGTCGCAACCGGTGCCTGCCAGGCTCGACAGCGCCGCGGCCCGCACGAGCGGTTGCGGGTCGGCGGCCAAGGCGAGCAGTGTCACCGCGCCGCGTGGATCACCTACCGCCGCAATCCCTTTCGCGACGCCGATGCGCACGTTCTGGTCTTCGTCGCTGGCGGCGAGGGCGAGTTCGTCGAGGGCGTCGACCGAGGTGAGGCCGCCGACGACCGTGCGCCGCACGGCCACATTCGGATCCGAGAGCCATTCCCGGAGCTCGTCGGCGGTGACCCTGCGGTGTCGCCAGAGCGCCTCGATGGCGGCCGAACGCACGGCCGGTTCCGGTGCGGTGACGCAATCGCGCAGGGCCGCATCGAATTCCGGCCCCGGCACGAGAACTTCGAGGAGTTCGGTGAGCAGACCGATGGCGGCGTGGCGCACGTCGACATCGGGGTCGGCGAGGGCGGCGGCGAAGATCGGTGCCGCTTCGGCCCAGGCGTCGGTGGTCTCACTCAGCACCGACAGCGCGGTGCGGCGAACCTCCGCGTCCGGGTCGGTGAGGAACGGGGTCAGCTCGTCGAGTTCCGGGCATTCGTCGGCGAGATCGAGCAGGGCCAGCAGTCGCGCGCTCATCGGGCACCCCACGCGCCGACGAGTTCGGGGGCGGCGACATCGGCGACACCGTCGGGCCGGACGAAGCCCGGAACCGGCACGATGTAGGGCGCGACCGGGCGGGTCTTGAACTCCATCGCACCACTCGCACCGCGATAGAGATTGAGATGACAGAACCACTCGGCGTCATTGCTGGCAGGCCAGTCCGCGCGCTGATGGTAAAGGCCCCAACGACTTTCGGTCCGGCGCAACGATGCCCGCGCCGCCATTTCGGCGCAGTCGCGGATGAAGGTCACCTCCGCGCAGCGCATCAGTTCGTGCGGTGTCCGGGCGCCCATCGCGGCGATGTCGGAGTTCATCCGTTCGAAGGCCTCGACACCGAGGGTCAGATACGACTGCGCCTTGGGCGGCTGGAGGTAGTCGTTGACGAAGCGGCGCAGCTTGTATTCGACCTGCGGTTGCGGTGGGCCGTCGGGGTTGCGTAGCGGGCGGTAGATCAGTTCGTGGGCGGCTTCGATCTGGTCGGCGGGCAGCTCCGGATGCGCTGCGCCACGGGCGAATACGCTGGCGTGCTCCCCGGCGATGTCGCCGTAGACGAAGGCGCCGATCATGTAGTTGTGCGGGACGAGCGCCATGTCGCCCGCCGCGTAGAGGCCGGGCACGGTGGTGGCGGCGTGTTCGTCGACCCACACACCCGATGCGGAATGTCCACTGCACAAACCGATCTCGGAGATGTGCATCTCGATGTCGCTGGTGCGGTAGTCGGTGCCACGGCCTTCGTGGAAGGTGCCGCGGGTGGGACGTTCGGTGGTGTGCAGGATGCCTTCGATCTCGCGGATCGTGGCGTCGGGCAGGTGGCTCAGTTTCAGGTAGATCGGGCCGCGGGCGCTGTCGAGTTCGCGTTTGACCTCGGCCATCATCTGCCCGGACCAGTAGTCGCAGTCGACGAAACGGTTACCTTCAGAGTTGACCTGATAGCCGCCGAAGGGGTTGGCCACGTACGCGCAGGCGGGGCCGTTGTAGTCCTTGATCAGCGGGTTGATCTGGAAGCACTCGATACCCGAGAGTTCCGCGCCCGCGTGGTAGGCCATGGCGTAGCCGTCGCCGGCGTTGGTGGGGTTCTCGTAGGTGCCGTAGAGGTAGCCCGAGGCGGGCAGGCCGAGCCGGCCACACGCACCCGCCGCCAGGATCACCGCGCCCGCCGAGATGGTGACGAATTCGCCGGTGCGCGTGTCGAATCCGACCGCGCCGACCGCACGGCCGTCGACGGTGAGCACCCGCACGGGCATCACCCGGTTGCTGATGGTCACCTTGGATCGGACGTCGCGGGCGCGCAGGGTGCGGTAGAGCACCTTCTTCACGTCGCGACCCTCTGGCATCGGCAGGACGTAGGAGCCGGAGCGGTGCACCTTGCGGACCGCGTACTCACCGTGCTCGTCCTTCTCGAACTTCACGCCGTAGTTCTCGAGTCGCTGCACCATCTCGAAACCCCTGGTGGCGGTTTCGTAGACGGTGCGCTGGTTGACGATGCCGTCGTTGGCGACGGTGATGTCGGCGACGTAGTCCTCGGGGCTGGCCTTGCCGGGAACGACGGCGTTGTTCACGCCGTCCATGCCCATCGCGAGCGCACCGGAGTGCCGGACGTGCGCCTTTTCGAGGAGCAGCACGTTGGCGCCGTGGCGGGCGGCGGTGAGCGCGGCCATGGTGCCCGCGGTGCCGCCGCCGACGATCAGAACGTCGCAGACCATTTCTCGCCGGTCGGTCAGCGGTGGAATCTGCATGGGGATCAACTTCTTTCGTTGTTGTCGCGGGTGCGCCGCGGGGTCACCGGGACGCGATCCAGGCGCCCGGACAGGGAGAACCGGTCGCCGCGATAGCGGATGTACTCGAGATCGACGGGTCGACCGGAATCGGTGTAGGTGAGCCGTTCCAGGAACAGCAGCGGGGAGCCCGCGCGGACCTGCAGCAGACCGGCGACGGTGGGGTCGGCGGCGACCGCCTCGATCGCGACGGCGGCCGAACCGAGCGGCAGGCCGAGTTCGGCTTCCAGCAGGCCGAACACGTCGCAACCGGTGAGGTCCTTGTCCAGGAGCGGGATGCCGACGTCGGCGGTGAGGTAGCTGGCGTCGAGGGAAAGCGGCGCGCCGTCGAGGTAGCGCACACGTTCGAGCGCGACAACCGGATCGCCGGGCTGGAGCTCGAGCCGTTCGGCGACCGGCGGGGTGGCGGGCACGACCTCGGCGAGCAGGACCTGGTTCACCACCCGGTCGCTGCTGGTCTCGAAGGTTTCCGCGAGGCCACGCAGCCGGTCGAGGCCCTGCACCGCCTTGTCGGCGACGACGAAGGTGCCCGCGCCGGGGACACGGTCGATCAGGCCCTCGTCGCGCAGCAGGGTGAGCGCGTCGCGGACGATATTGCGGCTGGTGGCGAAGTCGGCGGCGAGCAGGGCTTCGGCGGGCAGTGCGCGGGTGCCGTAGACGCCGCTGCGGATGCGAGCGCGCAGGATGTCGCGGATACGCCGGGCCGGTGCGCTGCGTCTGCCCGAACCCGGATCGGGAGGCCGAGGCCTGGCCGAGGAGGCTGGAGTGGCTGTCATGGGGCAAATGCTGCGAACGTCGCGTTACAAGGGACGTTTCGGGCAATTACCGGATGGTTACGCCAGTTCTCAGCTTTGCGTCGAGCCTTCTACCTGCGACGATGCCTGGTTGTCGGCGAGTCCCACCACCGCTGCGCGGGTGATTTCGAGGCGCGCGGCCCGGTCGACGAGCAGTTCGCCCGGCCCCGAGGGCGGGGTGTTGCGCCGCCAGATCGCGCGAAATTTGCGGGTCAGCCGGGCGGCGTCGGCGCAGGGAACTTCCACCAGGGTGCCGGTGACGAGATCAGGTGCGGCGATCAAACGGCTCAGGACCGCGGGGGCCATGCCGGTTCTGGCGGCTGCCACGATCGCGCCGGTGGAGCCGAGTTCGGCGGCCGGTCCGGTGGGTGGGGCAGCAGTGGCAAGGAGGTCCCAGACGGTGTCGCGGGTGCCCGAACCTGGTTCGCGCCACAGCAGGGCCGTGCCTGCGAGTTCTTCGAGCGTGACCGAAGACTTCCGTTGCGCCCATGGATGATTCGGCGCCACGACTACGACGAGATCATCGGCACCCAATACTCGGCTGCCGAGTCCGGCCGGTGGATGTGGACCCTCCACGAAGCCCAGATCGGCGGTGCCGTCGCGCACGAGACCGGCGACCTGCGTGGAGTTCTCGACTTCGAGGGCGATCACCACTTCGGGGTGGTCGGTGCGCAGGGCGGCGAGCCAATGCGGAATGCGGTGGTCGGCAATGGTTTTGGAGGCGGCGATGCGCAGGCGCGGCGCCTGGGCGGCGCGGAGCCGGGCGACGTCGTCGACGAGGTCTTTGACGGCGGCGAGGACGGTGCGTGCGTGGGCGATCACCGCGCGGCCGGCGTCGGTGAGTTCGGAGCCGGTAGGTCCGCGATCGAGCAGCTTCACGTGCATGCGGCGTTCGAGTGCGCTGATCCGCATGCTCGCGGCGGGCTGGCTGACCCCGTGTCGACGGGCGGCGGCGCCGAGACTGCCCAGCTCGGCCACCGACACGAGCAGGTCGAGGACCTCCAGGTCGGGTGTTCCGGGCGGCAGGGTCATGCGCTGATTATGGGTGATGGATCGGATCGAGCATCGTCGGTGCGGGGGTGGCGGATCTTTTTGGCGACGCTGTAGAGGGCGAACACCGGTTTGAGCGCCAGCCATTCGCCGCAGCGGTAGTCCTGGCCGCGCACCAGCCGGACGGCCAGTTCCGGGCTCTGCTCGGCGAGATATTGCCGGGCCTTCTCGGCGTGCGTCGGCAAGGAAACTATCTTGATGCGGTCGACGTCCTTCAGGAACGGGATCGCGAAAGCGATGTTCTCCCAGGTGGATCTGCTCGACTCCTCGAGTACGAGTTCACCGACGTAGCCACAGGTTTCCCTCGCATAGCGTGCCATCAGCGCCGCCTCGGTCTGCGGGCCCGCGCACGCACCGCCGCACAGGACGAGGCGGGTTTCGGGTGCCGCGGGGTCTACTGATCGCAGCCCGGCGCGCACCCGCCACCGGTTCATGGCGTTGGCGCGCGGCCCCGCATTGCGATATCCCAGGACGACGATTGCCTCCGAGCCGACCGCCCCCGGCCCTACGAACCTTCGGGAGGCTCGCCAATTCGCCCATTCGCCCCACATCAGGACGCCGAGACCGGCGGCGATGGTGAGCCGAGTCCGTTTCCGCACCTCCCCAGGAAACCACGGATCCGCGCACCTTTCCCACCGGATTCCGATCGTCGCCCCGGACTCACACCGGCGTAATCACGCAAAACGGCCGCTCAAAATCGGAAAACTGATTATTGATGCACGAATTGCGCGATTACGCCGGATGCATATCAACAGCGACTCACATAAGTCAGCCTTATGTGCACCTAGGGAATCGGCCTCTACCTGGGGATCCGTCGCGCAGCGATGGTGGTGGGGTGAACCGCGCACGTACTATCGCTCCCGGTCTGGCCCTCGCCGCACTCCTGGCCGGCCTCGCCACGCCGTTCGGTAAGGCATTGCCGATGGTCGGTATTCCGGTGCTGGCACTGGGTGCGGGGGCTGTTGCGGGGATGGTGCTGAGGCACAGCTCGAGCACGGTTTTCGACCCGGGCCTCGATGTCGCACGGCAACGGCTACTCGGTGTGGCCATCGTGCTGCTCGGTCTCGGCTTGCCGCTGGGGTCGGTCATGGCCGTGGGGCGCGAGACGGCGGTGGTGTTGATCGGGACGCTGCTCGTCGGCGGTGTGGCGGCGTTCTTCGTCGGGCGAATGCTGGCGGTGGACCGGGAGTCGGCGACCTTGATCGCCGTGGGCACGACCATCTGCGGCGCCTCCGCGATCGCCGCCGCGACCGCCGTGCTGCGCCCCGACAAGCAACGCGTCGCCTACGCCCTCGGCACCATCTTCATCTTCAATGTGACCGCGGTACTGGTGTATCCGCCGCTGGGCCGCGCCCTCGGCCTGTCACAGGAGGCTTTCGGGCTCTGGGCAGGCACGGCGATCAACGACACGTCGTCGGTCCTGGCCGCCGGTGTCATCTTCGGGGCCGGTGCCGCACAGTTCGCGGTCATCGTGAAAATGGTCCGCAGCCTCGCCATCGTCCCCCTCTGCCTCGGCCTGCACGTCGGCCGCCGCCATCTCGCCGAAGAGACAGCCGCACCCGCCGCCTCCCTGCGCCAGGCAGTCCCCCTCTTCGTGATCCTCTTCCTCGCCGCCTCCGTCATCGCGGCCATGAACATCCTCCCCACCTGGCTCACCGACCCCCTCGCCGCCACCAGCAGCTGGCTCATCGCCGCCGTCCTGGCCGCCATCGGCACCTCCCTGAGCCTGGCCCGCCTACGCACCGCAGGCCCGCGCCCCCTCATCCTGGGCGGCATCCTCGGCCTGACCCTCGGCACCACCAGCCTCGGCCTGATGTACCTCACCGGATGGCTGTGACGCAGCACCGACCGTTCAGCCGGGCATCGCAGCGGCGACGAAGCCCATTACAATCGTGGTGAACGACAGTGAACCGGTGCCGAACGCCGCAGCGATCGCGTAGCCGATGAGGACGTCGTCCACAGTCGGCTGCGGTGGGTCGACCACCTGGTTGAGAACCTTCTTGGGCAGCGCCCAGGCGACGTCGACGGTGCCGTTCGACTTCGCGGTCAACTCACCGAATTCCTTCTCGATCTCATGCGGCTTGCCGTTCACAAAGGTCGCCGTCTCGATGTCTTTGGGGCGCATGCTGAGGAAACGCCCATCGACCTCAGCGGTGATCCGATAGCTGCGTTTCAGCAACTTTCCCGATCCGATGTCGAGGCCGAAGCCACGACCGTTCACGACCGCGGACACGGCCGCTGCATCCCGGCTACCGAGGTGGCATCGCTTGTCCGTTCGTGGTCCGCGCCGCTCGATGACCGCCGAGAGCTCCGTGTCGGACTTCAGAAATGTTCGTACACCCGCGTCGAACCGCTCGATCACCAGCATCCCCCAGAAATCGGTGTCCACCTCGACACGGTCGACTTCTGTCGTTCCCATAGCACCCCCCGTACACCACCGCCGAAGACATCAGACCAAGCACCTCTCACTGTACGTGCCACTCAATCAGCTTGCAGGCCTGGCCATTTCGGGACACACAGAGGTTCACGCAGTCGCTAGCGCGGCGCTCGAACAAAGCGCATCCCGAATCGTGTGGCAGCAAAGCCGACCGACGTACCTGCGACAGTCGGCGCCACCACGAGCCCGACCCACAACCACCACGTCGGCGCCATCTTCATCGCCATCTCACCGAAGGCGTCGTCGAAACCATTCGGTTCATAGCTCGCGTAGTAGCAGCTGACCGAATTCGGCCCGAACAACCACCACAGCGCAAGAACTCCCAAAGCCGCCAACCCACAACCGAATCCGAGCACCGTGGTCGCGATTACCGTTGATTTCACCGATTGTGCCTGTGTCATCGTGATAGTCAACAGGCCCCAGCGCAGACCCGGCAACCTGCCGAGCACTCCGTGGCGAGGTCTACGATTGTCGGAACATCACATGTCGGCGCGGACTGGAGGATGCCATGAAAAATGTTTCCCGGATCATCGCCATCGCGGGTACGGCCGCGGCTTTGACTCTCGCCACCGCGGGTATCGCGGCGGCGGAGGAAGCCGAACCGCCTTCATCGCCCTTGGTGGAGTACATCGAATCCTGGCCACCCGCCCCCGAGGGCTGCAATGAAGCCTGGGATCCGATCGAGGATGCCATCGAAGACTCCATCCCACCCCAGTACGAAGCGGAATTCGATGCCTTCGACGACTGGTGCGAGGGCGACGCGGACTGACGCGTTCGTCGGTTCCGCCGAGCGGCTCGGCGCCGACAACCACACTCTCGCGACTGGCCCCGGTCCGACTGCTACCGCGCGACTCGCGGCACTCGCTCGAATGCCCATCCGGGCAACGGTTCCCGAGCAGTGAGCCACTCCTCGGGAATTCCGTGGGTCGTGCCGCGGTTGCCGACACCCGTGTGGGCGGCCACGATTCCACCGACGATCGCGGCAGTGGTGTCCACGTCTCCGCCTGCTTCGACGCACGCGCAGATAGCGGCCGGGTAGTCGTCGAGGTGGGTGGCGGCCGCCCACAGTGCGAAGGGCACGGTGTCCTGGGCGCTGACCCGCGCACCGTTGCCGAGCTCATAGGCCGCTTCGGCCGTCGGTCGACCGAGGAGACCGCGACTCCGTCGCACACCTTGTGCGGTGAGGCCATCGACCAGTTACGGCTCGACGACATCTATCAATTCATCTGGTGCGCAGCCTTTTTCACGCGTGTCGGCGGCGTGTGCGGCCGCCACCGCGATCACCATCGCACCGATGATCGCTTCCGGGTGCCGATGGGTGACCTCGGCGGACAGCGCGGCCTGAGCGGCGCCCCGATCCGGATCACCGGCGAAATGCGCTCCCAGCGGCGCCACGCGCATCGCCGCACCATTGCCCCACGATCCACGCCCGTCGAAGACAGCACCCGCGGCGTCGGCCCACGGCCGCCCATCTCGAATCTCGTGCAGCACAACAACTGTGCCGGGCCCGTAGCCGCGATACGGTTCACAGCGCTGCGCGAACGCGGCCGCGAGCGAATCACGGTCGATGACTTCATTGTCGCGAATTTCGGCGAAGACCGAACACGCCATTTCGGTGTCGTCGGTCCATTGCCAGGGCGCGACCGGCGGTCGCCCGGCGAGTAGATCAGGGACGGAACTACCGGGGACGAAGAACTGCGCGCCCAGCGCATCACCTACGGATAAGCCTTGGAGGCTGTCGAACGAGGGATCGAAATTCAGCATGCTGGGCACAATCATGCTCAGCACGAGCACACCACGCAACCCTCAGCCGACGACGTCTCCGTAGAAATTTCGGGCGAGCGGAAGGTCGATGTTCTCGCTGTCGAGATTCAGGAAAAAGGCGCATTGCCAGTTCTGCGAATTTCGTGCCTGGTTGTTCTGGGTTGCCGACCAGGGCGGGTACACGCGGAACCCGCGTTTGCCACCGCGCCCGGCGACGGACACGATCCCGTGGTCGACGAGTGCGTTCCTCGGGAAGACGAACTGGCCGAAACGCGTGCCCTCGCGGACCGTGATCACCAGCAGATCGGGATTGTTTTCGGCAGCGAACGGCACCGTCGATCCGTCGGCGGCTCGCTGCCACACCGAAACGAACAAGCCCACCTTCGTCGGCGTCAGCTTTCCGACCCGGAGTCGAACCGATCCGCAGCCGACTTCCGACACGAATGCTCCGTACTCGGCGTTGTCCGGTTCGGGAATCGCGGCCGAAAGATCCAGTCCCAGAACGTCGATGAGATCGCGGGCCGCGATCAGGTCAGGGTGCACAGGTGGATCTATTCGCCGAAGTCGACATCGAAGTCGGCGAGAAGTTCGTCGGCGCGGGACAGGGCTCGGTCGAGTTCGTCGGTGACGGAGTCCATCAGGGAGATGCCGTCGAGCATGTCGGAGAGTTCGGCGTGTAGGGCGTGGAGTTCGGCGATGGCGGGGTCGACGGTGGTCCAGGCGACGGTGGTCGACCACCAGGTGTCGCGTTGGATCCAGGACCAGATGATGTCGCGGACGAGGAGTGCGTCGGTGGTGAACAGCTGGCGGTGCTCGGTGGCGGTGGCGTGTTCGAGTTCGTAGGTGCCGTCGTCGAGATAGCGCGCTTGGATGCTCTCACCGGGGGTGCGCGTGAGCAGGAGGAACGGGTGCTCGGGGGCCGGTGCGGTGGCCGCGGTCCCGGGCCGCGTGGGGTCGACAGCGTGCGGCACGTCGGAGCCATCACCGACGTGGACTACGACTTCGGGCTGGTCGTCGCGCTGATCACCCATCGGGCCAGTGTGCCGGATCGGCGCGACCACCCAACAGCCGGACCGATGAATCGGCGACGCGTACAGCGTCTATATCGACGACAGTAATTCTGCCGACAGAGAGGCTCCACTGTGAGCGACAGCGAAGTCAGGGCCGCGACCGCGCAACAACGCGCCGAAACGGCCGAGTTCTTGGCGGGCTTGGACGCGGAGTCCTGGGACGAGCCCACTTTGTGCGAGGGCTGGCGTGTACGGGAAGTCGCCGCGCATTTGAGCATGCCGTACCGGACCTCGCTCCCGCGGTTCGTCCTCGGCATGATCGCCGCGCGCGGGAATTTCGATCGCCTGGCCGATCGGGTCGCCCGCGACGACGCCGCGCGGTTGAGCACCACCGAATTGGTGGCCGCCATCGGCGACAACACCGAGCATCCGTGGAAACCACCGGGCGGCGGATTCGCGGGTGCGTTGAGCCACGATGTGATCCACGGCCTCGACATCACCGTCGCACTCGGCCACACCGACCCGTTGCCGCTCGACCGGATGCGCATGGTTCTGGACGCGCTGAATCCGCGCTCGGTCGAGTACTTCTCGGTCGATCTGGGCGGAATCGCCTTACAGGCGACCGATCTCGACTTCCGCTACGGCGAAGGGGAGGTAGTGTCCGGGCGCGCACAGGATCTCCTGCTCGTTCTGTGCGGACGAAAACTCCCGACCGGTTATCTCGAGGGCGAATCGGCGGTGCGGTTCACCAGCGGCTGAAATCGAGCTGCGGCTCGATTCGACGGCAGGTAGCCTCGCTGCGATGACGTGGAGAGCACCCGAACTAGAGCCGACCAAGACCCTGGTCAACGGCGAAGAGCGTCCGATGTTGCAGTCCTGGTTGGACTTTCATCGTCAGACATTGCTCGGCAAGTGTGGCGGTCTCGATGGCGAGCAGCTGGCTACGCGCTCGGTGGAGCCATCGACGCTGTCGTTGCTCGGGCTCGTTCGTCACATGACCGACGTCGAGCGGAGCTGGTTCCGGATGCGGGCGGCGGGCGAGCAGATCGGGCCGATCTACTACTCGAAGGCCAAGCCCGACGACGACTTCGACGACCTCACCTCACGATCCGCCGAGGACGTTTTCACTGCCTTCCACGCCGAGGTCACCGCCTGTGACGCCGCCATCGCCGGACTGTCCCTCGACCACATGTTCCACGCGCCGTGGCGTCCCGACGGCTATACCCTGCGCTGGGCGTACCTGCACATGATCGAGGAATACGCCCGGCACAACGGCCACGCCGACCTCCTGCGCGAGCGGATCGACGGCGTGACCGGCAGCTTCTGAATCAGCCGGTGACAACCGCGGGCGTGAGCTGGTCGAGGTTGTCGACCACCACGTCGGCGAGGGCGAGCGCGTCGGGCACCGGCGGAAAGTCCGGTCGCGGCGCCGCGATCACGCGCATTCCGGCGTTGTGGGCGGAGAGCAGACCGTTGGTCGAATCCTCTACGGCCGTACAGTCTTTCGGATCGATGCCGAGACGCTGCGCGACAGTCAGATAGACATCAGGTGACGGCTTGCCCCGGCCGACTTCTTCGGTGGACAGCACCGAGGTGAAATAGTCCATCAGCCCGGACTTGGCGAGCACCAGATCGATCAGCGTCGCGGGCGACGAGCTGGCCAGGCCGAGCTTCCACGACCCCGCGCACCGCCGCACCGCATCGACCGCGCCGGGCAGCAGTGGGACCTGGTGGGCGTACTTGTCGGCCATCAGGTCGATGATGTCGGAGGCCACCTCGTCGGGCGGCATCGCCACCCCGAGGTCGTCGGCCATATAGTTCGACCACTCGACGGTGCTCATGCCCATCATCTTCTTCTGCGAATCCGGTTGCCACCGGCCATCTTTGAGAACCACGTACTCGTGGCGGACCTGTTCCCAGATGGGTTCGGAATCGATCAGTACGCCGTCCATGTCGAACACAACCGCCGCGATACCCATGCGCCCAGCCTTTCGCCGTCTTTCGTCAACGTGTAGACCTGCTCGGTGATCATCGTCGAGCGTAGTGGACCCGGCTACCTCGCCGCACCCATCGACCGGCGGTCGGTCCCCCGCGAGAACATCCAGCTCGGCCCCTATAACGTGTTACATATGGATAATGCACAGGCCGGAAACCCG
Organism: Nocardia sp. NPDC058658; assembly: GCF_042716665.1. NCBI lineage: Bacteria > Bacillati > Actinomycetota > Actinomycetes > Mycobacteriales > Nocardiaceae > Nocardia > Nocardia sp. NPDC058658. Next base: position 368,245 of record NZ_JBHXRR010000001.1, read on the forward strand.
CTGCCGGACGCGGAGCACCAGCTGCCCGACGCCGAGCACCAGCTGCCCGACGCCGAGCACCACGAGGGCGGCTTCCGACCGATCGCCGAGCTGATCCAGGCGAGCAGAGACGCCGACCTCGGGCAGTTGGCCGGCGGTCCGCAGTACGGCGAGCTGGTCGAACAGGTCCGCGAGCTGATGGACCGGGCGCGGCTGATCAACCCGTCCGACGAGCTCGCCAAGGAAACGATCGCGACCCTGGAACAGCTCAATGCCCGGCTCGACGCGGCCGTGGTCGACGAGTGGTCCTCGCCCAGCTGGACCCGCACCGATCTGCCCGCCCGCGGCAACGTGACCCTGCCGCCGTACACGGTGAGCCGCGCGAGCCGCGACGGCGTGATCGCGGACCTCACCTTCCGCACCTTCCACCTCGGTGGCAACAACGCCGCACACGGCGGCCACATCGCGCTGGCCTTCGACGACCTGTGCGGGATGGCCGCGGCCGTCAACACCAAGGCGATCACCCGAACCGCCTCGCTGACGGTCGACTACCGGTCCATCACGCCGCTCAACACGGCGTTGAGACTGCACTCGTGGGTCGAGCGCCGCGACGGTCGCAAGGTGTATCTGCGCGCGACCCTGCACGACGGTGAGCGCCTCTGCGCCGAGGCGCACGGCCTGTTCATCGTGCTCAACCCCGGCCAGCCCTGACCGGAAAGCCGTCGCGGCGACATTGCGATCGACGTGATCGCAATGTCGTCCGCGCCGCTCGGGGTGGCGTAATAGCGGATTCCGGGTCGATTCCCGCAGGTCGTGCGAACCGCTGTCCGGCGTAGAAACATCCCTTGAATTCGGGTGGGATTCGCAGCGGGAAAGCGGGCCGACAATCGCCGCTATCGTCGCTGTTCATGCAGGTCAGCGAGAGAACCGAACCCACACCGATTCGCGGCCAGCGCGCCGATCGGGCGCGCCGGGTCGCCGACATCCTGCGCCACCAGATCCTGGCAGGCGCGGTCGAGGGCACGCTGCCCGGCGAGCAGGAACTCGCCGCCGAGCACGACACCTCCCGCAATACCGTCCGTGAGGCACTGGCGCTGCTGCGCGACGAAGGCCTCATCGATCGTGCGCCCAAGGTCGGCACCCGGGTCGCCGCCCGCAAATTCGACCACGGGCTCGATGCCCTACTCGGCCTGCAGGAGACCCTCAAGGGCCACGGCACCGTCCGCAACGAGGTCCGTGCCGCCACCACTATCACCGCTCCCCCTGCGGTCGCGCGCCGGCTCGAGCTGGCGCCGGGCGACAAGGTCGTCTATATCGAGCGGTTGCGTTTCCTCGCCGATCTACCGCTGAGCCTCGACCTGACCTATCTCGCGCCCGATGTCGGCGCCGAACTGCTGGCGCACGACCTCGAAACGACCGATGTGTTCGTCCTGCTCGAGCAGGTCACCGGCCAGTCGCTGGGCGCCGCCGACCTGGCACTGGAAGCCGTTGCGGCAGACCCGCATACGGCCACCACTCTCGACACTCCGGCGGGCGCACCGCTGTTGATGCTCGAACGCCTCACCCACCTCGACGACGGCCGTCCCGTCGACCTCGAATACATCCGCATGCGCGGTGACCGCATCACCATGCGCGGCAGCCTCACCCGCAGCACACCCGAATGGAAGGTCCTGTAATGGCACTGGTCCCCCAGCGCACCGACGTCCCGGTGACGATCGACGAATCACTGTGCATCACCGGCTGCACCCTGTGTGTGGACATGTGCCCGCTCGATTCCCTTGCCATCCACGAGGATTCGGGCAAGGCCTACATGCACGTGGACGAGTGCTGGTACTGCGGGCCGTGCGCGGCGCGCTGCCCCACCGGTGCCGTCACCGTCAACATGCCCTATCTGCTTCGCTGAAACCGGGAACCACGCAATGAAGATCACTCGATTCGCCCCTGTCGCACTGGCTCTCGCGCTGACCGCGGCGGGCTGCTCGCTCGAAAGTTCCGATGCCGCACCGGCGGGCACCGTCAAGGTCGTCATCGGCTACCAGTCCAAGACCATCAATACCGTCACCGCGGGCACACTGCTGAAGGCGCAGGGTTACCTGGAACAGCGGCTGCAGAAGATCACCGACGGTGGCGGCGCGAAATATCAGGTGGAGTGGCAGGACTACGACACCGGCGCGCCGATCACCGCGCAGATGGTGGCCGAGAAGATCGATATCGGTTCGATGGGCGATTATCCGTTGCTGATCAACGGATCTCGCACGCAGGCCAACGAACGCGCACGCACCGAACTGGTGTCGATCACCGGGTACAACCCCAAGGGTGCGCTGAACATGGTTGTGGTGCCCAATGATTCACCGGCTCGCACGCTCACCGATCTGGCCGGGCAGAAGATCTCGGCCAGTGTGGGTTCGGCGGGGCACGGCACGCTGGTGCAGGCGCTGTCGCGGGCCGGAATCGACCCGGCCAAGGGGGTGGAGGTGCTCAACCAGCAGCCTCAGGTCGGGGCGACGGCGCTGGAATCGCATCAGGTGAGCGCGTTGTCGCAGTTCGTGGCGTGGCCGGGGCTGCTGGTGCAGCAGAACAAGGCCAAGTTGCTCTATGACGGTGCGGAATTGAACGTGCCGACGTTCCACGGTGTCGTTGCTCGCCGTGCCTATGCGGCTGATCACCCCGAGGTGTTGCAGGCGTTCCTGGCCGCACAGTTGGATGCGACCACGTTCCTCAACGAGAAGCCCTTCGAGGCAGCCGATCTCGTCGCCAAGGGCTCCGGTCTGCCGCAGGAGGTCGTGTACCTCTACAACGGTCCCGGCGGTACCAGTTTCGACACCACGCTCAAGGCGAACCTGATCGCGGCGTTCAAAGACGACGTGAACTACTTGAAGTCGATCGGTGATTTCGCCGACCTCGACATCGACGCGTTCGTCCAGGACGGACCGCTGCGCAAGGCCTTCGCCGAGACCGGCCGCACCGACTACGACGCCACCCTGGCATCGGGGGTCAACCCGAGCAAGGTGACCGGCACCGATCCGATTTGCGCTGTGCCGGTAGGTGATCCGGCGCTGGCCGGTGAAGTCTGGGTCGACGGTGCCGACAAGCCCCAGCCTGCCGCCGACCCCGGTTGCTTGTTGCGGGCGGTGCAGGCGGCGAAGGCCAAGGGCAAGACGATCCGCGCGGTGTACGTCCCCGACGCCGAGCTGGGGACGCGCTGGTTCGCCGACAAGGCCATCTGGTTGCGTGAGGGCGAGCGGTATCTGCCGTTCACCACGCAGGCGGCGGCCGACCGCTACCGCGCCAACCGTCCCGCCGCCGCACCGGTCTCCTATGAGCAGGCCGTGACGGAAGTCCGCGGATGAGCACGGTTTCCGAACAGGTGGCCCCGATCGAGACCACCGTTCTTCCCGAACGCGACGCACCGGCCAGATCGGTCTGGGTGTCGCGAACGATCCGAGTCGCCTCCGTGGCGGCGGCGATCGGACTGTGGCAGGTGCTCACCGCGGGCAATGTGCGAGCGGGGCTGCGGTTCGACACCCTGCCGACAGTGACCGAGATCGTCGCCGAGTTCGGCGAACACCTCGGCACCGGGCAGTACTACCTCGATGTGGCGCAGTCGCTGATCCGGATCGTCACCGGCTTCGGGCTGGCGGCTGTTGTCGGCGTGCTGGCGGGCATCGGGCTGGGTCGCTCGCGACTGCTGGCCGATGTGTTCGGATCGCTGGCCGAACTGATCCGCCCGATTCCGGCGATCGCGCTGGTGCCGGTGGCGATCCTGCTGTTCCCCAGCGACGAATCCGGCATCGTGTTCATCACGTTCACCGCCTCGCTGTTCCCGGTGCTGGTGAGCACCCGGCATGCGACGCGGGCACTGCCGACCATCTGGGAGGACGCGATCCGCACGCTGGGCGCGTCGCGGCGGGAGGTGCTGACCCGCGTGGTCGTGCCCGGCATCCTGCCCGGCGTGTTCAGCGGCCTGTCGGTGGGCATGGGTGTGGCGTGGATCTGCCTGATCTCGGCGGAGATGATCTCCGGACGCCTCGGCATCGGCTACCGCACCTGGCAGTCCTACACCATCGTCGACTACCCGGCGGTGTTCGTCGGAATGATCACCATCGGGGTACTCGGTTTCCTCACCTCCGGAATCGTCGAACTGGCAGGCCGTCGGGTGACCCGCTGGCTGCCGCGAGAGGTTGCGTCATGACCACGACCACCGCCGCGCCCGCCGTCTCGGTCGGCATGCGGTTGAGCCTCGAATCCGTGCGCATCAGCTACGGGCCCAAAACCGTTGTACGCGACTTCGATCTGACGATCGCCGCCGGGGAGATCCTGGTCCTTGTCGGCAAATCCGGCTGCGGCAAGTCGACCCTTCTGCGCGCGATCGCCGGGCTTCGCAAGCCCGCCGCCGGCGTGATCCGCGCCGACGAGGACACCGTCACCGGACCCTCGGCCGACCGCGCGCTGGTGTTCCAGGACGACGCGCTGCTGCCGTGGCGCACCGCTCGCGCCAATATCGACCTGGCGCTGAGCCTTCGGGGTGTGCCACGAAGTGCGCGGGCGGCGCGTTCGCAGCGCTGGCTCGACGAGGTCGGGCTCAGCGGTTACGCCGACTATCTGCCGCGCGACCTGTCCGGCGGGATGCGCCAACGGGTTCAGCTCGCCCGCAGCCTGGCCGGTTCGCCGCGCGCGGTGCTCATGGACGAGCCGTTCGGCGCGCTCGACAGCCAGACCCGCGCGGAGATGCAACGCCTGCTCGTCGACACGTGGCGCGCGCATCCGACCACGATCGTTTTCGTCACCCACGACCTCGACGAAGCCCTGCTGCTCGGCGACCGGATCGCCGTGCTCGGCGCCGGATCTCTGCACGCGGTCGTCGAGGTGCCCGACCCGCGCGAACCGGTGGACCGGAGCGCGCTGCGGGCCCGAATCCTGGAGTCTCTGTGAACATTCCCGACCTGTCCGACCGCATTCGTCTCGACTGCGACGTGCTCGTCGTCGGCGGCGGCACCGCGGGCACCATGGCCGCGCTCACCGCCGCCGAGTCCGGCGCGAACGTGCTGCTGCTCGAGAAGGCGCACGTGCGCCATTCCGGTGCGCTGGCCATGGGCATGGACGGCGTGAACAATGCCGTCATCCCCGGCAAGGCCGAACCGGAGGACTACGTCGCCGAGATCACCCGCGCCAACGACGGCATCGTCGACCAGCGCACCGTGTATCAAACGGCCACACGGGGTTTCGCGATGGTGCAGCGGCTCGAGCGCTACGGGGTGAAGTTCGAAAAGGACGAATACGGCGAGTACGCGGTGCGGCGGGTACACCGGTCCGGGTCGTATGTGCTGCCGATGCCCGAGGGCAAGGATGTGAAGAAGGCGCTGTATCGCGTTCTGCGGCAACGGAAGATGCGGGAGAAGATCCGCATCGAGAACCGGCTGATGCCGGTGCGGGTACTCACTCAGGCCGGGCGCGCCGTTGGTGCGGCCGCATTGAACACGCGCACAGGAGAATTCGTCGAAGTGGCGGCGAAAGCGGTGATCCTGGCCACCGGTCCGTGCGGTCGGCTCGGTTTGCCCGCCTCCGGCTACCTGTACGGCACTTATGAGAACCCGACCAACGCGGGTGACGGCTACTCGATGGCCTATCACGCCGGCGCCGAACTCTCCGGGATCGAGTGCTTCCAGATCAACCCCCTGATCAAGGACTACAACGGGCCCGCCTGCGCCTATGTCGCCAACCCGTTCGGTGGCTATCAGGTCAACGCCGAAGGTGACCGTTTCGTCGACTCCGATTACTGGTCGGGGCAGATGATGGCCGAGGTGAAGCAGGAGATCGAATCCGCGCGCGGGCCCATCTATCTCAAGGTGTCACACCTGCCGGACGAGACGCTGTCGACCCTCGAATCGATCCTGCACACCACCGAGCGCCCGACCCGCGGAACCTTCCACGCCAACCGCGGCCACGACTATCGCACCCACGATATCGAGATGCACATCTCCGAGATCGGTTTGTGCGGTGGGCATTCCGCATCCGGGGTGTGGGTGGACGAGAACGCGCGCACCACCGTGCCCGGGCTGTACGCGGCGGGCGACCTGGCATGCGTGCCGCACAACTACATGATCGGTGCGTTCGTCTACGGTGATCTGGCCGGTGCGCATGCCGCCTCGACCCTCACCGAACTCGAGGCGCCTGCCGAGCTGCCCGAGGATCAACTCGCCGAAGCGCACGAACTGATCTACCGGCCGCTGCGTCAGCCGGAGGGCCCGCCGCAGCCGCAGGTCGAATACAAGCTCCGCCGATTCGTGAACGACTATGTGGCGCCGCCGAAAACAGCCGCCAAGCTGTCGATCGCCGTCGAGACCTTCGAGCGGATGCGGGCCGAAGTCGACGGCATCGGTGCGCAGACACCGCACGAACTAATGCGTGCGGTCGAGGTGCAGTTCATTCGCGATTGCGCCGAAATGGCTTCGCGCAGTTCACTCACGCGGACCGAGTCACGGTGGGGCCTCTATCACGATCGCGCGGATCTGCCCGAACGCGACGACGAGTCGTGGAACTTCCATCTGAACCTGCGCAAGACCGTCGACGGCGAGATGGAATTCGTGAAGCGATCGGTGGCGCCGTATCTGGTGCCGGTGCCCGGCCTCGACGATGTGCCGTCGGCCGAGCCGATCATCGAGGTCATCGCACAGCCCGAGCTGGTGGGGACGCGGGCCCCGCAGCGTGAAGCTCCGGCGCGCACCGAGACCGCACCGGTGTCTGCCTCCTCACCTCGGCTGGTGACACTGCTCGCACTGGATTCACCCGTGGTCGAGGATCTTTCGACCTATCTCGCCGATCCCGATCCGGTGGTGCGAGTGGCCGCGCTGTCGGTGCTCACCGAGAACACCCCGGACGGATTCGCCGACGAACTGGTCCGGGCGCTGGGCGACGAGGCCGCCTCGGTACGCCGGGCGGCCACCGAGAGTCTGCGGGAACTGGTGGAGGTGCTCGCGGGAGCGGGTGCGCTGAGCGAGCATCTCGGCTCCCCCGACCCTCTCGTTCGCGCGACCGTCGTCGATCTGCTGCGCGCACTGCGAGCGGGGTCGGCCTCGGATTACCGTGCGGCACTGGGTGATTCCGATCATCGGGTCAGGATCGAGGCGGTGCGCGCACTGGTTTCCCTCGATGACGCCGGGGCTGTGTCGTCCATCGCGGGTGACGTCAATCGTGAGGTGCGCATCGCTGTCGCGCACGGGCTCGCTTCGATCGGTGACGGCGGCCTCGAGGTGATCCGGGCTCTCGCGGGCGACCCGGATCCGCTGGTCCGAGCCGCGGCACTCACCGCTTTCGCCGCGTTGGGGACATCGGCCGAGGATGTGGCCGAACTCGGTGCGGCACTGCGACATTCAGCCTGGCAGGTGCGTGTCGGCGCCGCGCGCGGGCTGGCGGGTTCCAGCCCAGAGGTGGGCGTGGTGCCATTGGGTGAGGCGCTCACCGACCGTCACCTCGACGTCCGCAAGGCGGCAGTACTCGCCCTGTCCACCTGGCCGCACAGCGCTGCCGCCCTCGACGCGCTGGAGTCGGCCATCGCCGACCCGGACGCCGATGTTCGCGCCTACGCCCGCCGCGCGGTGACCGCCGCGGCAGCGCACACACCGGTCGACGCCGCGGTCGGTGCGCGGTGAACCCACCGCGCGAGCATCTGCGGTTTCGCACCGACGCGGCGCTCGCCGAGGCCAGGACATGATCAGCAGTTCGTCGTGAGCGCTCAGGATTGTCACAGGTCACCGTCGGTAGGCTGGGCCGATGAACGCACATCCTGCCACGCTGGTGACGGTCGCCGATGATCTGGACGCGGTGACCACCGTCGGTCACGAGGACGATCCGGCCGAGGTCGGCTCGTCGCGGGCCGATGTCGAGGCGATCTGGGCGTCGGTGCGGGCGTGGTACGCGATGGGTACCACGCCCGCCATCCAGGTGTGCCTGCGCCGCAACGGCGGGATCGTGCTGAACCGGACGATCGGTCACGGATGGGGCAACGCACCGCGCGACAGTCCGGAAGCCGAGAAGATTCCGGCGACCCCGGACACTCCGTTCTGCGGGTTCTCCACCGCCAAGGGCGTCGCCGCCACTGTGATGTTCATGCTCATCGAACAGGGTGCATTCAAGCTGGAAGACCGTGTAGCCGAATACATTCCGGAGTTCGCCGCCCACCGCAAGGGCATCATCACCATCGGCGACGTGCTCTCCCATTCGGCAGGCATCCCGTTCATCACCGCACCGCACAGCGGAACCGCCGCGGTCCTCGACGAGGAACTGGCCGTCGCCGCCCTCACCGACCTCGTGCCGAGCTGGGCGCCCGGCCGTTTCCGCGTCTACCACGCGCTCACCAGCGGTCTGATCCAACGCCTGCTCGTGCAACGCGCCACCGGCAAACGGATGCGAGAACACCTCGCCGAGCAGGTGCTCACACCACTGGGCTTCCGCTGGAACAACTTCGGCGTCGATCCCGCCGAAGTGAGCCAGGTCGTGCCGAGCGTGAAGACCGGTCCGCCGCAACCCCGCGTCGCCCGATTCCTGGCGAACAAGGCCCTCGGCGGTCACATGGACAAGGCATCGAAGTCCACCAACGACGCCTTCCTCGCCGCCGAACTCCCCTCCGGCAACCTGGTCACCACCGCCTTCGAGCTGTCACGCTTCTACGAAATCCTCGCGCGCGGTGGCGAATTGGACGGCACGAGGATCATCGAGCCCGATACCCTGCGCGACGCGATCGCTCCTGCCGATCGCATGCTCGGGCTGGCCGGGCGCGTGAGCCGCGCGGGGTTCGAACTCGGCGCCCGCCGGTCCAAGTTCGGCCGCGACACCGGCTCACACTTCGGCCGCAGCGGTCTGACCACCCAGTACGGCTGGGCCGATCCCGACCGTGGACTCTCGGGTGCCGTTCTGACCAACGGTAAAGCGACTACCGACCTCGATCGGCCGTGGCAGTTGGTCGCGCAGATCTCCGAGACCCTGCGTCCACTGCCGGTCGCTGATCGGTTGTTTCGCCCCTGACTGCACCACGCTCAGCGGACATTACTCGCGCAAATTGTCGATTTCGCGACCGTTCGTGCGATCAGTGTGCGCTCAGCGTGGTCCCCTCGAGTCAGAAGAACGTCCCACTGAACGGCAACGTGGGAGTGGCGAACAGCTCGTCGGCGGCATCCGCGGCACCGGCGCGGTGCTCGACCGCCCGGCCCGCGAAGGCGAGTTGGCGCCACGTGGATCCGCCCAGGTAGACCGCGCCCAGCGTCGCGACATCCACACTGATATCAGCGGTGTCGTCGACCCGGGTCACACCGTCCGCGCTGATCCGGTACCGGCCGGTGTTGTCGGTGCGGATCGCATCGTCGACCTCGACGACAACCGGCGGACCGTCGCGATAGGTGCGGCGGGCCAGCGCGGCGTGGACATCGATGAGCCGCAGCCAGGTCTCGTCGTACACCGCCGCGACCTCGACCGCGCGTTCATCGGTGAACAGGTGCCGCAGCGGCGCGTCCACCGGTGCGAACGCGAAGGTCACCTTGTCGACGAGATCGACCGTGAGCAGGTGCCGGACCAGGCCCAGGTAGGCCTGCGGGGTGGTCGCGACGAAGTCGTCGACGACGATCGTGCGTTCGCGGCTGCGGAACCAGTTCGCGGTGTCGACCGGGTGGTAGCGGGCGAACCCGTCCTCGGCGCCGACGGGGCCGTGCGTCACGGTGTACACGGGCTCGACCGCAGTGCGCTCCTTGAGTTTCCACCAGTATTCGGGACGGTCGATCGCACCGGTCCAGGAGATCGCCGCGGTCGCGTAGATCTGCGGGAACAGCTTCCACGCGTCGGCCGGTTCGACGAACCGCACGGGGCCGGACGCGGGCACGGTGTCGCGCAGGCGGGCTCGACCGCGTCGAAGGTCAAGGCTCGCAAAGGAACTCGCCACGCCGTACCCGAACCGTTCGTAGATCGAGCCCTCGGACGCGCGCAGCGTGGCCACCACTTCACCGCGCTCGGCGATGTCGTCGAGCTGGCGGCACAGCAGCGCGGTGAGCACGCCGCGCCGGGTGTGGGTCGGCAGCACACCGACATGCGTGACGGCGGCGTGCGGGATACGCGCACCACCGGGAACGACCAGCCAGCTGGTGTAGGCCTCTGCGGTGCCGACCAACTGACCGTCGATGCGCGCACCGAGCGTGCGGCCGGGTTCGGACAGGTGATCGCGATGCGCGGGCAGCGGTGGCAACCCCACCATCGCCGCACGGAACAACGCGCCCGCCGCGTGCAGGTCGTCGTCGCTGTGGAGGGTGTCTACGTCAACAGTCACCCGACCACTGTTCCCGATCCCGGGCCGCGCTTCCACCCGGTTTCGGTGGGATCAGGCCCCGATGACGGCGTTCATGATGGTGCCCGCGCTGGTGGCGACCGCGCCGCCCGCCATGGCACTGGCGATCATCTTCGGCGACTGCAGACCACCGCCGTTCCACTTCTCCCAGGCGAAGCGGCCACCGCCGTAGGTGATGGCGGTGACGCCGGAAAGCAGGATCATCCAGGTGAAATACCGTCCCAGCTGCATCACCTTGTCGGCCATCGGCGGTGCCTCCGGCGTGGGATTGCCCACCTGGGCGACAACGATGCCGTACGTGTCGTGCACTGCGGCCAGGATCATGCTCACGATCGGTGCTCCTTCGTCGGTTGCTCGTGGTGAAGCCGATGACGAGAACTCGTGACGCGGTAGAACCCAGATATGTTGAACATTCAACCTCATGGGCGTTTCGGTGACGTGGGCGACACTCCGCGTAAACCATGAGCGCAGTCACAGTCCCAGAGCCGTGCCTGTGTCGCGCCGTGCCCCTACTATCGAATGTGCGGGGCTCGTTCAGATTCGGCGCGACGAGGCGCTGACCACCACCTTCATCGCTCGACTACCGTACCGCGAGGAGGGCACCATGGCTTTCCTGATTCCCTTGTTCGTCGCGTTTCTTCTGGTGACCGCAGCAGTGGTAGCGGCTTCCTACGCCACCGTTTCCCTGACCTATTGGTTTGAATCACGCCGGATTCGTCCGGAACAGTCCGACCCGCAACCTGCACGCTGAGCCCCGTTCCGACTCGATGTCCCGGTATCCCGTGAGGTACCGGGACATCGTCTGTTTCGCCCCCGTTCCGGTCAGGGCAGATCGAGACCGGACTGCGACGCGATCACCGCGGCCTGCACGCGTGACTGCACGCCGAGCTTGCTCAGCACCCGGGAGACGTGCGTTTTCACGGTGGCCTCCCCGATGTGCAGGCGCGTACCGATCTGGATATTGGACAGGCCTGCGCCGAGGCCGGCGAGGACCTGCCGTTCGCGGTCGGTGAGCGCGGAGAGGTCGGGCGGGGGCGGAACCTCGGCCACGCGAGGCAGCGCGGCGATCACCGCGCGCGTCACCTTCGGGTCGAGGACAGCGTCTCCTTCGGCCACGGCCAAGACGGCGCTGACCAGGTCGTCACCGCCCACGGACTTGAGCAGGAACCCGCTCGCACCGGCCGAGAGCGCGCCGAGGACGTACTCGTCGATCGCGAAGGTGGTGAGCACCAGCACCTTCGCGCTGGTCTCGGCGACCACGGCAGCGGTGGCTTCCAGACCGTCGACGCGCGGCATGCGCACGTCCATCAGCACCACGTCGGGGCTCAGGGCACGGGCTTGCCTGACTGCAGCCGCGCCGTCGGCCGCTTCACCGATCACTCGCACCTCACCCGAGGCTTCGAGGAGCATTTTCAGTCCCGCGCGGATGGTGGCGTGGTCGTCGGCGACCAGCACTGTGACGGTCATTTGTCTCCCAAGGGAATTCGCGCGCACACGCGCCAGATGCCGTCCTCCGAGCCCGCGGCGATGGAGCCGTCGACGGATTCCGCACGAAAGATCATGTTGCGCAGTCCGTTTCCACTACCTCGGGCGATGTCCGGTGGGATCGGGTTCGTCGCGGTCATCACCAATCGGGTGGCATCGCGGCGCAATTCGATGTCGAGTGGCGCACCGGGTGCGTGTTTGGTGGCGTTGGTGAGGGTTTCGCTCAGGATCCGGGTGAGGACGGCCTCAACCGCGGTGGGGAGTTCGAGGTCGGCGGGTCGGCGCAGGGTCACCGTGCCGCCCGCTGCCTCGGCCGCGTCGATCAGGCCGTCGAGGGAGGCCAGTCGCGTGGTCACGGCAGTGTCGTCGGGGGCGGTGAGCAGGTCGATGGTCGTGCGCATTTCCTCCAGTGCGGCGAGGCTGCTCGAGCGGATCGTCTGCAGAACCGCGAGATCGCCGGGCTTCTTCTGCGCCACTTCAGCGAGGATGGCGACGGCGGAGACGTGTCCTGCCACCGCGTCGTGCAGGTCGCGGGCCAGCCGCCTTCGCTCCTCGCCGACAGCGGCGGACCGTTCCGCGTCGCGGGCGGAGAGCTCGGCGCGGGCCGCGTCGCGTTCGGCATCGACCATGCGCCGGGAGGCGCGGACCGCACGGGCGTAGCCGAGCGGCGACCAGGTGAGCGCGACACCGAACAGCGTGGCATACAACCCCGCCCGAATACCCGCCACGCTCAGCACCAGCAGCGCCCCACCCACGGTCACGATCAGCGCGAACCAGCCGACCACCGCACCCAATCGATTCGACCCGGCACTGACGGCCAGGAAGATCACATCGGTCAGCGCGATCCACAGCGGCAACGACGGACCGAACGAGAAATCCGCGGCCAGCAACGCGACCATCAAGCCGAAGGCGAGAGCGGGTCGCCATTGCGCGGTGAGCTGGATCGCCAGTGCCGCGCACAGCAGTGTCACCTTCACCAGCGGCGGATACGGGTCACGGTCGGCGACCAACGACCAACCGCCCGCGGCCCACAGCAACAGCCCTACCAGGAAAACCCCGATGGCCGCCGAGGTCGAACTGTCGAACGCCTCCCCGAGCCGGTCCATGGGCGTGCGACGTGGGGGCATCTGCCCATTTCAGCACATGCGGCGCGAGCCTGGAGTCCCCCGAAGGACGGACCGGTCGAGGACCGGAAGCGGGACGCCCCGCGCCCCCAGCGACCACCACAGTGGAGATATGGAAGAACTGCGCAATCCCGTTCTACTGACCATCGCGGCATGCGAAGTCGGCTTCTGGGTGCTGGTGATCGGCGGCTTGCTGCTGCGTTACGTGATCCGGCTGCCGCGCGCGAGCACGGTGACGCTGGCACTGGTGCCGGTGCTCGACGTGGTGCTCGTGGTCGCGGTGGCGATCGACCTGCACCGCGGCGGCGAGGTGACCTTCGCTCACCGCGTCGCCGGGATCTACCTCGGCTGCACGGTGATGTTCGGTGGCCGGATGATCCGCTGGGCCGACGAGCGTTTCGCTCACCGCTTCGCCGCCGGACCGGCCCCGGTCAAGGTTCCCAAGCATGGACCGGAGCGAACCCGCAAGGAATGGGCCGATTTCGCCCGCTGGCTCGGCGCTGCCGCCATCGCAGGCGCACTGACCCTGGTGTTGAGCTACACGGTCGCCGACGCTACGCAACGGGAGCAGTTGATGGGCGTGTTCGGCAGCCTCGGGGTGATCACCGTGATCTGGCTGCTCACCGGGCCGGTATGGGTCACGGGGTCGCGACGCAGCTGAAACCTGCCGATCGCGTCATACCAAGGAAATCGAGGCGCGCGTAGTGGCATGTGACCGATACGTTAATCGTTGTTAGTCGGAGCAACGAAAGGACGTCGGTGGCGACTGAAACCGCGAGCCCAGCAGTCGGCTTCCGGTCGGAGCGGGGTGCGATTCTCACCTCGTTGATGCTGGCGACCGGGCTCATCGCGCTCGACTCGACCATCATCGCGACCGCGGTCCTCACCATCACCGACACCCTCGGCGGGTTCTCGATGTTCCCGTGGTTGTTCTCCATCTACCTTCTCGCACAGGCTGTTGCGGTGCCGATCTACGGCAAGCTCGCGGACATGGTCGGTCGCAAGCCGGTGATCCTGTTCGGGATCGCGGCGTTCGCGGTGGGGTCGCTGCTGTGCGGCCTGGCCACAAGCATGGTGGCGCTCATCGCCTTTCGGGCGATTCAGGGGATCGGCGCCGGGGCGATCCAGCCGATGACGATGGTGATCGCCGGTGATCTGTACACCCTCGCGGAGCGGGCCAAGGTGCAGGGTTATCTGGCGGGAGTGTGGGCCAGTTCGGCGGTGTTGGGACCGCTGCTCGGCGGGCTGTTCGCCGATCATCTGAGCTGGCGGTGGATCTTTCTGATCAATCTGCCGCTGTGCGCTGTCGCGGGGTGGATGTTGGTGCGCCACTTCACCGAATCGGCGGTGCGCAGTACGCAACGGATCGACTATCCGGGCGCGATCCTGCTCACGCTCGGTGCGGGTGGTTTGATCCTGGCCTTGCTCGAGGGCGGTCAGGCCTGGGAGTGGGCCTCGCCGGTCTCGCTCGGTCTGTTCGCGGGCAGCGCGGTGGTATTGGCGCTGTTCGTTGTCGTCGAGTTGCGGACGGCGAATCCGGTTCTGCCGCTGTGGATCTTCACCCGGCGGGTGGTGATCGCGAGCAGCACGGTCTCTCTGATGGTCGGTGCTGTCATCCTGGGATTGACCTCGTATGTGCCCACTTTCGCCCAGGGCGTGCTCGGGACCAGCGCGCTCGTCGCCGGTCTCACCGTCGGCGGACTCACGCTCGGCTGGCCACTCACCGCGACCCTGTCCGGAAAACTGTATCTGCGCTGGGGTTTTCGCATCTGCGGCCTGGTCGGCGGCACCCTCACCGTCCTCGGCTGCGCGACCACCCTGCTCGTCGGCCCCCAGTCGAACCCGTGGCAGATCGCGGCCTCCTGCTTCCTGATCGGCGCAGGCATGGGCCTGGTCGCCTCCCCCACCCTCATCGCCGCCCAAGCCAGCGCGCAATGGCACGAACGCGGCGTTGTCACCTCCGCCAACATGTTCGCCCGCTCCCTCGGCAGCGCACTCGGCGTCGCCCTGTTCGGCGCCATCGTCAACGCGGGCATCCACGACCCCGACCACCCCGCCCCCACCGAACTCGCCCACGGCATCCACCTGGTCTTCCTCGCCATGCTGGCCATGGCCGCGGTACTGCTCGTCGCAGCCGCAACCATGCCGGGCCGCACCACGACGGTCGGTAGCGACTGACCGTTGTGCCCGTGCGCGACAACGGGTCTGATCGGAACCCGCCGATATCCGCTAGCGTCGTCAACATGGCGGAATCGGGTAGTTCGACGGAGCGGACCGCAGACGAGGCCGAATGGTGGGCGCGGCGCGCAAGTTCATTCGGCGCTCGAGCAGCCGAGTACGCCGAACATCGCCCGGACTATCCTGCGGCCGCGATCCGGTGGGCGTTGGAGCTGTGCGGTGACCGCCGCCTCGTCGTCCTCGACCTGGCTGCGGGTACGGGCAAGCTCAGCGGCGGTTTGCTCGCCGCCGGGGCCGAGGTGATCGCTGTGGAACCGGACGAGGCGATGCGCGCCGAGCTGGTTCGCTTGTTTCCCGACATCACGGCGCTGCCGGGCACTGCGGAAGCAATTCCGCTGGCAGACGGGTCGGTCGACGCGGTCGTGGTCGGACAAGCATTTCACTTCTTCGATCGGGAGCAGGCGTTTCCGGAGATCGCGCGGGTCTTGCGCGATGACGGAGTGTTCGCCACGTTGTCGAATATCGATGATGGTCGGGTC
The DNA here is from genome assembly GCF_042716665.1 of Nocardia sp. NPDC058658. Taxonomy (NCBI): domain Bacteria; kingdom Bacillati; phylum Actinomycetota; class Actinomycetes; order Mycobacteriales; family Nocardiaceae; genus Nocardia; species Nocardia sp. NPDC058658. Next base: position 383,877 of record NZ_JBHXRR010000001.1, read on the forward strand.
CCTTGGGTCGCGGGACTGCAGAAGGCAATGCGCAAAGGCTTGTCACTCCCGCCATCGTCATCGCCGCCGCCGACAAATCGGCTGACGCATCCGCTGTTCACCGAGTTCGAGCGGGCCGAGTTTCCTCATTCACAGACGCGCACTGCGGAGTCGCTCACGACCACCATTGGCACCTACTCGCATACCACCGTGATTCCCGCGCGGCAGCGGGACGAATTGCTCAGTGGGATCAGAGCTTACCTGCGAGCGCACCCGGAGACTGCACTGGGCGAGTTCGACTTTCCACTGCGTACCAGAGTGATTCGCGCGGTGCGCCTCACCTCCGAGACTCAGTGAGCGCGGGTCCGGGTGCACGCTGCGGACCTCGCGGCGACGACAATGCCCCGGACCCGAATCTCGCGTCCAGGTTGTTCTTCAGTCGACCTCCGCCGCGGATTCGAGCTGTGGGGGCGTAGTCATCCCGACGAACTCGTGGCGCGTAGCTCTCAGGGTGATGAGGCGGCCGTCGAGGTCGGCGTCTACGTCGGGTTCGACGGTGGCCGACGTCGAGGCAACGGTTCACCTCGGACGCGAAATCCAGCGCGCGGTCTGAGACCACCATTTGTGCCCGTGAGTAACTCTCGCGCAAGGCTTCCCGGGCCGCCTCGAACTTGGCGAGATCGGGGGTGCGGCCACCGCATTTCTCGTCGAGATAGTGCCGGGTTGCCGCTCGGCAGGAATGTGCCGTGGAGTTGAGGTCCGCGTACACCGTCCGCTTCTCGTCGGTGGACTCTTTTCGGGTGAGCTCCCGCAGCTCCTCGGCTCGATTGTCGCGCTGCACCTTCGCGTCGACGCGCTTGCTGCGAATCGCGAAGACCTGCGTCACGATGCCGCCACCGAGCGTTCCGACGACCGTGATCGAGGCAACCGCGACATTGGTCCAATCCATGCAGACGATTCTTCCTGTCTGCCACCAACATTCGCCACCCGGCAGGCTCCCGTCAGTGCAGGTGGTCGGTCAGGGAGCCGTTGGTACCGAAAAGCTCGGTGGTCCAGTGTTCGAGTAGTGCGCTGTTGTCGACGTCGTCGGGATGGAAGCCCGGTTTCAGGTAGTCCCGCACTCGACGCCGGACCGTTCGGGACACGAAGGGCGTATGCCGTATCGCCGCAATGCTTTTGGCCAGTCGGACCGGGTTGCGGGTCGCGCGGTCGCCGAGCAGCGACACGGTGGAATTCACTGCGATGCTCGTGCCGAACAGGACGAGGATCGCGCACATCGCCGCGATTCTGCGAAATTCCGCGCCGCCGACGCTGCGATAGACATCGAAGGCGACCGCCCGATGTTCTGATTCCTCGACCGCGTGCCACAGCAGCATCGAGCGAACCTCGGTCGAGCCGAGCAGTTCCTGGGCCTTCTCGTCTTGGAGGAGAGTCTCGGCGAACACCGCGGTGAAATGTTCCAGCGCGGCGGTGATCGCCAAACACGTCAGCGGCGAGAGCAGCCGTTCGTAAGCGTGCAGGACCCACCGGGTGGCGCGCTCCTCCCTGCGAGTGGGATAGCCCATCTGCTGGAGTCGCTCGTTCAGCTCCCGATGCTCCCTGCCGTGCGTGATCTCCTGACCGATGAAGCCGCGAACCTGCTGCGCGAGTTCGGGATCGGTGATCGAGTCCGCATATCGGCGGTGAGCAACTCGGCCTTCGTCGGAAAATGGTGCAGCAGGGCGCCCAGGGAAACGCCGGCCCGATGCGCGACCTCGCTCGTGGTCGTCCCGCGGAAACCGAACTCCACCAGTGCGTCGAACGCCGCGTCGAGCAATATCCGCCGGGTCTCCTCGCGTCGTTCGACCTGGGTCCGTCGCGTCCTCTGCCCTGTCACGCCATCGAGAATGACACAACTAACCGGAAACAGATCCGGTTTCTTCCTAATCCTCTCGTAGAACAAACGGACTGGTCAGCGGGCTGATGGTGTGCGGCCGACGTGTTCGGGTTCGGTGGCCGCCCACCTCTAGGCCGAGTGTTGTTCCGCTCGGCGGACTACATCGACGACCTCATCTGGGGTGAATTCGACGACGCGGCGGACTCGGGAGTTGGCCACTGGTGCCAGGTCGACGGTGATCGGGGCGCCTGGGGCGGGGTGGGTGATTGCGGTGATGCGGTCTTGGAGGTAGCCGCCGTCGGGGACCGGGACGCGGATGATGTCGCCGACGGTGAGGGCTTCGGCGCGGATTCGGCCTCGGGTGGAGGTGGGGTCGAGGGTGCCGGAGCGGGTGTGGCCGACGGTGGCGCCGAGGCCGCGTTCGGCGATGGTCCACCAGACCTGGGCTTCGGGGTCGTCGGGGCCGATTCTGGTGTGCCAGGACAGGATTCGGTCGCGTTCGGCTTCGGCGGCGGCGCGGGTTTCGTGCAGGGATATCTGTCGGCGGACCGGGGCGTTGCGGGTGCGGGTGGTGCCCGCGGCGCCGTCGACGACGAGGATCCAGCGGGCGCCGACGGCTTCGTCGCGGCGGGCGGTGACGCGTTTGGCCAGGGCGAGGCCGGGGGTGGCGCCGAGGTGGTCGGCGGCTTCCTCGATGCTCTCGACCAAGCCGAGTGAGCGCAGCAACTCGGCGACCGACAGTTCCGAAGTGGCCAGTTCCTGCGCGAGTGCGGGCATGGGGGTGCGGCGACGCCAGCCGATGCGGGCGCAGTGTTCGTGGCGAGTGAACCACAGGCCGCTGCGGGTGCGCCGGTGGTTTTCCACCACCACGGCCCACCAGTTCCAGTCCGGTTCGGCGACCAGGCGGGCGCGGATCCAGCGTTCACGGTCGGCGGTCGGGACCCGTTCCTCGGGTGGCACGAAGTGGCGCAGAGCGGCGCGCACCGCCGATTCGGTGCGCCCGACCGTGTGGGCCGTACGGGCCAGGTCGGCGCCCGCGCGCAGGTCGTCGGCCAGTATTCGGTACTCGGATTCGCGCCAGGTGGTTCCGTGCTGGCGTGGCGGCCGCAGATCGCCGCGGTCTTCGTCACTCATCATGTGCCCCCGTTCTCGCACCCCGGCCACCGTCGCGCCGGGCTGGTTCTGTGACCCTTTCGACGATACCGCTGGGGTATGACAGAAAATGCTTGTCTGCCAGCGGCTTTCCAGCAAACGGGGCGACGACGCCCCCTGGTGGGGCAGGCGAGTTCGCTTTGATCAACCGTGGCTGATGTCACCACCGCGGGTGCGAGGAAATACCGGCGGCCGGGCACGGGTTGGCCTCCATAGGGGCAACACACAGTCGAGGAGGCTCATGAGCGCCGTCACATTGTCGGTTCTTGATCTGGCACCGGTGCAGTCCGATGCGACGGCGGGTGACGCGCTGCACGCCACCACCCGCTTCGCCCAGCACGCCGAGGAGCAGGGCTTTCGCCGATTCTGGGTGGCCGAGCACCACAATATGCCGGGCATCGCGAGCGCGGCGCCCGCGGTGGTGCTGGCGCATCTGGCCGCGTCCACCTCGACGATCCGGGTCGGTTCCGGCGGGGTGATGTTGCCGAATCATCCGCCGCTGGTGGTGGCCGAGCAGTTCGGCACCCTGGAGTCGCTGCATCCCGGACGGATCGATCTCGGGATCGGCCGCGCGCCCGGCACCGATCCAGTGACCGCGCGTGCGCTGCGCCGCAGTGCCGAAGGACTCGGCGGGGACGCGTTTCCCCAGGAGCTCACCGCGCTGATCGGGTTCTTCCGTGGCGCCGACCCGAACGGGATCGTGGCAAGCCCTGGTCTCGGCGCGGAACCGGAAGTGTGGTTGCTCGGTTCCAGTGGTTACAGCGCGCAGGTGGCTGCCGCGCTCGGTCTGCCGTTCGCGTTCGCGCATCACATCGCGCCGGACAACACCGTCGCCGCGCTGACGCTCTATCGCGACAACTTCCGCCCGTCGCCGACGCTGAGTGAGCCGTACACGATCGTGGCCGCGTCGGCGTTGTGTGCCGACACCGATGCCGAGGCCGATCGGCTCGCCGCACCCCGCGACCTCGCCTTCGCGAACCTGCGTTCCGGGCGCCCCCAAGCGCTGGCCACCCCCGAGCAAGCCGCTGGCTTTCCCGGCACCGATGCCGAACGTCACTTCGCGCAGCAGCGCCGGGCCGGGCAATTGCAGGGGTCGCCGGAGACCGTGCGGGAACAGGCGGCGCAACTACTCGACGCCACCTCCCCCGACGAGCTCATGCTCAACACCCTCGTCTACGACCTCGATGCCCGCATCCGCTCGCTCGATCTCACGAAGAAGGCGATCAACGGCTGACCGTCAGCGCAGCCGGAATCCCCTGGCGACCAAGGACTCTCGCAGACGGTGGCGGCCGTTGAGCGAGGCTTTGGAAGCCAGCCGGGCCAGGGTGCGCTCGGTCCACGAGAACGGCAAGCCCTGGTCGGTGTAGATCTCACCGATCCGCTGTTCGTATTCGGCGACCGGCTGGCGCTGAACAGCCAGGTCGTAGGTCTCCTGGTGCAGGACCGCCGCCTGCGGTAGGCGCGGCTTGACCCTGGTGCCCTCCGCCGGGTCGGGGTGGCCGACCACCAGACCGAAGACGGCGAAGACGTGATCGGGCAGATTCAGTTCGGCCGCAACGGCTTCCGGGTCGTTGCGCAGCGCGCCGATGTACACCGTGCCGAGGCCGAGCGATTCCGCGGCGACCACCGCGTTCTGTGCGGCGAGCGCGGCGTCGACGAATCCGACGTAGCTGGATTCGAGATAGTCGGCGCCGTCCAAGGGTGCGCCGTGGTCGTCGGCGAGCTGACGAACCCGGGCGAAGTCGGCCGTCCAGACCAGCAGCACCGGCGCCTGCTCGATATGCGCCTGACCACCGGCGATCGCGGCCAACCTGGCCCGGCGCGCCGGGTCACGCACCTCGATCACACTCCAGACCTGCAGGTTCGACGATGTCGCCGCGGATTGCGCGGCCGACACCAACAGCCGAACAGTGCTGGGCGACACCGGATCCGGGAGATAGCGGCGGACCGATTTGTGCGCGTGCAACACCTCGAGCACCGGATTCCACTCGACGGGAATCTCGGAGGACGGATCGGCGTAGCGCTGCTGCACGGGGTGGACGGGACTCGGCGCGGTCTGGGTCATGGGTGACATCGTCGCCGCTGCGTGCCGTCGCCGTCTGCGGTAAATCTCACCATGAACCGAACCGCGACTCGGGTCGGCCCGTCGATACAGTGAGGCGGGGAGCCTGCCGACCGGTGGGACGAGAGAGTGCGGCATGGGCAAGGTTTTCGACCGGATCGACGACAAGTTACGGGCCTTCATCACCGACCAGCCGATGTTCTTCATCGGCACCGCGCCCTCGGTCGGCGGCCACGTCAACGTCTCCCCGAAGGGTTATCGCGACACCTTCGCCGTGCTCGACGACCACACTGTCGCCTATCTCGATCTGTTCGGCAGCGGCTCCGAGACGATCGCGCACCTGCGCGAGAACGGCCGGATCACCGTGATGTTCTGCTCGTTCACCCGCACCACCCGGATCCTGCGACTCTTCGGCGCCGGGCGCGTCGTTCGCCCCGACTCCGCAGAATTCGACACGCTGCGTGCGCTTTTCGGCACCGGGCACCCAGGAATCCGTGCGGTGGTGGTGGTTTCGGTGGATCGGATCGCCGACTCGTGCGGCTGGTCGGTGCCCAAGATGGACCTCGTCGAGGAGCGCTCCATCCTCGACGACGCCCACGCTCGCCGCACCGACGACGATTTTGCCCGTCGCATCGCCGGCGACAACTCCACCAGCATCGACGGGCTCCCCGCGCTGGAATCGGATCATCCGGTGCCGTCCAGCGTTCGGGGCTGACCTCAGGTCGGCACCCTGGTCACCGCGATCGCAGGTTCGGACAGGCTGCCGAGATAAAGGGTGCCGTTGTGTTCGGCGACGGCGGTGACCAGCGCGTAGTCGGTGCCCTCGCGCTGCAGGTCGTGGACGATGGTGCCGTCGAAGTCGAGTGCGAGCACCCAGACCGAGCGGGCGGGCGCGGGCGTCAGGATGTCGGGCAGGGCGTCGACGATGCGTCGCACGATGCCCGGGAGCGGGAACAGCATGTCCAGCAACGGGTTACGTGGCGCGACGATGCCGACCCAGACCAGTCCGTCGCTGCCGATCAGCATGTTGTCGGGTGAGCCGGGCAGGTTCTCGGCGACGTAGTCGGTGGTGCCGGCGCGCGGGCCGGTGAGCCAGTACCGCGTGATCCGGTAGGCGCCGGTCTCGGCGACCAGCAGGCAGGATCGGTCCGGAGCGAGCACCACGCCGTTGGCGAATTGGAGGCCGTCGATGAGCACTTCGAGGTGTCCGTCCGGGCCACGGCGGATCAGTTGCCCGCTGCCGGAATGCTCGAGAATGTCGGTCATCCACTCCTCGAACGGCCATCGCCGGGTCGAGATCGTGAAATAGATCGTGCCGTCGTCGTCGCGAATCACGTTGCTGGGGAAGGCGATCGGCTCGCCGTCGAGTTCACCGACGACGACTTCCAATTCACCGCCCGCCTCGGCCAGCCGAACGATGCCCCGACCCGCCACACAGATCAGCAGGGAACCTTCGGCATCGGCGTGCAGGCCCAGTGGCCGCCCACCCGCATCAGCAATCCGCTCGACCATGCCGCTCGCCGGGTCGACGCGCCAGATCGCACCGTCGTCTGTCCCGGTGACGATCCGGCCGTCGGGCAGCACGACGACGTCCTCCGGGCCGTTGCCCGGCAGCGGCAACAAGCGGAGCGGCGGCATCGGCGGATCGCTGTGGGTCTGCCGCGCACGAGCGGTGGGGCGGGGCGGGGTCCAGCGGTGAGGGCGCATCGGCATGCCCATTGCTATCACGACGAGCGTCGCCAACGGGTGTCTGTCGAAAACGCCGGTGCCGCAATGGTTCTGTTCGAGCGACAACCCGCAGGTGCCACGGCAGGCGCCGCGCACGGCTAAAGTGCGACGGTGAACACCGGATCCGCAAGCACGCTGCTCGACCGTCTCCTCGCACCGCAACCCGCCCCCGCCTGGTGGTTGGTGCTCGCCACCGCGGCGGTGGCGTTGATCCTCGTCGGATATCGCCCGTTATGGCGGCTGACCAGGGCCGCGGTGACCGTGGCGCACGAGGGCGGGCACGCGTTGATCGCACTGCTCACCGGACGCAGGCTGCACGCGATCACCCTGCACACCGATACCTCGGGGCTGACCGTGTCGAGCGGCAAACCCACCGGTCCCGGCATGATTCTCACCGCGGCCGCCGGCTATCCCGCACCGGCGCTGCTCGGCCTCGGTTATGCAGCGCTGCTCGGCACCGGCCGGGTGACGGTGATGCTGTGGGCGACGCTGTTGATGTTGGCCGCGGTGCTGATCAAGGTGCGCAATATGTACGGACTGCTCACCGTGCTGGTGCTCGGCGCGCTGGTGTTCGGGGTGTCGTGGTTCGGCAGCGATCTGTTGCAGGCCGCGTTCGCGTATCTGGCGGCGTGGTTCCTGCTGGCCGCGGCGGTGCGGCCGGTTTTCGAACTGCAACGTGGTCGGCGCAGGCAGCCGGGGCGCACCGATTCCGACGCCGACCAGCTGGCCCGGTTGACCCATCTACCCGCGGTGCTGTGGGTGCTGTTCTTCGCGGCGATCTGCCTGGCGGCGCTGGTGGTGGGTGCGATGTTGATGCTGGCGCCGGTGGAGCAGCTGCATCCGCTGCTTCAGCGGTGATCGGCGATCCAGGCGTCGACGGCCTCGGTGACGAGCACGCTCGGCGGCTGCAGCGCGTTGAGCGTGACGCCGGGTTCGTCCGGTTGTAGCGGTTCGAGGGTGTCGAGCTGGGAATCGAGGAGCACCGTCGGCATGAAGTGGCCGAGGCGTCCGGTCATCCGGCGCAGCAGTTCGTCGCGGGTGGCGCCCAGGTACACGAAGTAGGTTTCCGGCGCCATCGCGCGCAGACGGTCACGGTAGACGCGGCGCAGCGCCGAGCAGGTGGCCACGCCGCCGGTGTCGTGGTGTTCGGCGAGCCAGCCGCCGACGGTGTCGAGCCAGGGCCAGCGATCCTCGTCGGTGAGCGGGGTGCCCGAGGCCATTTTCTCGATGTTGGCCACCGGATGGAAGTCGTCACCTTCGGCGTACGGGACTTCCAGGCGATCGGCGGTCAGCGCGCCGACCGTCGTCTTCCCACACCCCGACACCCCCATCACCACGATGACAGGTTCGACCACAGCGACCTCCTCGTCCGGAAAAACGTCTGCACAGCGTGCCTGCTCGATCGAGGGTAGCGGCGGCGGCGACTCCCCCGGCGTCGATCAGGGAATCGGGCGGTCGGTGGGCAGGTTGACGAAACTCGGCGACGCGGGGTCCAGCCGCAGGTGCTGGGGCTCGAGGCCGCTGGCGTTGAGCATCGGGCGGAACGGGAGCGCTTTGGGCGCGTTGCCCGCGAACACGTCGATGCGCAGCCGGTGTCCGGGTGCCAGGACGGCCTGGGTCGGGATGACCGCGACGTCGATGTCGATGGGAACGCCGGGGTCCACCGGGAGCAGCCGGTCGACGGTGAGCGGGTTGAAGGGCGCGGTGAAGTCGCCGTTGATCGAGCGCGCGCTGCGGCGTTCGTCGACGGCCCGCATCGAGGAGGTGAGCTGGCCGGTGGTGAGGACGGTGGAGGTTCCGTCGGGCGACACGTCGTTGACGGTGACGTTCCAGAATCCGTCGGTGGCGTCGTGGATCGTGTTGAGCCGCACGTTGATCGGGCCCGAGATGACCGTCTGCTCGGTCAGTGGCGCGCTGGTGAAGGTGAGGCCGTTGCGTTCGGCGATGCGGGAGTCCTTCGCACAGGCGTCGAAGGCGGCTGTCATGCCTGCCGCACCCTGTGCCGCGTCGCGCGAGCAGACCTGGTTCACACCCGGTGCGACGGTGAGCTTTTCCGTCGTCGTCGGTGCGGTGGCGCGCAGCGAGCCGTCGTGCAGGCTGTCCTCGGTGCTGCCGCTGGGCGCGGCGGACAGGTAGACCCGACGGTGCGTGACGCCCGGCTGCGGGAACTCCCGCAGGGTGATCCAGCTGCCGCCTTGCTGTTTCACGGTGACAGGCCCGAATCCCTCGATGCCGCTGTCGATGTCCTTGAGCCACTTGTCGAACCAAGCTCGCTGCAGTACGTCCAGGCGCGGCGGTGCGCCCGGAACTCCGGTTCCCGCACCGGGATTGGCGTGATAGGTGTCGCCGACGATGAGCTGCTTGCGGCCGGCGGGCAGCGGGATCTGTTCGTAGAGTTTGGTGGCGCTGTTGGCGAAGATGTCGTGCCAGCCGCCGTAGACGAAGGTCGGCACGGTGACGTTCTCGGGGTGGCCCATGATCGCCTCACGGAAGGCGGAGGTGTCGTCGAGTGCGCCGTCGAGGGCGGGCGGCATGTTCGACAGCGACGGCGTGAGCAGTGACTGAGCCAACAGGTCGAAGTTGGTGGTGGGGTCGGCGAGTCGATCGTTGAACCAGGTCCAGTCGAAGGTGCCATCGACCATCGAGGCCACGTCGGGGACGAGTTTGAGCTGGTTGACCGAGTTCAGCCACAGCGGAAGGAAGGTGGTGCCGACGCCGCCGCCGGGGGCGACCACGTCACGCATGAGGTCGCTGCCGGGTTCGACCGGGAAGATCGCCTGCAGTGCGGGCGGGGCGTTCTCGGCGGCACGCAACTGGTTGATCCCCGAATAGGAACCGCCGCTCATCCCGATCCGCCCGTTCGACCACGGCTGACGCGCCGCCCAGTCGATCACTTCGCGGGTGTCGAGCTGTTCGCGCACACCGAGGGTGTCCCATTTGCCCTGTGACAGACCGGTTCCGCGCACATCGGCCACGACGACGGTGTAGCCGGCGCTGACGAGTTTGCGGTCGACGCCGAGCATGGTCTGGATCATGCCGCCGTCCAAAGCCTGCATGAGGTCACCGAAACCGCTGATCGGGGTGGTGGACAGGTTCAGCCTGCGCACGATGTCGACGGCGGTGGACTGCAGGCCCGGAGTCGCGGCGGCCGATTCGATCAGGCCGGTCATGAGTTTCGAATACGGGGTCAGGCTGACGATCACCGGCAGCGGCTTCTGCTCGATCACGCCCGCGGCGTCGGCGGGGCGGTAGACGTCGGCCTTGAGGACGACACCGTCACTCATCGTGAGCTGCACCCCGCGTTCCACCCGCACCTCGGGATAGGCGCCCGGCCCGTCGTGTAGTGCGGTCCACTTCGCGGCCGGTGCGTCCGGGGGCTGCCCACCGGCGGGCCCACCACCGCAGCCGAGCACCACGACCACCGCGAGGATCGTCACCAGCATCCGGACGAACCCGCGTTCCGAACTTTTACCCATGAATCGCTCCCGACCGGTTCGTCTCCACCGTTGACCAAGCCACCGCACGATCGGCGCGGAAACTGTAACAACGGCAACGAGTTGAGCAGGCCAGCGTCGGCCCGCTCGGACTGTCGCTGTGAACACGCGTTGTTCCAGTTCAGCGCGATATTGGGCTCCTCTTTCTTGTCAGTGCCTGGTGGTTGACTGCAGTTCATGCCGGTGCGATTGGGGCCGGTCTCTTATCCATCGCCGAGGAGGACGTTCAACAATGCCGACACGCGACGAAGCTTGGCCGCAGGGAACTCCCTGCTGGATCGACTGTCAGGTGGACGACACCACCGCCGCCCGCGATTTCTACAGCACGCTGTTCAGTTGGGAAGTCCAGGACGGCCCCGCCGAAGCAGGCGGGTATCTCATGGCCACCCTCGATGGCCGACCGGCGGCGGGCATCGGGCCTAAACCCGAAGGTATGGGCGACATGCCGTCGGTGTGGACGACGTATTTCGCCGCGGAAAGCGCCGACGAGATCGCCGAACGCGTGGGCACCGCGGGCGGGCAGGTGTTCATGCCACCGTTCGACGTGCTCGATGTGGGGCGCATGTTCATCGCGGCCGACCCCGCAGGCGGTGTGTTCGGTGTGTGGGAAGCCAAGGCGCACAATGGTTGCGGGGTATTCAACCAGAACGGTGCCTACTACTGGAACGAACTGCACACCCCCGCCTACGACCAGGCGCACGAGTTCTACAACACGGTTTTCGGCTGGCAGTACAAAGAGATCGGCGACGGGGTGAACCTCACCTACTCGACCTTCGCGCTGCCCGGTGCCGACAACGACGGCGGCGGCATGATGGACGCCTCAGCCCTGAACACCCCGCCCTACTGGCTCACCTGGATCCAGGTCGACGGCACCGACAAAGCCCTGGCCAAGGCCACCGAGCTGGGCGCCTCGGTGATCATGGGTCCCGACGACAGCCCGTTCGGCCGGATGGGGATCCTGCAGGCGCCCCAGGGTGAGGTGTTCGGCGTGATCGATCCGGCCGAGGCGGTCGGGGAGGTGCCCACCGGTTCCTGAGACCGCGTCAGCGCTGCGCGGCCAGCTGGATATCGAGGAGCAGTCGGTCCTCGGGATCGTTCAGGTCGATTCCGAGGACCGACTCCACCCGCCGCAGCCGGTAGCGCAGGGTGTTCGGGTGCACGCGCAACGTGTCCGCGGCGACGCGCACCTCACCGTGCGCGCGCAGGTACGCCTGGACCGATGTGCGCAGGTCGGTGGCGTGGGTCCGGTCGTAGTCGTCGAGTGCGGTCAGGCGCGGGTCGTGCAGGCGCGGGTGGTCGCGGATCAACGCCATGATCTCGGCCAGCAGGACCGCGGTCCTGGCGTCGGCGAGGGTGGCGACCCGGCTGCCCGACGGGTCGGCGATCGGGCTGTCGAGCACGCGGTCGACCTCGGCGCGCGCCCCCGCGACCGCGGTCAGGCCGGCGACGGGCACGGCGATCGCGGCCCGCACCACCAGTGCGCGGGTCTGCTCGAGCTGGGTGACCAGCTTGCGCACCCAGGAGCCGACGCCGCGCTCGGAGTGGTAGCCCGGCAGCAGCACATAGACCCGCTCGCCGATCGACTCCGTGACCGAGTCGTCACGAAAAGCACTGGCGTGCAAGCGGATCAAGCCACTCGACGAGGCCAGATCGGCGGCGGAACCGACCGGCGCGAAGCCGATCACGGCGGCGGGACCGGTGGTCGCCAGGTTCAGTGCGGCGGCGACCGAGGGCACGTCGACGCCGTCGCCGTGCGCGCCGAACAGCCTGCGCACGAGCACGGCTTCGGTCGAGGGCGCGTCCATCCGTCGCGCGATGATCCTGGCCGCCACCGCCGACGCACCACGCAACACCTGTGCCGCATCGGGCCGAAGCGGTCCGGCGCCCTGCTGCAACCAGATGGTTCCGAGCATGCGGGCTTGCGCACCGTCGGCGCCGCGGCGGATGCCGACGACCAGCCGGCGCCGGATGTCGAGCTCGGGATGTTCGGGCACGTCGACGACCTCGTCACTGCCGCGCACCCGGTCGAACACACCCCACTCGCGCAGAATCCGCAGGTAGTCGCTCGGGCCTTCCCGGCCGAGGATGGACTGGATGCGCAGCCGGTCGGCCGACGCGTCCGAGGCCGAATACGCGAGCACGCGCGACTGCGGGTCCTCGATCGAGACCATGCCGCCGGTTTCCCTGGCCAGCACCTGAGCCAGCCCGAACAGGTCGGTGTCGGGGGCGAGTTCGTCGGAGGCCGCGCGCTGTCCCGGCGAGCGGGCCAGCATCCGGCGGATCAGCGAGAACACCTGGTCCCAGCGTGCCTGCCGGTGAACATGCACCAGCGCGATGCCGGCGGCATGGGCAGCGGCGCGCACGGCGGGCGAGTCGTTGGCGCTCTTGGTCATCAGCACGCGCGGCCGCTGCCCGGGGTCGCGCTCGCCGACCTCGCGCAACCATCCAGCGGTGGCGGCGGCGTCGACACCGACCAGCAGGAACACCGCGCCGTCCCCGTCGCGGTGTTCGGGCAGGTCAGCGGGCTCGGCCAGGACCACTGTCCGCACCGCAACCTCGCGGCCCGCGGGCGCGTCGACGAGGGTGGCGACGGTGTGGTCGAGGGCGGCCAGCAACTCGCGCAACGTCGTGTTCCCGTCGGACATCGAGCACCTCCACTGTTGGCCGATCGGACAAAGTATCGATCACATCTTCGTCCGATCAGATGATTATCGCCCCTGCGAACAGGTGTTGACTACGTCACATCCCGCTATCCGTCACGACGCAGGAGCCGCACCCATGGACGCCATCGCGACCACCCCGCCGCCGGTCAACGAACCCGTCGGCACCTTCGCTCCGGGCAGCCCCGAACGCCGTCGCCTGCAGACCGCGCTCGCTGAGCTGTCCGACTCCCCCACCGAGATCGCCCACGTGATCGGCGGTCGCCATCTGCCCGGCGACGGCCCCGCCTTCGACGTGGTGCAACCGCACCGCCACGCCGCCGTGCTCGGCACCCTGCGCGATGCGAGTACCGCCGAAACGGCAGCCGCGGTCGAGGCCGCCTGTGCCGCGGCGCCCACCTGGCAGGCGATGGCGTTCGACGATCGGGCCGCGATCTTTCTGCGCGCCGCCGACCTCCTTTCCGGACCGTGGCGGGAGAAGATCGCGGCCGCGACGATGCTCGGGCAGTCGAAGTCGGCCTATCAGGCCGAGATCGACGCACCGTGCGAGCTGATCGACTTCTGGCGGTTCAATGTCTCGTTCGCCCGCGAAATCCTTGCCGGACAGCCGATCTCGTCGCCGGGTGTGTGGAACCGGATGCAGTACCGCTCGCTGGAGGGGTTCGTCTACGCGGTGACCCCGTTCAACTTCACCGCGATCGCGGGCAACCTGCCCACCGCGCCCGCGCTGATGGGCAACACCGTGGTGTGGAAGCCGGCCAGGAGCCAGGCGGTGGCGGCCTACCTGACGATGCAACTGCTCGAAGCCGCGGGACTGCCGCCCGGGGTGATCAACCTGGTCAACGGGCCGGGACCGGTCATCTCCGATGTGGTGCTTGCCGATTCGCGGCTGGCGGGTGTGCACTTCACCGGGTCGACGGCCACTTTCCAGCACCTGTGGCGGGAGGTGGCGCAGCGCCTGGACGGGTACCGCACGTATCCGCGACTGGTCGGTGAGACCGGCGGCAAGGACTTCGTGCTGGCGCATCCGTCGGCCGATCCGGCGGTGCTCACCACCGCGCTGGTGCGCGGCGCGTTCGACTACCAGGGCCAGAAATGTTCGGCCGCCTCACGCGCGTTCATTCCGCGGTCGGTGTGGGCGACGATGTCGGACGACCTGATCGAACGAACCTCGAACCTGCGCTACGGCGATGTCACCGACTTCACCAATTTCGGTGGGGCACTGATCGATCGACGCGCCTTCGAACGCAATACCGCCGCGCTCGAGCGGGCCAAGGCGACGCCGGGCCTGACCGTGGTGGCGGGCGGACACAGCGATGACAGTGTGGGCTGGTTCGTCGATCCGACGATCGTGGTCGGTGACGATCCGGCCGATGAGATCTTCAGTACCGAGTACTTCGGCCCGATCCTGGCGGTGCACGTCTACGACGACAGCACCCCGACCGCCTTCGCCGACGCCATGGACCTCGTCGACAGCGGCAGCCCCTACGGCCTCACCGGCTCGATCATCGCCCAGGACCGCACCGCGATCGCCGAGGCAACCGACCGACTCACCTTCGCCGCGGGCAATTTCTACATCAACGACAAGCCCTCCGGTGCCGTCGTCGGCCAGCAGCCCTTCGGCGGCGCACGCGCGTCCGGGACCAACGACAAGGCCGGTTCGCCGCAGAACCTGCTGCGCTGGACGTCGGCGCGCACGATCAAGGAGACCTTCGTGCCGCCCACCGACCACCGCTACCCGCACCAGACACCGGAGGTGGACTGATGTCGGCGCTGCTGCGTTCGACCATGCTCGCCGCCGCGCGCTCACCGAGGCTGGAACGCACCATCACCAGGCTGCCGATCAGCCGGGCGGTGGTGGCCCGCTTCGTCGCGGGCACCACCACCGAACAAGCCGTGCGGGCCACCGAAACCCTGCTGCGCACAGGACGTTTCGTCAGCATCGACTATCTGGGTGAGGACACCACCGACCTGGCCGACGCCGAGGCAACCGTCGCGCAGTACCGAACTCTGATCGCCGCGCTCGGCACCCTCCCCCAGTCCGACGTGGCGACGGGAGCTGTTCGGCCACTGGAGGTTTCGGTGAAATTCTCCGCACTCGGGCAGGCACTGCCCAGCGACGGTCACGCGATCGCCCGCGAACACGCCCGCCAGATCTGCGCCGCCGCCGAGGCCGCGGGCGTGTGGGTCACCGTCGACGCCGAGGACCACACCACCACCGACTCGACACTGTCGATCGTGCGCGAGCTGCGCGCGGACTACCCATGGCTGGGCACCGTCTTGCAGGCCTACCTGCGCCGCACCGAGGACGACTGCCGCGCGATGGCGGGGCCGGGGTCGCGAATCAGGTTGTGCAAGGGCGCCTATGACGAACCCGAGTCGGTCGCTTACCGCGACAAGGCCGAGGTCGACGCGTCCTACATGCGCTGCCTCGGGATTCTCACCGCGGGCGCGGGCTATCCGATGATCGCCTCGCACGACCCGGCGGTGATCACCGCCGCCGGAGTGGGTGTGCAGGCGGCGCAGCGCAAGACCGAGGAGTACGAGTACCAGATGCTGTTCGGCATCCGCCCCGACGAACAGCAGCGACTCGCCGCCGCGGGCAACCATGTTCGCGTGTATGTCCCCTACGGTGACCAGTGGTACGGGTACTTCATGCGCAGACTGGCCGAAAGGCCCGCCAACCTGGGGTTCTTCCTGCGCGCGCTGATCGGAGGTCGCGGAAGATGACCGGCTGTTCCGGTACTCATTGCCGCTGAACATTATTCACACTCGATGCCCGCCTTCGCCGGTCGCGGTGTACTCGGGTGAGCCCACCGTGATGAGGCGGTGTACGCCGATGGAAGGAAACGCGAATGTCTTTCGCAGAGCTGCGCACCCAGATGTTGCGCCGCAAACCACTGACAGAGGTCGACGACGAGACTGCGGCCGACGAGGGGCTCGCCAAATCACTCGGGCTCTGGCAGCTCACCGCCATCGGCGTCGGCGGCATCATCGGCGCGGGCATCTTCACCCTGGCCGGCTCGGTCGCCCACTCGGTCACCGGTCCGGCGGTGCTGATCTCGTTCCTGATCGCCGGTGTGGCCAGTGCCGCGGCGGCCCTGTGTTACGCCGAATTCGCGGGCATGGTCCCGAAAGCCGGTTCGGCCTACACCTACGGTTACGTCTCGCTCGGTGAGCTCGCGGGCTGGTTCATCGGCTGGGATCTGCTGCTCGAGTACATCGCGGTGGCGGCGGTGGTCGCGATCGGCGTATCCGGCTACTTCGGGTTCCTGCTCGACCAGGTCGGCTTGACCCTGCCGGAATGGATGCTCGGTGCGCCAGATACCGGTGACGGCCGGGTGGTCGACCTGTTCGCGGTGCTGTTCTGTCTCGGCACCGCGTGGGTGCTCTCGCGCGGCATCGGCAGTGTGGGCCGGTTCGAGACCATCGCGGTCGGTATCAAGGTCGCGCTGGTCGTGCTCATCGTGGTGCTCGGCGTGTTCCACATCGACAGCTCCAATTACGACCCCTACTTCCCGTACGGCACCGGCGCGGTCTGGACGGGCGCGGCGACGGTGTTCTTCGCCGTATTCGGTTATGACGCGATGAGCACCGCCGCCGAGGAATCCATCGACGGACGCAAGCACCTGCCCAAGGCGATCATCTACTCCCTTGCCATCGCGATGGTGCTCTACGTGCTGTGCACGCTCGTGCTCACCGGTATGCAGAAGTACACCGAAATCAGCCCGACCAGCGGTTTCTCCACCGCGTTCGAGTCGGTCGGGATGCCGGGCGTCGCCAATATCATCGCGGTCGGCGCGATCGTCGGCATCATCACCGTGGTCCTCACCTTCATGCTGGGTGTCACCCGGGTGTGGTTCGCGATGAGCCGCGACGGGCTGCTGCCCATCTGGTTCGCCAAGACCCACCCCACCCGCAAGGTGCCGACCAGGGTCACCTGGATCGTCGGCTTCGGCGCGGCGATCCTGGCCGGCGTGCTCCCGATCAACACCGTCGCCGAGCTCACCAATATCGGCATCCTGATGGCCTTCATCGTGGTGTGCATCTCGGTGATCGTGTTGCGCCGCACCAGGCCCGACGCTCCGCGCTCGTTCAAGTTGCCGTTGATGCCGGTGATCCCGCTGATCGGCATCGGTTTCTCGGCCTACCTGATCTGGTCGCTGCCCTCGGAGACCTGGTGGCGATTCCTCGGCTGGCTGGCCGTCGGTCTGATCGTGTACTTCCTGTACTCGCGCAAGCACTCGGTGATGAACCGGCCGAAGCCGGAGCTGACCAAGTAGTCGAGAGTGGCGGGCGCGAATCAGTCGCGCCCGCCGCTACTCGCTCACCGCCGACCCCGGCACGAGCACCCGCTTGAGAACCTTGCCGGTCTCCCCACGCGGCAGCTCGCTCAGGAACATGACATCGCGCGGGACCGAGAATCGACTCAGACGGTTACGGACGTAGTTGCGCACCATGTCCGAATCCAGGCCTGCCCCTTCGCGTTTCACCACGAACGCGACCAGCCGCTGACCGAACTCCTTGTCCGGAACGCCGACCACGGCCACCTCGGCGACCTGCGGCAGATGTGCCAGTGCCTCCTCGACCGGGCGCGGGAAGACGTTCTCCCCACCGGAGATGATCATCTCGTCGTCGCGGCCCGCCACGAACAGCCGACCGCCCGCGTCGAGGTAGCCGAGGTCGCCGGTGTCGAGCATGCCGTCGGCCTCCTCCGGCGGCGCGGAGTTGACGTAACCGTCGAAGAGCATGTGGTTGGCGACGAAGATGTGCCCGGTGGAGCCGACCGGCACCGGACGCAGGTCGGGTCCGAGCACCGCGACCCGGGTGCCCAGCGGCGGGCGGCCCGCGGTCGTCGGCGAAACCCGCAGGTCGTCGGGGGTGGCGACGCTGGCCCACGACACCTCGGTCGAGCCGTACACGTTGTAGAGGATGTCACCGAAGCTGTCCAGGAATCGCAGCACGGTCGCCCCGGCCAGCGGCGCACCACAGCTGACCACGTAGCGCAGGCTCGACAGGTCGAGCCCCGCGCGGACCTCGTCGGGGATCTCGAGCAGGCGTTCCACCATCGTGGGAACCACGATCAAGGTGGTGATCCGGTGCTCGGCCACCGCGCGCAGACAATTCATCGCGTCGAAACCGTCGGTCAGCACCACCGTGGCCCGCAGGGCGGTGCTGAGCTGCAACCCGGCCAGACCCCAGGTGTGGAACAGCGGGGCGGGAATGAGCATGACCTCTTCGACGCGCAGCGGGATCCGCGAGAGCAGCGCGGCGATGGTGCCGAACCCCTTCGCGTGTGGGCGGCGCGCGCCCTTGGGCGAACCACTGGTGCCGGAGGTGAGCACGATCAGCCGGCCGGGATTCGACGGGATCGGAAAGTCCTTGTGCGCCTGGGCGATCAGGCCGTCGATCGTGATGCGTTCCGCGTCGGGCGGACAGTCGTCGGTGGTGTAGCGCGGCACGTCGCTGTGCAGGTAGCGGATCAGCGTTTCCAGCGCACCGTCGACGAAGACCGCGCTCAGCCGGTGGCGCTGCACGATCTCCTCGATCCGCCGACCCGACAACCCGGCATTGAGCAGGGCCACGTCGACGCCGAGTTTGCCTGCGGCGACCATGGTTTCGACCATGCCCGCGTGATTGCGTGCCAGCAGGCCGATGGCGTCACCCTTGCGCAGCCCGATCGAGTACATCGCGGCCGCCAGCATGGTGGACCGGGTGTCGATCTCGCCGAAGGTGTGTTGCCCACGCGCATCGATCAGCGCGAGCCGATCGGGTGCGTAAGCCGCGCCCGCCGCATAACCGCCCGCCAGGTTGAAGCCCCACCTCGACAGGGAGCGAAGCTGTTTCACGATCGACACCGGTTCGGGGCGCATCAGCCCCGTGGCCGCGATACTGCGCGCCACCCCCGCGTTGCGGCGCACCCTCGACCGTTCGGCATTGACCACCACCGAGGAACGGGTGCCCGCGATCGCGTCGGCGGTCCGGCGCAGCCCCGCCTTCACCCAGTCGGTGACCAGCGAGTTGGCGCCCTGTTCGAGCAGCGGATGAACGCGCGCGGCGGCGAAGAGGGTGATGTCGAGCCTGGTCCGCTGCTGGTCGCCGCGCAACCGGATCGCGGCGAAGCTGCCGAGCACCGGGCTGCGCAGTTCGAAACTCTCGTACCAGCGACCGATGACGAGGACGAACTCGTGGGTTCGAATGCCGCCGCTCGCCGAGCCGACCCGCACCTGCCAGTGAACCGCGCCGTCGGGGCGTTCGACCGGTTCGCAACTGCCGATCCCGGTGAACATTCTCGGGTAACTCTGGGGATCGAGTAGTACATCCCACAACGCTTGACGCGCGATGGTGAAATCCGCGCTGACATCGATGACGTCGGTGACCAAACTCCGTGCTCTACTTCCCGTCGGCCTGATCGACCCAGCTGGTCGGCGGGCAAAAATGGGCGGGACGGTCGTTACCACCCCGCGGGTCGCCACGCTACCCGGCAGCGACCTTCCGCCATCAAGAATCAGACAAATCCGGTGGCTGTGGACGGTTTCGGCCGGACTTTGGCCGGTCGGCCACACCGGCCGACATCGCAGATGTGAAACTCTCCAATTGCTTGCGCACCCCGTTGGGATGCCGAAGTATTGCTGGCAGTACCGAACCGATCTGCATGAGTCGCCGTGACCCACGGCGCGACGAGCGAAGAGGTGTGGACATGACAGCCAGTTGGCCGAGCTCTCGAGATCCTTTCGACGACATCTTCCAGCGGTTTTTCGGCTCCGGAATGTCGTCGAAGCCGCCGGTACAGCGCATCGATCTGGGCAAGCTGATGACCGACAACGCGAAGTTGCTGGTCGGTACCGCCCGTGAGGCGGCCCAGGAGTGGGGCAACCCCGAAATCACTCCCGAGCACCTGCTCTACGCGGCCACCGAGGCCGAGCCAGGGCGCAGCATCGTGGCCGAACTGAGCCTGGATCCCGACCAGGTCGCCGAGCAGATGGAGGACTACCTCGACACCGGCGAGCCCAGCGAGGACGACCTCGCCGACATCACCCTCAGCCCCGCCACCAAGCTCGCACTGCGCGCGGCGCAACGCCAGGCCGCCCAGTCGGGTAGCAGCTACATCGGCCCCGAGCACATCCTGCTCGGCATCGCCTCCTTGCCGGACAGCGTGGCAGCGCAGGCGCTGGTCGCCGGGATCGCGGCCACCCAGAGCGGCGGCGTGCCCGCACCCGGTACCCCGATGGCGACCGCGCCGTCGAAGCGTCAGCAGCCCGAATCCGACACACCCACCCTCGACGAATATGGTCGCGACCTCACCGCCGAAGCCCGCGAGGGTCTGATCGACCCGGTCGTCGGGCGCGCGGAGGAAATCGAGCAGACCATCGAGATCCTGTCGCGGCGGCGCAAGAACAACCCGGTGCTGATCGGTGATCCGGGTGTCGGTAAGACCGCGATCGTGGAGGGGCTGGCCCAGCGCATCGTCAACGGGGACGTGCCGGTCACCCTCGCCGACCGCAAGGTGATCGCGCTCGATGTCGGTTCGCTGGTGGCAGGCAGTAAGTACCGTGGTGAATTCGAGGAGCGGCTGACCAAGATCCTCGACGAGGTCCGCGCGCACAAGGACGAACTGATCATCTTCATCGACGAACTGCACACCATCGTCGGCGCGGGTGGCGGCGGCGAGGGCTCGATGGACGCGGGCAACCTACTCAAGCCCGCCCTCGCCCGCGGTGACCTGCACGTCGTCGGCGCGACCACCATCGATGAGTACCGCAAGTACATCGAGAAGGACGCCGCGCTGGAACGCCGGTTCCAGCCGGTGATGGTCTCGGAGCCCTCGGTCGAGGACACCATCGAGATCCTGCGCGGGCTGGCCGATGTGTACGAGGAACACCACCAGGTGCGCTACTCCGACCAATCGCTGGTCGCGGCCGCGCAGCTCTCGGATCGCTACATCACCGACCGATTCATGCCCGACAAGGCGATCGACCTGATCGACCAGGCGGGTGCGCGCGTGCGGCTGCGGTCGGGCACCCCCGACCCGGAGGTGAAAGCCAAGGACGAGGCGATCGCGCGGCTGTACCGGGAGAAGGACGCCGCAGTCGACAACGAGGACTACGAGAAGGCCAAGGCGATCAAGGCCGATATCGCCGCCGCCGAGGCCGAGCTCGAAGAGTCCGGCGCGACCGCCTCGGAGCCGGTCGTCGACGTGGTCGACATCGCCGAGGTGATCTCCAAGCGCACCGGCATTCCGGTGGCCGACCTGACCGCCGAGGAGAAGCACAAGCTGCTCCAGCTCGAGGATGTCCTGCACAAGCGGGTGATCGGGCAGAACGAGGCGATCGTGGCGATCGCCGAAGCGGTGCGCCGGGCGCGCGCCGGACTCAAGGATCCCAACCGGCCGATCGGGTCGTTCCTGTTCCTCGGACCCACCGGTGTCGGCAAGACCGAACTGGCGAAAGCGTTGGCGGAGGCCGTCTTCGGTGACGAGGACCGGCTGATCCGGTTCGACATGAGCGAGTTCCAGGAGAAGCACACGGTCTCGCGGCTGGTCGGCGCACCGCCCGGATATGTCGGCTACGACGATGCCGCCCAGCTCACCGACAAGGTGCGGCGCCAGCCCTATTCGGTGATCCTGTTCGACGAGGTCGAGAAGGCCCACCCCGATGTATTCAATGTGCTGCTGCAGTTGCTCGACGACGGGCGGGTCACCGATTCCAAGGGCCGCACAGTCGATTTCAAGAACACGATCGTGATCATGACGTCCAATATCGGTTCCCACATCATTCTCGAGGCACCCCCCGGCGACCTCGATTCGATCGTGCCGCAGCTGGAAGAACTACTGCGCCAACACTTCCGGCCCGAGTTCCTCAACCGGATCGATGAGCAGATCGTGTTCCACCGCCTCGACAAGGCGGAGCTGGAGCAGATCGTCGAGCTGATCCTGGACCGGACCCGACGCATGCTCGCCGCGCAGGACGTCGAGCTCGACATCACGCAATCCGCGGTGGATTGGTTGAGCGAGCGCGGTTTTCAGCCCGAGTTCGGTGCGCGCCCGCTGCGTCGCACGGTCCAGCGCGAGCTCGACAACCGGATCTCGCGGTTGCTGCTCGACGGCGGGTTGGAGCCGGGCGGCACGGTGAAGGTCGATACCGCAGGCGACGATCTGGTCGTCACCGCGGCGAACTCGGCGGGCAAGCCCGAGACCAACGGGTCCGAACCCGCGCCTACGCCGAAGAAGGCGGCGAAGAAGCCCGCCAAGAAGGCCGCGGGTAAGAAGGGTGACGACAAGAAACTCGCGTCGAAGTAACCGATCGAACGACTGTGGCCCCGGTTCGCGAGAACCGGGGCCACAGTTGTCGCTCAGGATCAGCCCCCGGTGACGATGCAGGCATACCCGAACAGGAAGCCCCTGCCGACCGAGACGGTCACGCTGTTGGCGATGCCGTCCTGGACGGCGGTCATCGTGTGCGCCCCGGCATAGGACGGCACCCAGTTGAACATGGCCATACCGTCGGTCGGGGCGACCACGGCCAGCAGCGCGCCGTTGTCATAGAACGCGACAGGATCGATGCCGACGCTGAGCCGGGCCAGCAACTGATGCGAGCACCCGGTGCCGTAGTTCGTCGACGAGCCGACGCTGATATTGGGCTTGACCGTCAACTGTGAGACACCGGCCGAGGCGGTGGGGGCGCCGACCGTCGTGGCCAGCATTGCCGCCCCGATCGCCGCGACGGCTAGGGCTGTCTTCCTATCACTCATATTCTTCTCACGTCCTTGTGATGCGGGGCCGGCCGAACGCGAGGCCGGCGAGTCGATCCCCATCCTCACCCCATCCGGGGACCGATTGTGGGAGAACACACAAACCGTTTCCCACTCGTCGGCCTCGTCGTGCGCTATATCCGCGACCAGAGCGCGGGTGTGTTCGGCGGCGTCCAGTTCGGGTCGTGGACGGTGTGTGCCTGCCTGCAGCTGTAGGTGGCGCCCTGGTAGGTGACCTTGTCACCGATCGCGTAGGTGGCGCCTTGGCGCCAGGCCGACCCGGCGGGCGCGGCCGTGGTGGTCGGGTGCTCGTGGCCCGGAGTGGTGGTCGCGGGCGGTTTCGTCGTGGTGGCAGGCGGTGGCGTGGTGGTGGCCGGGGGTTTCGTGGTTGTCGCGGGTGGCGTGGTGGTGGCCGGAGCGCTGGTGGCCGACTGGGACGTGGTGGGCTTGGGGGTGGTCGTGGTCGGCGGGGTGCCGCCGCCACCGATCTCGAGATCCACGCAACTGTAGAAGGCCGCCGCGGTATCGCCGATATTCCAGACCGCACGCAATTTCTGACGGCCGGAATATTTCGACAAATCGACGGTGTGCGTCACTTCCATTGCGGGCTGTGCGTTCGCGCCGTCGAATACGGCAACTCGCGTATTACCGATGAAGTATTCCCAATTCAGTGTGCGATGGTTCGCGGTATTCTTCCACGTGAAAGTCGCACTGCCGGAGACTTTCTGCGGAACCCAGCCGAGGCTGTCGTCATCGAGCTCGGGATATTTGTTCGCACTGCAGTTGGTGAGCCCCTTCGGGCCCTCGACACTCTGCGGTTCGTATTTCACCGCACCGCAGGGAACGAGGCCGCGGGCGCATTGTTCCTGCCTGCTCGCAGGTCCGGTCACCCAGCCGTGGGCATTGGCAGTCGCGGCGGGCACCAGTGCGGTGACCATGGGCGCCAACGCCATTGCGCCAGCGAAGAACAGAATTCGACTTCTCACTATCAATACTCCTTGGAAACGCACGCGGAGGACGGCAGGGGCCGGCTTGCCGTCCGGGGAAACATTTCGAGCGATGACACTGAACACTTCGATATCGAACTGTGATGACGAACATTAGGGCGGCGAAGATCAACAGTCAACCGCTGTAGTAGCGAAAAATACTGCTACCGGCCGGTATTCGCAGGCGGTTTCACAATTGTGCGAATTCGGCGAACAACCACGTACCGGACCAACCGGTTTCAATACGGAGCAAACGACTGGTTAAACCGCCAGCTGACGCGGGTGCGTGGATTTGCCCGGTGTTTGCGATAGCTGTCCATGTCGACAACAAGACTCCTTACCGGCAGCTCTGGGAGGCTTGTGAAGCGGGCGCGGCGAACTTTGCGCGACTCCTCCAAAATCGGCCGGCGGCCGGCGGTGGAGTCAGCCGAGGAAGGCCAGGATTCCGGCGGTGATGAGCTCGGCGTAGCGGGCCCGACCCGCCGGGGTCTCGATGAGCTCCGCGTCGGTCGCCGAGCGCATGTTCCCGCATTCGACCAGGGCGCTCGGCCGCTCGGCCAGGTTCAGCCCCGCCAGATCCGCCCGCGGATCCAGCCCCGCCGACCCCACATAGGTCGACGGCACCGCGCCACCGGAGACCATCGCATCGCGCAGCGCGATCGCCAGCCGCGTCCCCTCCTCGGCCTGCACCGGGTTCAGCGGAGGTTCGGAATAGGCGATGTGGAATCCGTGCGCGCCCGCACCGGTATTGCCGTCGGCGTGGATCGAGACCACAGCGTCGGCACCCGACTGATTCGCGATCGCGGCACGCTCGTCGACACACGGCCCGACACCGCTGTCATCGGCACGGGTGAGGATCACCCGCACCCCTTGTGCGGCGAGCAAATCGCGCACCCGCTGGGTGACGTCCCAGGTGAACTCGTGCTCGGCATACCCACTCGCCGCCGAGGTACCGGTGGTGTTGCACGCCTTGGTCCCACCACGCCCGTCGGGCACCTTCGCGTTGATCTGCGCGGGATGGTCGCCATTGCCCCCGTTGTGACCGGGATCGAGAACAACGGTCCGGAAAACGACAGGCGAAGTGGGCACGGCACTCTCCGAGGAAACGGCCGTCACGCTCGACGTCGTCGGGTGCGCATCCGTGGTGGTGGAGGCGCAGCCGGCGAACAACGCTGTCGTCGCGAGCAGGCAGGCGGTCAGAAACAGGCTGGGTCGCACCCCGTCACCGTGCCACACCCTCGCAACGGCGGCCGACTCAGCCGCGGTGGTGTCGGCTCTCGTAGGCGATGCGCTCGGCGTCGGCCCGGCGGCGGGCGGGCTCGTCGGCCAATTCGGGATCGAGGCCGTGGCTGGCCAGGCGGTGCCGTCGGTACACGTAGACCAATGCCACGGTGAAGTAGACCAGGGGCAGGTACAGCAGTGCCATCATCGACAGCCCGATCCACAGCGGGCCCGGTACCAGCAGGAACAGGCACAGCACCGGGAGTACGGGTAGCAGGAAGCGCATGAGATAGCGGCGGGTCGCGCCGGGGCCGGTGAGGTCGGCCAGTACCCAGTCCGTCATCGAGGGCGGCAGGGTGCCGCCGGTGACGTAGCGAACGCGCTGCCAGAGGTTCGGGGTCGGGTTGCTCATCACTGCCTCACCTCGGATGCGCGCCGGGCGGCCGCGTTCACCCGGCCGAGGGCGTCGCGGAGTTGTTCCAGATCGGCCAGGCTCACGCCGAGGCGTGCCACGACGGCGGGCGGGATCCGCTCGGCCTGTTCGCGTAGGTCTCGGCCCGCCTCGGTGAGGTCGATGTGCAGTGTGCGCTCGTCGTGCGGATCGCGGCGGCGGGTGAGCAGGCCCGCGGATTCGAGCCGCTTGAGCAGCGGTGAGAGCGTCGCGGAGTCGAGCTGGATCGCCTCCGCGAGTGCCTTCACCGACATCGGCGTCTCACCCCACAGGGCCAGCATCACCAGATACTGCGGGTGGGTCAGGCCGAGCGGTTCGAGCAGCGGCCGGTAGACCGCCAGCACCGATCGATTGGCCACCGCCAGGGCGAAGCACACCTGCCGGTCCAGCCGCAACGGGTCGTCCAGCTCCTGCATTGTCCACCACCTTCCTTTGCTCACACACTATTACGCCACTAATAGTTAGTGCAATAACTATTAGTGGCGTCTCAGAGAGGATCAAGGCATCGGCAGCGGCGGTGTCTTCGGGAACGTCACAGGCAGCGCCGCCAGCGACCGGTGGAACGGGCCCGGCCGCCACACCAGCTCCTCGACGGGCACGGCCAGGGTCAGTTCCGGGAGGGCATCGAGCAATTGGTCGATGGCGTCCTGGACGATCAGGTAGGCCACCGGTTTGGCGGGGCAGCCGTGGGGACCCGCGCTCCACGCCAGGTGGGCCCGGTTGTCGACCACGTCGCGCCCGGCGATGGCCGGGTCGTTGTTGCAGGCCGACATGCTGATGACAACCGGTTCGTGCGCGGGCAGCCAGGTGTCCTCGACCAGGATCGGCTGACGCGGGTAGGTCATGCAGAAATTGGCCAGCGGCGGGTCGGTGAACAGCACCTCGTCGAGCGCGTCGCGGGTGGACAGACTGCCGCCGAGCACATCTCCGGCGAATCGATCATCGGTGAGCATCAGCCGCAACGTGTTGACCACCAGGTTCAGCATGGGCTCGATGCCCGCGCCGTAGAGCACCAGCAGCTGGTGCACCATTTCCTCGTCGGACAGGGCCGCGGGATGGTGGAGCAGGCGGGTGGCGACATCGTCACCGGGCTCGCGCTGGCGCAGGCCGACCAGATCCGCCAGCGCGGAGGCGAGCAGATTGTTGCCCGCTTCGGCGTCGTCGCCCTCGAAGATCTGTGCCATCCCGGTGGCGACCTGCTGCCCGATCTCGGGCGTGCAGCCGAGCATCGAGTTCAGCGCCTGGAACACCAACGGAAAAGCGTACTGGCTCAACAGGTCTGCTGATCCGTTCGCGCAGAAGCTGTTGATCAGCGGGATGGCGAACTGTTCGACGGTGCTGTGCATCGCGTACAGATCGACCCCGGCGATCCCGGCGACGTTGGCCTGCCGGTACCGGGTGTGCTCAGCGCCGGTGGTGCGCAGCGCGGCCGGTCGGAACTGCAGCATCGGCAGGACCGGGCAGTCCTGCGGGATGTCGCGTTCCCACATGCGCGGGTCGGCCGGGAAGTGTTCGGGATCGTTGAGGATGCGTACGGCGGTGCGATAGCCGATCACCAGCGTGGCCGGGATGCCTGGCGAGAGTTCCACCGGCACCACCGAACCGAACCGGCTGCGCATCCGCTGGTAGGCGGCTTGCGGGTCGGCGGCGAATTCGGGCGCCCACATCGCCACCCGTTCGTCGGCGGCGATATCGACCGTCATGACGCTGTTGCTTCCTGTCTGCGAAAGAGGTACTCCGCCAACGTGATCAGTGCGCGCAGGCCCTGATCTCGACGTCGTGCGTCGAGTGCGATCACCGGCGTCTCGGGGGCGAGGTCGAGTGCCTCGCGCACCTCCTCGAGCGGATAGCGCCGGAATCCTTCGAATTCGTTCACCGCCACCGCATACGGCACGCCACGCTGTTCCAGCGCCGAGAGCACGTCGTCGGCCTTCTCGATGCGCCGGGTGTCGACGAGCACCAGCGCGCCCAGCGCCCCGCGCGCGAGCTCCTCCCACAGCGGGGCGAACCGCTCCTGTCCCGGCGTGCCGAAAAGATACAGCGCCAGTTGGGGATTCAGGGTGAGACGGCCGAAATCCAGTGCGACAGTGGTCGATACCTTGGTACCCAAGCCCGCCATGTCGTCGACGCCGATGCTGGCCTCGGTGATCGTCTCCTCGGTCCGCAGCGGCCTGATCTCGGACACCCCGCACACGAAGGTGGTCTTGCCGACGCCGAAATTGCCTGCGACCAGGATCTTCACCGACCGGGTCACGGTTTCCGCGACGTAGTCGACCTCATCCTGCAAGGGCGCGGAGGCCATGCAGCACCTCCTTGATCAGTGCGAGTTCGGGCTTCACCTGTGCCGGGGTGGGGCAGTGCAGGTGACCGCTGTCGAGCAGATCGGAGACGATGATCTTCACGACGGAAGCGGGTAGATCGAGATAGGCCGACAGTTCGGCGATCGACAATGCGCCGCGGCGGCTGGTCAGTGCCAGCAGGCGACGCTCGTCGGGGCGGTGATCGGGGCGCGCGTCCTCGACGGCACGGACCAGGGTCACCAGGTCCAGGTCATGCGCGGCGCGCACCCGGCCGCCGGTGCGCACATAGGAGCGCACCAGGTCGGGATCGCGTCTGCCGCGGCTCAATTCCTCCCGCCTAGGCGGGGCGCGCTGCCGATCTCGTGACCGACGCGCGAGGCGAGTTCGTTCATCCGATGCGCCACCAGCGCGACGTCGACATCGGCGGTGGTGGCGACCCCGAGCAGGGCGCCCGCGCCCGCGGCGGTGATCATGATCATGCCCTCGTCGTACTCGGTCATGTTCTGGCGCACCGTATTCGCCGGACCGCCGCAGAACTCGCCGAGCGCCTTGCCGAGCGAGCGCAGTCCGGACGCGGCGGCGGCGAATCGTTCGGCGTCGTCTTTGGTCACGCCACGGGAGTGGGCGATGCGCAGTCCGTCATCGGACAGCAACACCGCGAAGCGGACGCCGGGGATCTCGAGATCCTCGAGCAGCCACGCCAATCGATTGGTGCTATCGGCTACCGGTGTGCTCATCGGCTTTCCCTTCCGTGGTTCGCTCGGCCGCAGCACGTCCGCTGCGGGATCCGCTGCGCCAGGCAGCGGCGAGGTCGGGCCGCGCGGGCGCCGACTCGGTCGATACCCCCGCCGAATCCGGGGCAACAGGTCGGCGGCGGCGCTTGGGCAGCCCACCGCTGGTGATCTCGTGCACGTCGGCGCCGGGCGACTCGATCTCGGCCACCGGCACCGGAATGTGCGCGGGCGCGGCAAGTTCGGGCTCGGGCAGCCGCGGTGCGTCTCCGCTCACCAGCAGCGCCGACGGCACGTACACCATGGCGCGCATGCCGCCGAAGATATTGGGCCCGTCGACGTGCACGGAGAATCCGTAGCGCCGAGCCAGCGCCGCGATGCCGGGGAAGCCGACCTTCGGTGCGGGGCCGAGGTCGTGGATGTCGACGGCGCGTTCACCGCTGAGCACCAGGCGCGCGTCCTCCAACTGTTCGGGACTCATCCGCATGCCCGCGTCGTCGATGATGACGGTGACGCCGTGATGGCCTTCCTGGAAACCGATCTCGACGAACGACGACGGCGGCGAGTAGCGCAGCGCGTTGTCGAGCAGCGTCGCCATCGTGTGCACCAGGGGTTCGACGGCGCGGCTGATCACGATCCGATCGGACTGGGCCGCGCGCACGCGCAGGAATTCCCGCACCCGCCCGGTGGCGCCGCCCGCCACGTCGGTCAGCGACTGCTGCGGCCAGCGGCGTCCGGGCAGACCACCGGAGACGATCACATAGGACTGTGCCTGCCGGATCATCTGCTGCACGGTGTGGTCGATCCGGGTGAGTGTTTCGTAGATCGCGTCGTCACGGTGTTCGCGCAGGGCGGCGCTGACGACCTGGCCGAGGTCGGTACCCAGGCTCACCACGGAGGTACCGAAGGAACGCACCGCGGCGCTGGTGGCCGCCCGCGACGAGGCCGCGAGCTCCGCCCTGGTCTGCTCGTGTGCGGCCGCGACCTCGCTCGCCCGGCGCTGCTCGCCGTAGCGTTCGACCATCGCCCTGGTTTCCTCGGTGACCACGCGCAGATCCTCGGCATGCCCCGTGGCGATCCACTGCAGTGCCTGGCCGAACTGCGAATCACCCAGTTCCACCGGCACATCCACGGCGATCGAGGGGATCTCGTGGCGGCGCACGGCGGCGGTGATCGCGGGCAGTGTGGTCTGGGCCAGCTGCAGCAACGCGTTCTCGCAAGCGAGGCGTTCGCGGATGGCGGCATCGGCCCGCTGCCGCTGTCGGCGCTCGTTGCGCATGGCCAACACACTGACCGCGATCGCGAGCAGTAACAGCGGCGCACCGATGACGAGCAACAGCACCGCGATTCCTGAGTTCATCAGATCTTTCGTAGTCCTCGACCACACGACCTCGCCGGTGGCCCTCGCCGGCCTGCCCGCCGAGGCATTCGCCGTCCACCGAAAGAATGGATTCGGATATCCGATTCACACGCCCCGGTTCCAGCGACCCGCACACACTAACAGCACGAAGTCGGATCGCGACGTGGATCGTGCTGTCCGACACCAGGATTGCGCTGTGAAACGCTCCAGACTACTGGACGGTTGATATAGTATGGCTCACCATGCCCTGATCCGATCCGTACGGAACCGCGGGTACCGGATATTATCCCGACGTGGCGAAACTGAAGCTCTCCGTCGATGTCCCTGTCCCGCCGGACCAGGCCTGGGCGCACGCGTCCGATCTCCCGCACCTCGGCGATTGGCTGACCATTCACGAGGCGTGGCGCGGCACGCTGCCCGAGGAGTTGACGTCGGGCACCGTGCTCGTCGGCATCGCCTCGGTGAAGGGTTTCCGCAACAAGGTCACCTGGACCGTGCGCACCGCCGAGCCGCCCCGCAAGCTCGCCCTCACCGGCAAGGGCATCGGCGGAACCAAGTTCGGCCTCGGCCTGCTCGTCGAGCCGAGCGGCACCGGATCCAAGGTGACCCTCGACATCGACCTGGGCGGCGCACCGCTGTTCGGTCCGATCGGGTCGACCGTCGCGAAGGCCTTGCGCGGCGATATCGAGCGCTCCCTGGAGACGTTCGTCAAACTCTACGGCTGATCTACCGCACGAAGAGCCCGGGCGCGTGGGTCTGCGCCCGGGCTTTCGTGATCAGGCCAACGCCACAGCTTCGGCGTCGATCGGCGCCTTCGGCTTGGTCCGCGGCAGGAAGAACGCGGGCAGCAAGGTCAGCGCGGCGAGGATCACCGCGACCCAGTAGGTATTACTGAACGCGCGCGCGGCCAATTCCAGCCCGTTGTCGATCATCGACTGCGGAACCCCGTCGGCGAGTTCGGGTCTGGACTGTGACGCCATCGCCAGCTGAGCCTCGGGATGGTCGTTGATCTGGGCGGCCAAGACCACCGACATCAGCGCGGTGCCGATCGAAGCCGCGGTCTGATTGATGATGTTCATGAGCGTCGAACCGCGCGCGACCTGACCGTGCGTGAGCGTCTGGATGGCGGCGGTCATCACCGGCATCATGGTGCAGCCCATGCCGAGACCCATCACGAACAGCGCGCCGCCGATCATCAGATACGACGTGTCGGCGTGCAACTGGGTGAACCCGGCCAACCCGATGGTGATGAACGTGACGCCGAACAGCACGATCTTGCCCGGCCCGATCTTGTCGACCAGGAAGCCCGCGACCGGCATCGTCAGCATCGCGCCGATGCCCTGCGGCGCCAGTAGCAAGCCGGTGTCGAACGCCGTTTCACCGCGCACCTGCTGCAGGTAGTTGGGCAGCAGGAAGCCCGCGCCGAAGAAGGCGATGGCGAACAGCGACATGGTCAGCACCGCGTAACGCAGCGACGAGTTCGCGAACAGGCGAAGGTCGATCAGCGGGTGCTCGGTGCGCAGCGCGTGGAACACGAACAGCACCAACAGGACCGCGCCGACGATCGCGGGAATCAGCACGCGCGCGGCGAGCACGGTGCCCTTCTCCGGAATGGAGGAGACGCCGAACAGGAACAGCGCCAGGCCCGGCGAGGCGAGCAGCATGCCGACGAAGTCGAACGCTTCCGACGGTTTGGGCTTGTCGGAGGGGAACACGACGAACGCGAGCACGAGGGCGAGCAGGCCAAGTGGCAGGTTGATCAGGAAGATCCAGTGCCAGCTGAACGAGTCGATGAGCCAGCCGCCCAGGATCGGACCGCAGATGGGTCCGAGCAGCATCGGCACGCCGAGCACCGCCATCACCCGGCCGATCCGCTGCGGGCCCGCGGCGTGGGTCATGATCGTCATACCGAGCGGCATCAGCATGCCGCCGCCGATCCCCTGCAGCACGCGGAACGCGATCAGCGATTCGATACTCCACGCCATCGAACACAGCACCGAGCCGAGGATGAAGAAGCTCAGCGCGGCGATGTAGAGGCGTTTGGTGCCGAAGCGGTCGGCGGCCCAGCCGGTCATCGGAATCACCGAGGCCAGCGCCAGGGTGTAGCCGGTCATGGTCCAGGCGACCACCTCGACGGTGGCCTGGAAGTCCTGCATGAACGTCGGGATCGCCACGGTGACCACGGTGATGTCGAGAATCGACATGACCGCGCCGAGGACGACCACGCCCGCCACCTTGAGTACGGCGGCGTCGAGCTTGTCAGTGGTGGGATCGGGCCCGGCGGCGCCGATATCCGGAGGTTTCGTCACCGCTTGAGCCAAACACTTTTCGGCTCGGTTGACCAGTGAAATCTACTGTTCGTGATTTTTCGGTGTCATACCCGCGTGCTCGCCGCAGCCTCGCTCGCCAGCAGTGCCGCCCTCGTCGCGACGGACGAGGCGGGCAGCAGGGGCAGTCGCACGGCCGGGCTTGCGATCTCGCCGCGCTCGGCGAGGACCGCCTTGATGACGGTGGGGTTCGGCTCGGCGAACAGGGCGGTGCCGAGCCTGTCGAGGCTGTTGCCGATGGCGCGGGCCCGGGTGATGTCGCCGGTGCGCCAGGCCTCGATGAGGTCGGCGTATTCGCGGGGTGCGATATTGGCCGCGGCCAGAATCGCACCGTGGCCGCCGAGGGCGAGCAGGGCGGAGGCGAATCGGTCGTCGCCACTGAGCACGGTCGCCTGAGTGTCGGCCGCCATCAATTCGACTGTGGCCGTACATATCCCGCCGACAGCGTGTTTGAAGCCGGCGATGTTCGGGGTGTTCGCGAGGCGGATCAGGGTGGAACCACTCAGCGGACAGGCCGTGCGGTACGGGACGTCGTAGACGATCAGCGGGGCCGGGCTGGCGGCCGCCAACTGCGTGAAGTGCGCGATCACGCCTTCCTCACTGGGTCGCACATAGTAGGGCACCACCGCGAGAATCGCCGCGACGGGATGTGGCAGGGAGGTGATCGCATCCACCGATTCCGCGGTGGCGTTGCCGCCCGCGCAGGCGATCAGCGGGGTGTTGCGCTCGGTGCTCACTCGCGCACAGATGTCGAGGACTCGCGCCCGCTCGATCGGGGTGAGCGCAGAGGGCTCGGCGGTGGTGCCGAGTGCGACCAAACCGGTGGCGCCCGCATCGAGGACGGCGTTGGCGTGGCGTTCCAGCGCGGCGGGGTCGAGTGCCCCGTCCGCGGTGAACGGGGTGATCAGGGGGACGAAGAGTCCGTGCAGCGATGTCATAGTTCCATCGTCGGCGTTGGCAACCATCAGGTCCAGTACACGTTCGTGATGTCGACCGTAAGCTGAACTGATGCTCGATGTCCGCAAACTTCGCCTGCTGCGTGAACTCGCCCATCGCGGCACCATCGCCGCCGTCGCCGAGGCGCTCAGCTATACGCCCTCGGCGGTGTCCCAACAGCTCACTGCGCTCGAACGCGAAGCGGGCGCCGCGCTGCTGGAACGCTCGGGTCGCCGCGTCGCGTTGACGCCCGCCGCCGAACTCCTGGTCGGCCACACCGAAACGATCCTCGCCGCCCTCGAACACGCCGATGCCGAATTGGCTTGCACCCGTGATGAACTGGCCGGAACCCTGCGCATCGGCACCTTCCCCACCGCCGCGCGCACCCTCCTCTCCCCCGCCCTGGTCACCTTGAGCACCGACCATCCGCGCCTGGAACTCACCGTCAGCGAGATCGACCCCGCCGACGTCCCCAACGCCCTGCGCGCGGGCATTCTCGACATCGCCCTCACCCACGACTACGACCTGGTCCCCGCCGACACCGACCTCTCGCTACAGACCGAACCCCTCCACACCGAAACCGTCTTCCTCGCGACCCGAGACCCCGTGTCCGCCACAGATTCCCTCCGAGCCCACCGCCAATCCCCCTGGATCGCAGGCACACCCGGCACCTTGTGCCACACCCTCACCCTCCGCGCCTGCCAGGCAACAGGTTTCACTCCCCACATCCGCCACCACGCCGACGACTTCGACACCGTCCTCACCCTGGTCGCCGCGGGAGCAGGCACCGCCATAGTCCCCGCCCTGGCTCTGTACGCGCCCCCTGAATCCATCACCCTCACCCCACTCTCCATCCGCCGCCACACCCACCTGGCCTACCGCAACGGCACCGGCCTACACCCCACCGTTCACGCCGCCCGCACCGCTCTACACGCCGCGGGCTAGATACCCGATTCCCTCGGCCGATGCGGCAATCGGGCGGGTCGGCAGGCACGCGGTATCGAACAATGGGCGAAGCCCTCAGGCGGTCTTGCCGCGCTGGCGGCTGCGGGTAGCCGACACGGGGTCGATGTCGGGCATGGACCATTGCGCGGACAGAGCAAGACTGGGTTCACGGCCGGAAGCCACATGGCGGTAGGCGATTTCGGCCGCCGCGTCGGGGTCGTTGGCGGCGATGGCGGCGTAGAGGGCTTCGTGTTCATCGCACTGGGTGCCCGGGTCGCGTTCCTTGGTCAGGTGGAACAGCCAGCGGACTCGGGATTCCAAGGGGCGCAACAGCGATTGCAACAGCGGGTTGCCGGAGACCTCGACGATGACGGCGTGGAATCCCGCGTTCGCGGCGGCGATCGCGGCTTGATCGCCACGGTCGGTGGCCCGGCGGGCCGCGGTCAATTGCGCGCGCAGGACGGCGAGGTCGGCCGGTTCGGCACGTTCGGCAGCCAGGCGCGCCGCTAGCACCTCGAGGCTCTCGCGCACATCGAACAGGTCGCGCACATCGGTCACCGTGAACGGTGCGACGATCGCACCCTGCCTCGGCACGATGACCACCAGGCCCTCGCGTTCGAGCATCTGCAGCGCTTCGCGCAGCGGGATCCGTGAGATGGCCAGTTCGGTGGCGAGGTCGCGTTCCACCAGCCGCTGACCAGGGCTCAGGCGCAGATCGATGATCCGGTCGCGCAACTCCTCGTAGGCCTGATCCCGCAGCGACTTCTTCGCCGGTTCCGCTGCCACCGCACCGTCCTTCCGCTCTCGCACGCCCACCACCGTAGCCCGTCGTCGGTAGGCGACCGTTTCTCACTTTTCGGTAATCCGCCCGTCATCAACCAGCCCCAGGCTGAGACTTAACGGTATACCGCTAAGTCGGCGGTTCGTTCGATCAAGGAGTACCCCGTGCACAAGTCCACCCGGCGCGCGATCGCCTTCGGCTCGGCTGCCCTCGCCGCCACCGCCCTCCTGTCGGCCTGCGGTTCCGGCGAGACTTCGGCATCGGGCGGCAAGCTGAAGGTCGGCGTCTTCTTCCCCGGCTCGCTCTCGGACACCGGCTTCATGCAGTCGGGGTATCTCGGCTACCAGCGCATCGCCGACAAGCTCGGCGACAAGGTGGAACTCAGCAAAGTCGAGCAGGTCGCGGCCAGCGACTACCAGCAGGCGCTGGTCCGCTTCGCCTCCACCAACGACCTGGTGATCTCCCTCGGCGGCCAGACCGATGCCGACGTCCGCAAGGTGGCACCGCAGTTCCCGAACGTGAAGTTCGTGGAGATCGGTGGCCCCGCCGACGCGAAGCCCCTCGCCAACCTCGCCTACTACGACCCGCAGCAGGCCGAGGCCGAATTCCTCAGCGGCGCGGTGTCGGCGGCGGGCTCCAAGTCGGGCACGGTGGCTTTCATCGGCGGTGTCGAACTTCCCGCCATCGTCAACGCCGCCAAGGCTTTCGGCAACGGCGCCCGTTTCGCGAAGCCCGAGGCGACGGTGCTGACTCCCCAGTATCTGGGCGACTTCAACGATCCCGCCAAGGCCAAACAGGCCGCGCTGGCTGATTACGGCGCGGGCGCAGGCACGCTCGGTCAGATCGTGAACCTGGGCAAGGCGGGCATGGAACAGGCCGCGACCCAGTCCGGCGCGACGTTGGTCGGCGGGCCGATCCCCGGTGACTGCACCAACCCCGCGTATCTGGGCTACGTGCACACCGATATCGGCGCCGAGGTCGAGTTCGCGGTGAACGCAGTTCTCGACAACTCGTGGAAGGCCGAGAACGTGCGCTTCGGGCTCACCTCGCCCAACGACGGTACCGATTTCGTGTTGTGCAGCAAGGACTCCGGGGTCGCCGACGCGCTCGCGAAGGCGAAGACGGCCCTGTCCACCGGCGCCGTCAAGCCGTACTGATCAGCGATGAGCACTCCTGCATTGACCCTGCACGGGGTCGGCAAGCGCTTCGGTGACGTTCAGGCGCTCCACGATGTGGACGTCACCGTCGAATCCGGCACTGTCCATTGCATTCTCGGCGAGAACGGCGCGGGCAAGTCGACGCTGTGCAACCTCGTCTTCGGCGGTTACCCACCCGATACGGGACGAATCGCGCTGGGCGGCAAGGACTTCCGTCCCGACTCCCCCGCCGCCGCGATGGCCGCCGGTGTCGCGATGGTGCACCAGCATTTCAGCCTGGTCACCACCATGACCGTCGCGGAGAACCTACTACTCACCCAGCACGGGCTCCGGCTGCGCCGCCAGGATCTGACCGACCGGCTCGACGAGATCGCCCAGACCTACCGGCTGCGCGTCGATCTCGACCAGCAGGTCGCGACGATGCCGGTAGGTGCGCGACAGAAGGTCGAGATCGTCAAGGCATTGCTACGCGATCCGTCACTGATCCTGCTCGACGAACCGACGGGAGTGCTCGATCCGGCCGAGATCGACGCGCTGATCGACACCTGCCGCGCCATCGCCGCCGACGGCAAGGCCGTGGTGCTGGTGACGCACAAGCTCGGCGAGGTGGCCAGGGTCGCCGACGCGGCGACCGTGTTGCGACGCGGCACGGTGGCGGGTGGTGGTCGGATGTCGACTACGAGCATCGCCCAGTTGCTCACCGCGATGGTGGGGCGTACCGCCGCCGACCTCGACCCGACCGTCGCCGCGACCATCGGGCTCGATCCCGCCGACGCGGTGACTCACCGGGTCGGCGCGGCACCTACCTCGATCAGCGGACCGGACGCTGCTGAACCGCGTTCCATCACCACGAGCAAAACCTCGGTGCCGATGGGCGAAACAGGTTCCACCGCATCAGCTCTCACGCGCGCACCGATTGTCGAGCACGGCGCCGAATCAGTCGCACCGCGAGTGGACAACGAATCCGGTTCCGCAGCAGCAGTTCTCACCGTTGACCGGGTCACCGTCCATCGCGCCGATGGCAGCACCGCACTCAACGACGCCCGCTTGGTTGTGTACCCCGGCGAGATAGTCGGGATCGCCGGTGTCGAAGGCAACGGGCAGAGCGAGCTCGTCGCGGTCCTGGCCGGCGACACCCCGGTGAGCGGCGGCACCGTCACCCTCGCCGACACCGACATCACCACCGCGAACCCCGCAACCCGGACCGGGCTCGGCATCGGCATCGTGCCGGAGGATCGCCACCGCGACGCGATGGTCGCCGAGATGACCTTGGCCGAGAACCTATTCCTGGGCCGACTGGGGCGCTTCCGGCGCTTCGGACTCCTCGACAAACAGGCGATGGGCCGGGCCGCCAAGGCCGAACTCGACCGCTTCGATGTCCGCGCGGCCGGGCCGTGGGTGCCGATGGGCTCCCTCTCGGGTGGTAACCAGCAGAAGGTGGTGCTGGCCCGCGAACTGTCCGCCGCGAACCTACGCTGCCTCGTCGCCGCCCAGCCGACGCGCGGATTGGACATCGGCGCAGTCGATTTCGTGCTCACCCAGCTGCGTCGCGCAGCCACCGCCGGTTGTGGGGTGCTGGTGGTCTCGAGCGAAGTGCCCGAGTTGCTGGCGCTGTGCGACCGGGTGTTCGTCGCGTATCGCGGCGCCCTCGCCGGACCAGTGGAGACCTCCGATCCCGCAGCGGCACAACAGATCAGCGAATTGATGATGGGAGTCGCGGCATGAGCGCACCGAGTCCGACCACGCCCCCACCTCGACGAACGACTGTGGGTGGGCTCGGCAAACCTGGGCAGCACCCGACAGATTTGCGCCGGTGGGCACACCACCCGATCGTCGTCGCCATCGCGGCCATGCTCGCGGCGGGCGTGATCGGGCTGATCCTGGCCGCCGTCGCCGGTGCCGCCCCCGGCGCCACGATGACCGCACTGTGGGAGGGCATGTTCGGCAGCGACTACGCGATCGGCGCCTCGCTCAATGTCGCGGCCACCTTGATGCTGGTGGCAGTCGGCTTCACCATCGCCCACCGTGCCGGGCTGGTCAATGTCGGTGGTGAGGGCCAGATCTGCGCCGGTGGCATCGCCGCCACCGCGATCGGCACCACGCTCACCGGCGCGCCCGCCGCGATCACCCTGCCCGCGGTACTGCTCGGGGCAGCGGCCGCGGGCTGGCTGTGGGCCGCGATCGCGGCGTATCTGCGGGTCGCGCGTGGCACCAGCGAGATCATCACCACGCTGCTGCTCAATTTCGTCGGCCTGGCGCTGGTGCTGCTGGTCGTGCACGAGCCCGCGCTGCTCCGCCAGCCCGTCACGTCCTCGGAGACCCTGCCGCAATCCGAGCAGCTCACCGCGGCCGCGCATCTGCCCCTGCTCGGCATCGAACGCTCCCCCGCCACCATTGCCCTGTGGATCGCCGTGCTGGCCGCGTTCGGCACCGCGATCCTGGTGCGCCACACCGCACTCGGTACCCGATTGCGCGCGGTCGGGCTCAATCCCGATGCGGCAGCCCGGCTCGGACTGCCGGTACAGCGGCTGCGTTTCCTCAGCCTGTCGGCGGCGGGCGCGTTCGCCGGTGTCGCGGGCGGATTGCTCGTGGCGACGGCGCCGTTCGTCCTCGCCGAAGGGTTCTCCTCCGGGTACGGATTCTCCGGTCTGGTCGTCGGCCTGCTGGCGCGTGGCTCACTGGCCGCGGTCGTGGCGGTGTCGCTGCTGCTCGGGTTCCTCGTCTCCGGCGGGATCAACCTGCAGCTGGCCGCGAACGTGCCCGCGTCGACCATCTCGGTCGTGGAGTCGCTGATGATCGTGTTCATCGCGGGCGCGGCCCTCTGGACCTACCGCACACGCACATCCGAACCCGCCGCACCACAACAGGTTTCCGCCGACCCGACAGGAGCGCCGCGATGAGTCTCGACACGGTCACCGACATCGCCACCAGCGGAATCGGTTTCACCCTCCCCATCCTCGTCGCCGCGAGTGGCGAACTGGTCAGCGAGCGCGCGGGCGTGCTCAATCTGAGCCTGGAGGCGATGATGCTCACCGGCGCGTTCGCCGGTGTGCTCGGCGCCGTCACCACCGGTTCGCCGGTGCTCGGCGCGGCGACCGCGGTGCTCGCCGCCCTGATCTTCGGTGCGCTGCAGGCGATCTGGAGCATCGGCTTGCGTGCCGACCAGATCGTCGTCGGCATCGCGAGCAACGCCCTCGCTCTCGGCGCCACCACCTACGGCGCGCGCCTGCTGCTCGCCGACGGCAAGGGCCACAGCGTGCCCGGCTTCGATGCACTGAAAGTGCCTCTGCTGCAACACATCCCGGTAATCGGACCGGCCCTGTTCGGGCAGACAGCGCTCGGTTACCTGTGCATCGCGGTCGTCGCTGTCCTGGCCTTCGTGTTCTCCCGACGCACCAAGCTCGGCCTGGTGATCGACGCGATCGGCGAAGACGCCGTCGCCGCCGACCGCACCGGACTGCCGGTGAAGGCCGTCCGCTACGGCTGCGTCCTGCTGGCCGCGTTCGCCGCCGGCCTCGGCGGTGCGCAACTCGCACTGTCGGAAGTGCATTCGTTCAGCGACAACATGACCGGCGGCATCGGCTATCTCGCCGTGGTCGCGGTGATCGCAGGCCGCTGGCGTGCGCTCGGCGTGATCTGGGCGTCGGTGTTCTTCGGTATCGCCCAGGCACTGCAGTTCGCCCTGCCCGCGCTCGGTGTCGATGTGCCCTTCGCACTGCTGGTGATGCTGCCCTATGTGATCGCGATCGTCGCCGTCAGCGGCCTGGTCGGCAACAGCCGCTCGCCGCGCGATCTCACGGTCGCGTTCGCCCGAACTTCCTGACCTGCCACTACTTTCGTAGGAGCCACTGTTGACTCTGATCCTGTCGCACTCCGATGTGACCGCTGTCCTCGACCGTGGCGAGGTGCTCGCCGCCATCGAGCGCGCACACGCCGACCTGGCCCTCGGCACCGCGTTCGCGCCCGCACCTCCAGCGATGGCGCTGGGCGAGGCCGCCTTCGTTCCGATGGTCGCCGCCGCCGAATCCGCAGGGGCGGCCGCGGTGAAACTGCTCGCCGACCTCCCCGCCAACCGCGAACGCGGACTGCCGGTGCAGCGGTCGGTGATCGTGGTGACCTCCGCGGCCGACGGTTCGTGCGAGGCGCTGATCGACGGCCGCCTCGTCACCGCCGTCCGCACGGCGGCGGCCAGCGCGGTCGCCACGAAATACCTGTCCCGCCAGGACAGTTCAGTGCTCGGATTGATCGGCGCTGGCAACCTGGCGGTCGAACACACCCGCGCGATCGCGGCGGTTCGCGAACTCGGGACCGTCGTGGTCTGGTCACGCACGGCTGCCACGATCGACCGATTCCGCACCGCGATCAGCGATCTCGGTCTCGACGTCCGTGGCCTCGAATCCCCGGAGGCCGTCACCCGCGCCGCCGACGTGCTGTGCACCCTCACCCCCTCCCGCGAACCGATCGTCCACGGCTCCTGGTTCGGCGACGGTCTGCACGTCAATGCCGTCGGCGCGCCGCCGCGCGCCGATCATCGGGAGGTCGACGGCGAGGCCATGAGCCGATCCGTCGTCGTCGTAGACTCGGTCGGTACCACGCTCACCAAATCCGGGGACACCCTGCTGGCCATCGCCGAGGGCGCGATCACCCAGGACGCGGTGGGCACCGAGCTGGGCGAGGTGATCGCGGGCCGGGCACCGGGCCGTCGCAGCGACCGCGACATCACCCTGTTCAATTCGGTGGGCATCGGCCTGCAGGACCTGGCCGCCGCCCGCCTGCTGATCGACAAAGCCCGCGCCAACGGCATCGGAACGGAAGTGGATCTCACCGCATGAGCGAACTCACCGATATCGACCGCACCCATCTGCGCCGCGCCATTAACCTCGCCGGGCAGGCACTCGCGCTCGGCGACCGCCCCTTCGGCGCCGTCGCGGTGGCCGCCGACGGCGCGGTCGTCGCCGAAGGCGTGAACGCGGTGCACACCACCGGCGACGTAACCACCCACGCGGAACTGGTCGCCCTCACCCGCGCAACCGCCGCCGACCTGCGCGGCGCCACCGTCTACGCCAGTGGCGAACCGTGCCCGATGTGCGCCGCCGCGATGGTGTGGGCCGGGGTCGGCCGTATCGTCTTCGCCGCGGCCGCAGCCGAATTCGGCCCCATCCTGCCGCCGGGGCCGAGTTTCGCACTCACCTGCGCAGAGGTCGTCGCGAGTTCGAACGTCGCGGTCGAGGTGAGCGGACCACATCTCGGCGAGGAAGCACTCACCGTCTTCCGCGCGGCCGCGAACACCTAGCGCGGACACACGAAGGGCGCGCCATCGGGTCGATGCCGCGCCCTCGCTGTGTGCGGTCTACTTCACCGCGACGAACTCCTCTGGCTCGCCCAGTTCGCGCTGTTCCTCGATCGCCTCGGGAGTGCCGGGGACCTGGGTGCCGCGTAGGGAGACGCCCTTGGTTTCGATGAGGAAGAAGGAGGCGATCAGGCCGACCGCGCACGCGCCGAGCATGTAGTACGCCGGGATCATGTTGTCGCCGGTCGCGCCGATGAGCGCCTCGTTGACCACCGGGGCCGTACCGCCGAAGATCGAGGTGGCGACGTTGTAGCCGATCGCCACGCCGGCGAATCGCACGATCGTGGGGAACATCGCGGGGAAGGTGGCCGAGATCGTGGCCAACTGGGGTGCGTAGAGCAGGCCGAGGATCGCGAAGCCGACGATCGCGCCGGTGAGCGAGGTGCCGATCAGGTGGTAGACCGGGATCACCGCGATCATCATTGCCGCGCAGGAGAACATCCACATGGGTTTGCGCCCGATCCGATCGGAGAGCGCGCCGAGGAACGGCAGCGTGCACAGCATCGCGACCTGGCCGATCAGCGGCACCAGCAACGCATCGGATTCCTCCATGCCGAGGGTGGAACCGAGGTAGGTCGGGGTGTAGCTGAGCAGCGAGTAGTTGACGACGTTCAGCGCGATGACCAGGCCGAACAGGGTCAGTACCGGGCGCAGATACTTCGTCACCAGATCGCGGTAGACGCCCGAGACCTCCTCGGTTTCGTCCTTGCGCTCGACCTCGCGGAACACCGGGGTGTCCTCGACCCGGCTGCGCAGGTACATGCCGATCAGGCCGAGCGGACCGGCGATCAGGAACGGAATGCGCCAGCCCCATGAATTCATCGTCGCGTCGTCGAGCACATTCACCAACAGCAGCGCGACCAGATTGCCGAGGGTGAAACCGGCAAGCGTGCCGACCTCGAGGAAACTGCCGTAGAAGCCACGTTTACGATCGGGGGCGTATTCGGCCATGAATGTCGCGGCACCGCCGTATTCACCACCGGCGGAAAGTCCCTGGATCATGCGCAGCGCGTACAGCAGAATCGGGGCGGCGATGCCGATCGTCTCGAAGCTCGGGATCAGGCCGACAGCCATTGTCGATCCGGCCATCAGAATAATCGTCATGGCGAGCACCCGTTTGCGCCCGATGCGGTCGCCGAGCGGGCCCCAGATCAT
Organism: Nocardia sp. NPDC058658; assembly: GCF_042716665.1. Taxonomy (NCBI): domain Bacteria; kingdom Bacillati; phylum Actinomycetota; class Actinomycetes; order Mycobacteriales; family Nocardiaceae; genus Nocardia; species Nocardia sp. NPDC058658. Next base: position 426,278 of record NZ_JBHXRR010000001.1, read on the forward strand.
GCCGCCGACCGGCCGGATCAGGAACGATACGGCGAAGCCGAGCAGCGTGTAGACCATCCCGGATTCGCCGTCGCCGGGGAACAACGACTTCGCGATGTAGGTCGCCAGATAGGCGTACACACCGTAGTCGAACCATTCGACCGCATTGCCGATCGCCGATGCACCGATAGCCCGGTGCAGCACCGATTTCGATTCCTGTGACATCCACAAAACCTCTCGTCGTCGCCAATTGGGGCTACCCGGTCGGCTCGCGAACAAACGTTACGACCGGACGAACACCGCCCCCGAACGCCTCTACACTGCGGATATGCGCCTTCGACACGGGGTATATCTGCCGCCGTTCGGTGAACTCGCCGACCCGCGAGCACTGGCCGAGATCGCCGCCGAAGCGGAGGCGGCGGGCTTCGACGGCGTGTTCGTCTGGGACCACGTGGCCCGCCCGCACGAACCAGATCTCGCTGTCGGCGATGCCTGGGTCGGTTTGGCCGCGATCGCCGCCGCGACCACCCGGGCGGTGTTCGGGCCGCGCATCACACCGCTCTCGCGCCGACGACCCCAGGATGTGGCTCGCGAAACCGTGGCGCTGGACCTGCTGAGCAATGGCCGACTGGCGCTCGGCGTCGGACTCGGCTCCGAGGCGACCGGCGAGTTCTCCCTGCTCGGCGAGGTGAGTGCCCCGCGTGATCGGGCGAGACTGCTCGACGAGGCCCTGACTGTGATCACCGAACTGTGGTCGGGCGAGGTGGTGCACCACGAGGGGCCCGCCTACCGGGTGGACGGTCTGCGATTCCTGCCTCGGCCCGTTCAACGTCCACGCATCCCGATCTGGGTCGCCGCCCAGTCCGTCCGCCAGGCCCCGCTCCGCCGGGCCGCACGCTATGACGGACTCTGCCCCGAGGCCGGTCCCGGCGAACTCGTCGACATGTTGGCGATCATCGCCGAACACCGCGGCGACCTGAACGGGTTCGAGGTGGTGATTGCCGCACCCACCGACCGTGACCGCGACGCCTACGAAAAGGCAGGCGCCACTTGGTGGTTGGCCGAATTGCCGATGCGATGCACGAAGGCGGAAGCGATCGCGCGCGTACGCCGAGGACCCAGCTGATCAGGCGAGGGCAGCGAGTTTCTGTGCGAGAACCACCTTTTCGCGTTCATTGCCGCACCGCCGGATGGCTTCGGTCAGCTCGACACGAGCCTCCGCAGCCCGACCGAGACGCGTGAGCAGTTCGCCACGCACACTCGGCAGCAGATGCGAGGTCGACAGGGCCCCCGATGCGGCGATCTCGTCGACGATCGGCAGGGCCGCGGCAGGCCCCTCGGCCATCGACACCGCCACCGCCCGGTTGAGATCGACCACCGGCGACGGCGCGAGTCGACCCAGTGCCTCGTACAGCACCACCACCCGTTCCCAATCCGTCCGCTCGACAGACGGTGCGACAGCATGACATTCGGCGATCGCGGCCTGCAGACCATAGGCGCCGAGCCCACGGCCGGCCTCACCGGCTTTCACCAACGCAGCCCGTCCGCGCCGGATGGCCGATCGATCCCAGCGACGGCGATCCTGCTGCTCGAGCAGCACCGGCTCACCGTCGGGCCCGGTGCGGGCCGGAAACCGCGCCGCGGTCAGTTCGAGCAGCGCGAGCAGTCCGTAGACCTCGGGTTCGGTGGGCATCAGCCGTGAGAGCACGCGGGCCAACCGCTGCGCCTCCCCCGCGAGATCGAAGCGGATGAGGTTGTTGCCGGTGCTGGCCGAGGATCCCTCGGTGAAGATCAGATAGATGACGCCGAGCACCGAACCCAACCGGGCCCGGCGTTCGTCGGCGGGCGGCACCTCGAACGCCACCTCGGCCGCGCCGAGCGTCTTCTTCGCCCTGGTGATCCGCGCCTGCACGGTCGCGGTGGGCACCAGGAACGCCTTGGCGATCTCGTCGCTGGTCAGGCCGCCGACCACACGCAAGGTCAAGGCCAATCGCGCCTCGCGCGAGAGCACCGGATGGCACGAGATGAATATCAGTGCGAGCACGTCGTCGTCGATCTGGTCGGGATCCCACAGCACGTCCCGCGCCGCGCGCACCGGGTCGCCGCCGGTGAGCGCGTCGCCCTCGCCGAGGTCGGCGGCGAGGGCGGTGTAGCGGTCGTCGAGGGCGGCGCGGCGCCGGAACGCGTCGATCGCCCGGCGTCTGCCGACGGTGAGCAACCACCCGGCCGGTTGCCGTGGCACGCCTTCGCGCGGCCACGTCACCAGTGCCTCCGCCAGTGCCTCCTGGGCGAGATCCTCGGCCATCGCGAAGTCGCGGGTGTAGCGCGCGAGCGCGCCGACGATCCGGGCCGATTCGATCCGCCAGACGGCGGCGACGGCCTCACGGCCGGTGTGGTTGTCGCTCATCGTGTTTCAGAGCTGGCCAGTGGCTTCACGCCACGCGCGTTCCTTCACGATCCACTTGTTCTCCTGCGGGAATTCGTCGATGCTCGGGACCCGGCGGATCTCGGTCTTGGTGCCCGGTACGACGACCGGCATGCGCTTGGCCCACTCGATCGCCTCCTCCTTGGAGGCCACATTGAGAATGTAGAAGCCGCCGAACAGTTCTTTCGTCTCGCCGTATGGCCCGTCTGTCACGACCGGCGGCTCCGACGAGTAGTCGACGACCACGCCTTCGGCCGCGTCATCGAGTCCCTCGGCCGCGACGAGCACCCCGGCGCTGATCAACTCGTCGTTGAACTTGCCCATCGTCTCGAGCATCTCGTTGAAGTCGATATCGGCCGCCGCGGCCCAGGCTTCGTCGGTGGCGCGCATGATCAGCATGTACTTCATGGTTTCGTCTCCCTAAGTTTGTAGGTGTCCGGGCCCGCCTGCCGGGCCCTGTGTTCCTCCCTAGGTCGAACGGGCACCACTGCGGATCGACACCCGGCCGAAAATTCTTTTTCGCGAGTGTTCGGCAGCCTACGACGAGCGGGACGTGCGCGCGCCGACGAACCGACACGAATCCCCGATTCGGATATCCGAGACCATCCGGCGTGATACAGATCGAACCGGTTTGTCATGCTGACAGCCACCTAGCGAAGGAGTCACTCGTGAGCGCAGTTCTCGTCGAGCAACGCGGGCATGTGCTCGTGATCGTGCTGAATCGGCCGCAGGCCATGAACTCGGTCGACGCCGAACTGAGCACCGGCGTGGGCGAGGCGCTGGAGCGGGCCGACGCCGACCCGCAGATCCGCGCGGTGGTCCTCACCGGTGCGGGCGAGCGGGCGTTCTGTGCGGGCGCGGACCTGAAGGCGCTGAGCCGTGGCGAGTCGATTCTGGCTGCGGGACACGAGGATTGGGGTCTGGCCGGATACGTCCGACACCCGATCAGCAAGCCGACCATCACCGCGGTGAACGGTTTCGCGCTCGGCGGGGGCACCGAACTGGTCCTGGCCAGCGATCTCGCCGTCGCCGCCGAGACCGCTACCTTCGGTCTGCCCGAGGTCGCGCGCGGCCTGTTCGCCGCGGCCGGTGGTGCGTTCCGGCTGCCCGAGCAGCTGCCGCGCAAGGTCGCGATGGAGATGATCCTGACCGGCGAGCCGATCACCGCTGCCCGCGCGCTAGAACTGGGCCTGATCAACCGTGTCGTACCCGCCGCCGATGTCCTCGACGCGGCCCTCGCGCTGGCCGAGCGGATCGCCGAGAACGCGCCGCTGGCGGTGCAGGCCAGCAAGCGGGTGGCGTTGGGCATCATCGACGGCAAGCTCGCCGACGACGCCGCCTGGGACCAGACCAACCGCGAGATCGTGGCGGTCGCCCAGACCGAGGACATGCGCGAGGGCGCCATGGCTTTCGCGCAGAAGCGCAAGCCGAACTGGCAGGCGCGCTGACCCGATGCGGATCCTGATCCTCGGCGCCTCCGGCTTCGTCGGCAGCGCGCTGCACGCGCAGTTCGCCGAGAACCACGAGGTCGTCGGTACCAGCCGGGGCGGGCACGGGCTCGTCCCGGTGGATCTCGCCGATTCCGGCGGGGTACGGACACTCGTCGAGCAGGGTTTCGATGTGGTGGTCCATACCGCCGGAGCCGTGGATCTCGGTGCCGCGCAGCGTGATCCAGTCGCGGCCCATGTCGCGAACGTCGCTCCGATGCAGCCGCTGCTCGACGCCATCGACCACACGGGCGCGAAACTCGTGTACCTGTCGACCGACAATGTCTTCGACGGCACGGCCGACCACTACGACGAAAGCGCAACGCGCACACCGATCAACGTCTACGGCGAGACCAAGGTGGCCGCCGAGGACCTGGTCCTCGCGCACGACCGCCACCTGGTCATCCGTCTCCCCCTCGTCTACGGACGCAGCCCGCTGTCGAACAAATTCCTCGCCCGCTTCGCCGCACCGCAGATCCAGGCGCGCACCGATATCGTCTGCAATCCGCTGTATCTACCCAGCCTGGCGCCCGCGTTCGAGCAGCTCGCCGACACGTCCGGCGTGGTGCACATCGCGGGGGCGGAAACCCTCAGCCGCTTCGAACTCATGACCCGGGTCCGGGACCATCTCGCCGCACCGGCACGCATTGTGGCGACCGACCGCTTCTCCACCGCCGAGGACTGCCCGAGACCATTGCGCCTGGTCATGCGCAGCATGCGGCACAGCCTGACCGGCCCGGACGTGGCCACGGCCCTCGCCGATCTGCACTGACCGCCGGCCAGGGCGTTGATGCTCCCCGTCGGCGCCTGACCACGCACGACCTGTCAGTTCGACTGCTGCGCGCTGATCGCGGTCCCCATCCAGCGGCGCAGGTAGCGACGCAGTTCGTCATCGGAGCGCGGCGGGTTGCCCGGTGACAGGAAGAACGATTGCATCGTGCGCAGTACGTATTCGACGAGTTCGCGCAGGGCGGGCTCGTCGTAGCCGTGGGCGGTCCAGTCGACGTCGAAGCGGCGGATCATAGTCATGCCGAAGGCCTGCGCCTCCTCGGAGGTGAGGCTGTCGGGGTTGGCGTTGGAATAGGAACTCGACAGCAGAATGCCCAGGTGGGGGGTGCGGCGGACGTCGGTGAGGGTGAAGACGACGGCCTCGGTCATCGCCTCGGCGGGGTCGCCGAGACCGCTGACCTGGCGGGTGAGGCGGTCGAGGAAATCGTCGACCGAGGCGATCGCCGCGGCGGTCATGAGCGCGTCAGCGCTGGGGAAATACCGGTAGACAGTCTGGCGGATGACGCCGAGCGATTCCGCCACGTCGGCGATGCTGATCTCCGCACCGGTCCGGCCGATGAGTTCGACTGCGGCAGCGATGATTCGGCGCGTGGCCTCCGCATCGTCACCCGGCGGACTGCCGCCCCACCCACGTCTACGCGCCACCGGGTGGACGCTAGCACAACCCCAGGTCAGGGCGAATTCCAGCAAAGTGATCATACACATGAAGGCACGTTCGTATGATTGCTTCATCAACCGAGTGGCCGAACAACGAGGTAACCCACCGTGACCGACCTTCATGTCCGCAAAATGGATTTCGCGTTCGCCGACTACGACGTGCCGTTTCTGTGGAATCCGCAGAACCCGGCGTTCTCGTCGATGGCCAATGCCGTGTCGTTCCTGGCGATCGGCTTCGAGAAGATGATCGTGCAGCTGATCACGCAGGCGAAACCGCAGATCACCGACCCTGACGTGGCCGCGGAGGCCGATGCCTTCATGCGCCAGGAGGGCCAGCATTCCCACGCCCACCGCCAGCACGTGAAGGCGCTGATCCGCCGCTACCCGGGCCTGCAGGAGACCCTGGACGTGGTGATCGGCGAGTTCGACAAGCTCACCGCCGAGACCCCGGTGAAGTACCGCCTCGCCTACACCGCCGATCTGGAGGCGACGTTCACGCCGGTGTTCAAGCTGATGCTCGACAACGACAAGAATCTGTTCGCCCCGGGCGACGATCGCGTCGCCTCCCTGTTCATCTGGCATTTCGTCGAGGAGGTCGAGCACCGCAGTTCGGCGCTGATCATCTTCAATTCAGTGGTCGACAGCGAGCTGTACCGGATGCGGGTGGCGGTGTCGATCTTCCGGCATGTGCTGCACGTGATCCGGGTGGCGTGCGCGGGCTTCAACGAGCATGTGCCCCTGCAAGATCGGCAGGTCGACGCGCTGTCGATGTTCGCCAACTACCGCAGGGCACAGACATTGCGCCGGTGGCTGCCGTTGTTGAAGCCCGCCGACAACGGGACGATGCCGCGCGCGTTCGACGATCTCGGCCTGCGCGAGCAACTCGTCGCCCTCGGCGGCATCATCCGCAGCCAGACCCCAGGACACAATCCGGCGCACGAGAAGCTGCCCGCGCTGGCCGACGAATGGTTCCGTCGCTACGACGAGGGCTATGACGTAACCCGTTGGTACACCGCCGATTCCGTCAGCTCGTAGAAGGCGAACCCGATGCCCGACCACTGCTCCCCCACCTTCGCCGAACTGGCGAACGAACTCGGCTTCTCCTGCGACGAGATGGGCGGACTCGTCGAGTTCCGTAGCCCGTTCGCCCTGGAGAACTGGACGCTGCCGGTTCTCGAACTCACCATCGTCGTCGGCGCGGTCCTCGCGCTCTGGTATGCGATCGTGCGCCTACACCGCCACGGCGACCCCACCAATCTGGTGCTGTGGTTCGGCGCCACCGCCTACCTGTTCGTCATCGAACCGCCGCTGTACTTCCCGGCCGCGTTCGGCATCGAAGCCCACGTCGACACGATGTTCGCCCACAATGTCTTCACGGTCGACTTCCTCTGGGGCCGCCTACCCCTCTACATCGTCGCGATCTACCCGCTGATGGCGACGATGGCGTTCGGCATCGTCCGAATGCTCGGCATCTTCCGCCGCTACGGCGTACTGCTCGGCGCCACCTGCGTCGGCTTCGTCCACCACGCCTTCTACGAGATCTTCGACCACCTCGGCCCCCAATTGCGTTGGTGGGAATGGTCTCTCGACAACCCTCTCAATCAGCCGATGTTCGATTCGGTCCCGATGGGCAGCGTGGTCGTGTTCGCGGCCCTGTGGCCGATGTCGCTGGGCTTCTGTGTGCAGCACTTCGTCGGTCGCCACGTCGACGAGGGCAAGCGCTTCTCCGGCATCGAATTGACCTGGCGGACAATCGTTATCGGCCTCCTCGCCTCGGTCGGCACCTTCCTGCTCCCCCTTCCCGCCACCGTTATCGGCATGAACAACACCACTGTGCGCGGGATCGTCTACGCACTGGAGCTGGCCGTCCTCGCGGCAGTCGCGACCTTCGTGATGGTTCGCCAGTGGACCCGATTGCGCAGGGGCACTACGCCACTCCCGCAGTACACCGACCCCTTCGTCCAACGATTCAGCACCCTCTACCTCATCGTCTTCGCCGCCCTCTGGATCGCTTCCCTGCCCGATTTCTTCACCGCGGTCGACGGCGAGACCACCAACGGCGACCCCATCGGAAACCTCTGGTACACGGCGGCTTGCTTCGCCGTCGCCATCGCCTCGGTCCTGGCCACCTTCTCCGTGCCACGCCCCCACACGACCCCGGACGCTCCCGTGTCGACGGCGTCGAAGGTGCCCGGCTGACCGCACCACGATGGTCACCCGAAACGGGTGAAGACTGTCCGATCTGCGGCGCCTAGCGTGCACAAGGGCGGGCGAGTGGCGATGGACGCCGCCGAGACGAGGAGCGATGGACGATCACGCGGCGATCTCACTGTTGTTGCTCGGCGCGGTGCTCGTGTATTCCCTCGCGGCACGTCGGTTGGGTCGGGCGAACATCACCGCGCCGATGGTGTTCGTGGTGGTCGGGGTCGTCGCCGGTAACACCGGCCTGGTCCAAGTTGACGCGGACGTCGGCTGGTTGCTCACCGTCGCGGAGGTCACCCTGGCGCTGCTGCTCTTCTCCGACGCCTCTCACCTGCAGCTGCGGGAGGTGGGCCGAGATCGCGGACCGGCACTGTGCCTGCTGCTTATCGGCCTGCCGCTCAGCATTGTCGCGGGAACCCTGCTCGCCTACTGGATGTTCCCCGAGCACGGCTGGGCGGCGGCCGCGCTGATCGCGGCGATGCTCGCACCGACCGACGCCGCGCTCGGCGCCGCCGTTGTCACCGACACCAGGGTGCCGTCCCGGGTCCGTCGGCTGCTGAATGTGGAAAGCGGCCTCAATGACGGCCTGGCCACCCCGGTGGTGACCGTGCTCATCGTGGTCGTCGCCTCCGAAACGGGGCAGCTGGGTGATCAGAACTGGGTGATCGACGCCCTGCGGTCGCTGTCGATCGCCGTCGGGGTGGCGGTCGCCGTCGGTGGTGCGGGCGGTGCGGTGTTGCGGTGGTGTCGCGGTCACGGGTGGACCTCCCCGCTCTCCGAGCAGGTGGCGGTCTTCGCGCTGGCGCTGCTGTGCTACTTCGCGGCGGTCGCCATCGACGGCAACGGATTCGTCGCGGCCTTCCTCGGCGGCATCATGTTCGGTTACCTCGCGAACGCCGAACTGCGCGCGCGAACCGAATTCACCGAGACCACCGGCCTTCTCGCGTCGTACGTGGTGTGGATCGCTTTCGGTGCCGCACTGGCCTGGCCCGCGCTCGCCGATGCCACTGTTCGCACCTACGTGATCGCGGTCGGCGCCTTGACACTGGTGCGGATCGTTCCGGTCGCCATCGCGATGGCCGGCTACGGCTGGGGACCGCCGACAGTGTTGTTCGTCGGGTGGTTCGGCCCGCGCGGGCTGGCCACCGTGATCTTCGCGCTCATCGCACTCGAGGAACTGGGAAACACCGCCGTCACCGATCACCTCGTCGACGTCGCCTCGGTGACGGTGCTGTTGTCGATCGTGGCGCACGGTTTCAGCGCCGCGCCCCTCGCTGCCCGATACGGCCGATGGGCGGCGACGCTGCCCGACGACGCACCGGAGAAGGTGGCGGTCACGCCGCCCTCGACCCGGCGGATCGTCCTGCAGGCCGATTCACCCGAAAACCACCGCACGTCCCACTGAGACAGGAGTTGTCGTGCCGAAAATTGAGATCAAGAGGAAGTCCGAGCTTTCCCGTCGAGAGGTCGCCGAGCGGCTCATCGCGATCGGGCAAGCCCTCGCCGATGGCGCCGAAGTGGAGCTGGGGACAGGCGGCGACTCGATCGAAATCGCTGTCGCCGACCAACTCCAGTGGGAGATCGAAATCGAAATCGACGGTGACAAGACCGAAATCGAGATCGAGATCAGCTGGCGTGACGAACCCGCGCAAGCACCGGAACCCCCGGCGAAGCCCGCCCGTCGTGCGCGACCCCGTAAAGCGGCTCCGAAGAAGTAGAACGGCAAGCGAGTGAGCGGGATGAACACCGGTGAGCGCGGTCAACGGTGGTGGGCTCGCGCCGCCATCGCCTGTGCGGTCGCCGCGGTGCTGGTGCCGGTGGTCAGCGCGGGCGTGATGGGCGCGGTGAGTTCGTTCGTCGCCGGTGCGGCGGGTGCCGTTGTCACGGTGGCGGCGCTCTACTGGTTCCTCACCCGGATCGGGGTGTTGCGGTGGATCGCGCTGGCGGTCGCGGTGCTGGCGCCGATCGTGGTGGTGACCTTGTTCATCCGGGCGAATTTGTTGTGGGTCGTGTTGGTCGCGGGTGCGTTGTCGCTGTGCGCTGTCGGCTGTGCCCGTGTCGCCCTGCGCGAGAGCAGTGCCGACGCGGGCGTCCCCGAGTATCCGGTGCCGCCTCCACAGCGACCGTTCCTGATCATGAATCCACGGTCGGGTGGCGGCAAGGTCGCGAAGTTCGATCTCGTGCGTAAGGCCGAGGAACTGGGCGCCGAGGTCGCGTTGCTCGACGGGCCCGAAATCATCGACGTCACCGCGCTGGCCCAACGCGCGGTCGCCGACGGCGCCGATCTGCTCGGGGTCGCGGGCGGCGACGGGACGCAGGCACTCGTCGCGGCAGTCGCGGTCGAACACGACGTGCCGTTTCTGGTGATCAGCGCCGGGACCCGCAATCACTTCGCCATGGACCTGGGCCTGGATCGCGCCGATCCCACCCGCTCGCTCGACGCACTCCGCGACGGTGTGGAGCTGCGCACCGACCTCGGCACCATCAACGGCCGCCCTTTCGTCAACAACGCCTCCTTCGGGGTCTACGCGGAGATCGTGCGCAGCCCCGCCTACCGCGACGACAAAACCGCGACGGTGCTGGCCCTGCTGCCCGACCTGCTCACCGGCCACCGCGGCCCGAAGCTGGTGGCCCGGATCGGTCCGACCGCGGTAACCGGACCCCAGGCGATCCTGGTCAGCAACAACCCCTACGGCAGCGGCGACCTGGCCGGACTGAGCCGACGCGCGCGTCTCGATCGCGGTGTCCTCGGTGCGGTGACGCTGTCGGTGTCCAACACTCGGGAAGCAGTCAATCTCCTCCGCCGCACCCGCCTCCGCGGCCTCTCCCAAGCGACGACGGTCGAATTGATCGTCGACGCGGACACCCCGGAGATCCCGGTCGGCGTAGACGGCGAATCCGTCCTGCTCCGCACCCCGGTCCGCTGCACGATCACACCGGGCGCCTTGCGAGTACGGGTGCCGAGAACCAGGCCAGGAGTCAAGCCCGCCACGCCGACCTGGGACTGGGCGCGACTGTGGGAGAAGGCATATCGCTGAGCCGCGGGGCTATCGCGGACTATTGCCTTGCCGGCCGCAGCATCGCGGTGCGGACGGCGGTGAATGCGATGGCGGTGCCGGTGACGGCCATCCAGATCGGGAGTGGGTAGAAGACGAGGCGTTCGGTGATGCCGATCTGGAGGCCGATCGTCATCAAGACGGTGCCGGTGAGGCCTGCGGTGGCGCACAGGCCCGACCAGATCGCGGCGAGGCGGCGGTGTTTCCAGAGCCAGATCGCCAGCAGGATCAGCACGATGTGACGGGAGACGAACGCGGGGAGCACCGCGAGGAAGTGCACGACGATGCCGTCGTCGGAGGGGAACAGTCCGGTGGCGGCGGTGCTCAGTCCGATGACGAGAGCGAGCGCGACGATCGACCATTGGCGGTGGCCGCGGGGCAGGTAGTCGAGGAGGCCGACCGCACCGACGATGGTGAGGGCGCCGAGTGCGACGAAGGTCGCGTTCATCACCAAATGCAGTGGTGAGCAAGCATTCTGGGTGCAGGTGGTGATGCCGAGGTCGCTGATGGTGTCGTGGCGGAAGCTGTAGGGCGTTGTCCAGGCGGTGGCGGTGACGAGTTCGGCGAGCAGGTAGGCGAATGCCAGCGTCCACGTCAGTCCCGCGGCGATGTGCCGAAGACCGTGATGCACGAGGTCAGCTACATCTTGGTGTATCGCGCCATGGCGAAACTGTAGAGGCCGTAAGCGATGATGCCCGCGCCCGCCGCTATCAACAATGTCGCGCCGAAAGGTTGTGCGCCAAGGGTTTTGAACGCGCCGTCGAGTCCGGTGGCTTCGCCGGGGTCCGAGCGGCCGACCGCGAGTATCACCAGCAATCCGATGGCCGCGACGGCCAGACCCTTCGCGACGTACCCCACCGTGCCCAACCTGCGAACCAGGGTGCTGGTGCCGCCCTGCAGGTCGGCGAGAAAGCGCTGGGTCGCCCCCTTGTAGACGTGGTAGCCGCCGATCGCGATGATGATCAGCCCGGCGATGACGAGAGCGACCGTGCCCACGGTGGATTGCATCATCTCCGCGGTGATCCCGGTGCTCTGTTCAGCACTGGATGTACCTGCGCCTCTTGCGAATCCGAAAGCCGAGACGGCGAACGCGAAATAGACCACCGCCAAGGAGAACGCCTTGACGCGATTGACGGCCTCGGACTTCTTGCTGTCGGAGTCAGGTCTGGACGAGCTGCCGAGCGCGGCTTCGGCCAGCCGCCACAACGCCATCAGCGCGAACGCCACAACACCGACCCAGAGGGCGAAAACACCGCCCGGCCTGGCAGCGAGTTCGGTCATGGCACCCGATTGGTCGGCCGTCCCCGCCCCGCCACCGAGCGCGAGCCGAATAGCGATATAGCCGATGATCAGGTGCACGATCCCGCTCATCACCAAGCCGGCGCGGGCGAATCGTTCGAAGATACTGTTCTGGGCCACCCTGGCCACCGCAGTGGACGAGTTGTCGTACGACGATGAGGAGTCGGTGCGGTTCGGCATGCTGATCACCCTGCGTGTGGTTGATCCGTCGAGGTCGGTCCACGACGGTCGGCGCAGGATCTACTGCGAGGTCTCGTTCGACGAAACTAGTTCTTGAAGGCGTCCTTGATCTTGGCCCCGGACTGTTTCAGGTTCCCCTTGACCTGCTCAACCCGCCCTTCGGCCTCGAGCCGCCGATTCCCCGTAGCCCGCCCGATCACCTTCTTCACGCGACCCTTGGTGGCCTCGACAGAATTCGCGATCTTCTTACTCGTACTCATGGCAGTTTCCTCACGGTATGAACCAAGTCAACGCCGTAATCCCCCAGGTGTCAACGATGTTGATCTTCGACATGGAACTGTGCGCCGATCGGATGGCAGGATCGACGAATGTGGAAGCGCCTGATCGGAGAACTCTATGAAGATGCCGAGTTCGCACCTGCGGCTTCCGATGCGGAGATTGACCAGATCGAGGGCCGGTTGAACCAGACCGTGCCTGACGAGTTGCGAGATCTGCTGCGACACACCAACGGCGCGCGGGCCGAATGGGGATCCGGGCTGGTGTGGTCGGTCGAGGAGATCATCGATCAGAACACTCAGTTCCGCCACGATGCCGAATTCGCAAAACTGTACTTGCCCTTCGACGAGCTGATGTTCTTCGGCGACAACGGCGGCGGTGACCAGTTCGCCTACGCCGGGATGGCATCGGGGCAGAACACCGCAGTGTATGTATGGGACCACGAAACCGATGACCGCAAGCGGGTCGCAGATTCGTTGACCGACTACTTGCAGCGCCGAGCCGGCGCCGAAGATGATGACTGGTACCGGTAACCACGACGCCGGTTCCCATCAGGAAAGGCTCCGCAGGCCGCGCAGTGTCAAGGTCCCATCGGTGGTCGGCGCCTACCACCGCCTCGGTAATTCTTGAAGCCCATCCACTTCCTGCGGGGGTACCGTCGGGAGAGCGGATGGGAGGGTAGACGTGCCGTTGGTGTGGATGGTTGTCGGCGTTGTGGTGTTCGGCGTGGTCCTCGATCGGTTGTTCGTCTTGGCCGAGGTGCGGGGGTGGATCGCTCCTCGGGGCAAGGTCGGGGCCGGTGGGGCCGCTGGTCTTTTCGGGGAGTTGCAGGCGCTGTTCGCTCCGTCGAGTCAGCACACACAGCAGGAGATTCGGAGCCGAGAAATGCGGGGTGAGCAGCTCGAGAGTGGCGATAGTCCGCTGGGAGTCGACCTTTCGCTCGGCATCGCGCGCCTGCCCCGCGTGGAGGACGAGTCTGATCGGCCGCAGAGCCGATGACTCGTGCACGCTTGTCGGCGACGTAAGTTACCTGTGTGGGGCGAGTGTGGGAGGCCTGGGGGCCGGTGCTGGTGGCGTGGGGAATCGGGGGCGCGGCGATTCCCCTGGTCGTGGCGTTGTTGCTGTGGTGGAGGACCCGCGCGGGGATCGAGCGGCCGATCGCGTTGCGGCGCAGTCTGACCGAAGTCGGGATTGTCGCGGGGACGTTGCCGTGGGTCTGGATGGTCCTGACACCGACCGACGGTACGCGGGCGATCAGCGTGGTTCCGCTGCGCGATCTCGCCGCCACACTGGGCGAACTCTCGTTCGACACGATCGTGCAGATCGGCGCGAATACCGCGATGTTCGTCCCCCTGGGTTTCCTGCTGCCCTTGCGATTTCCCCGCTGCACAGGCGTAGGGCGGATGCTCGTACTCGGCGCCGCGCTGTCGGCGACACTCGAAATCGCCCAGTATGTCCTGAACATCGGACGGGTGTCATCGGTCGACGACGTACTGATGAACGCGGCGGGCGCCGGCATCGGCGCGCATCTGCTGTCGAGGGTCCGTAGGTCCGACTCGATAGGCTCGCGGTCATGAAACGGCCGAACTGGACTCCTCCGTCGACCTTAGAAGAAGCGCTGGTCATCGCGCGCGAATTGGCGTCGAATCCCGACTCGCTCGTCCTCTACCGCCACCACGGGCTCGAGAATGCCCGCTACGGGCGAGGTTTCGCCTTCCTCCACACGATCAGCACCGAGGACGGTGAGACCGACGGCTATGTCCTCGTCTCCACGACCGCATACGGCAGCGGGCTCCTGTCGATGGCCGGAAGAACCATCGACTCGGAGATCGCCGAACACTTGGCGCGAGCCGAACACTCGAACAGACACATCCCCGACAGCGAACTCTCGACGGCGCATCGCGTGGCGCTCGAGGCCTACGACAGCGGCCGCACGCGCATCGACGAGCTGCCGAGACGCGCAGCGCTAGATGCCGAGACGGCCGACTACGCCGAGTTCGTTCTCATTCACCTGCGGCGCAGCCCCAACCGCGAGGCAACGGGCCGAAATATCCTGGCCCACAACGATTTCCTGATGGAACGCCCAGTCGCCGACCGTCGATACACCCAGCCCTGTCCGCACTGCAAGCAGCCGTCGATCTACCAGCAACGCTATCCCCGCGCGGTCTGCGGGCATTGCCACGACCGCGCCACCGACAGCGCAGGCCGCCAGGTGACCGGCTTCAATACCCATTTGAGCGGCGGCATGATCGCCTACTTCGCCGACACTGTCGAAAGCCCGGACGGGTCCCCGATGGAGGAGTGCGTCGAGGTCACGCAAACCGGTGTGTGCTTCATCGATGGGCATCCCGCGACCATGCAGGAGGCGCATTTCGGTGGGATCGTCGTCGAAATGACGGTTGGGGACAGGGGAAGTCGGCGATGGTTTCGATGGGGGCGGTAGTCACCGGATCATTGCCAGGGCCATCGTCACCACCCGGTAGGCGAGCACCGCTGGGACGACGATGAGCAGCACCAGTCGCAGCGCCACCACGACGACGGCGAGGGTCACGAAGCCTGGGCTGAGGCCGTCGGGTGACCCGTAGCCGTGTCGCGCCGACGACGCTGTCAGAAGCGCATGCAGCGCGAAGTAGACCACGGCCAGGATCAGCGGAATGCGCAGCAGGCGCCACGCGGCCGACAGCGCTTTCATCGGGCCAGCTCCGGCCCCGAGGAGAGGAAGGCGAGCATGAGGGCGTTGCCGATCACTCCGCCGGTCGCGAATCGTGTGCGGGTTCCGCTCTGGACCGACAGTCCGAAGAGGTCGGCGGTGCGGAACAGGCGGGTGAAGGTCTCGCGGTGGCCGAAGGCGCGGGCGGGTGCGAGGGCGAAACCGGTGGCGGCTATCGACATTCCGAGTATCAAAGGGCCGCTGTCCATGTCGCCTGCGCCGCTATAGCCGTCGCCGTACTCGTCGATCGCGCTGAAGCCGAGGACGGTTCTTTCCTGGCCGAACAGTCCCTCGGCCAATTCCTCGGCGAGCGACCGGTCCGCGAAACCGGCGAAATAGGCGGCCAGGCCGGTTCCGGAAGCGCGTGGTGCGTCGTGGGGTCGGCCGTCGGCGCCCATGCGCTGGATGATCAGCCCGGTGCCCGGATCGATCTGAACCGCGCGTACCTGTTGCGCCCAATGCGTGATGACCGCGGTGTGATCGGCTCCCGTCACCCTGCCGTGCACCGCGATCGCCGCCGCCACGGCTGCCACATCGGTCGGGTACGCCTCACCGGGGAAGGTGTCGAGCAGGCCGGTCGGTGAGGCGAGCAGGCGCCGTTCGAGGGCTTTGATCAGCGCATCGTGCTGAACAGCCAGGTCGGCCGGGAAGGCCGGATCGATCAGTCGCGCCATTCCGAGCGCGAGGGCCGGATAGGAGAGGTAGGCGTGGCCGTCGGGGCTGTCGAGGTCGGCGAGCCCGTCGCGACCGTGCCACACCGACGTGAACTCGGCACGCATCTGCGGCAACAGACTCTTGACCGCCGCGCGGGTGATGATCGGCGCGTACCGCTCCCGCCACTCGGGGTGTTCCAGACACACTTGCGCCAAACCCTGTGCCGTCATCTGGTGGGCGAGCAGCCCCCACATGCCGGCGATCCCGTCTCCCCCACCGGTGGCTCGCCGATGATCGTCGGCGGCTTCGAACGCCACCAATCCCTCGGCGAGTCCACGCAGCAAGGCTGGGTCACCTCGATACCACCCGTCGGCGTCCCGGCCGCACCACCACCTCGGCAGCATGCACACGACCGAGACCGCCACCACCATCGCGATCACTACAGTGAGCGGACCGCGAAACCGACGCACCGCTCTGGAACTCCCCATGCCCCGAAGGTACAGGCGCTACTTCGCGGGCAGCACGCATCCGTCGTCGAGAATGCCCAGATCGTAGAAGAGCTCATAGCAGGCCGGGTCGTCGGGAAGCTTCCAGTGGAAGCCCTCGAGGGCGAACACGACCACCAGGTTCGCCGCGATCACCAAGCCGCAGAACAACAGTGCGCACTTGCCGACGATCGCGAACGAGGACGGAATCCTGGTCGCGGCAGTGGAATACGAGACGCTGAGCACCACGCCGAGGGTGGTGATGGCGGCGACGTAGAGGACCAGCGCCCAGACGTAGAGGTGCAGGCCGAGGACCGCACCGCCGTAGCCGGGGTCGCCGGGCAGAATGTGCAGCATCGTCTGCCGCCAGGCGGTGAAAGCGCCACCGACACAACCGATTATGGCCAGACCCCAGCCGACAGCGTAGTCGCGCTGCACGATCGTCCCGTTCATGCCCTTGCGGACGATGAACGCGCCACCGAGCGCGGCCAGCACCATGAACATGCGCTGCAGCATGCACAGGGGGCAGGGATATTCCCAGTTCAGGAATTGGACGGCGAAGCCGCCGCAGATGACAGCGCTCCACCCGACCACGAAAATCACCGCGAGCCAGTACTGCAGCGACCCGAGTGGACCGGATTTCTCCTCGACGACCGCGACGACGGCTGTTTCGCTCATCGCGTCACCACGTCAATCCGAGGCCGAGGCCACTGGTGATGTGCACTTTCAACAGCACCGCGCACAATACGAAACTGATCCACCACGCGGTCAGTACCGCGCGCCGGGAACTGTCACGAAATATCAGCACCAACGCGAGCAACAATGCCGCGAATATGACTGTATCCATGCGCTCCGACGCTACTGGGCACCGCCGGAAAATCCGTCGAACGCGCCGGAGAACTGCCAGTTCAGGACGTTATCGCAACGCACCGGCCAGACTCTCGACGTATTCCGCGCCCCACCGGTTCAATTCGGTGACGAAGCCGCGTAGCGCTTCACCGGTCGGGGTGAGCGAATACTCCACGCGCGGTGGGACTTCGGCGAAAGCGTGCCGGTTGACGATGCCGTCCTGTTCCAGTTCGCGCAGTTGGCGAGTGAGGACCCGTGGTGTCACCTCGCCGACCTTGCGGCGCAGTTCGCCGTAGCGAAGGGGCTCGTCGAGGAGGTGTTTGACAATCGTCATCTTCCAGGCGCCGCCGAGTACGGCGATGCTCACTTCCACGGGGCAGCTGCGCATCGCTCGCACGATCGGCGCCCGGACTTCAGTTGCCATACGCTCGATGGTATCCGATCAGTCCATATGGACAAGATTGTGCATACTGTCGAATTCGATTGCTCGTTGGTAGAAACGAGAGTGAGGACGTCGAGCAACGCGAAGGATTCCGGTGAGCATTTCCGAAGTCGATATCGAGCAGCGCGCGATCCGACGGGCACCCCGTTTACATCCCGCGTGGACGATGGTGGCCGTGGCCGCCCTCGCGCTGATCGCGGCGGGAAGCTTCGCCACCATCGCTGGCCTGATCACCGAACCGCTGGTCGCGACGAAGGGGTGGAGTCGCACCGGAATCGGTGCCGCGGTGGCGGTGAACATGGTGCTCTACGGGGTGGTCGGGCCGTTCGCCGCGGCGATGATGGACCGCTACGGGATCCGCCGCGTCACAACGTCGGCACTACTCGCGCTGATCGCGAGTTCGGTTCTCACCGCGACGTTCACCCCATCGGTGGTGTGGTTCGTGCTGTGGTTCGGCTTCGCCATCGGGGTCGGGACCGGGTCGATCACGACGGTGTTCGCCGCGACGGTGGCGAACCGGTGGTTCTACCGCAAGATCGGCCTTGCGACCGGATTGCTCACCGCGGCAGGTGTTTTCGGACAGTTCGCGATGCTGCCGCTGCTGTCGGTACTGCTCGAGCGGGCCGACTGGCGGGCGCCGGTGCTCGCGTGCGGCGCGCTGGCGACGGTGGCGTTGTTCGGGGTGCTGGTTTTCTTGCGCGAGAGCCCGGCCGCGATCGGCACGGTCCGGTACGGCGCGGATCCCGATGCCGATCCGGCCGCCACGGATCGACAGGTCAACCCGTTCGCCCGCACGATCGCCGCCCTGCTCCGCGCCCTGCGCGATACCCGGTTCTGGGTTCTCGCCTCGATGTTCGCGCTGTGCGGGGCGACCACGAACGGCCTGATGTGGAGCCACTTCACCCCCGCCGCGCACGATCACGGCATGGCCGCCACCGCCGCCTCGGGCCTGCTGGCGATCATTGGTGTCACCAATATCCTCGGCACCGTGGGCGCAGGGTGGCTCAGCGATCGGATCGAGCCGCGACTACTGCTCGCGGTGTTCTTCCTCGGCCGCGGCGTGTCGCTGGCCCTGCTTCCGGTGCTGTTCACCAGCGGATGGTCGCCCGACCTCGTCGTCTTCGCCGTGGTGTTCGGCATTCTCGACGTCGCGACCGTGCCACCGACCCTGACGCTGTGCCGCCACTACTTCGGCGCCGACAGCGCGCTCACCTTCGGCTGGATCAGCGTCTTCCACCAACTCGGCGCGGGCGCGATGGCACTGACCGGCGGCCTGATCCGCGATCACAACGGCTCCTACACCCCACTCTGGATCACCGCCGCCCTCGCCTGCCTCACCGCCGCCGCCCTCGGCACCACCGGTTCCCGCATCAGGTGATCGGGCGGAGCTCCTCGACCAGCCCGACGAGAATGCCGTCGGGACCGCGAACATAGCAGTACCGGTAGATGTCCTCGTATTGCGCGACAATGCCCAGCAGTTCGGCGCCGTGCGGACGCAACCGGTCGAGTACCTCATCGACGTCGTCGACCGCGAACGTCAGGCGCAAGGTTCCCGGGGTGTTCACCGGCGACTTCGGCGCAGGCTCGGCGGTCGTCGGCGAGTGGAAGGTCGAAAGCTCCACCCGCGCATGACCATCCGGAGTCCGCACGACAGCGATATCCGCTCGAACACCCTCCAACCCGAGCAGATCATCGGCCCACGGGCCACCGACACTCGCTTCCCCCTCTAATTCCAGCCCCAGCTCGACGAAGAACGCGACAGCAGCCGCGAGATCCTCGACGATGATCCCCACATGATCCATCCGGCGGATCGCCACAAGGCCTCCTCAGGTTCGATGCAGCCCTATGGACTTCGGTGCGGCAGTCCTGAACCCCTCCGTGCCGATGAGATTCTGCTTGCTATTCAAGCGAAAATCCGGTCAGGGTCGTATTCCAACCGCCATTCGGAAACACGGTAGCGAAGATCGGGATGGCCGCGACCTGGGTGAGTGGTCCCACCGTCAGTTGCACCCACGCCGCGTCGGGCTGGTAGGGCAGATCGAACTCGACCGTCGGTCCACCGGTAGAATCGGCGACCAGGTGCTTCGCGTGCACGGGGATGGACACTGGAACGCGATCAGTGGACACGCTCGCGGCAATCGACGCGTATGGGCAGGTGGCCGGCGCCGGCAATCCAGGAATGGTGGACCGATAGCCGCGTGGCGCGACGTGCCCGACTACCCGATGCGGCTGCTGCGGATCCCGGTCGATCCAAATGGTGTAGTCGATGAGGCAATTCATCAGGTCGGACATAACAGTGCCGTTGACAGGCCCCGGAAATCCGCTCATGGGCACCAGTGGCGCAGCATCAGCAATCGGCGGGTTCGCCACCGCTGGAATCGCAAGCAGCCCAACGGCAGACGCCACTGCCAGAACAAGTTTCGACAAAGACATAACTATCCCCCCAACAGACGATCAGACGCCCAGCAACCTACCTACGAGTACATCCGTCTTCAACCCCGCACCCGCATGCTTGTTACCTCTCATCAGATGAGCGGCTTCTGTTTGCGGATTCGACGGCGGACGTCGCGGATCATGGCGTGGGTGCCTGCGAATCTGATGAATTTGGGGATGAAGCGGTTGACGAAGCCTACGAAGAGGAAGAGGTGTTCGAAGCGGCGTTGGTCGGTGGGGGTCCATTCGACGGCCATTTGGTCGCGGAAGTGTGGGGGTAGGAAGCCTGCGGTGAGGAACTGTAGTAGGCCGCCGGCCAGTACTCGCATTGGCCAGTTGATCATGCGCAGGTGGAGTAGATCGTCTATGTAGGAACGGAATTCGTCGTCGCAGACGACTTGTTCGCAGGCGCGGAGCCAGTATTCGTCGAACTCGGCGCGGGTCTTCGGCCACATGTCGGGGTGGACCTGGAGGGTGGTGCCGAAGGTGTCGGCGCCCTGGTAGAACGTCTCGAGTTCGTCGGTGGTCATCTTGCCGTGCAGGAGTTGGTGGGTGTCCTCGAAACCGATGTAAATGGCTGCGGCAACGTACATTTGGAGGTCGCGGTCGAAGGCGTTGTATTTCACCTTCGAGTCCGGGCCCGATCTCACCTGGCGGTGCGCGACGTTCACCGCCTCGCGCATAGCCAGTTTGTCCTCGTCGGTGCCGAGCACGGCGACGGCGAGATAGGCGGAGGTGGTGCGCAGGCGCTTCCACGGATGCACCATCAGCGCACCGGATTCCACCTTGCTCTCCATCACCCCGGCCGCGACGCCCTGGTGCGCGAACTGCATCGCCACGTTCGCGGCCGCGCCTGCGAACATCCAGAAGTCCAGTGCATCGGCGAGCTGGGCGGGACGTTTGCGCGGGGATCGGTGCGCGTCGGGGATGTGCAGGCGCACCCGGTCGAGGGTCAGAGTGTTCGCATTCACCCGGTAAGTTAATCACCATTCTCGCCACACCGGAGAGAATTGCTAGTAACTTATGACGGGCACACCGGGCGTCCAAGTGTCGCTCACAGCGGCGCCATCAGGCAACTCCGAAGAATACCCGGCAACATCGCCGGATCGACGACGAATTGTCGGCTACATCGCCGGACCGTCGACGACTCGCCTCCCGGCGGGCGTCACCGACCGGTTCTCGACGGAAGGAACAGCGGTATCGCCATGCTGCGACGGCTGGACAGGTTTCTCAGTTACGAGATGAAGGTGTCGGAGTTCATCGGCACGCTCATCATCATCGGCATCCCCTACGGCCTCGTCGGGGTCATCTGGAGTCTCACCCACACCGACCACCTCCGCGGTCTGCACGGCGTCGACCTGGTCATTTCCTTCCTCGGCTCCATCGTGTGCTGGCCGGTGCTCACCTTCGCGAACGTGACGATGACCTGATGATGGCGGTGGTCTGGTTCATCGACATCGTGGTGATCGTAGTCAAGATCCTCGGCGGGCACACGCGGGTGAATCCTGTTCTCCGCGTGGGAATGTGGATCGCGATGTTGTGTGTTGTCACACTCGGCGTCGTCGCGGTCGGCGCGCTGTTCGTTCTGCTCGAGCGGGGGCTGAGCGCATGACAGGGCCCGCGGTCGAACCGTCGGAAGTCGACAAGATCGTCGACAGCGCCACCGGGCTGTGGCGGCGACACCCGCAGCAGTCGATCGAGACGCTGGGCAGGCAGGTACTGCTCGCCAGGGCCGCGATCGGGCAGTTGTTCCTCTCGCTGGTGCAGCGGCGGTTTCCGTTCCAGGAGTTCATCAAGCAGTGCGCGTTCATGGCGAATGTGTCCGCGCTACCAACAGTTTTCGTTGCGATCCCGGTCGCGGTGGTGGTGTCGATCCAGGTCGGCGCCCTGGTGAATCAGGTCGGTGCGACCACCTTCATCGGGGCGGTGGCCGGGCTCGGCATCATTCGTCAGGGCGCGCCGCTGGTCACCTCGCTGATGATCGCGGGCGCGGTCGGGTCGGCCATCTGCGCCGATCTCGGTTCGCGCACCATCAGGGAGGAGATCGACGCGATGCGGGTGATGGGGGTGGATCCGGTGCGCCGATTGGTCGCGCCGCGACTGGCCGCCGCGGTGCTGGTGAGCATGCTGCTGTGTGGGTTCATCGTGTTCGTCGGCTTCGCGACGGCGTATCTGTTCAATGTCTATGCCCAGCACGGCACTCCGGGTTCGTTCATCGGCTCGTTCGCCTCGTTCGCGGTGGCCGACGACCTGATCGTCGCCTTGTTCAAGGCCGCACTGTTCGGACTGCTCACCGCGATCATCGCCTGCGACATCGGATTACACACCAAGGGCGGCCCGGGCGGGGTCGCCAACTCGGTGAACTCGGCGGTGGTGTCGTCGGCGCTGATGCTGTTCGCCACCAACATCATCGTCACCCAGCTCTACAACACCTTCTTCCCGTCGAAGGTGGTCTGAGATGGCCGCCGAGTACATTCCGCCCGCGATGCGCCCGGTGCGCATGGTCGGCGAGGCGGCCAAGGTGCCGGTGCGGGCCAATCAGCGCGTCGGGCATCAGGCGATCGTGTTCTTCCAGGCACTGTTCGCGATTCCGTTCGCGCTGCGGCACTATCGCAAGGAAGTCGCGCGCCTTGTCGCCGATGTGGGGTGGGGTAACGGCTCGCTGATCGTCGGCGGCGGCACCGTGGGTGTGGTCGTGGTGCTGTGCGCGTTCGGCGGTATCACCGTGGGCGTGGAGTCCTACACCGCGCTCAACCTGCTCACGATGGGTCCGCTCACGGGGGCCATCTCCGGATTCGCCACCACCCGCGAGATCGCGCCGATCCTCGGCACGCTCGCCTTCGCCATCCAGTCCGGCTGCCGCTTCACCGCCCAACTCGGTTCGATGCGGATCTCGGAGGAGATCGACGCGCTCGAATCCATCGCCATCCGCCCGCTGCCGTATCTGGTCACCACCCGCATGATCGCGGCGACCGTCACCATCGTCCCGCTCTACACGCTCGGTCTCGCGGTGGCCTACCTCGCGACCAAGCTGTCGGTGCTGTTCCTCGGCGGCACCACCGCGGGCACCTACGACCACTACTTCTTCCAATTCCTGGTGGGCGGCGACGTGTTCTTCTCGGTGCTCAAGGTGGTGATCTTCGTGCTGATCTCCACCTTCATCCAGTGCTACTACGGGTACACCGCCACCGGCGGTCCCGAAGGGGTCGGGGTGGCGGCCGGGCGGGCGATCAAGATGGTCATCGTCGTCATGGTGTTCACGAATCTGTTTCTCACCCTTGCTATCTGGGGCATCGACCCCGGATTTCGAATCTCGGGATAGGTAGATGATTCTCGATCCGAGCGGCCGCGGGCCCACACCGTTCCAGCTCACCCTCGCGGGCCTGGCAGTGGCGCTGACCCTCGCGGTGGCGATGTATCTGCTCGGTCTGCGCTACAACGGCGAGTTCGAGGACACCGTCGTGGTCGGCGCCGAACTGACCAGCACCGGCGACGGGCTGCCGCAGCGCGCCGACGTCAAATATCGCGGGATGCTGGTCGGTGCGGTCTCGGCGGTCGACATGGTCGCCAAAGGCAGGCTCCAGCACGTCACCCTCGAACTGAAACCCGGTCTCGCCGAGACGATTCCGGACACTGTCACCGCCCGCGTGATCCCGGACAACATCTTCGGCGTCACCTCGATCCAGTTGGTGGACAACGAAACCTCGGCCACCACCCTGCGCGCCGGCGCCACCATCCGCGAGGACACCAGCGCGGCGACCGTGCAGCTGCAGTCCACCTTGAACACCCTGCGCGATGTACTGACGACCATCCAGCCGGAGAAACTCGGCCGGGTGCTGGCGACACTGGCGGCCGCGCTCGACGGCGGGGCGCGGGTGCCGGGGTCCACCATCGAGCGACTCGATACGTGGGTCACCGAGGTGCACCGGATTCCCGAAATCGGTGGCCTGCTGGGCGATCTCGGTCGGGCGTCGATGGCGTTGAGTCAGTCCGCGCCCGAGCTGGTCGGCATGCTCGGTGATTCGCTGACCGCCGCGAATACGCTCAACGAGCAGCGCACCCAGTTGGTCGCGCTGCTCGCCGAGGGCAACTCCACGGTCGAAGCGGTGAACCGGCTGTTCGCGGCGAACCCGAATTCGGGCAAGGAACTCGTGGCCGGGCTGGACACGGTGTTCGGCGCGTTGGCCAAGGATCCGGGCGCGCTGCAGACAACCGCCGCCAATCTCAACAACTCACTGCGCAAGCTCCAAGAAGTGTTCCACTTCGGGCCGCGCAAGCAGATGGTGTGGAAGATGGACGTGTCGTTCACGCCGTTCCAGCAGTACACGGCGGCGGATTGTCCGCGTTACGGCGACATGGCCGGGCCGCGTTGCGGGGGGCCGTCGGTGCCGGAAGTCGCACCGCCGCAGGAATATCCGGCGCAACAGCTCCCGCAGCGCCTCGATGCGGCGGGTCCGGCGCCGACGGTGCAGATCCCCGGCCTGCCGAGCGCTCCCGTCGTCCCCGGCCTGCCTGTGCCCGCGTTCCCGGGGCTGCCGTCTGTCCCCGGCCTTCCGTCGATCCCCGGGCTGCCCACCATTCCCGGAATCACCGCCCCGGCCGCTGCGCCGGGAACTCGGCCCGCGGGGCCGACGACGCCGTCGAATCCCGGTGCGGCCACACCGATCTCGGTGCGAGGTCCTGCCGCGGTGGCAGCGCTGGTCGGCGGACGCCCCACCGTCATCCAACTCCTGCTGCTCGGTCCGATACTGGGCGATATCCCCCTCGTCCCCGAAAGTGCGGTGTAGCGCGATGAAATCGACCAGGGCACTGCTCGGGTTCAGCTGCTTCGTCGTCCTCACGGTGGTACTCACCTACACCGTCTGGTCGACACTGCAACGCAGCGTGCCGGGCACCACCAACAGTTACTCGGCGGTGTTCACCGATGTGCTCGGACTGCGCGTGGGTGATGACGTCCGGATGGCCGGGGTACGCGTCGGCCGCGTCGACAAGATCGATTTCACCGACGACTACCTGGCGCGGGTCGACTTTCGGATCGAGGACCGCCAATACCTCACCGATACGACGAAAGCCCTTGTCCGCTACCAGAATCTGATCGGCCAGCGCTACGTCGCCCTGGCCGCAGGCGAAGTACCGGGCGTGCGGGTGCCGCCGGGGTCGCAGATTCCGCTCACCCGCACCGAGCCGTCCTTCGATGTGTCGTCGCTGCTGTCGGGTTTCGAGCCGCTGTTCAGCGTGCTGCAACCCGACCAGATCAACTCACTGTCGGAAACGCTTATCCAGGCGTTGCAGGGCAACGAGATCTCGCTGTCGGCGTTGATCACCCAGGCGGCCGAGCTGGCGAACACTTTCGGCCAGCGCGACGAGATCCTCGGCGACGTGCTGAGCAATCTCAGTTCGGTGATGGCGGGTCTGGCCAACCGCAGCGGCGAACTGGAAACCCTGATCACCCAGACCCGCACCCTGATGGACGGGCTCTACGCGGAAGGACAAGCGTTGAAGAGTTCGGTGGACCGGGTGGCGACCGCCACCGATTCCCTGGTCACGCTCATCGGCCAGGTGAAACCGGGCATGGGCGAGGCGCAGCGCACCGCCACCCAGGGCGTGATGATGCTGATCTACAACGGTGTCGCGCTCGATCGGGCCGCGGTGGAATTGCCCGACTTCCTCAACGGGGTCGCGCGGTTCACCAGCTACGGGGCGTACGGCAATGCCTATATCTGCCGACTCGATGTGTCGCTGTGGAATGTGGTGTTGCCGCCGGGGATCTTCTCCCAGGTGGGCGGCGAATCGCAGTCGGGGGTGTGCCGATGATCGCCATCCTGCGCAACAACCGGAATCTGCGCCTGGGTCTGGGCGCGGTGTTCGCGGTGGCGGTGCTGCTCGGCGGTTCCAGTCTGCTCGCACAGCTTCGACTGGGCGACAAGACAATACAGGTCGAGTTCGCCCAGGCAGCCGGGTTGCGGGCGGGTGCCACCGTCGATATCTCCGGGATCGAGGTGGGGGCGGTGCGGGCGGTCGAGTTGGTCAACGATCGGGTTGTCGTGACCCTCGCGGTGCGCCGCGACCTGCGCCTCGGCGCTGATGCCACGGCCGCGATCAAGATGTCGACCATTCTCGGCCGGCTCCATATCGACCTGAAGCCGGGCAAGAGCGGCACCCTGACCGACAACCGGATCACCATCGACAACACCTCTGTGCCTTACAACTTGAGCAAGGTGATCCAGGACCCGCAGTACACGTCCTCGTTCGAACGGATCGAACGCCTCGACCCGAGCAAGCTGCGGACCGCGCTCGACCTGCTCGACAAGCAGATGGGCGACTCCCCCGCGATGGCCGTGCAGGCGCTCGACAGCGTCGGCGCGCTGGCCCAGGTGATCAATGCCCGCCGCGACGAGGTCGACGTGCTGCTGAAAAGCATGGACCAGGTGTCGCAGCTGGCTTCCGACAACCGCAACAGCGTGCTCGTGCTGCTCACCCGTGGCGAGGCGATCGGTGCCGCGGTGCAGACCAGGCAGACGCTGCTGGCGCAGTTGCTCGACAATGTCGCCGCGCTGTCGAAACTGTTGCAGGACATGGGCATCGAGAACAACGGTGAACTCGGTCCGCTGATCACCAACCTCGACACGATGGCCGACGGCCTGACCGAGAACAAGGAAAACCTGGACCGGCTCTACGAGATCACCCCGGTCACCCTTCGCCAGTTCAACAACGTGGTCGGCAACGGCCCCTACGGCGATGTGTGGGCGCCGTGGCTCTTTCCCGACAACTGGCTGTGCTTCGCGCAGGCCGTACAGGGGTGCAACTGATGAGAAGCAGAGCGAAACTGATCGCGCTGTGTGTGGCCGCTGCTGTCGTCTCGGGGTGTTCGCTGCTCCCGAGCAGCGTGTCGAACCTGGGCGAGCGGTACTTCGGCGAGAACAAGCGGATCAGCGCCGATTTCGAGAGCGTGGCCGGGCTGTACGAGGGCAACGAGGTGGCGGTGCTCGGCGTTCCGGTCGGCGTCGTCGAATCGGTGACCCCGCGCGGCAGTTATGTCGAGGTGGTGATGTCGATCAAGGGTGACGTGCGGATCCCGGCCGACGCGATGGCGGCGCTGATCTCACCACAGTTGATCACCAACCGGCACGTCGAGCTCGCGCCCGCCTACACCGGGACCGGTCCCGAACTGGCCGACGGCGCGCATCTTCCCTTGGCGCGCACCAGAACTCCCGTCGAACTCGACCGCATCCTGGAGAACTTCGACCAGCTCGGCGCCGCGCTCAAAGGCGACAGCGAAGCGGGTCCGATGGCAAGCCGAGTGCTGTTCCCGCTGCTCGACGGCAACGGCGACCGGCTCCGCGAAACCCTCGACTCGCTGTCCGCGGCCTTCGAGGTGACCCTGGCCAACAAGGATCAGATCGCGAACACGGTCATCCGGCTCAACGAGGTCACCCAGATCATCGCCGACAACGACCAGACCGTGCGCGATTTCAGCGGCCGGATCACCGAACTGATCACCCTGCTCGGCGACCAGGCACCTGGTTTGCAGGCCGTGCTGAAACAGCTCGACGACTTCGTCACCAACACCGCCTCGGTAGTCGGACAGAACCAGGACCAACTGGCGGGCGCGCTCACCAAGTTCGTCGCCATCGCCGCCCAGATGCGGGCCAACGCCCGTGGACTCACCGAGATCGTCGATGTCGGCCCGCTTTTCTTCGACAATATCGACAACGCTGTCAGCCGTGAACGCCAAGCGCTGCGCCTGCACGGCCTGCTCGAGAAGGCGGCGCTCGACGGCGAGGCACTGTCGCTGTTCTGCGAACGCGTCCAGATGCGCCACGACGGCTGCCGCACCGGCAAGATCGCCGACTTCGGCCCCGACTTCGGACTCACCGCCGCACTGCTGGGAATCACGAAATGAACCTGCGCACGACAGTTTCAGCGGCGGTATGTGCCGCGGTGGTCATGTCGGCGAGTACCGCCTGTTCGCTGACGGTGCGGGAGTTGCCGATGCCCGAGCCCGGTATCGGCCGTCCCGGCTACACCCTGCACGCCACTTTTCGCGATGCGCTCAACCTGCCCGACCGGGCCCAGGTGAAGATCGGTGGCACCGATATCGGTGTGGTGACCGATATTTCGGCCAGCTCGTTCCTGGCCGACGTCGAAATGCTGATCCGGGAGGACATCCAGCTGCCGCGCGGCACCACCGCCGAACTACGTCAGGCGACGCCGCTCGGTGACGTTTTCGTCGCGATGACCCTGCCCAGCGACGCCGAGGCGGGCGCACCGCTGCGCGCGGGCGAGACCATCGGCATCGAACACACCGGATCGGCCGCCTCGGTCGAACAGCTGATGATGTCGATCTCGATGCTGATCAACGGGGGCGGCATCAACCAGGCCGCGCGGATCACCTCCGAACTGGACTCGATCTTCGCGGGGCACGCGCCGCACCTGCGCCACCTGGTGACCGAGATGACCGATGTGATCGCGGCACTCAACGCGCGCACCGGCGACCTCGACGCCACCCTGCACGGCTTGCAGGTGCTCACCGGCGAACTCGCGGGACGCAAGGCCGAACTCGGTGCGGTCGCGGACAGCTTTCCGCAGTTGATCGGCCTGGTCGCGGAGAACAACCAGTCGATCGTCGACCTGATCGGCAAGGTCGCGGTCACCATGGACGCGCTCGGCGACTTCAGCACCAGCAACGGGCCGCAGTTCGTGAGCCTGTTCCAGAGCGTGCAGAACCTGATGTCGGGGTTCACCAGCATGGGCGACGACCTCACCGGCACCCTCGACGGTCTGCACACCCTCTACCCCTCGCTGATGGCGTCGCTGCAGGGCCCGACCCTGGCGGTGGCGGCGACGGTGTCCTATCTCGACATCGGCGCACTCACCGACCCGTCGGGGAGTCGCTGGCCGGAAGGCGCTGATGTGCCCGCGTTCATCGGCAGTCTCGCCGAGGTGCTCGCGAAGGTGTTCGGTCGCGTGACCAGCGTCCCGCAGCCAGCACCGCAGGAGGGTCCGCGATGAATTCACCGCTGTGGAACTGGTTGGTGCGCAAGCGGATCGCCGTCGCCAATGCCGGGTTGGTCGTCGTGCTCGTGCTGGGCTGTCTGTATCTGGGTGGCGCGGTGCTGCGGATCGATCCGAGTCGGTCGCAGTACTCGGTGACAGTGCACTTGGCGACCTCGGGTGGGTTGTCGGTCGGCAGCGATGTCACCTTCCGCGGGTGGAGAGTAGGCCGGGTCAGCGCCGTGGGGGTGTCCGGTGACGGTGTCGCGGCGGTAGCCGAGATCGACGGGGGGACACCGATTCCCGTCGGTGGCACGGTGGTCGTGAACCGGCTGTCGGCGGCGGGTGAGCAGTACCTGGACTTCCGGCCCGTCTCCGAGGGCGGGCCCTATCTGCACGACGGCTCGGTGGTCGAGCGCGAGCGGACCTCGGTGCCGGTGCCGATGCAGTCGGTGCTGGCGAACATGAGCGGGCTGGTCGGGGGGATGAATCCCGAGCGGCTCACGGTGATCGTCGACGAACTCGACAAGGCCCTCGCCGGTGGCCCGGATCGGTTGCGCAACATGATCTCCGGGATGAGCAGGGCGATGGCCGGGCTCACCGAACTGCTGCCCCAGACCCAGCAGTTGCTGCGCAATCTCCAGGTCATCGCCGAGACCACCTCGCACGCGCAACCGGACCTCACCACGCTCACCCGGTCGGGCACCGCACTGTTCCGGCAGTTCAGCGCGGCCGACGCCGAGGTGCGCCACCTGCTCGAACAGGGGCCAGGGCAGCTGGCGACGCTGGGCGGGTTCGTCGCGCGCACCCACGATCCGATCACCGACCTGGTGACGAACTTCGTCGCCATCACCAAAGCCGCCAAGCTTCGGCAACCGGCACTCGAGGCACTGTTCCCGTCGCTGAGTCGCTTCGCCGAAGCGGTCGGTGTGCCGGCCCACGACGGCGGGTTCTTCACTCTCATCGATCCGTGGCCACGACCCTCGTGCGAATACGAGACGGTGCCCGTGGTGCCGACCACCGAGACCACCGACACCAGGGTGCGCCTCTACAACTACTGCGTCACCTCCAATCCGGCTCTGCAGGTGCGTGGTTCGGCCAACGCGCCGCGCCCGCCCGGACCGGACAACGGTGCGGGGCCACCGCCCGGTGTCACCGGAAACGAACTGTCCCAGCCCGCTGTCCCCGCACCACGTTGAGGAATTCGACTATGAGCAACGACGAAACAGCCACCCCGACCGAACCGGACACCGATTCCGGCGCGGACACTGCTGTCGAGATGACGAAGGTCGTCGAATCGGAATCCGCCGTGGACACCGAGCCGCAGGCTGCGAAGGTCGATCGTGAGGCAACCGAGTCGTGGTGGACCGGACGCTCCGCCACGGTCACCGCACGGGTGGGCGTGGCCGCGGTCGTGTGCGCCTCGCTCACCACCTCGGTGGTGTTGTTCGTGCAGAACCAGCACAGCAACAACCTGCTGCGAGCCCAGGAACAGGCCCGCGAGGCCGCCTGCCACTACGGGCCCATCCTGGCCGACTACGACAGCAAGAACCTCGACACCTACTTCAAGGCGGTGCTCGACGGCGCGGTCGGCGACTGGAAGAAGCAGTTCGAATCCACCAGCACCGAATTGCGTGAGGTGCTCACCCAGGGCGAGGTCACCTCGGAGGTCACCGACACCCAGTGCGCGATCCGCACCGCCGACGAGGACTCGGCCGAGGCGATCGTGGTGATCCGCCAGACCATCACCAGCCTGGGCACCGGGCACAAACCCAAGCCCGGCCAGCTCGCCATGGTGCTGAGCCTGCGCAACGACAACGGTAGCTGGCTCGTGGAGAAGGTGAACTCCCCGACGCCGCCCACGCAGGCCCAGTGACCGAATCCGATGCGCGGGCCTGCGGTAGCTGGGCGATAACATGACAGTCGAGATGGGCAGGACGACGAACGAGCACGCGACACAGTCGACACCGGACGCGCCACCACGGGTGGTCAAGCGCAGGCCGAAGAATCGGCGTGCGCAGATCGCGGCGGAATCGGCGGCCGCCTTCGGCGCGCACGGCTACCACGGTGTGAGCATGGACTACATCGCCCGCAGGCTCGAGATCAGTTCCACCGCCCTCTACCGTCATTTCCCGAGCAAGTACGCGCTGTTCCGCGAGGAACTGCTGCGACTGTCCGGGCTGGCGTTGAGCGCGGTCGAACTGCCCGACGAGGCCGCAGGCTGGACGCCGCGTGAGCGCCTCGAGCACGTCCTCGACGCGATCATCGACCTGACCATCACCAACCGCCCCACCGTCGCGCTGGCACGGTGGGAGCGCCGCTACCTCGAGCCCGCCGATTTCCACCGGCTCATCGACGAATTCACCAGGACGCTCGCCGCCATTCGGGCTCTCATCCGGGAAGTGCGTCCCGAACTCGACGGCTACGACCGCGTGGTCCGCACCGTGTCGATCCTGGCGATGATCAGCAGCATCGGCGACCACCACGCGACCGTGTCGGCGAAATTGCTTGCCCCGCTGCTGAAGTCGACCAGTTGGGCGCTGATCGATGCTGACCTGTCGGGCGAGCGCGGCGCCGCGCCTGCCAGGCGGGCCGCCGAGCTGGTGCAGCCGTTCAAACACGAACTACTGCTCCGCAAGGCGGTGGAGCTGTTCCACGAGCGTGGTTATCCGAACGTCAGCATGGAGGACATCGCGGTCGCGGCGGATCTGTCGGCCGCCTCGGCGGTGTATCGCTACTACCGCAGCAAGAGCGATCTGCTGGCCGCGGCGTTCCGGCGTGCGGCCGACCGGGTATCCGGGGCGATCACGCCCGCGGTGACCTCCGCCGATACCCCCGCCGAGGCGCTGGGGACACTGATCGACTTCTATGTCACCGGGTCGTTCGAAGAACGCGCGCTGACCTTCGTCTACTACGCCGAGTTCACCCACGTCGACCAGGCCGACCAGGTGACCCTGCGCCACCTGCAGCAGTTGATCATCACCGAATGGGCCAAACTGGTGGCGCAGGCCAGGCCGGAACTGTCGATCGGCGAGGCCAGGATTCTGGTGCACGCGGCGTTCAGCCTGGTGGTCGACCTCGGCCGAACCTTCGGCGACGACGGGATCTGCCCGCAGGAGACGGTGATCCGCCTGCTGCAGACCATCCTGCTCGGACGGCCACTCCCCCACTGAATTCGCGTTGGTTTCGGCGATGTCGTGGCACCGCAATGTAACCGGACTACGCTGGGGCGCCATTGCCGCCCATCGAAGAATTGAGGGGATCAAGCGTGACCAGCAGCGAATTCGCGTACACCGGGTGCGACAACCTGGAGGCGATGACCGAAGCGGTCAACTACAACAGATTTTTGATCGACTGCGTGGACAAACACGTGACCTCCCCGGAGGAACGAATTCTGGATTTCGGTGCCGGTCGTGGCACCTATGCCGACATGCTGGCCGAGCGGGGCACCAAACCGGATTGTCTCGAGCCCGACGGTGATTTGCAGGAGTTGCTGACGTCGAAGGGATATCACGTCGTCGACTGTGAGACTCCGCCCGCGTCGGAATCCGAAATGTACAGTCTGATTTACTCTTTCAACGTTTTCGAACACATCAAGAACGATCAGGAAGCCTCCGAGCATCTGGCTTCGCTGTTGCGCCCCGGCGGGACCATGGTGATCTATGTGCCCGCGCTCGAAGTGCTGTTCACATCAATGGACACCAAAGTCGGACATTACCGGCGTTATCGCCGCACCCAGCTCAACCGGATTCTGCGCAACGCCGGCCTCGAGGTCGTGGAGTCCAGCTATTGCGATCCGATCGGATTCTTCGCCACGCTGGCATACCGGTTCGCCGGAAATGACGACGGCACGATCAACACGCGCGCACTGAAGCTCTACGACCGGGCGGTGTTCCCACTCAGCAAAGCACTGCAGCTCATCACCGGAAAGCTGTTCGGCAAGAACATTTTGGTCGTCGCCACGAAGCCATGACCAGCGGTCCTCGTCGCCACCCCCCGACGGTGGCGACGAGGTCGCCGGGTCAGAGGCCGAGGGTGCGGCCGATGATGTCGCGCTGGATTTCGCTGGTGCCGCCGAAGATGGTGGAGACCAGCGCGCCGCGGACGTGTTTTTCCATGTCGAATTCGCGGGCGTAGCCGTAGCCGCCCATCATCTGCATGCCCTCCAGGGCCACCCGCTTGCCGACTTCGGTGGCTTTGAGCTTGGCCATCGAGGCTTCCCTGGCGAGGATCTTGTTCGGGTTGGCGTCGGCTTCGCGTGCCACGCTGTAGACGAGCAGTTTGGTGCATTCGATTTCGGTGGCGAGGTCGGCGAGGCGGTGCCGCAGGGCCTGGAAGGTGCCGACGGGTCGGCCGAACTGCTTACGCTGCGTGACGAATTGGAGGGTGTCGTCGAAGGCACGTTCGGCGGCGCCCAGGCTCATGGCGGCGAGGATGAGGCGTTCGAAATTGAGGCCGGTCATCAGTTGACGCCAGCCGTTGCCTTCTTCGCCGATGACCGCGTCTTCGGGGAGCAGGCAGTCGGTGAAGTAGAGGTCGTTGGTTTCGCGCTGGTTGCCCATCAGTTCGATCGGGGTGATCTGCAGACCGGGCGTGTCCGCGGGGACGTGGAACATGGTGAGCCCCTCGTGTTTTCCGCCGTCTTTCGAAGTGCGGGCGACGAGCAGGATGTTCTCGGAGATGTGGGCGTTGGAACACCAGGTCTTCTGGCCGTTGATCAGCCAGCCGTCGGCGGTCTTCACCGCTTTGGTCGACAGATTTCCCACATCCGAGCCTGCCTCGGGTTCCGACATCGAAATCGATTGGGACGCACCGCGAACGATCCCGCGCAGCACGGTGTCCTTCTGCGCTTCGGTACCGAATTTGGCGTAGGCGCCGCCGGTGATGAGAGTCGGCCCGATCGCGCCGATCGGGAGCATTCCGCGCAGTGATTCCTCCAGCAGAATGCACATGTCGACCATCGTGGCCGCGGACCCGCCGTATTCCTCCGGCACCGCCAGGCCGAGCCAGCCGAGCTCGGCCATTTTCGCGTAGACGCCCGGATTGTGCTGTTCGGTGTCGTTGGCGGTGAGCGCGTCACGCTGTTCGCGGGTGCCCGCCTCCCGCTTGGCGAATGCGGCGACCGCCGCGGCGAAATCTTTGTGTTCTTGACTGAATTCGACGCCCATACTGGTGATTTCCTCGATTTTCGTTGGGGTGGATGTTATTTCGCGCGCCCGAAACGGCGGGCGGTGATCTTGCGAACGAGCGCCATGGTCGATTCGGTGCGGGCGAAGGACTGCAGTGCCATGCCGGGAATCGCGAAGCGCTGGCGGGCGATCGAATGCGGGCGGGTGAAGCCGAGCAGACCGGCGGCGCCGTGGATGCGGCCGATGCCGGACTCCCCCACCCCGCCGAAGGGCAGGGCGGGGATGGCCGCGTAGGAGGCCGGGCTGTTCACCGAGGTGGCGCCTGCCCGCAGCGCGCGGGCGATCTCCATGCCGCGTTTGCGTGAGTACACCGAGGAGGCCAGTCCGTAGCGGGAGGCATTGGTCAGCGCGATCGCTTCCTCGACATCGCGCACACCGCGCACGGTCAGCGTCGGCCCGAAGGTTTCCTCGCGGACGGCGGGCGCGTCCTCGGGGACATCGAGCAGCACGATCGGGCCGACGAAGGGCGCTCTGATCGAATCGGACCCACCGAACATCGCTGTTGCGCCCCTGGCGAGCGCATCGTCGACATGGTCGGCGACCACGTCGATCTGGCTGGGCAAAGTCATCGGACCGTAGGACTGCCCCGGCGCGAGTTCGCGCACCCGCGTGGTGACCTCGGCCAGGAACTGCTCCAGCACGGAATCGACCACGTAGCAGCGTTCGGCGCCCACGCAGGTCTGGCCGGAATTCGCCATCGCCGACCACACGATCGCGTCCGCGGCGGCCGCGAGATCGGCATCCTCGGCCACGATCGCGGCATCCTTGCCACCGCATTCCAGGACCACGGGCGTGAGCCGTTGCGCCGCAGCCGCCATGATGCGCTTGCCGGTGGCGGTCGACCCAGTGAAGGCGATCATGTCGACACCGGACTCCACCAGCGCGCGACCGGTGTCGCCGGGGCCGGTGACGACGCTCAGAATGTCCTGGGGCAGTGTGGGATTAGCCTTGGCGAACGCGTCGACGAACCAGTGCCCGATCCCGGTGGTGAGCTCGCTCGGCTTGAAGACCACGGTGTTGCCCGCGGCCAGCGCGTAGGCGATGGACCCGTTCGGCGTGTACACCGGGTAGTTCCACGGGCCGATCACCCCGACCACGCCGTGCGGACGCTGCTCGATCACCGCCGCGACATTGGCCATCATCAGCCCCGGCCAGACCGTCTTCGGCTTCAAGACCTTCTGCGCGTTCGCGGCCGCCCAGTTGATGTGTTCGACGGCGGTGATCACCTCGAGATAGGCGTCGTCGGTGGGCTTGCCGTTCTCGGCACTGATCAGCGCGCAGAACTCGTCGACATTGTTGACGATCTGCGCGGCCCACCGTCGTAATGCCCGTTTCCGCTCGGTGAACCCGAGCTCACGCCACAGCGGCGCGGCCGCGCGTGCCCGGTCGACAACGGCAGCGACAGCGGCCGCGTCGTCGATCGGCCAGCTCCCGATCGGCTCGCCGGAAACGGCGTCGACGGTCGTCAGCATTGTCGCAGAAACGGGTGTGGTAGCGGGCGTTTCGGTCATCTTCGACCATCCTTCGAGTAGCACGACGCGGACTTGCGCACACTGTTGACAGTCCACCTCAGCGGCCGTTAAGTTAATCCCAATTCTCGCTAAGTTAATCACGATTCTCGTGGGTTGCACAGAGCTTTCGCGCCAACCGCCGAGAACGTCGAACCGGACGGAGGGCGCGATGTTGCGCACCCGATTCACCGAAGCCTTCGGAGTCGAGCACCCGATCGTGCAGGGCGGAATGATGTGGGTCGGCCGTGCCGAACTCGCGGCCGCGGTCTCGGAGGCGGGCGGGCTCGGCATCCTCACCGGCCTGACTCAGCCCACCCCGCAGGCCCTTCGTGAGGAGATCGCCCGCACCAGAGACCTCACCGATAAGCCGTTCGGGGTGAATCTCACGATCCTGCCGTCGATTTCGCCGCCACCGTACGCGGAGTACCGCCAGGCGATCATCGACTCCGGGGTGCCGATCGTGGAGATCGCGGGCGCCAACCCGGCCACGCATCTGCCGTTTCTCAAAGACGCGGGAATCAAGGTGCTGCACAAGTGCACCAGCGTCAAACACGCGCTCAAGGCCCAACAGGTCGGCGTCGACGCGGTGAGTATCGACGGCTTCGAATGTGCGGGTCACCCCGGGGAGAACGACACCCCGGGACTGGTGCTGATCCCCGCTGCGGCTCGCGAGCTCGAGATTCCGATGCTCGCCTCCGGTGGCATCGCGGACGCGCGTGGCCTGGTCGCGGCGATGGCGCTGGGTGCCGACGGGGTGAATATGGGCACCCGGTTCCTGTGCACGGTCGAGTCGCCGATCGCGCGGGTGGTGAAGGAGCGGATCGTCGCCAATTCCGAGCTCGACACCAAGCTGATCTTCCGGACGCTGCGCAACACCGCCCGGGTCGCCGACAACGCCGTCAGCAGGCAGGTGGTCGAGATCGAGCGTGGCGGAGGCACTTTCGAGGATGTGCGCGAACTCGTGGCGGGCGCTCGTGGCCGCAGGGTCTATGAGGAGGGCGACCTGGACGCGGGGATCTGGAGCGTGGGCCAGTGCCAGGGCCTGATCCACGACGTTCCCACCTGCGCGGAGCTGATCGAGACGATGGTGCGTGAGGCCGAGGCCTTGATCGCCGGTCGGCTGGCCGGCTCGATCGTCGAGGCGGTGGCCCGATGAGCGAGAGCCTGCGGATCAGCGAAGCGCACGGCATCCTGCGGATCACGATCGACCGTCAGGCGCGGATGAACGCGATCGACCTCGAGACGATGAGCGAACTCGGTGACACGATCATCGACGCCGAGACCCGGCCCGAGGTCCGGGTGATCGTGCTGACCGGGGCGGGCAAGTCGTTCTGCACCGGTGCCGACTTGGCCGCGGCCGCTGCGGCCGGGGGCAGCGAGGCGTCGCCGGAGGTGGTGATGGATCGCGCCAACGATGTGGTGCGCGCGATCGTCGACTCCCCCTTGCCGGTGATCGCGCACGTCAACGGGCCTGCCGCCGGGGTGGGCACCTCTCTCGCCTTGGCCGCCGATCTCATCTACGCCGTCGATACCGCGTATCTGCTGCTGCCTTTCACCTCCATCGGACTCATGCCCGACGGTGGTTCGTCGGCGATCGTGGCGGCCTCGATGGGTCGCGCGCGGGCCGCCGAACTGGCGTTGCTCGGTGCGCGACTGCCCGCGACCGAGGCCGCCGCGGCGGGACTGATCACCCGCGCGTTGCCCGCCGAACATCTCGCCGACCAGGTCGATGCGGTCGCCGCTCAGCTCGCGGCGGGTCCACGGCGCGCGCTGCAACTGACCAAGGCGGCCATCAACGCCGCGACTCTCGCCCAGCTCGATGACGCGCTCGCCCGCGAGAAGACGGGACAGGTCGAACTGCTCACCTCTGCCGACTTCTTCGAAGGAATGACCGCGATGCTCACCCACCGCGCACCCGACTTCGACGGCGCCGTCCGCCCTCTCGCCGACCCGGCCTAGCCGCCAAGGAGACTCAGATGTCCACCGAACCGATGCGTTCACGCCGTAATCACTGGATGAACCAGATCGCGATGCACGCCACCACCCGCCCCGACGATCCCGCCCTTCGCTATCTCGGCAAGACCACGAGCTGGGGCGAATTACATTGGCGGGTGGAACGTCTCGCCGACGCACTCGCCCGGCGCGGGGTCGGCGACGGTGATCGCGTGATGATCCTGATGCTCAACAACACCGAGTACATCGAGTCCGTTTTCGCGATCAACACCCTCGGCGCGATCGCCGTCCCGGTGAATTTCCGGCTGACCCCACCCGAGATCGCGTACCAGGTGGGTGACAGCGGTGCGACGGTGGTGATCACCGATGTCGTGCTCGCGCCGCTGGTCGGCGCCGTGTCGTCGCTGACCGACGCATTGGCCACCCGCATCGTGGTCGGGCGCGCGACCGGTGACGGGTCACTCGGCTACGAGGATCTGCTCGCCGAGGACGGCGCACCGCACGAGCCGCGCGACATCGCCGAAGACAGTGCCGCCCTGATCATGTACACCTCCGGCACCACCGGAAACCCCAAGGGCGCGGTGCTGACCCATCTCAATATGAACGCCCAGGCCCTCACCTGCATCCGGGCCATGCACTACCGCACCGACGATGTCGCGTTCTGCGCGTCACCGCTGTTCCACATCGCCGGATTGGGCAGTGTCGCAGCCTGTTTCGTGCTCGGTACGCTGACGGTGATCCACCCGCTCAAGGCCTTCGACGTCACCGAGATCCTCGACGCGTGGGAACGCGAGCGGGCCACCTCGGTGTTCCTCGTGCCCGCCCAGTGGCAGCTGGTGTGCGCCGATCCGACGGTGGCACAGCGTGATCTGCGTTTGCGGGTGATCAGCTGGGGTGCCGCACCCGCCTCGGACACGGTGCTGCGCGCGATGGCCGAGACCTTCCCGAACGCGCTCAACGTGGCCGTGTTCGGGCAGACGGAGATGTCGCCGATCACCTGTGTGCTCGACGGCGAGGACGCGATTCGCAAGCTCGGCTCGGTCGGCAAGCCGATCCCCACCATCGCCACCCGCATCGTCGACGACGAGATGCACGATGTCGAGCCGGGTGAAATCGGCGAAATCGTTTATCGCGGGCCGACTTTGATGCGCGAGTACTGGAACAATCCGCGTGCGACCGCCGATGCGTTCGCGGGTGGCTGGTTCCACTCCGGGGATCTGGTGCGCCGCGACGCGGAGGGTTTCGTCTACGTGGTGGACCGCAAGAAGGACATGATCATCTCCGGCGGCGAGAACATCTACTGCGCCGAAGTCGAGAACGTGCTGTTCGCCCATCCCCTGATCCGGGAGGCGGCGGTGATCGGCCGGGCCGACGACCGGTGGGGCGAGGTGCCCGTCGCGGTCGTCGCCGCCGAGGACGGCGAGATCGACCTGGCCGATCTCGCCCCTCACCTCGACGCCCACCTCGCCCGCTATAAGCACCCGAAAGCGCTCGTCATCGTGGACGCGCTGCCGCGCAATGCGGGCGGCAAGGTGATCAAGCACGAGCTGCGCGCACAGCACGGGACGGCGGTGGTCAGCGGCTGAGGAATTCCTCGATCGCGGGCCAGGTCGTGTCGGCGGCGGACACCAATCCGAGGTGTCCGCCGCTGACCTCGACGAACTCCACCTCGGCGTTGGGCAGCACATCGAGGCCGCGGCGCACCGAGGCCGCGGGCACCACCACGTCGCTGCGGCTACCCGCCAGCAGCACGCGGCAGGTGACCTTCGACAGTTCGATCACCAGGTCCGAGCGCAAGCGGATCGACCCGGTCGCGAGTTCGTTGCGCAGCACCAGGCTGCGGTAGATCTGCCAGTAGGAGCGGCCGGGGTAGCCGGGCATGCTGGCCATGAACCGGTCGGTGGCCTCCATCTTCGCCAGCGCTTCGGTGTCGAAGGCGTTGCGGGCCAAGTACATCGGCTTGGCGAGCTCGCGGTCGATGGCCTGGATCCGGAACCCCAGCCGCACGAATTCCTGCGGGATGCCGCCCATGATCTTGGTGGCCAGGGCCATCTCCCGACCACCGGTCACCTTGGAGACCAGGCGCAGCGGGATCAGGAACGCGGTGCGCGCCTGGTCGATCGGCGCGGCCAGGCAGGTGATCGAGGCGATCGGCAGGTCGGCGTGCGAGGCGGCGGTCAGCAGGGCGAGCACGCCGCCCAGTGACCAGCCGATGATGTCGACACCACGGCCGTCGTGTTCTTCGGAGACCCGTGAGATCGCCTCGGGCAGGATGTCGTCGGTCCAGTCCTCGAGGCCGAGATCGCGGTCGGCATAACCGAATTCGCCGTAGTCGATGACGTAGGGCTGCCTGCCCTGCTCGAGCAGAAAGCCCACCAGGCTCTGCCCGGGACGCAGGTCGAAGCACGCCGTCGTCACCGCGAGGGGCGGCACGAGCAGCACCGGATTGCCCGTCGCCGGGGTGGCGCGGGCGTAGCGCTTCAGGTGGCGGTGCGGCCCCTCGTACACCGTCGTCGACGGCGTGGGCCGATAGGACTCGAGGCCCCCACCGAACGACACCGACCACACATTGCGCACTGCGCGCGGCAGCTCGGCAACGATCCCCATCGGTAAACCCCTTACCTCACCAGTTGCTGCCTGTCGGCAGACACGTTATCCGTATCTTACCAGTGAGTAAGTTCTGTTTTCACGCCGCGTGACGTGCTTCACGGCCCGTGCGCTCGCTGCCGTGACCGGTTGCCGACGCGGTGATCGGTCGCCCGAACAGGACCCGGAACGCACTGCGCACGAGGGAGCCGAGCCCACGACTCCCCGCCGGCAGCGCGAGCACGCTGCGGACCGTGCGGGTGTGCGAGGGTGTCACCGCGACACCGGCGAACCGGTCGGCGAGCCAGTTCAGGCTCAGCGGTGTCGACAGCGGCAGCAGGCTGATGTGCTCACTCCCCCGATCCCGCAGGTAGGTCACGTGCGCGCCGCGGTCGCGGTAGCGCTGCACCAGCGCGTCGATATCCTCGACCGCGATGATCTGGTCGTGCACGCCCTGCACGACCAGCAGCGGCACGGTGGGCGCGCGGTCACCGAGCGTGAGGTCGGCGAAGACTGCCAGCATCGCTTCCATGGCGAGCAACTCGGCGATCGGGGTGCCGCTGTGCCGGTCGACGTTGTAGCGGGCCAGGCGCATGACCGCGGCGGCGGTCGTCGACCGGGCGGCCTTGTCGAGCACCGCGCGGCCTTCGTCGCTGAAATGGGTGGCGACGAGCTCTTCGAACGCCGGATACACCCGGCGCAGACCGGCCACGACCAGCATCGGCAGGCCCGCGTGCAGGCTGCCGTTGAGCCGATGGAAGGTCGACACCAGGTCACCCACCGGGGAGCCGAGCACGGCGCCCGCGATGTCGAGTTCGGGCGCGTAGGACGGTGCCATCTCCGCGGCCCACGCCGTCGCCAGGCCACCGCCCGAATATCCCCACAGGCCGACCTGTGCCGACGGGTCGAGCCCGCCGGGCTCGAAGGACAGCGCCGCGCGGATTCCGTCGAGTGCGCGGTAGCCCGGCTCGCGGGGTGCGCCCCACGCGCCGAGCATGCCTTCGTGATCCGGGATCGAGATCGCCCAACCCCTGGTCAGGGCATCGGCGAAACACAGGAGTTCGACATGGGCGAAGGTGCCGATGGCGCGCGAGCCACGCTGCAACGCGTACGACGGGAACGCGCGCGGCGAGATGGCGTCGATCGCGCACTGGAACGACAGCAGCGGCGCACCGGGCGCGACACCGCCGAGCGGTGCGACCACGGTGGTGACCGTGGCCTCGGGCATCCCGTTGAGATCGGTTGTGCGATAAAGCAACTGCCACGCCCGCACCTTCAACCCGATCAGGCCGAATGCGGCCAGTTCGACCGGCCGCGAGCGCAGGATCGTGCCCTCGGCCAGGCTTTCGAAGCCCGGCCGAGGTGTGTAGAACGGATCTTTGTCCGGGACCACGGCTCGGGTGGGCGCGGCCCAGCTCTCGGGCTTCATACGGCTCTGCGCGCGGGCTCGCTGCGGTAGCGCGAGACCGGTCCGTCGATGCCGAGCAGGCGCCATACCCGCTTGGCGACCGGGTTCATCAGGCCGATGTCGGTGGCCAGCGCGCGCACATCGGTGAACACGTCACGCTTGATGTGCTGGGAACCGGGGCTGCCCCAGTACGCCTCACGCATTACCTCAGCGGGCACGTCGAACTTGTCGACGAACTCCTTCGACGGGGTCGCGATCATCGACAGCATCACCCGCATGGTGATCGGAAAGACCACCGACAGTACGGATTTCGCGACCGGGCTCGACGTCGGCACATTGCGGCGCAGATATTCGTGGGCGAACGAGATGTGCCTGGCTTCCTCGGCCACGTGGATCTCCATGACCCGGTGGACCATCGGGTGCTGTTCGATTCCGCTGCGCAGCAACGCTTTCTGCAGGTGGTCGATCGGCTCCTCACCGCCGAGGACCATCGTGAAGAAGAAGTTGGGAAAGTACTTCACCGCGGGCCAGATGACCATCGTGAGCTTGCGATCGATGGTCCCCATACCGACCACATCGAGATAGCCGATGCGGTTGATCATCTCCTGGAACATCATCGTGTGGTTGCACTCTTCGGCAGCCTCGTGCGTGGCGTAGCGGAACTCGGGGTCACCGTTGGGGACCGAGATCAGGTACTGCATCAGCCCGCGGATCAGCAGCTGCTCGAAGTCGATACCCACCTTCGCGATGCCGGCTTGGCGCCACAGCCCCATCGCGATCTGCCGTGCGACCGGCTGCGCTTTGTACCAGGGGTGGTGGCCGAGCGGGTCCTCATCCGGCATGATCCAGCGCGGATCATCGGAGTGCACGGCAAAATCGGGCGAATCCCAGTCGATGTCGACGTAGGGATCGAAGTGTTTGGTGACCGAGCCCTCGGACAGGCTCTGCAGGGTCTCGTGATAGCTGGACAACGTCATCGGTGTCTCCTCGGGTGGTTCCACCTACCAGTTTACTGGTACCAGTGGTCCCATACAAGAGTTGACGCTACTGCGTGTCACAGCTAATTCGCGGCAGTGAATTCCGCGATCGAGGTCAGCGGATCGAGCGCGATGCCCACTTCGCGCAGACTGGCGTCGATGACCGCCCAGATGGCGATCTGCAGGTAGGACGACAATTCTTCGGCGTCCATGGGCTGCATCGAGCGGCTCAGCCAGCGGTTCACGCTGCCGTCCACGAAGCTCACCAGGCCGAAGGCCATCGGTTCGGCGACCGCCACGGGGGCCGATTGAGCGCGCAACGCGGTTTCGAAGATCTCGCGCAGGGTGCCCGCGATGGCGATTTTCGTGCCGGAGACGATGGGCGAGTTGCGGCCCTTGGTCGCGTCCGAGCCCGCGCCGAGGAAGTAGTGCAGGCGGGGGTTGGTGGCGATCCAGCCGACGTAGGCGTCGATGGAACGGGCGATCGCCTCGGTGACGGTCCCTTCGGGGTTCAGCGTGGGGGCCAGCGCGGTCATCAGGTCGTCGATGATGCGGGCGCGCAGTTGTTCGTCCAGGTCCTGGCGGTCTT
The DNA here is from genome assembly GCF_042716665.1 of Nocardia sp. NPDC058658. Taxonomy (NCBI): domain Bacteria; kingdom Bacillati; phylum Actinomycetota; class Actinomycetes; order Mycobacteriales; family Nocardiaceae; genus Nocardia; species Nocardia sp. NPDC058658. The sequence continues at coordinate 469,408 of NZ_JBHXRR010000001.1, forward strand.
TGAAGAGGCGGTACAGGACCGAGCGGGGAACGCCCGCGCGGTCGGCGATTTCCTGGACGCCTACGGAGACGCCTTGGGATTGGACGGCTTCGAGGGCGGCGGTGAGGATGAGTTCGCGGCGGTCGGCACGGTGGCGGTCCCAGCGGGTGGCTCTGCCGTCGGTGTGCTGTGCGGTCACGCGTTCCTCCTCACTGTTTACCTGGCCCGGGTAGTTGGGGCTGTGTTTTTGGAGCGCTGGCGCGCTCGAGCGGGGCCCTTCGGGGCCCCTTTGGTAGAGACTCGGCAGGGTTACCCGGTCCGGGTGGTTGTGCTACTACGGACTGTAGTCCACGGGGTGCGGCTATCCGGGTGGGGATGGGGGCGGTCGGGCGTCGGGGGTGCCGATGCCCGACCGGTACTCACGCGGTGGCTGAGGCGTCTCGGGGGAGGCCGAGCATGCGTTCGCCGATGACGTTGAGCTGGACTTCGGTGGTGCCGCCGTAGATGGTGGTGGCACGGCCCGCGATGAGTTGTTCCATCGCGTGGTCGCTGCGTTCACCGGGTACCGACACCACGCCTGCTACGCCGAGTTCGGCGACGACGTATTCCGAAATCGCCTGTCCGAGTGCCATTCCCAGCAGTTTTCCGACGCTGGACGTGGTGGACACGTCGATGCCGGACAGCTGCTTGAGCACCACTCGGGAGCTGATCACGTCGACCGCCCGGCTCTCGGCCATGAGTTCGCCGAGTTGGTAGCGGGCCACCGGGGAGAGGTCACGGCCGGTCGCGAAACGGAGCAGGTCCGTGTCGGTGGCGTAGGCCTCCATCTTCTGGCTCAGGGCCACGCGCTCACCCGCGAGGGTGGTGCGGGCCACGTGCCAGCCGTCGTCGACGGTGCCGACCACGTTCTCGTCCGGGATGAACACCTCGTCGAGGAACACTTCGTTGAACAGTGCCGATCCGGTCATCTCCCGCAGGGGACGCACCGTGATGCCGGGCGAGGACATGTCCAGCACGAAGTAGGTGATGCCTTCGTGCTTGGGCTTGTCGGGGCTGGTGCGGGCGATCAGCATCGCCCAGTCCGAGAACTGCGCGACTGTGGTCCAGATCTTCTGGCCGGTCACGCTCCAGCCACCGTCGACCTTGGTGGCCTTGGTGGTCAGACCCGCGAGGTCCGAGCCTGCGCCCGGTTCGCTGAACAGCTGGCACCACACCAGTTCACCGCGCAGGGTCGGCACGACCAGTTCCTGCTTCTGGCGTTCGTCACCGTGCGGCACGAGCGCGCCGACCGCCCAGGTGCCCATCAGCAGCTGCGGCATCTGGATGCCGGAGGCCTTGATCTCCTGCGCGATCACCACCTGCTCGAGCGGCGAGGCCGACCGACCATAGGGGCGGGGCAGGTGCGGCAGGTTCCAGCCACCGTCACCGAGGGCGACGAGCTGGTCGTCCTCGTCGTCGATCGCCGCGATCTCGGCGAGCTCGGCCCGGACAGCGGCCCGGATCTGCTCGGCCTCGGCAGGCAGTTCCAGTTCGCTGGACAGGGTGAGCCCGGACAGCGCGTAGTCGGCCACCGCGTCGGCCCGCACGTCACGCGCACCGAGCTGCCCACGCAACGCGAGCGCGCGCCGGTAGTACAGGTGTGCGTCGTGCTCCCAGGTGAAGCCGATGCCACCGTGCACCTGAATGCACTCCTGGGCCACCGTCACGGCGGCGTCCGGAATGATCAGCGCGGCAACGGCGGCCGCGTAATCGGCGGTGTCGTCATCGCGATCGAGGGCGAACGCGGCATCCCACAACACCGCGCGCGCCTTCTCCAGCGCGATGCCCATCTGGGCGCACTTGTGCTTGACACCCTGGAACTGACCGATCGGGCGACCGAACTGCACGCGGGTCTTGGCGTATTCCGACGCGGTCGACACACACCACGACATCACGCCGACCGCCTCGGCGCCGAGCACCACCGCGGCCAGCGAACGCACGCGTGCCGAAGGCACGTCGAGCACGCGGTCGAAGGCGAGTTCGACCGAATCCGCCTGCAGCCGTGCGGAACCGCGCAGCACGTCGATGCTGTCCTGCGTGCTGATCGTCAGCTCGATGTTCTCGAAGGCGACCCACCGCTGCTCGTCGGCCACCGTCACCGGCGCGATGATCACATCGGCGGTCAGTGCCCCCAGGACACCGTCGGCCGTGCCGTTCACGGTCAGCACACCATCAGTGAGCGTGCCGGTCAGGTTCGACGACAGCGCCACCGCACCGGTGCGCGACCCGTCGGCCAATCCGGCGAGCCGGGCCGAGCTGTCCCCGGCGCTTGCGGCCAGCACCGCCGAGGCGAGCACGGTCGGCACGAACGGACCGGTGTGCAGGCCCCGGCCGAGCGGCTCGAGCGCCACGGCCAGCGTCAGCAGACCGGCGCCCTGACCGCCGAGGTTCTCGGCGATGTGCAGGCTCAGCAGATCCTGCCCGACGAGGGCATCCCAGTACGGGAGCTTGCCCGTGTCGGTGGACTCGACCGCGGACCGCACGACCTCGGCCGTGATGGTCCGCTCCACGAAACCGGCGACCGCGTCGGCGAGGGCCAGGTGGTCCTCGCTGACGCCGACACCGAGCTCATAACTGTTGCGCGCCATGGCTAGTTGGTCTCTTTCAGCTGGGCGGCCACCTCGTCGATGGTCCACGGGCCGTCGGTCTCGACAGTGCGCACGTCATGCCAACCGGCCAGTTCGACGATCGCGCCACCCTGCACGGCGAACACCTTGCCGGTGATCGTGCAGTCGGCCTCGGCGAGGTGGGCGACCAGCGGGGAGATGTTGGCGGGGGCGAACGCGTCGAACTCACCCTCTGGCACCTCGGCGGCGAACAGCGCGCCCATGCCGGGGGTGGCCAGGGTCAGGCGGGTGCGGGCGATCGGGGCGATCGCGTTGACCCGCACGCCGTAGCGCTCGAGCTCGTCGGCAGCGACCAGCGTCAGCGCGGCGATGCCCGCCTTGGCCGCACCGTAGTTGCCCTGACCAGCGTTGGGCATGAACGTGCCCGAAGCCGAGGCGGTGTTGATCACCGAGGCCGACACCGGGGTGCCCGCCTTGGACTGCGCCTTCCAGTACGCCGCGGCGTGATGCAGCGTGGCGGCGTGACCCTTGAGGTGCACCGCGATGACCGAATCCCACTGCGATTCGTCCATGCCCGCGATGAACGCGTCACGCAGGATGCCCGCGTTGTTCACCACGATGTTCAGCGTGCCGTATTCGCTGATCGCCTGGTCGACAAGGGCTTTCGCGCCGTCCCAGGTAGCGATGTTGTCGGTGTTGGCGACCGCGGTACCGCCGGCGGCGACGATCTCGTCGACCACCTGCTGGGCGGGGCCCGCGTCGGTGCCGGTGCCGTCGTTGGCGCCGCCGAGGTCATTGACCACGACCTTGGCGCCCTCGCGGGCGAACAGCAGGGCGTGTTCGCGGCCGATGCCGCGACCGGCACCGGTGATGACCGCGACACGACCGTCGAGTTTTCCCATAAGTCTTACTCTCCTAGTTGAATTCGACGCGGCCGTCGGTGATCGCGATCTCGCCCACGGCTTCGGTCTCGAAGGCGTAGACGCGCACGGCGGGATCAGCGGACGCGGTGGGCCAGAAGGTGGTGGTGATGTTCTGATTGGGAAGCACCGGCTTGGCGAACCGCACGGCCAGCCTGCGCAGGCGCGAGGTGTCGCCGTCGGCGAGTTCGGTCAGCGCGGCCCACGACGTGAACGCCATGGTGCACAGACCGTGGTTGATGATGCCGGGAAGCCCTGCCATGCGGGCGATCTCGTCATCGAGGTGGATCGGCATCGGGTCACCCGAGGCCGGTGAGTACCTGAAGGTCTGGTCCTCGTCGACGTGCGCGGTGACCTTCGCGGCGGGCTCGCCTGCCCGGTCCTCGTCGGTGATCCGGTGCGCGGGCGCGAGCTCGCCTTCACCGGGACCGGCGTCGACCTTGCGGAAGAACGCGGTCATCCACTGTTCGTTGACGAGTTCGCCTGCCGCGTCACGGGTTTCGGCGTAGATGACCACGGTCGAACCGTTGGGCCGGCCCACGTAGCCGATCGGCTTGGCCTTCACCACCAGTTCGTCACCGGCCCGGATCGGGCGGTGGAACAGGAAGTCCTGCTCACCGTGGACCAGCTTCATCAGCAGTTCCACCGGGGCGACCGACAGCGCGGCGGGCGCCATCGAGGTGAACACCGGAACCACCGCGAACACCGGCGGGGCGATCTCGCCCGACAGATGCACGGGGATCGGATCATTGGTCGCCGCAGCGTATTCCGCGATCCGTTCCTTGGTGACCGAGAACCGCTCTTCGTCGGTCCACTCCCCCAGGGTGGAGCCGTCGAAGACGACTCCGGCCGATTCCGAGGTGGTCATGCGGCCGATCCGACGAGCGCGTTGAACTTGTCCATCGACTCCTTGAGGTCGGCTTCGGCGTGCTTGGCCACGGCCTTACCGATCGGGCCCACGATCATCGCGCCCTTGAAGCTCGCGTCGAACGCGGCCGTGGAGCCGGTGTCGGTGGCCTCCACCTTCAGCGCGAATTCGATGGTGACACCGGCCATGCCGGCGCCGGTGATGCGCAGGAACGAGTTCGGGACGACCTCGGCGACGGTCCACTCGATCTTGTTGGCCATGTTCATCACCGAGACGACCTCGGTGAAACGCGAACCCGCGGCCAGCTCGGCGGGCAGGTCGCCGCGCCAGCCCTCGTGGATGGTCAGCCACTCTTCCCAGTTCGCGAGATCGCTCAGACGGGCCCACGCGACCTCGGGGGCGACGGGCAGGGCGGTGGAAACGGACACAGATGCCATGGTGTTACTCCTGATGTGATTCGGTAGGGAAAGGGTCAGCGGTTGGCGGGGCGGTAGGCGGTCACGACGACCGCACCACCCAGACCGATGTTGTGTTGCAAGGCGATTCGCGCGTCGGTGACCTGGCGGGCGTCGGCATTGCCGCGCAGCTGCCAGGTGAGTTCGCTGCACTGGGCGAGGCCGGTGGCGCCGAGGGGATGACCCTTGGAGATCAGGCCGCCCGAGGGGTTCACGACCCACTTGCCGCCGTAGGTGGTGGCGTTGTCGTCGACGAGACGACCGCCTTCACCCGGCGCGCACAGGCCGAGGGCCTCGTAGGTGAGCAGTTCGTTGGTGGAGAAGCAGTCGTGCAGTTCGATGACGTCGACGTCGTCGGGGCCGATGCCGGCCTGCTCGTAGACCTTCTGTGCGGCGGTGCGCGACATGGAGGAGCCGACCAGGTTGATCGCGGTCGGGTCGGAGAAGGTGGACGCCAGGTCGGTGACCATCGCCTGGCCGACGATCTCCACGGCCCGATCGGCCAGGTTGTGCCGGTCGACGAAGGCTTCGCTGGCCAGGATCACCGCGCCGGAACCGTCGGAGGTCGGCGAGCACTGCAGCTTGGTGAGCGGGCCGTAGATCTGCTTGGCGCCGAGGACTTCCTCGAGGCTGTATTCCTTCTGGAACTGCGCGTACGGGTTGTTCACCGAGTGCTTGTGGTTCTTCACGCCGATCTTGGCGAACTGCTCGGCGGTGGTGCCGTAGAGCTCCATGTGCTCCTTACCGGCGGCACCGAACATGTACGGCGCGGGCGGCATGGCGAATTCCTGCAGTTCGGCCAGCGCCAGCAGGTGCTTCATCATCGGCTGTTCACGGTCGTCGTAGGTCGAACCGAGCGAGCCGGGCTGCATCTTCTCGAAGCCCAGCGCAAGGGTGCACTCGGCCAGTCCGCCGCGGATCGCCTGGGCCGCGAGGTAGAGCGCGGTGGATCCGGTGGAGCAGTTGTTGTTGACGTTGACCACCGGAATACCGGTGAGGCCCAGCTCGTAGACCGCGCGTTGGCCCGAGGTGGACTCGCCGTACACGTAGCCGACGTAGGCCTGTTCGACCTGGTCGTAGTCGATTCCGGCATCGGCGAGCGCCTTGGTGCCTGCCTCGCGGGCCATGTCCGGATAGTCCCACTCCAGCGAGCCCGGCTTCTCGAACTTCGTCATGCCGACGCCGACGACGAACACCCTCTGTGTCATGAACGCACTCCCGTGTGCCGTGTGTCCCGGATACCTGAGACACGGTGTCCACGTAACTTAGGTTGGACACGGCGTCCAGGTCAACACCTTGGGCAACATGGTTCGAAAATGCAGCAGGGGCCGCACCTGGAACGGTGCGACCCCCAGCGGGTTCGGCGTCGATCAGCCGACGCTCATCGACTCAGGCGGCGCTCATCGACGTTGCCAGACTCACGAGCGTCTTGGAGATCACGTCGGCCAGGAAGTCGGCGGCAGATCCGGTCATCGTTTCCGTCATGGGTAGAGCTCCTCCTCGATAGGGCGAAACTTCATCAGATTTCCAACGATCGAGCGACGAAAGCATGCATCAGAATTCGCGCCGCGTAATGGGAATTCACAAAGAATACTTTCCGGTCTTTGTGAAGTAATTCGCCTACTCGCCGGTATTGCAAAGTCGGCGCGAACACAGCCACCGGCATCGCGTATCTCGGGCGAATCACGCTACGCATCGACAGGCTGGACAAGTCTTCTTATTGCGAATCTTGTGCGGATCGCCACCGCGGCGCACCGCCGCGCGGACCAGGCCGACTCGGCCGCAGTGCCTAAGATGGGGCCGTCAGGGTTGTCTACGAGGAGGCCGTCGATGTCGGGATTCGTGTACAACGGTGAAGTCGTCACGCTCAGTATCGCCGACGGCGATACGAAATTTCTCGCCCATCTCCAGCTGGTGACCGAGGTCAAATTCCAGACCGACGAGGGGTTTCAAGTCGGCCTGACGGGCGTGGACAGCGCGGGAAATCCGGTCCGCAACTACTACTGGTTCCATCCGTCGATCCCGCTGAAGTTCTTTTATGACGGCACCGGCCAGGTCGAGTTCGATCAGGATTACTACGACACCATGTCCGAGATGTCGGCAGGCCCGTTCGGGGTGTTCCTCGGCCAGGTCAGCGACTTGCCGTTGGCCTTCCCGGCAGAGGACGCCGCGGAGGACGCGGCCAACGAGAACGCCGGGTAGGTCGGCGCGCTGTCGCGCTCCTCTGCCGATGCCACCGGCCACGAACCCTGCGCACGCGGGGGCGCCGACGCGTTCAGACGCATCTTGGGCAGCGATTCCTTGTTCTCGACCTCGGACAGACTCACGATGATCAGCACGAACATGGTGACCACGCAGATCACCCCGATCAGCGGACCGAGCAGCTGCATCGCCTGCGCGCCCGACGGCGGCGGCGCGTTCTGGTGACCGGCGTGCGCGTGCATGGCCGCCATGCCGGTGTAGTGCATTCCGCACACGGCCACGCCCATGATCGCGGCCGCACCGATCGTGGCGGGAAGGCCCTTCACCCGCAGGGTGAACCAGAGCGCGACGACGGAGGCGACCACCGCGATCACCATCGACACCGCCACCACCCACAGGTTGTAACCGACCGCGGCAGTGGATTTCATCGCGTACATGCCGGTGTAGTGCATGCTGCCGACGCCGAGGCCCGCGATCGTGCCGCCGCTGACCAGCGCGGCGAGGGTCGGCTGCGGTTTGTTCACCATGAACAAGCCGATGCCGACCACGACCATCGCCGTCACCGCGCTGAACAGGGTCAGCGGTATGTCGTAGCGGATTTCGGCGCCCTCGATCGTGAAGCCGAGCATCGCGATGAAGTGCATCACCCAGATGCCGGTGCCGCCGATCGCGACCGCCGAGCTCACCAACCAGCCGGTTCGCCCCTGCTCGGCGTTGCGCCCGCGCGCGGCGCACTGCAAGCCGAGCAGACAGCCGACGAAGGACATGAAGAAAGCCAGGACGGGGGTGATCCACCCGTAGGAGAAGTGATAGATGTCGAGCACGCCGTGAGAACCCTCGAATCAGTGCCGCAGCCCGGCCACGGCACACCGAAATCCGACCGACGACAGACAATACGGTGCTGCGGGCAACTTTTTGGCTCTGAACGAACGTCCAGTTCGCTTTCTCGATCCCACCTGGGATTATTCCGCACGAATGTGAGTCATTGCATGTTTAACCACGCTAACTACCAGTGACCCAGCCGATGATCGAGAGCCGCGGCATCCGATCAGCAATCCGGGTCAACTCTGCTGACCGAACCGGCGCGGCTTCTTCGCACCCATGATGTCGGTCCACCACGACTGCAGCGGGCTCGGCTCGGGCCAGTGGACGGTCGGGTCTTCCTCCTCGGGATCCGCGGGTGTGATGTCGGACGGGTCGTCGTCGAGATCGCTCGTCATGCAGGCTCTTCCTCGGATCGATCGACGGCGCCGCTGCGGTGAGACGAGAGAGGGAATGGGCCGGTGACTCGAGGCCGAGTGCGGCGACGACGCGCTGGTCACCGCTGGTCCGCGGCTGACCTGTATGCGCTCAACCGTACACGGCGCGGATAAACCACCGGTATCAATTCTCCCGCCCCCGACCACAAAGCGAGTTACGTTCTGCGACAGTTCGTTTCGTGCACTCGGCGGTTCGCACTGCTAACGTGTCTCCCGTCGCCGAAACCCCGGGCAGCGAGCCCGGACTCGGCCGAGCTCGGGTGCGCGGTGTCGAATTGTGGTGCAGCGCTCGTGTTGTGAGTTTCGGTCGGCGGCGCGCAGTCTCGTCGGAGAGACCGGCGAGGACCCGGCCACCACGGCTCTTCGGTCGGTACCCAACGACAAAGGAACCGATGACTCCGACGCTCGCGGTCTTCTTGTTCTCCCTCGCGACAGTGGTCCTGCTCGGCGCGGTCGCCGTGGCACTGCAGGCCCTGCGCAACGAACGTCAGGTCCGCGCCCGCCTTGCGGTCGCCGAGCGTGAACTCCACGCCAAAGACGCGGCGATGGAACACCTGTCGCTCGCCCATGCCGAGGAGTTGCGGACGCTCGCACACGAGGCGACCCTGGCCGAGCAGGCCGCACAGGAGCGCACCGCGGCGCAGGTCGTCGCCGCGCAGGAGGCCACGCGCACACAGGTCGCCGCCGATGCGCGCGCCGCCACCAGCAACGCGGTGCGCGCGTTCGGCACCACCGTGGTCAGTCTCGGCGCCGACGTGGGCCAGGTCGTGAGCAACGCGTTGCGCGAGAACCGCAACGACGAGGTCTACGCGACGCTCACCCGGATCGACCACACCGTCCAGCAGATGATCCGCCAGGCCCAGGCCTACGTGATCGTCTCGGGTGGGCTGCCCGGCAGGCGCTGGCCCCAGCAGACCATCGGCGACGTGGTGGGCGGCGCGACCGGCCGGGTGCGCGATTTCCTGCGGGTGCGCCCGGGCAACTGCGAGCAGGTCGTGATCAGCCGGGCGGTCGAACCGCTCGTGCACACGGTCGCGACGCTGCTCGACAACGCGCTGCGCTACTCACCGCCCTCGTCGTTCGTCGACATCTCCTACCAGCAGGGCCATCACGGCGTCACCGTGATCATCGACGACGCGGGCGTGCGGATGAGCCGCGAGCAGATGGAGGAGGCGCGCCAGGTGCTCTCCGGTGAGCGCGTGGTCGACATCAACGCACTCGGCCCGTCACCGCGGGTCGGGTTCCCCGGCGTCGCCGCGCTCGCACGCCGCTACGGCTTCGCCGCCTATGTCGACGGGCCCAATATCTACGGCGGTACCAGAGCGATGGTGTTCGTGCCCGCGGCATTGCTCGTCACGGCCACCGAGGTCCACCAGCCCAAGCATGCCGAGGTACCGGAACCGGAAGCGCCGCAGCTGGTTCCAGAGATCAGCGCACCGGAGGTCGTCGAGCACGACCGCACCACCGGTGGCCTCCCCAAGCGCACCCGCCGCGCCGTCGCCGCGGCCGACGAGCGTCTCGACACCGGCGAGGTCCTGGCTCGCCCCGAACTCGCCGCGGCCTGGCACAGCGGCTCCCGACACGGCCGCGCCGCGGCCGCGCGTTCCACGAAAGGGCTCGACAGCTGATGAGTACTCCGATCGCGAACAGCACCAACCGTCTCGCGTGGCTGCTCGACGACCTGGCACTCGACGGCGTCCGCTTCGCGGTGTTGTTATCCGAGGACGGCCTACGGGTGGCCCATTCCGGCGCCATCAGCACCGACGACGCGGAGCGTTTCGCCGCCGCCGCGTGCGGGTTGCGCTCGCTGGGCAAGGTGCTCGGCGAGTTCTGCGGTGGGCTCGCGAACACGGTGCGCCAGAACATGACCGAATACGACGAGGGCATGGTCCTGATCACGGCCGCGGGCGCGGGCACGCTGCTCGGTGTCGCCACCACCCCGGATGTGGACCTCGCGCTCGTCGCCCATCGCATGAACGAACTGGCCGCCAGGGTCGGCCACGAACTCGGCGCGTCGCCGAGGCACCGATCGTCGAATCAGGAGTACGCGCTGTGACACTGGACATTTCGCCGGATTCGCGCAGCGGCCAGGATCGGGTGCCGCTGTACTCGGCCGAGTTCGCGGCCGACCCGCAGGGCACCTACCGCGCCATGCGGCACCGCTTCGGTTCGCTGGTGCCGGTGGACCTGGTGCCCGGCGTGCCCGCCACCCTGGTGATCGGCTATCGCACGGCGGTGCAGATTCTCAACGATCCCGACCACTTCCCGGCCGACCCGCGGATGTGGCAGCGCGACATCCCCGCCGACTGCCCGATTCTGCCGATGATGTGCTACCGCCCCAACGCGATTCGGACGGCCGGGGTGGAGCACACGCGCCATCGCCAGGTCACCGTCGCGGGCTTGGCTGGTGTCGACCTGTACCAGCTGCATCGCACCGTCGAGCAGATCGCGATGCCGGTGATCAACTCGTTCTGTGCCGACGGCAGCGCGGATCTGTTGAGCCAGTACGCCTTTCCCGTCATCTTCGCCACCATCAACGCCATGCTCGGTGTCCCCGATGACATCGGCGGACAGGTCGCCACCGGGATGGCGCAGATGTTCGAGGGCGGCGAGACGGCCGCCGCGGGCACCCAGATGATGGAGAACGCGCTCTACGACCTGGTCCGGCTCAAACAGCGCGAACCGGCCGACGATGTGACGAGCCGGTTGGTGCAGCATCCCCAGCAGCTCACCGACGAAGAGCTGATGAACCAGGTGCTCACGATGTACGGCGCGGGAATCGAGCCGATGCTCAATCTGATCCTCAACACGGTGCGGCTGATGCTCACCGACCAGCGTTTCGCGGGCAGCCTGCTCGGCGGCAGCCTGTCCACCCGCGACGCCCTCGACGAGGTGCTCTACACCGACCCGCCGATGGCCAACTTCTGCACCACCTATCCGCGCCAGCCGATCCTCGTCGACGATGTGTGGCTGCCCGCGCATCAGCCGGTGGTGATCAGCATGGCCGCGTGCAACAACGATCCCGCGATCGGGACCGGCGACTTCCTCGACAACCGTGCGCACCTGGCGTGGAGCACCGGCCCGCACGGCTGCCCGGCGAAATCACCGGCCTACCTGATCGCCCAGGAGGCCATCGACCAGCTCCTCGACGCGCTGCCGGAACTCGAGTTGGCGGTCCCGGCGGACGAATTGGTCTGGCGGCCAGGGCCTTTCCACCGCGCGCTGGCCGGGCTGCCGGTGGTGTTCCCCAGCACTCCCCCGCTGGTGGTACCCGGCCTGTGAACCGCTGCTCGGCCGGCCGCACGGGCCGGCCGAGCACGGTCGACTACTCGCCGTGCAGGTAGACCGGCAGATTGCGGTGACCGTTGGAGATGAAACTGGGCACGGTGCCGAGCTCGGCGACGGGCACGGCCAGCCGCATCTGCTGGAACCGCTCGAACAGCGCGGGCAGCGACACCAGCGCCTCGAGGCGGGCCAGCGGCGCGCCGAGGCAGTGGTGCACCCCGTATCCGAAAGCCATGTGCGACTGGTTGTCTCGCGTCGGATCGAACGTGTCGGCGGTCTCGCCGTGGCGCTTCGGGTCGCGACCGGCACCGGCGTAGCTCGCCAGAATCGGGTCACCCTTGGCGATGTGGACACCGTCGATGTCGATGTCTTCCACCGCGAAACGCAACGGCAGGTGCGCGACCGGCGACTCGTAACGCAGCGTCTCCTCCACCGTGTCGGCCCAGGTGATCGAGCCGTCGCGCAGGCCGGCGAGCACCTCGGGGTGGGTGAGCAGCGCGGTGACGGCCTGGTCGAGCAGGTTCACGGTGGTCTCGTGACCCGCCGAGATCACCAGCAGCAGGGTGCCGATCAGCTCTTGTTCGGTGAGCTGACCTTCCTCCTCGTCGCGCTGAACGATCAGCAGGCTGGTGATGTCGTCACCGGGCTGTTCGCGGCGCAACGCCACCAATTCGCCCAGGATCCGGTACATCTCCAGGTAGTTGGCCTGCGACTGCTCCGGGGTGAGCGAGGTGTCGAAGATGCCGTCGATGCACGTGCGCAGCCCGGGGTTCAGCGATTCCGGCACGCCCATCAGGCCCGAGATCACCTGGATCGGCAGCGGATAGGCGAACTGCTCGCGCAGATCCACTGGCCGACCCGTCGGGGTCTTCGCCAGCGCGTCGAGCAGGTCGTCGGTGATGCGCTCGACCTGTCCGCGCATGGCCTCGGTGCGTCGCGCGGTGAACGCGGGCGCCACCAGTTTGCGCAACCTGCGGTGCTCGGAACCGTAGGCGGTGAACATGTTCTCCACCGCGACCCACAGGAACAACGGCCAATCCGCGGGCACCTCTCCGGCGACGAACGCGGGCCAGTGCCGACTCGCGTCCTTCGAGACCCGCGGATCGACGAGCAGCTTCTCCAGCAGTGCGGCATCGGTGATCGACCATGCCTGCACACCACCCGGCAACTCGACCATCGCGGCCGGGCCGTGCTTTCTGATCTCGGCGATCTCACCCTGAATGTCTCGCCCGGTCGGGTCGAGCACGACTCGATTCGTCACTGTTTCCACTGTGAAACCTCTCGATCACCACGAAACATCTTGCTGGACTGTCTCTTACGGTCCGTTAGCGATGCTACCGGTCCAACGTGTCTGTCGCAGTGAACACTTGAAATGGGTGATGCACAGTGAAATCACCCCCGACGCCGCGCCCGGACGGGATATCCGTCCGGGCGCGCGGGTGTCACTTGGGCACGAGGACACCCGTCAGATCAGCTTCCCGAATGGGGGTGTCCGGGTTGGCTTGCGCGCTACACATCAGGTCGATGGCGGCGACGGACATGTCGACGGTGTTCGGATCGGGCTTCGCGTCGCCGCCTTGCTCCTGCTCGAGGAATTTGGTCACCGTGACCCGCCGGTCGTCGGAATTCTGGGCGGTGTATTCGCTACACGGGGTGTCGCCGCCCTTGTTGACCGCCTTCTCCACCTGGTCGCAACCGGTGCCGAGGACGGCGATCGCGGCCGCGGTGATCGCGACGGCCACAGCACTTCTACGCAGAGTTGTCATGGAGCGGCAGTACCCGATTTCGGCCGGGGAAAGCAGCCTGCAGGGTTCACGAATTGGGCCGACCGGTTCGGCGTGAATCTTGTACTGTCGCAAACGGATCAGATGCTATGCCACTGGTGGTTGCACCCTGGGTGGGCGCGCCACTGTCACAGTTGCAGAGGAGCAAGGCTCATGACTGACGTGCAAACCCCCGTGATCAGGACCGATATCCCCCATTCCGCCCGGATCTGGAACTACTGGATGGGCGGCAAGGACCACTACGAGATCGACAAGATCGCCGGTGACGCCGGACTCGCGGTCGACCCGGACATTTCGACCATGGCCGTGCAGTCACGGCAGTTCCTGATCAGGGCCGTGCGCTTCCTGGCCAAGGAACGCGGCATCAAGCAGTTCCTCGACATCGGCACCGGGCTGCCCACGATGCAGAACACCCACGAGGTGGCCCAGGGCGTCACGCCCGAGGCCAAGGTGGTCTACGTGGACAACGATCCCCTGGTCCTCACCCACGCGCGCGCACTTCTGACCAGCACCACCGCCGAAGGTGTCACCACCTACATCGACTCCGACTTCCACGATCCGGAACAGATCGTCGCCGACGCCCGCAACGTGCTGAACTTCAACGAGCCGATCGCCGTGATGTTCATGGGCGTTCTCGGCCATGCCAGGACCTACGAGGACCTGCTGCGCATCGTGGGAACGGTCATCGACGCGGTGCCCTCTGGCAGCTACCTGATCATGTGGGACGGCACCGACGACAGCCAGGCCTACGTCACCCTGTGCGAGAACTACACCGGCACCGGCGGCACCCCCTACATCCCGCGCCCCCAGGCCCAGATCCGCGGCGTCTTCGACGGCCTGGAACTGGTGGAACCGGGCTTCACCTCGATCACCCAGTGGCGCTCCGAGGCCACCGAGGTCGGCGAGGTCCGCCCGATCTCGGCCTACGGCGCCGTCGCCCGCAAACCCTGATCGACGCCGCTCGGCGGGACACACAACAGATCCCGCCGAGCGATCGGTCATCCGCGGATTCGGCCGTCTCGCCGAGAACAGATATGGTGATACCAGGAGTCACAGCTAGTTTCTCCCGTTGTCGCGACCCCTCCGGAGATGTCCATGAGCCCCCCGTCTGTTGCGCTGCGCAACATGGTCGCGCTCTTCGGCGACGGCGTCGAGCCGTACGCGCCGACGCCGTCGGACGCGATCTACGACGAACCGCACCGCAAGCTGCTGCGCTACCGGCGCTCGGCTCCCGCGACGGGCGCGCCTGTCCTGCTGGTGCCACCGCTGGCAGTGACGATCTCCTGCTACGACATGCGTCGGAGCCAGAGCCTGGTGCGATTCCTGCTCGACCTCGGGCGTGAGGTCTATGTGCTCGACTACGGCGAGATCACCTACGCCGACCGCGATCTCGGTTTCGAGGAGTGGGTCGACGACATCGTGCCGACGGCGATTCGCGCGGTCAGCGCCGACAACGAGCACGCCCCTGTCGACCTGATCGGCTGGTCGTTCGGTGGCACCATCAGCGTGCTCACCGCCGCCGGGCACGCCGACCTGCCGATCGGGTCGGTCACCGCGGTGGGCACCCCGTTCGATCAGCGCCGCAACGGCCAGATCTCCCTGGCCCGCCGATTCGGGCAGCTCACCGGGGGCCGTGAGGTCACCTGGCCGGTGCGCGTGGCTGGTGGTGTGCCGAAATACGGTGTGCGCGCGGGCTTTCGGATCCAGTCGATCGACCGGGAACTCACCAAGCCCTGGTACATCGCCCGCAATATCGCCGACACCGAGGCACTGGCCCGCATGCAATCGGTGGACCGGTTCATGGACACCATGCCCGGCTACCCGGGCCGGTTCTATCGCCAGGCCTACCGACAGCTGATCCTGCGCAACGAAATGTTCAAGGGCACAGTCAATCTGGGCCCTGATCGCGCGATCGATCTGAGCTGCCTCACCGCGCCGACGCAGTTGATCGGCGGCACCAAGGACACGCTGGCCTCCTCGGCATCGGTCGCGGCGGGTGTCGGGGTTCTCATCAATGCCTCCGAGGTTCGCTTCACCGAGGTTCCGGGCAGCCACCTCGGCATCATCGCGGGCCCCACGGCCCGCGAGACCACCTGGGCGACCATCGCCGACTTCCTCGGCAGCGTGCGCACTCCGTCGCAGACGCACTGACCGGACGTCACCGCGCGGGGTCAGCGACGAAAAGCGCCTCGTCCTCTGGGCCGAAGGTGCGCCCTGTGATATTCCACGGCGAGAATCCATATCGGAGAACATAACTGTCCATGTAGCGTGCGAATCGCAATTCGATTCGCACGCAAGGAGTTTCCATGGCGTCCTCTCTGACGAAACGCCTGGCCGCGCTGTTCGGCGCGTCCTGTGCAGCCCTACTACTCGCGGTGCCGGTAGCCGCGCCCGGCCACGCCGACCGCGCGGTTCTCGAAAGTCCGGCCGCCGCATGTCAAGCGGTGGACGACCCCGGCGATATCCCCTTCGACAAGCGGTATTACACCCAGAGCCCTTTGGTCCAGTTCTGTTCCACCGCAGGCTTTTTGTCGAAGAACAGCACGTTGGCCTTCACGCCGTTCGCGTAGAAGATCCCGGTGGGCAGCCGAAGCATCGGTTGGAGGTCGTAGTCGTCGTTGAGCAGCTTCCGGCGCAGTGTCGCCCGCCCCACCTTCGAACAGCACATTGTCCGGAAGCACCACGGCCGCACGACCATTGATGTCGAGGATGGTCATGATGTGTTGGAGGAAGCCAACTCGGGTGCTCTGCATCCGACGGCGACCACCGCGAAGGTGCTGCGCGCCCGATTTCGCCGCCTAGGAACCGCACCTGACGCCCGACTCGGACGCGCCAGGCACCCACCAGCGGACTCCTTCGGACCGTGTGGTCGCTGTCCGCTTGCGCGGTGGCTTTTTAGCGAACGCCGACCATCCGCGACACGGCCTTCTCGAACCGGGCCGTCGAGCATGGCTCGACCATCAGGTCACCGTGCTGGTATCGATATGCATACCGGCCGTCGTCGACGACATCGAACCAGCTCAGATACCGGTGCACCGGCCCATCCTCGGATCGATGACGACCCCGGATGACCTCAACATGTCCCTGCCCGGACCGGGCGGCGGCCAGCAGATCGTGAACCCGGTCGGTCAAGCTCACCTCACCGTAGTCCAGGCCGACGGCCTGCGCTGGTGTGGTGAGCGCGGCGACAGATTCCGTCATCGGCGGTGCGACACCGGCACGTTGGTCACCGGCGAACCGCGACACCCACGCCGCGATCGATGCCGGGCTTCCAGTGCGTACGACCACGTTGCCCCCGAACTCCTCGTCCGAATCCGGCAACTGGGCGAGCACAACTGAACTCTCATGTGTCAGTCCGCAATACAACCGGATCGGAGCACTGTTTCGCGTGCCGATCACCGTCACCGCGGTGTCAGGATCGGCGGCCAGACGCAGCACCGCTGATAAGTCAGGATCATCGCGCACCAGCAGGCGCTCCCGCAGGTCGCCCACGATCTCGTCCCACTCGTCGCGCCAGTTCACCGACGGAACCACCACCAGCGGCGCTGGAATCCGATCACTGCCGATCTCATTCCACGCGAACAGGAATTCGTCAGGGCTGAATTCCCATCGCATTATCGCGACTCCCGATCCTCGCGTGCGGACCGTTCCTCGGGCCGGGCACCGATGACCGGTGGCACCGTTCCCTGTGGCGGACCAATCAGATCGCGCCGGTTACGTGGATGCATCAGCAACTCGGCGCGGCCCTTGTGCTCATCGTCGTCGCTACCGCGCTGGCGTCCGGCACCCGGTGCTCCCATGCCCGGCATACCATGCGCACCCGCCGCCGCACGGGCACCGGAACCGCCAGTCGAGGCGCCAGCGCCAGCGTTTGCCGGCGCCCCGCCTCGCACCGGGTTTCCTGGGCTGGGAACAGCTTTCGCGCCGGGAGAGCCCACCGCTGCGCCGGACCCGCCCGGCGCTCCGGTACCGGGCACCCCTGTACCTCCGGTTCCGGGCCCACTTGCACTCGGCGATCCCGAACCGGTCGGGGTGCCGGGCTGCGAGGTGCCGGGTGTGCTCGAACCGGGTTGTTCTGTACCCGCTGCGGCGGTCTCGGTGTCCTCGGACTGCGAACCGGAACCGCTTCCGTCGTCGGTACCGGAATCCTTTCCGGCCGAACCGGACTCACTCGAATTGGTGCCCGCGTCGGTCGACTGGGCAGAATCCGCCGCAGTTGCGGTTTCGGCCCCCGAGCCCGCACCGGCTCCACCGTCGGCCGACCCGTTCGATGGTGAGGAACTCGCACCACCGGTACCGACAGGAATGTCGTTGTTGCCCAGGCCCGACGATGTCGGGAACACCGGAACACCCTGCCCGGCAGGCTCATACGTCGGCACATAGCTATTGCGCATAGTCCAGATCGCGGCCTGCCACGCATCCGATTGCTCCTTCGCCGATGCGATCGCAACGGCCGGACTCTCAGCTCCTGGGATCAGCGGAATCCGCGGCGCCGGAGGAGGCTGTATCTGGGCCTTCACCGCCTCGGCGCCGAAGGCGGCTGCTTCGACCCGCCACGCCACACTCTGGGTGACATTTTGCAACTCGGTCAGTCGACCCGTCATCGCTCGCGTAGCAGCCGTAATCGCCTGTGCGGTCTGCCCTTCCCAGCCGCGCGCGATTGTCGCGTTCACCTTCCCCGTGATCCCGATGACATTGCCGGTGAGCGCGGTACCGATTGCCTTCAACGCTTCGGCCGACTGGGTCATCACGCCGGGCTGCATCTGCTGAGCTTTCGCGTAGAGATCCGCGTGCGAAATTTTCGAAAACTCTTCCATCATCTGGATATAGGCAGGGTCGGTACCGGCCGCACCCGCCTCGATTCCCGCAGCTTTACGCTGCGAACCGGTGGCCGCGCCGAATGCAGCCGGTTGGAACGTGGTTATCAACCCGGTCACGCCAGGGATAATCGGAGTAGTCATAGTTCCCCGCCCTTCATTTCGGACATGCTCAGTTCCCCGCCCCGATCACAGGCTCGAGACCGCGCGCGAGCTCCATCGCCTTATCGCACGGGGACTCGGTATCAGCGCTGGACGCGTGGTTCAGGATAACGTCCACGCCGAAGTAGCCGACCTCAGTTTTCATATCCACAGCACACGAGGCATTTCTAGTCTTTGCCGTCTTGACGGCCTCGCGCCCATTAATATCGATGTTCTCGAATTGCCCCACATACTTCTGGCGGACTTCGTCCAGAGACACATTGCCGGAGTCCACCAGAACACTCCAACGCGCATTCGACGGGGCGCTGGTGAAATCACAAGTGAGGAAAGTGTATTCGGCTACCAGATCCTTTCCGCGCTTGCGCGTCGCTGGGTCCAGATTCAATTCGCGGATGGTTTCGTCCGGGATCCAAGTGCATGGATCAACAACGACTTTCGGCCGACCCGACGCGCTCGTGTACCTGTTGTCCTGTGACGGCGGCTGTAGCTTCGGCGCCGTCAGCGTTGGCCGCACACTCGTCGCCGGAGACGTGGTGGCCTGTTCACTGGCTGAGGTTGCACCCGGATCGTCGGTAACAGCCCCGCCACAAGCCGTAACCGCGGTCATCAGGCACAGCCCCATGCCGAATGCCAGCGCAGCGCGTTCCGACCTCACGGCATCTCACCGCCCTGCGAAGTCAGTGCGGCAGCGGCGGCGAGGTCCTGCTCGTCGAGTAGCCCGCCTGCCCGAAGCACCGCCGCTTGGAGTTCTCTACATTCTTGCCTAACACTAGCTAACGCTGCGGAACCCTGGTTCGCCTTGCTCTCGAAACCCTGGCGTAATTGATCCGCCGAATCGAACCCGCCGAATCCCGAAAGAACGTTCAGACGTTCCATTTCGGCGATCCGTTCGCTCAGTTCGTCTGCGATCCAGCCAAAGTGCGCTGCGCACTCTCGTGCTGCGTCGGCCTCGAGCCGAAAGCTCCCGTCACCGGCTGCCTGCCAGAGACCAGCCGGTGAGGTGTCGTTGATTGTCACGGGGTGACTCCAATCCATGCGGCAATTGGGGGTAGGACGGCGGTGGCTGCGGAGTCCTGACTCATCGTGGCCTCGCTGTCGGACTGGTCGTCGGCGGAATGGGTGTCGGATAGTCGGCATGCCCACCCGGCGCGGGATGTGCAGCAAGACGGCACCCGGTTCTCGCCCCGATTGTGATCTCCCCCGGTACCTTCTGGACCGTAATGCTGGCACCGTCCTCGTCGTTGACGAATCGCTGATAGTAATTTCCTGGCGCGGCACTGATCGCCGGTGGTGTCGCACCGAAGCGTGCGGCTACCTGGAGGGCACGGTCAGCAACCTGCTGCCAGCCGCTGTCGGGAATCGTTGAGGGTGAAACGACTTTGACCTTGTACGACGGCAGATTGACGTTTACGCCCTGGGTCTGGTCATAAGGTTGTTTGCAGGCGTCCGGCCGGTCCGGGATCCCCTTCTCCCAGACGAATGATTCAGTCTGGAGGAACCCGTCAGCGGCGGTTCCGATTTCCTCGACGGCGGAGCGCATCGCGGCGAGTTCGTGTTCGACGCTGCTGCGTTGGAGTAGTCGTTGCTGGGCAGCGGCGGTTTCTTCGGGGCCGGTAGCAGGCGCCTGATTCGCATTGTTGAGCGGTTTGTCGCGGAGACGGCAGCCGACGGTCGTTTCGATCGAAACCGCGGGGCCTCTACTCAACGAGATTTGGGTTCCGTCCTCTGAATTGCGGAACTTGGCAAATTTCGAGGAAGGGCCCGTGGGGGTGTCGGTGGGCGCTGCCCCAACGCGGGTCACGATATCCTCTACGCGACGTGTGAATTGCTGCCATTCCGAATCGGAAAAATCTACTGGCCCAGCAGAATTGTAATCCTCAAGGGTGATCCTCTCGCCACCTGTTTGCCGGTACGAGTTGAGGCATGATTCGGAGCGGAGGGTATCTCTTGCTGACCAGTGGAAGCTGGTACCACGAACCAATTCGGTGGCAACCGCCCCGATCTCGACAGTCATGGATCGCATCGAGGTGAACTCGGCCTCCATACTGGGGCGTTCCTGCAGCCGTTGTTGTGCGGCTGCCAACTCTTCTGGGCTGACGTCGTCATGCCCGCTGTCGCGGGCACCCCACCAGAACGCAAAAATCACCACGGCGTTCAGGGCGAGAAATGCTGCGATACCGCCCACGATCAGCCAGACGACCGAACGCGCCATGCTCGCCAGTTTTTCGCCCTTCACCCGGTTCACCCACCCGTCTTGGGGTTCAACGCGTTCTCGGGCAGCCCGGCGACGATCGCGGCAAGGTTATAACCGGACCGATGCAGCTGGTTGTTGTCGCCGTTTCGGGCATAGTCGGAATGACCGCTACCGCCGGTGTACTCCGTGCCATTGATCGTGACGGGATCGGTGCTCAGATGAGTAACCCACGGCATCGAATTCGGGCTGCGGCCGAACGAATCCAGGTTTCCGACGATCTCGTCCTGTTCGGTCATCTCGTAGACATGGCCATCCTTCAAGCCGAGATCCCCTGCGTTTTCGACGGCGTCGTTGAACCCCAGGTTCGTAACCGGGGAGCCGACGCCGCTCAGGCCCGCCATACCGGGTACGTCCGCGCCGAGACCGGGCGATCCATAGAAGACCACGTCATCGACGACACCGGATTGTTCCTGAAGCGCGTGGCTGGTGGCGAGGGAGCCGTAGGAGTGGCCCAGTGCGGTGATATGTGGATCGTTCTTCTCGCTCGCAACGTCTAGACCGGTGAAGAACGACGACAACGGCTGCGCTGCTTCCTGGGCTCGACCTTCCGAGGCAACATTGACGGTGTCGCCCTCGATCTTGGTCACCGGCCACAGACCGCCTTGCGGCGGATCGAACCCGAACCAGGCCACGGAGGCTACTTGCTCGTTCGGTCGACCGGCTCCGATGAGCTGAGATTGGGCGGATGCGATCTGTTGCTGGGCTTCGCCCATCATGCCGCCGTTCGGGTTCTTCGGGTCGCCGCCAATAAGCGTGGATTCCAGATTCGATCCCAGCCCGGGCGTGGTGACCGAAATATGGTCGGCCGTATCAGGATTGCCGACGGCGACGGCGGCGCGGCCTTGTCTGCCGGATTGCATATCGAGTGCCATCAGATAGCGCGGCGGATTCGAGGAGCCAGGACTGTCCCCGATCGCGGTCTTGACCGCCTCGAGATCTCTGAGTTTCTGATTGGTCCGATCCAGGTTGGTCTGCGCTTCGTGGATGCCCGTCGAGCCGCCGGTTGATGCAGCCTGGGTTAGGGCCGCGTCCAGTTCCGTTTGATACCTCTTCTGGTCATTTTGGAGTCGGGTCATTTCGGGACCGATCATCAACCGGTTCGCCGCATCGGTCACCGGAGCCGGTAGCCCATTGAGATTGCCGATCGAACCTGGCGAGTTCTTCAGAATGTCGTCCTGCTGCGCGGTGGTCAGCGAGTCCCACCACGCCCGATTCGCTTGCGGCGTACCATCTTTCGGTGGTTGGGGGGTGCCAGTCTGCGGCGTGCTCGCATTGCCGAACGAATCCGGCGTCGGTACCCTATCGAACGCGGCTTCGATCGCCGTTTTCGCCGCGGTATCGGCGTTGACCGCGCCGGTCAGAGCATCTTTGACCCACTTGGTGTGGGCCTTGGCCGACACGTCCAACACGGCCATGCCGACGTTGTACTTGACGGCAACCTGCCTCGTGTCGGTCGTCGAGCTAGCGATCGACGAGTAAAGCCGTTGCTTGGCCGTCTCACCGACAACGCAGGTCCCGTCGTCGCGGACCTCGAAACCCTTGCCGATCGCGTCGGTCTTCTTCGCCACCAACAGATCCCGCGCCGCCCCGATCGACGTTTGCGCCGTAGTCGCGGCATCGCGACCACGTTCGAGGGCGTCGATGATGATCAACGCCTTCCTGTGGACCTCGTCGTAACGGGCGCGCATCGCGTCACCGGTTTCGCGACGGAACGTGTCGCGGGAGGCGTCGACCGCACGATATTGGGTGTCGATCGCGGTGCGTAGCTCGTTGGCCTGCCGAGTGAACTCGACAGCCTGGGCGCCGAACGCGACCGGTTTCCACGACTCGACCAGCGGGACCGTCAGATGCTGACTCACCGCTCACCGGCCCCTTGCAGCGCGCCGGCGAACGCCTGGTCCTGCTGCTGGAACGTGATCACGGCAGCGACGGTCTTGCCACTCAGCTCCGCCAGCGCGGTCCCCACCGCACTCATCGCTTTGTCCGCGCGACGTGACGCGACCTGATATGCCGCTGGCGTGTCCCCGTTGGGCATGCACTCGAAGACGCCGTCGGCGAGCGCACCGCCCTTGCCGATGACTTGAATTTCTTGGCCGGCGGTGCCCATTCCCGCCGCGAGCGCGCGTACCGCGTCCGGGTCGAGATCGAACGTTTCAGCACTCGGTGTTGGACTCACTGGTTTCCCTCCCCAAGGGTTACGACACCTGCGACGCTCCCCAACGCGATCGGTCCCGGCCACTATAGACTCCGCGGGCACCGCCAGGGTGATCGATAGGGGAGCAACATCATGACCGGCGCACTAGATCCACTCCACGCCAACACCGAGCAACTTCACGCCGGTCTCACTCGGCCCGCATCAGCATCGATGGCCGGTGGAGTCGCATCGGTGCAGGTCAGCGCCGACGGAGCCTTGGAGGCGATTCACCTCACCGAGGCTGGTCGTCGCCTCGACCCTGACACTCTCGTCGCCGCGATCGTCCGCCTTCATGCCGCAGCGCTCGCAGAGTCCCGCCAAGTAGTCAACGCGGCAATAGCCGAACTCGACGCCGATCCACGCCTGCGCGCTCAGCGGGAACGCTACGCCGACGCACTCGACCAGCCGCTGCCACAGCAACAATCATTCCCGGCACAGCAAACCCAGTCGCTACCGCCATATCAGCCGCCCGCGTCGCAGCATCAGCCGCCGACGCCGTCTCAGCCGTACGCGCCCGAGCAGCAGCATCCCGGCTGGGTGTCGGCACCGACAGCACCAGCGGCCTCGACCGGGCGCGCACCGACGCAAGAAGACGATGATGCCGACGACGAGTACTTCCAGCGGGAATCCTGGCTCGAGTACGACTAGAACAAGATCGAGGTGACGCGTGGTTCGGAACCATTCACTGAGCCTTTTTCATCCTGCTGCTGCAGCCTGAAGCTGGCCTCGGTGCGCCTTCAACTCAGCCCGCCAGCCCTTCCGGGTCGACCAGCAGTCGCTTCAACACCTTGCCGGTTTCGCCGCGTGGGAGTGCGTTGAGGAAGGTGACGTCGCGGGGAACCGAGAAGCGGCTGAGGCGGTTTCGGACGTAGGTGCGCACCATTTCCGGGTCGAGGCCTGAGCCTTCGTTCTTCACGAGGAACGCCGCCAGCCGCTGGCCGAATTCGCGGTCAGGGACGCCGACCACCGCGACGTCGGTGACCTGTGGGAGGTAGGCCAGGGCTTCTTCCACGGGGCGTGGGAAGACGTTCTCGCCGCCGGAGATGATCATCTCGTCGTCGCGGCCTGCCACGAACAGCCTGCCCGCGGCGTCGAGGTAGCCGAGGTCGCCGGTGTCCATCATGCCGTCGGATTCGTCCGGCGGGGCGTCGCTGACGTAGCCGTCGAAGAGCATGTGGTTGCCGACGAAGATCCGGCCGACCACGCCGATCGGGACGGCTTTGTGGTCGGCGTCGAGGATGGCGATCTTGGTGCCCAGCGGCGGGCGGCCTGCCGTGGTCGGGGCGGCGCGCAGGTCGTCGGGGCTTGCGACGCTGGCCCAGGAGACCTCGGTGGAACCGTAGAGGTTGTAGAGGACGTCGCCGTAGTCGTCGAGGAAACGGTCGACGGTGACCGCCGCCAGAGGCGCGCCGCAGCTGATCACGTGCCGCAGGGTGCTCAGGTCGTACTGGTTTCGCACGTGGTCGGGCAGGTCGACCAGTCGCTGCACCATCGTGGGGACCGCGATGAGGGTGTGCACCCCGTGCTCGGCGATGCGGCGCAGGCATTCCTCGGCGTCGAAGCCCTGGGTCAGCACCACCGTGGCGCGCACCGCGGTGCTCAGTTGCAGTGCCGACAGCCCCCAGGTGTGGAACAGCGGCGCCGGGATCATCATGGTGCTGCCCGCGTGGATCGGGATCTGCGACAGCAGCGCGACCAGCGTGTCGAAACCCTTCGGGTGCGGACGCCGCGCCCCCTTCGGCGTGCCGCTCGTGCCCGAGGTGAGCACGATCTGCCGTCCGGGCGAGGTGGGGACGGGGAACTTGGTGTGGCGGATCGCGATGAGGTCTTCGATGGTGATCCGCGAGGGGTCGGCGGGCGCGTCGTCGGTGAAGAAGCGCGGCAGATCCGTGTGCAGGTACTGCACGAGATGCGCCAGATCGGCGTCGACGAACAACGCCGACAGCCGGTGCCGCTGCACGACATCCTCGATCCGCCGCGCCGAGAGCCCCGAGTTCAGCAGCGCGACATCGACCCCGAGCTTGCCCGCCGCCACCATGGATTCGACCATGCCGCAATGGTTTCCGGCCAGCAGGCCCACCGCGTCACCGGCGCGCAGCCCGATCTCGTACATCGCCCCCGCCAACGCGGTGGTCCGCTTGTCGGTTTCGGCGAAGGAGGCGGTGCTCTCGTCGTCGATCAGGGCGACCTGGTCCGGGCTGTGCGCGGCACCGGCGGCGTATCCGCCGGCGAGATTGAAACCCCAGCGGTACAGCGAACGCAGCTGCCTCGCCGAGGTGAGCGGCGGCGCCACCTGACCCGAGTGCACCCACCAGCGCACGATTTCGGACTTGCGCCGGATCGGCGCCCGATTGCCATTGGCCACCACCGAGGTGCGCGCGCCCGCCACCACGTCGGCCGCGTGGCGAAGTCCGTCCTTGACCCATCCGATGATCACCGCGTTCGTCACGCCCGCCAGCTTCGGGTGCAGGCGCGGCGCCGCGAACACGGTCACGCTCACCCTCGTGCGCTGCTCGTCGCCGGTGAGCCGGATCAGCGCGAAACTCCCCGATTCGGGATTGTGCAGTTCGAAACTCTCGTACCACCGGCCGATGGTCAGCGCCAGCCCGGTCCGTCGGATGCCGACCGCCCGGTCACCGATTCTGATCTCCCACACGGTGCTCCCGTCGGGATTCAGGAGCCGATCGCAGCCCCCGATTCCGGCCCACAACCGCGGATAACTCTGCGGTTCGAGCAACACATCCCACAGCGCCCGGCGCGGGACGGAGAATTCCACGGACACATCGACGACATCACTCGGCATTGCTGTGCGCTTTCCTCAGCCCGGCCACACTGCCGGGTAGTGCCTGCTCGCCTCGGCCCCCGTGCCGTGACGGTGCCCGTCGTCAGGCACTGCACCAGAACCCATCTTCGGCCGGTCGGCCCGTGGGCAAATGAAAAATCTTCCGATTCTGTCGGCCGTACGAACCGAACCACCGATAGCTGTGACAGTTGCCAACGTGACGCCGAACGCACTGGTCGAGGTGTTCGCCGGAAGAACGGCACAATGGAAACCGATGAAACAGTGGCAGCGCGACCCCAGCCCCGGTGACGGCCCGCTCCGCGACGGGGACGGCGTCGGCATCGATGACCTGCGAATGCTCAGGGAGCAGTTCGTCGACTTCATGCTCGGCTACAAGTTCGCGATCGACGAAGTGACGACCAAGATCAATATCTTGCGTGAGGACTTCAACAACACCCA
Source organism: Nocardia sp. NPDC058658 (assembly GCF_042716665.1). Taxonomy (NCBI): domain Bacteria; kingdom Bacillati; phylum Actinomycetota; class Actinomycetes; order Mycobacteriales; family Nocardiaceae; genus Nocardia; species Nocardia sp. NPDC058658. The sequence continues at coordinate 495,434 of NZ_JBHXRR010000001.1, forward strand.
CGAGTACAACCCCATCGAGCACGTGGGGTCGCGGCTCAAGTCGCCCGAAAGTGTGCTCGAGAAGGTTCGTCGGAAGAACTACGCGATGAACCTGGGGGCTATCCGGGACAACGTCCTGGACATCGCCGGGGTGCGGGTGGTGTGCAGCTTCATCTCCGATATCGGCACGATCCGCGACATGCTGGCCGGTCAGGAGGACATCACGGTCCTCGAGGAACGCGACTACATCACCCATCGCAAGCCCAACGGCTACCAGTCGATGCACTTGATCGTGTCGATCCCGGTGTTCCGCTCCGACCGCACCGAGCTGATTCCGGTCGAGATCCAGATCCGCACGATCGCGATGGATTTCTGGGCCAGCCTCGAACACAAGATCTACTACAAGTACCGCGGCGAGGTGCCCCCGAATCTGCGGGCCGATCTCGCCCAGGCCGCCGAGGTCGCCACGCAACTCGACGAGAAGATGGAAGCCCTGCACCGTCAGGTCGACCGCAGCGGTGAACCGAAGCCGAAACCGTCCACGGATTCGCTCGACCTCAGCATGTTGTACAACAGCCTCACCGGCGGTCACCCCGTCTACCTGCGCCCGGCAGATCCGCCGGCCTGACCCGGTTCAGTTCGTGAACGAACCGGCGCCGATCGCCAGATAGGCGGTCATCAGGATGAACAGGAACCAGCCCGCGCCCTGCCACGCCCGCCAGCTCCGGCCGTCGCGCCAGCGCTGATAGGTGTGCACGAACGCGCCGATTCCCCCGGCGAGCAGGATCAGGCCGGGACCGAACAGGACCGCGATCTTGGCCGGGTCGTCGCACAGTCGGGTGTCGGCGCTCGCGCAGGCGCTCCTGTTCGCCGCCCAGACGGTGGCGATCGCGCACACCACCGCGGCCACCACGATCACCGACAGGCCATAGCGCACGACCAGGCGAAAAGCCTGGTCCTCGGTCTTCGCGACGTTGTCAGGCAATGGTCGTACCTCCCGTTGGTGGGCGGTGATCCTGCCTCCATCAGAGCACAGGATTCACGCCATGCCCACCCGCCGAAGAGTTCGGCCCCTCCGCATTTCTGCCGTCCGCGCACCGGCGATTCCGCTAGTGTCCGACCAGGTTCATCGCGAACCGCGTGACGGGAAAGGAATCCGGTGCCGCTCTCACGTCGGAAGTTGATCACCGCGGCCGTAGTGGGCGGGGCGGTGGCCGCGCTCGGAATGCCCCCGGTGCGCGCCGAGGAGCGTGTGGTCGGTGCGGGTGATTTCGAGTCGCTGGCCTCGCGCGGATACAACCGGCGGTTCGTGGCGCAACCGGCGAGGATCTATGTGCCGACCAGCGCCGACGAGGTGCGTCGCGCGGTGGCCGGGGCGGTGGGCGAGGACTCGCGGATCGCGGCACGCTCGGGCGGGCACTGCTTCGACGATTTCGTCGACAACGCGCAGACCCGGTCGATCATCGACCTCGGCCGGTTGAACGCGGTGTTCTGGGACGAACATCATCGGGCCTTCTCGGTCGACGCCGGCGCCGACATCGGCACCGTGTACAACGCCCTGCACCGCTGGGGTGTGACGGTGCCGGGCGGCATCTGCCTCGGCGTCGGGATGGGCGGGCATGTCTGCGGTGGTGGTTACGGTCCGTTGTCACGGCGATTCGGCCTCGTAGCCGATCATCTGGTCGGGGTGGAAGTCGTCACCGTCGATGCCGATGGGTCCGCGAATATCGTGGTCGCGACCAAAGATGGTCCCCACCATGACCTTTGGTGGGCACATACCGGTGGTGGCGGCGGCAATTTCGGTGTGGTGACCCGGTACCTGCTCCGGTCGCCCGACTCCGACGGCGCCGATCCCGCACGCGCACTGCCGAAACCGCCTGCCGACATGCTGAACGCGCGCCTGATCCTGCCCGTCACCACCGAGGACTCGTTCGTCCGATTGCTCGGCAACTATCTCGGGTTCTTCGAACGTCACAGTGCGCCCGGCGACGAGTTCGCCGGTCTCTACGCGCCGCTGATGATCAGGACCACCGGCACCGGCGCGGCCGAGATGCTGATCCTGTTCGATGCCGAAACACCGGACGCGCGAGCACGTTTCGACGAGTTCGTCGCCACCGTGAGCGAAGGTGTGTTCCCGCCGCCGTTCCTCACCCCGGTCACCCAGCTGTCCTACCTGGACACCGTGAACCAGGTGTATTACGCGAACGGCGTGAACACCACCCGCGTGAAGGTGAAAGCCGCGTACCTGCGCAAGGCCTACTCCCCCGACCAACTCCGAATCTTCTACCGCTACATCACCGATCTCGGTTTCCTCGGCGAATCCCAGCTCGAGTTCCTGCCGTTCGGCGGCGCGATCAATGCCGTCGCCGCGGACGCGACGGCCATGCCCGCACGGGATTCGTTCATGAAGATGCTGATCCACGCCTCGTGGCGACTGCCTTTCGACGACGATCGGTATGTGCGCTGGGCGCGCGAGATGTACCGCGATGTCCATGCTTCGACCGGCGGCGTTCCGGTCCCGAACGAGGTCTACGGCGGCAGCTATATCAACTATCCGGACCCTGATCTGGCCGACGCCGCGTGGAATACTTCCGGGCTGCCGTGGCACGCCTTCTATTACGGCGACAACTATCAGCGACTGCTTCGAGTCAAAGCCGCCGCCGATCCGAGAAATGTTTTCCAGCACCGGCTTTCGATCGGCCGACCGGATTGGTGATGCCGCTCAGGTGAGGGCAAGCACCCGACACGGCCCGCCCGTACCGCCTGCGTGTTTCGGTGCCCCGACGATGATCGTCGCACCGGCCGCCGGTACCGCGGCGAGGTTGGCGAGCATCTCCACGCCGTAGCGGCCCGCACCGAGAAGGGCTGTGTGCGCACCGTATTCGGGGTCGGCGCCGCAATCGAGGCTGAGCGTGTCGACACCGGCTCCGACGATCCCGCATTGGGCGACAAGGTATTGCGCGGCTTCGGCGGCGAATCCCGGCGCGTGCGGCGTTCCTCGTTCGTCGAGATTGAGGAAAGTCGACGGTTGGGCGATGCGCCGCTCCCACCCCGAATACATCGCGACGAAAGCACGTTCGGGGATGTCCCCGTGCTGCGAGCGCCAGTTGTCGATATCAGCCACGGTCACCACCGCGTCGGCGTCGACGGCGGCCTTGGCGCTGATGTCGATGACGACCAGCGGCGCGACGAGGTCGTCGACGGCGAGGGCCTCGGTGGTGGCGCCACCGGGAATCCGATGGGCAGGCGCGTCGATGTGGGTGCCGGTGTGCTCCCAGTATCCGAGCGCGAACTGCCCGAACCCACCCGTCGCGTGCCAGGCCACCGGCACCATCACCATCGGCGGATTACCCGGCCACACCGGCAGGTGCGGGGTGAGCGTGTGGGTGAGGTCGACGACGCCGCGGCGCGGCGCGGCGACAGCGGGCGCGGGAGCCACCGCGGCCAGTGCGGTGAGCCCGGCGAGGCCGAGCATCGCCCGCCGACTCGGCTGCGGGGCGCGCTCTCGGGCGAAACGAACGATCTCGGGCGAACACATCGGACTCAAGATAGCCGAGGGAACCGGGTCCGGCGCCTGATTGCGGCCGACGAACCCGGTGTCGGTACCCAGACGCGTCCGATCGCCGCGGCCCAGGCGTGGACACCCATCACCGCTGATTACTCGGCGAATTCCTTGCCGCGGTGCTGTCCGACGACACCTGAGCCGCCGTCCTGCGGGTCGCCGGAGTACAGGTTCGCAGGCCCGAGACCCCGCTCGAGGCCGAGAACCATTGCGCCACAGCCGAGTCCGGAGAGAACCAGCCCCGTGATGAAGATGGCGGGGTAACCGGCCACATCGCCGACGAGTCCCGCGACCATGCCCGCCACACCCTGGACGACGACGATGGCGCAGGCCATGAGGGTGTAGTCGCTGCCCGCGTGGTCGGGTTCGGACGCGTCCATCATGAGCGCGAAGACGGCGACGGTAGCGGCACCGCCGAAGACGTGCTCGGCCAGGCTCGCGGCGACGAGCAGTTCGAAACCACCGATGCCGAGCGAGGCGAACAGGTACAGCGCGATGCTCGCCGTCTGGGTGAGTCCGCCGATCAGCAGCGCCTTCCGGCGACCGAACCGGTAGGCAATCCAGCCACCCAGAGCCGCACCCGCCAGCGCGCCCGCCGAGGACAGCACGCCTTTGATCAGCGCGATCTCGCCGAGGTCGAGTCCGGCGTCGGACAGAAAGGGACCGGTCAACGCCGCAGCCATCGAGTCCCCGAATTTGAACGCCGCGATCAACCCGATGAAGGCGAGAATCCCGGGTCGCCGCAGTCTGATCCACCAGGCCCCGAGCAGCCGCGCGGGCTTCGGTCGCGGCAACCGGTCCGCGACCGGCTCCCGCATCAACCACACCGGCATCGTGGTCGCCACGATCAACACCGCCATGGCCAGGAACAACGCCCGCCACCCGGCCAGCGCATACAACCACAGCAGCGCTCCACCACCGACGATCATCCCGACCCGATAGGCACCGACCTGAATCCCGTTCCCCAGCCCCCGCTCACGCGCCCCCAACATGCGCACGGCCAACCCGTCGGTGGCCACATCCTGCGTCGCCGACAGCAGATTCACGACCACGATGCCGACGAACAACCACCGCAGCGAAGCCGATAGATCCAGACAGGCCAACACCATCGCCACCGCAGCCGACAGCAACTGCAACACCAGCAGCCAGGTCCGCCGAGTGCCGTACCGATCGACATAGGGCGCCCAGAGGAACTTCAATGCCCACGGCAGAAACAGCACCCCCGAGGCACTGATCGCCACCAGCGAGAACCCCGATTCCCGCAGCACCACCGGCAACGCCTGAGTGAAGAAACCGAACGGCAGCCCCTGCGCGAAGTACAGCGACGACAACAGAACCAACGTGCCAGCCGTGATCACACCCGGTCGGGCGGTGGTACTCATGGGCCCATCGTCGCAGAGAGTCTGTCCCGACGCCGGGTACGGTCCGGACCTATTCGGTACGTTCGACGACCCCGACGAAGTCTTCGGAACGGTCGGCGATGATCGACAGGTCACCGTCGATGCGGCCGATGCGCGCGATGCCGTTCCAGAAGCCGACCTCGCCGTAGTAGAGAACGAGGTCGCCGGTCGGCGCGTAGTAGCCGAGATCGCCGATTTCGGCGTCGGCGCCTGCGGGCATCTGGTCCATCGTGAGGCGTCGCGGCAGCGGCGCGACCTTCTCGACCCCGTTGAGGTCGGCGAAGGTGAGCGTCAGCGGCAACTGGTCGAGCAGCGCGGCACCGGTCGGTGTCTCCCACACGGTCGCGGTGAGCGTCTGCTCACCGATCACGAGACGGATCGGGGTGCCGACGCGGTGTTCGTCGGCCGATGTGGTCGGCGTTCCGGAGCCGGGTGGGGGCGGCCTGTCCTGGTCCGCCGAGCAGGCAACCGCACCCAGGCACAGCAGTGCCGCAATGACAATTCCACGCATGATCGTGGCTCCTTTCCGGTGCTGGGGTTACCCCAGGTTGGTGTGGAAGAAGGTGGTGAGTTTGTCGAAGGGGATCAGGTCGGTGCGGTCGTAGAGGTCGACGTGGCCGGCACCGGGCACGATCACCAGTTCCTTGGCCGCACCGGCCCGGGCGAAGGCGTCTTCGCTGAACTCACGCGAGTGCGCGGTCTCACCGGTGACGAACAGCATCGGCCGCGGGGGAGATGGTCTCGATGTCGTTGAACGGGTAGAAGTTCAGGAACTTCACGTTGCTCGAGAGCGTGGGGTGGGTGGTCAGCTCCGGCGACGAACCTTGTGGGGTGAACGCACCGCGCTGGGTGCGGTAGAAGTCGTAGAACTCGCGCTCGGTCGGGGTGGAGTCGGCGGTGAGTTCGTGGACGGTTCCGCCCGTGTATTCGGTTGGCCCGCCGGTGAATTCGATATCGCGCTGGGCCGCGGCGGCATCGATCATGGCTTTGCGCTGGTCGAGGGTGACCGAGTGGTTGAGTCCGTTGCGGGCTGCGGCGCCCATGTCGTACATGCTGACCGTGGCTACCGCCTTGATCCGGGGATCGATCTTGGCGGCACTGATCACGAAGCTGCCGCTGCCGCAGATACCGAGCGCGCCGATGCGCTCGCGGTCGACGAAGGACTGGGTGCGCAGGAAATCGACACCGGCGCTGAAGCCTTCGGCGTACATGTCGGGGGCGACGGCGTTGCGGGGTTCGCCCTCGCTGCCGCCCCAGAACGGCAGGTCCAGCGACAGGGTGACGAATCCCTGTTCGGCCATTTTCGTCGCGTAGAGGTTGGCGCTCTGCTCCTTCACCGCGCCCATCGGGTGGCCCACGACCATGGCCGGGGCCTTGGCGTTTCGGTCGAGATCCTTCGGGACGAACAGGTTGCCCGAAACCTCCATCTGATACTGGTTTTCGAACTTCACCGGTTCCGTGGTGACCCGGTCGCTGGTGTAGAAGTTGGCCGCGCCGCGGGAGGTGTCACCGGATGCCAGATCGGCGACCGGTGTGATCGCCGGGCCCGCGTTCGTGCCGGTGCGCTCGGTGGCGGTGCACGCGGTGGCGGCCAGCACCGCGAGTGCGGTGACTCCGGCTCCGGTGATGTGGCGCAGCCGGTTTCGGGTGGTGTCGGTTCGCATGATCGTTCTCCTGGTTGTCGAGGTGTGGGGATTCGCCATCAGCGAGTGGGGGTGAGTTCGGGCGTCGACGACGCCGTTCGTGCGACGGTGGTTGCCGCCAGCACGGCAAGGGGGATCAGCGCGGACGCGGTCAGTGCGGCGCCGAGTACCGCTGGGCCGACCAGTCCGAGTGAGGTGGTCAGGGTGGTCGCGGCCAGTGCCGAACCCCCGGCGGTGCCGAGGTTGAACGCGGCTGTGGCCAGCGAGGAAGCCAACGTCGAACCGGGGGCGGCGTGCCGCATGGTCTGGGCGATGAGCACCGGGTTGGCGCCGAGTCCGGCGCCGCCGAGCAGCACGACCACCGTGACGACGATCAGCGAATGCGACGCAGTGGCCGCCAGTACTGCCAGCAATGTGGCGGTGGCCGTGATCGCGACAGCGATGACGAGCAGTGGGTACCGGTCGCCGAGCCGCCCGCCGAGCGCGGTGCCGCCGAGCGCGCCGATCCCGAAGCCGACCAGCACCAGCGGGACCAGCGCGGACGGGATGCCCGCCCGGTCGGTGAGCAGCGGGCTGATGTAGCTGTACGCGCCGAGGAACCCCGCCTGCGCCAAGGTGATCACGCCCAGCACCACCCACACCCGCCACGGTTTTACCGCAGCCACCTCGGCCGACAGTTCCGTGTGCGGCGAGACCTGCGCGGTGGGCTCGTCGGGCGCCAGCCGCGACACCGCCACGATCATCACCACCGCGAGCACAGCCAACATCCAGAACGTGCCACGCCACCCGGTGAGCTGACCGGCGAAGGTCCCCAACGGGACACCGGCGACAACCGCCAGGCTCAACCCACCCGACATCACCGCCAACGCCCGCGCCCCGGCCCCCGGCCCCGCGACCTTCGTGGCCATCACCGCGCCGACCGCCCAGAACGTGCCGGTGGCCAACGCCGTGACGACCCGCGAGGCCGTCACGACCGCGAACGAGTCACTCACCGCGGCCACGGCGTGACCGAGCGCGAACACCGCCAGCGCACCGATCAGCGTCGCCTTGGCAGGCAGCCGGACCGTCGCCAACGCCATCACCGGCGGCCCGATGATCATCCCGACCGCGAACGCGGTGACCAGCAACCCGGCTCGCCCGATATCGACCCCGAGGTCACCGGCGACCTCGGGCAGCAGGCCCGCGATCATGAATTCGGTGGTGCCCATGAGGAAGATCCCGGCCCCGAGCACATACACCACCCGGGGCAGCCGGGTCGCCGAGCTTGCCGTCACTGTCGCCTCTTTCGTCGTTGCCTGTTCGCTCGATATCCATGCAACGCCGTCACCGCGATGTGTGGGAGGCGAGGATCAGAGGGGTGCCGGCAGCACCCCCCTCACAGCACCTGGCACAGGCCGTGACCTGGGCCGTAGCCTCGCAGGTATGGACAGCCAGCAACGCGCCGCCGAGATCGGGGAGTTCCTCGCGTCACGCCGCGCCAAGATCACTCCCGACCAGGTCGGGTTGCCGGTCTACGACGCCGCCAAGCGCCGGGTGAAGGGTTTGCGCCGCCAGGAGGTCGCCACCCTGGCCGGGCTCTCGGTGGACTACTACACCCAGATCGAGCGCGGCAAGGTCACCGGTGTGTCCGCGCCGGTGCTCGACGCGATCGCCAGGGCACTCGAACTCGACGAAGCCGAACGTTCCCATCTGTTCGACCTGCACCGCGCGATCACCACCGGTCCGCGCCGCACCCGCCCGCGCCGCACCAAGACCACCCGGCCGATGGTGCAACGGTTACTCGACGCTTCGACCGTGCCCGCGTTCGTGCGCAACGCCCGCCAGGATCTCGTGTGCGCCAATCGACTGGCCCACGCGTTCTACTCCCCCATGTACCCCGACCCGCTGCACCCCGACCTGAGCAAACCGGTCAATTTCGTGCGGTTCTGTTTTCTCGACCCGAAAGCCCGTGACTTCTACCCCGATTGGGACCGGGCCGCCGACAACGCCGTCAACCTCTTGCGCACCGACGCCGGACGCGACCCCTACGACCGGACCATCTCCGACCTGGTCGGTGAATTGTCCACGCGTAGCGAGGAATTCGGCACCCGCTGGGCCAAACACAATGTGCGCCTGCACTACACCGGCACCAAGAGTTTCCACCACCCCGTGGTCGGTGACATCGAGGTCGGCTACGAGACGATGCCGCTCCCGGCCGAACCGGGATTGGTGCTGACCTTCTACAGCCCCGAACCGGCCAGCCCCTCAGCCGATGCCATGACCCTGCTGGCCAACTGGGCCGCGACCAACCTCGCCGTGCCGTCCCCCGCGGAACCACACACCTGATCTCAATGGGTGCTTCGGATGTGTTCGAAGACCAGGCTTGTTTCGGTCGAGGCGAATTCGCGGGTTGCGCTGAGTTCCTGGGTGACGAACTCGCGCAGCGCGTCCGGGGAGGCTGCCGATACCTGGATCAGGAAGTCGACCGTGCCTGCGAGGAAGTACACGTTCACCACGCCCGGGAGTGCGGCGAGCTTGGTGCTGAGTTCACCGATGCGGGCGCGGGCGGCCGGTTGGACCTGGACCGAGATCATCGCCTGGATCGGCAGGCCCAGTGCCTCCAGGGCGATGTCGGTGTAGAAGCCGCGGATCGCGCCGAGGTCGCGGAGCCTGCGTAGTCGCAGTGAACAGGTGGAGGCGGCGATGCCCACCCGGGCCGCCAGGACGTTGTTGGGGACGCGGGCGTCCTCGGCGAGTTCGGCGAGTAGGCGGCGGTCGATGTCGTCGAGGTTCGATGGCGACCCGCGGAACGGCTGCACGGGGTGCGATTGGTGTTGCTGTGGCGACGCCATCACCGCAGAATACTCGGTATATGTAACAAATTCCGTTGCTTGTGCAGGAGTTATAGACGATTGCCGCAGAAATTCTCGATGCTCATAGCAGAACCCGAGCATCCTGGAGGAGCAGCAATCATGCGCATCGGTGTCCCCAAGGAAGTCAAGAACAACGAATTTCGCGTCGCGATCACGCCGATCGGGGTGCACGAACTCGTGTCGAACGGTCATTCCGTGATCATCGAAGCCGGGGCCGGGGTGGGCTCATCGATTCCGGATTCCGAATACCTGGCTGCGGGCGCGCAGATCCTCGCCGACGCCGATGATGTCTGGGCGGGCGCGGACCTGGTGTTGAAGGTCAAGGAACCTGTCGAGCAGGAGTACCACCGCTTGCGCGAAGGGCTGATCCTGTTCACCTACCTGCATCTGGCCGCGGATCGGCCGTTGACCGAACAGCTACTGGCACAACGGGTTACGGCCATCGCCTACGAGACCGTGCAATTGCCCTCCGGTGGTTTGCCGCTGCTGTACCCGATGTCGGAGGTCGCTGGCTGTCTGGCGCCGCAGGTCGGTGCGCACGCGTTGATGAAGCCCTACGGCGGTCGCGGGGTGCTGCTCGGTGGCGTCGGCGGGGTCGACCAGGCCAAGGTGGTCATCATCGGCGCCGGTGTCGCAGGCCAGAACGCGGCCAATATCGCCCTCGGAATGGGCGCGGACGTGACGCTGCTCGACACCGACCTCGACAAGTTGCGAATGTCGTTCTGGCGCTACAACAATCGCGTGCACGGGTTGGCGTCGTCGAAGCTGGCCATCGCCGAGGAGGTGCGCGCGGCGGACATGGTGATCGGCGCGGTCCTGATCCCCGGCGCCGCCGCACCCAAACTGGTGAGCAACGAACTGGTCGCGCAGATGAAGCCGGGTTCGGTGCTGGTCGATATCGCCGTCGACCAGGGCGGTTGCTTCGAGGACACGCGCCCGACCACCCACGCGGACCCGACCTATCCGGTCCACGGCTCGACGTTCTACTGCGTGGCCAACATGCCGGGTTCGGTGCCGCACACCTCCACCTACGCCCTCACCAACGCGACGCTGCCCTACGTGGTGGCCCTGGCCGACAAGGGCCGGGAACGCGCGTGCGCGGACGACCCCAGCCTCGCCCTCGGCCTGAACACCCACGCGGGCCACGTCACCAACGTCCCGGTCGCCGCCGCCCATGACCTCGTGGCACAGGGCGGGTGAGCAACCCCTATCGCGCGCTGGGTTGATCGGAACTCAGTGCGACGAGGCCGGTTTCGAGCAGCGGTTCGACCGCGTCGCCGATGCTGTCGAAACCCGCGCCCACTGTTTGGCCGTGCAGGTAGCGGTAGTGCACGCCCTCGAGGATCGCGGCGAGCTTGAAGGCCGCCAGGCCCAGGTAGAAGCCGAAGCGCGACATATCACGGTCGCTGCGCTCGGTGTAGCGCGCGATGATCTCGGCTTCGGACAGGAACCCGGGCGCCACGGACGCGTCCGCCACGTTCGCATTGGCCGAGGTTCCGGCGGCGAGGCGGCCGTAGACGACTATCAATGCCAAGTCGGTGAGCGGGTCACCGAGAGTCGCCATCTCCCAATCGATGACGGCGGCGGGCCGGTCGTCGGCGTCGGTCAGCACATTGTCCAGCCGGAAGTCGCCGTGCACGATCCCGACCGGCGACTCGGCGGGGACGTCGGCGGCCAGGCGTGCGTGCAGTTCGACGGCCGCGGGCAGGTCGCGGGTGTGTGATGCGTCGAGCTGCTTGCGCCACCGGTTCACTTGGCGCGCAAGGAAACCCGCCGGGCGACCGAAGTCCGCAAGTCCGACTTCTGCCGGGTCGACAGCGTGTAGCGCGGCGAGGGTGTCGATCAGACCGGCCGAAATCACCCTGGTCCGTTCGGGTCCCAGCGCGACCAACTCGGCGGCATCGCGATACGGGATGCCTTCGACGCGCTCCATCACATAGAACGGCGCGCCGAGCACTTCGAAGTCCTGACACAACGCGTACATCTCGGGCACCGGAACCGCGGTCGGCTGCAGCGCCGCCATCACCCGGTATTCGCGCGCCATGTCGTGCGCGGTCGCCAGCACATGCCCCAGCGGCGGTCGACGAACGATCCACTGTCGGGCGCCATCGGTGACCTCATAGGTCAGATTCGACTTCCCGCCCGCGATCAACCGACCGCTGACCGGCGCATCGACTCCTGGGATCTCGCTGCGCAACCACGCCGAGAAGCGGTCGAGATCGAGCCCGGGAAGATCCGTCCCCATCAGACCACCACGAGCGAAACGGTCTCGACCACGCACACCGGCTTGTCGCCGCCCTCGCGTTCGACGGTGACCTTCGCGGTGACCAGGTGTCCGCCGCCGCCCGGCTGCACCGACAGCAACTCGACACCGGCGCGAACCTTCGAGTCGACCGGCACCGGTGCCGGGAACCGAAGTTTGTTGGCGCCGTAGTTGACTCCCATGCGGACGCCCTCGACGCGATACACCTGGCCGACCAGGTCGGGGACCAGCGACAGTGTCAGGTAGCCGTGCGCGATGGTGGTTCCGAACGGGCCGTGTGCGGCCATCGCCGGATCGACATGGATCCACTGGTGGTCGCCGGTAGCGTCGGCGAAGGTGTCGATCTGGGCCTGGGTGACGGTGTGCCACTCGGAGTAGCCGAGGTGGGTGCCGACCGCGCCAACGAGTTCGTCGATGCCCTGGAAGTTCCTCATGCCTTCGGCCCGCCCGCGACGTAGAGCACCTGTCCGGAGACGAAACCGGCGCCCTCGCTGACGAAGAACGACACCGCGTGCGCGATATCGTCGGGCACACCGGTGCGCGCCACAGGGATCTCCGCTGCCGCTCCAGCCTTGAGGTCCTCGAACGCGACACCCATGCGTGCCGCCGTCGCCGCGGTCATCTCGGTTTCGATGAAGCCGGGTGCGACCGCATTCGCCGTGATGCCGAACTTGCCGAGTTCGAAGGCGAGGGTCTTGGTGAAGCCCTGCAGCCCGGCCTTGGCGGCGGCGTAGTTGGCCTGGCCGCGGTTGCCGAGCGCCGAGGTGCTCGACAGGTTGACGATGCGGCCGAAACCGGCCTTGGTCATGTACTTCTGGGCCGCCCTTGTCATCAGGAACGACCCGCGCAGGTGCACGTTCATGACCGTGTCCCAGTCATCGGCGGTCATCCGGAAGAGCAGGTTGTCGCGTAGGACACCGGCATTGTTGACCAGCACGGTGGGCGCCCCGAGCTCCGTGGCGACCCGCTCGACAGCCGCTTCGACGGCGGCCTCGTCAGCGACGTCGGCGCCGATCGCGATCGCCCGGCCACCTGCGGCTTCGATCTCCGCGACCACCGGTTTGCCGGCGGCTTCGTCGAGATCGATGACGGCGACGGCGAATCCGTCCGAGGCCAGGCGGCGGGCTACGGCAGCGCCGATGCCTCGGGCGGCACCGGTGACGATCGCGGTCTTGGTGGTACTCATGTCACTCCTGGTGGGTTCGATGTGTTTGTGCGAGTGGGTGTTTCAGACGCCGCCGGTCAAGGTCATGCCGCCGTCGACGACCAGCAGCTGGCCGGTGATCCAGGCGGCGTCGGCGGAGAGCAGGAACGTCACCGCGCCGGCGATGTCCTCTGGGACTCCGAGCCGCTTGAGCGGGTAGGTCGAGGCGACTTCCTCCTCGCGACCCTCGTAGAGCGCGGTGGCGAACTTGGTCTTCACCACGGCCGGTGCCACCGCGTTGACCCGGATGTTCGGGCCGAGCTCGACAGCCAGTTCCTGGGTGATGTAGGTGAGCATCGCCTTGCTGGCACCGTAGAAACCGATGCCCGGCGCGGGCCGCAACCCGGCGACCGAGGAGACATTGACGACCGCGCCGCCGTGCGCACCCATCCACGCCTTGTGCACCTGTTGCGCCCACGACAGTGCCGCGAGGCAGTTGACCTCGATGATCTTGCGGGCAGCTGGCAGATCCATCTCGATCATCGGCCCGTACACCGGGTTGATACCGGTGTTGTTCACCAGCAGGTCGACGCTGCCGAACGCCTCGATCGCCCGGGCCACGGCATCGGCCTGATGATCGGTGTCATCGGCGCGTCCGGCCACCCCGAGCGCATGCTCCGCACCGCCCAACTGCTCGACCGCGTCATCGAGCGCGTCCTGTTTGCGGGCGGTGATCACGACCTTCGCCCCCTCGGCGACAAGGCGCTCAGCGATGCCGAAACCGATGCCCCGGCTCGCCCCCGTCACGATCGCGGTCTTGCCCGCGAAACGGCCGGTCACGACAGACGCTCCAGCACCATCGCCATGCCCTGGCCGCCGCCGACGCACATGGTCTCGAGGCCGAACTGCTTGTCGTGGAAGCGAAGTGAGTTGATCAAGGTGCTGGTGATCCGCGCCCCGGTCATGCCGAACGGGTGTCCCACTGCGATCGCGCCGCCGTTGATATTGAGTTTGTCCTCGGAGATGCCGAGCTCGCGGGCCGAGCCGAGTACCTGCACCGCGAAGGCCTCGTTGATCTCCACCAGGTCGATGTCATCGATGGTGAGACCGGCGCGCTGCAGCGCCTTCTTGGACGCTTCGATCGGGCCCAGGCCCATGACCTCGGGCGAGAGCGCCGAGACGCCGGTGCTGACGACCCGGGCCAGCGGGGTGAGCCCGAGTTCCTTCGCGCGCGTGTCGGACATGATCACCAGGGCGGCCGCGCCGTCGTTGAGCGCACAGCAGTTGCCCGCGGTGACCGTGCCGTCGGGACGGAACACCGGCTTCAGCGCCGACACCGCCTCCAGGGTGACACCCGCGCGCGGACCGTCGTCAGCACTGACCACCGTGCCGTCCGGCAACGTCACCGGAGTGATGTCGGTCGCCCAGAAACCGTTGGCGATCGCCTTCTCCGCCAGGTTCTGCGACCGGACACCGAAGGCGTCCTGCTCCGCACGGGTGATGCCGGTGAACTGGGCGACGTTCTCCGCCGTCTGCCCCATCGCGATGTACACATCGGGCGTCAGCCCGTCGACGCGCGGATCAGCCCAGGTCGAGCCGCCCGCGGCCCGCGTTTCGGTGCGCGCCACCGCGTCGGCGAAGGACGGGTTCTGGGTGTCGGGTAGACCGTCGGCGTTGCCCTTGAAGTAGCGGCTCACCGTCTCCACACCGGCCGAGATGAAGACCTCGCCCTCACCGGCCTTGATCGCGTGCAGGGCCATGCGGGTGGTCTGCAAGCTCGACGAGCAATAGCGGTTGACGGTCGTGCCGGGCACCGCGTCGAGGCCGGCCAACACCGCGACCACCCGGGCCATGTTGAAGCCCGACTCGCCCGCGGGCTGCCCGCAGCCGAGTACCAGGTCCTCGATCTCGGCGGGGTTCAGCGCCGGTACCTGTGCCAATGCCGCCTGGACCATCTGCACGGTCAGGTCGTCGGGGCGCATGTCCTTCAGCGACCCCTTGCCTGCCCGGCCGATCGGGGAACGGGCGGCGGCGACGATTACGGCTTCCGGCATCGAATCTCCTCAATTAAGTAAGCGCTTGCTTAGTCAGCATGGTGCAACAGGTCGGCGGTGGGCGTCAATATGCCGATCTCTGTAATCCACGTCACACCACCTGCTCCGAGGAAGGCGATTCCAGGGCGAGATAATGAGCCCGCGATGACCGATACGACAGAAGCCCGCTCCGACGCGACCCGCGCGCGTCTCCTCGACGCGGCCATCGCCGCTTTCTCCGAGAAGGGCTTCAACGGCACCACCACGCGCGATATCGCCGCGGCCGCCGGCTTGAGTCCCGCCGCGGTCTACGTGCATCACAAATCGAAGGAAGAGCTGCTCTATCTGATCTCGCGGTCCGGGCACGAGGAAACACTCGACCTCGTCCTGCAGGGGGTCGAGTCATCCGACGAACCGGCCACCGCGCTTCGAAATGTGGTGCACGCCTTCGCCGCTCATCATGCCAGGGGCCACACCGGCGCCCGGGTCGTGAACTACGAACTGTCCGCGCTCACGCCTGAGCACTACGCGGAGATCCTCGCCATCCGCCACCGGATCGACCGGGAGATCCGCGATCTGGTCGAACGTGGTGTCGCGGCAGGCGTTTTCGACACGCCCAGCCCGCGCATCGCCGGGGTCGCGCTGCTCTCGCTCGGTATCGACATCGCCCGCTGGTACCGCGACGAGGGCGACTGGAGCCCTGAGGACATCGCCGCCGCCTACGCCGACATGGCCTTGCGTATCGTTGGGGCGCGCTGAGCCGTCAGCGATCCAACGGGTTGAGCGCGATCGCCACCCGCATGCCCGAGTACCAGAGCGTCGCCGCGGTCGAGCGCGGTCTGATGCGCGCCTCGTCTCGCATGGCGGCGGTGAACTCGGCGGCGAATCCGGCCCTGCTGTGGCGGGCGACGGTGACGGCGAGTTGACGCGAATCCAGTTGGTGGGCACGCAAACCCGTGACATCGAGGTGGGCGGCGTCGTGCAGCAGTGCCGCTTCCGGGCCATGGTCACGCGGGGTCGCGGGGTCCAGGTGGCGGGCGATGGCGGTGTGGACGCACTCACCCAGCTCGGGGGTGGCGCCGCGGTCGAGCACGAAGGTGCGGGCGTGGCGTGCGCCGAGCAACGCGAAGCACCCCACGGCGGGATCAGCCGGTTCGCCGACGCCGACATCGTGGAGCACGCAGGCGATGTAGAGGGCCTCGGGATCTGGGCGTAGGTCGTCCAATTGCGCCAGGGCCATGCCGAATTCCCAGCAGCGCAGGCTGTGGGCGAGCAGCGCGGGGGTGAGTGTCTGGGTGGCTTCGTCCAGGGCGGAGCGGCACAGTCGTGAATCCGGTGCTGTCCACTCCGCACCGTTACCCTCCCCACGCAGCCCTCGGATCAGATGCGGTAGGGCCGCGGTCTGGATCGCCAATGCTGAACCCGCCGTGCGGATCTGCTGCTGGAAACTCAGTTCGCCGTCACGACGCACGGTTATCTCCTACGTGGGAAAGCAGGTCGGCTCGGGCGATGCCGAGCATGGCTTGCAGAGTCGATTCGTCGACGACCCGGCGTTGGAACAGGGAGTAGGCCCCGTTCACCGCAGCCCACGAAACCATCACCAGCGCATGGGGTTCGACGTCGCAGCCCACCAGTTTCACTGTGGTGGCGAAGGATTCGATCAAGCCGCCGAGCACGGTGTCGATGCGCGCCTTCGCAGCCGTCGCCAGTTCGGATTCGCCGACGTCGATGTCGGTGAGCGCGAGAATTCGCAGCGCTAAGGGGTTTTCCCGATGGAAGGCGACGTAGCGGTCGTAGACGGCGGCCACCTCGTCGCGCGGGGTCGATTCACCGGTCATCGGTGCGGACATCGCGTCGGCGTGCAGGGTCGCGATGCGCCAGGCCAGCGCGGCGTACACGTCAGCTTTGCCCTCGCGGAAGTTGGCGTAGATCGAGCTGACCGCCACGTCGGCTTCGGCGGCGAGCATATCGATCGTGGTGCCGCGGTAGCCCTCTCGAAGGAACAGGACCTGGGCGGCATCGAGTACCGCGGTGTGGGTCCGACGTTTGCGTCGATCGGTGGGGGCTTCCAACGTCATACTGGATACCGTAGTCTCGTTCCGATATCGTAGTCAACTTCCGATAGGAGTCCCGATGACCCTCTCCCCGCAACTCCCCCGCACCGGCAGCGAAGCCATGGCCTTGTTCCTGCCGCAGTCGCCCTTCGTCCGGTACATGGGCATCGAACTCGTCGATATCGAGGAGGGTCGAGCTCGCCTGCGGATGCCGTTCCGCGAAGAGCTCGTCACGGTCGGCAACATGGTGCACGGCGGCGCTCTCGCGGGCTGCATCGATATCGGCATCATGGCCGCGTCGTGGGCCGGTGACCGGCTGCCCGAACAGTTGCGCGGCGTGACGGTCTCGATGTCGATCGATTTCATCCAGCCCGCCCACGCCGAAAGCGTCGACATCATCGGCACTCGACTGCGCGCGGGCCGCCAACTCAGCACCTGCCGGGTCGACATCGTCGCCACCGACGACGGTCGTCTCATCGCCGCGGGCGCGGGGACGTACAAGGTCGGGTGACCCCCGGGTGCTGCGAACACCCGAACTCGCAGCACCTGGCAGGCCGTCGAACAGCTCGCTTACCCTCGACTCATGGAGTTCCGCACTACCGCGTTTCTTGTCACGCTCGGTGTGCTGTGCGCGTGCGCCCCGAGTGACGAGCGGCCGAGCACCGGCCCACCGGAGCGCCTCCCCGCCATCACCGACGATCTCGACGCCCCGTGGTCGATCGCCTTCCACGGCACCACCGCGCTGGTGAGCGAACGGGACAGCGGGCGGATTCTCGAAATCGGCAGCGACGGAACACAATTCGAGGTGGGGGTCATCGACGGCGTCGAGGCTTCCGGTGAAGGCGGTCTGCTCGGTCTCGCCGTGCGTGCGGGGCAGCTGTTCGCCTACTACACCGCCGCGGACGACAACCGCATCGAACGATTCGATCTCACCGGACAGCCGGGCAACCACGCACTCGGCGACGGCACGACGATTCTCACCGGGCTGCCTGCCGCCGCCAACCACAACGGCGGCCGGATCGCGTTCGGACCCGACGGAATGCTGTACGCCACCGTCGGCGATGCGGGCGATCGACCGAGTGCCCAGGATCGCGCCGGCCTCGGCGGGAAGATCCTGCGCATGACGCCGGGCGGGCAAGCGCCGGCCGACAATCCGACACCGGGGTCGCTCGTCTACAGCTACGGTCACCGCAATCCGCAGGGCATCACCTGGACGCCGGACGGGCGGATGTTCGCCAGCGAATTCGGCCAGAACACCTGGGACGAACTCAATCTCATCGAACCCGGCGGCAATTACGGGTGGCCCGAGGTCGAGGGCATCGCCGGGCGGGCAGGTTTCATCGATCCCGTTCAGCAGTGGAAACCGGCCGAGGCCAGCCCCAGCGGGATGACGAATGTCGACGGGTCGCTGTTTGTCGCGAATCTGCGCGGCGAGCGGCTACGTCGAATACCGCTCGACAACCTCTCATCTTCGACCGAAAGCCTGGTCGGCGAATACGGGCGCCTTCGCGATGTGGCCGTCGCACCGGACGGGTCGCTCTGGGTGCTGACGAACAACACCGACGGACGCGGCGACCCCGCTCCCGGGGACGACCGCATCGTCCGACTCACCGCTGCGGGTGCAACACCAGCACGGTGATCTCACTCGGCGCGAACACCCGCATCGGCGGACCCCAGTAGCCGGTGCCGCGGCTGGTGTAGAGCTGGGTGTTCGTGTGTCGGCTCAGGCCGGAGACGACGGGCTGATCGAGCCGGACCAGGTAGTTGAACGGCCAGATCTGACCGCCGTGCGTGTGCCCGGAGATCTGCAGTTCGACCCCCGCCGCGACGGCGTCGGTAACCTGTTTCGGCTGGTGGGCCAGGAGGACGACCGGCAGATCGGGGTCGGTGCCCGCGAGCGCGGCGGGCAGATCGGGACCGTGGCCGGGCGCGTCGGCGGTGGCGTCGTCGATACCGGCGACAACCAGGCGGCCTCCGTCGCGTTCGACGGTCCGGTGGGCGTTGTGCAGCGGCTGCCAGCCGATCGAGGCCATGTAGTCGATCCAGCTCTGCGCGTCATCGAGGTACTCGTGATTGCCGGTGATGTAGAACCGGCCGAGCGGCGCTCGCACATCGGCCAGCGGAGCGACCTGATCGCGTCGCCGCTCCACCGACCCGTCGACGAGATCCCCCGCGAGACCGACAAGATCGGGCCGCTGCGCATTGACCACCTCGACCACCTCACGCGACCATCCCTCGCGATCGATCGCCGCGAAATGGGTATCGGTGAGCACCACAACGCGCAACCCGTCGAGCCCCTCGGCCAACCCCGGAATCGCGATGTCGACAGTTTCGACCTGCGGCACCCGCCGCGCCTCGTACACCCCGTACCCGGTGAGCCCCACCGAGATCACCACCACCGCAAGCGCAACCCCCCTACTCACACCCAACCCCTTCACCCCGGCAACACTCAGCCCACCCCGCACCACCGCCCCGATCACCGACCACACGAACACCACCCACAACACCCCGAGCAGCATGTCCCCCACGATCGACGCCAGGTCGGACTGCGCCGGCCCGTGCCCCAGGAACATGGCGACCGGCAAACCCAGAAAACCGGCCACACAAATCCCGGAACCAACCCGATACAGCCGCCCACTCCGCCCGGTCGGCGCGGCAACCAACACCCACCACGGCACCGCGAACATCACCGCCACCACCAGCACAACCACGATCAGAACCACAGCGGAGCCCACGATTTCCCGTTCCACCCAAGGCCACCCCCACCGGGCAGCACGCCACCACCGATCATTTCAGGCACCGGATCGGCCCCCTCACCGGACCGTCCCGCGCGCCGCGGCGTACAGATCGGCGTGCGCTCCGACGGTGGCGTCGAGGGCCGCGGTGCACAGCGCGAGGTTGTCTTCGGGGGTGATGGTCCGGTCCACGAGGGTGGCCAGGGTTGTCTCGCGGACGAACGCCACCCAGCCGGCGAACGCCGCCTCGGCAAGTTCGCGGTGGTGTCCGGTGGCACCGGTGGCGTCGAGGATTGCCGCGCACAGCGTGCGAAAGGTGGCGTCGATCGGCTCGCGGACAACGGGCGACCCGGCGATCGAGCTACGGTTGGCGATCAGGACCAGGGGCAGGTTGCGGGCGTAGAAGTCGAGGTAGCCGGTCAGTGTGGCGAGCAGGCCTTCGCGCACTGTCGCGGCAGCGTGCAAGGGGGCGGTGGCGCGCAGGCTGTCGTGTGCGCGATGCCAGATGGCGGCGAAGAAATCGGCCTTGGTCGGGAAGTAGTGATACAGCAGAGCCCGGGTGACACCGGCGCTCGCGGCAATCTGCTCCATCGACACCTCATCGAACGGCTCGGTGCTGAAGAGCTGTTCACCGACGTCGAGCAGCTGTGCGCGACGAGCGTCCGGGGTCATGCGGCGAGGCGGCATCGAGCCCAGTGTAGGGGTTGTCCTGAGCGGCCTGTGACAGCTACCGTAGATCTATTAGACATTTGTCAAACAAGGGGGTTCGCGATGCGGGTGTTCCAGGTGTGGCTTCGGGTGTTCGGTGTGGTCGTGGTGGGTATTGCGTTGGCGCACTTGCTGTTCGGTCAGGTGACCTATTTCGGGGGCGGTGAGGTCAACGCCACGATGGAGTCGGATCTGCGGTTCTACAATGTGCTCTTCGCCGCGTACGGTGCGGCGTTCGTCTGGGCGGCGGGCGATGTGGTGGGGCGGGCCAGGGTGATCGATGGGTTGGGGTTGTTGTTCTTTCTCGGTGGGCTGGCCCGGATCCTGGCGTGGGTGGTGGCGGGGGCGCCGCACGGGTTTTACGTGCTGATGATTCCCGTCGAGTTGGTGATCCCGGTAGCGCATGCGGTTCTCGTGCGGCGGTTCGAGCGCGACGCGAGCTCAGTCCCCGCTTAGGGCGTGCGCACGGCCGGTGGCGGGTCGAAATCGCCACTGGTCCGGGATTCGCGCCATGATGGGGGGATGGGCGAGATGGTGAATGTATGCGCGCGCTGCTGATATTGATCGTGGTGCTGACGATTACGCTGGTGGTGGGCGATCGCGTCGGAGTTGTGGTGGCGCAGAACGAGATCGGGCGCAAGGTTGCTGCCGAGTACAACCTTCCGCGGCAACCCGACGTCGAGATCGGTGGGTTTCCGTTTCTGACGCAGGCTGTCGACGGCACTTATCGCGAGATCGACATCCGGATCGGCGACTGGAGTGGGGGCGATATCTCGGTGCGCAATCTCGATGTCGCGCTCACCGATGTCTCCGCGCCGCTGGCCGACGTGATCGGCAATCGGACCTCGAATCTCGTCGCGGGTACGGCGACCGCGACGGCCGTGGTTCCCTTCGATGTCGTGCAGCGTTTCGCACCGTCGGGGGTGGAGTCGATCTCCAACAGTCCGGAGGGGCTGCGGGCCACCGGGACGTTCAAGGTGGCGGGGCTCTCGGTGCCCGCGACGGTCTTCGCCACCGTTGCGCTTACCGAGGCGGGCATCGAGGTCACGCCCGTCTCCGTGCAGGCCGTGGGCGGCGGGCCGACCGTCTCGCTGGCGCTGGTGCGCCAATCCCTGGCCTTCGTCGTCCCGCTCGAGGAACTGCCGCTCGGCGCGCGCCTGACCGCGATCCAACCGGGCGACGACGGCCTGCACGCCACCGCCGTCGCGCACGATGTCCGGTTCGAAGACCTGCCCTGACGTCACGAGCGGAGCGGGGCCCCGACCTGGTGCAGGTGGGTCAACGCCTCGCGGTACGAGGCGATCAGCCCGGTCTCGTGGTACGGGACGCCGATTTCGACGCAGTAGTCGCGGACGATCACCTGGGCGTGCCGCAGGTTCGGCGTCGGCATGCTCGGAAACAGGTGGTGTTCGATCTGATAGTTGAGTCCGCCCAATGCGAGGTCGGTGACCACACCACCGCGCACATTGCGGGAGGTCAGCACCTGACGACGCAGGTAATCGGGGCGATCGTCGCCGGTCAGGGTGGGCATGCCCTTGTGGTTGGGGGCGAAGATGCAGCCCATGTAGAGGCCGAACAGGCCCTGATGGACGACGAAGAACACGAGCGCTTTGTCGACAGGCAGCACCGCGAACAGCGCGGTCAGGTAGACGGCGAAGTGGCCGAACAGCAGCGCGCCCTCCCAGCCACGGTGCTTGACCGAGCGATTGCGCAGCGCGCGCACGCCCGCCACATGCAGGTTGAGCCCCTCCAGCAGCAGGAGTGGAAAGAACAGGAACGCCTGCGCCCGCCCGATCAGGCGGGGCAGACCGCGGCTGGCGCGGGCCTGCTGTTGAGACCAGACCAGGATGTCGGGCGCGACGTCGGGGTCGAGTTCCTCGTGGTTCGGGTTGGCGTGATGACGGGTGTGCTTGTCCTGCCACCAGCCGTAACCGAGGCCGATGCCGGCATTGCCCGCGATGCGCCCCACCAGCTCGGTCGGCCGGCGCAGCCGGAACACCTGGCGGTGCGCGACATCGTGCATCACCAGCGCGACCTGGGCGAATGTCACGGCTATGAACGCCGCGACCAGCAGCGTCCACCACGAATCACCGACCAGAACTAACGCCGCCCAACTGCCGACGAACGCGATTGCGACGAGGCTCATCCGGATGACGTAGTAGCGGGGACGGCGGTTCATCAGCCCGGCTTCCGAGATGCGGCGCAGCAACCGGGCGTAGTCACCGTCGGCGCCGCGCCGGGGTGCTCGTGGAGTGGACTCGGGGACCAGAGCAGGTGTCGTCATAGGTCTTCCTACTGAGCTGAGTGGGAGACGCCACCATTTCTCCGTCGCGACGGTTGATCGAAGGGCGCCGATTTCAGTACGTTCGACGCTATCGACCGATTTCTCGTCAGCCGTAATCCCTTGGTATGAGACGGAATCGGACCGCGGAGTGATATTCGCGCGAGTGCGCTACGGCGGGTTGTGCGCGGAGGCAGGCGAATGGATGCCCGAAACCCGAGGGTTCGAACGCGATGAGGCTGGGTACAAACAGCTCGACTCCGTTCGCGCATCCGGCGAACGGGACGTCCTGGCGGACGTTGCACAGTGTGGAGAACAGGTTGCTGAAACTGATCGAGCTCATACGGAAACCGGCTCAGCCCACGACCACGACCGAGCCCCCCACCGCGGCCGGGTCGCTGCAGCCAGGAGATGTCGTGGTCACCACCAAGCGCAGCTACCGGGTGGTCAGCACGAGCTTCGCCGATGACGCCCGCCGTGCCGGTCGAGTCGTCGCCGACACCGTCGACCTGGTCACCGGCCGCCTCCGCGTGCTCGACTTCCCCAGCGCCGACACCATGGTCACCGTCAAAGCGGCCTGATCAGACCGGCCGGTGCCGGATGTCGGTGGGGTGTAGTCGGCCGGTAGTGGTGTGGGCGCCGCCGTCTGGAACCACTTCCTCCTTCTCGACCACGCGGCGCTGATCGGCACCGACGCGTTCGGCGAAGGCGATGTCTCGCGTGCTGCGCACCGACAGTCGTCCCAGCGAGCTCGCGGCGAAGAACAGGATCAGCGCGCCGAGTCCGTAGAAGAACGTCAGCTGCAGCAGTGCGCGCTTCAGATCCGTGGTCGCTACCGGTTCGCCGATGTCGCCGAGCCGCAGCAGCGCGGCCAGGAACGGCCCGATCACGAACCACGCGCCCGCGGCCACCGCCAGCCAGCCACCGAAACTCGCGACGAGTCGGTTGCGGCTCATCAGCATCAGCAGCCCACCGACAATCGCGACGACACCCGGCAGAACCTGCAGCCAGCCGCGCGCCGACGTCCAGGCCCACGCCTCGTCGGGGGTGTACGCGAAATCGAAATACGGGCCGACGAACGGGATGAGTGCGCCCCAGATCCCGAGGAGCAGCACCGCAAGCCCGCCCAACGCGCCCCGGCTCCGCGGAATCCGCAGCCGTCCGCCGCGGCCGGTCGAGACTTTCTCGTCTACATCCACCATGACGCCTCCCAGCATCGCCGAACAGAAGTATTCAGCGCATACCCCGACTGGGACGGACTACGCAGCGGCGACGAAATCAACCGCGCACCCGCTGGTGTCGCTCGCCACACCAGCGGTACCGCGGGTCGCGAACCTCAGCTCAGCGTCTTCAGCGCCGCCGCGTCGTAGGGCTTCAGCTCGTCGACCCGGCCCGCGAGGACCTTGGCCGCCCACTCCGGGTCCTGGAGCAGCGCACGGCCGACGGCGACCATGTCGAACTCGTCGCGCTCCATGCGGTCGAGGAGATTGTCGAGGGTGCCGAGCTCGGCGCCCTGACCACGGAACGCCTGCAGGAAGTCACCGTCGAGGCCGACCGAACCGACGGTGATGGTTGGCTTGCCGGTCAGCTGCTTGGTCCAGCCCGCCAGGTTCAGGTCCGAGCCGTCGAACTCCGGGAGCCAGTAGCGACGGGTAGACGCGTGGAAGGCGTCGACACCGGCGGCGACGAGCGGGGCAAGGATCGCCTCGAGCTCCTGCGGGGTCTGCGCGAGACGACCGTCGTAGGCGTCCTGCTTCCACTGCGAATAGCGGAAGATCACCGGGAATTCCGGCGAGACGACCGCCTTGACCGCGGCCACGATCTCGGCCGCGAACTTCGTCCGGTCCACCGCGTCACCGCCGTAGCTGTCGTCACGGCGGTTCGTGCGCGCCCACAGGAACTGATCGAGGAGATAGCCGTGGGCACCGTGCAGTTCGACGCCGTCGAACCCGATCCGCTCCGCATCGGCGGCAGCGCCGGCGAAGGCGCCGATCACATCGTCGAGGTCACGCTGGGTCATGGCCTTGCCCATGCCCTCGGTGCCGTCGACACGGATACCGGAGGGACCGACGGCAGGCGCGTCGGGGTACGGCGCCTCGCCCTGATTGCGCACCATGCCGATATGCCACAGCTGCGGAACGATCGTGCCGCCCGCAGCGTGCACGTCCGCGGCGACCTTCGCCCACCCGGCCAACTGCTCCTTGCCGTGGAACCGCGGCACCCGATCGCTCTGCCCGGCCGACTCGTGGCCGACATAGGTGCCCTCGGTGACGATCAGGCCGACACCGGCGGCGGCGCGCCGGGCGTAGTACGAGCGGACGTCGTCACCGGGAACACCGCCCGGGGAGAACATGCGCGTCATCGGCGCCATCGCGATGCGGTTCGGGACGGTCAGGCCGTTCAGCGTGATGGGCCGTGACAGGATCTCCGCCGTGCGGGAGGCCTCGGACTCGGTGACGATCACTGGATACTCCTCGTAGTACTTGACAACTTCGATGGTTGAGAACTTCAAGCAATACCTCCACGCTAGAGACAGATATTTGAGATAGTCAAGTTTCTGCGCATAAACTGGCACTCATGGCAGCGACTCCCCGCTTCGATACCGATCAGCTCATGGAGCTGCTCTCGGTGTCGTTCGGCGCCTTCTCCGGAGACTTCATCGCCGCGGCGGCCAGCGAGAACCTCACCGCGAGCCAGGGCAAGACGCTGACCGTGCTGCGCCGGGGCCCGGTCGCGATGCGCGCGCTGGCGGAGAAGTTGTCCTGTGATGCCTCCAACGTCACCGGGATCATCAACCGGCTCGAAAAGCGCGGCCTCGTGCAGCGCGCGGCCAGCCCGGCCGACCGGCGGGTCACCAATCTCGTCATCACGCCGGAGGGTGAGCGCGTCACCGACGCGATCCGGGCGAAAATGCGCGTCACCCAAGACGGCTTGAACAGGCTGAGCGATCAGGACCGAGATGCTTTGCACTCGCTGCTGGAACGGGTTTTCCTCCCTCAGCGCGCCGACCGACCTGCCTGAATCGGTTAGCGACTAGAGCGGACCCGACGTTCGTGCCAGACTGACGGCGTGAGCGGGCAGGGGAAAGAAACCAGTGGTGCGCAACCGAACCCGAAGACGGGCCGTGAGCGCGGGGAAGTGATCGGCGGCGGGCTGTTGTGGCTGGCCAAATGGTCGCTGTGCATCGTGGCGATCGCGGCGGGCGCGTGGGTGCTCGGCACGATCACCGGCCGACTGTGGGTGGTGATCCTGCCCGTCGCGCTGGCGATCGTGGTCACCACGGTCCTGTGGCCGCTGTCGCACTGGCTCACGAAACACAGGTGGCCGCCCGCGCTCGCCGCCACGACCACGCTGCTCGGATTCGTCGCCTTGCTGGCCGGGGTCATCGCGCTGATCGTGCCCTCGGTGGCCGATCAGTCACCCGAACTCGCCGACAAGGCCACCGACGGGGTGAACCAGGTCCGCGATTGGATCCAGGGCCCACCGCTCAACATTCGCGACGAGCAACTCGATTCCGCGGTCGACGCGATCGTGACGCGCCTCCAGTCCAGCGGCGCGCAGATCGCCAACGGGGTGTTCAGCGGCGTGTCCACTGCCACCTCGGTCCTGATCACCGTGTTCCTGGTCCTGGTGCTGGTGTTCTTCTTCCTGAAAGACGGCTCGCGGTTCCTGCCCTGGACCCACCGGGTGCTCGGCGACCGCAGCGGCCGCCACGTCGAGGCCGTCCTGGAACGAGTCTGGGCGACCCTGGGCGGCTTCATCCGCACCCAGGCGATCGTCAGCATGGTCGACGCCGTCTGCATCGGCGCGGCCCTGTTCATCCTCGATGTTCCGTTGGCGATGGTGCTGACGGTGATCACCTTCGTCGGCGGATTCGTCCCGATGGTCGGCGCTTTCGTCGCCGGTGCGCTGGCTGTGCTCGTCGCGCTGGTCGGCAACGGGCTCACTACGGCGCTGATCGTGCTCGGTGTCGTCATCGCGGTGCAGCAGCTGGAAGGCAATGTGCTGCAACCCGTTCTGCAGAGCCGCAGCATGGAACTGCACGCGGTGATCGTGCTGCTCGCCGTCACCGCGGGCGGCTCCCTCTACGGCATCACCGGCGCGTTCCTCGCGGTACCGGTGGTCGCGATGATCGCGGTGGTCATCCGCTATATCGGCGAGCAGATCGACGCGGCGACCGGATCAGAACCAGAAGAAATCGACAAGCCCGATGTCGACGACGCCGTGGTCGGCCCCACCTCCCCTGGTGCCAGCGCGTAAACCTGGGACCCGCCGTTCATCCCAGGTCGTCAGATCATGGCGAAGCCGCCGATCGGCGAGGACACTGTGGAGAGACAAGCCAACTCGTCCTCAGGAGGGCACGCGATGGCAAATGGGCCGTTCGGCATCGATCCGGAAGACTTCGAACGTGCACTGCGCGGGACAGGAGCCGAGCTCAGCGACCTGTTGGGAAAGGCAGGCGCCTATCTGAATCGGGTGGATCAAGTCGGCGTCGGCGCGCTGTCTTCGCTGCTCGGCCAGTTCGTCGGGCCACAACGCCCGCCCGCTCCCGAGGACGAGACCACCGGTGCGACCGGCAGCGGCGTGTGGGCGATCTACACAGTCGAGGAGGACGGGCCAGGCCAGGATCGACCAGGTCTTCCCGAACGAGCTCGAGGCCTTGCGCGCCCACCGCGACAATACCGACGATCGCCGTCGCGTCCGCTTTCTCCCCTACGGCGTTCCGGCGAGCGTGCTGGACGCACCGTGACCGCACGCCGACTCGCTGAGCTCGCCGAACGATGTGGGATCACCGTGGCCGTTGCCGAGTCGTTGACGGCGGGCAATGTCGCCGCGGCCCTTGGTGCGGCACCGGATTCGGCGGTGTGGTTTCGCGGTGGGGTGGTCGCCTATGCCACCGAAGTCAAACGGCAGGTGCTGGGTGTTCCCGATGTGCCGGTCGTGTCCGAGACCGCGGCGACAGCGATGGCAGAAGGGGTGCGATCGCTGATGGACGCCGATATCGCCGTCGCGACGACCGGTGCGGGCGGCCCCGATCCGCAGGACGGTGAGCCACCCGGTTCGGTCTGGTTCTGTGTGGTTTCGCGCGGCGATGCGCGCGCCGAACACCGGCAGTTCGACGGTGATCCCGCCGACGTCGTCGAACGCTCGGTGCAGTACGCGCTCGAATTGCTGTTGTCCATGGCGCAAGCGGTGACCCGATCGTCGCCGGTGTCAGCCGACGACAACCGGGTATAGCCAGTTAGCTCCGCTCGAAATCGGCCGAGGAGGTAACCACGACATGGTTCAGGTGACACGCACCATCCACGCCCCCATAGACGACGTGTTCGCGGTGTTGGCCGACGGCTGGTCGTATGCGAGTTGGGTGGTCGGCGCCTCCCACATCCGCGACGTGGACGACACCTGGCCGGCTGTCGGCGCGCGCATTCATCACAGCGTCGGCCCCTGGCCCTGCACCATCCAGGACACCACCTCGGTCTCCTCCCTCGACGCCCCGCACTCCATCGAACTCGACGCCAGGGCCTGGCCGATCGGCGCCGCGGTGGTCCGCGTGGAGCTGCGTGCCATCGACTCGATGTCCTGTGAGGCGGTCATGTTCGAACGAGCTGTTCGCGGGCCGGGTCGACTGATACCGGATGCCATCGAGTCGCTACTGCTCGGGCCACGCAACCGCGAGTCGTTGTCGCGGCTCGCCGATCTCGCCCAGGGCGGGTACCGGTGCGCCAACGACTGACGCGAACCCAACCCGCGTCATTGCCATACCAGCACCTCGAGGCGCGCCAGAGTGGTCTGATGGGCAACCAGGCCACGATCGCCGACGCCTTCGAACCTCTGCTGCGAGCCACCCTCGGCCCGCACCCTGCGGTGGGGTTCGAGTTCTGGGACGGCAGCACGATCGAACCCGACGGTGCCGGCCCCGGCACGATGCGCGTGCGATCAGAGGACGCCCTGCGCCACCTGATCTGGGCGCCCGGCGAACTCGGCCTCGCGCGTGCATTCGTGTCCGGCACAGTCGATCTCGACGGCGATATCTTCACCATGCTTCGCGCCCTCCAATCGACCGCACCGAACGATGCCCGCCTCGGGCTCGGCGCGACCTGGCAGGCCATCGGTGCGGCACGCCAACTCGGAGCGCTGGGCCGCCGACCCCCACCACCGCCAGAGGAAGCACGGCCCCCGCGCGGGCCGTTGCACACCAAACGCCGCGACGCGGCGGCGATCAGTCATCACTATGACGTCGGCAACGAGTTCTACCGCCTGGTTCTCGGACCGAGCATGACCTACTCCTGCGCGCGGTTCGTGCCGGACGACGACGGCTCGTTGGAAGCCGCCCAGCGCGCCAAGCACGACTTGATCTGCCGCAAACTGGGTCTGGCCGAGCAGTCGGGTCTGCGCCTGCTCGACGTGGGATGCGGTTGGGGTTCCATGGCGATCCACGCGGCGTCGACCTATGGTGCGCAGGTCGTCGGCGTCACGATCAGCAGCGCGCAGGTCGAGCTCGCCCGGCAGCGAGTCGCCGACGCCGGGCTGTCGGACAACGTCGAGATCAGGCTGTCCGACTATCGGGACCTGCGTGGCGAGGAGTTCGACGCCATCTCCTCGATCGGCATGTTCGAACACGTCGGATCCGCGCGGGCCGCCGAGTATTTCGACACCCTGCGAGCACTCCTGCGCCCGCGCGGACGGCTGCTCAATCACGCCATCTCCTCCCCCGGCGGTTCCGTCATGAAGAATCGCTCCTTCATCGGGCGCTACGTCTTCCCCGACGGCGAACTCGTCGATGTGGGCGAGGTCGTCCTGGCCATGGAGCGAGCCGGATTCGAGGTTCGTGACGTCGAGTCCTTGCGCGAGCACTACGCGCTCACGCTTCGCCAGTGGGTCGCGAATCTCGAAAACGCTTGGGAGCAAGCGGTTTCACTCGTCGGCGAAGGGCGAGCTCGCATCTGGCGGCTCTACATGGCCGCCTCCGCGCTGGGTTTCGAGGACAGCGGACTCGGAATCCACCAGGTACTCGGTGTGGTGCCGCAGGTTTCGGGCGACGCCGCCATGCCCGCCACCCGCCGCACCTGGGGCTAGCTCAGGGTTTGCGACCGATACCTGCCCAGTACCAAGCACTTTCGGCCTCGGCGACAGCGACGGGGCGGTCGGTGAGTTCGGGTCGCCAGGCCGCGACGGGAACCAGGCCGGGGTCGATGAGGGTGGTTCCGGCGAACAGCTCGCTGGTTTCCGCGTGGCTGCGGGGGTGGAAGGAGATGCCCGCGGCATGCGCGGCCGCCGTCACTCCGGCCACCGCCTCGGGTGCGAAATCCGCGGTGGGGTGGGTGATCGCGATGTAGCTGCCGGACGGGACGGCATCGAGGAGTTCGGCGACGATGTCGCGAGGACGGTCGCTGTCGGGGAAGTACATCATGATCGCGACGAGCATGATGGCAACCGGTTCGCCGAGGTCGAGGGTGCTGGCGAGGTCGGGGTGATCGAGGATCGACCGGGGGTCGTGCAGGTCGGCGTGAATGAATCGGGTGCGGCCCTGCGGGGTGCTGCTCATCAGCGCGCGGGCGTGCGCGAGCACGATCGGATCCTTGTCGACGTAGACGACCCGCGCTTGGGGATCCAGCTGTTGCGCGACCTCGTGGGTGTTTCCGGCCGTGGGTATTCCGGTGCCGATGTCGAGGAATTGGGTGATCCCCGCCTCGCCGACCAGGTGCCGGACAGCGCGGCCGAGAAAGGCCCGGTTGGCGCGCGCCATCGTCTTGATGGCCGGGACGTGCTGGCCGATGGCGTCGCCGAGCGCCCGGTCTGCTGGGTAGTTGTCTTTGCCGCCGAGCCAGTAGTCGTAGACGCGTGCTTCGTGGGCGATCGTGGTGTCGATGTCGGTGGACAATGCGGCACCGAAGGCGTTGTCGGACATGGAATCTCTGTTCTGATCGAGGTTCGCTACAGGGAGAGGTCGACGAGCGTGTCCAGCAGCTCAGTGGTTCGCTCGGGCGGAAAGGCGCAGACGCACAGCCGATCCCAGACCGCATTGAATCGATCCAGTTCGCTGGGCTTCTCGAGGAACTGGGGGCCGGCCAAGTGCTGATAGTGCGCGATGTCGCTCAATTCGGGCGCCGCGAACCGCAACACGGTGAAGGGCGTGCCGCTGATGGCCGGGCCACCGACATGATCGGGCACCACCTGCACGGTGACATTGGGGCGTTGCGCCAGCTCGGCGAGATGTTCCATCTGTCCCTGCCAGACCTCGGCACCGCCGAGCGGGCGGCGCAATGCGGACTCCTCGATGACGAACCAGGCCCTCGACGGATCCTCGCGGGTGAGCAGTTGCTGCCGCTGCGCGAGCATTTCGACGCGGCGCTGGATGTCCGGTCGCCGGTCGGCGATCGTGTAGACCGTGTGCGCGTAGGAGGGCGTCCACACCAATTCGGGCAGCAGGTTCGGCGCATAGCACCGGATCAGAGCTGCGGCATCCTCGAGCGCAAGGTAGGTGTCCGGCCGTTCGACCGTCAGATCCGCACCGGTGTGCCACCGCCCGATCCCGTTGGCCTGTTGCACAAGCCGTCGATACTCGTTGCGCAGTTCGACATCACGCACCCCGTACGCGGTCAGCAGATCATCGACGTCGGCGGCCCGGAAGCTCACCCGACCGGCCTCGAGCCGACTGATCTTCGAATGCGAGGCCCGAATCGCCCGACCGGCAGCATCCCCGCTGATCCCGGCCGCCTCCCGCAACCGCCGCAGCCGCACCCCGAGCACCCGGCGCAGCAGAGCAGGATCCTCCGCCGAGTCCTGCCCGCCGCACGCGCCGACGACGGCGCTCACATCCTCACCCACGACCACTCCTGTCGGCATCAACTCTTCGCGAACCCGAGTGTGCCACAACCTTTTCCATCTGGACGGGTAACGCCTTGCACGTGCAGATGCACGTGCAAGGCGTTAAGCTTCTGGTGGGATCGATAGGAATCTCCGTTGGGGGCTTGTGATGGAAATGAGTGACACGGCTGTGGGATTCGTCGTCGACCCGAGCCGCCGGGTCGGGATCGCTGAGGTTGTCCGGTCCTACGGAATCGCCAAGGTACACAACAGAATCGCGCAACTACGCCGCACCGGCATGCACTTCGCCGCAGCCGCGATCGAACGCGAACTCGAGGATGCCCGACTACTCGACCCACCAGAGGTCTTCCAGGCACGCTCGGCGTGACCCAGCACCAGGCCACGTAGGCTGGTGCGATGTCGATGACGTCGCCACAGGGCCGATCCGATGCCGATCTCCGCGCAAGACTGGGAACCGGGCGTCAACTCGACGACTTCCTCGGCAGCAACGTTTCCCTGCTCATCCGCACCGATTTCGGCGACGACGCCGCGTGGCGTGACACCGCAGCAGCGGCAATGGCGCCCGGCGAGGGCGAGGACTCCGATTTCGCGGCCAACCTGACCTGCGTCGACAATCCCGACAACGACGGCCTGTCGATCACCGCTCTCCTCGACAGAATCGGTGACGCGCTCCCGTACTTCGTGTTCATCGCTGACACCGAAGCCATCACCAACCCAGAACACCCCATTCTGGTGGTGGGCACCGGGCCCGAAGAAACCCGCCACCGACGAGGTCGAACGTTCAGGGTGATCCCGACCCAAATGTGGGGCGTCGAGAACAACCTCTCCCTCTCCAACATGGATTTCGACAGCTTCGCGTATGCGACCGACCCGAACGGTGTCTTCCGCGGGTTCTAGGTCGAAGGCCCGTTACCCGCAGCGAGCCACACCCATTCAGGTAGCGGCTCGCAGCGCGCGAACCAGTCAGGCGGGACACCGGCGCCGGCCACGGCATCGGGATGGGTATGAGTGACCATCGCTGACGCCGTGGCTTCGTCGACGACCCGGTCCAGGTCGTCAGCGAACCACGCCCCCAGCGGCGCCACCCGCATAGCGGCACCGTTGCCCCAGGACCCTCGACCTTCCCGCGCCTGGAGAGCGAGTTCCTGCCAGTGATAACCCTTGTGGCGCATGAGTCGCAAGACCGGAACGCGCCATGATTGATCACGTCGTCGAAACACGCCCCGAACCCGTCCCCCACCGCCACTCCGCGCAGCGAACCCAGCGCCCGCGCCCTTCTCTCCGGGTTCATCCAGCCGGTGTGACAGCCCCACCGGACCTCGTCGCCGCGGATCGGCACGGAGTTGTCGCCGCGGTATCGGACAGCCATCAGCGCACGGGAGAGGGCGGGCGTGTGCGTTTCGACCGGGTTGTTGTCGGCAGCTCTGACCCTTGAGCTACGGCCATCCTCGATGACCGGCGGGACTCGAACCCGCTACCCGCCGAGTGAAGTTAACCAACCGAGTCCGGCCCGCCCTCTGACGTTCTCCGTGCCAACTGACTGTAAGCCATGTCAGAGCCGAACCGGCTCAGCCCACAGTGTGACGGTCTGTTTGCCAATGGCACCACGTCGAGGTCCTGCTTGTCCGAATTCGCAGGCAGATCCGGTTCTAACGAGGAAGAGTGGGTTGCTGAATTGTTGCGTGTTCGACGTTGTGCCCGGTGAAGCGTGTGGTTTCCTGAGCGGGTGACCTCGCTTGGAGCAGCGGTACGCACCGGGTCGCCGACCCTGAATCTCGCCCTGGCCACCTGGGTATCGGCCATCAATTTCTGGGCGTGGAATCTCATCGGCCCCCTGTCGCCCAACTACGCCGACAAGATGGCGCTGAGCAGTATGGCGGCCTCGATCATGGTGGCGATGCCGATTCTGGTCGGCTCGCTGGGCCGGATCGTGTCGGGTGCGCTCACCGATCGCATCGGCGGCCGGAAGATGTTCATCGGGGTGTCGTTGGCCTCGATCGTGCCGGTGGTCGCGGTCGGGATCGCGGGCAGCATCGAGTCGTATCCGCTGATGCTGGTGTTCGCGTTCCTGCTCGGCATTCCCGGCACGATCTTCGCCGTCGGCATTCCGTTCGCCAACTCCTGGTACGTGCCTGCCCGGCGCGGTTTCGCGACCGGTGTGTTCGGGGCGGGCATGGTCGGCACGGCGGTGTCGGCGTTCTTCACGCCGCGGTTCGTGCGCTGGTTCGGGCTGCTGCCGACCCACCTGATCGTGGCCGCGGTCCTCGCGGTGACCGCGGTGCTGTGCATCCTGTTCCTGCGCGACTCCCCCGACTTCACCCCGAACACCGACCCCGTGGTACCCAAACTGCGCACCGCGATGAAACTCGGTGTCACCTGGGAGATGTCGTTCCTCTACGCGGTGGTGTTCGGCGGTTTCGTGGCGTTCAGCTCGTACCTACCGACCTACATCAAGAACGTGTACGACTTCTCCGCGGTCGACGCGGGCACCCGCACGGCGGCTTTCGCGCTCGCCGCGGTGATCGCCCGGCCCATCGGTGGCGCGCTGTCGGATCGCATCGCGCCGAAGTACATCGTGGTCACCTCGCTGGCGGGCACCGCGGCGATGGCCGTGATCGCCGCCTTCAAACCGCCCGCCGACGTCGCCTCCGCGGCCACGTTCATCACGCTGGCACTGTTCCTCGGCATCGGAACCGGCGGGGTGTTCGCGTGGGTGGCACGGCGCACACCGACTTCGAGCGTCGGCAGTGTCACCGGAATCGTCTCGGCGGCAGGCGGTCTCGGCGGCTACTTCCCGCCACTGATCATGGGCCTCACCTACAACGAGGCGAGCCACAGCTACACCGTCGGCCTGCTGCTGCTCGCGGCGACCGCGCTGGCCGCGCTCGTCTACACCGTGGTCAAGCTGCACGCCGTCGAGTAAGTCCTCCCACTGAAGATCCGCCTCGTCGAAGGAGAAGTGCGTGGCAAACCGAGCTCGAATCGGCGGTCCTGTCGAAGACCTGCTCGTGCGGAGCGGCCGGTTCTTCACTCCCGGCACCGAATCTGCCGACCTGCGGTCCGTCACCCGCAAGGGCGGACGCGAAGGCGACATCTTCTACCGCAACCGGTGGAGCCACGACAAGGTGGTGCGCTCGACCCACGGCGTGAACTGCACCGGTTCGTGCTCGTGGAAGGTCTACGTCAAAGACGACATCATCACCTGGGAGGCCCAGGACGTCGACTATCCGTCGGCGGGCCCCGACCGCCCCGGTTACGAGCCGCGTGGTTGTCCGCGCGGCGCCGCGTTCTCCTGGTACACCTACTCCCCCACCCGCGTCCGGTATCCGTACGCGCGCGGCTTGCTGGTCGAGATGTATCGCGAAGCCAAGAACAGACTGGGCGACCCGGTGCTCGCCTGGGCCGATATCCAGGCCGATTCCGATCGCCGCCGCAAGTACCAAAAGGCCAGGGGCATGGGCGGTTTGGTGCGGGTGAGCTGGGACGAGGCGGTCGAGATGATCGCCGCCGCGCACGTACACACGATCAAGGAGTACGGCCCCGACCGGGTCGCCGGCTTCTCGCCGATCCCGGCCATGTCGATGGTGTCCTTCGCCGCCGGTTCGCGTTTCATCGAGCTCCTCGGCGGCGTGATGACCTCCTTCTACGACTGGTACGCCGACCTGCCGGTGGCCTCACCGCAGGTGTTCGGCGACCAGACCGACGTCCCCGAATCCGGGGACTGGTGGGACGCCTCGTACCTGCTCATGTGGGGTTCGAATGTGCCGGTGACCCGCACACCGGACGCGCACTGGATGGCCGAGGTGCGCTATCGCGGCACCAAGGTCGTCACGATCAGCCCCGACTACGCCGACAACACCAAGTTCGCCGACGAGTGGATGCCGTGCGCGGCGGGCACCGACGGCGCGATGGCCATGGCGATGGGCCACGTCATTCTCAACGAGTACTTCGTTCGTAAGCGCGAACCGTTCTTCGTCGACTACGTGCAGAAGTTCACCGATCTGCCGTTCCTGGTGAGCCTCGAGGAGCGCGACGGCAGGCTGGTCCCCGGCAAGAACCTCACCGCCGCCGACCTCGGCAGCACCGACGAGAACGCCACCTTCAAACCGATCTTCATCGACGGCGTCACCAGCCGACCGGTGATCCCGCACGGCTCGCTCGGCTTCCGCTACGGCCCGGACGGCGCCGGTAAATGGAACC
Source organism: Nocardia sp. NPDC058658 (assembly GCF_042716665.1). Classification (NCBI taxonomy): domain Bacteria; kingdom Bacillati; phylum Actinomycetota; class Actinomycetes; order Mycobacteriales; family Nocardiaceae; genus Nocardia; species Nocardia sp. NPDC058658. Next base: position 531,117 of record NZ_JBHXRR010000001.1, read on the forward strand.
TGGAACTGGGTGACCTGCAGCCGGTGCTCAGCGTGGCCGACGTACGCGGCGCGCAGCTGCAAAGCGCGACCGTCACGCTGCCCCGGTTCGACACCCTCGACGGCCACGGCGAGACGATCGATCGCGGCGTGCCGGTGATGGTCCTCGACGGCAGGCCGGTGTGCACGGTCTTCGATCTCATGCTCGCCCAGTACGGCGTGGGGCGCGACCCCCTGCCGGGTGCGTGGCCCACCGGTTACGACGACTCGGACAGCCTCTACACCCCCGCCTGGCAGGAACAGATCACCGGCGTTTCCGCCGAGCAGGTCATCCGGATCGCCCGCCAGTTCGCCGACAACGCCGTCGATTCCGGTGGCCGCTCCATGATCATCATGGGTGCCGGTATCTGCCAGTGGTTCCACGGCGACGCCACCTACCGCGCGATCCTGGCGATGCTGTTGCTCACCGGGTCGATGGGCCGTAACGGCGGCGGCTGGGCCCATTACGTCGGCCAGGAGAAGTGCAGGCCGGTGACCGGGTGGGCGACCGTGGCGATGGGCACCGACTGGTCGCGCCCGCCGCGGCTGATGGCGGGCACCTCCTACTGGTACGCCCATACCGACCAGTGGCGCTACGACGGCTACCGCGCCGACGTGCTCGCCTCCCCCACCGGTCGTGGCCTGTTCCGCGACAAGCACACGATGGACGTGATGAGCGCGGGCGTGGCGATGGGCTGGACGCCGTTCTACCCCCAGTTCGACCGCTCCTCACTGGCACTGGCCGACGAGGCGAAGGCGGCAGGGGTCGACCCGGTCGCTTACACCGTGGACCAATTGCACAGTGGTGCACTGAAATTCGCCGTCCAGGATCCCGACAATCCGAAGAACTGGCCGCGCGTGCTCAGTGTCTGGCGGTCGAATCTGCTCGGTTCCTCGTCCAAGGGCAACGAGTACTTCCTGAAGCATCTGCTCGGCACCAGCTCCAACGTGCGCAACGACATCGCCGGGCCGAAAGACCGCCCGGTCGACGTGGTCTCCCCCGACGAGGTCCCCGAGGGCAAGCTCGACCTGCTGATGTCGATCGACTTCCGCATGACCTCGACCACCCTGTTCTCCGACATCGTGCTGCCCGCGGCGACCTGGTACGAGAAGGCCGACCTGTCCAGCACCGACATGCACCCGTTCATGAACGCCTTCACCCCGGCCATCGACCCACCGTGGGAAACCAAGTCCGACTTCGACGCGTTCGGCGCGATCGCCCGGGTGTTCTCGTCGATGGCGGCGCAACATCTGGGCACCAGGACCGACGTGGTGCTCGGCACCCTGCAGCACGACACACCGGGCGCGATGGCCTATCCCCATGGCACCCAATCGAATTGGCAGGTCACCGGCGACGTGCCCGTGCCCGGCAAGACGATGGGCCCGATCGCGGTGGTCGAACGTGACTACGCGGCGGTCGCCGAGAAGTGGACCGCGCTGGGACCGCTGGTGGAGAAGCTGGGCCTGACCACCAAGGGCATCACCATCTTCCCGGATCAGGAAGTCACCGAACTCGGCCGTTTGCACGGGGTCATGAACGCGGGCGTGGCGGTCGGTCGGCCCGCGTTGGACACCGCGGAGAAGGCCGCCGAAACCATTCTCATGCTCTCGGGCACGTCCAATGGGCGCCTCTCGGTGGAGGGTTTCAAAGAGCTCGACCGCCGCACCGGCTGTCACATGGTCGAACTGTCCGAGGGCAGCGAGGAACGCCGAATCACGTTCGCCGAGACCCAATCTCGTCCGGTGCCGGTGATCACCAGCCCGGAATGGTCGGGCAGCGAAACCGGCGGCCGTCGCTATGCCCCGTTCACCCAGAACATCGAATTCGGCAAACCGTTCCACACGCTCACGGGACGCATGCATTTCTACGTCGACCACGACTGGATCGAAGAACTCGGCGAAGCACTCCCGATCTACCGCCCACCCCTGGACATGGGCAAGCTCTTCGGCGAACCCGCGATCGGTGAGCGCAACGGCGTCGGCCTGACGCTGCGCTATCTGACCCCGCACTCGAAATGGTCGATCCACTCCGAATACCAGGACAACCTGCTGATGCTGTCGCTCTCGCGCGGCGGTCCGACGATGTGGATGAGCCCGGGCGACGCCGAGAAGATCGGTGTGCGCGACAACGACTGGGTCGAGGCGCTCAACCGCAACGGCGTGTACGTGTGCCGGGCGGTGGTGTCCCAGCGCATGCCCGAAGGCGTGGTCTACGTCTATCACGCGCAGGAACGCACCATCGATGTCCCGCTCTCGGACACCACGGGAACCCGTGGCGGCATTCACAATTCGATCACCCAGCTCCTGATCAAACCGACGCACCTGGCGGGCGGTTACGCCCAGACCTCGTTCGCGTTCAACTATCTCGGCCCCACCGGAAATCAACGCGACGAAGTCACCGTGGTGCGTCGCCGCAGCCAGGAGGTGACGTACTGATGAAGGTCATGGCGCAGTTGGCGATGGTGATGAACCTGGACAAATGCATCGGCTGCCATACCTGTTCGGTGACCTGCAAGCAGGCATGGACCAACCGATCCGGCACCGAATACGTCTGGTTCAACAATGTGGAAACCCGTCCGGGACAGGGCTATCCGCGACAGTACGAGGATCAGGAGAAGTGGCGCGGCGGCTGGACACTGAAGAAGGGCCGGTTGCGGCTGCTCGGCGGTGATCGTTTCGCCAAGCTCGCCAATATCTTCGCCAATCCGAAGATGCCGTCGATGGACGACTACTACGAGCCGTGGACCTACGACTACGAGAACCTGATCAATGCCCCACTGAGCGACCAGATCCCGGTCGCCGCGCCGCGCAGCCTGCTCACCGGCGAGCGGATGAAGATCAACTGGTCGGCCAACTGGGACGACGACCTGGCCGGTTCGCCCGAGATCCTGCCCGGCGATCCGGTGCTGGCGAAGGTGAGCGAGAAGGTCAAGTCCGATCTCGAGTCGACGTTCATGTTCTATCTGCCGCGCATCTGCGAGCACTGCCTGAACCCGGCGTGTGTCGCGTCGTGCCCGTCGGGGGCGATCTACAAGCGCACCGAGGACGGCATCGTGCTCGTCGATCAGGACAAGTGCCGCGGCTGGCGCATGTGCATTTCCGGGTGCCCGTACAAGAAGGTGTATTTCAACCACAAGACCGGCAAGGCCGAGAAGTGCACATTCTGCTATCCGCGCGTGGAGGTCGGGTTGCCGACGGTGTGCGCGGAGACCTGCGTGGGCCGGTTGCGCTATATCGGGCTGGTCTTCTACGACGTGGACCGGGTGCTCGACGCGGCGGCCGTGCCCGATGAGCGCGACCTCTACGAGGCGCAGTTGGACGTGATGCTCGACCCCAACGATCCGGAAGTTGTTGCGGGAGCGAAGGCTTCGGGTATTCCGGACAGCTGGATCGAAGCCGCCCAGCGGTCGCCGATCCACGCGCTGATCAAGGATTTCCGGGTGGCGCTGCCGCTGCATCCGGAATACCGGACCCTGCCGATGGTCTGGTATGTCCCGCCGCTGTCGCCGGTGGTCGACGCGGTGAGCCGCGACGGTCACGACGGCGAAGACGTCGGCAATCTGTTCGGCGCGCTCGAATCACTGCGCATTCCCTTGGAATACCTGGCCGAATTGTTCACCGCAGGCGATACCGAACCGGTGGCGGCGGTCTTGCGCAAGCTGGCCGCGATGCGCTCCTACATGCGCGATATCAATCTCGGACGCGAACCGCAGGCCCATATTCCGGAGGCCGTCGGGATGACCGAGGAGCAGATGTACCGGATGTATCGGTTGCTCGCGCTCGCGAAAATCGAAGACCGGTATGTGATTCCGTCGGCCTACGCCGATCAGGGGCATCAGCTCGAGGAATCGATGACCGACTGCGCGCTCGACTTCGACGGCGGTCCCGGCATGTACGAGCAGGCCTCCGGCCCGTTCGGGGAGACCAGCGGAAAGCCGGTACCGGTCGCGGTGGAAACGTTCCAGGCGCTCAAACAGCGCCAGACCAGCGAATCGCTCGGTGCCGAAGCCAGCAGTCCGTCCCGGGTGAATCTGCTGAACTGGGACGGCAAGGGCGCACCCGACGGCATGTTCCCCGGCGGCGGCAAATGATGCGCGGACGCACCGCCCGCAAGACCGCCGAGCATCGGCTGACCTGGCAGGCGGCCTCGCTGCTGCTGGCCTACCCGAACGCCGAACAGAACGAGCGACTCGACCTCGTCACACAGTTGTGTGCCCACCTGCCGCCCGAGCAGGCGGGCCCGTTGCTCGACACCGCCGCCGCCCTGCGCGCGCTGTCGGAAAGGGCTGCCGCGCAACAGTATGTCGATACCTTCGATCTGCGCAGGCGAGCGACGCTGCTGCTCACGTACTGGACCGACGGCGACACCCGTAACCGCGGCATGGCGATGCTCACCTTCACCGAGGCCTACCGCAACGCCGGTGTCACCCCACCGTCGAGCGAGGTTCCCGACCATCTTCCGGTGGTCCTGGAATTCGCGGCGACGGTCGACCCGATCGCCGGTGCGGCCCTGCTCACCGCCAACCGCCGCGCGATCCACGCGATCGGCCTGGCGCTGAAAGACGAGAACTCCCTCTACGCCCCGGCATTGGCCGCGGTCACCGCCACCCTGCCGCCTGCTTCCGACCAGGACCTCGGCTGGGCGCGCAGGCTCGTCGACACCGGCCCTGCCGCCGAATCGGTGGGGTTGGCCCCGTTCACCCTGACCGTGCCGCCGCGCCGCAGCGCCGACGATCGGGAACCCGCTGTAGCGAAAGGACTCAGGTGAGCACCTTCTGGAACATCATCCCGTATGTGAGTCTGGCGATCCTGATCGTCGGCACCTGGTGGCGCTACCGCTACGACAAGTTCGGCTGGACCACCCGCTCCTCCCAACTCTACGAATCCAAGCTGCTGCGCATCGGCAGCCCGCTGTTCCACTACGGGATGATGGTGGTGATCGTGGGCCACATCATCGGCCTGGTGGTCCCCGAATCCTGGACCGACGCCATCGGGATGAGCCAGCACGTCTATCACATCCAGGCCATCGCGCTGGGCAGCATCGCCGGTGTCTCCACCCTCGTCGGGCTCGCGCTGCTGATCTACCGCCGCCGCCGCAACGGACCGGTGTTCACCGCCACCACCCTCAACGACAAGATCATGTACCTGGTCCTGGTCTGCGCCTTGATCACCGGCCTGGCGACCACGCTGATCGGCTCCGGCGCGGTCGGCCCCGAACACAACTACCGGGAAACGGTCTCGCCGTGGTTCCGGTCGATCTGGATCCTGCAGCCGCGCGGTGACCTCATGGCCGAAGCGCCGACGTCGTTCCACATCCATGTGCTGATCGCGCTGACCCTGTTCGCGATCTGGCCGTTCACCCGCCTCGTCCACGCCTTCAGCGCCCCGATCAGCTACTTCTACCGGCCCTACATCGTCTACCGGTCGCGCTCGACCGCCAAGCCCGACGAACTGATGGGGTCGCGGCCCGAGCGTCAGGGCTGGTGAGCATGAGGATCGCCACAATTCGACATTGTCGAACGGGGTAGGCGGTACGTCTCGTCATAGCTTCGTAACGTCGAATGCGGACCCGGGTTACGCCGGGCGGCCTGGCTCAACGACGAGCCGGTCGGAAAGGACCGCAGATGACGCAATACGTAGGTGCCATCGATCAGGGCACAACAAGCACCCGATTCATGGTGTTCGACTGGCGTGGCAACGTAGTGGCCCGCCACCAGCTCGAGCACGAGCAGATCCTGCCCGCGCCCGGCTGGGTCGAGCACAACCCGGACGAGATCTGGGAGCGCACCCGTACCGTCATCAAGAGCGCACTGGCAGGCGCCGGGCTCACCTACCGTGACCTGGTGACGGTAGGGGTCACCAACCAGCGCGAGACCACCGTGGTGTGGAACCGCCACACCGGTCGCCCCTACGGCAACGCCATCGTCTGGCAGGACACCCGCAGCGACAAGATCATCGCCGACCTGCACCGCACCGGCCACGCCGACTTCGTGCACAAGGTGACCGGCCTGCCGCCCGCCCCGTACTTCTCCGGCGGCAAACTGCGCTGGATCCTCGACAATGTCGAGGGTGTGCGCGCTGATGCCGAGCGCGGCGACGCCCTGTTCGGCACCACCGACTCCTGGCTGATCTGGAACCTCACCGGCGGGATCAACGGCGGTCTGCACATCACCGATCCGACCAACGCCTCCCGCACGATGCTGATGAACCTCGAAACCCTGGAATGGGACGCCGAGCTACTCGCGCTCTTCGATGTGCCCGCGGCGATGTTGCCGAAGATCGCACCCTCGTCCAACCCGATGACCTTCGGTTTCACCAACCCCGACGGCCCGTTCAAGGGCGAGGTGCCGATCACCGGTGTGCTGGGTGACCAGCAGGCCGCCACGGTCGGGCAGGTGTGTTTCCGTCCCGGCGAAGCGAAGAACACCTACGGCACCGGCAATTTCCTCGTGCTCAATACCGGCACCGAGATCGTGCACTCCACCCACGGATTGCTGACCACCGTCGCCTACCAGTTCGACGACCACAAGCCGGTGTACGCGCTGGAGGGTTCGATCGCGGTGACGGGGTCGGCGGTGCAGTGGCTGCGCGATCAGCTCGGGATCATCGGCGGGGCCTCCCAGATCGAGGATCTGGCGGCCAAGGTTCCCGATACCGGCGGCGTCTACTTCGTGCCCGCGTTCTCCGGGCTGTTCGCCCCGTATTGGCGTCCCGATGCCCGCGGCGCGATCGTCGGGCTTTCTCGCTACAGCAACAACGCGCATCTGGCTCGCGCCACGCTGGAATCCATCTGCTACCAGACCCGCGATGTGGTCGAAGCGATGCAGCGCGACTCCGGTGTCTCCTTGGCCGCGCTGCGCGTCGACGGCGGCGTCACCGCCAATTCGCTGGCGATGCAGATCCAGGCCGATTTCCTCGGTGTGCCGGTATCGCGGCCGGAGGTCGCCGAGACCACCGCGCTCGGCGCCGCGTATGCGGCGGGTCTGGCGGTCGGATTCTGGTCCGACATCGACGAACTCGTCGACAACTGGCATGAGGGCAGGCACTGGGAGCCGACGTGGACCGCCGAGCAGCGAGCCAGCGGCTACACCCGCTGGAAAAACGCGGTCGGCCGCACCCTCGACTGGGTCGACGTCGAATAACGCACCCCACCAATAACTTTCCCCCTTACTTCTGCTCGAGGAGCACCCCATGACCAGCCATGCCCGCACCACCCGTCTCGACCCCGCCTACCGCGCCGCCGCGATCGCCGCCCTCGACGACACCGAGATCGATGTCCTCGTCATCGGCGGCGGGGTGACCGGCGCAGGCGCCGCCCTCGACGCCGCTTCGCGCGGCCTGTCCGTCACCATGGTCGAGGCCCGCGATTTCGCCGCCGGTACCTCGAGCCGTTCGTCGAAGCTCATCCACGGCGGCCTGCGCTACCTGGAGCAGATGGACTTCGCGCTGGTGCGCGAGGCCTTGAAAGAGCGTGGGCTGCTGCTGAATTCGCTCGCCCCGCACCTCGTGCACCCCGTCTCGTTCCTGTTCCCGCTGCAGCACCGCGTATGGGAGCGCGCCTACATCGGCGCCGGCATCGCCCTCTACGACACCCTCGGCGGCGCCCGCTCGGTCCCGATGCACAAGCACCTGAGCCGCACCAAGGCGCTGGAACTGGCGCCCGCGCTCACCGACGACGCGATGACCGGCGCGATCCGCTACTACGACGCCCAGGTCGACGACGCCCGCCACACCATGATGCTGGCCCGCACCGCCGCCGACGCGGGCGCCACCGTGCTCACCCGCACCAAGGTCGTCGGCCTGCTCCGCGAGGGCGAGCGCGTCACCGGCGCGACGGTCGAAGACCTGGAAACCGGTGTGACGCACCAGATCAAGGCCAAGACCGTGATCAGCGCGACCGGCGTGTGGACCGACGACATGATCGAGATGACCGGCGTCGAATTCCCCTTCCACGTACAGATGTCGAAGGGCGTGCACATCATGGTGCAGCGCGAGCGCCTGAACATGGACACCGGTTTGATCATGCGGACCGAGAAGTCGGTGCTGTTCGTCATCCCGTGGGCCGAACACTGGATCATCGGCACCACCGACACCGAATGGTCCCTCGACAAGAACCACCCCACCGCGAGCGCCGCCGACGTGCAGTACATCCTCGACCACGTCAATTCGCTGCTGCGCGAACCGCTGACGCGCGCCGACATCGTCGGAACCTACGCCGGCTTGCGCCCGCTGATGACCGGTGCGACGAAGGAGACCGCGAAGCTCTCGCGCGAACACGCCGTCGCCGAACCCGTGCCGGGCCTGTTCGTGATCGCCGGTGGCAAGTACACCACCTACCGGGTGATGGCCAAGGACGTGGTCGACGCCGCCGCCCAGCGCCTCGGCCGCCCGGTCGCACCGTCGGCGACCGAGTTCATGCCGATCCTCGGCGCCGAGGGCTACTACGAATTGCGGGCGACCCTGCTGTCGGACCCCGAGGGTTTGGTGGAACGGGCCGGATTGTCGACCGAGGTGATCGAGCATCTGCTCGGCCGCTACGGCTCACTGATCACCGAACTGTTCGACCTCGTCGCGGCCGACCCGAGCCTGGCCCGCCCGATCGAGGGCGCACCGAATTACATTGCGGCCGAGGTTGTTTACGCGGCAACCAGCGAAGGTGTCCTGCACCTGGACGACCTGCTCACCCGCCGCACCCGCATCTCGATCGAAGTGCCCGACCGCGGCCTGACCGCCGCCCAGGACATCGGCCGGTTGGTCGCGGGGCCGCTCGGCTGGGACGACGACCGTGTCGACGACGAGGTCAATGCCTACTTCGACCGAGTACACGCGGAATTGGCGGCCAATGAGGCCACCACCGACGCCTCCGCCAACGCGGCCCGTCTGGTCACCGCGCGCTGGCTATGAGCCTCTGTTCGATTTTCGTCAGCGAGGCGCTGGGCACCAGCATCCTGCTGCTGCTCGGTGCCGGCGTCGTCGCCAATGTGTCGCTGCGGAAATCCAAGGGCATCAACGGTGGTTGGCTGCTGATCACCTTCGGCTGGGGCCTCGGCGTCTTCGCCGGTGTGTACGCCGCCTACAAGACCGGCGGCCACCTCAACCCCGCCGTGACCATCGGCATGATCACCAGTGGCGCAACCGAATTCGCACCGGGAATCCCGGTGACGATCGCTACCACCGCAGCGTATCTGATCGGGCAGTTCGCCGGCGCGTTCCTCGGTGCGTGCGCCGCGTTCGCGGTCTACAAGCAGCATTTCGATGCCGAACCCGATGAGGCGACCAAGCTCGCTGTCTTCGCCACCGGCCCCGCTATCCGCTCGCATCGCTGGAACTTCGTCACCGAGGCGATCGCGACGTTCGCGCTGGTCCTGGTGATCCTGTCCTTCGGTCACACACCCAGCGGTCTCGGCCCACTCGCCGCGGCACTGGTGGTCGTCGGCATCGGCGCGTCGCTCGGCGGACCCACCGGGTACGCGATCAACCCCGCCCGCGACCTGGCCCCGCGCCTGGCCTACGCCCTGCTGCCCACCAGCCGGGTGTCGCCACGCGCGCTCGTCACCGTCGGTTCGCCGGTCTCAATCCCCGACCGCTTCCGCTCGCCGGTGACCGCTGCCCGCAAGGACGCGGACTGGGGTTACGCCTGGGTGCCCGTCTGCGGGCCGCTGCTCGGCGGCGCCGTCGCGGGCCTGCTCACCCACTTCCTCACCTAGACCTCCTCGCAGAAAGGACCGAGTTCAAGTGAAGTCACGCAATCTTGCCCTGGCGACCCTCGTCTTCGGCATCACCTTCTGGGCCTGGAATCTCATCGGCCCACTCTCGACCTCCTACACCACGCTGCTCTCGCTGTCGGCGGGCCAGCAGTCCATGCTCGTCGCCACCCCCGTCCTGGTCGGTTCGCTGGGCCGGATCCCCGTCGGTGTCCTCGCCGACCGGTACGGCGGGCGGCGCATGTTCACGATCCTGTGCTTCGTCAGCATCATCCCGGTCCTGATGGTCGGTTGGGCCGATTCCTATGGGGCACTGCTCTTCTGGGGCTTCTTCCTCGGCATCGCGGGCACCACCTTCGCCGTCGGTGTCCCGTTCGTGAACAACTGGTACGAGCCCAGCCGTCGCGGTTTCGCGACCGGCATCTTCGGTGCGGGCATGGGTGGCACCGCGCTCTCGGCGCTACTCACCCCGCGTCTGGTCGAGTGGTTCGGCCGCGGCACCACCCACGTGCTGATCGCGATCGCGCTGGCGGTGGCCGGTGTGGCGATGTACCTGTTCAGCAAGGACGCACCCAGCTGGACGCCCGCGACCGCTCCCGCTCTTCCCCGGATCGGCGCCGCACTGAAGATGAAGGCCACCTGGCAGGGCGCGTTCCTCTACGCCGTCGCCTTCGGCGGATTCGTTGCGTTCTCCACCTACCTGCCGACCGTCCTGCACAACGTCTACGAATTCGCCCAGTCCGACGCGGGCCTGCGCACCGCGGGCTTCGCCCTGGCCGGCGTCGCCGCCCGCCCGCTCGGCGGCATCCTGTCGGACAAGATCGGCCCGGTCATGGTGCTGGCCATCGCCTTCGCGGGCACCGCGACCATGGCGGTCGTGCTGTCGTTCGGACCGCCGCTCGAACTCGCGGCCGGCGCCAGCCTGGTCCTGACCGCCCTGTTCCTGGGTCTGGGCACCGGTGGCGTGTTCGCCCTGTTGGCGAAGATGGTCGACCCGAGCAAGGTCGGCACGGTGACCGGTCTGGTCGGCGCGGCAGGCGGCCTCGGCGGCTACTTCCCGCCGCTGGTCATGGGCCTGACCTACAGCCACTGGCACGACTACACCCTCGGCTACCTGCTGCTCGCCGCCACCGCGTCGGCCGCCCTGGTCTACACCCTGACCTTGCGCGGTAAGTCCAAGCAGCACAACAAGTCCGAGCAACTCGTCGCTACCAGCTGACACACCGGCGGCCCCTAGCGCGCCACCAGTTCGGCTACCGGCCCCGGGACTGCCACGCCGCGACGATACCGTCCCGGTGCCGTGCCGATCTCCCGCGAGAACGCCCGGGAGAACGCGAACTCCGAGGTGTAGCCCACTGTGTGGGCGATCTCGGCGACCGGACCGTCGGTGTCACGCAGCCGCCGGGCCGCCGCCCTCGCCGATCTCGTTGCCGCGCACGGTGACTCGATCCTGCCGCAGGTGCAGGCGGAGCGGCTGAAGAGCTGGGCCGATGTGGCCGAGCGGGGTCAGGGCGCCTGAGGCGGCTCAGCTCGCGCGCTGCCCGGCGTCGACCGCCACCTGCACGAGCGCCTCGACCCTACGGGTGAGTCCCGCGGTCATCCAGCCGAGGCCGAATTGCAGGGGCGGGGCGTCGGTGACGGGGACGAAGGTGACATCAGGGCGCAGGTAGAACAGCGGCGCCTGGGTGGTGGTGAGGTAGGCGCCCTTGCCCGCCCCGACGAGGGCGAGGATTTCCTGGAAGGTGCACGCCGTTGGCCCGGGGCGGATGTGACGGCCGGAGGGGGTGCGCTTGGGGTGGTGGAATTCGTCGAAGTCGGCCGGGAGTTCCGGCGGGTTCTGGATCATCTCGACCTCGGCGAGGTCCTCCAGGCACAGGGTCTTCCTGCTCGCGAACTCGTGGCCGGACGGGACGGCGAGCATCTTGTCCTCGGAGATCAGCGGCGGCCCGATGGCCATGTCGGGCTCACACATCGGGAAGCAGCACAGCAGCGCCTCGACCTCACCCGAGCGCAGCCGGTTCGCCCCGTCGCTGAGCTGCATCTCGGCGATCCGCACCTCGCATTCGGGGTAGCGGGCATGGAAGATCTCGCCCACCTCGAGCAGATACCGACCACCGGCAGACCCGAAGTAGCCCACCCACAACGTCCCCGCGATGCCGCGCCCGGCCAGCTTGGCGTTGCGCATACTGCGTTGCACCTGCTCATAGGCGGGGCGCAGTTCCTCACGCAGCTGGATGCCGACCGCGGTGAGCGCGACCTTGCGGCTGGTCCGCTCGAACAGCGGCACCCCGACCTGGCGTTCGATCGCCTTGATCGTCTTGCTGACGTGCGCCGTCGACACCCGCAGTCGTTCGGCGGTGCGGCCGAAATGCAGTTCCTCCGACAGCGTCAGGAACGCCTCGATCTCGTTTCGTTCCACTGTCGTCCTCGTGATCCTTGCCCGCCGGTTAACGATCGTTGGGTGATTTCTCGTTGATCACACCCAGCGAACGCTCAATCATAGATTCGTCTACGAAAAACATTCAGAGAGGTCGGTTTTGCCATGGTGGCAGTCAGCGTTCCGCGCATCAGGCATCGGTTCGTGGAGGTCGACGGGGTGCGGGTGTTCTACCGCGAGACCGGACCGCAAGGGGCACCGACTTTGCTTCTGCTGCACGGTTTTCCGTCGGCTTCGCATCAGTTCCGGCGGCTCATGGACGCGCTGGGCGGGCGATACCGGCTGATCGCCCCCGACTACCCGGGGTTCGGGCACACCGAGGCACCCGCGGACTTCGAGTACCGCTTCGAGCGGCTCGCCGACATCGTCGAGGGGTTCGTCGATGCGGTGGGGCTGACGCGATTTGTGTTGTACGCCTTCGACTTCGGTGGCCCCGTGGGTTTGCGCCTGGCGACCCGTCGCCCCGAACTGATCGCCGGGCTGATCGTCCAGAACTCCAACGCCTACGACGAGGGTCTGTCCGACCTCGCCCGCGCCATGACGGCGAACACCCCGGAGGTACCGGGCGGCGCGGACAATGTGCGCCAGATCCTCGAACTGCCCGTCACGCGCGGCCAATACGAGGGTGGCACCACCGATCCCGAGCTCATCGCGCCCGACGGCTGGACCCTGGACCAGCACTTCCTCGACCTGCCGGGCCGCAAGGATGCCCAGGTCGAGCTGGGACTGGATTACCACACCAACCTCGCTCTCTACCCGGTCTGGCAGCAGTGGTTGCGCGACCACCGGCCACCCGCTTTGATCCTGTGGGGCCGCAACGACGCCTTCTTTCCCGAGGCAGGCGCGAGTGCCTACCTGCGCGACCTCCCCGAGGCAGGCATCCACATCTTCGATACGGGCCACTTCGCACTCGAGGAGAACCTCCCCGAAATCGCCCCGCTCATCAGCGATTTCATCGACGACCTGAATCAGGAGCCCATGATAATCGCTGTCATCGGCGCCCGTGGCAACCTCGGCAGTGCGGTCGTCCGCGAGGCCACCGCCCGCGGCTTGCGGGTCACCGCCCTCGACCGGTCAACGATGGACGTCACCGACCCCGCCTCGGTCAAAAATGCTGTCGCAGGCCATGATGCTGTCGTCGCCGCCATCAAGGGCGAGGATCGACTGGTCCCCCGTGGCGCGGCGAGCTTGCTCGAGGCACTGCCCCTCGCGGGCGTCGACCGCCTGGTGTTCCTCGGCGGTGGCGGCAGCCTCGAATACGCGCCAGGTCAACGTTTCGTCGACTCGCCGAACTTCCCGCCGCAGTATCTCGAAACTGCCCGCGACCAGGGCGAAGCACTGGAAATTCTGCGTGCGTCCGATACGTCGGTCCGCTGGTCCTACGCCAGCCCGCCGCCGGTACACCTGGTGCCCGGTGAGGCGACCGGCACCTACCGCGCCGAGGCCCGCGACACCCCGATCACCGATGCCGATGGCGAAAGCCGCATCAGCGTAGGCGATTACGCGAGCGCCATCGTCGACGCACTACAGAACGCCTCCTTCGTGGGTCAGCGTTTCACCGTTTCTTACTGAAGGACCATGATGAAAAAGCTCTACTACGCGGCGCACACCTACATGATCGTCGGTCTGATCAGCGGCCTGTACTACCGCGAGATCACCAAGCTCAACGACTTCCAGGGCGAGTCCCAGCTGGGACTCGTGCACACCCACCTGCTGGCTCTGGGCATGCTGTTCTTCCTGATCGTCCTGGCCTTGGAGAAGATGTTCACGCTGTCGGCGGGCAAGCTGTTCAACCCGTTCTTCTGGACCTACAACGCGGGCCTCGCCTTGACCGTCACAGTGATGACGATCCGCGGTACGCGAACAGTCCTCGGCCACGAAACCCCCGAGTTGGCAGCCCATTTCGCCGGAGGAGGCCACATCATCCTGACCGTGGGCCTGATCTTCTTCTTCATCACCCTGGGCAAGCGCATCACCGAAACCTCCGCACCGCAGGCACGGACACTCGAAACTGTCTGAGCGAGACGAGAATGCCCCTCCCTCGGCGGGGAGGGGCATTCTCGTCTCGAGCAGCACTATTGACCACCACCACGCGGAGCACGTCGGGTCTGGTGCTGCTAATGGCGTCGTTGACAGCCCTCGGGCCGCTCTCGATCGACCTCTCTCCGCCCCGCGCTGCCCGACCTACGAAGGCGCCGCGGCCGCGCGGTTCTTCATCACATTGATGCAGGTCAGCGGGCTCGCGCCGACCTTGTCACCGCTCGTCGGCGGCCTGCTGCAGGTGACATCCTGGCGGGGCCTGTTCGCCGTTGTCAGCGGGCAGCGCCTCCGCTCTGCTGGGTCTGACTCATTTCGCCATCGTCGACCTGGTCGCGCCGCTGGTCGGCATCGCGTGACCCCACGATCCCCGACCGTTGGCGTGGACGCTCGTCACACTGACCGCCGCGGCCCCTGTGGCCTACGTGTGTCGATGATCAACTCGCCGGTCGACACCGGGCCGGCGCGCCGAGCGGCAGGTAGCGATACGCGGTCAGCGGCTGATTTCGATGTCCGCCCGGAGCGGATCGCCGCATGTCCGGATCGCCTCCGGGTGTGGTCCGTGCCTGCGAGAATTCTGGTCTCGGGCGCGGCGGTGCGTAACGCTGGAGGAGTTCGATCCGACCGCAATGGTGTGAGCTGGGTTTTCGAGGACGGGGCGGAGGGCGTGTGGCAAGCGGTCGGATGAAGCGAACGGTCGTGGTAGCCGGGGCCGCCGGTGTCTTCGGGCTGCTCGGTTACGGGGGGATGATGGCTGGTCAGCCGGGGATCGGTGACCACGAGATTGCCGTCGCCGGGAGGTCCTCCGATGGTTCCGGTGGATTCGGCGATGGCGATGCTGTCCGGTTTGTCGCGGGTCCGGGTGACCACGGGAACGGGGGGAACTCGAACCCGGGAAACGGCAATGGCAACCAAGGCAACGGTGGCGGTAACCAAGGCAACAACGGGAATCAGAACCCGGGAAACGCAAACGGCAACCAAGGCAACGGTGGCGGTAACCAAGGCAACAACGCGAACCAGGACCCGGGAAACGGAAATGGCAACCAGGGAAACGGTGGGGGCAACCAGGGCAACAACGGGAACCAGAACCCCGGCCACGGAAACGGCAACCAGGGAAACGGTGGCGGTAACCAGGGCAACAACCCGAATCCCGGCAATGCGCCCGCGCCGCAGGCACCTGGCCCGGAACCTGCCCCCGAAGCCGTAGCCCCTGGCGCACAGCCCCCGCCTGCGCCGGAGGCTGACGATCTTGACACCGCCGAACCCGGCGGCGCACCAGGCAGCGACTCCCCCGGCGGCGCCACACCGCCCGGCGGATCGCCCGGCGAAGCTGGTGAGTCACCCAGCTCACCGGCCCCGGGCGGAGCGGGTGATCAACCTGCCACTCCCGCACCCGCACCCGCCGGCGGTGCGGCCGTTCCCACCCACGAGGTCGCACCCACCAGCAACACGGGCATCCTCCCCGAGCCGGAACTCCTCTCGGTGATCGGCGGCCTCCTCGCCCTCGGCCTCGCCGGTGGCGGATCGGCCGTGGTCAGTTTCCAGGGCGCCGCCCAGGCCCAAGCACGCATCGACGCGGCCCGCGCCGAGTTCTTCGGACCGCGCGCGTGATCGCGCCCCGCACGCACGTCGGACGCTGAACCGCCACACGGTTCAGGGAACCGCCGGGGGTCGATCGGGGACCAACAGGGTGGCGATCTCCTTGCCGATGCCGACGACGTGGTTCTGGCCGGAATCGGAGGTCGGGCCGAGCGTGGCACTCGCGAGCTGTTCAGCGGTGCGACTATCGGCGGCTTCCATCGGGATGCCGTGTCGGCGATCGGCGCTGACCGTTGCCATAACGGCCGACCGCTTGGTGTGTGGCGGTACCGTCCTTGTATGGCCACGTTGAGACCCCTTGGGGTGCTTCGGTTCTGGCGGTTGGGCAAGCCGGGGGCGATCCTCATGGCTACGCTCAATCCGCTGTGGGTGGTTCTCGAGACGACCGGTCGAACCTCCGGCGAGCCGCGGCGGATCCCTTTGGCGCGCGGACCGTGGGACGGTGAGGTCATGTCGCTGATCTCGGTGCACGGCACGCGCGCGGACTGGGTGCGCAATGTCCAGGCCGATCCCCGGGTCCGGCTGCGGATCTGGTGGCGATGGAGGTCGGCGACGGCCACGGTGACCGACCTGACGCCGGCGGAGCTCCGCCGATTCAACATCAACGCCAGACTCGGACCTCGACTGTTCGCGATGAACAAGGTTGCCCCAGTGCTGGTTCGTATACGCCTGAGCCCGGCGTAATCGCTCGACCGAAGAATCACGAAGGGCGGCCGTGGAGGATTCTTCCCAGTTCGTCGCGGGTGACGGCCCCGGTGCGTTGCGAAGCGCGGTACAGGTGTCCTTCGACGGTGCGCACCGACACCGTAAGGCGTTGTGCGATCTGGCGATTCGACAATCCTTGCGCTGCCAACGCCACGATTTCGCGTTGGCGCCCGGTCAGGGGCTCGGGGCAGGACGCTGCACGTAGCGCCGGGGTGAGTGCGGTTCTGCATTGCGCGGCGAGGCGACCGGCGGTGGCGAGCGCGGTCAGGGCGGCACCGCGGCGTTGCTGGTGTGAGTACGCCATCGAGGCTTGTGCGGCTGCGTCGGCGGCGGCGATCGCGTCGCCCATCGCTTCATAGGATCGCGACGCCACTTCCAGTGCCTCGCCGTCGGTCTTCGCGAGGGCGGCGGCGTACGCGGCGGCGGCGTGCACACGGGGTCCTTCCACGAGTTCGGTCAGCTCGGCGAGACGGACGGCCCCTGAGCAGTCGCCCAGCTGGGTCGCTGCCTGATGACACATCACTTCGTTGGCCAGTTGCCCTCGATCGCGCGCCACGGAGGTCGCATCGTTCAGCAGCGAGAGTGCTTGGCTGACAGCACCTTCCGCAGCTGCAGTCCACGCCCGCGCGATGGATACGGCCGTATCCGTGAAGGCGAAGTCCGGGTATCGGATCGAGTCGCATTGGGTGAGCGCCGCTGCGGCCGCGGTGCTGTCGCCGGTCATAGCGAGGGCTTCGGCCAGCCACATCAGGCATGCCGCCCGCAGTCCGTCGGTGGTCTCGTAGGCGGTGGCGCCTGCGAGGGCTTCGCGCAGTGCTCTGATCGCGGTGTCGAGGCGACCGAGTCCGAGGTCCGCGTGCCCGATCAGCAGCACCGACTGCACGCGGGCCAGTCCGGGAGCGTCGAGCGCCTCGGACCGTAGTTGCTCCGCCCCGGCCGCACTGTCGGTCAGCAGCCCCGCCAGCCGCAGCGCGCGGGCGTGCAGGGCGCCGATCCAGAACCGGAAATGCGCCGTCTCCCCCGAGCGGGCCGCCAACTCGAATCCACGGCGAGCAGCGGTGTCGGCGTCGGTGATCCGGCCGATCGCGCCGAAGGACAGCACCTGTGCGCCCAGTGCCATCATCGTGTGGAATTCGGGGACCCGCGTCGACCGCAACGCGGAATGGGCGGCCTCGATCGCGGCATGTGGTCGGCCGAGTACGGACTCCACCGAGGCCCGGATGGCCGTCACCGTGGCGGCCTGCCCGGCTGCGGCGGCGCCGAGAACCGCGCTCGCGTCACGGGGTCTGCCGAGCATCCAGACCAGGTTGGCCGCCCGCAGACCGGACACTTCCACCCGGTCTCGCTCCGAGAGATCCGAGTCCGCCAGCTGCGCGAATGCTGTTTCCGCAGAACGACCTCGGGCGACGAGCATCAGCAGCTTCGCATGCAGAACCCGGTGGTCGACCCGTCCGCCCGCCTCCCAGGCAGCCTGAGCGAAACGAACCGCCAGCACGGGGTCGAGCATCTCGAGCGCGGCGTCGGCCGCGGCACCGAACAAGGCCGCATCAGGCGGCAGATCGGATTCGAGCGTCAGCTCCGCCCTGGCGACGATCCCCTGCGCGGAGGGGCGACCGCCCGAGTGTCGCAGTTCGGTGGCGAGCAGCCCGCGTAACCGGCGAAGCCGAAGCGTGCTGCCCTCGGACCGACGGACCTCACCGAAAAGCGGGTGTGCCAACCGGATTCGGGGCGAAACGTCGTCGGTGACCACGATCAGGCTCTGCGCTTCGGCGGCTTCGATCGCACGCGAATCCGCCAACCTGCTCAGCACCGTCGCGTCGAGGGGCTCGCCGAGCGCGACGATGTCGAGGACGTCGGCCACCTCGGCCGACAACGTTCCCATCCGCGTGTCGATCAGCTCGCGCAGCGTGCGCGACACCGTCGGCTGCCCGTGCCAGATCCACAGTCCCGCACTGCGGTAGAGCCGATTCGCGGCGCGCTCACTGTCGACCAGCTCGCGCGTGTACAGCGCGTTGCCCTGCGTGAACGACCAGATTCGCCGCGCACTGTCGGACTCGACGGCGCCGTCGAGCACGACCTCGAGCAGCGCCTGCATTTCCGCGTAACCGAGCGGCTGCAATTCCAGCAGCGGGAGTGCCTGGTCCTTCCACAGTGCAGTGATCGCGTCCGGGGCGGGCATTCCGGTGCGCACCGTCAGCAGCACGGTCGCCAGCTTCCGAACCACGAGCTGGTGGACCAGGAAGGCCGAGAGTTCATCGAGCAGGTGCGCGTCGTCGACGGCGACGACGACCGGCTGATCGGGGACGGTCAGTGCGTGGATGACCTCGTGCACGAGTTGCATCGGGTCCGACCCGAGATGCTGACACAGGTCCGCGAACGCGCCCAAGGGCAGGCAGCGCGCGGAGGATGTGGCCACGGCCCAATGCACTCTGGAACCGGTCGCGGTGGCATCGCGCGCCAAGCGGGTTTTGCCCACGCCCGCAGCGCCTGCGAGCACGAGTCCGGCGTTGCCGTTCCCGCGGATCGCGGCCTCGATCGTTCGCAGTTCTTCGTCCCGACCCACCAGCGGCCACGCGCTGATCATCATCGAATTATACGCGTCTGCTCTAGCCTTTCGAAGGCTCCTCGGGACATTCCACAGCGGACAGTTTGGCCATCGCGATCGCCAGGAAATTCCCCCACGCTTCGGGTTCGATACCGACACGCGCAGCGATCGTCGCCTCGTCGACGCCCTCGTCGCGCAGTCGGATCGCCAGCGCGTACGGCACCGGCAAGAGGTCTATCGCCGCTGCCCTTCGCCGCTGATATTTGCTCATATCCCCAGCATGCGTGCTGATTCGAGCGACGGCGCGAGTGGTGCGCTACTCCTCTACGCGCGCCGGAAGCCGGTTGAGGTAGTCGAATACTCGCACTGGCGAGGTCCGCGCGGGGCGAGGATAGAAGAATCCGAGAAGGAGGACTTCGATGACCACCACAGCGCCGCATCGGACAGAGCCCGCGACCGTGTCCGGCACCTGGTTGCTCGGGACCACCAGGGAGTTTCTCCGCGATCCGCTCGGCACGGGTCTGCGTGGTTTCGACGAGTGCGGCGATGTCGCCCGCTACGAATTCGGGCCGCCGGGGATGCGCCGCGAGTACTTCATCGTCGGCGACCCTGACGGCGCCGCACAGATCCTCAACGCCCCGAGCAATCGCAACTATCGCAAAGACGGCCGGTTCTATCAGCCGATGCGCGACATGTTCGGAAACGGCCTCGTCACCAGTCAGGACGACACCTGGCAGCGGCAGCGACGGTTCATCCAACCTCTGTTCACCGCGCACAGCGTCGACGGATATGCCGCCACGATGGTCGACGAGGTCGATCGCACGGTGACGAGGTGGCGTGCCCGGCCCGAAGGTGTCGTCGATGTCGGCGCGGAAATGACCCGGCTCACGCTCGCCATCGTGGCGCGGGTGCTCTTCGGTGAGGATTCGACGCGGATGGTGCCGATCGTGCGGTCCACCTTTCCCGTTCTGGGACGTGCGGTCCGCGCGCGCGGCCTCTCGCCGGTGTCCCTACCGTTGAACTGGCCGTCGCCGGCGAACCGCCGTATCGCCCGCGCGCAGCACGCCATCAATACCGTGTGCGACGAGATCATCGCCCATCGCCGCGCCGCGGAGGTTCCCGGCTCGGACCTGATCGGCCGCTTGGTTTCCGCTCGCGACGGCGAGGACGCCCTGTCCGACAACGAGATTCGCGACCAGGTGAAGATCTTCCTGTTCGCCGGTCACGACACCACCGCGACCGCGCTCACCTTCGCGCTGCACCTGCTCGGCACCGACCAGCGGGCCCAGGCCAAGGTACGCGAGGAAGCCGATCGGATCCTGACCGGGCCCTCGGCGACGGCTGCCGACATCCACGCGCTGACCTACACCACGATGGTGCTCAAGGAAGCCACCCGGCTCTATCCGTCGGGTCCCTACATCCCCCGGCAGACAGTGCAGGACAGTGACATCTGCGGCTTCCACATCCCGGCCGGTGCGGGTGTCACGGTGGCGCCGTGGATCATTCACCACCGCGCCGACCTGTGGCCGGACCCGTTCCGCTTCGACCCGGACCGTTTCGACCCCGACCAGGACAAACAGCGACACCGGTTCGCCTGGTTCCCGTTCGGACACGGTCCGCGCGGCTGTATCGGGCAGCGGTTCGCGATGCTCGAAGCCGCCCTGACACTGGCCACATTGGTTCGCGACTTCGAATTCACCACCCCACCCGGCAAGGTCGAGGTGACCGCCGACGTGGTTCTGCACCCGGTGGGCGAGGTGCCCTGTCACATTCGGCCCCGCGGCTAGGTCACGGGCGGACGAGGACTTTGAGTGCCTGCCTATGGTCGCCAATCCCTGACCAGATTTGTTTGCATGAACTAGAATTTGTTCATGCAAGCAAACCCGCAGGATCGGACGTTCACCGAGGTAGGCCGGCGGGCGCAGATCGTTGCCGCGGCGATCGAGACGATCGCCGAATTGGGTTATGCCCATACGTCGTTCGTCAAGATCGCGAAGCGGGCGGGGTTGAGCAGTCCCGGGATGATCTCGTATCACTTCGCCGGCAAGAACGAGCTCACCGAGCAGGTCGTGCTCGAGCTCTACACCCGGGCGGGCGCCGCGATCGGGTCGCGGGTCGAGGAGGCGCCGAATGTCGCCGCGGCTCTGCGTGGGTACCTCGAAGCGAACCTGGCGTTCATCAAGGAATATCCGACCGATGTGCGGGTGGTCGCCGACATCTTGATGAATTGTCGCGGCGCCGACGATCGGCCACGGTACGACGGCGCCGACGATCTTGTTCGACACCTCGAGTCGATCCTGCGTTCCGGGCAGGACAGTGGTGAGTTCCGCGCCTTCGCGACCAGGCCGATGGCGATCGTCATCCGAGCGGCTGTCGATGCGGCGGGCGCGGGTATCGCGGCGGATCCCGACTTCGATATCGACTCCTACACGGCCGAATTGGTGACCATGGTGGAACTCGCCACCGGAAACGACTCCTGATGACAGCGGTCGAGGCCACGAGACACAGTCGAACTGCCACTCTCATAACGCTTTTCGCCGATACCGCCGTCCCGCTGGCCATGTTCTACGTGCTGCGTGCGGCGGGCGTGGACCAGTGGCTCGCACTGGTCGTCAGCGGCGCGATTCCCCTTGTCCTGCTTGTCTATCGGCTCGTCACCGAACGCCGCGTCGAGACCCGAACTCTGTTCACTCTCAGCATCCTGCTGTGCGGCACCGCGGTGGGCCTGGTCACCGGCGATCCCCGACTGCTGGTTGCCAGGGAGAGCTACCTGACCGGGTTGGCCGGGCTGTGGACGATCGGCACCTTGCTGGCGGCCCGGCCGTTCGTGCTGAGCGCGACGCTGTCGCTCATGCCCGAGCCGACCGCCCGCTCCTGGCAGGACAGTTGGCGCGACGACCCCACCTTCCGCCGTGCGATGCGATTGCTGACGCTCGCCTGGGGCTGCGCCTTCCTGCTCGACGCCGGTGCCCGCCTCGTCATGGCCTACACATTGCCCCTCGATCTCGTCCCTCTGCTCAGCACGCTCTTGTTGGTCGCCATGTTGGTCGGCGTCGTTCAAGTCGCCAAGAGGTATGCCGGGCGCCACGACGCTCGATGAGCTCGATCAAGGAACGAGCTTGCCGAGGATGTCGCGTAGTGCGTCGCGCTCGCGGTCGGTGAGTCGGCCGAAGAAGTCGTCGGCGTCTTTCGCGCGGGCCTCGGCCAGGGTGGACAGTGTTCGCTTGCCCAGTGCGGTCACCGACACGAGGATCGCGCGGCGGTCTGTCGGGTCGGGCTGCCGAGTGACCAGTTCGGCTTCCTCGAGTGCGTCCACCACTTCCGTGGCCGAGCGGGGGCTGATGCGCAATGCATCGGCGATGGCCGAGGGACGAAGGCCGTCGTGTTCGCCGGTCACGCGGAGAGCGCGGGCCTGGTGTGGGGTCAGTCCCAGCGGGGCGTAGGCCGCTGACCAGCGCCGACGGAGCGTCCTGGCCACCTGCATCAGGAGGTCGCTCTCGTTGTCGGGCATAAACTCGCCTCTCGATTCGTTTACCCAACCAGATAGTGAGGTAACCTCAGCATAACTGCACAACCCAAGGGGGTTGCATATATGACAGACAAAGAATCACGGCGTACCCGCCGCACCGACCCGGCTGACCGCGACCAGCTGCGTGAGTCGCCGGTGTCCCTGCGCCGGGTCGCCGCGCTCTTCGCGCCGTACCGTCTTCAGCTCACCCTACTGACCGTCCTGATCGTGGCGGGTTCGACGATCGGCCTCGCCTCGCCGTTCCTGCTGCGCCTGGTGATCGATGACGCGCTGCCACAGCAGAATGTGTCGCTGCTGCTCTGGGCCGTGGGCGGCATGCTCGCCGTCACCGTGCTCACCGCGGTGCTCGGCGTCGGCCAGACCCTCATCTCCACCACCGTCGGACAGCGGGTCATGCATGTCCTGCGTGCCGATGTGTTCCGCCACCTGCAGCGGCAGTCGCTGGCGTTCTTCACCCGCACCCGCGGCGGTGAGGTGCAGTCGCGGCTGATCAACGATGTCGGCGGCATGCAGTCGGTGGTCACAAGCACGGCCACCTCCATCGCCAGCAATGTCACCACCGTGGTGGGCACAGCCGTCGCGATGGCGGTGCTGTCGTGGCGGTTGTCGCTGCTGTCGCTGGTGGTGCTGCCGCCGGCGATCTGGCTGACCCGGCGGGTGGCTCTGCTGCGCCGCACGATCAGCGCTCAGCGCCAACGTCATCTCGCCGACCTGCACGGTCAGGTCGAGGAGGGGCTTTCGGTGAGCGGGGTGCAGCTGGGCAAGACGCTCGGCACCGGGCCGCTCGCCTCTGCTCAGTTCGAGGAGACCTCGCGCGAGCTGGTCGACCTCGAAGTGCGCGCGCAGCTGGCGGGCCGCTGGCGGATGGCCACCATGAGCATCGTCTTCGCCGCCATTCCCGCGGTGATCTACCTCGCCGCGGGCCTGCCCGCGACCAGCAGCGGCATGACGATCGGCACGCTGGTCGCCTTCACCACTCTGCAAGCCGGGCTCTTCCGGCCACTGATGGCGCTGCTCAATGTCGGTGTCGAAGTCACCAGTTCGATGGCATTGTTCAGCCGCATCTTCGGCTACCTCGACCTTCCGGTCGAGATCGACGAGCCTGTTCAGCCGGTCGACTTGGACCCTCGCGATGTCGTGGGCGAAGTCCGCTTCGACAATGTCAGCTTCCGCTACGACGCCGCCGGCCCCGACGTGCTCGACGACGTGTCGCTGGTCGTGCCGCCAGGATCGACACTCGCCCTCGTCGGCGAAACCGGTTCCGGCAAAACCACTCTCGCCTCGCTCGTGGCGCGACTGCACGACGCGACCGGCGGCCGGGTGAGCATCGACGGCATCGACGTCCGCGACCTCGAACTCGACACCCTCGCCCGCATCGTCGGCGTGGTGTCCCAGGAGTCCTACCTGCTGCACACCACCATTCGCGAGAATCTCCGCTACGCCAAACCCGAGGCCACCGACGCCGAGATCGAACGCGCCGCCCGCGCCGCCCAGATCCACGACCTGATCGCCTCGCTCCCCCACGGCTACGACACCGTGGTCGGCGCCCGCGGCCACCGCTTCTCCGGCGGCGAAAAGCAGCGAATCGCCCTGGCCCGCACCCTCTTACGCGACCCGCGCGTCCTGGTGCTCGACGAGGCGACCAGCGCCCTCGACAACGAAACCGAGCGCGCGGTCCAGGCCGCCATCGACGTCGTGGCCCAGGGCCGCACGGTCATCACGATCGCCCATCGCCTCACCACCATCCGCGACGCCGACCAGATCGCCGTCCTCGACCACGGCCGAGTCGCCGAACTGGGCAACCACCCCACACTGCTCGACCACGGCGGCCGCTACGCCCAACTCAGCGGCGCCAGCGAGATTGTTGCGGCCTAGTTCACGAAGCGACCCAGTAGTGGTACTGCCTCGCCCGGGTGCTTGGCGTGGAAGCCCTCGCCGAGGGCTTGTAGTTGCCAGTCCCCTTCGCCGCGAAAGACTTTCGCCATGGCCATCGCGGTGAACGGCATGCCGCCGGTGAGGGAGTAGCGGGCCAGTTCGGTGTCGGTGGTGTTGTCCACGAGGCGGCAGAACGCGTTGGTGACCTTCTCGAAGGTGTGGCCCTGATAAGAGGTGACGACGAACAGGAGCGTCGTGACATGGGCGGGGACGCGGGTCAGGTCGACGAGCAGGACCTCGTCGTCGCCGTCGCCCTCGCCGGTGAGGTTGTCGCCCTGGTGGCGGATCGAGCCGTCTTTGGACGCGAGTTGGCCGTAGTAGGCGACGTCGACGAGGTTCCGGTCGGCGAACATCGCCACCCAGGCATCCAGGTCGATCTCGATCTCGCGGCGGCCGAACAGCCCACCGCGCCGGACCGGATCCCAGCCCAAGCCCATCCGGATGAAGGTCAGTGCGACGCCGCCGTCCTTGCGGAGGGTGACCCGCTGCCCTTTCGCCAGGGTGACGCGGCGATTCTTCGACAACGTGACCTCGCCGGCGGAGGCCGGTGGTGTCGGCCGGTGACCGGCATTCGGGAGGCGCGGCGGGTCGGTCACCGGCCGCGGTGGTGTGGCGGGATAGACCGGAGCGGAGGTGACGACCGGTGGTGGCGAGTCGACGGTGATGCCGTGATCGGTGACCAAATCCGCGAACCCACCCGCGTACCCCGCGCCGACCGCACGCACCTTCCAGCCACCTTGCCGCCGGTAGAGCTCGACCGCGATCACCACGGACTCGGTCGTCAAACCGTCGATCCGGTACTCGTACAACCGATTCCCGCCGCCGTCGGCGACGACCACCGACGGTGCCACGAAACGACCGAACGTGGCGCCCACGTCATCGAGGGTGATCACCGCCCGAATCTGGGCGATATCGCCCGGCACCTGACCCAGCGACACCGCCAACGCCGACGGCTGCCCCGGCATCGCCGGTTGCAGGCGAACTCCGGGCCCCATCGGCTGGTTGTAGAACACGAAGTCCGCATCGCTGCGCACCTTCCCCGTCTCGGTAACCAGCAGCGCCGACAACTCCGCGGACGCCGCGACCTGCACCGACACCACGACATCCCCAACACTCAGCGGACCGTTCTGCCCCTTCGCCAAATTCGTCGCCACCCGCGGCCTCTCCCCCAAACGAACACTTGGTTCCACTGTACGAGAAACCCTTTCGCACCAGCGGTGAAAACCGCACGTACTCGCGGATGTCGGTGCCCCTTGCTACTTTTCGCGAGATCGATCTCCACGAACTGAGCGAGGACGCATGACCGCCGAAACCACCTATCTCGAACTGTCCGACGACGCGGGCTCCTCGCACAAGTTCTACGAGGTGATCGTCGCCGGAACCGAGGTGAGCATCCGGTTCGGTCGCATCGGCGAGCAGGGCCAGTCCAAGGCGAGCTCCTTCGCGACCGAGGACAAGGCACGCTCGGCCGCGCAGAAGAAGATCGGCGAGAAGGTGCGCAAGGGGTACGCGCCCGCTGTGATGGGCGCGCGGGAACGCCGCACCGTCACCCGGCGCAGCATCACCAGCCAGCGCTCCACCGCCAAGTCCGCGCCCGTGCTGTGGCGTTTCGACTCCGGTGCCGCCGCGTTCGGCATCTTCGTCGACGGTCAGCGCTGCTGGGTCGGCAACGAATCCGGCGAGGTCTTCACCCTCACTCCCGCGGGCGTGGTGACCAACCGTTTCAAACTGCCCGACGCCGTCAAATGCATTGTCGCCGACGACTTCTGGATCTACGCGGGCTGCGATGACGGTCGCGTCTACGACCTGTCCGGCAAGGTCCCCCGCGCCGCCTACGACGTCTCCGCCGACGACGTCTATTGGCTCGATATCCACGACGGCATCCTCGCCGCCTCCGACGCCGCGGGCGGCCTGACCGTCATCGACCACGAAGAGGAATCCCTCTGGTCAGCTCGAAGCAAGGGCAACTCCGGCTGGATGGTCCGCGTCGACCCCACCGGCGTTTACCACGGCCACAGTGCCGGCGTCACCAAATACCACCTGGAAACCGGTCGCTCACAGTGGAATTCGTCCACCCGTGGCGCGGTCCTGTTCGGCTGGCAGGAATCCGACACCGTCTACGCGGGCACCTCACACAACCAGGTCGAGGAGATCACCAAGCAGGGCGAGCCCACCCGCATCTACCAGTGCGATGCCGCCGTCTTCTCCTGTGCCGCCTCCCCCGACGGCCGCTATGTCTTCGCCGGCGACTCCCACTCCTCGGTCTACTGCTTCGACGCCACCGGCACCCGCCTGTGGAAACTCGCTACCGGCTGCGGCTCCGCCTACTCCATGCAGTACCACGACGAGAAGCTCTACCTCGTCACCACCTCCGGCGCCCTGGCCTGCCTCGATGTCAGCGAATCCGCCATCCGCGAGGCCGACCGAGGCGTGCTACCGACCACCCGCTCGGTGAAGGCCCCCGAATTCTCGGCTGTGGTCCCCAGCACCACCCTGGAAGTCACCACCGATGTGGGCACCGGCGTCATCGTCGAATGCCTCCAGCACGGCGATTCCCTGCGCGTCCACGTGGTCTCTCCGGGCTACGACCCCGGCTGGAACGTTCAATTCCCCCGCGACATCCGTCACGCGGGCGCCCGCTACGTCGTCGACGCGGTCTCCGAATCCGCCCGAGGCGGTTTCTACCGCGTCCGCGGCGATATCCGCCGACTCGGGTAAACGCACCGCACGCGGCTGTGAGCAGGCAATCGACGGGTTGCTACCGTGGTGCGACAGTTCGGAGAGTTCCATGCCCACCCAGATCACCGCGCTCGCGGTCAGTAAGTCTTTCGACGGCGATCCCGTCCTCACGGATGTGACGTGTGCGCTCGAGGTCGGCGAGCGGACCGGGATCATCGGGGAGAACGGGTCCGGCAAGACCACGTTGCTGCGGTTGTTCGCCGGGCGGGTGCAGCCCGACAGCGGTGAGATCGTGGTCCATGCCGAGGGTGGCGTCGGGTACCTGGCGCAGGACGAGCAGCTGCCCCAGCACCTCACGGTGCAGCAGCTCATCGACCGAGCCCTTGCCGAGTTGCGCGCGGTCGAAGCCGAGATGCGTCGGCTCGAGGTCGCGATGGCCGAGGGCGACGAGTCCGGGATCGACGAATACGGTGAGCTGACAATACTTTTCGAACATCACGGCGGTTACGACGCGGACGCGCGCGTGGAACAGGCGTTCCACGGACTCGGCTTGGATCTGGTGGATCGCGACCGCAGGATCGGCGAGCTGTCGGGCGGTGAACAGGTCCGGTTGCGCCTGGCCGCGGTGCTGGCGGCGGATCCGGAAGTGCTGCTGCTGGACGAACCGACCAATCACCTCGACGACGTCGCCCTGACCTGGCTCGAAGACCACCTGCTCGCCCGGCGCGGCACGACGGTGGCGGTCTCGCACGACCGGGCATTCCTCGAGCGGGTGACAACGAGCCTGCTGGAGGTCGACGCGGACCGGCAGCGCGTGGTCCGCTACGGCGACGGTTACCCGGGATATCTGGCGGAGAAGAAGGCCGAACGAGCGCGCTGGGTGCAGGCGCACGCGCAATGGCTGGCCGACACCGAACGCTACCGCGAGGCCGCCGACACCACCGCCCGCCGGGTCGCCCCTGGTCGGGGGATGGCCGACAACAACAAGATGGCCTACAGCCGTGCGGGCGGTCGGGTGCAGCAATCGGTGTCCAGCCGGGTGCGCAACGCACAGGAACGGCTGCGTCGCCTCCTGGCCGACCCGGTCCCCGCACCACCGCAACCCCTGCGTTTCGCGCCCGCCCTGACCACCGCGGGCGCCGGCGGAACCATGCTCGAGGCCACCGACATCTCCGTCACGGGCAGGCTCGAGCCGACCAGCCTGACACTGAATGCGGGCGACCGCCTGCTGATCACCGGCCCGAACGGCGCGGGCAAGACAACCCTGCTGCGCACGCTGGCCGGTCAACTGACACCCGATGCCGGCACCGTCACCAAGCACGGCAAGATCGGCTATCTCGCCCAGGAACCACCGCCCGCCGTCCGCGGCCGCATGATGTTCGTCGCCTTCGCCCGCGATCGCCCCGGCGACCCCGAATTCCACGGCAACCAGCTACTCTCCCTCGGCCTGTTCGACGTCTCCCAGTTCACGACCCGCGTCGAGGACCTGTCGACCGGCCAGCGCCAGCGCCTCGCCCTGGCCCGCCTGGTCACCGAACCCGTCGACGTCCTGCTCCTGGACGAGCCCACCAACCACCTGTCACCGGCCCTGGTCGAGGAGCTGGAAACCGCCCTCGCCCATTTCCCGGGCGCCATCGTGATCGTCAGCCACGACCGCCGCCTGCGCAGCCGCTGGGAAGGCGACCACCTCGCCCTGCGGGCGTCGGTCTCGGTGTAACCGCAGCTCAAACTTCGGCGGGCACCGGGCCGAGCATTTCGATGCCGTGTTCCTGGGCCAGGGCGAGCACCTGCTCCATCGTCGGCCGCCGGCCCGGCGCGCCAAGGACAGCGGCGGCACGCGTGAAACCTTCCATCGCCGCGCCGGGTGTGTGGACGACGAAAGCTACTGCGTCGGAGTCGGATTCGTTGCGGATGGTGTGGGGGGTGCCGCCGGCGAGCGGGACCACGTCGCCGGGGCCGGCGCGGTGGCGGGTGACGCTGTCGCCACCGACGTAGAAGGTGAACTCACCTTCGGTGACGTAGTACACCTCGCTGTGGTCGTGGCGGTGCATCACCGGCGGCCCGCCGCCGGGCGGCATTCTGGTTTCGACCGCGAAAAGGTGTCCGTGGGTTTGGGCGGAGCTGGTGAGCACGGTGATCTGATCGGTGCCGAGCTGCCAGCATTCGGATGTCGTACGATCGACAGGTAACTTGTCCATATCCCCACGATAGACAGGATCCCTGTCGATGTCAACGGTTCCTCTCGTCGCCGACGGCGGCTCGTGCCCCACCAACACCGCTGTGCTGTTGCGCGAGGCGTTCGCCGCGCTCAACGACATCGCGCTCGCCCGCCTCGCCGCGGCGGGTCACGACGCCGTCCGCCCCGCGCACGGGGTGGTCTTCCAGCATCTCGACGGCACCGGGACCACGGTCAGCACGCTCGCCGAACGAGCGCAGATGACCAAGCAATCCATGGCCGAACTCGTCGCCTACCTGGAACAACACCACTACGTGACCCGCGAACCCGACCCTAAGGACCGGCGCGCCAAACTCGTCGTCCCCACCGACCGAGGCCGCGAAGTCATCACCATCGCCCAATCGACAATCCCCTCGATCGAAGAAGGACTCGGCCAACTCCTGGGCACCGCCCGCACCGAACAACTGCACACAGACCTCCTCGCGATCATCGAGGCAGCGAAGTCACGACAGCTGGGGATTCCAGTCCGCGATTGACCGATTGTCGGCAGATTCTACGAACGTCTCATCGCTGCCCTGGCCGCGCCCGTGCTGCCGATGATCAGGAGCACGGCAGTGAGTGCCCAGCGCCGCTGTTCGACCACCACCGGCTGGGCGACAACGGCTTCCGGCTCTCTCGCGGGCTGTGCGATCAACTTCGCCGGCGTGGGGACTGGCGTGGGCGGAGGTTCCGCGGGTGAGGGCAGCGGGGCCGGTTCGGGGCTGACCGACACGCTCGGAGTGGGTGATGGTGACGGTGGCCGTTCGCGGGTAGGTGTTGGTTCCGGGGCAGATGTCCGTGGTGGTTCGGGGGCGGGTGGCGGTGTCGCCGGTGGGGCGGGGGCCGAGGGCAGGGGCGCCGGCGGCGGTTTCGGCGGTGCGGGAGCAGGCAACGGGACCGGCGGTGCGGGAGCGGGTAGCGGGGCCGGCGGCGGTGGGACGGGCAACGGGAGCCGTGGTGCCGGCACTTCCGGGCCGTCGAACGGGCGGGCCGGGGCGGGGAATTCCAGACCATCGAGGGGTGGTGCCGGCACTGGTGAGACTTCGTACGAGTGATCAGGGACGGGTACTTTCGGACCCTCGAAGGGACGAATCTCCGGCTCCTCAAATGACCGCGTCGGCGGTACGCGAGGCGTGGGTTCGACTGTCGGCGCATCGACGCGAGGCGGCGGTACGACGACACTCGGCCGCTCAACCGACGGGGGCGGTGCGGGGTTGATCGTCAGGAAGAGCGACGGTCGCGGTTCCTGCGGCCGATCGGGCACGGTGGGCCCGCCGGGAACCGCACCGACAGACCCCGGCGCGAACAGGCCGACTCCCGCCAGCACGGCGGCCCAGATCACCACCCGCACAGTCTTTTTCACCTCAGCTGTGCCAGCACAGCGTCGAATGCCGTCGGCGCGACAGCCGCCGCCCGGCCATACGGGTTCTGCAGTTCGAAGATGGTGAAGATCATGAACGTCACCACCGCCGCGAAACTGGACACCACGATGACGTGGACGCGCGCGCTGGTGCCCGCGAACAACAGCGATAAACCCACCGACAGCAGCGCGCCGAGTGCCAGCGCCAGCCACATCATCGGCGACAGTGTGCTGCCCGCGGCTTCGATCCTGACCTGCCTGGCCTCGTAGACCTCCCACAGCCGGTCGGCCGCCGCGATCTGGCGCGAGCGTTGCCATTCGTCGGCGGCAGGGGTCGCGGCGATGGCGGGGCGCACCGCCGACAGCTGATTCCACGCCGTGTCGTCGACCACGGCACCGGCGGTCATGGCGGGCCACTCGATTTCGATCACCTCGCCGGTATAGGCGTGCACCGCGCTGGTGACGGTGCTGCGGGCCGGTTCCGACAACGCGTCGCCCGCCCACTGCAGGGCGAGCAGTCGGTCCGCTTCGTCGGAGGCGGCCTTCGCCGCGCCCGCATTGGTGTCGAGCACACCGATGAGCAGGAACGACGCCAGCACCACCTGCAGTCCGCCGACGAGGGTGAAGACCTGTCCCACCGACTCGTTGGTGGACTCACCGTCGCGGCCCTTACCGCGCTTGCGCACGAAATAGGCGGCGGTCCCGGCCAGTCCTGCGGCGACGATCACCCACAGCAGTGCTTCCCACAGCATGTTTCAGTAGTCCTTCGTCGTCGATGATGCGCGCCGGAAATTCGGGGAGGACACGTGACCGTCAACCACGGAACAGCAAGGGGGCCAACGGAGTCGAGGTTAGGCCGCAGGTGCGAGGACCGCAATGACCAAGCAAACCACCGACGACGACCACCGGGTGACCGGAATCGGCAGGCCGGACCCGCCTTCGGAGCCGTCTACGGCCCACCCCTCGCAAGTCGGTCCTGGCACGACATCCCGGCGAACCTGGCACGGAATGCGAGTGTCGTCCACCCGACGCCGCGCAGATCCACCGGTGCGGAC
Source organism: Nocardia sp. NPDC058658 (assembly GCF_042716665.1). NCBI lineage: Bacteria > Bacillati > Actinomycetota > Actinomycetes > Mycobacteriales > Nocardiaceae > Nocardia > Nocardia sp. NPDC058658. The sequence goes on from NZ_JBHXRR010000001.1 coordinate 562,934, forward strand.
GCGTCATCGAATTAGACTGTTATCCTTGCCTTTTCGAGAGCAGTTCCAGTTGTCGACAGGTGCAGGCAACCGGTGACGGAGACGCGTCCCACCCCGTTTCCGGCGACCGCACACCCTTGCGCGGAGGTGGGATATGCACGGCGAGGCGGGCGCGCACAGCATCGGTACCGAACGACGCTCCAGCCGACAAAAGTCCGCTTTGTTCGATTTGGGGCAATCGGCGAGCGAATTGCTCGAAACTGTCTGCCCGATGGATCGACCCTGCCCGGCCGACGATCGCGGCGTAACTTTGCGCGGACCGCGTGATCTGCAGCGGGTGGCCTTCGGCTGCCACCTCCGCGCCAAGGAGGATTTCGCCGCCACACTGTGGACCTCGAGCACCGGGTCGGTACTGGTCGCCCGCCTGCGCTCCTCCGACATCACCGCCGAACGCGGAACCCGCACCGCCCCCGACCATTACAGCCACTACCTGCAACTGGGCTTGGTGCTCACCGGGCGCGCCACCCTCGAACAACGCGGGCACCGGTCGACCGCGGTGGCCGGGGAAGCGTTCGCGCTGTGCCTCGACAGCCCGTACCGGGCGGCACTCACACGCCGCGAAAACCCGGCCACCGATGTGCTGTCCCTCTACCTGCCGGTCGATTCGCTGACCGCCTGGGGCCTCGACGCCGCCGCGGCAGGTGGCCGGTCGTGGCCGTTGTCACGGGCGGCGGTGTCGGCGCTGATGTTCGCTCGCGATATAGCCTGTGGTGCAACGAGTCCCGGCCATCTGCGGATCGTCGCGCGCATCGACGAGATCATGTTCCGGGCGGCGGTGGTCGCGTTGCTCGAGCGCGATCTCGCCGATGCGACAAGGGAATTGACGGCCGAGGACGTGCTGCGCCGCCGAGCGGCCGACTTCATCGACCGTAATTTCGCCGATCCGGCGGTGAATCCGGACGCGGTCGCGGTCCGGTTGCACGTGAGCAGGCGAACGCTGTTCCGCGCGTTCGAACTTCAGGGCATGTCCGTGGGGCGGCTCATCCGCTCCCGCAGACTGGCCGCCGCCGCGAGCGCCCTCGGTGACGGTACCCGCGGCCTACGCGACATCGCCGACAGCTGCGGTTTCCGCACGGTCGACCAGTTCTCCCGCGCCTTCCGCGCCAAGTACGGCGTCACCCCCGCCGCCTATCGCACCGCGCGACGCCGCGATGCCATGGCGGGGTGGTGACCACGGTCAGGGACTCGGCGCGACACCGAGTACTTCCCGGCCGATCTCGCCCGCGAGCACCTCGGTCGAATACGCCATGAGCTGCCCCGCCTCGGCATCGCGCAGGTGTCGCTGAATCGGCGACCCACGCAGATAACCCGACGCGCCACCCACGCGCACACCCAGCTGCGCGACGTCCACGGCCACCTTGTTCGCCAGATACTTCGCCCGCGACAGCGTGGGGAAGAAGGCGGGGTTCGCGCTGTCGGCTTCGCGCAAGCCCTGGTCGTAGAGGGCGTGCGCGGCGGCGAGCCGGATCTGCGCGTCGGCGACCTCGTGCTGCACCCACTGCTGGTGGGACAGCGGATTACCCAGGATCATCCGCGACCGCGCGTGCTCGACCAGTGCGCCCAGCGCCGCATCGGCGACGCCGAGGGAGATGGCGGGCAGCCCGGCCGGAATCGCCGCGAAATCGCCCGGTCCCGGTGCGCGACCGCGGTATTCGGCGCGCAATACGGTGTTGTCGAAGGCCAGCAGCTGACTGCGGGTCGCCCGCAAACCGAGGGTGTCCCAGATCGGGATGATCGAGACGGACTCGTCCGGAACCACCCCGAAGAACGTCGGCGCCCCCTCGACCAGCGCGTTCACCAGCAGGTAGTCCGCGATCTCGCTGCCGGAGACGAACCGCTTCGCCCCGGTGAGCGACCAGCCACCCGCCACCGGTTCGGCCACCTGCTGCGGTTGCAGAAAGCGGTTCCCGCTGCCCGGTTCGGACAGGGCGTTGGCGAACCGCTTACCCGCGAGGAACTCGTCGGCGAAAAACGAACTGCCGGTCAACTCCGCCAGCCCGACCCCCGCACCGACGTGCATCACCCAGATCGTCGCGATGGACGGGTCCGCCTTCGCCAGCATCCGGACCACCGCCCCGAACGACTGGTAGCTCAATCCGAACCCACCCAGCCGCCGGGGCAGCACCGCCCGGTCCACCTCCGCGTCGTGCAGCGCGGTCAATTCCTCGACCGGAATCTCGGCCCGCTCGTCGTAGCCTGCCGCGTCGGCGGCGAAACCCACCACCAGCTCGGCCACCCGATCCAGGATCTCCTGCTCACTGATCACGAATTACCCTCCACTCGAACGGAATCCGACCAGGATACGCAGCGCGGGCCCTCGTGCTCAGTTCAGCGCGGAAGCTTTGTCGTTGCGCAGAACCTTGGTGTAGGCGGTGTCGGTGGACAGGCTCCACTGCGGGCCGACGAAGACGTTCTTCGCCGCCGCGTCGCCGTAGAGCTGGTACTTCAGCCAGTTGATGATGAGCGGGTGAAAGCCGTTGTCCGCCTTGCCGACGTCCAGGTGACCCTCGCCGCCGAGTTCGGCGAACCAGGCGGGCACCTGCGTGGTGCGCTTGTACTGGTCGAGGACCCACCCCGGGCGCACGATGTTGTCCTTCTCCCCCGCCAGGTACAGGGTCGGCACACGCAGCTCGTCCTGTTGGTTGCCCGGGCCGGGCTGGATCGCCAGGACCGTGCTCACGATCTCGTTCGAGCCCGAGTTCACCGCTGCGAGCCCGCCCTGGGAGTGGCCCGAGATGGCGATCTTGGTGGTGTCGATCTTGCCGAAGTAGACACTGTCGGCCTGGTCGTTGGCGGCGATCAGGGTGCGGGCGCCGTCGAGCACCTTCTTGCCGCCGTCGAGGTTGGACTGGGTGGTGTTGGCCGCGGCGACGATGAAGCCGGCCTTGGCGAGGTTGCGCAACAACCCGTCGTAGAAGGAGACCTTCGCGCCGGTGCCGTTGCCCCACGCCACCACCGGGTACTTGGCGTTGCTGAGGGTGCTCGGCCGGTAGAAGGTGGTTGTGGTGGTCTTCTCCACGGTCACCTCGGCGGTCGAGCCAGGCCCGTCCAGCTCCGGGGCATCCTCCTCGATCGGGGCGTTCTCGGCGCTGGTCGGCGCGGCCGAACCGCTGCCCGCACTGCCGGAATCACCCGAACCGGCGACGGGCGAGGCGCCGGCTTGCAGCGAAACCGACCCTCCGATGAGCGCGACCGCGGCAACGGCGGCGATGACGATGCGACGAATATGCACAGAATTTCCTTCCGGTGAGTGAATTCGGCTCATCGTCACGGCCTCGAGCACCGGGTTCGCCGCATTGCCCGGTCTTCGATTTCCGATCTCAGGAAGCGGAAGAATTCGCAGTGGCGCGTCACTGACCCGCCGCCGCGCGACGCGTAATGTCACCCCTCATGCCGACCGGCGGTAGTAGACAAGTCCGCGCCGCGCGCAAACGCAAGAAGCGCATGGCCAACGCCACCCACGACCTCACCGACTCCCAATGGGACGCGCTCAAAACGTCATGGGGCGGCTGCGCCTACTGCGGCGCACCCGCCCCTTCCCTGCAAAAGGACTGCGTCCAGGCCATCTCCCGCGGCGGCCGCTACACACTCGGCAACGTGGTCCCCGCGTGCGGGTCGTGCAACGCCAGCAAGTGCAACGCCGAGGTGACCAGCTGGCTGCGCCGCAAGAAGCTCGACGAACGCTCGTTCCTCGTGCGCCACTACGAGATAGCGACCGAACTCACCACCCGGTTCGCTCAGCAGCAGCCGCCCAGCGCGGAGTCTTCCGACGCCGCCCGTCCTGAATTCGATTGAGATACAGCACTATTCGACAGGCGCGACACCCGCCCGAGTCCTACGCTGGGGGTGGCTCGGTTCGAGTGGACCGGGCATGGAGGAGGGGACTCCCGTGGCGGAGCAAATCGACGCGTTCGACGTGAACACACCGAGCATCGCGCGTGCCTATGACGCGGTACTCGGCGGCAAGGACAACTACCAGGCAGACCGCGCGGTGGCCGACCACCTGCGCGCGACATTGCCGCAGATCGGCGAACTGGCCTGGCTGAACCGGGCTGTTCTCGGCAGAGGCGTGCGATATCTCGCCGAAGAGGCGGGGATCCGGCAGTTCCTCGATCTCGGCGCAGGCCTGCCGACCATGGAGAACACCCACCAGGTCGCCCAGAGTGTCGACCCGGCGGCCCGGGTGGTCTATGTCGATATCGACCCGATTGTGCTGGCACACGGGCGGGCGCTGCTCGCCACCAACGACAACACCCGGGTCGTCACCGCCGACCTACGCGATTCGAGCACGGTGCTCGAACTGGCCGAAGTACGGGAGATGATCGACTTCTCGGAGCCGGTCGCGATCATGCTCGTCGGAATGCTGCACCACCTGCACGATGACGAGGATCCCGCGGGCATCGTCAAGGCCTACCTGGACGCGGTGCCGTCGGGCAGTTATGTGTTCATCACCCACTTCTGCGATTCCGGCGACGAGGCCCGCGAACTCGAGAAGACCTTCCTGACTTTCCTCGGCACCGGACGCTTCCGCACCACCGACGAGCTCAGCGAGTTCTTCGCCGGCCTGGAAATGGTCGAACCCGGCCTGGTCTACCTGCCGCGGTGGCGTCCGGACCGGATCGTCCGCGACAAACTCACCCTTCCCGAACGCCTCATGGTCGGAGCGATCGCCCGCAAGCCATGAGCAAAACCCGGCCGCCCCGAATACTCAGGGCGGCCGGGTACGTGCGCAATTTTTCCGCCGGTTTCGGAGTGGACCGGTGACTGAGCGGATGCACCGATAGCGTGACTTGTCAGGACGCTCTGTGGACCGGCGGCGGGGTCCAGGTTCCGTCGAGGGCTGCGGCGTCGGGCGCGTAGAGGCGCAGGGTGATGCCCATCGGGGCACTCGGCGCGGGGAGCCAGTTCGCTACGCGGTCGGGGCCGGGGTTCTTGTGTGAGATGTAGATGTCGAGCGATCCGTCGGCGTTGTAGTTCAGCGGATCGCGGTCGCCGAGGGCGTAGCGGTCCAGTTCGTTGGCGATCTGGAAGCCCTCGAGGTCGTACATGGTGACCGACCAGAATGCCGCGACCGGCGGTAGCTTGTCGGCGTCGAAGTGGAGTACGTAGTTGTCGTCGCCGACGAGGGGGTTGCCCGCGGCGTCGCGAACCAGCAGCGGGTAGATCGCGTCCTCGGCGGGGTTGGCGCCGAGGCCGATCAGGGTGACCGCCGACCGGCGGAAGTAGTCGTTGCCGTAGACGCCGATGGTGTACAGGATGCTCATCCAGCCGTCGATGGGCGGGATCATCGTGGTTCGCGCGGCGAGCAGGTCGGCGCGCGCGGCGCTGACGCCTGCGTCGATCTCGGCGAGGTCGGCGGTGGAGAACCGCTTCGCGTCGAAATCCTGACCGACAACGATACCGAGCAGCGAGATGCGGGCGAGAACGGAGAAGTCCGTCGCGTGCGCGGGGATCGTCTTCAAGACGTTGGCGGCGTGGCCGAAGAACTCCGTCGCGGGCATCTCGTTGACTTGGCGGAGCGGTTCGATCTCGCTGACCAGGGCCGGATCGGCGGTGAACGGCGTCCGGTCACCGAGTGCGGTGATCCGCAGTCCGTTCTGGAACTCGTTGACCGATGCGTAGTCGTCGGGGCCATTCGCCTGGGTTCGCCCGATCACCCACACGATCGGGGTCGGCGCCTGGATCACCGGGATGCCCGCGGGTAGCTCTCCGCTATAGCTCGGCCCGACGACGACATAATCCTGGGCCTCGGTGCCGGTCGTCCGCTTGCCGGGGGTGGCGAAGGCGTCCGTCCAGGCGTCGAGCATCGGCATCATGTAGTACCGGCCGTGGCTGTCGGGAATGTGGATCTGGACCGGCCCCTCGGTGAGATCCAGCCATGCCGACGAGTACAGCGTGTCGAAGTTCGGGCGCACGACCGCGCGGAAATCGACATCAGGCAATTCGTACATGTGATGGAACTGGTTCGGCGGTCCGAAACCCGGGGTCTTCCCGGCCGGTGAGTTCGTCTGCTGCCGACGAGTGACATCCATGGTGACCAGTGAGTAGAGGTAGACATACGCCTCGTAGCTCAAGGTTTTCAGATCGCTGGACAACACGCTCATCACGCCTCCGTTGCAGATCATGGTCCCGGTGGGGTCGGCCGCATCCATCGTCGGTGCCGACGCCGTGCGAGACATCACCCGCAGGGGATGAATTGCGCGGTTCCGAATCGACGGCGTGCTGTCAATCGCACGCGCCTCCGTACCGAACGCGGAGCAGGTAGTCGTAGCCGGCCCGGATTTGTGTGGGGTTCCAGACCTGGTCGCGCTTGAATTCGGTCTCGGACTCGCTGGACCAGGTCTTCGGGCCGCCCGCCGACAGGGTCATGAGCTGGGTGTGGCACGCCCGTTCCAGCAGTACGGAATACATGACAGCCGTCGCCGCGTCGGGGCCGACGGTGACCGCGCCGTGGTTCGGAATGAGGACCGCGTCGTTGTCGCCGAGGGTGGTGGCCAACGCGGCGCCGAGGGTGGCGGTGTCGATCAGGGCACCGGTTTCGGTGAAACGCGGTAGCCGCGAGTAGGCGAACAGCACCCCGTCGTGGGAGATCGGGCGGATTTCGCAGTTCAGCGAGGCGAAAGCCGCCAGCGCCGGTGCGTGGGTGTGCACGACGCTGCCGACGTCGGGTCGGGCCGCCATGATCGCGGTGTGGATGGGGTATTCGAGGTGGCGTCGGCCTGTTCCGTCGAGAACGGTGCCCTCGGGTGAGACGAGGACGACCTTGTCGTCATCGATTTCCTCGAATCCCCACCCGGATGCCTTCATCCACACGCCACGGCCCTCGGGATCGCGGACCGAGGCGTGTCCCCACACCATGTCGCCCAACCCGGCGACCGCCAGTGCGCGGCTCGCCTGCACGACGTGGGTTCGTGGGTCGGTCACGGTGTCTCCTGGCGATCAGAGGGAGTGGGCGACGGCAGGGTCGAGTACCAGTACTTCGGTGGTCTCGGGCGCGAGATTCTTCAGCAGCTGGCAGTGCATGTTCTGGTGCGCGGGCGCCAGACCTGCCTGGTGAATCGGCACCACCACGCGCGGGGCGATCGACCGCAGATAGTCGATGCCCTCGCCGATCTTCATCCACGGCCCGCCGATCGGCAGCAACAGCACATCGACCGCGACACCGATCTCGTCGAAGGCGTCGCCAGGGTGGAAGACGACGTCATCGACCAGATAGCCGACGTTCTCCGAGGTGGGCAAGGCCGAATGGATGCAGGCGTGCTCACCACCGGTGACCACGATGTCGTGACCGAGCACTGTCAGCTTCTGGCGCGGCCGCACCACGTGCGCGGGCTTGCGCATGTGTTCGGGAAAGTCGGGGTCGTCCAGTGCCGCGAGGGTGCCCTCGCCGACGATCAACTCGGCGGCGGGGTTGGCTGCCATCAGCGCCGCGAGCCGGGGAGCGTCGAGGTGGTCGGGGTGGGCGTGGGTGATGAGGATCAGGTCGAGGTCGGTCAGGTCCTCGAAACCCTGCGAGTAGGTACCGGGGTCGAACAGGATTCGCGTCGAGGTGCCCGCGTTCGGGATCTCGACGAGAACGCAAGCGTGCCCGAAGTGGGTGATGTTCACAGCTTTTCGCCTTTCGTTCGGAGCGCGACGTTCAGGGGTTGACCACGGTCATCCACATCGGCTCTTTGCGGTTCACCATCGCCTCGACCGCGGTGTCGGCATCGGAGAGGGGGAAGCGCTGGGTGATCAGGTCGTCCACGTTCAGCGCGCCGGAACCGAGCAGCGCGAGGACCTGTTCGGCATCGGACCGGGTGCAGGCGCGGGTGCCGACGAAGCGCCAGCAGTTCACCATCAAGGCCAGTGGCGGCAGGGACAACGGCGTGGTGTTGCCGCCCATGTGGGCGAGGGTGCCGCCGGTGCGCAGCGCCGCCATCGCTTGACCGGTGGCCGCGCCCGCCGGGATGTAGTCGGCGACGGCGTGCACACCGGCCGGTGCCAGTTCGCGCAGCCGACGGGTGAGGCCGCCGGTGCTCTCCCAGTCGGGCGGCAACTCGTCGAGGGCGACGGTTTCGACCTCGACCTTGCCCGCCAGCGGCGTCACCGCGGCGAGCCGTTCGGCCGAGCGCCCGACCAGCAACAACCGGGCGATGCCGAAATGCTCGGCCAGTTTGATCGTCGCCGTGCCCATCGTCCCGGTGGCGGCGGTGGTGACAACGGTCGAGCCCAGCGGCAACTGCGCGCACTTCAGGATCCGCACGACATTGGCCAGATCGTGCACCTTGGCGGCCACGTCGAAGCTGACATTGCCGGGGAGCTGGTCGATCAGCCAGTGCGGCACCCGGATGTATTCGGCGAGGCCACCGTCGTGGTAACGCTCGTAGAGCGGCATCGGCACCGCGCCGAAGCCCGCGTGCCCGATCATCGCCTGTTGTGGGCACATCATGTCGCGGTCGGTGCGGCAGTAGTCGCAGGTGCGGCAGTTGAGGTTGGGGTGTACCCGTACGCGATCACCGACCGTGACGTCGGTGACCTGCTCCCCCACCGCGGCGACGGTGCCCGCGGCTTCGTGTCCGAGAGTTGTCGGAAGGTGTTTGAACGCACCCATTCTCAGCAGTGCCATCATGCCCGGCGCCAGCCCGGCCGAGACGACCTTCACCACCACGTCGAGTGGTCCTGGCTGGGGAATCGGGATCTGTTCGAGGGTCAGGGTGTGTGAGCCTTGGTTGGCACGGGCGGCGAGCATGGTCATCGCGAGCTACTTTCCCCGGCGAGGGCATCGAGGTGTTCGGGTGTGCAGGGCTGTGCGGTGCGGGAGTTCTCGGCGACCTGGGGCAGGGCGAGATGGGAGAGCAGGCTGAGATAGGCACCGTCTTCCTGGCCGACGCTGGTGTGGGCGATGCCGAGCGGGATCCGCACGAAGTCGCCCGGACCGAGTTCGACGATCCCGCGTTGGGTCACCAGGGTGCGGACGCCGCTGATCTGGTACTGGATCTCGTCGGCGTCGAGGGTGCGGGTGTAGCGCCGCACGTCATCGCGTTCGGTCGTGAAAGTCTCTGTGCCCAGCCTGAATCGGTCCGTCGCGAACAGCGGATTCGACCCGGGCCCGACAGCGAAGACCGACATCCGGTCGTGTTCGTCGTTGACTCGATCCAGGAGCGCGTGCTCGTCGATGGGGAACACGGCGATGTCGTGGCCAAGTGATCCCATGCACTGGGTGACGGCCTCGTTGAGCTGTCCTGGCTGCCAGCCGGGAAACGGTGGCAGCACGGCCGCCGAAGTGCGCACGGCACTGCCGGTTTCGGTGACCGGGGCCGGAATGTAGAACAGCAGATGGCTTTCGGTGCGTCCGTAGTTGTCGTGCGCGACCCCGCGGGGAATGCGGGAGAACTCGCCGGGCCGGTGTTCGATGGTGCCGAGTTCGGTCATCAGGGTGCGTTCGCCATCGATCTGGTAGGAGATCTCGTCGACGTCGCAATTGCGGTGGTAGAAGGGCTGGCGATTGTCCATCGTCTGCCATTCGATGCGGATCTGGTCGTTCTCGTAGACCCCGCGCGGTGGCGCGAACGGCCGCGCCTGGTACTGCTGGGGGAAGTGGACGACCGTCAGTGGCGGATGATCGCGCCACAGTTTCATCGGCAGCTTGCCCGCGTGTGGCGGGGCCAGCAGGTCCCGTTCGTCGCGGCGGATGCTGCGCAGGGGAACCTCGGACGTCATGGTGACGACGTCTTCGATGACAACACTCATGCGGAGACCTCTTTGTCTCGTCAGGAAGCGAATTCGGCGACAGGCAGTGCCTGGTAGTAGGCCGCCGCGCCGGGGTGCAGGGGAATCGGGGTGATCCCCATGGTCGGCGGGTCCAGGGGGTAGGTAACGGGGCTGCGCTCTGGCGGCAGGTGCTGGTACTGCGCCTCGAGGAGGTGGCGGGTCTCCCCCAGAATCCAGGCCACGGCATAGGCGAGGTCCTCGGCCATGTCCGCGCGGGCCACGACGAGGAAATCGGAGAAGTCCAAGGTCTGGAAGGCGCTGCGGCCGGGGAAGAATCCGTCGGCGACCGTGGCGGCGGGCCACCCGAAGTCCCGGTCGAAGGAGGCGAGCACCTCGGGTTCGACTTCGAGGAAGCGGTAGTCGGCGCCGAACTGCTGCCAGTGCGGCAACATCACCGCCTCGTGCACGATGGCGTTGGCGCGCCCGGCGAGGACGTGATCGAGCGACTCGAAGGGCCGTTCGTCGCCGAGGAACTGCCCGCCCCAGCCTTCGACGTCAACGCCGGACCTGGCGAGCAGTTCGTGCGCGGCGAGGCCGACGGCATTGACCCCGTCATTGACCGACGTCGCCACCCGCAGCACCGGTTTCAGCTCGCGCAGCTCGGCGAACGTGCTGACCCCGAGATCGCCGTGGACGGCGAAGACCAGCCGATCCCGTTGGGGCACAACACCGAGCGCGCGCAGATCGGGATAGTGCTCGTCGCGGTAGGTGCCGCGGCCGTCGAGTGCGACCCTGGTGAACGCGGCGGGGGTGGTCAGGGCGATATCGACTTCACCGCGCCCTACCGCGCGCACGTTGTCGGAGAATCCGCGGCCGTTCCAGATGCCGACCCGCGTGTGTGGGCCTGCCCGGTCGGTGAGTTCCTGCGAGATCCAGCCGCACACCCGGTGCAGATTGGCTGTGCCCCAATCACCTTGGAGTTGCAGTCGCAGCGATCGGTCGATCCGGGGTTCGGTGGGGCGAGCACTCATGCCGGAATCACCTCGCCGCGAACCAGATTGCGGACCGATCCGACACCGTCGATCTCGACACTGACCTGGTCACCGTCGCGCAGGAACAACTGCGGGTCGCGGCGATAGCCGACGCCGCCGGGGGTGCCGGTCAGGATCACGTCGCCGGGGGTGAGGGTGGTGAAGGTCGAGATCTCGGCGATCAGCCGGGGGATGGAGAAGATCAGCATCGACAGGTCCGACTCCTGGACCTTTTCGCCGTTGAGCACGGTGCGGATACCCGCGCTCGACAGGTCGACCTCGGCCGGCGTCACCAACGCGGGGCCCAGTGGCGTGCTCGCCTGCCACGCTTTGCCCTGCATCCACTGGTGGGTCTTGTACTGGAAGTCGCGCATGGTGATGTCGTTGGCCGTGGTGTAGCCGAGAACGTGCTCGGCCGCGTCGGCTTCGGCGATGCGACGACCGGTTCTGCCGATGACGACCGCCAGTTCACCTTCGTAGTCCACCTGGGTCGACTCCGGCGGCAGCACGATGTCGTCGTAGGCGCCGATGAGACTGTCGGCGAATTTGGGGAACAGCACCGGATAGGTCGGCAGTTCGCGTTTGGTCTCGGTCACGTGCTCGCGATAGTTCAGCCCGACGCAGAACACCTTCGACGGGTTGGGCACCACCGGCAGCAGCCGCACCGCATCGATCTCGACGCGGCCACCGGTGTCACGCTCGGCCTCGGCCAGCACTTCCGCGGTGGTCGCGGAGCCGACTTCGGTGAGTCCGCGCAACGGAACCAGCGCCGAACCCTGCACTTCGCCGACGCGGCGCGCGCCGCGATGTTCGTAGGTCATGTACGCCATGTCAGTGTCCTTCGCTGGTCTTGCGCCAGGAGGCGAGCTGGCCGCCCCACAGGTTCACGGAATTCGGGATCGGCTTCCACCGGCGCGGCACATAGGTCGCGCGGTCGTCGTGGAACTTCTCCATCTCGGCGGACAGTTCGATGTGGTTACCCGCCGGGTCGTCGAAGAAGACGAACAGGTTGTTGCCGGGGCCGTGTCGACCGGGCCCCCAGGTGACATCGACGTTCTCGTCGGTCAGCCGGTCACACCACGCCTTGAAATCCGCCCATTCGGCCAGGTCGAAGGAGTAGTGGTCGATGTCGCCGCCCGCGCCGACGTTGACCACGGCCAGGGTGTGGTGGTCGCGGTCGCTGCGCAGCCAGGCGAATCGGCCGTCCTCGAGCTGATCGGAGATGCGGAATCCGACGGTGTCGACGAAGAACTCCACCATCGGCACCACGTCGTCGGTGGCCAGGGTGATGTGCTGGTATTTGATCGGCCTGCGACCGGTGTCGGCGGCGTTCTCGCCTTCGCGGGCGACCGCGGTGTGGAAGTGGACGGGGGTGCCGTGGGGGTCGGTGGCCAGGATGCCGGTGGCGTCGCCGAGTCCGGCGTCGAGATAGGCCGGGTCAAGTGGCGAGACGGTGTGCCCGGCGGCGGTCAGCCGTTTCGCGATGCCGTCGACGCCGTCGAAGTCACGGACCTCGAAACCGTAGTGGTCCAGCCCCTTTTCGCCTTCGAGGAGATCGATGACGTGGTGTCCGGTCCCCCAGCCGAGACGGAGTCCGCCGGTCAGCTGTTCGTGCACCTGCAAGCCGAGCACCCGGCCGTAGAACGCCGCCGACGCCGCGACATCGGGCACGCGAAAACCGATGTGGGACACGGTGGTCCGGGTCAGGGTGCCTGCCGCCTCGCGTTCCTGCAAGACGATTCGCTGTGGTCTATCCATGGATCGAAGCCCTTTCTGTCCAGGTCGAGATGGCGGTGACCGTGTCGGTGGACCGGTCGGGATGCCAGGCGGCGGCGACCACCCGGTCGGGTCGGAGAAGCACGAATTGCCCGGCATAGAGTCCGAATTCGCGGGCAGCGGCACCGTCGACATCGATCAGGACCCGGCGTCGGGTCCGCGGGAGGTACTCCCCCAGCGCGAGCAGCGCCGTGGTTGTCGCGAGCTGACGAACTACCGGCTCGACCGCTGCCCAGTCCCGCTCGTCGACATCGACGCCGATCAGCGCCCAGTCCGCGCCGAGAACGTCGTCGAGCCGGGCGACACTGTGGTCGGCGGTGTCGAAGACCAGGGGTTGCCCCAGCGCGACGCCGACGCCGGCATGTCGATCGACATCGAGGACAACACCTTCGGTGAAGCGCTGCGTCGGCCGGTACCGCATCTCCTCGAGATAGGCGCGGCCCTCCTCGGTGCCGAGTGCGCGCTCGATGGCCGCGTCGCGGCGCTCGGCGAAGCGCGCCGACGTGCTCATCACGACCCGCCCCAGGCGCTCCGACATCCGCACCGTCGCCCGGACATGGGCCGCGCGTTCACTCTGATAGCTGGCCAGCACCGACGGCGACAGCCGCCCGGCGAGCACATCGGCGATCTTCCATGTCAGGTTCGCCGCGTCCCGGATGCCGGAGTTGAGTCCCTGTCCGGCGAACGGCGGCATCATGTGCGCCGCGTCGCCGAGCAGGAAGGAACGCCCGACCATCCACTCGTCGGCGATCACCGCGTTGAACCGGTAGTTCACGGCACGTTCGATCTGCGCGGGTGTCAGGTCACGATAGGGCGCGACCAACGAGCGGATCAGTTCGAAGGACGGCGCCTCGGCGGGTGTGCCTTCCCCGTCGAAAAGCCGGAATTCGTACCGGCAGCGGCCGTCGAGACCGGGCACGATGACGTGCGGCCGGGCCGGATCGCCGTGGTGCATCGCGAAGCGTTCGGTGTGCGGATCGTCGAGGGTGTCGACGACCAACCACACATCGGGGTAACTGCGGCCGGTCATCTCGATGCCCTGGCTGAGCCGGGTCACCGATCGGCCGCCGTCACAGCCGAGGACGTAGGCAGCGTCGAGGGCCACCGGGCCGCTGTCGGTGCGCGCGTGCACTCGCACCGAGTCGGCCAACTGGTCGAACCCGGTCACTTCCACACCGAATCGCAACGACACATTCGGCATCTGCGCCAAGGCCTTGACCAGGACGCGCTCGAGATCGGGCTGAGCGAACGGGTTCTTGAACGGATACCCCAACCGGAACGGCCGAGGACCGCGCGCCCGGAACAGCGGCCTGCCGTTGCGGTCGTAGTAGCGGGTGCCCGTGCCGGGAACCACGATCGGCAGCACCTGCTCGACGATGCCCGCGCGCTGGAACACCCGCAGGGACTCGTCGTCGATGCTGATCGCCTTGGGCTCGTCGCTGGTCGCGTGATGCTGTTCGACCACGACCACGTCGACTCCCCGTGCGGCGAGCAGGGCCGCGGCCGTCAGTCCGACCGGACCGGCACCGCAGATCACCACCTGGGTTTCGTCTGGCGACTTCACCGGCGCCATCACCTCACCTTCTCCCGCTAGGGGACGAACTCGATAGCCCAACCCTTGCATGGTGTCCTGCATTACAAAAGTGCCGTCCTGTATCGCAGGACTCATTTGATTTCCGCTGTGTTCGGATGTGCTCCAGCCCACGGCTCCAACAATACTCTAGTGCTAGACCTATAGTGTTAGAGTTAAGTAATGTCCCGAACTCCCATCGGCCACGAGCCGCCCCCGATGGCGGTGCTGAGCTACTTCCGCCACCCCAAGAACTGGCTGGTTCCCAGCGTCGTCCTGTCCGCCGCGTTGTTCGCGATCACGGTGGTCTTCACCGGCAGCGTCGCCGACCCGGCCGCCGATCTAGACCACGCCCCGATCGGCGTGGTCTCGCTGGACAAGGGCGTCCCCGACCGCCCGATGAACGTCGGCGACCAAGTGGTGACCGGCATCATCGACCAGCCGCAGCAGCCGAGCGAGGCGGTGAGCTGGCAGCGATTCGACTCCGTCGAAGCGGCCACCTCGGCGATCGCGGACAACGAACTGTTCGCGGCGATCGTGCTTCCCGAGGACTACTCCGCCAAGCTCGGCTCGCTGCTCGGCCCGAACCCGCAGCGCCCCGAGATCACGGTGTTGACCAACCCCGGTGCGGGCACCATGGCGGCCGAGATCGGCAACAAGATCGCCGAATCGGCGGCGCGCGGCGGATCGGCGGCGGCCGCCGGACAGCTGCTCGCCCACGCGCCGGGCGCGGTCAGCCCCGCCAACGCGGTGCTGCTCTCCGACCCGGTCACCGTCGTCCAGCATCAGGCGTTGCCCTTCGGCGATCGCACCGGCAACGGTATGACCGCCTTCTTCTACGCGCTGCTGCTGATGATGGTCGGTTTCCTCGGCGCCAATGTGGTCAACGGCCTCGTCGATGCCGAACTGGGTTTCGGCCCGACCGAGATCGGACCCAAGCGGCGCATGCTGGCGCCGCGCCGGATCACCCGCCTCGGCACCTACGTGACCAAATGCCTCACGTTGGCGATCGCGTCGATACCCGCGGCCACCGCGATCCTGGCCGCGAGCGTGTTCGTGCTCGATCTGGATCTGCCGCACTGCGGCCTGCTGTGGCTGTTCAGCCTGCTCGCGATCAACGCGATCGGGGCGGGCACACTCGCAGTGGTCACCCTGTTGGGCCCGATCGGCATCGTGGTGAGCATGGTCTTCTTCATCGGCTGGTCGATCCCGGTGTCGGGCGGCGCGATTCCCCAACAGGCGCTGCCCCCGTTCTGGCGCTTCCTCGGGTCGTTCGAACCGATGCGGGCCGTAGCCGACGGTGTGCGCGCCATCATCTACTTCGATGCCCACGCCGACGCGGGCCTGAGCCGCGCCCTCGTCCTACTGGTGCTCGGTCTGTTCGCCGGCCTCGCACTCGGTCTGCTGGGCAACCTGTTCTACGACCGCCGCGGTCTGCACCGCATCCATCCGCGAGCCATCGCGCACATTCAAGAGTTCCTGCACCGGGTACCCCAACACGAGGACCCTGCGAAGCCCCTGGCGGCTAGCAGCCCGACTTCGTGACCCGCTGTCGCCGAGCCCCTCTCACCGAAGGGCTCGGCAACGCCGGTCACCCCCCGCGAGTGGAGTGCGCGCCGCTCATCAGTGCGGCCAGATCGTCGGGTGCGAGGAACGACGGCGGGGGTGGTGGGCCCCAGGCGTAGAGGCCTTGCAGACCTTCGAGCACCGCCGGGCTCCAGAGTTCGCCCTCGGGCACGGTGTCCATGTCGGAGTAGTACTCCGAGAAGTTGCCCGCCGGGTCCTTGAGGTACCAGAAGAAATTGGCGCCGGCGAAATGGCGGCCGAGGCCCCAGATGTGGCGTTCGGGATGGCCTTCGAGCATCGTCTGCGCGCCCCGGCCCACCTCGTCGACATCGTCGACCTGCCAGCTCGTGTGGTGCAGGAAGTTGACCGGCGCGGCAAGCACCAGCACGTTGTGGTGTTCGACCGAGCAGCGCAGGAACGCGGCCTTGTCGCCCATGTAGTCGCTGATCCGGAAACCCAGTCCGTCGACGAAGAAGCGCATGGTCGTGGCGAGGTCGGTGGTCCCCAGCACCGCGTGCCCGAGCTTGCGGGGGCGGACCGGTTCGGTGCGCGACAGGAACGGCGCCCGGCCCCACCGGTCGATGCGGCCCGGCCCGTTGTACGGCGTCGGCGCCACGGCCGGTTCGGTGACGATGCGCGGTCGCACCAGCACGCGCACCACAGTGCCGGTGACCGGTTCGATGGCACGCACCGACAAGGGATCGCTGGCGCTGGGCACCCCGATCGCGGCGAGTTTGCTTGCCACCGAGGCGATGTCGTCGCTGTCGTCGGCGGCGACGGTGAGGTCGAGCAACGTGCGCAGCGGGGCGTGGACCACTTCGAGCTGTTCGCCGCCGTCGCGGGTGGCGAATCGCCCTTCGCCGAGATGGTCGAGGCCGAAATCGGTGTAGTAGCCGATGGTTTCGGCCGGGTTGGGAACTCCGATGGTGACTTTGCCGAGTCCGTGCAGTGCCATGTCAGCTCCTACCGCGCCGCGACGAAGGTTTGCCGCAACGCACCGATGCCGTCGATCCAGGAATCGAGACGCTCACCCGGCCGCAGAAAACGTTTCGGTTCGCGGCCGACACCGACGCCGGCCGGGGTGCCGGTGAAGATCACATCGCCGGGGAACAACGTCACCGTCTGCGACAGGGCGGCGATCAGGGACGGGATCGGGAAGATCAGCTCCCTGGTGCGGCCCTTCTGGACCTCTTCACCGTCGATGGAGCACCCGAGCACGAGATCGTCGGGATCGGCGAACTCATCCGGTGTCACCAACCACGGACCCTGCGGCGAGAACCCGGGAAAGGACTTGGCGAGACCGAATTGCGGTGCGGGACCGCGCAGTTGGGATGTGCGTTCCGAGATGTCCTGACCGACGGTCAAGCCCGCCACCCCGGCCCACACCTGCGACGGGTCAACGCACCGCAGGGTTTGTCCGATCACCACCACGAGTTCGACTTCCCAGTCCACATTTCCCCCTTCGGGGATCGTCACCGTCGTGTCGGGGCCGCTGAAACTGGAGACGTATTTGGTGAAGACCGGCGGAAGATGCTCGGGCACAGCGAATCCCGATTCCGCCGCGTGGGCCCGGTAGTTCAAACCGACCGCGAAGACCTGGCGCGGCACAGGCGACGGAGCGCCGAGCTCGGCCCGGTCCAGCGCGACCGAGTACTCGTCGATCTCCTCGGCGGACAGCTGCGCCGCCCATTCCCGCACGCCGTCCCACTGGGCATACAGCTCGGCGAAGTCCCCACTGAATCGCCCGCCGGACGCCGTGGCGATCTCGACGGCGCGCTCTCGGCCCGGCTCGCCGTGAACGATGGCGGCACGGCCCCGGAAGTTGGCAATACGCATGACAGTTGTTCTCCTCTGTGATGGGTGCGTCAGGAGACGCTGGTGGTCAGGCAGGCGACATAGTCGGCTACCAGGGCCGTCACGTCCTCGATGGACTCGGCCGTGCCGAACACGTAGTGGTCAGGCCGGATCAGCACGGCGGCAAGGGAATTGGCTGCCAGCCATGCGGTCCAGGCGTCGTCGTGATCGCCCAGGTCGGGATTGCCACCGCTCGCTACCGACAGCGCGGTCACCTCCGCCGTGGCCAGCGACGCGCGCAGCGGCTCGTCGAGCAGGTCGGCGGCTGGTCGTTGCGCGGCGAGGAGCAACAGCGCGCCGTAGCCGGTGGCAGCATCCAGCAGAACCGCGTCGCCGTCGACGGGGAACTGCGGGATCATCGTGCCCGAGAGATCTCCGTCGGCTCGTACCACTCCCGCCCCGAGCACGGGACGGGCGGTCACGGGCAATACCACTGCGGGATCAGCGTTTCCGGCGATCATGCGGGCGTCGCGCTGCGCGGCCTGTTCCGGATCGAGCACACAGATCACCTTTCCCAGCTCCACCGACATCGTGATCGCGTGCTGCAGGTGCACGCTGCGTTCAGTGGTGTAGGTGTCGAGCAGGTCCGGCGGCGAGACCCGGCGCAGGACCCGATCCAGTTTCCAGGCCAGGTTGGCCGCATCGCGCAGTCCCGAGCACATGCCTTGACCGGCGAACGGTGGCATCTGGTGGGCAGCATCGCCGGCGATCAGCATTCGTCCGTCGCGCCAGCGATCGGCCCAGCGGGCGGCGAAGGTGTAGATCGCGTGCCGTTCCAGTCGAGTGTTGGCCGGCGTCCTCCCCCACGCCGACAACAACTCCCAGGCCCGATCGACGGTGCCGAGTCCGGCGGGGTCCTCGCCGGGCAATCGCATGAATTCCCAGCGGCGCCGACCCGGTCCACCGGAAACCATCGTGGTCGGGCGGGCCGGATCGCACAGTTGCCAGTTCTGCGGCGACCAGACGATGTCGTCGGTCGGGATCGTGTCGACGATCAGCCAATCGAAGAAGAAGCCCTGATCGTGCATCGTCGCGCCCATCCGCTCGCGCACCAGACTGTTGGCTCCGTCGCAGCCGATGACATAGCGAGCACTCAGCGTTCGGGTGACAGTCGACGCAGGCGCGCCATGCCCGGCGGTGTCGGCCACCCCGATGACGACCCGCCCGGTTTGCTCGTCGACGGTGACGACCTCGACGCCTCGCATCAACGTGACGGTGGGCATCGTCTCGACAGCGTCGGCCAGCACCTGTTCGAGTTGCGGCTGGGAGAAGAAGTTGGCGGTCGGCCAGCCATTGGGTCCGAGTCCCGACCAGTCGATGCGCAGCAGTGCCGCACCGTCCGCATTACGCCATTCGTAATGGTCGGGAACCGGATCGGAGATGGATCGGACCTGGAGGGTCAGCTCCATCGAGCCGAAGACCCGGCCGATCTCGTCATCGAAGTGCACAGCGCGCGGCAGCGGATAGGGCTGCGGCCAGCGCTCCACGACGACGACATCATGGCCGCGAAGCCCGAGCATTCGCGCGGTGGCCAACCCGACCGGTCCCGCCCCGACGATCACCACGTCGTGATCTGGATTGCGCATTGATCCTCACTAGCCTGGTTCTCAGTTGCCCTGGTGGACAAGATGTTTGATCTCTTGGAACTCCTCGATCGCGCGGTGGCCGTTGAGCCTGCCGACACCGCTGTGCTTGAAGCCGCCTTCCTCCATCTGGTCGTGGATGACGCCCCAGGTGTTGGTCCAGACGGTGCCCGCGTCGATCCGGCGCGCGACCCGCATCGGGCGATCGACATCCCGAGTCCAGATCGAGGCGGCCAGCCCGTATTGGGTGGCGTTGGCGCGTTCGATCGCGTCGAGTTCGGTATCGAAGATCTCGAAAGTCGCGACCGGGCCGAAGATCTCGTCCTGCACCACCGGCACCGTCACGTCGGCCACTTCGATCAGCGCGGGACGCAGGAAGGCGCTCGTACCGGTCGGCTCCACCAGCCCGCCACGGACCAGCACCTCCGCGTAGCCGGCCGCCTCCTCGACGAGCCGGTCCACGCGCTCGGCGGCGGCCCGGTCGATCAGCGGGCCCATCTCGGTCTCGGGATCGGTGCCGGGACCGACCTTCACCCCCGACAACGCCTCGGCCATCAACTCACGGAGTTCGTCGGCGATGCCGCGCTGCACCAGGATTCGGCTGCCTGCCATACAGAATTGACCACCGAAGGTGGTGATGGCGACGGTCAGCGTCGGCACGACCGCGGCGAGGTCGGCGTCGTCGAACACGATCATCGGCGACTTGCCACCGAGTTCGAGGGACACCGGTTTGAGCCCGGGTGCCGCGGCCGCCATGATGGCGCGCCCTACCGCGGTGGAGCCGGTGTAGCTGATCACATCGGTGTTCGGGTCCGAAACCAGTACCGGCGCACCGGTATTGCCGGACTCGGTGAACGCGTTGACCACACCGGCGGGCACCGCCTCGGCGATGATTTCGTAGAGCAGCCCGTTGGTGAGGGCGGTCTGCGCGGGCATCTTCATCGCCACGGTGCACCCTGCGGCCAGCGCAGGCGCGAACGAGCGCACCGCCAGGATGATCGGCGAGTTCCACGGCACGATCACCGCGGCGACACCGATGGCCTGGGGCAGGGCCATCGAATACATCCCCGGCGCCAGCTGCGCGGCCCGGCCGCTGTCGGTGAGGGCGAGCGCGGCGTTGTAGCGCAGTTTGGGGATGGTGGCGTCGACCTCCATCGCGGCATCGGCGAGCTTCTTCCCGTTCTCCCGGGACAGCAGCTCGACCAGTTCGTCGCGGCGCGCGGTCATCGCGTCGGCGAGCGCGAACAGCGCCGCTGCCCGAGCGTGCCGGTCCTGCGACCACGTCGTGGTGTCGAACACCCGGCGGGCGGCGTCGATCGCGGCCCTGGCGGTGACCGCGCCCGCGTCGGCGAAGGTGCCCAACGGCAGGCCGGTGGCCGGGTCGAGGCTGGTGCCGACGGCGTGACCGTCGCGCCACTGGCCGTCGACGAGGTTGCGGGCGTGTGGACGTGTCATGGGGCCTCGAATCGGATGACGGGTTTGACGGTGACACCGGAGCGCGCGTCGTCAACAGCGCGTTGCAGTTCGGTCGGTGGATAGAAGCGCACGAGACGATCCAGCGGCAGCCGGCCGGCGCGGTAGAGCTCGATCAGTGCCGGGATGAAGGTGATCCGGTCGCTGCCGCCTTCGGTGACACCGAGCAGGGTCCGGCCGTCGATCATGGCGTTGACGTCGACAGCGATACGGGTGCCCGCGGCGGGTGCGCCGATAATGGCGACGGTGCCGCCCGCCCGGATCTGTTCGAGTGCGCCTTCGAGCAGGCTCGGCACCCCGGTCGTCTCGATGATGAAGTCGAACTCGCGCAGTTCGCCCGCGTCGGCGGTTGTCGCGGTGGCGCCGAGCTCGCGCGCCAGGTCGAGCCGAGCGGGAACCCGGTCAACGGCGACGATCTCGCTCGCACCGCACAGCCGTGCGGCCATCACCGCCGACAAGCCGACCGCACCCGCCCCGACCACGGCCACCCGCGAACCCGGCGGCGGGCGAAGGAGATTGAGCACCGCGCCCGCACCGGTTTGGATGCCACAGCCGATCGGGGCGAGCATCGCCAGTTCGTCGTCGTCGGCGACCACCACCGGCACGACGCTGTGCTGCGAGGCCACCGCGTACTGCGCCAGCGACGACTGGCCGAAGAACAGTCCGCCGATCGGCTGCCCCGACCGGTCGCGCAGCGGCGTTGTCCCATCGGGCCTGCGGGCCCCGAAATTGAGCGGGAAGTAGGTGGGGCACTGGGTGGGACGGCCGGTCCGGCAGCGAGTGCACGCGCCGCAGGACGCGAACGACAGCACGACACGGTCACCCACCGCCGTGGTGGTGACACCGACTCCGACCGCTTCGACCACCCCGGCACCTTCGTGACCGAGGACGGCGGGCAGCGGCGTCGGCAACCGGCCCGCCAGGACGGACAGGTCGGTATGACAGACCCCGGTGGCGACAAGGCGGACCAGGACCTCGCCGGGACCTGGGTCCTCGACGAGGACGGTCTCCCAGGAGAAATCGGGCGCCGCGGCCCGGGCGACAGCGGCAAGGGAATCGATCGGCATGACCGCCACGCTACGAGTGTGTCCTACGTAACAAAAGCAGCATCCTGTAATGCAGGACATATCAAAACAAGGGATGGTCTATCGCTAGAGGTAAACTGAGATGTGCCCCCCACCGACGACCTGCCCGCCGACATCACCCGAACGAGCTGGACGCTGCATCGAGCACTCCGGCAGAGTCAGGGAACGCCGCGCGGCGAGAATCCACGCCCGCTCGCCCAGGTGGAGGTCCTCAAACTGGTCGACAGCCGCCCCGGCATCACCGTCCGCGAGATCGCCGAAGCGCTGCGCATGCAGCCCAACAACGTCAGCACACTGGTCTCGAACCTCACCAAGGACGGGTTCCTCGACCGCCGCGCCGACCCCACCGACGGCCGGGTGATCCAGCTCCACCCCACCGCCAAGATGCGAGCCGCCAGCACCGAACTCGCCGACCGTCTCGACGCCGGCGTCTCCGAGGCGCTGGCGACCCTGAGCGAGCAATCCCGCGCCCGCATCGCGGCGGCACTGCCCGACCTGCGCGCGCTCGCCGAAGCACTCGGCTCACAGCCCTGACCCACATCACTGCCTCGCCGCAGCTTCAGAATCCTGGTGAACAGAACACACATCCTGCTTTACGGGACAAATTCGGGCGACTAGCGTGTGTCCATGACCGAACGAAACGCCGCACCGAGCACCTACCGGGAACGCAACTCCACGGCCGATCGGGCGCTCGACATCCTGCTGCTGTTCTCCGCCGACAAGCCGGTGTGGACCGGCACCGAGGTCGCCGCCGGGCTCGGTGTCGCCCGCTCGACCGGCTACCGGTACCTGCAGAGCCTGTCCAGCAACGGGTTCATCGAGGAAACCCCCGGCGGATTTCGCCTCGGGCCCAGGATCTTTCAACTCGCCCGCCTCGCCCGCGCCGGCCTCGGGCTGTCCGACGCCGCGTTACCGGTGATGCGGGAACTGGCCGCGCAGGTCGACGAAACGGTGCTGCTGACCCGCCGCTCCGGCCGTTCGGTGGTCTGCCTCGATCTCGTCGAAGCCCAGCACGCGGTGCGGCTGTCCTACGAGCGCGGCCAGGTCCTGCCGATCAACGCGGGCGCGGCCGCCGAAGTCCTGCTGGCCTGGGCCGACCCCGACGAGGTCACCTCGGTACTGGAACAGGCCCCGCTCGAACGTTTCACCGCGAAGACCCTCACCGATCCCGCGGCGCTGCGCACTCGGCTGTCGCGCATCCGCAAAGCCGGAATCGCGGTGTCGCAGGGCGAACTCGACCCCCACATCCTCGGCGTGGCCGCACCGGTACGCAATGCCGCGGGTTCGGTCTGCGCCGCGGTCAGCGTCGCCGCCCTCGCCGCCCGCGTGCCCCGCAGCCAGCTACGCGCTGTCGAGTCCGCGGTGAAAGACGCGGCGGCGGCCATCTCTCGCCAGCTCGAACTACGCGACTCCTGAGTATCAGGCTGCCTTCCCCATCTGGTGACGTCCGCGCGAAGCGATCGGCGCACCGATCAGGGGCCGCCCGGCCGCTACCGCCAGCGCCGTACCGACAACCCCCATCAGTCCGCGCCGGCTCGGCGCCGAGATGCTCGACGACAGGACAGTTCGCGTACTCGGCGCAGCCAAGGGCTCACCGGCGAGGCGGTCCGACAACCAGCTCAGGCTCAACGGGGTGGACAGTGGAAGCAAGGTGAAGTGGTCACTCAAACGGTCACGCACGTAGGTGACGTGGGTGCCCGCATCCCGATACCGTTCGACCTGATCGTCCACACAGCCGCAATGGATCACCTGATCATTGACCGGCTGCATCACCAGCAGCGGGCAGGCCGGGGCGGACATCCCCAACCGCAGATCGTCGAGCACCGCGCGAACCTTCGGCTCGGCGAGAATCTCCGCGAGCGGGCGTCGCAGGTGGTCGTCGAGACGCTGCCCCGACATGCGCAGCAGCGCGACGATCGGCGGTAACTTCTCGACGGCTGCCAGCAACGCTTGTCCCTCGGACGAGATGTCGGCATCGAGGGCAGCGTCGAGGTCCAGGTAGAGCCGACGCAGTGCCGCCACGACCATCAACGGAAAACCGGAGAATCGGCTTCCGTGCAGCCGAAGGAACACCGCACCGGGGTCGCCTACCGGTGCGCCGAGCACCGCACCGACCAGATTCAGCTCAGGGGCGTAACTCGGCGCCATCTCGGCCGCCCACGCGCTGGCCATGCCCCCACCCGAGTACCCCCACAGCGCGGTCGGCGTTTGCGGACCCAGCCCGAGCGGCGCGAACGACAGCGCGGCCCTCGCCCCGTCCAAACTGCGATAACCCGGCTCCCGTGGCGCGCCGAAACTTCCTTTCATACCACCGTGATCGGCGATACCGACCGCCCAGCCACGACGAAGCGCATTCGCGATCAGCGGCCATTCGAGGGGGGTGATCGAACCCGGCGCCCGCGTGTGGTGGCGCAACACATACGACGGCGCGCAACGTTCGGTCACCGAGTCGATCGCGGACTGGAACAACAACAGCGGTCGGTCCTGATTCGGGACAGCCCCATCGGGGAGCACGACGGTTGTTATCGCGACTTCCGCCCGGCCGAAAAGGTCGTTGCTGCGGTAGGCCAACTGCCAGGCTTGAACCCGTTGCCGAACGGATCCGAACAGTGACAGTTCGACACGTCTGCTCCGGATCAGTGAACCCGGTGCGTAGGTGGCGATATCGGTCGGACAGCGCATGAAGGGGTCGAGGGAGAGGAGCTGCGGGACATCGCGATGATCAGTTTCTGACACGTTTCCACGGGTCTTCCTGGATTCGACAATCGAGCTGTGCGATATCGGAGCCCAGGTCCACAGACCTCATCTCACAAACGGCCGAAGGCGACCTTGCCCATCACAAACCCTAGACAGCTCCCACCCATTTCGGGTGACACGGAACACGAATTGTGTTCCCTCACAGCATGATCAAGGAGAAATTGGCTCGCGATGCAATCTCAGTCGAGCCTGGCTTCGACGAGCAGGAACAGCGGGCGCTGGAATCGCACACGCCACTGCGGGTCAGCGAGTAGCTGGTCGGTGCTCGGCCGCGGTTCTCGCATCCCGGTGATCACGAACCCGGCGGCAGTGATCATGCCGATGTACTGATCGAGGGAATAGAGCTTCTGTACTGACGCCGCCGGTGACACCTGAGACGCGACGTTGAAGTGCTGCTCCACGATTCGTCCCCGAAAATAGTCATCGACCGCTAATCCGGCGGCGGGTGAGACGGCGCGATCGGATCGCGCGCTGTAGAAGCACGGGTGTTGCCCTCTCCGCGCCCGGCATCCAGGATATCGAGCCCCGTGACCGGCCCGATCGCCGCCAGCAGCGCGGGGTCGGTGATCTGCGTTCGGTACGGGTCGCTTCCCGCACGGATGATCGAGATCCAGTACTCGGCGTTGAGGTCGTAGGCTCGCGTAATCGGCTCGTCACCGAGCAGGTCGATGGTCGTCCTTTCACCGAGGCGTTGCCGCCGCGATCTGGCGGCCGAGATCTGCCGCCCGGGAGAACAGGTCGGCCGGCAGCGGGCTGCCATGACACACCGCGCTGTCGCAGGCGTTCTCAGCATAGGCGCCGGTGCCGAGAAGAATCGCGAGCACGGTGTCCTGGTCGAGCAGCAGTGCGCGTTCTTCCGGGGTGGAGCCGACGCGATGGACCGGGTCGGGTGCGATGTTCGGATCGTCGAGCGGTTCGGGCTGGTCGTTGATCGCGGCGACGAGCCGGTAGAACAGCATCCGGTTGTCGGGATTGCTTGTGCTGGTGAGGAATCCGGTGATGTTGTTCGGGTCGAACGTCGACGGCACACCCATGCGAACGATGACCAGGTCGCGGCTCGGAACGACGACCGCGAACTGACCGAGCGCGCCGGCGAACGCGACGGTGTCGTGTGGGAGCCCGGGAAAGAGCCGATGGTCGTAATGGACGGGCATCGGCACATTGGTACCACGGAAGGTGTCGCCGGCGTTGAGCCACAGCAGGAAGCCGTACCCACCGTTGGCTTCGGTAGGAGTACTCATCTGGCGCACGTAGCCGGCGTCGATCAACCGGCGCCCGTCCCAAACCCCTTGCTGCAATACCAGTCTGGCGATCCGGGCCAGGTCGGCCGGACGCATGGACAGACCACCCGCGACCGCGGTGGCCGCGTCGCGGTCACGCAGCCAGGACCAGTGATTGCGCGGGATCCCGATCGGATCCATCAATTCCCGCTGGACGAAGTCCTGGTAGTCCTGTCCGGTGGTGATCTCGATGATCTCGGGCAGCAGAGAGAGGACCGCCTGGGCGTACTGGAATGTCGTGCCCGGTGCGAAGTCGACCGGGGAGTCGAGTGTTCGTGACACCGTGCCGGTGCCGATCGTCGCGATATCGGCAGGCCAGGAGAAATGCAGGCCAGTGGTCTGGGTGAGCACCTGACGCACGGTGATCCGCGCGTGCTCGGCGTCGGCCTCGGGAAAGAATCGGCCGATCGGGTCGTCGACACCGAAGTACCCCAGCGTCACCGCCCGGCCCACGGCGACGGCGGTCACGCCCTTGCTCGCACTGAACAGCGGCATCGGCAGATCGCCCGTCGGCGAATGGTCCGCGACCAGACAACCGTGCCGATAGACCTGAATCGCATGCGCTTTGGCGCCGACGCCGAACTCGATCGCCGCAGCGACTGCCGCGTCATCCATGCCGACCTCGGCCGGCGCGCGGCGTTCAGGAGCGGCGCCGGGGGCAGCTTCAGCGCATCGGGCTTGCGCCGCCGCGGCCGGAGCCAGAACCACCGCCGAACTCAACACCAACCCCGCAGCCAGCACAACCGCATTCCCACGGGCTGACATGCGCCATCGACTCTTGACCATGCTGGTGAGCCTAGATTCCCCGAACCACCCGGGCCGCGAAGCGGGCCCAACTTTTGTTTCGGTTCACATACCGCCGAGCACCCGTCGCTCCTCAGTGCTCACCGTCTGATTTCCAGTTGCCGGTAGGCCTCGACGGGGACGTCGTAGAGCGAGGCTGCCGCCGCGACCGGGTCGTCATGATGCCCGGGAACGACGAGCCCGAAGCGCCGGCGAGTACCGTCGCGGTCGGCACTACCGTTGACGCACAACAGGATACGCACCGCCGGACCTCGACGTTGTACTCCCACAGGATGCCCGTGACGTCCCAGTCGGTGGTGATCGCGTATTGCGGGACGAGGGTGCCGTGCCACGCCCACACCGTGAATCCATCCCGATAGGCGACTGCGGGCCCGGTCGCGTTGTGCAGGCGTCCGGCGTCGTCGCGACTCAGCACCGTTGGCCGCTCGGTGAGGATCAACCCGCCGTCCATGGGCCACCACCAGCCGGCGTTGCGAACCACCCGCACCACATCGTCGAACAAGCCACCCAGGTCGATACCCAGCCGGTCGACCGCGTCGTAGAAGGCAAGCGAATCGCCCAGCTGGGGTCCGAGGTCGCCCTCCCACCAGGGCACGACCGATTCTCCCGGCATCTTCTCGCCGACAGCCGAACCGACCTGCTGCCAGACGGGACCGTCGAGGCCACCGGCGACGGCCACCCGGATTTCCGCCAGCACCTGCTCCGTGGCCTGCTCGCCGATCAGCGCGCGAGCCCGCGCTTCGAGCTGAGTCCACACCTGCTTCCGAGCGTGGCCCTTGGTCACGGCGCGGATTTTCGCCCACGCTCTCGGACCCGCCTGGTCCCAGATCCGGTCGCGGACACCGGCCAGGCGGATCGCCTGGTCCTGGCCGATCGGCCCCGGCCAGCGGCGATTCCAGCCACACGATCACCGTCGGCGGCGCCAGGCCCGCCCGCCAGGTAGGCCGCGATCGCGCCTTGTTCCGCGGCCTCGCGATCCGCGGGCTCGGTGGACAACCCCACCGCGATCCACTCGTCGCGCACCGCGGCGAGGAGTTCCCGCTGCACGGCCGTCAGCGAGTCGAGGAGCATCAGTCGACCACCGTCCGCCACACCCCGGCGAACTCACGCTGGCGCCGCACCTCATACGTGCCCGGCAGCACCTCCAACGCGCCGTGCTCCTGATGGATCAACACCGCAGTCGACCCGCCGAAGACTGTGAGCACACCCGCAGCACCAAGACATCACCCTGTGCCGCCGCCCGCGAAACGCGAGGCACCTCCGCGGCAGGGTCGAGATGGTCGTACACGCGGACCCCGGTGGCTGCGACAGCATCCGACAGCGTCGTCATGAGTTGCCCTCCCCTCAACACGATTATCGGTCTTCATACCACAGACCGTGTGCCTCAATCCGTTTGAGAATCAATTTTCGAGGCATAACCGGAACACGAGGCTCATCGAAGGAGAACTTGTGATTTCCGAAATATTGATCATTGCCATCGTCATCGTCGTCGTGCTCGCCGGTGCGGCGCTGCTGGTTCCGCCGTTCCTGCGCCGAAAGCGCCTGCGCGACCGATTCGGACCCGAATACGATCGGACGCTCGAACACACCGAAGGTCGCCGTGCCGCCGAACGTGAACTGTTGCAACGCGAGCGCAGGCACGATTCGCTCGAGCTGCGCGAACTGACTCCCGAACGCAAGAACGAGTTCACCGCCGACTGGGCGAGCGTGCAGGAGCGCTTCGTCGACGAGCCCGCCGACGCCGTCCGCGAGGCCGACCGGCTCGTCACGACCGTCATGGCCGAGCGTGGTTATCCCACAGAAGGTTTCGACCAGCAGGTCGCCGACCTCTCCGTCGGGCACGCCGCGACCCTCGGCCATTACCGCGACGCGCACGACATCGCCGTCAAGCAGGCCGACGGCCGGGCGAGCACCGAGGACCTGCGGACCGCCATCGTGCATTACCGCGCGCTGTTCCTCGAACTGACGAACGGCCACACCGTGCACACGAAGGACACCGTCTCATGAGCACCGAATACGACCGAACCACCAACCATGCACGCACCGACGAAAAGCACCGCGGTCACCAGATAATCGACGGCATCGATCCTGCGGTACCGAAGACATCCGGCACCGTGAACGAGACCGGAACCCCTCGCGACACCGATGCCACCGGCTACGCCACGCCCGCGGCGACCCACACCACAGGCGAGCCAGACCTCGTCGACGCGACGGGTGCGGAGCCCGAACCGGTTGCCGCGCAGCATGGTCCGGCCGCCGCCACGGACGAAGACATCGTCCCGCTGTTCGACGAGCAGTCCCTCAACCGGCTGCGCGGACGCTGGCGCGATCTGCAGGGCGAGTTCGTCGACGATCCCCGTGACGCCGTCGCCAACGCCGATCACCTGGTCACCGAACTGATCCAGGAGCTCACCAGCACCTACGCCGAGCGCCAGAAGATCATCGCGAGCCGATGGTCGGAGAGCCCCGACACCGAGTCGATGCGGCGCGCGCTGCGCAGCTACCGCGCGTTCTTCAACCAACTGCTCTCCCCCACCAGCTGATCCCGGTACAGGCACGTAGAGCGCTTTGCCCGCGCTCTACGTGCCTGCGTTCGGACGCTCACCCGTGCGACAATCGGCCCGTGCAACTCTCGGATGCCGCGATGTTCGCCGAACATCAAGTCGTCGGCGTCCGAGACGATCCACACGGGCGTTCGAAGTCATTGGAGCACCTCTACGACGACGAATCCCGTTCCCGCCGACTACCTTTCCAGCGCGCGGCGACCGCATTCATGCACTGGCAGCTGAACCGGGGCCTGCTGCGACCGCCCACCGACCCGCGACCGGGCAGCCCGTGGTGGCGCGCGATCAACGAGCAACTGCTGCGCGACGGCTGGGAAGCGCGAGCATTGGCCCGAGGAGTCAGCGGCACCCCGTCCACGGCCAGCGTCGAACTGACGACCCGCTTCCTCGCCGAACCGACCTCGGCGAACTGGTATCGCGCCCACAACTCCAGCATCGTGGCCGGCTATCTCGCCAACCGCGCGCTCGCACAGCAGGAAAGTCGCACCGAACGGTTCTTCATGAACCTGGTGCTGATTCGAGTGCTGTACGCCCACGCACTGGTGTCCGCGCCACGCCTGGCGCTCGGTTGGCTCGCGCCGGTGGCACCACTGCTGGGTGATCCGCGACTGGGAATGACCGGCATGTTCCTGTCGCTGTCGCGAATTCTGCCCGACCGCTACCCCTTGTCCGACAACGTCGAGACCTACATCAGCGACGAGCACGGCTTCGGCCGCCTACTCGACATCGGCATCATCGCTCCCCGCGTCAACCACCTGTACGCATGGTCGTCCGTCGAACTCGACCAACCCGACCTCAGCTCGCTACTCGCCGACGATGTCCCCGTATATGCCTGGCCCACCGACGATTTCGACCCATGGCACCCGCCGCCGACACGCGCGGCCCGAATGATCCAACAGATCCTGCGTACCCCGCCCTCGGGAATCACGCGCTGAATCCACCGTTCCGTCGAATCAGTAGACGGCACTCCAGTACTCGTTCACCGTCCACGTCACCGCACGGAATTCGGGGTGTTTCGGATCATCGGTGACGGTGATCGTCGCGCGCGCCAGGTCGATCTTCATCCCATCAGCCACGAACTGCTGACTATTGGCGGTGAAAGTGAAGAAGACGCCTTCCAAGGGATCCGGCCGCAACGCCGGCGCCACCGCCCGCATGATCCGGGTCGCGGTCTGGTCCTCACACACGACAAATCGCTGATCCCCGCCCACCTGGGTGCCCTGGAAAGTGCTCACCGGTTGCCCAGTGGTCTGACTGACCAGCAGAACCAGTCGCTCGGTGTCCTTACATCGGGCGAACGAGTTCCGGTAGCCATGCGTATCGCTCCCGTCGGGCAACGTCCCATCGGTCTGAGTCGGCCTGACCGTCGTGGTGGTGGGCGGTGCAGACGGACGTAGCGAAGTCGCCGCAGCGTTCTCGCCGGAACACGCCACCATCGAACAGATCAACGCAACCCCCGCCACCGCCCAAAACCCTTGCGGTGCTGAAATCATCCACGGAGACTAACAATTCAGACAAAACACCATTCGATCGCGCTACCCGCGAGGCCGCGAACTCGTGGACTTCCGAATCGACACCCGGCCCGAGCAACCGAGGTTACCGTGGAGTGAGGTGTCGAGGAGAGGACCGCCGCCATGTACCAGCCCGGCCCCCGACTACCCCCGATCGCACAGACGATGCGGTATGTGCAAGCGCGGGAGCACTTCATGACCGCCACCGCTCGCCGTTACGGCGACACCTTCACCCTGCGCATGGTGCCGCCGTACGCCCGGCATCTGGTCGTGTTCACCCGCCCTGAACACATCCGCGAGATCTTCGCCGCCTCCCCCACCGACCTGCACGCCGGCGAGAGCAACGGCATCCTGCGTCCACTACTCGGCGATCATTCGGTGCTCATCACCGACGAAGCCGAACACGCTCGCGCCCGCCGCCTGCTGATGCCCGCCTTCACCGGGCCCGCCCTGACCGGCTATCGCAAGATGATCGAGCAGATCGCCGCCACCCACGTGGAGACCTGGCAGGCCGGTTCGACGGTCCGCAGCCTGGATGCGATGACCGGGATCACCCTCGGCGTCATCGGCGAGGTGGTGCTCGGTGTGGCCGATCCGAGCCGCCGCGACCTGCTCGGTCCACCCATGCGCCGCATCACCGACATCGCCCCACTCACCCTGCTCGGCTCCCGCTACCCAGCCCTACAGAACCGCGGCCCCTGGAAACGGTTCCACCACGACCGCGCCAGCCTGGACACCCACCTCTACGCCGAGATCGAGCAACGCCGCACGTCCAGCGACACCTCGGGCGCGGATGTGCTGTCGCGACTGATGGCAACCGGTAGTGGCAACGACACCCCGCTCACCCCGGACGAACTCCGCGACCAGTTGGTCACCCTGCTCGCCGCCGGCCACGAGACGACCTCCGCCGCACTGTCCTGGGCGCTACACGAACTGGCCGCCAACCCCACCGAACAGGACCTCGCCCGCCGAGCCGCGCTCGACGGCGACACCACTTACCTCGAAGCGGTGATGAAGGAAGCTCTGCGCTACCACTGGGTCATCGGCGGTGTGGTACGAAAGCTCACCCGCGACATGACGATCGGCGGCCACGACCTCCCCGCCGAAACCGTCGTCGCAACCTCGATTTTCCTCGCACACAAGCGACCAGAAGCATTCCCGGACAACGTGTTCCGACCCGGCCGCTTCCTCGACGGCAGCGTAGCCCCGAACACCTGGCTGCCGTTCGGTGGTGGGGTGCGCCGGTGCATCGGAGCAGGTTTCGCACTGATGGAAGGCGCGGCGGTGCTCCAGGAGATCCTGCGCCGCCACGTTCTATCCCTGCCCGCGAACGCGACAGCGCGGGGCCGCATCCGCAACATCACCCACGTGCCGGCCGACGGGGCACCGATCCTGATCAACTGAACACCGCCCCACCCACAACGAAAAGCGACACCCGCGTCAGCCTCACCGCCCCGGCTACCCGATTGAGTGGCACCACGAGTGAGTTGCTGTGAAATTTGGCCAAACCACGTCAAATCTCCGGGACACAAGAAGATCCCCTCCGACCGAGGTCAGGGGGGATTTCCACTGTCGGGCTGACAGGATTTGAACCTGCGACCACTTGGCGCGCGTTCCAGTTGTCCAGACCCTACCCATCAGTGCCCAATAGTGCTCAGCACCAAGCTTTTTCACGAAACGGCTGTTCTCAACATTTCGCATCAATTCACATTGATTCCGGTCAAAAGTGTGGGGTTTCTGTGGGGCGCTTCCGAGCTCGTTCCCTGCCATAGCAGCACGCAACTCCCCAGCAGCCTGCCCCGGCGATCGGCCCTCTGTTGTTCCGACGACAACCACGGCAACTGCGGAGCCGGCGAGATGGCGGGGGAAGCCCTGCGGGGGATCACGGACCATCCCCGCGGGGCGCGGGCCAATAGTGCCTCCCAACAGCGCGGGGCGCCGGAGGACTCACCACACTCGACTTGGCAAGTTGGCCGTCAGCGACCAGCCGTCGTCATGACGGTCCAGTGGGATCCGGTTCCAGCACACTGCGGGCCCATCGCCGCACCCGTGACGACGGGTGCTCGACCAACGTTGTTGCGATTGCGATCGCGATCGCCGTGTCGGGATACGCCGCGACGCCGTATGTGATTCCCAGTGCGACCTGCGTACCGGGTTCTGTGGCAAGAGTTTCGGTTGCGCGGACTGATGAAGGGTAGGTATATCCTTCGCCGGCCCAGGCTGCGAGGCATTGGGCGGCCGTGCCTCGCACCATTACGTCGCGGTCGTGCTTGAGGGCTATCATCATGCCCGTTTCCTCATCAATCTTGCGGCGTTGCAGAATCCGCGCCAGCGACTGTCTCTGACTCCTTTGTCCGCCCATCAGTGTCCACAGCTCAGTATCGGCGAGGCCTTCCGGTGAGAGCGCGTCCAACATCTCGAGCAACGATCCATGAAAGTCAGCTGGCGCGATCAGCACGATTCCGATCGCCGGGCTGAGCGCTCTGCATGCGCTGCGACGCATGGGCCGGCTCGTCGGACGGCGGGTGATGGTCACCGGTGCGTTCGGTGGTGTCGGCCGTTACGCGGTGCAACTCGCCGCTCGAGCGGGTGCGGAGGTCGTGGCGATCAGCCGAAATTCCGCTCAGCAGGACGAACTGAGGGCATTGGGCGCATATGAGGTTTGCGCCGATCCGGCAAGAGTGTCGCCGCGGGCCGCCTCGATCCCGGAATCAGCTGGCATGGCCCGCTGGCCCGCTACGACGAGGCGGCCATGGCCCTGCTCGATCGACGGCTGCACGGGAAGGCGGTGCTTGACATCATGGGCGCGAAATCGCACTACCGTGCGTCGGTGTCGCCGGTCATGAAACGAAGTCCGGGCACAGATTCGTGGTCGCGGCGCTGACGAACAGCGGCCCCTGATCGAACTGATAGGTCTGCTCAACTGCGGAAGTCTCGTCCAGTACGGACACGCCGCCACGCAAGTGTTCACAGGTCGCCCGGCCCGCGGCGACCATCTCCTTCGCCGACTTCCCCGGCAGGACCGCATCGTTGATCCTGATCTCCTCGAGGAAGGACGCATCGTCCGCGCTGATATCGGCTTCGACGGCGCGGGTCGTGGTGACGTCGGCGCCGCGTGGCTCGGTTGTCGGGTCACAGCCTGCGACTGCGGCACCGAGAACCGTGAGAGCCAGACAGACCGCTACCGCGTTGACACGCAATGCAATTCGCTTTACGAACATCGTGTTGCCCCTGATCTCGAGCTGTGGGATCGACACCCTCTATCGATCCTCTCCGACACCATTTCCGGTGTACCGCCAACGATCCCGGGCCAGCCGATAGCCCGAAACCCACCCCAGGGATGGATCGACCCAACCCATGGGCGCAGCTGCGACCGCGCTGACTTGGCCTCGCCGACGCCGAAACCACCGCCGACCAACTGCCCTACCGTCACCCCCGCAGAACCGACACCCTGCGCGTCTTCGACTGAGTGAACCTGTTGATCCGGCCGGCTACGTTGTCGACCGGATCAACACGACGTCGAAGGCGTCATCGGCCCAGCGTCTCTCGTGCCCACGTCGTGAATGATGTTGTGGGCAGCCCGAGTTCGTGCGCTGACGCGGGTCTGGCAGGGGCGGGGTGGGCACTGGTGAATCGTTGCGACAGCGCGAACACCGGCATCAGCCCCTCCTCGATGGCAGCTTCGGGACTGACGGGCAGTTCGATCTCCGTGCCGGTCACCTGCGCCAGAATCCGCGCGGCCTCCCGGAAGTTCAGAAAATCCCCCGCGAGTTCCAGCTCGACACCATGGAACCGCGCCGGGTTCTCGAACGCACGGGCGGCAGCGGCGCCGATGTCGGCCAACGCGACAAAAGCAAGCCGCACATCCAGATCCGCGGCGGTCTCGGTACTCACATCCTGGGCGAAGATCGAGCGGAAGTACGGCGCGTCGATGTATCCGTCGACGTTGCGGCCCGCGATGGGCGATCTCGGCGACGACATCGGCGGGCGGCGTCGGCGTAGAGACCCGCGACGGTGTCGGGGTCGGGGTCGGTGAGGAGTGGAGGTCATAGACGGTTCGCCTCCGAACTGTTCGGTGTCAGCCTATGTCGGCTACGGGTTGAAATGTAAAAAGTAATCGAATCTATGGCGGGATTGTCGGCCGGTGGTATACAACTGGTCTACGGACTTGGCGCGATCGGCTTTACGGCCGAGAACGAGCAGGAAAGTCGACGGCTCGGTGGTTGCGTCAACAACCACCGAGCCCGGCAGCACCACCGCGCCCTGGAGAGCGTCTACGTCGAGGTAGACGTGGGGCAGCGGATCGTCAGGCATCGACGATGCGACCTAGGAGTCGACATGGCAACCGCCACCAGTAAATCTATCAACCGCAGATCACACACCAGCCTGCCCGTCATCGCGGGCTCGAGCTTGGCCGGTACCGCCGTGGAGTGGTACGACTTCTTCCTCTACGGAACCGCCGCCGCGCTGGTGTTCAACAAGCTCTTCTTTCCCTCCCACGACCCGCTGGTGGGCACCATGCTCGCTTTCGCGACCTACGCGGTCGGATTCGTGGCCAGGCCGGTGGGGGCGGCGGTCTTCGGACACTTCGGAGACCGCAAAGGTCGGCGCGCGACGCTGATCGCCAGCCTGCTGCTGATGGGTGTCTCGACCTTCCTGATCGCGTTCCTACCCACGTACGGCGCCATCGGCATCGCCGCGCCGATTTTGTTGGTGTTGCTGCGATTGGTGCAGGGATTCGCGCTCGGTGGCGAGTGGGGCGGCGCGGTGTTGCTCGTCTCCGAGCACGGTGATTCGAAACGTCGCGCCTTCTGGTCTGCGTGGCCGAATCTTGGTCCGCCGCTGGGGAATCTGATGGCCGCTGGAGTGTTGGCGTTGCTGGGTGCGGTGCTGTCCGAGGATGCGTTCCTGTCCTGGGGTTGGCGTATCGCCTTCGGTTTGTCGGCGCTGCTGGTGGTGATCGGGTTGGTGCTGCGGTTGTATGTCACCGAGACCCCGTTGTTCGAACAGGCCAAGCAGGCATCGAGCCTTCATCCGCCGAAAGCGCCACTGGGCGAGGCAGTTCGGGGCCACTGGCGGCAGATCTTGCTCGCGGCGTTCACTCGCTTCGGCGAGAACGCGGGTTTCTACATCTTCTCGCTGTTCGTCATCACCTACATCACCCAGATCCTGGAACTGCGGCGCGGTATCGGGCTGACGGCGGTAATGGTCGGCATGGTGGTCGCGCTGGTGGCGATCCCGGCGTTCGCGGTCCTGGCCGACCGGATCGGGCGCCGTCCCATCTACATCGCGGCGTCCGGCGCGACGATCGTGTGGTCGTTCGCCTTCTTCGCTCTGCTCGATACCGAGCGAACCGGTGCCATCATCCTCGCCGTCGCGGTCGGTTTGCTGATCTTCGCCGCGTACAGCTCGGTAATCGGAGCATTCTTCTCCGAGCTGTTCCCGACCGAGGTGCGCTACTCGGCGGTCTCGCTGGCCTATAACCTCGCCTCGGTGCTGGCCGGGTCGGTGGCGCCGATCATCGCCATCGCTCTGTACAACCGGTTCGGCACCGGATACGCGATCGCGGTCTATCTGGCGGCCATGGGCGCGATCTCGCTGGTCGCGGCCCTGATTGCCGATGAGACTCGCGCGGTGGACCTCGCCGAGGTTCCCACCCAGGACACACCGATACGCGCAGCCGATACTCCGGCTGTTGTCACCAGCTAACCGACTCGAAGGGGCAGATTCATGACCACACCCAAAACCACCGCAGGCTCGGCACCCGAGCTGGCCTATGAGTGGTTGAAGAACACCATCGTGACTTTGCCCCGCGACAAAGAAATGTTTCTGTCCGAAGCGCAGGTCGCGGCGGCATCGGGAACCTCCCGGACCCCGGTCCGTGAGGCGCTGCTGCGATTGGAAGCCGAAGGCTTCGTTCGGCGCGTGCCGCACAAGGGCGCCTTCATTCCTGCGCTGTCGGACAGCGACATCGAGGACGTGATGCAGGCGCGGCGGGTCGTCGAGGAATGGTCGGTCGCCGAGGTCGCGCCCGATCCTGGCTCGATCCCCAACCGGTTGCGAACCCTGGTCGACTGCCAGGAATCCGACACCGATCCGGTCGAGTTCATCGGC
The DNA here is from genome assembly GCF_042716665.1 of Nocardia sp. NPDC058658. Lineage (NCBI taxonomy): Bacteria > Bacillati > Actinomycetota > Actinomycetes > Mycobacteriales > Nocardiaceae > Nocardia > Nocardia sp. NPDC058658. Next base: position 599,634 of record NZ_JBHXRR010000001.1, read on the forward strand.
CATGACCTGGAATTCCACACCACCATCATTCGCGCGGCAGGCAATCACTTGATGCACGAGTTCTACCGTTCGCTGCGCGATCGGCAGATGCGGATGGGCGTGCGCATCGTCATGGCCGATGACCACCGCAAGGAACAAGTCCTCATCGAACACCGCGCGATCGTCGACGCTATCGCGGCTTCGGATACCGAGGCCGCGGTGCGGGCGGTGCGCGAACACCTCGATACGACGCTGCGTTCGATGAAACGGCCCAACCTCTGAACAAAGGAAACTCATGAAAGTCGCACTGGCTCAACTCGCTAGCCCCGATGACGAAACCGCAGCGCATCGCCTAGAACGCGTGCGCCAGCTGTTGCGGGAACTGAGCACTGACGTCGACCTGATCGTCGCCCCCGAGCTCTGGCGAGTGGGATACAACCACTTCGACGACTACCGCGGTGACGCGGAAACTCTGGATGGACCTACCGTGCAGGTCATGGCCGCGATCGCCCGCGAGCGCAACTGCCACGTCCACCTCGGCAGCATCGTCGAACGCGCCGATGGCGACAAGTTGCGCAACACCGCGGTGCTGATCGGCCCGAATGGCCGAATCATCCATCATTACAGCAAGATTCATGTTTTCGGTTACGCCTCGCGCGAGGTGGAACTGCTCCAGCCCGGCGACCGGATCCGGACCGCGCAGACGCCGTTCGGCACCGTCGCCGCGACCACCTGCTACGACTTGCGGTTCCCCGGTCTGTGGACCGAATTGGTCGACGCCGACGCGGAACTGGTCATCGTGCCCGCGGCCTGGCCGGCCAAGCGGCTGGCTCACTGGCGGCTGCTGACCTCGGCCCGCGCGGTCGACAACCAGGTCTTCGTCATCGCCTGCAACGCCACCGGCACCCACAACGGGGTCGAACTGGCCGGGCACAGTCGCATCGTGGACCCATGGGGGAAGGTGATCGCCGAAGCCGATGACAGCGAATCGATCACCATCGCCGCGATCGACCCTGCGGTTGTCGGGCGTACACGGGCCGAATTCCCGGTGCTGGCAGATCGCCTCGATGACTACAGCTTCCTCAACCGCCGAGAGGTCCTATCATGACCGAAACTATCGCTGACCTGATCGAATTCGACGTCCTCGGCACCGGCGACACGGTCCGACTCGGTACCGCCCGAACGTTGGTCGCCGGTTACACCGGCCGCGACGAAGCAGCGGTCCGCCACCACATCGACGAACTTGCCGCGATCGGCGTTGCCCCGCCATCGCAGGTACCGATGCTCTACCGCGTCGACCGCGCGACCATCACGACCGCGGCGAGCACGCCGATCCGCAGCCGCCACACCTCCGGTGAAGTCGAGCCGGTGCTGCTTCGTCACCGGGGGCGCTATTACCTCGGCGTCGGTTCCGATCACACCGACCGCAGGCTCGAAACTGTCGACATCGGTGATTCCAAACGTGCCTGCCCCAAGCCTGTCGGGAGCACCGTTGTCGAGATCGATGACTGGAACAGCTTCGATTGGGACGCCTGCCATGCGCGCAGCTGGGTCGATGGAAAGCCTTATCAGGACGGCACATTGGCCGCTTTGCGGACGCCGGTCGACCTCCTGGGCATCATCACCGATCGGCTGGGCGACGAGGGTCAAGACCTCATCTGCTTCGCCGGGACGCTGCCCTTGATCGATGGCGAGTTCACCCCCGGCGCCCGATGGGAAATCGAGCTCGGTCTGCCCGACGGCCGAAGCCTGACACATACCTATGACACCACCTGCGAAGGAGTTTGACATGCGAACCGGCACCGAGTACTTGGCGTCGTTGAACGATGGCCGTGTGGTCCTGGTCGATGGCGCGAAGATCGAGGACGTCTCGACTCATCCGGCGTTCGCGCCGGTCGCTCACACCATCGCCGAATTGTTCGACCTCGCCGCCGATCCCAGTGGCAACATGCAATACCTCGCACCGGAGACCGGTGCGATCGCCAACCGGGTATTCGGCATTCCCCGCAGCGCCGAGGAACTGCGACTGCGCCGCGAGGCCATCCAGACCTGGGCCGATCACACCCATGGATGGATCGGGCGAAGCCCAGATCACGTCGGAACCTTTCTGGCGTCCTTCGCGGCGCACCCCGAAGTGTTCGCCGACGGTCAGCGCGATTTCTCGGCCAATGTGAAGGCCTTCCACCAGCGGGTCCTGAACGAGAACCTCTACGTCTCCTACGCGATCATCCCGCCCCAGGTCTCGCGCGCCACCACCGCTTCCGGGTGGGAAGGGGAGTATCTGCAGGTCGGGGTCGTGCGGGAGACCGACGAGGGCATCATTGTTCGCGGCTCGCAGATGTTGGCGACCGGCGCGGCCATCGCCGATGAGATCTTCGTGTCCTGCATCAAACCGCTCGGCCCGGATGACCAGGACTTCGCGGTGTCGTTCGTTGTCCCGACCGCTGCCGACGGCCTCAAGCTTTATTGCCGCCGCCCATATGCTCCGGCTGCGACCAGTGCGTTCGATTATCCGCTGACAACCCGATACGACGAGCCCGATGCCTTGGTCGTCTTCGACGATGTGCTGATCCCCTGGGATCGGGTGTTCGTCGACCGTGACACCGCCGGGGTGCGCCGCCAGTTCTTCGATACCGGGGCACACGCGCTGGGCAACTGGCAGGCTCAGATCAGGTTCGCCACCAAGCTGGAGTTCATCGCCGGCGTCGCCCGCCGCGTCACACAGGTCAACGGTGTCGACAAGATCCCCAGTGTGCAGGAGAAGCTCGGCGAACTCGCCGCGTTGGTCTCCAGCGTCGAGTCAGCGGTGCTGGCAGCGGAATACACCGCCGAGCCGGACTCCGCTGGGCAATGGATACCGGGTAAGCGTGCCCTGTACGGGTCGATGGGCCTGCAGTCGGAAATCTATCCGAGGGTGCTGGCGATCCTGCGTGATCTCGTCGGCGGTGGCGTACTGCAACTGCCGTCCAGCGTCGAAGATCTCACCAGCCCACTGACTTCCGGGGACCTGGCCCACTATGTGCAGTCTCCCGGCGTGCCGTCGGAGGAACGCATCAAGCTGTTCAAACTTGCCTGGGACATCATCGGCTCCGAATTCGCCGGTCGGCACCAGCAGTACGAATTGTTCTACGCCGGAGCACCGTTCGTGGTGAAGGGCGCCTATACCTACCGCAACTACGGCTATGAGCAGGCCCTGGCGAAGGTCGAACAGTTCCTCGCCTCCTACAAACTCGACATCACCTGAAAGGGATCGATCAACCATGGCTAAGCCCGAATTCGAATTCTTCCCCGTCACCGACATCGACTACACCATCTGTCCCGGCGACAACCCCGCGGTCACCGAACGCATTCTGGCCCGCGACCCCGAGGCCAACGTGGCCACCCGCATCCTGCGCTATGAACCCGGAGCCGATTCCTCCCCGATGGGTGTGCAGAAACACGACTTCTGGGAGGAGGTGTACATCCTGGAGGGCTCGTTCACCGATATCACCCTCGGTGAAACCTTCACCGCGGGCATGTACGCCTGCCGCCCGCCCGGGATGCCGCACGGGCCGTGGCGTACCGACGAGGGCGTGGTGACCTTCGAAGTCCGATACCACAGCAGGTAGGGATCACCATGACACTCCCAGCGTTCCACGGTCCGACGCCCGCCGATATGCGGCGCGTCATGGGCCGATTCACCACCGGCGTCGCCGTGGTCAGTGCCGAACATGCTGACGGCGCGGCGTGTGCGATGACGATCAGTTCGCTGACCTCGATCAGCCTCGAACCGCCGATCCTGCTCGTCTCGCTGACCCATGGCAGCCGGACCACCGAGGCCGTCGACACGAGTGGCCGATTCGCGGTGTCGGTTCTGGGCGCTCGTCAGGAAGCGCTCGCCCGCCGCTTCGCCACCCGCGGCGGCGCCCGATTCGAGGGCGTTCCCCACGACGCCAGTGCCAGCGGCCTGCCGTTGATCCAGGAATCGCTCGCGCAGTTGGAATGTCGGGTGCACGCCGCACACGACATCGGCGACCACCGTGTCGTCTACGGCGAGGTCACCGATATGCGTTGGCGCGACGGCGCAGGGCTGGTTTTCTACTCCGGCCGCTTCGGTGACTTCCGCGACTTCGGCCACGACGAACTGCCCTGGTTGTTCTGATGCGCGACGGATTCGGTTGCCATACGCGCCATCCGCCAAAACAGCTGAGGACCGCGGCGCCAGCCACGCGTGGTAGCCGGTCACACAACCGAACCGGTATATGGGTCGAACGTCACAGGAATTGCGACGACCCGCGGGAAACTAACCAGAAAGTGGATCCCCTATGGTCAACAATCGCCCCTTCCGGCTGAGAACGCAGCTCGCTGCGGGTCTCGTCGCGGTCGTCTGCGCGACAACTGTCGGGTGTTCCGACGGCAAAACCTCGAACTCGACAACGTCGGCGCGCCCGTCCGCCGCACCCACGGCTAGTGACTGCAGCACACTGGAATCCATCGAATTCGCGGAATTCGATGTCGTGACCGCGACGGTCGTGCCGGCCGGACCACGGACCATGACATCCGAAAACGGAATTCCGATCCAGACCGAATTGCCGGAACTGTGCGAGGTTGTCGCCGTACGAACCGATGCCGACGCCAATAAAGTAACCGAGACACTGTGGCTACCGACCACGACATGGAACGGGCGGTTTCAGGGCGTGGGTGGTGGTGGTTACAGCTGCGGACCGAAGTACAAGGCTCTCGAGGCCGCGGTGAAGGCGGGCTACGCCGCCGTAACTACCAACTGCGGCAACGCCGGAGGGTCGGGCGACGCAGCGTTCCTCCTGAACGACGACGGCTCCGTGAACACCACGCTCATGCGAAACTGGGCATACGACGCGATCCATTGGATGACCCGAGACGGTAAAGAAATTACTGCGAAGTACTACCAACAGGCTCCGAGCTATACCTACTTCAACGGCTGCTCCACAGGTGGACGACAGGCCATGAGTGAAGCACAACGCTTCCCCGACGATTACGACGGCATTCTGGCGGAGTCGCCCGCCCTGAACTGGACCAAGTTCGTTCCCTCGGAGATGTGGGCACAACTGGCCATGAAAATGGCGAACAATCCGCTACCGCTGTGCAAGCAGGACGCGTTCAGTGTCGCCGCCGTGGCCGCCTGTGACCCGGAGGACGGTGTCACCGACGGAGTCATCATGGGAACCTGTACGTGGGACCCTCGTCGAATCGTAGGAACCGCCACGGACTGCGGCGTGATCACGCAGGCTGACGCCGATGTCATGTCGAGCATCTGGGATGGCCCCCGCGGCGAAGACGGACGACAACTGTGGTTCGGCCCGCCGCGCGGAACAGATGTCGCCGGCGAGATCTCCCCCGGCTTCGGACCCAGCGGAGTGAGCTACACCGAACAACAGAATGATCAACTCGTCGGTGTTCCGTTTCCGATCACCGAAGCATGGTTCGCGAATTCCCTTGTCAGAGACAGGAATTGGGACTGGAAAACGCTTACGCCGGAGCAGTATACGCAGCTTTTCCACTACTCGATCGAACAATTCGGGGCCATCATGGATACCGACAACCCGGATCTGTCCGCCTTTGAGAACTCGGGCGGCAAGCTCATCGCGTGGCACGGCACCGGGGATAACCAGATCTTCTCGCCCGGTACGGAGCAATACTTCGATCGTGTGCACTCGACTATGGGTGGGCGGTCGACGGTTGACGAGTTCGCACGGTTGTTCATCGCGCCGGGAGTCGGTCACTGCCGCGGCGGACAGGGTCCCATCCCGACCGACCCGCTGAACGCACTCGTCGCCTGGGTTGAGAACGGCGTGGCACCCGATACCTTGCGTGCAACCATGCCCGAGGGAGCACCCGCAGCCGGGCGTGTCATTCCGTTGTGCCCGTATCCGAGCCGCATCGATTATGTCGGGCCGAACCCTGATGACCAGGCGAGCTACCGCTGCCAGTCATAACGCATCCATACCGGACGGCTACGCTCAATCGCGACCGGCCTGACCGGCGTAAGGATGAATGTTAACAAGGCAAGATTCTGATACGTTCGGCTAGTGGACGACGGACTCGGGGACTTGCTGCATCGCGTGGTGCACCTACTCGGAGAGGCCGCGCGCCGACGCGCGGACGACTCCGCGGCGCTGACGTACAGCCAGCTACGCCTGCTAGGGACGTTGGAAGAAATCGAGCCGGTGACCCAGCACCAGCTGGCGCAGGCACTGGCAGTATCGGACCCGGCGGTCAGCCGGGCCTTACGCCCGCTGGAAACAGCCGGATTCGTCGCGGTCGAGCCCGACCCCGAGCACGGACGACGACGACTGGTCAGCACCACCGAAGCCGGCCGCCACGCCTTCCACAGCAGCGACAGACCGCTCCAGAACGAACTGCGCGACGCGCTGCTGAAAGCGGGCTTCCCGTACGAACGCTACCTACACGACACTGCCGCGCTGGCCAAGCTCCTCGAGCCACGCCGATAGCTCGATCCGGCGCTTCGGAGTCCTCCCTCTCGATAATCTCGAGTCTTGCGTGGTTAATATTAACCATGCAAGACTCAAGGTCATGAACGAGGTGTCCTACTTCGCCCAATCGGCTTTCCCCCTGGTCTGGATAGTGATCGCGGTTGTCGGCGCACTGATCCGCACTCGGCACAGCCCCTCCCGTGCTGCAGCCCTCGAAACCTGGCAGCGGTGGTGGGCCGTCGCCGCACTCGGCTGCGGCAGCCTGTGGATGACGATCGCCTTCCTGACCATCCCGGATGTGATGGCCACCGCGATCGGCTTCGACCGGACCCCGTTCCAGTTCGAGATCGCCTTCGCCAACCTCGGGCTCGCCGTCATGGGATTCCGCGCCGCCTCGGCCACCGCTCGCGAGCGCATCACCATCGGCCTCGGCGCCGGTATGTTCCTGTGGGGTGCGGCGATCGGCCACGTCTACCAATGGTTCGCCCACGGCGACCATGCTCCTGGCAACACCGGTGGAGTGCTGGTCTGCGACCTACTCTTCCCCGCGGTCATGATCGTCCTCGCGCTCCGGTCGCAACAGCTCACCAACTCTGGGCGGCCTACCCTCGCGCCCGCCGCTCGAGCAGCCACCCGAACGACATAACACCCGGAGGCTCCCATGCGGCTTCACCATGACCCGACCGGCCAGAGTGCACGCTGGTCACCGCACCGAATCGGCGCGTTCACCGACGCTGTACTCGCCATTGCGACAACCCTGCTGGTCGTCGAGATCAAGAGGCCGCAGGATGAGGATCTCGTCGATGCCGGCGCCCTGGCCGCGTTCCTCTGGCACGAACGGGCTTCTTTTGTGGCGTTCCTGCTCGCGTTCTTCCTGCTGTGGGCGGTGTGGCACCGCCATCACATGTTGATCGAGGAGGTGGCGCTGCTGGACCGGCGCACCCTTGCATGGCATGCGCCGCTACTACTTTTGGTCGCGATCCTGCCCTATTCGACGGCGGTGTTCGGGCACGCTCCTGACAACAAGCTCGCCGTCTGCCTCTTCGCTGTGACGTCGGCGCTGCTGTTCGCCTGCGAAGGCGTGGTGCGGGATCTGGCCGCACGAGGATCGACGCTGGCCGAACACATCGCTGCCGCCGATCTTCGTACCAGCGCCAACGCCTCGTACGCCGTCGCCGCCGTCTTCTTCGCGACGGCCGCACTCGCCTGGCTCACTCCCTACGTCTGGTACGCCTGGCTTCTCGCTCCGTTGTCGGCCACTTTCGGTGGACGCCTGATCGATCGCTGCGCACGCGCCTACCACCAGCGAAACTGACGTCCCGACGCGTTATGTGGGTCAGCAGAACTGGGTTCCACCACCTCGACCGAGGAGATCGAGGCGCGGGCTACCCAGTATTGGCACGGATAGTCAGCGGAACAGCCGGAAGAACCCGCGCACCTGCTCGACCAGTGACTTCGGCTGCTCCAGCGCGGCGAAGTGGCCACCATGCGGCAGCTCCTCGAACCAGCGCAGGTCGGTGAACCGCAGCTCGGCCTCCCGCCGCGACGGGCGGGTGATGTCGCGCGGGTAGACCGACAGCCCGGATGGTGCGGTGACCTTGCCTCGGAAGTCGGCGAAGCTCTCCCAGTACAGGCGCGCCGACGACGTGGCCGACGCGGTGAACCAATAGACCGAGATCTCATCGAGGATCTGCTGCCGCGACACCGCGTCCTCGGGATGACCGTCGTTGTCGGTCCACGCCCAGAATTTCTCGGCGATCCAGGCGGCCTGGCCCGCCGGGGAATCGGTGAGGCCGTACCCGAGCGTCTGCGGCCGGGTCGCCTGGATCGCCGAGTACCCCCGCCCGGTGCACTGGAACTGTTTCTCGGCCTCGAAGTTCGCCAGCTCCGCGGGCGTCGGGTTGTCGAACGTGCCCGCCGCCACCGATCCCAGGTTCAGGTGCACGGCGGCGACCCGCTCGGGCGCCACCTCGCCCAGTGCGCCGGACACCGCCGATCCCCAGTCACCGCCCTGCGCGCCGTAACGTTGATAACCCAGCGAGACCATCAATGTGTCCCAGGCGCGCGCGGTGCGAGTGATGCCCCACCCGGTCGTCGACGGCTTGTCACTCCAGCCGTACCCGGGCAACGACGGCGCGACCACGTGGAACGCGTCCGCCGGGTCACCGCCGTGCGCGCACGGGTCGGTCAGCGGGCCGAGGACCTCCAGGAACTCGAGCACCGAACCCGGCCACCCATGCGTGAGCACCAGCGGGAAGGCGTCCGGCTCCGGCGAGCGGATGTGCAGGAAGTGGATGCCCAGCCCGTCGACCGTGTCGCGGTACTGCGGGAACACGTTCAGCCGCTCGGCGAACCCGAAGTCGTAGTCCTCGGCCCAGCTGCGGCACAGCTCCTGCGCGTACGCCAACGGCAGACCCTGTGACCAGTCGTCGACCGGCTCGCGCTCGGGCCACCGTGTCCGTCGCAGTCGTTCACGCAGGTCCGCGATCTCGGCTTCGGTGATACTGACCTCGAATGGCTCGGCGGACATGGGAAGGCTCCTTACTGGTCACGGGGTCGGCGGATCGGATGCAGGTGGGCCCGTCGTCGCGGGCTCCCCATGCGTCGGCGTGGGGCTCGAGCGGCGGTCGGCGGTAGGGCGCTGAGTCAGGCTGACGATGAGACCGATCATGGGGAGTGCCGCAAGCACGGCGAGGGCCACCGGCACCGCCACGATGCCCGACAGACCCGCGACAGCGGCGGGACCGATCCCGCCACCCAGGGCGTTCATAAAGTTGAGCAGGCCCTGTGCGGTGTCGCTGTCGTCCACGGCGACCAGGTCCGGCGCGAGGCTCACCAGTACGGCTTGGGCGCCTGCGAATCCGCACACGGTCAACGCAGTGCCGACGACAATCGGGATCGGCCCGGTCAAGATCGCGACCACGAGCACGCCGACCACGGTGAGTGCCGCAAGCCCGGCCGACACCTGCCAGCCGGTGAACCGGTCGGTCAAGGTGCCGACCAGTCGCCCGGCCAGCACCGAGCAGGCGGCGGCCGGGACCAGGAACAGGCCGGCTTCCAGAGGGCCACCCCCTGTGGCCTGCTCGATCAGGGACGGCGCGCGGAACAGAACCCCGTAGTAGCCGGCGAAGACTGTCGCGCCGATGAGACCGGCCGCCAGGAAACCGCGGGATGCGATCACCCGTCTAGGCACGAACCCGTCGGGCGTGCTTCGCACGCGCCACCACAGTCCCACGGCGGCGAGCGCTGCGGCGGCTGCCACGACGAGCGTGACCGGAGCGGTCAGGCCGACCGAGTGTGCCTGCAGCAACGTGATCACCGAGCCGGCGAGTACCGACAGCACGGCCGCGCCAACGATATCGAGTCGCCCGGTCGAGCCGTTTCGCTCGCCGCCACCGCTACGCGTCAGCGCGCGCCTACTCGGCAATGCGACCAGCAGCAGGGGTAGCGCGAGGACCGGGATCGCGAGCACCGCACGCCACCCGAGCCACTCGGTCACCGCCCCTCCCAACAGCGTCCCGCACCCCGACGCCGTAGCGCTGGCGGCCGCGATGATTCCCAGGGCGCGGATACGTTGCCGCCCGGGAAGTGCAGTGGCCGCGGCGAAGACGGCGATCACGGTCGCGCCCGCCCCGGCACCGCCGATCAGTCGGCCGACGATCACCGCCGACAGTGTCGGCCCGACTCCAGCGAGCGCGGAGCCCGCGGCGAGCGTGATGACCCCGGCGACGAGGACCCGGAAGGGGCTCCAGCGGACAAGCAGCCGACCCGCGACCGGCATCGCGAGCGCGGAGGTCAGCGACCACGCGGCGAGAATCCATGCGGTGGCCCCGAACGGCACCGCGAGTGCGCGGCCGATGGCAGGCAGTGCCACCGACGGCGCTCCCAGTGCCACATACATCGGCAGCACCAGCATCCCCAATGTCAGCCCCAGCCGACGCCCGTCCGGGGCGTGGTCCGATCCCCCGCTGGCGGCTCCTACGGCAGGCAGCGTCTGCGACATCGTCGCCTCCTCCCCTGGCACATTGCGTGACACGTGAACGCTACTATGGATGTCACACTACGGAGCGATGAGGAGACACGTCAAATGCTTGATGCGTGTTACACCACTTCGGCGGTCCAGACGGCCGTCGACCTGGCCAACACCTTGAGACCGATCAAGGGAGAGGACGCGCTCGAGACCGTCGAGCAGCTCCGGGACTTCCTCGACGACCATCCCACGGCTGAGCCTCCGAGTTCGTCCGCGAACCACGGGACCGGTCCGCGGCATCTCACCCACGCCGACCTGACGGAAGCCCGCGCGTTGCGCGAGACGGTGCGCGCGGTGCTCGAACGGGCGAACACGGACGCGGACGAAGCTGTGGATTTGATCAACGACGGCCTGCGCCGCAGCCGCGCGACCCCGGTACTGCGCCACGAGGACGGCCGCTGGTGGACCGAGGTGACCTCCGACACCGACCGCCGCTCGGCGCATCTTGCCACGACTACGCTCAGCGCACTCGCCTCCGTGATCGCCACGCTCGGTCCCGCTCGCCTCGGCGTCTGTGCCGGGCCGTCCTGCCGGGCCACTTTCGTGGATCTCTCGCGCAACGGCTCGAAGCAGTACTGCACCCGAACATGCGCACACCGGGCCAGCGTCGCGGCTTACCGGAGCCGGATCAGCACACGCTGAGCGCCCGCACCTGCCCCTGTGCGCGCCGCACTCATGCCGCGGGGCGCGCGGTTCGACTGCCCATGTCACCGTGACCGGCTCGCCCGCCGCTTCGACCAGCATCTCACCGCGTGGCCCGAGGCGGAAGCACAGGCTTTCGCCGCGACACTGACCCGGTTCGTCCGCGAGAGACCCTTCGGCTGAGTCGGTCAGTCGGCCGGTGATGTTCGACCACATCGGTGCTGTCGCGCGGTGACCAAAACGTAACGCGCGCCAACCCTTTCGGAGTTCGGATGACTTCCTGTCACTGATTCGGCGCGGGTTGCCTTCGGTCGTAATCCATTTGGCGCGCTTGGATTTCATCGGCGTTGGCGACCGTCCAGGCGTACAGCCGATCGAACGGCTCCCGCAGGGATTCGCCGAGCGGGGTGCGCGAGTACTCGACCCCGACCGGAGACGTCGCCAGCACGCGGCGAACGATCATCCCGTTACGTTCCAGCCGCCGCAGGGTCTGGGTCAGGACCCGCTGGGTCACACCGTCGAGGCGGCGCTTGATCTCGTTGAACCGGCGGGGCTCGTCGAGGATCGCCATCACCATCATCGACCACTTGTCGGCGATCTGATCGAGGATCGGGCGGCTCGGGCAGTCGGATCGGAAGACGATGCCGGGGTCGGAGCTGGTCATATCGGTATCCTCCGCAATCCTTACGATGCTGAAAGTGCGTTATTGACGCCGGTCTCCCGTCGCCGCAGGGTAAGTATGCATCAGGAACCTAGATGCCTATCGGGTACGAATCGGGAGATCTCCATGAACCAGGACGCCTACACGACCCTGCGAGTGCGCCGTGCCGCAGGCATCGCCTATGTCACGCTCGACAACCCGCCGGTCAACGTGCTGAATGTCGCCATGATGAGCGACCTGCGGAACCTGCTGGCCGCAGTCCGCGACGACGATTCGATTCGGGTGATCGTGTTCGACAGCGCCGACCCGGAGTTCTTCATCGCGCACGTCGACATGTCGCTGGTCGACACACCCGACGCTTTCGCAGGACTCGCGACCGACCTGCCGGACGGCGTCAACGTCTTCCAAGCTCTCGGTGAATTGCTCCGGCACCACCCCCAGGTGACCATCGTCAAACTCGCCGGGATGGCGCGCGGCGGCGGAGCGGAATTCGTTGCGGCCGCGGACATGTCCTTCGCGGCGATCGGTCGCGCGGGGATCGGTCAGATCGAAGCGCTCATGGGCATCGTCCCCGGTGGTGGCGGCACACAGTACCTGGCCGCCCGAGTCGGGCGGCACCGCGCGCTGGAGGCGGTGCTCGGCGCCGAACTGTTCGACGCCGAGACCGCACAGACCTACGGCTGGATCAACCGGGCTGTTCCCGCCGACGAGCTCGACGACCTGGTCGACCGCCTCGCCCGCAACATCGCGGCCCTGCCCGACGGGGTGATCGCGGCGGCCAAGCGTGCCGTCGCCCCCGAGGACCTCGGCGAGGGCCTGCGGCGCGAGCACCTCGCCTGGGCAGGCACATTCGCTCGTCCCGCGGCCGAGCGATTGATCCGCGGCGGAATGGCCAACGGTGCCCAGACTCGCGCGGGCGAGCGCGATCTGGAGGGTCTGCTCCGGGGTCTGGCCGGATAGGACCCGGCTACCACGGTGAGACGCGGCGGCGACGGAATGGGCGAGTAACGCGGTTCGGGTTCGTCTCGCATGTGGTCGGTGACGGCGACTCGGCGTGGGAGCCGTGGGGCAATTAATCCTGGCGTGCAACCGATCTGGTGTCAGGACGCCATCGGAAGGAAACGTCCGCTCACGCCGCGGTGAAGGCGACAGTGGTCGGGCCGAGTGTGACCGATGGGGAACGATCGTCCGTGCGATGCTGCCGGTGTGGAGAGCGAGCACAACAAGGTCGAGGCCGACGATCGGGTCGAGCCACCACCAGCCGGATCGTCACCGACACCGCTGACCTGATCCTGATGCCGAACGGTCTCGGCGCCGAGGTGACCTCAGCCCGCAAACGGGCGTCCCGCCCCGAAGACGTGCCGTACGAAGTTCTCTCCGATTCGGCGATGGCCGTCCGGGTCGGGGTGCAGTGCATCGCGCAACGGGAACTCGGCGAAGTCGTTGTCCCCGTACAGGTCCCGGCCGTCGAGATAGTGCAGGTTCGGATCGTCGACGGCCCGCTGTTCGACGATCCGGGCCAGCACGTCGCGAATCACCGTGAGCGTCAGGCGACCCGCCGCAACGTCAGCGGGGTCGCCGGTGGCCTTGAACCGCATGATGCCGGTCGAGAAGTCGGGCATCAGCGGGCCGGGGGTGTCCTCCTGGATCGGGCACAGGATCGGCGAAACAACCAGCAGCGGAGTGTGCGGATGCCCGTCGCGGATGGTGTCCAGGAATCCGTGCACCGCCGGACCGAACGCGCGCAACCGCATAGTGTCGGTGTTGACGATATTGATGCCGACCTTGACGCTGATCAGGTCCGCGGGAGTGTCGCGCATGGCGCGGGCGGTGAACGGGTCGAGCAGCGCGCTACCGCCGAAGCCGAGGTTGATCAGTTCGACCCCGCCGGCGTGCCGCGCGGCGAGCGCAGGCCAGATGCCGCTCGGGTGCGCGGCGTTGGACCCCTGGCTGATGGAACTACCGTGGTGGAGCCACACCCGCTGGCCGTCGGTGGTGATCGGTTCGATCGGGGCGTCTGTGCGCAGGCCGATCAGCTCGGTGATCTCCGCATGCGGCATCCAGATCTCGATCCGCTTGTCACCGGCGGGCAGACCGGTGAACCGCGCGGTGCCCGCCGGCCCATCGGTCAGTTCGGCGGCCCCGGTGCGCAGGTCGGTGATCGTACGGACGTTGCCGCCGTCGACCGTCGCCTGCGCGGCGAGTTCGCCGTCGGCCAGCAGGTCGTAGACCCCGTCTGGCACCGCGGGCATACCGCGGTAGGCCCGCTTCGTGGGCAGGGTGTCCAGTTCGACGGTGGTGGCGCGGGTCTGGAACACGAGCCGCACTCCGGACGGCTGCGCCTCGGCCATGGCGAGCTGGCTGTCGGGAATCTGCCTGCGCGCCACCGCAGGCAAACGATGCGGCAGCACACCGTGTCGGGTCGGTTCCAGGTCCAGGAATCCGCGCAGCAGATCAGGGGTGATGGGCGTGGTCACCCACATGGTGTCGGTCTTCATCATTCCTACTTCTCGGTGGCAGGGATTGCTCGGGTGCGCAGCAGGATGTCGAGCGAGTCGACGACCCACTCCCAGGACTGCTGCGAGTCGACGTCGGTGTGACTGAACCCACCGGCCAGCTCGAGGGTGACGTAGCCGTGGAAGACGCTGCCCAGCAGGCGAACCGCGTGGGTCTGATCTGGTTCGGTCAGGTCGTAGCCACGCAGGATCGCGCGCATCATCTGCGCGTGCCGCACTCCCGCGCTCGCCGCCGCCGTCTCGGGATCCAGTCGGAATCGGGCGGCGTCGAAACGGCCGGGATGCACACGCGCGTAGTCGCGGTAGGCATCGGCGAACGCGGCGAGCGCGTCCTTGCCGGACCGGCCGGCCACCGCGTTGGCCGCACGGTCGGCGAGTTCCGTGAGCGCGAACAACGCGATCCGCGTCTTCAGGTCCTCGGTGCTCTTCACGTGCGAGTACAGACTCGCGGGCTTCACGCCGAAGTGCCGCGCGAGCGCCGACACGGTCACCTGCTCGAAACCCACTTGGTCGGCGAGCTCGACACCCGCGAGGGTCAGCCGGTCAGGGGTCAACCCCACTCGAACCATCAGCATTCTCCAATCTAGCTACTAACATTATGCAATTACCTACATATTATAGGAAAATACCTTCGACGAATGATCCAGCTATCTGCAAGGGCAAGCGTTGTGGCAATCAACCGGCTAGCAGTCGACGCGCACAGAAAGTGGTCGGCGCCATGGACAGCTGGATCACCCGCCTCCACCTGGCCGCCCTCGCCGTGAACGAGGACCTCCTCACTCCCGCCGGTCGGGTCGCCGCCAGCCGCTCCCGACTAAGGTGGCGCAGGTCAGGCGTTCTTATTTGCCGCAATGTCGCAATGGAGGAGTGGACTGGTGATTATCGATCTGACCGGAAAAACAGCGCTGGTGACCGGCTCAACGCAAGGAATCGGTTTGGCGATCGCGCAGGGCCTTGCCGGTAGTGGGGCGCGGGTGGTGGTCAATGGCCGCAATGTCGAACGCGTGGATGTCGCTGTTGCTGAATTGCGCAGTGCGGGTGGCGATGTCATCGGCATCGCCACCGATGTCACCACCGAAGAGGGCGTCGAGCACCTGGTGCGGGAATTGCCCGCCGTGGACATCCTGGTCAACAATCTGGGCATTTTCGAATCGGTACCGGCGCGCGAGATCACCGACGCGCAATGGCGCACCTATTTCGACGTCAACGTGCTCTCGGCGGTCCGCCTCATCCGGACATTCCTGCCCGGCATGATCGACCAGGGCTGGGGTCGCGCGATTCAGATCGCCAGCGACTCCGCCGTGGTCACGCCGGTGGAAATGATCCACTACGGGGTGTCCAAGACCGCGCTGCTGGCCGTGACCCGCGGATTCGCCAAGGACGCCGCCGGAACGGGCGTCACGGTCAATTCGGTCATCGCCGGTCCGACCCACACGGCCGGGGTGGAGGAGTTCGTCTACGAACTGGTCGACAAGTCGTTGCCATGGGATCAGGCGCAGCGCGAGTTCATGCGCGAGCACCGTCCGCAATCACTGATCCAGCGCATGATCGAACCGTCGGAGATCGCCAACATGGTGGTGTACCTGAGCTCGACGCAGGCCTCGGCGACCACCGGCGGCGCGCTGCGGGTCGACGGCGGATATATCGACGCGATCCTGCCGTAGCTGAAATCCCACAGGTCACAGCCGCTCAGCCCACGAGAAGTGCCGATGGGCTGCTGGCCTGGGCGGCCAGGGTCGGGTGGACGTCAGATCATGCCGCCGTTCGCGCGCAGGATCTGGCCGTTGATCCAGTGCCCATCGAGACCGGCGAGGAAGGCGACCACGCGGGCGATGTCCTCGGGTGTGCCGAGGCGCTCGAGCGGTGGATTCTTGGCCAGCGTCGCGATCTGATCCTCGCTCTTGCCGTCCAGGAACAACGCGGTGGCGGTCGGGCCGGGAGCCACGGCGTTGACGGTGATGTCGCGGCCACGCAGTTCCCTGGCCAGGATCAGCGTGATCGCCTCCACAGCACCTTTGCTGGCGGCATAGGCACCGTAGGTGGGGAGCTGGGTGCCGACCACCGACGTCGACATGCTCACGAACGAGCCGCCGTCACGCAGCCGTCGTGCGGCCTGCTTTGCAACGACGAAGGTGCCGCGGATGTTGACGCGGTGGAGCGCGTCGAGAACAGTCAGATCGAGGTCGGCGATGGTGGACAGGGCGAGGCGGCCCGCGGAGTTGACGACGACGTCGACACCGCCGAATTCGGCTTCGGCACGGTCGAACAGCGCGGCGACGGCGTCCTCGTCGGCGACGTCGGCCTCGACCGCGATGGCGGTGCCACCCGCCGCGGCGATGGCGGCCACCGTTTCCTCGGCGGCGGCGGCGTTGTCGGTGTAGTCGACGACGACGGTGTTACCGCGGGCCGCGAGCTCGAGCGAGATCGCCCGCCCGATGCCCCGTGAACCTCCCGTGACGACGGCAACCCGTCCGAACTTTCCTGATGTGGTGTCGGTGGATGTCATGTACTCCACTATCGGCGCCGCGGGCGGCGGGTACGAGGGGATGTCATCCCCTGTGTCGCGGGACCGACGTCCGGCAGACTGGATGTCATGAGCGTCGCGAAGTACGCCGAACTGGGCACATTCCTGCGGTCACGCCGCGAGCGCATCCGGCCCGAAGAGGTCGGATTCGTGTCCGGGCCGCGACGGCGCGTGCGCGGACTCCGGCGCGACGAGGTGGCCCAACTCGCCGGGGCATCGGTCGACTATTACAACGAGCTCGAGCGCGGTGCCGGGTCGCAGCCGTCGGAACAGATGCTGGCGGCACTGGCGCGCGCGTTGCGGCTGACCGCCGACGAACGTGACCACATCTATCACCTCGCCGATCGCCCGGTGCCGCGCGACGGAACCGCGAGTTCGCACGTCCATCCAGGGATGCTCGACCTGCTCACCCGGCTGGTCGCGACGCCCGCACTGGTGATCACCGACCTGCACGTCACGCTGGTCCAGAATGCGCTGGCCGTCGCGCTGCTCGGCGATCATTCCGGTCGCCAGGGCATCGAGGCGAGCTTTCTGTACCGGTGGTTCACCGACCCGCGAGCCCGGCGGCTCTACCCCGAGGCCGACCACGAAACCCAGTCCCGGGCGTTCGTCGCCGATCTGCGGGCCGCCGCGGGCCGCCGCTCCGCCGCGGATCCCGAAGCGGCGTCGCTCATCTCCGAACTCCTGAGCTGCTCGGCCGAGTTCGCGGCGATCTGGGCCGCCCACGATGTGGCCTTCCGCCGAGACGACCGCAAACGGATCAACCACCCGACTCTCGGCCTGATCGAAGTCAACTGCCTCAACCTGTTCAGCGAAGACGGCCGACAACGACTGCTCTGGTTCACCCCCGCCATCGGCACCGACAGCGCGAACAAACTGGACCTGCTCACCGTGGTCGGCACCCAGGAGTTCACCGACCTGCGGTGACAGTGGCAGAAACAACGGCCGGCGATGTCAGGAAGACATCAGGCAGAAGGGGTGGCCAGCGGGATCCATGAGTACCCGCCAGCGTCCGTCACCGGGCTGATGGTCCGGCTTGGCCGCGCCGAGTTCCAGCGCCAACTGTTCCACCGCATCGAGGTCATCAGCGCGGAAATCCAGGTGGAACTGTTGTGGCACGTCCTGACCCGGCCACTGCGGAGCCCGGTATCCGTCAACCCGCTGGAATCCCAGATCACAGCCGGAGCCGTCCGTCAGAGCGACGAACTCGCCCGTACTGAAGAGCTCGCGCATCCCGGTCAATGCACCGTAGAAGCCCGCCAGCGCCTGCGGGTCGGCACAGTCCAGCGTCACCCCTCGCAGTTCAGCACCTGGCACTATTGGCTCCTTCGTATCCGCGCGTCGGTGTCCGCTTGCCGCCGCTGCACGCGATCACCGGCCGGCTGCCACACCGTACTCGCTACAACCACCGCTGAAGTAGCGGTTTTACCCCTCCGCCTCAGCGCAACGGGTGGCTGTAACCGGCGCTTTCGACGCACACACGGGCAGGACCATCGCTTTCCTCACGCTCGAGCGCTCGCCGCCACCCGCGGAGTTGGCCAGTCCGGTCGCCTGGTGCAGTACTCGTGCCTCGGCGCTCCAGAGCGACGGCCACGGCGCCATGATCGGCGACAATTCGCCGGCGCGACGCCGCCACCGTGCGGCTGAGTCACACCGACGCCGGATTCGGCCCGGGCGGTGGTAGCAGAAAGCGATAACCGAGACGTCGGCACCGTTCGACCGGTCGGACTTTCCGACTCGGGCGATCGGACCGGCTCGGGAACGGGCCTACAAATCCAGTCTCAGCGTGCAGCGATCGCGACTGCGGGAGACGCAGATCATCATCGTCTCGTTGCGTTCTTGTTCGGCCACGGAGAGTATCGCGTCGCGGTGGTCGGCTTGCCCGGCCAGGATCTTCGTTTCGCAGGTGCCGCAGATGCCCTCTTCGCACGAGTAGAACACGTCGATGCCGGCGGCTTGTGCGACCTGCAGGATCGATTGATCGGGCGGGATTCGCAGGGTCTGGTTGCTGGCGGCGCAGATGACGTCGAAGGCGGTGTCGTCGACGCCACCTGCCTGTGCGGCAAGGGGGGTGAAGCGTTCGAGGTGGACGGTGCCGACACCCAGTCGAGCATGCTGCTGCGTGATGGTGTCGAGCATGGGTTCTGGTCCGCAGCAATAGATTTGGGTGTTGCGCTGTGCTGTGCCGAGCAGTTGGGGGATGTCGAGAAGGCCCAGCTCGTCTTGCGGATATAGCTGTACGTTCGATCCGTGCTGCTGGGTGAGCTGGTCGGCGAACGCCATGGATGAGCGGTTGCGGCCACCGTAGCGCAGTCGCCAGTTCGCGCCCGCGCGGTGCGCGGCAGCGATCATCGGCAGCAGCGGAGTGATCCCGATGCCACCCGCGATGAACAGGTAGTCCCGCGCTTCGACGAGGGCGAAGTGGTTGCTGGGTCCGTGGGCGGTGACTCGTGTGCCCGGCACGAGCGCCTCGTGGACGTACTGCGATCCGCCGCGTCCGTCGGGCTGGCGCAGTACACCGATCTTCCAAGTCGTCGTATCGTCGGGGTCGCCGCACAAGGAATACTGGCGGACCAGGCCATTGGGCAGGGACAGGCTGATATGCGCCCCGGGTTCCCACGCCGGAAGCCGGCCGGTCGGGTCGGTCAGGGACAACACGACCACCTCGTCCGCCACGATGTCGCGGGCGGAGACGACGAGGTCGATCTGGGTGCCTTGTGTCATGAGGTCGCTTCCTGATCCTCGCGGTCAGTCGAAGGTGCGGACGAAGCCGTACTCGATCGCGCTGCCCGCGTGGTTCTCGATAGTTCGGTAGAGGCGGGTTCCGTTGGCGCTCACGCCCATCAGGTCGAGCACGAAAATCGGTGTGTGCGCATCGATTTCGAGATCTGCGGCCATCTGCGGGGTGGGTAGCGCCGCCGACGAGCGCGCGACTTCCCACTGGGGTGTCGACCCGAGGACGCGGCCGATGACATCGAAGATCGGGCCGCCGGGGTCCTCGATATCGCTGAGACTCGCGGCTCCCGGCGCGGGCACCTGGTAGTCGGAGACCATGTGCACCGATCCGCCGGCGCGGAAGCGCTTGCGGCCCTCGATCAGTCCGCACCCGGGCTGCTGCCCGAAATAGTGTTGTTCGTCCTCGCTCATCTGGCGAAATCGCAAAGACAGCAGCTCGACCGACGGCGTGCCGATGTCGAGGCGGGTCAGGGTGTCGGTGAACTCTTCTTGACGAGTCAGCCAGGTTTGGATGTCGAGTGCGGCGCCGTTGACCACAGTTCCGGTGCGCGATCGACGGGCGATGAGACCCGCGCTTTCGAGCCGAGCGAGCGCCTCGCGCAACCGTGAGCGACTCACGCCGAGGTTGTTCGCGAGGACAGGCTCGGGGGGAAGCGGCGTGCCGGCCACGTGCGCTTGCCGCGATGCTGTCTGCAGACGCTCGAGCAGTCTGATCGCGGTGGGATCTGATGGTGTCACGTTGTCGACTATAAACCATCGTCGGTCAATTGTCGGTCAAATGCACCTCTCCGGTGGATGTTACGTAGCCAATAAAACAGCATGTCAAAGGCGTTATCCGAACTTTCCTGGAATCTATCGCGTTACAGGATCGAAAAGAGCATCTGATTTGTCGGACATATCAGCTCGATAGGTTCGTGTGGGTCAGGGCAGGTCCCGACCACGCTGTTCCCCGGGGAACAGCCGAATACCTACCGGAGTGCAGATGATGGACATGGATCGCCGCAGGTTCCTGGCGCTGATGGGGGTCGGCGCCGCAGCGGTACCCGCGGCCTCGTTATTGGCCGGCTGTTCCGATGATGGAGGTTCCGCCAACGGAGGGTCCTCGACGGTGGAGCTGCAGCTGTCGTGGCTCAAGGACGAAACCTTCGTGGGGGAATATCAAGCAGCGGAGAAGGGGTACTGGACCAGCCGCAACCTCGATGTCGGTCTCGTGGCCGGCGGCGGGACGATCGATCCGCTGGTTCCGGTCGTGGCGGGCAAGGCGTTCACCTCGGCGCCGTCGGCGGCGTCGGTCGCCGGGGCGATCGCTCGCGGTGCCGAGCTGACGATCATTGCCAGCTCCACCCAGAAGCAGCCCGCGGCGTTGGTGTCGCTGGCGAGCAAACCGGTGTCGACGGTCGCCGCCTTGCCGGGTACGACGATCGGTGTCAACGCGTCGACCTCGGTGCCGTTCGAGGCCTTCCTGGCGAGCAACAACATCGAGGCGAGTGCGGTGAAGATCGTGCCCTACAACTTCGATCCGTCGATCCTGACCAACGGCAGCGTCGACGCGTTGTTCGGCTACGCCTACGACGAGCCGGTGGACCTTGCCCAGCAGGGCATTGCGACCGAGACGATCCTGTTCTCCGACCACAACTACAACGTCATCAACAATGCGTGGGCGGTGGAGTCCGCGGTGTTGACCGACCCGGACAGGCGCGCGCGACTGGTGTCGTTGATGGCCGGTCAGGTCCAGGGCTGGACCGATGTTCTCCACGACCCGACCGGCCTGGTTCCCGGCTTGGTGGCGAAGTACTGCGCGGGAGTGTCGGTGACGCCGACCGCGGCGATCGCGACCGTCGAGGCGATCGGCCCGCTGATGACCGGTGGTGGCCCGGTCGCCGACATCTTCGGGCTGACTCCTCAGCTCATCGACGACACCATCGCGGGTCTGGCCAGACAGAAATCGACCTTGCGGACCAGCAATTTCGACACTTCCCTGATGGACGAGGTGCGGGCACAGCTATGACCATCAACCTCGACGAATCACGACAGGCGACCGGATCGCTTGCAGCACAAGCAATTCCAGATACAGCTGATCGGCTGGTGATAGATCACGTCGGACGGGTTTATCGAACCCGGGCCAAGGAGACGGTCGCACTCGCCGACATCTCGGTCGATCTCGACAGTGGTGGGTTCTTGGCCATCGTCGGCCCGTCCGGGTGCGGAAAGTCGACGCTGCTGCGGATGCTGGCAGGACTGGACACTCCCGACACCGGCTCGATGACCTTCGGCGGCCGCGAACCGGGGCAACTGTGTCGCGAACACCGTGTGGGAGTGGCATTCCAGGAAGCAGGGTTGATGCCATGGCGCACCGTGACGGCGAATATCGAACTCGCGTTTCAGGTGGCACGGCGCCGCGCGCCCAAGGCTCGACTGGCCGAACTCATCGATCTGGTCGGGCTCAACGGTTTCGAGCACGCACGTCCTCATGAATTGTCCGGGGGCATGCGACAGCGCGTTGCGCTGGCGAGGGCGCTGGCTCTCGAACCGGACCTGCTGTTGCTGGACGAGCCGTTCGGTGCGCTCGACGCCCTCACCCGCCGGACATTGAATGTCGCCCTGCTGGAGATATCGGAGCGCTTGGCCACCACGACGGTGCTGATCACCCATTCGGTCTCCGAAGCGGTGTTCCTGGCCACCAAGGTGTTGGTCCTGTCGGCGCGGCCCGGCCGGGTGCAAGCGGTCATCGACGTGCCGTTCGGGCAGACGAGGACCCCTGACCTGATGGTCGACCCCGCGTTCCACGCACTCTGTGATCGGATCACCACGATGCTGACCGGAGGTCGGCACTGATGGGCCGCCCGACCCTCGCCCTCGCCCGAGGCGCATTCGGCGCAGGCGTCTTGCTCGCCGGTTGGTTCGCCGCCGCCTATCTCCTCGGTGCTCGACGAGGTGTTCCGACACCGGAATCGGTGCTGCGGTGGTCGATCGATGCCCGCACCACTATCGGCGCCAACATCAGCCACACCGCCGATTCCGCGGCCCGCGGCTATCTGATCGGGACCGTCATCGCGATCGCGGTCGCGATCGTCGCTTTCACGGTCCGCCGACTCGAACGCACGCTGGTGTCGGTGGCGGTGATGTCGTACTGCCTGCCGCTGGTCGCGGTCGCACCTTTGCTGCGGATCACCCTCGACGGTGCTGCCACCGAGGTCACCCTGGCCGCGCTGTGCGTGTTCTTCACCACGATGCTCGGTGTCCTCAGTGGTCTGCGCGCGGCACCGCGGGTGCCGATGGAGGTGGTGGCCTCCCTGGGCGGGCGAGGCTGGGCTCAACTTCGATACGCCCGGCTACCAGCGGCTTTGGGTCCGACGCTGACCGCGTTGAGTTTGGCGGCACCCCTGGCCATCCTGGGGGCGGTACTCGGCGAGTTCCTCGGCGGCGAAGCAGGTTTGGGCGTCGGGCTCATCGACGCCCAGAAGACCGGCGACCCGGCGCGCGCCTGGTCGTACTGTCTGGCCATCCTCGCTGTCGCGCTGGTCGCGACCGCCTTGATCAATGTGGCCGCACGGGTGCTCGCCCCGTGGCATTACGCCGGGAGCCGTTCATGACCACACTCACAGCGGCCACCATCGGTCGCGCACACCAGATCCAGCGCGTGGGTACCCGCATCGCGAAAGGCATTGCGGTCCTGTTTGTTCCGCTCGCCGCTCTCCTGGGATGCTGGTATCTGTTTCTCGCGGTGATCGACACCTCACCGTTGATCGCGAAGTCACCGACCGATGTCTGGCACGACCTCACCGCCGGTCCGGATGCCGCCGCCAGCCGACAAGCGCTCGTCGACGCGCTGTGGACCACACTGTGGCACGCGGGCCTGGGAATGCTCACCGGCCTGGCCTGTGCCTGCGTGTTCGCCGTCGCCACCACCTTGTCGAGCATTGCCGGGCACGTGATCCGTCCCATCGCCATCGCCCTGACCTGCATTCCGACGGTCGCTTTCGCGCCGATCATCATCTTGATGCTCGGCAACGAACTGGCGGTGGTCGCGGCCATCGGCGGCCTGATCACCATGGTGCCGTGCCTGTACTACCTGATGCAGGCGCTGAGCGAGGTGAGCCCGGAAATGGTCGACTCGATCCGCGCCGGCGGCGGGCGCAAACGCCACATCCTGCTCTACGCCCAACTTCCCACGGCCGTGCCCGCCCTGGCGCTGTCGCTGCGCATCGCCGCACCGGGTGCGTTCATCGGCGCGCTGCTCGCCGAATGGCTCGCCACCGGCAACGGGCTCGGACTCCTGATGATCAGCAGCCAATCCACGTTCGACTACGGAACCGTCTGGGCCGCAACATTTCTGGTGACCGTGGTCGCCATGATCGCCTACGGCCTCGCCGTCATCGTCGAACACCGCCTCCTGCGGAGGTGGGCTCCCCACCACGACGGAATGGACATCCTGTGAACAACACCGACGAACAATGGTTCGACAACAGCATCGAAGGCCTCGAAAATTTCTGGCACCCGGTGGCGTTCGCCCACGAGGTCACCGCCGACGCGCCGACCCGCGTGGAACTGCTGGGGCGCCGCTGGGTCGTGATCCGCACCGGCGACGACATCGTCGCTTTTCGCGATGAGTGTCCCCACCGCCGAGCCTCGCTGAGCAAAGGTCAACTCGTCGAAGGCACCATCGAATGCCCCTATCACGGCTGGCGATACAACCTGCAAGGTCAGTGCGTACTGGTACCCGCACTGCCGCAGGGTTCGCCGCCGCCGGCGCGGGCCCGGTTGGCCGCCGCGCATTCGGTGACCGAGCACCTCGGGTTGATCTGGATGGCGATCGAAGAACCGGTCGTCGGCCTGATCGATTGGCCGCAATGGAATACCGCGGGGTGGGACACCTGGTGGCTCGAACGGCGCTCGACGCACGTCAACGGTGGCCTGCTGACGGAGAACTTCATGGACACCACCCACTTCGCGTTCGTGCACCGCAACAGCTTCGGCGCCGAAAGTCCCTCCAGCGGAGTCGAGTTCAGCGACCGCGATGGCTGGCGGATGCGCTGCACGTACCCGCACGTGTCCTATCAGCCCGGGCTGGGAACGGTCACCGCGCAGGTCGACACCCTGCTGCAGGGCCCGTTCAACTTCTGGCTGCACCTCGAATCCGCCGGCGGTTCACGCGTTTTCACGTTCTTCCTGCAACCGGTCAGTGCCACCGAGACACGACTGTTTCTCGGTGTGGGCACCGACACCACCCACGGCGACCAGGCCGCGATCGACGTGGAGACCAAGTTCAACAACCTGGTCTACGACGAGGACCTGGAAGTGTTAGAGGATTTCGCCGAACAGCGCCTCCCACTGGGCCTGCGTGCGGAGATCAGCACCGCCGCCGACGCCAATCTCATCAAATACCGGCGCATGCTCGCCGATATCGCCCGACTCACCCGCGAGACCGCACCGCCGGTCACCCAATCCGTTTGATGGAGCGCACCACCGTGTCTGAACTACCGATCTTGAACATCGAGCAATGGCGCGCAGGCACCGACACCGAACGCCGGACCATCGCCGACGAACTCGACAGCGCCCTCCAGGAATTCGGGTTCCTGCTCATCCGCGATCACGGCCTCGACGAGGACCTGGCATCGCGAGTCCGGGCCGAGGCGAGGCGATTTTTCGCACTCGACGACGGCACCAAGGACAACTACAGCAGCCGGGTCGGCGGCAGGGGGTGGATACCACCCGGCGCCGAAGCCAACAGCTACGCCTCCGGGGTGTCCGCGCCCCCGGACATGAAGGAGACCTACAAGATCGGGATGGCCGCGCCGGGCGACCCCGACATCACTCGCCCCGACCGATGGCCCGCCGAGGTCCCGGACCTGCAACACCTCGTTCGCGCCTATCTCGAGGGGGCGTGGGCGCTGGCCATGGACATGTTCACGCTGTTCGAGCAAGCCCTCGGCGTCCCCGCGGGAACCTTCACCCTGCACGCCTCGGCCGCGGCATCGTCGTTCAACATCAACTACTACCCCAGCCTGCGCACGACCGGTCCCCCCGCCGAGGGCCAGTTCCGTATCGGCGCGCACAGCGATTTCGGGATGCTGACCATCCTGGACCGACAGACCGGCTACGGCGCCCTGCAGATCCAGACGCTGGCCGGAGAATGGATCGACGCACCCGACGTTTCCGGCGCGCTGACGGTGAACATCGGCGACATGCTCGCTCGCTGGACCGGCGACCGGTGGCGTTCCACCGTCCACCGAGTCCTGCCGCCGAGCGATCACGATGCCGACGAGGAGTTGCTCTCGCTGATCAATTTCTGCGGTGTCCGACCCGACACGACACTGAACACCCTGCCGGTCGGCGGACCCACCCACTACGAGCCCGTCCGGGCCGGTGACTATCTGCGCGCCAAGATCGACAGCATCGACATGCTCGCCGAATAGCCGCCGAGCGCGCCCCTTTCGACCACCGCCGCGACTGCCACCGCAGGAGACCCCATGCCGCCCAACACCTTTGAAGTGCCGCTGATCGACATCGCGCCGTACGTCGACGGAGACAACCCCGCCGACAAACACCGCGTGGCACGTCAGATCGACACCGCCTGCCGCGAGGTCGGTTTCATCCAGATCCACGGCCACGCCGTCCCGGACCGCACCATCGCCGGACTGGCATCGGCCATGGATGCGTTCTTCGGACAACCCCTGGCCGACAAGATGGCCTACCGACTGCCACCCGCGGTCAACCGCGGGTACAGCCCACCACGCAGCGAGGCGCTGCGCAATACCATCGGCGTGAGCTCGCCTTCGGACATGAACGACTACTTCGAAGCGTTCAATATCGGTGCGGCGGCCGATGATTACCCCGACGTCGCCCTCAGCGCCGCCGACTACCCGGCCAATGCGTGGCCGACCGATATCGCGTCCTTCGAAGCCGACGTCCTGGACTACTTCCACCACGCACGCCGCGTCGCCCACACTCTCACGACGATCTTCGCCGACGCCCTGCATCTGGACCCGGGCTACTTCGCCCAGGCCACCGACCACTCCATCGACGTCCTGCGGATGAACAACTACGCCCTGCCCAGCGGCACGCCGGTCCCGGCATCCGAGGCCACCGGCATGGGTGAACACACCGACTTCGGCTTCGTCACGGTTCTGTGGGCCGATCGCGTACCCGGCCTGCAAGTGCTGGGCGGCGACCACCGCTGGCACGACGTCGTCCCGGCACCGGGAGCACTGCTGGTGAACCTCGGTGACATGGCCGCACGCCTGACCAACGACCGCTGGCTCTCGACGCTGCACCGCGTCCAACCACCCATCGTCGACGGCACCATCCAGCGTCGGCGCTCCGCGGCGTTCTTCCACGACGGCAACGTCGACTTCCTCGTCGAACCCCTCCCCTCCTGTGTCGCACCAGGCACGCAACCGTCCTACCGCCCGATCACCGTCCGCGACCACCTGATCGCCAAACTCAACGGCTCCCGCAACGGACAACCCAATCCCTACGCCGAGCGCGAAGCCTCCCGCGTGCTGGCCGCCCAACCACCGCGAACAGTCGAGAACGCATGAGCCACACACCACTGATCGTCCTCATCCACGGCGCGTGGGCCGCGTCCTGGGTGTGGAATCCCATCATCGGCACCCTCACCGATGCCGGGTGCGCGACGCTGGCCGTCGACCTTCCCGACGTCGACCCCGATCAGACCACCGAACTCGACAGCAACGTCGATCACGTGGTCGCGCAGATCGCCGACTTCGCCGGGCCCATCATCCTGGTCGGCCATTCCGGCGGTGGCCTGACCGCTACCGCGGTGGCCGAACACATCCCCGAACGCATCACCGGCATCGTCTACGTCGCCGGCATGATGCTGCCGTCCGGAATGAGCTTCGAGGAGTTGCGATCGGAAATACCCGGCATGCCGACACCACTCGGCATCGAGGTGTTCCTCGAACCCGCCGGTGCCGTGCCGGGCAGCGTCGTCCCCGCCGACGCCGCCGTCGCCGTGTTCTTCCACCGAGCACCACCGCATCACGCGGTAGCGGCAGCGCGCCGGCTTCGCCCGCAACCCGACGCCGGACGGATGATGACTCCGCACTGGACCCCCGAGCGGTACGGCGTGATCCCCCGCCTCTACATCGAAGCGGTCCACGACCGCACCATCCCGCTCGCACTGCAACGACACATGCAACTCCGCACACCCGGCGCCCGCGTGGTCACCCTCGACAGCGACCACGCACCCCAGATGTCGGCACCGGGCGAACTCGCGAAGGCACTGCTCGACTTCACCGCCTGAAACTCACCCCCCAACCAGAAGGGAAGACAGTGACCACCACACTCCCGCTACTCGACCTCACACCGTGGTACGAAAACGACACCGCGGCAACCGGACACCTCATCAGCGACATCGACCGCTGCCTACAGGAGTCAGGCTTCCTGCTCCTCACCGGCCACCGGGTACCAGCAGAACTACGCACCCGCACCCGCGAAACAGCCCGCGCCTTCTTTCACCGACCCGACGAGCACAAAGACCGGTTCCACGGCACGAACAACCGCGGCTGGGCCCGCAACGGCGACGAGGCCACCGGACTGGCGTCGGGCCAACTGCACCTGCCCGACGTCAAGGAAAGCTTCAACATCGGTCGCGAACCCGTCGGTGCGTTCACCGACCTGCCCGACAACATCTGGCCCGACTCGGCCGAATTCCGTTCCGCGATGGGCGAATACGTCAACGAACTCCTGCGCCTGGGCGACGACCTGCTTCGCCTGTTCGCCCGCACACTTGACCTGCCGGAGAGCTACCTGACCGACCTGGCGGTCGATCCGCCCAGCCATCTCACCCTCAACTGGTACCCCGCCATCGACCGCGTAGGCACTCCCGATCCCGCCCGCTTCCGCATCGGCCCCCACACCGACTACGGCTGCGTCACCATTCTCGACCGCGAACCCGGTCGCGCCGGTCTCCAGATCTGCACCCTGCAGGGTGAGTGGATCGATGCCCCCAGCTACCCGGACGCCTACACCATCAACGTCGGAGACCTCCTGGCTCGACTCACCGGCGACCGGTGGCGCTCCACCCGTCACCGTGTCCTCCCGCCGGATCCCACTGCGCCCGAAGAAGGACTCATCTCCCTGGCCTTTTTCCACGAACTGAGCGCCGACGCCACCATCGAAACCCTGCCGCCACCCCACGGCGGCGGAACCCACTACCCGCCCGTCACCGCCGGAGCCTACGTCCAGCAGAAGGTCGACACCGTAGCGCTGACCTGAACGAGGCTGTGACGGTGCACAAAAATTGATATGAGTTCTCCAAAAAGCAGTTTTCGCACTCGGTGATTTTATTTTCCATGGCTAACGTTCAGCGTGTCTGCGCCGCACAGTCGCAGTAAAATCAAAGGAAAGGGAAACCGCGCGTGAACGGCAGGAATATTCGGGCAGCGCTTTCGGCGGCCCTCAGTATCACCGCATTGACCGGTCTGGCGACAACGATCGGCACGGGTCAGGCCCAGGCAGACGGATGCACCGCTGTACAGGTGATTTCCGCGCGTGGGACCGGTGAACCACTCGGCTTCGCCCCACAGTTGGGGATTGTCGTCGGCAATCCGGTGTACAACGCGATCAACAAGAAACTCACTGCCAGTTCCTCCCCCTATCGGGTGGACTACCCGGCCAGTGCCACACAGGTCAATTCGATTTCACTCGGTAATACCGACCTGGTGAATCACATCACCGAGCAGGCGACGGCCTGCCCGAACCAGAGTTTCGTTCTGGTCGGTTATTCGCAGGGCGCCTTTGTGGTGGAGAATTCACTCGGTGTACCGACCTACACGAGCTGGGGTTCCAAGATCATTCCCGGCTGGGTCGAACCGAAGATCAAGGCGGTATTGCTGTTCGGCAATCCGATCGGCGCCAACGGCGGCAGGGTCACCGGCACCTACGCCGCCCGCACGCTCGACATCTGCCACGACGGCGACCCGGTGTGCGATCCCAACGGCAACAATGTCAACCAGCACACCAACTACGGGCAGGATGCCGGGCGCGCCGCGCAGTTCGCGGTAGATCGCCTGTGAGGAGTGGGGGCTTCCGGGCCGACGGCGTCCCCGGAAGCCCCATACGCCTCCACGTTGTGATCACCTTGTGTTCGTCACGTATCCGGCCGCGGGTCACCGCTGAGCCGAATCGACGATCGGCGGGAGCCCGGCACGAATTCCGATGGCAGCCGCCTCGCCTCGCGACGAGACGGCGAGCTTCTTCAACAGGCCGGCGACATGAAACTTGACGGTGCTCTCGGCGATCCCGAGATCGTCAGCGATAGCCCGGTTTCGCAACCCGGCCACAACTCGGGCCAGCACTTCGCGTTCGCGCCGGTTCAGCGAAGCCAATTCCGCCTGTTCAACGGTGGTGACGGGCGGATCGAGCGGGATCCGCACATGCACCCTGCTCCCCCAACCCGCAACCACCTCGACGTCGATTTCCGCGCGCAGTGTCCGGGCCCGACCCTCGAGGCTCTGGGTCAGCGCGGCGGTATCGAGCTGCCCGGCCCCGCCATCCCGAACGTCGATGACGAGTCGTTCCGAGTCCGATGTCCAGGCGATGCGCAACCGGCCGAGGTCGGGTTGTGCGGTGAAAACCAGCACCGCCGATTGTGTCAGGGCGCGAGCGCCGTGGGCGACTTCGCCCGGTAGTCGCCGACCGTCGACGTGCGGCGCCGCGAACTCCGCTGGGATCGCCCGGCGGTGCAACAACGGCTCGATCTCGCGATGCAGCCGCTCGAATGCCGCCGCCGGCGGTTCTTCCGACAGCGCCCGATCGACAGCTTCCCCGGACCGCACAGCGATCAAAGCCTCCGACGCCGCCGACGTCGCCGCGGCCCTGGACCGACCGTCGTCAAGGCCCGGCGCGCGCAGAGTGACCAGCAGACCCGCGAGCACCGCCTCATGCGCCGCTGTCAGCTCACTGATCGCACGGGCCCTGGCTGTCGAGGCCGCCCGCGATTCGGCGAGATAGTCGGGACTGGCCTGAGCCACCTGCTGGCTGATCGATGTCGCCACCATGGCGAAAATGGCGGCGAGTTCTCCTCGATGCGGCAGGGGCTCGCACTTGCGTGGCATCAGCACCAGCAGTGTGTCCGAGCGGTCACGCACCGCCCACACCCAGCGCCGCGCACCAGCCATAACCGCTTCGTCGGCACAGCAACTATCCGGCTCGACTGTCGCCTTCAAATCCTCGAGTTCAGCGATGGCTATCCGATCGACGATCTCCGCTGGTCCGGCGACTTTGCGCGGTCGACCGCTACATTCGCGAGTAAAGATCACCAAGGCCAGATGTGGCCAGCGCTCGGTCAGACATCGCGACAGCCGCGCCGCGATCTCCACCAGCGGACCATCGACCACGTCTCGCAGACTCCGCAGCGCCTCTTCCCTCGACTGACATCTCGCTGAGTCGCCCACCCGCCGAGTGTAGGACGGAGACCACGCCGAGCGCGCCACGTCGACCTCCCCGGAAGGATAGGTTTTGCTCGTCCTTCGATCAGGTCCACCGGCGCAACCGGCGGGTTAGCGTCGACGCGCAGCGTGCGTATCGCTGCCCGCACTCACCATCGGAGGATCACCCCATGCCGCAGCAGGTTCGCGGAATCATCGCCAGGAAGCCCGGCGCCCCGGTCGAGTTGACCGACATCGTCATCCCCGACCCGGGACCGCACGAGGTCGTCGTCGCGATCGCCGCGTGCGGAGTCTGCCACACCGACCTGACCTACCGCGAGGGCGGAATCAACGACGAATTCCCGTTCCTGCTCGGCCACGAGGCCGCGGGCACGGTCGAAAGTATCGGCGCGGCTGTTGATTCCGTCGAGGTCGGCGATTTCGTCGTCCTGAACTGGCGCGCGGTGTGCGGACGCTGCCGAGCTTGCAGACGTGGCCGTCCGCAGTACTGTTTCGACACGTTCAACGCCGCGCAGAAGATGACGCTGACCGACGGCACCGAACTGACCCCCGCGCTCGGCATCGGCGCGTTCGCCGAGAAGACCTTGGTCCACGCCGGGCAGTGCACGAAGGTCGACCCCGCCGCGGACCCCGCCGTCGCGGGCCTGATCGGCTGCGGTGTGATGGCCGGGCTCGGCGCGGCGGTGAACACCGGCAATATCGGTCGCGGGGACTCGGTCGCGGTGATCGGCTGCGGCGGAGTCGGCGACGCCGCCATCGCCGGTGCCCGGTTGGCCGGCGCGTCCATCATCATCGCCGTCGACCGTGACGAGCAGAAGCTGGCCTGGGCTCGTGACCTGGGCGCCACCCACACCGTGAACGCCACCACCACCGATACCGTCACCGCCATCCAAGAACTCACCAGCGGGTTCGGCGCGGACGTGGTCATCGACGCGGTGGGCAGGCCCGAGACCTGGCGGCAGGCGTTCTACGCCCGCGATCTCGCGGGCACGGTCGTCCTGGTCGGTGTTCCCACCCCTGACATGCGCCTGGAGATGCCGCTCATCGACTTCTTCTCCGGTGGCGGAGCTCTCAAGTCCTCCTGGTACGGCGATTGTCTTCCGGAGCGCGACTTCCCGGTGCTGATCGACCTCTATCTGCAGGGCCGATTGCCGCTCGACAGGTTCGTCACCGAGCGCATCGCGCTCGAGGACGTGGAGCAGGCCTTCCACACCATGCACGAAGGCCAGGTACTGCGGTCGGTCGTCGTGCTGTGAGCGGTCGACTGCGTATCGATCGGGTGGTGACGTCCGGGGTGTTCGAACTCGACGGCGGCAGTTGGGATGTCGACAACAATGTGTGGGTTGTCGGCGATGACGACGAGGTCGTCGTCATCGATGCCGCGCATGACGCGAAGCCGGTCGTGGAGTCCATCGGCGGACGCAATGTCGTCGCGGTGGTGTGCACCCATGGACACAACGACCACGTGACGTTCGCACCACAACTCGGCGAGGATGTCTACGCGCCGGTTCTGCTCCACCCCGGCGACGACGCGCTCTGGCAACTGACCCATCCTGGCAGCAAGTACTGGTCACTGCACGACGGCCAGCGAATTGCGCTGGCGGGCACCGAACTTCACGTCATCCACGCACCCGGGCACTCACCGGGGTCGGTCTGCCTGCATCTGCCCGAGGCGGATGCGCTGTTCTCCGGCGATACCTTGTTCGCCGGAGGGCCGGGTGCGACGGGGCGAAGTTTCTCCGACTTCCCCACCATCATCGACTCGCTCCGTGATCGTGTGCTGACGCTGCCCGGCCATACGAGCGTCTACACCGGTCACGGCGACGGCACCACGATCGATACCGAAACACCCCATCTCGACGAGTGGATAGCACGCGGGTTCTGACGCACTGCGAGCAGGCGCATTTGTCCGTGGCTGGTGAATCCGTTACGCGACAATCCGTAAGGGGTTTTCGACGAGTTCCTTCAGGGTTGCGAGGAATTGGGCTGCGACCGCGCCGTCTATGGCACGGTGGTCTGCGGACAGGGTCACGCGCAGGATCCTGCGCGCAACGACTTCGTCGTTGTCCAGACGTAATTCATCGGCTGCCGCGCCGACCGCGAGAATCGCGGATTCGGGCGAGTTGATGACGGCGGTGAATTGCTCGATGCCGAACATGCCGAGGTTGGAGATGGTGAAGGTGCCGCCCGACATCTCCTCGGCGCGAAGCTTGCGGTCGCGGGCGCGGGTCGCCTTTTCACGGCTCTCGGTCGCGATCTCGGACACGCTTTTGCGGTCAGCGTCCCGGATCACCGGAACGAGCAGTCCCATCGGAGTCGCCGCCGCGACGCCAATGTGGATCTGCTTGTGCCGCAACAGTTTGTCGCCCGCAAAGCTGACGTTGATCGAACCGTCCTTACGCAAGGCGACAGCGACCGCCTTGACGAGCAGGTCGTTCACACTGACCTTGCCGAGGTCCAGCGTCGCGTTGATCTGTGCCCGGAAGGCGAACAAATCGGTTACGTCGATCGCGCTGGTGACATAGAAGTGGGGTGCCTGCTGCATGCTCTCGGTGAGTCGAGTTGCTGAGAGGCGCTGGATGTTCGTCAGCGCGGCTTCCTCGTATTCCCCGAATGACGAGACCTGGTGCACAGCAGGCACACTCGTGTCAGGTGACGGCGTCGCGATGTCAGCGGATACAGCAGGCTCGGCACTGTGAGCCGCCTCCACATCGCGTTTGGTGATCCGTCCATCGGGACCGGTGCCGACGACAGCGCCGATATCGACCTGCAATTCGCGTGCGATCTTGCGGGCCAGTGGCGAGGACTTGACCACCCCGGTCCGGCGCAAGCCAGTGCGCGAACCGGGCAGTGGCGCAGCGGCAGGGGCGGTCGCGACGACGACTGCCGGCGCGAGATCCGTGGGCGTCGGCGCAGCACTCGTCGAATCCGCCGGTGCCGCAGCCGATCCGGTGCCATCACTAACTTCATGGAAGCCCTCATCAGCGGATACCGCCTGGACCAGGCCATGGCCGCACACCTGCACGACCTCGACATGCCCGCGATCCTGCTGCCCCCGCCGACACACTTTCGCGACTACGTCCGAGACGACCCGACCCTGGCTCTGAACCTTGCAAGGTTTCAGGCCCAAGGAGTCCTCGCTGCCTACGTCGACCCTTTCTGGAATGTGTTGGTGCGCAACGACTTGTTCGCCGATGTCCTGACCGGCCTCGATAACACCGAGTCGATTGCGATGTGGCTGTTCAGCGACCACGGCACCGCCACGCTCCTCGATCCCGAGACCGAGCGGTCCTGGGCTGTCAAGATCCTCAAAGGTGCCCTGGCCCGGCACCGGACATCGGTGCAGGCAGCCGATCTGGTCGCCGGGCTGTCCCGGAACCGCGATGCGCAGCGACTGTGGTCGACGAGTGTCAGTGTTTCCCGCGGCCGCGATTCCAGGGCCTTGCTCCGCGCGCGCGACGCCCATCGGAACCCGACCTCCTACCAGCTCACCCTGACCGAAAGCATCCTCGCGCACCCAATCCAGCTCGTCGTCGCGACTCCGCTGCCCTCCGCCGAGCCCGATCTCGACTAGAAATCAGAGACGGTCGATCGGCGCGGCGACCGCGGAGTTCGCTGCGCCGATTCGGTTCTGTGACTTACCACAGGAATCCACCTCCCAATTTCGGTGTGCCGAAATAGAACTGGTGCCGAAGCTCGCCGGCTTCATTTCTATGGAGTGGAGGAGGCCGCTGATCGGACGAAAAGGTGCCACGATGCAATATCATTTGCAATTTCATTCGGTCGCACACCTAGACTGAGAAGCACAACTGCCAGCAATTTCCGCGTTCACACCCCGTCGTTCTCAGCCAGCAGGACAAGCGATGACCGACTCGAACCGGGAGACAGTCCCTGTCAGTTATCCGCCTGTACACAACCTTCCCGATGGCGAACGAGTCCGCGCATTCCCCCGCGGTGCAGAAGCACCGGTGCTGCCGGAGCGCATCTGCGCAGCCATCGGCATCCATATGATCGGCCACCTCGCACCCGAGGTGCGTCGCACGCTCTTCGCTGACCTCGTTCCACGACTCACGCCGGGAGCGCCGATCATCTTCAACGTGCAACCCCCACACACCGCCGAAACCGTGGAGGTACAACCCTTCGCGGTGCAGCAGGGACAACTGCGTTACGAAGGCTCCGGCCGGGCGCTTCCCGCAGGACCCGACCGCCTGCGTTGGACGATAAGTTATCGCACCCTGCACGAGGATCGCGAAATCAGCAGGGCGGTAGCCGAATACGACTGGTGGATCGTCACTGCGGAAGTGCTGGCGCGTGAACTCGCCGACGCAGGGGCACCGGCGGAGGTCGACGACGACCTCGTCATCGCACGCGGCACCGATCGCTGATCTGCCTACTTCGGGCAAACCAGCGATCGAGAACACAAACGGCTACTTCGCCGGAGCCGTGAACGGCTGGTTGATCGTGGTGAAGTACTGGATCATCGCACCCACAGCCACCGGCGCGGTCACCAGAATCTGACCGGCAACCGTGCCGAGCGCACCGATCGCGAGCACACCGCCCAGACATCCGAGCGCGGCGGCCGGAATGAACGGACCGAACATTCCGACGATCGTCGCCGCGGCGACCGTCGCACCGGCGAGACCGCCGAGCACGCAACCGACGGCAGCGCCGCCGAGACCACCAACCAGCGCGCCAATGCTGGCGCCCACCCCGACCGTGCTGGTCATCCGCGACCAAGCTGCCTGTTCCCGGTCGTATTCAGACTTCCACGGCGCCTTGTCCTCGAAGGGCAAAGCGACCGGCTTGTACACGGCCTTGTCCATGCTCAGCTCGGGCGTGAGCGTGACGGTGCGGCCCGCGATGGCGGCTGCGATCGGGAACTGGAAGTCGTCGACGGCGAAAGTCAGCGGCGCGGCCATGACGACCCGCCCCGCGTCGTCGCGCACTTCGAGCACGCCATTCTCGACGACGAGCGCACCCGCATCGACCTCTACGATCGACGCGCTGTCGGTGGCATGAGCGGTGAATCCGATCGACTGATCCAATGCCGGTTGCGCCTGCGCGGCACCGGCGGTGACAGTCAGGGCCGCCAGCGAAACAGCAGCGGGGACAACAAATTTCCTCATCAACATAACGACTTCCTCATCAGACAGATGCCGTACAAAACGCACGGCCACCGAATCCTAACGCTAATGGTTATCATTTTCATCTTTCGTCCGGGGCGACACCCACCCTCTCGCTACAGCTAACATTCAGCGACAAAATGCTGTAGGTTATGCGCATCCAACAATGCGAATTCGCGCCTCGCTTGGGCGATTCGACGCAAGGAGGTCCGATGTCTACAGCAATGCATCAGGAGCACACGGATCACACCCACATTCACGACGTGGGCTGCGGACATGTCGCGTTACCCCACGGGGATCATGTGGATTACGTCCATGACGGACATATCCACCGGGCTCACGATGGGCATTTCGATGAGTGCGAGTCGGCGGCGCACCGTGTGCACGAAGACCACGACCATGCGCACGGGGAAGGTTGCGGTCACGTGGCGGTGCCCCATGGTGATCATGTCGACTACGTGCACGACGGTTGCCGCCATGCGGCACACGAGGGCCACTTCGACGAGCACTGATCGACCCGAACGCTCGGAATCGACCACGACGAGCCGAACGAGCCCGCTCGACACCGCGGACAGGACAAATGGAACTACTTCACCGATGGGCCGAACCGGGCGTTGATCGTCGCGAAGTACGGGGCTGCCACACGGACAGGTGACATCTTCACCTGCCCTACCAGTTAGGTTCCAGACCTCACATGGACGTTGCGGATTCGGCCGTGGGACGTCAATTGCTTTGAAGCGCAGCGGATTGAGCGATACCGACCACAGTCACCCCGCCAACCCTCGCTATAAGGACAATCGTTCTCGACAGACCGATAGCCGGCCCACAGCTCCTCCGATCCCGATACTCATCAACGATCACGATAAGTGGGTCTCGCTCTTGAACATCGTTCGACCTCGATAAGGTTCATTTATGTCCACTTCACCGCGGTCGAACGCATCCAAGCCGCGCTCACGCATGGCGGCCGGGCTGCCTGCCATCACCTCAGATCAGATCGTCGACACCGCACTGACCTTGACAATGGAACATGGACTGGAGAATTGGACGATCCGCCAGCTGGCGTCGGCGGTTCAAGCCTTCCCGTCGGTGATCTACTACCACGTCGGCGACCGTGAGGTCGTGGTGAACGCTGTTCTGGAACGCGTCGTCGGCATGGTCGGGGTTCCTCCGGCTCAGCTGCCATGGCGCGACTGGTACCGGGTTCTACTCGGCGAATTGCGGTCAGTCCTGCACCGCTATCCCGGGGTAGCTCGACGATTGGCCTTGGACGGTCCACCCGCGTCGGTCGGTGGGCTGATCATCGATCGTGGAATCCGGTTGTTGCAGGACGCCGGTTTCGGGCAGGAGAGCGCACTTGTCTTCAATATGATTCTCAATATGGCCTGTCAGTTCGTGGCGACCGAGGACGATCGCAGCCACCGCCAGTCGGGCCGCCGCGCCGCCGCCTACGACTATGCCGAGTTCCGCGACAACCCCGAGCTCCCGGGCTTGGCCGCCATGGGTTCGCTCATGCACGATTTGGCTGAGCATCCCGAATCGCTGGCCGGTTTCTATGCCGGTTTCTACGATTACGCGGTCGAACGTACCCTCGACGGTGTCGCCAAGCGATTGGCAGACATCAGGCCATAGGCGAAACGGCGCTCGCCGGTGCGTGCCAGTGGCGGGCCTCGCTCTGGGCTCGCCACATCCGCGCGTATCGCCCGTCAGGATCGGCGATCAGCTCACCGTGCGCGCCACGCTGCACGATCCGGCCGTCGTCGACCACCAGGATCTGGTCGGCCCCGACGATCGTGGACAGCCGGTGCGCGATGACCACGACCGTCTTGCCTTTCACCAGTGCCGAGATAGCCTCCTGGACAACGACTTCGGATTCGGTATCCAACGCCGCTGTCGGTTCGTCGAGCAGCACCACAGGGGCGTCTTTGAGGATCGCGCGGGCGATGGAGATTCGCTGACGCTCGCCACCCGACAGCGCCGCGCCGATCTCACCGACCCTCGTGTCATAGCCGTCGGGCCAGCGACGCACGAAGGTGTCGACATTGGCGGCCCGGGCGGCGGCTTCGATGTCGGCGTCCGACGCGTCGGGGCGTCCCATCGCGATATTCGCCCTGATCGTGTCATCGAACAGGTACACGTCCTGGAACACCACCGCGATATGCCGGAGCAGTTCCGTTGGCGCGAGCGTGGAGATGTCGATGCCGCCGAGTGTGACCATCCCCGACTGGGGATCGGCGAAGCGAGTGATGAGCTTGGTGATCGTGGTCTTGCCCGACCCGGATGGTCCGACCAAGGCCGTCATACTGCGTTCGGGGACGGTGAAGTCGATACCGTCGAGGGTAGGTTCGGCGTGACCGTCGTAGGCGAAGGCGACGTTGTCGAATTCGATGGCGAAACTGCGCGGCCGGGCGCCGGTTTCGGCGGTGGGCAGCGGCTCGACGCTGAGGACATCATCGATGCGACTCAGCGCGGCCTCCGACATCTCGAACAGTCTGGTCATCGTGGCCGCGAGGGCGACCGGTTCGGCGAAGCGAGCCGCCGTGACCGCGACGGCGACCAGCAGCGGTAACGACAGCGACGTTCCCAGCATGAGCGCGGCGCCGACCGCGACCAACGCGACGACGGTGATCTGAACCAGAAGTTGCAGTGCCGCAACAGGAATCGACGCCGATCGGTTCGCGGACGCCTGTGCGTGGTGCTGCTCGGCGAGCACGGCGTTCAAGCGGGGAGCGTCGGCGCCCGCCTGCCCGGTGGCCTTGAACACGGCCAGTCCTTGGACATATTCGACGATGCGATCGGCAGCACGGGCGTCGGCGGCATCGATGTCGCGAAATCCCGTTCCGGAGCGCGACCGGACCACGCCCACCAACGGCGCGGCGACACCGATCGCGATGAGCACAACCGCGCCCAAGCGCCAATCCACCACCAGCACAATGATTCCGAGCACCGCCGGCACTGTCACCAGTTTGATGAACAGTGCCGAGAGCGAGGAGATCGCCGCTGTCGCGCTCGTGACGTTGCTGCCGACGACTGTGGTGAGGTCGCCGGCGGCACGTTTCGACAACTCCTGCGGGGGCATGCCGCGCAGCGACTCCCCCAGCCGCAATCGCACGTCCTCGGTGACCAAATGCCAGTAGTCGTAGGTGAATCCCATTTCACGGATCCGCAGCGCCGCCTCGGCGATCACCAACGCGGCGAGGACACCGACCCACAGCCAGGCCCGATCCGTTCGCGCGGGCTCGGCGCACAGCTCGATCAACAGCGGGATGAAGGTGACGTAGGCGGCGGCTTGCACGAGGGTCGCGATGGCCGACACCCGCAGCGTGGCGCGAAACTGCGGACCGAACGGGCCCGCGGCCTTCACCATCAGTCGCAGAATCCTCATCGCGCTACCTCCGTGACGGCCGTGTTGATCGAATCGGTGCCGAGTCCCCAGCGCGCGGCCTGTTCGTGCCGCGACCACAGGCGCGCGTAGGTTCCGCCCGCCGCGACCAATTGCGCGTGTCTGCCGCGCTCCACGACGCGGCCTTCGTCGAGGACGACGATCTGGTCCACGTCCACGATGGTGGACAGCCGGTGCGCGATGATCAGGACAGTGCGTCCTCGCATCATCCGCCCGATCGCCTCTTGGATGATCGCCTCGTTCTCCGGGTCCGCGAAAGCGGTTGCCTCGTCGAGGATCACGATGGGCGCGTCAGCGAGAATCGCCCTTGCGATCGTGAGTCGTTGCCGCTGCCCGCCGGACAGCGATCCCCCGCGCTCGCCGACGTGAGCGGCGTAGCCGCCGGGTATGTCGTCGACGATGAAGTCGTGCGCCGCCGCCGCCCGGGCCGCGGACTCGACCTCCTCGTCGGTCGCGTCGGGGCGGGCGAGGCGAATATTGTCCGCGATCGTCGCGTCGATGAGGAAAGGCTCTTGGAAGACCAGCGCGACCTGACTCAGCAACACCTGGCCGGCGATGTCGCGCACGTCGACTCCGCCGATCGTGACCGAGCCGCTCGTCACGTCGTAGAAACGCGGGATCAGTCGCGCGACGGTCGATTTGCCGGAGCCCGAAGGGCCGACCAGCGCGCAGACGGTGCCCGCGGGAATGTCGATGTCGACCTCGGCCAGCGCCGGCTTGCCACGGTCCTCGCCGTAGTCGAATCCGACCGACCGCAGCGCGATCGACGAACTCTGCGGGGTGCGCGGGTGGGTGGGCTCGCGCAGCGGCGCGATGGCGAGGATGTCGAGAATTCGCGCGGCACCGGCTTTGGAGTCGTTGAGATAGTTCGTCAGGTGCATCAGCGGGCCGACCGCCTCGATCGGCATCGCGCCGATCAGCAGCGCCACGACCAGGGCCGGCACCGAGATCCAGCCCGCGGCCAGCATCGGAACCGCCGTGACCGCGACCAGGAGCAAGGTCGGCAACGGCACGATGAACAACTGGGTCAGCACCCCTGACGAACGCGAGATCGCGATCCAGTCACCCACCGCGACAGTGAAACCCCGGACAGCCACGGCGAATCTCCGGAACGAGGTGCCGCCGTCATCGAAGGTCCGCACGACCGGCATGCCCTGGACGAACTCGACGACCGCACCGTTCACCTCCTCGTTCGCCCGGTTGTATCGGGAGCGCTGTTCGGCGTAATCGCGAGTCATCAACGACATGCACAGCATCGCGATGGGCACGATGAGCAGCACCGCGACCAGCAGCTTCCACTCGACGATGCCGAGGACGATCAGCGCCGCGATCGGTTGGGCCACTGTGGAACCGATGAACGGCACCCCGTCAGCGACGACGTTGTGCAGCGATTTCACGTCGTCGTGCACGACCTTCTTGATCCGCCCTGCCCCCAGACGCTGCACCGCACCCAGTGGCATATCGGCCAGTGCCTGCGCGAGCGCTCGACGCAGGGTCACCTCCAGGGCGAAGCTGGCTTCGTGGGCCAGGTGATCGGCCAGCCAACGCGCGCCGAACGCACTGGTCAAGCCGACAGCGGCGCCGATGAGTAACCAGCCCGCCGCACCCCACGACCGTTGATCGTCGTACAACTGCCCCATGGCGAGCGCCACGCACGTCAGCCCGGCCACGGAGGCCACACCACAGTAGGCACTCAGCGCGGCCGCCCGCCGGAGATAGGTGCGCACCTCAGGCGACCGGTTGACCAGCCGCCCCACCTGCTTCAAGCCGTTCTCCTCCGTCGCGGTAGGCAATTCCTCGGCATCCGATGCATCGGGATCGTTCATCACACAGTCCGCTACTTCCGAATCTAGAGGGGACCTACACACGGGTTAGAACACCGTTCAATAAAGAAGGGTACACTAATTTCCTTGTCAGCACGGTCGACGAATGATCATCCGGCAGCCCTCACACCGGCACGGGCGCCATGGCGGGAACAAGATGCGGTGCGACACTGGCGAGCTTCTCGCTGGTCTCCTCGTGTTCTCGCTCGGGTGTCGAGGCGGCGACGACCCCTGCGCCCGCGCGGAGCCAGGTCCGGCCGCCGCGCCGATATACCGCGCGCAGCACGAGCGCGGCGTCGAGCATGCCGTTCTCGGTGGCCATCAGCACCGCACCGGCGTAGAGGCCGCGCGGTTCCCGTTCGAGCTCCGATATCACCTCGTATGCCGCGGATTTGGGAATCCCGGAGGCGGTGATGGCGGGGAATACCGCTCCGAGCGCGTCCCAGGACGAGTGCGGCTCCGCGAGTTCGGTGACCACGCGTGAGGCGAGGTGCTGGACGCTGCCGCGTTCCTTGATGGCGAGGAATTCGCTGATGTGCGTCGATCCCGCGCGCCCGACAGTGGTGAGTTCCTCCACCGCCAATTTGACCGAGGTGGCATGTTCGAACACCTCTTTCGGATCGGCGTGCAGCTCCTCGCGCAGTGCCTCGTCGATATCGGCGTCGCCGGTGC
This sequence comes from Nocardia sp. NPDC058658, assembly GCF_042716665.1. Classification (NCBI taxonomy): domain Bacteria; kingdom Bacillati; phylum Actinomycetota; class Actinomycetes; order Mycobacteriales; family Nocardiaceae; genus Nocardia; species Nocardia sp. NPDC058658. The sequence goes on from NZ_JBHXRR010000001.1 coordinate 641,606, forward strand.
GGCGGCGGGTGCCCGCCAGCGGTTGCGAGGACACCGTCCCCGTGGGGTCGACCTCGACGACAGTCTCCGGACTGAACCCGGCCGCTTGCCAGCCGCCGAGATCGAGCAGAAAGGACCGAGCCGGGGTGTTCGCTGCCCGTCCTTTGAGGTAGCTGGCCACCATGTCCACCTCGAACGGCACCTCGACTGCCCGAGAGAGGATCACCTTGCGCAGCTCGCCGTTCTGAATCCGACGCACGGCCTGCGCGACCGCGTCGAGGTAGTGCGGATCGGCTGCCGTCCAGGAAACGGCTTGCTGCCCGACCGACAGTGACGGTGTGACGGCCTTGGCAAGTGCGGCTTCCAGGGCCACGGCAACACCCGCAACTGCCGATCGGATGACGATGCGGTCTGTGGTGACCTGCAACTCCAACCCCGGGATCATCAAGTGCGCCAACGTGTCCGAATGGGTTGCCTCGGCGATAGCCAGTTCGAAGGCCGCCCAGCCGAACGCGCGCCAGTCCCGGGCCGGCGCCAGGTTCAGCGCCTTGTGTACCGCCTGCCACGGGGTGCCCGACCATCGCAACGCGATCTCCTTCGCGTCGCGACCCGCGCGGACCACGCCATGGCTGACGATGACTTCCCAGACCGGACGGCCTGCCAAGTACCAGCAACCGGCACGCTCGTACATCACATAGTCGGTGAACAGGCCGGTCCGGACAGCCGCCGATATGACGGTGAGCGGGTCGAAGGTGCCCGTCGATACTGTCTCGTCGTAGCGGTGGGCGGTCACGGTCGCTCCTCGATCTCCGCGCGCAGGGGTGCGGCGATCAGTTCGGCCACCCGCGCCACATGAGGCTCGGTGACACAGGTGAAATGGTTTCCTTCGATCTCGGTGACGGCGAATTCACCGAGGCAGGCGTCTCGCCAGAATTTCAACGTCAGCTCCTCCATTCCCGGAGCGAACCCGGATGCTCCGGCAGGCTGGAGGAAGCGGATGTCGGCGGCGTAGGGCTCGACATCGAATCGCGCGGCGCGGAAACTCTGGCGGAAGACGCGGAACATCCCCGATACCAGTTCCGGCACCATTTCTCGCCCGGTCGCGCGCGACGCCGCTGCCGCGTACATGGCGAATCGCTCCTCACGGTCGACCGCGTCCATGCGCCGATAGAACTCACCGATCGGCCCGTCGAGTTCCACCAGCGCACCAGCCGGAATCCGGCCGTCGTGCTTGTCGACGATGCGCATGAACTCATCGACCGCGGCACCGGAATCCACCTCGCCGAAACCGAGCTGGGACATGGTCAGTCCGATGTTGGGCGGGAACATCGATTCGATCATCAGGTCGTCGTCGACCTGCTGGAGCACGGGATGGCTGCTGGCCAGTACGAGATCGACGACCTCGACGCCACGCTCCATGAGCCGACGCGATACCTCGGCCGCGTACATGCCGCCCAAGCAGTAGCCGATGAGCTGGTAACTGTCGTGTCCTTCGTCGACGAGACGCTGGGCGTAATCGTCGGACAGCCGCTCGATGACCTCGCGGTCGTCGAGCGCGCAGTACTGCTCGGCGTCTTGGATGACGATTCCCGCCACCGGGCCGAGATCCTGCGCGACAAGCCGCGCGGCCAGCGGCCGATAGCATTCCATGGTGCCGAGACCGGCATGGAACATCACCCGCAGCGGACCGGTGCCCGTGGCGCTGAACGAGACGAGCGCCGCGTTGCTGCCCGAACGAGTCCTTCCCGCCGGCACCGGGCCTGCGGCACGCTGGCGCAGGAAGTCCGCTGATGCCGCGACCGTCGGCGCGTTGAGCATGTGCCGCAGCAGTGTGTCGTAGGCGACGTCGGCGGCTTGGGGCAGTTCCTCGCGTAGCCTGCCCGCCATTCGGGCCATGATCAGCGAATCCGCGCCTCGGTCGAAGTAGCTTTCCGTACGGCCGATCGCGCTGATCGCCAATGCCTGTGCCCATTTCTCGGCAAGCGTCCGCTCGAGGTCGTCGGCGGGTTCGTCGTCGATCGACAGCACCCCGCCGTCGCTCACCACGGGCCGCCAATTCGCCAGTGCGCGGCGGTCCACCTTGCCGTTCTCGGTCAACGGCAGGGCATCGACCACCTGGATGTGCGACGGGATCATCTGACTCGGGATTCGGTCTGCGAGGAAGCGCGCGAGTTCGGGGGCTCCGACGGGTCGCTGATCGGTCTTCACGCGTGCGGCGAACAGGCAGATCGCATGCGGCGCCAGCCGGTGGTCGTCGTCGGGCAGGCACAGGACCGTCTCGGCGCCCAGTTCGTTCAGGGCTGTCAGCCAGCCGTCGCGGTCCAGGTAGGAAGGTCCGTCGGTGCGTCGGTCGTCTTCGGGGGGTGTCATCATGAATGCCTGCGAAGCCATGATCCAGGGATGTTCCCTGGTCGGTTCGGTGATCACCAGCCAGCCGCCGGGCGCGGCCAGATCACGTAAGCCCGCCAGCGCCGCGCGAATGTTCCTCGCGTTCTCCAGAACCCCGGCGGCGATGACGACATCGAAGCTGCCCGGCGCCAAACCCTGTGCGCGACAGTCGATATCGACATCGAAGACGCCGAAGGACAGACCGGGCCGGTCGCCGAATCCCGACCGCGCGGTGGGCAGGAAGAACGGTGAGGCGTCGGTGTAGTGGTAATCGACGGCGAAGCCGTCCAACGCCGCGAGCACAGCCTGGGTGGTGCCGCCGGTTCCCGCGCCCACTTCCAGCACTCGCAACCGGTCGGGTCGCGTGCCGTGGGCAGCGAGTCGATGCAGCACCGTGGCGACCGCGCGGTTGAGGTACTCGGCCATGACGTTGCCCCGGTAGAGCGAGTTCGCTGTCTCGAACTCCCCTTGGGGAAAGAGCAAAGCCACCGGATCCTGCCTGCCGGTCAGCAGCTCGGGAAGCAGGGTGGCGTTGCGTCGCAGGTAGGCGACGAACTCCGCGGAACCGAGGCCCGACCACGCGTGTTCGGCCGCGTCCCACAGTGCGGCGGGGTTCGGCGGAACACCGGAGAGATCGGCATCGGCGAGCAAGGCGCGCCAGCGGCGAACCAGCCAGTGGTGTTCGGGGGCGACGGCGGCCATGACCTGCTGTTCGGTATCCCCGAGCCGGCTGAGCGCGTCGGCCATCGACGCCAGCACCGCCCGATCGATCGCTGCGACGTAGCGTTGGACGTATTCGCGTTCGACGGTTGGCGCCACCCGATCGGCGGCCGCGCGCACCAACGTCGTCGTTCGCTCGTCCGTCGGCTGCGGCTCGGTGATCCTGGCCGGTTCCACGGCCGCGAGCAGACCGCGTTCGCCCATCGCGTTCTCGTCCACCACCACGGCGGCCGCGGCGACCGCGGGATGGGCGAGCAGGGCGTTCTCGATCTCGCCGAGTTCGATGCGGTGACCGCGGATCTTGACCTGGGTGTCGCGTCTGCCGAGAAACTCGAGCAGACCGTCGGGCCGGTACCTGCCCAGATCGCCGGTGCGGTACAGACGTTCACCGTCGGGATGGACGACGAAGCGTTCCTCGGTCTTCCGCGGATCACCCAGGTACTCGAGGGCAAGGCCCGCCCCCGCGATACAGAGTTCGCCGGGAACCCAGACCGGGCAGTCACGCATCGCCTGATCGAGCACTCGAAAACCCTGGTTCGCCAGCGGTTTCCCGTACGGGACGCTGCGCCAACCCTCGTCGAGCCCGCCGATCCGGTGGTAGTTCGACCAGATCGCCGCCTCCGTCGCGCCACCGAGGCCGATCACGTCGAGTCCGGGGATGTGCGCGCGGATCTCGTCGGCGAGCGTGGTCGGGATCCAGTCGCCCGACAGCAGCGCCAGCCGCAAGCACGACAGTCCCGAACGCTCGGCGGATTCCGTCATCAGGTAGGTCGCCAGCATTTGCATCAACGCCGGCACCGAGTTCCACAGCGTGATCCGGTGACGTTCGATCAGCTCCACCCAATGCGATGGGTCGCTGCGACGTTCGGTGTCGGGGAGGACCAGGGTCGCGCCGACACTCAGCGGGCCGAAGATGTCGTAGACGGACAGGTCGAATCCCAGGTTCGCCAGACCGAGCGCACGGTCGCCGGGACCGACGCCGAAACGAGCGTTGATGTCGGCGATGGTGTTCAGCGCGGCGCGGTGGCTGATGACAACGCCTTTGGGCTTGCCGGTCGAACCGGAGGTGTAGATCACGTAGGCCGCGGCGTCGGGGTCATCCTCGATCACGGTGGGTGGGGTCGACCCGGCCGTGAGCAGATCCACGTCGATGGGCTCGACTCCCTCGGGCCACTGACCGGGCAGCCACGACTGGGTGAGCACCACGCGCACGCCCGCGTCACCGAGGATTCCCGCGCGGCGCAACGGTGGCTGGACGGTATCGACCGGCAAGTACACCGCGCCCACGAGCAACGTCCCGAGCACGGCGCTGACCTGGTCCACGCCCTTGTCCATGACGATCGCGATCCGCTCGCCGCGCGCGCAACCCGCCGCGTGCAGCGCCTCGGCCACCGCCGTCGCGCGCCCGGCCAGCTCCGCGAAGGTGACATCGCCGCGCGGATCGATCACCGCTACGGCGTCGGGTGTGCGGGTGGCCTGCGCGAAGACCTCGGTGTGCAGCGAAACCTCCGGCAACGGGGCCGCGGTCGCGTTGACCGCCGCACGCTCGGCTGCCTGCCACCCCGGTAACGGCACCGGGTGGGTGGTTGACCAACTCGCCGGATCGGCGGCCAGCGCGCGCAGCAGGGATTCGAACGCGGCGAACATGTCATCGACCACGCCGTCGGGGAACACACCCTCGCGCACATCCCAGTTGACCTGTAGACCGTGCGCGTCGTCCATGGCCTGGCAGTCGATGAACACCTGTGGTGTCTGGGTGATGCCGAAGCCGTCGAGGCGACCGGTCGCGAGCTGTCCACCGTCGCTGAGCCCGATCGCGCTGGTGAAGACAATGGGCATGAGTGCTGCGTCACGGCCCTTGCGACGGGCGACCTCGCGCAACACCTCGACCCCTGAGCACAGACGATGGTCGAGATCGTCGAACAGTTGCGCGGCGAGCGCGGCAGCCTGCTCGGTAAACGTCGCAGCGGCGGTCCGGTCCACCTCGAGCAGGCTCACCGAGGTGAAGTCGCCGACTACCTGCCCGATCTGGGGATGTAGTGGCAGGCGGTTGAGCACGGTCAGATTGAGGGTGAACCGAGGCGATGCGCTCCACCGCTCGATGGTCGCGGCGTACGCGGCGAGGACCACCGACGAGGGGGTGAGCGCGTGCGCACGCGCGTGTTGTTCGAGCTGGCGCCACCGTGCGACGTCCATCCGCAGAAACCGCCGATGGAATCGCGCGGCAGCGTTCGGATCCGGCTCCAGCACAGGGAGTTCCGGCGCTGGGGGCAGGCTGTCCACCCGAGCGTGCCAGTACTCGCGGTCGCGATCGAACCGTCCCGTTTCCCGCAGTGCGCGCTCGGCGAGCAGGTAGTCGCGGAACCGGACGTCCACGGTGGACAACTCGAGTTCGGGATCGGCATGCAGCGCTTCGAACTCCGCGAGGAGCAGCCAGATGCTGGCCCAGTCCGCGACGAGGAAATCCATCGACAGGTGCAGGATCGCGCGCTGGTCGAGCCGGCTGATCCGCAGGTCGAACAACGGCCAGCGGCCAGGATCGTAGACCCGATGTCCCATGTCGGACCGGACGGTCGTCAACACGGACTCGATCGCCTCGCCGCCGCGGCCACGCAGGTCGTCGGCGGGCACCACCAGATGTCCGACCGTGGGCAGCACCTGCTGATAGCCCTCGGCCGAGACCGTCATCCGGAGCATGTCGTGCCGCTCGATCAACCGGTTCCACGCCGCCTCGGCGCGGACCGGATCGAGATCGGGATAGTTGACTTCCAGATACACATGACAGGCGACTGCGCCGTATCCGAACGCCTCATTGCGGCCGACCAGGTAGGCGGCCTGGACGTCGGTGAGCGGGAAGGGGTCATACCGTGCCAGGCGATCCGATGTCATCGTCGGCAGGGTGTGCTGCTCACGCAGTTCCGCGAGCACCCCGTCCTTGGTCGCGCGCAGTGTGGCGAGCCGCTCCGGGGTGAGCGCACCCTTGGGCGCGCGGTAGCGGAGTTTGCCGTCCTCTTCCCACAGCCGAACGCCGGCGCGGGACAGTTCGGTGATCAGTTGTGCGGCTCTCATCTGTGAACTCCTAGATCTGGCGCCACATTGGCGTTGAAGCGAAAGACGTTGCCTGGATCCCATTGCCGTTTCAGGTCGGCCAGCGCGGCCACGGCGGTCGGCCCATAGGCTCGGTCGACCCATTCGGGCTCGGGGTCGGGCAGCAGATTGACGTAGGGTCCGCTGCTGACATCGGCGAGCGACTGCCACGCCCGACGAGCGGGTCCCAGGTGCGGCTCGCTGTCGGGTGCGCCGAACCATTGGGCGCACACCTCGACGAACCACGTCGCGTGTCGATGGACGAAGGCGGTGGGGCCCGCGGGTGCGCGACTGATCGCGCCGCCGAGCGCCCCGAACACGAGCGAGAAGTTCGGGCCCGCCGCGCGCCACTGCGCGAGCAGCGAGGCGATAGTGGCGTCGGACAACTCGTCGAGCAACTCGCCACGGTTGTAGACCTGTTGCTGGTGGGCGTTCGGCGGTGAGGGCAACAACCGTTGATAATCCACGTACCGCATGGGCCGGATCCGGTCGGACACCGCGCCCCGCCGTAACGGGTCGAGCACGGTCTCGGCTCGGTCAGGATTTCCGAACCAGGTCGGAACGAGTACTACGCAGCGCTCGAACTGCCATGGCTCCGGGATGAATTCGAGCGGCGGAGCCGTCCAGACCAGAGCCACGACAGAGGCGGCGTCCGGTGCGGTCGCCAACCAGTCCCGAGTCCGGCGCAGGACGTCTTCGGCGTCGGCGGCCGGGAACAGCAGCGGGCCCGCGACGACTCCGGCCACCGGATGGAGTCGGTAGGTGAATGTGGTGACCACGCCGAAGTTTCCGCCGCCGCCACGCAGTCCCCAGAACAGGTCGCGGTTCTCGGTCGCGCTCGCCCGCACCCGCTCGCCCGCGGCCGTAACCAGGTCGAACGACACTACGTTGTCGCTGGTCAACCCGTACATCCGGGAGATATCTCCGACGCCGCCGCCCAACGTGTGCCCGGCGATGCCCACATCGGGGTTGCGTGGACCAGGAAGGGCTAGGCCGTGTCGCTGGGTAGCGGCGTCGAACTCGCCCCAGGTGACCCCGGGTTCGGCTATCGCCATCCGGCTCTCCGGCGCGATCTCGATCCGGCGCATGAGGCTGAGGTCGATCACGACACCGCCGTCGCACGTCCCCCAGCCCGCGACATTCGCGCCGCCGCCGCGCACCGCGATCGGCAACCCGGCCCGCCGCGCGTATCGCACGACAGCGACCACGTCGGTGACGTCGGCGCACCGTGCGATCAGCGCGGGTTCACGGTCGGCACGGGGATTGCGCACCCGTCGCGCGGCGTCGTAGGCGGGGTCGCCGGGGCGGATGAGCTGCCCGGTGAAACTAGCGTCCATCACGCACCCTCGCCCCGATCGCCGCGCCGTGCAGTTTGCTCGGGTCCAGTTCGGTTGCCAGCCCGGACAGTTCGATGCCGAGCACACCGGTGCTGGTGGCCGGTCGGACTGTGATTCGCCGTTGGTCGCCGACCAACGTGTCGAACGCCGCCCGGTCGCGGTCGGCCACGCCGAAGTGGACGGTCGCGACCGCTCGAGCGCCGTTGGCATGCGATACGGCCCGATCTCGTTGCGCCGCCGCGTAACCTGATACAACGAACGGCAGTCCCGAAGTACGAGGGGCCAGGAACTCATAGCGCACGCGCTGTCCGTCCGGTCTCGTCCGTTTTCCCTTGACGACTCGCGACACCGGCAGTCCGACTCCCCGGATCGCACGGTGCGTCTCCGCCAAGGTGATGTCGCTCGTCTCCACTGCGAGGTCGCGCCAGCCCTCGCCCGGCTGCGCCCATTTGGCCAACCGGGTTCCGGCAGCACGTCCGTACACAGCCGAGAACGGCACCCGAAGCGCGGCGAATCGCGTTGGCAATTCGTATAATTCGATGAACGGCCCGTCGGCGAACCAGATCAGCGCGTTGTGCGCGGTGCGTGGGTCGCTGCCCCAGGCGATGGTGAAGCCGAGCGCGGTGAAGTCCGCGACCGCTTCGCCGATGTCGCGTACTCGACACTGCACGTGGCTGCAGCGCAGGGCGGTCACGAGCGTCTGCCGAGGAACAGTCGCTGGCCGAGCGGCGCCAGCGGATGCCCCGCGTCCGGAAGGACGGCGACCTCGGCCAGCCCGCTGAGCACCTCGAGCCACTGCGGCTCGGACAGGAAAGTGCTCTGCGAGGCGGCACGCGCGTCGGTGGGACGGGTCATCATGAAAGCCTGGGAGCCGAGGATTTCCAGGTTCTCCAGCACGGGTTCGGTGATCAACAGCCAGCCGCCCGGCGCGAGCGCGGCGATGAGCGCCGCGACGGTCTCGTCGGTGTTGCGCGCGTTGTTGAGCACCCCCGCCGCGATGATCACGTCGTAGGACCTGGTTGTCTCGATCGCGTCGATGTCGAGCAGGCCGTAGTCGATCCAGGGATATTCGGCGAGGCGGCCTTTGGCGGTGGCGAGGAAGAACCGCGACACGTCGGTGAACAGGTAATCGACCCGCGGGTCGGGTCCGAGCGCGGCGGCGACTGCCTCCGTTGTCGCGCCGGTGCCCGCGCCGACTTCCAGAATTCGCAGCGGCCGCTGTGCTGCCAGTTCAGCGACGGCGGCGGCGATCGCGCTGTTGAGATATCGCGCGGTGACGGTGTCGCGGTAGACAGCGTCGGCGATGTCGGTTCGGCCGTGGGGGAAGAGCAATTCGACCGCGTGGTCACGTCCACTCATCAGATCGTCGAGTCGCAGGGCGTTGACCTCGAGGTAGTCGACGAACGCGCTGGGGCCGAGCACACCTGTCCACGCGTGATGGACTCGTCGCCACGCGTCACGAAGATCCTCGCCGCGTACCGGTCGAGTGCCGCGGTAGTCGTCGCCGTCGGCGACGAGGACACCGTTCTCGGTGAGGCCCCGCAGCCACCGGCGGATCACCGCGTGGTGCTCCGCGGCGACATCGGCCGCTACCAGCACCCTCTCGCAGCTGTCGACGCGGGCCGGGTCGTCGAGGACGCCGTGGCGCTGCAGGGCGAAGAGCATCGACCCCAGTTCCGCTACCCGGATCGCCGAGACATACTCGGCCACTTGATGATCGGCGATTCCCGCCACGACCGTGTCCGCGGCGGCGCGCGCCGCCGCGACCACACGTGCCCCGTCCCCTACCGCGCCCGGTTCGGGGACGTGAACCAGGATCGAACCGAATACCTCGGTGGCACAGCTCAATTCGCGTTCACTCGGCGGCGGACCGAGGTGAACCACCTCACGAATCGATGACAGGTCGGTCATGAACGCCGCCGGCTCGGCACACAGCCGCCACAGCAGCGCCGAGGGGAGCGTGATCTTGGTTGGTGTTCGACGCTCGAGTTCTGCCAGGATCACCGCGAGATGGGCATCGACATCGATGTAGATGACATCGTCGCCGGATCCGACAGCTACTTCTTCCGGTGGGTAGAGCACAGCGTGCATCAGTTGTTTCCTATTCGAGCTACAGCGGCCGTCAGCGCGCCGACAGGCAGCGGGTTATGGGTTTGGCCCGGCCGCAACGTCGGATATCCGAGGGCCTCGGTCAGGTCCTGCCACATGCGGCACGCGCTGAGCAGTTGTTGTGCGTGGGCGGGTGCGCGGACGGCCCTGGAACGGTCATCGGCCGCGGCGAGCAGGTCAGCGCCGATCGCGGCCGGCCAGACACGCGAGAGCAGATGGCGGTAGTCGGGCACGGTCGACGGGCCGAGGAATGTCGTGCCAGCCTCGCCCAGATGTGCTGAGCGTGGATCGTCGAAGTCGAAGGCGTCCTTCACCGTGTCCGGGATGTGCAATCGGGGGTTCCAGGTGACCGGGCCGTGGGTGTCGGTGAGCGTCAGGCTGCCGCTCGCGGTACCGAGAGTTATCCGGTGGAGCAGGTGGATGTGGTTGTCCGGATCAGTGGGGTCGACTTCGTTGTGTACGCGCAGGATCAGCGGGATACCGGCGACGACCCCGGTCACGACGTCGAACGGACCGCCAGCCGAGGTGGCGGGCGAGAAGCGCCACGGACGCAGTGCGCCGAGCGCTCGGCTCAGGATGTGCACCAGGGGAAACGCCACTTGTACCGAACACGCGGCATCGACGTGAGTGATCGGGCCCGCCGCGCGCGCTACGTGTGCGGCCGCCACGAACCGGCGAACCGCGGGTAGCTGCGGGTAGAGATCGCCGAGCTGGTAGCCGGCCCCGTGTGTTCGAGCGGTACGCAGGCACGCCGCGACGTCGTCGTGGTGGACCGGATGTTCTTGAACCACGGTGATCCCGCGCGTCAGAAGTGCCTGCGAGAGTTCGGTTCCCGCACCACCCATGACGCTGGATCGCACGGCGACGCAACCGAGGTCGACGTCCTCGGGCAGCTGCGCCGGATCGGTGAACAGCGGTACGTCGTGGCGGGCCGCGCAGTCGCGTGACCGTTGGCTGCCTTTGCCGATCATGGCGACCAGCTCGAAATGCTCGGGGAGTCGCGCGAGGGCAGCCAGGTAGAACTGGCCGAAGGTCGAACCAGCGACCACGACCTTCAGCGGGGCATTCACAACGCACCCTCTTCGACCATCGCCAGTTCCGCGATCGAGCTGTCGTGTACCGACAACTCGTGCAGCGCCGAGGCGGTCAGCAACGTGTCGACGATGTACGGCGGGTCGAGTACGGTCGCCGCATGATGGGCGCCTGGCGCGATCCCCCCACCGATCACCGCCAGCGCCGCGAGTCCGGTAGCCGTCGCGGTGAGGTCGGCGATGCCCGCGGCGCGCAGCACCGCGGTGCGGGTGAGCGCTCGTCCCGCACGCAGGCCGCGGGCCTGGACCAGGAAGGTGACGTGCGGCTCGCGCCCGGCGAGGTCGAGGGCGGCGGCGCGGCGAAGTCTGGTGACAGCGTCGGCCGAGCTCAGCGCGCGGGCCTGATCCAGCGCCGCGCCGAGGTGGCGACCATCGACGACCGAGTACCACTGGCCGTCGCGCAGCGACAGATCGGTCGCCAGCCGTCTGGACTCGTCGTCGAGGTAGGGCAACGCCATCGCATCGGAACCGAATCCAGGCAGGTCGATCCGTGCTCTGGTCAAGACATTGTCGACCGGTCGACCATCGCGCCACGCCGCGAGTGGTTCTGTGCCGGCACCGAACACACCGTCGAGGTAGTCCTCGGCACCGGCCGCGCTGAAGTGGTCGAGCGCGCCGCTGTAGGCGAGCAGATCGCGCACACTGTCGAAGTCGCGTGCCAGCCAGCGCGGGAGAATCCCCGACAGGCCGGGCAGCGCCCCGGCGAAGAACACGGCGGTGCGATCGCCGGTGTCCATCGCCGCGATCGCGCTGTTCCCGCCGGCGTCGACGATGTCGGCCCCGGCGTCGATCGCGGCCGAGGCGATCGGGCCGGCCATCCGGTGGGACGGACCCGCGCAGGTCACCACCAGCCGACATCCTCGAACGAAGTCAGCGAGTGCGGCTTCATCGGTGATGTCGACGGAAATCGCCTGTGCCGCGATACCGAGCTCGTCGGCACACCGGCGCACCGAGGCGCCGTCACGTCCGCCGAGTCGCAGCGGGTGATGTTGTTCGGCCGCCAGGAGCCGAGCGACCTGTCGGCCGACCGCACCGGTCGCGCCCAGGATCCCGATCACAGCTCGCCCTCCTCCATGTCGGCGGCCGGTTCGTCGTGTCCGTTGCCCTGCTCGGCCGTGATGGCCGCCGCCACCGCGGCGACGGTGGCCGCCGCGAACATTCGGCGCATCGGCAGTTCGACGCCGAGCCGGACGCGGATGTCTTCGAGGAACCGGGTTGCGAGCAAGCTGTCACCACCGAGTTCGAAGAAGTTCTGGTCCCGGCCGATCGATTCGACTTTCAGTGCCGCCTGCCACATGGTGGCGACGGTTTTCTCCAGTTCGGTCGCCGGCGCCTGCCCGCCACCGTCGGAGTGCTCGGTGCCGCGTCGAGCGAGCGCGACCCGGTCCACCTTTCCGTTGAGCGACAGTGGCAGCGCGGCAAGGACTTCGATGCGATCCGGCACCATGTGACCAGGGAGCACCGCGTCGAGCTGCTCGCGTATCGCGGCCGACTCGAGCACGATCGCGTCGTGCGGACGAGTGCCACGCAACACGATCGAGAACGAGTGCGCGACGGGCCGCTGCGATACTTCGTCGAACCCGCTGGCGCAGGCGAGCCGCGCCCATTCCCTGCCGGGGAGCATCGGTGAGCCCGCGGCCCGGCGCGCCGGATCGAGACCGGCATAGCCACGATCGAGCAGGGCCGCGGTCATCAGCGCGACCGGAGTGAGTTCCTCGCGCTCGACCGCCAGCAGCTCACCGCCAGGACGAAGCAGCAGACCTGCCAGGACGAGCCCACTGGCCGGATCGGCTCGACGGTGCAGCACATTGTTGGCGACAACGATGTCGAACTGGTTTCGCAGGTCGTCGGGTACCTGGTCGCCGTCGAAGACACGGCAATCGGTGTCGTGGCCGAACCCGGTCAACGCGCTGCGTGCCGCGGCGATCATCGCGGGGGCCTCGTCCAGCACGGTGTAGCACACCTGCTGCGGCGACAGGGATTTCAGTATTCGAGTGGCGGTGTCACCGGACCGTCCGTCGAGTTCGGTAACTCGAACCGGCCGGCCGAGTTCTCGGGCGAGCTCGGCGATGCGCGCGCTCATCTGCGCCAGTGCCGGGCCCGTCCCCGGATCGATCGCGGCGAGTGCCGCGGGTGCGAGCACGTCATCATCGAGCAGGACGGCGACGTCGAGGGTTCCGGCCAGGATTCGCCGGTAGTCGTCGAGCCGTTCGCCGAGTCGTCCATACGCCGAGGCGATGAGCCGACCATAGGAATCGTCGCCGAACGATGGCTCGGTGGTGGGAAATTCGGGTCCAGACCGCAGGAGTTCGCCGTCGATCACGATCGCCTTGGTGTCGGCGAGCCAGCGCATCCACAGCCGGAGCACATCGAGGTATTCCTCGGCGACGCCGAGCCGATCGCGGAGTTGGGTCACGGTCGGCATCGCGGTGCTGTCGAGGTGGAGCAGCCCGACCAGCGCGGACGCGACCGCGGCGGACTCGATGCCCCGGTCACGCTCACGCGCGGCGGCAGCGTCGGGCGGCGACGCTTCGCCGCCGGCGATCGTTCCGTCCCGACCCGGTGCCGGAACCACAGCCGCGATCAGCCGTGCGGAGGTTCCGCTCCCGGACACGACGACCACCGCCTGACCGACCCCCGCGCAGCCGTGCAGAGCCGCTTCGATCTCGCCCAGTTCGATCCGGTGCCCGCGAATCTTGATCTGGTGGTCGGTGCGGCCGAGGAACTCGAGCGTGCCGTCGGGCCGATACCTGCCGGTGTCGCCGGTGCGGTACCAGCGCGATTCTCCTTCGACGAAGTGATGTTCGGTGAGTTCAGGGGCGCCTCGATAGCCCTTGGCCACCCCGGCTCCCCCGATCCACAACTCCCCGGGGGTCCAGTCGGGACAGTCGCGCCCATAGACGTCGACCACCCGGAACCGCTGATTGCGAAGTGGACGGCCATACGGAATCGACCGCCATGCCGGGTCGAGGTCGATCACCTCGTGATAGTTGGACCAGATCGACGCCTCGGTGGCACCGCCGAGAGCGATGAACCGGCATTCTCGTGTCACCGCCTCGAGCCGGCCGGGCAGATCGAGGCCGACCCAGTCTCCCGACACCATGACCACCCGCAGTGAGTCCAAGGATCCCGGTGTGCCCGCCCCGACGGTCAGCAGCATGTCGAGCAGCGCCGGTACCGTGTTCCATACCGAAACCTGGTTCTCGGCAACGAGTTCCAGCCATCCGCGAGCATCTCGCCGTTGCGCCTCGGTGATGGTGACCACAGCACCGCCGACCGACAGCATGCCGAAGATGTCGTATACCGACAGGTCGAAGTCCAGCGCCGACACGGCCAGGCAACGGTCCCGCGCCCCCATCTCGAATCGCTCGTTGATATCGGCAACGGTGTTCAGCGCGGCCCGGTGGGTGATCTCGACACCCTTGGGCGCACCGGTCGACCCGGACGTGAAGATCACGTAGGCGAGGGTGTCGGCGGTGACGGGCAACGGACAGGCCGCGGGCTCGGCGTCGGCGGCCGCAGCGACGAACTCCTCGGTAATCACCATCCGTGCACCCGCCTGTGCCAGGATCCGGTCCTTGCGAGCAGGCGGCTGGTCGACACCGATGGGGACATAGGCACCACCGGCGGCGAGCACACCCAGCACCGCGACGATTTGATCGGGGCCTTTGGGCAGGTGCACCGCGACCGGGTCGCCCGGCCGAATCTCCTTCTCCGACAACACCGTCGCCAACCGCAGGGCTCGGTCGGCGAGTGCACCGTAGGTCAAGGTCTGCGCGTCCGATATCACCGCGATCCCGTCCGGCCGCTCGCTCGCGACGCGGAAGAACTCAGCGTGCAGCAGAGCATCAGGCAAGGCACCATCGGTTGCGTTGACCTGTGCGCGTACGCGAACCTGCGCGGCGGGCAACAGATCCGGTGGCCGAGAGGTCCACTCCCGCGCCGACAGCCAGTTCAGCAACCGCACGTACGCGTCGAACATTTCCTCGATCAGACCGGCGGGAAACAGTTCCTCTACGACATCCCAGTTGACCGCGATGCCACCGCCCCGCGTCTCGACCACCTGGTGGTCGAGCCACACCTGCGGGGTCTGCGACAGCCCCCCTACCTGGCGGGCGAACAATCCGGTCGCCGGGCCGGTCGTGCCACCGGGGACACCGAGCGCGCTCGTGAACACGACCGGCATGGACAACGTGGGTTCCTGGCGCGCCTGCGCCAGTTCACGCAACACCTGGACTCCGGACACCCCACGATGGTCGAGCGAGGACCACACCTGGCCCTGCATCGCCCGCACAACCTCAGACCACGACCGTTCCGGTTGCGGATGATGTGACACCAGCATGAGGGAGGTGAAGTCGCCGAGCACGTTGTTGATGTCGGGATGGACTTCACGTCGGTCGAACAACGTCACATTGACGGTGACGTCCGGCGTTGCGCTCCACCGGGACAGCACCTCGGAAAAAGCGCACAGCAGCACCGTAGACGGGGTGACACCGTGTTCCTTGGCCCGCCGGGTCAGCGACTGCCAGGCGATCGCGTCGAGCTCACCCTGGTGCCGAACGAACCGGGGCGTGTCGATCTGATCGGGTTCGACGGCGAGAGGCAGCGCCGGAGCGGGCGGCATCTCGTCGAGCCTGGCACGCCAGTATCGCTGCGCAGCCGCCACAGCGTCGGCTGCCGGCGTGGCGCCGACAAGGTAATCACGGAAGGTCACCCCGATCTCGGGTAGCCCGGCGTCCGGATTCTCGTACAGCGTGCCGAGTTCGTCGTAGAAGCGAAGGATCGACAGGGCATCGACAACGATGTTGTCCACCCCGACGGCGAGCCGGCTCACCCGCCCGCACCGCATACCGCTGATCGAGAACAGTGGCCAGGTCGCGGGGTCGAACACCCGATGCGATGCGGTGTCGCGCAGCCTCTCCAACTCGGCTTCGTCGGCGACCTCGGTCATCTCGACCGTGAAGTGCGGCACTTGCGGCAGTACGCGTTGTCGACCATCGGCGTCGAATACCGCCCGCAGCATGGGGTGTCGTGCGATCAGCACGTCGATCGCCTTCTCCAGCCGCACCACGTCGAGATCGACCACCTCGTACTCGCGATAGAAATGGCAGCCGATACCACCGAGGGTGAATTCCGGGGATCGGCCGAGCCAGTACGCGCGCTGGACGTCGGTCGGGTCGAACGGCTCGTGTGCGCGCTCGTGATCGGCTGTCAACTCGGTCAGCGGCTCGGGCTGCTCATCCGGGGAATCCACGAGCAGCAGCGTGGCGGCGAAATCGGCCAGACGTGGGTGCGCGAAGAGTTCACCCAACGCGTAGCCGGACAGGCGGGCCGCACGCAACCTGCCGACCAGGCGCGTGGCGAGCAGGGAATCGCCGCCCAGTGCGAAGAAGTCGTGTCCGCGACCGATGTCGGCGACACCGAGCACCTCCGACCACGCCTGCGCGACACGCACTTCCACTTCCCCGATCGGGGGCTCGGCGGTCTCCTCGGCACCCGCGTCGTGTTCGTCGAGTATCGCTGCGATCGCCAAGCGGTCGACCTTGCCGTTGGGTGTGAGCGGCAGTGCCTCCAGCACCACGATCCGATCCGGGATCATCGCCGCCGACAGTCGCTCGGCGAGGAAAGCCTCGATCCCCTCGATATCCAGTGAGTCTGGTGGTTCACCGGACGCGGCGACAACGACAGCGCCCAGCGAACGCGAACCGAAGACGACGGCGATGCCTTGCGCGACAGAGGGATACGCCGAAAGCGCGGCCTCGACCTCCCCCAGTTCGATGCGATGACCGCGGATTTTCACCTGATGGTCGGCGCGACCGAGGAATTCGAGGGTGCCGTCCGGCCGATACCGTGCGCGATCTCCGGTGCGATAGAGCCGGATGCGGTCGTGCCGCACGAATCTGTCCGCTGTCCGGTCCGGGTCGTTGCGGTAGCCGAGAGCCACGCCCGTGCCGCCGATCCACAACTCGCCGGGCACCCAGTCCGGGCAGTCGCGCCCGAGCTCGTCGACCACCCGACACACGACGTTACGCAACGGCATCCCATAGGGAACGCAATTCCATTCCGGCAGAACCGATTCCACTTCGAGAATGGTCGAATGGATGGCGGTCTCGGTGGTGCCGCCGAGCGCGACGAACCGGCAGCCGGGCGCGAGCTCGGCCAGCCTGCCCGGCAAGTCGAGTGTCACCCGGTCCCCGCCGAGGAGTACCGCCCGCAGGACAATCCCGGCGCGGTCATCACCTGCGGCATTCAACACCATGTCCAGCAACGCGGGGACGCAGTTCAACACCGTGACGGCGTGCTTGCGCAGCAATCGCACCCAGGCGATCGCGTCGCGCCGATGCCGCTCCTCGACACACACCACCGCGCCGCCGGCGGAGAGCGGGGCGAAGATGTCGTACACCGACAGGTCGAAGTCGAGCGCGGATACAGCCAGCGTTCGGTCCCCCGGCCCGATCCGGAGTCGCTCGCCGAGGTCGTCGATCGTGTTCATCGCCGCCGCGTGGGTCAGCTCGACGCCTTTGGGTTCCCCGGTCGACCCGGAGGTGTAGATGACGTAGGCAAGGTCGCCGTCGTGACCCTCGACCGGCCCCGACAGCGGCGCCGCGGCCGCGCTGGGCTCGAGGTCGTCGACAACCAGGCGAACACCCGCCGCGTGGTGGATGCGGTCCCGGCGCAGCGCAGGCTGATCCACGCCGATCGGAAGATACGCGCATCCCGTCGCCAGCACGCCGAGAACCGCGACGATCTGTTCGGGGCCCTTGGGCAGGGTCACCGCGATCAGATCGCCGCGCTGCGCTCCGGACGCGACGAGATGCCCGGCCAGTCGCAGTGCCCGATCACTCAGTTCGCCGTAGCTCATCGCGCCGGATTCACCCCACGCCAAGGCGGTGACATCAGGATGCGTTGCGGCACGGGAGAAGAACCGGTCGTGCAATCGAACACCCGACCGCAGCCCCACCGTCTCGTTCACCCTGGCACGGACCGTGAGCTGGTCGGTGGGCAGCAGCGCGGGCACCGCCGCCGACCATGCCTGCTCGTGGTCGATCAACCGGTCGAGCAAGTCGACGTAGGCGTCGAACATCGAGTCGAGCACGCCGGGGGCGAACGCGTCCTCGCGTGCGTCCCAGTTGACCAGCAGCCCACCGTCGAGTTCGGTGACCTGGGCGTCGAGCCACACCTGCGGGCCCTGCGAGATGATCCACGCGGCCTCACCGAACTGCTCGCGAACCGAAGCCGGGAACAACTCGCCGAGCCCGAGCGCGCTGGTGTACACCACCGGTGCGATCACGCGTTCGCCGTGCAGGCGCGACAGATCACGCAGCACCTCGACACCGCTGTAGGAGGCGTGCGCGGCATCGGCGTGGAAGCCCGCTTGCAGCAGAAGGGCCCGGTCGGCGAAGCTGCCAGGGGCGCCGCCGTCCCAGGCGAGCAGAACCGAGGAGGTGAAGTCGCCGACCACACCGGCCACCCCCTCGTGGAGCGGCTCACGATCGAACAGCGGCAGGTTGAGCAGGAACCGTGGTCGGGCGCTCCACCCGGTCAGCGTTTCGGCGAATATCGCGGCCAACGCCATGGCCGGGGTCAGCCGATGTCGACGAGCGAGAGTTTCCAGCCGTCGCACTCGCTGGGGGTCGAGCCACCGGTGCCGACGCAGGACTGTGGTCGCGTCGAGCCCGTCTCGGGTCGATGCCGGCAGCTGCGGTGAGGTGGGCAGTTCCGGCAGTCGCGCCTGCCAGTACGCACGATCATCGGCACGCGCTCGCGATGTGGACGCTCGCGCGGTGGCCCGGTCACGCAGATAGCGCGGGAAGCTGTAATGCAGCGTCGGCAGTGCCGTGCCGGAGTAGGCGGCGGCGAGATCGCGCAAGAGCACGCGGAGGCTGAGCGCGTCGGCCGCGATCATGTCCACGTTCACATGGATTCGAGTCCCACCTGGCCGAATCCCCTCGGGTAGCAGGGATATCTGGATATCGAAGACCTCACCCACGCCGATATCGAGCGTGCGGTGTGACAGCGTCCTTCGTAACTCGGCGAGCCGATCCTGCGCCGCGCTCGCGCTCATCGGGCGCAGGTTGTGCACGCGCAGCCCTGGCCACGGACTGTCTTCCAGGATCTCCTGGGTACCGTCGTCGTTGACGCGGACCCGCAGCATTCCGTGTCGGGCGATGACCGTGGCGACAGCGGACTGGAGCCGATCCGGTTCCACGCCGGTGCCGTCGAACTCGTTGTAGAAGTGCGCGCTCACCCCTCCCAGGCGCTGGCCACGCTGCCGACCGACCCAATACGCGTGCTGCATCAGCGCCAGTTCGAAGGGCGCGTGCTCGTCGATTGCCGTGGTCGTGTCGGCGTCGATGACGTCGCCGTGTCGAAGACGCTGAGCGGCGAGCGCTTGCCAGGCGGCGAGCGTGGGCTCGGCCGCCAGGTCGGCGAAGGTGACCTCGAATCCAGCTCGGCGCCATCGACCGGCCAGGCGCATCATGGTGATCGAGTCGAGTCCGAGTTCGATGAGGTTCGTAGTGTCGGGAATTCGATCGGGGGCGGTGTCGAGCACTTCGGCGAGTACCTGCCGCAGGTCCGGACCGTCATATGTGACCATGAAGTTCTGTCCTCTATACGCGCTGTCCGAATAACCCCATGTGCGACACGGGGTTTCGGCTTGGACTCGATGTCGCGGTGGCCGCCAGCCGCCGCCTGATCCGCTCGAGCAGGACCTGCTGCTGATCGCGCAGGTAGAAGTGATCACCGGGAAGTTGAACCAGATCGAATTCGCCGGTGGTGTGCTCGCCCCAACGTTCGGCCTGGGCGGCGGTTACTTCGGCGTCCTCGGTTCCGATCACCGCCGTCACCGGGCAAGCAAGTGGCGACCCGGCCGCGTGCCGATAGGTTTCGGCCAGGCGAAAGTCACCACGGATCGCGGGCAGGAACACCGATGCCACGTCCGGCAGGCGTAGCAGTTCCCCGTCGGTACCGCCGAGCCGGACCAGTTCGTCGACGACGGCGTCATCGGATCGCAGATGCACGTCCCCGATCACCAGCTCCGATGGAGCGTGCCTGCCGGAAACGATCAGGCGGACAAGCGGTTCGGCGCCGGAAGTCGCGTTCGCCCGTTCGAGCGACCGCGCGACCTCATACGCCACGGCCGCGCCCATGCTGTGCCCGAACAAGGCCAACGGCCGATCGAGGAAGGGCACAAGCGCTGCGGCTACCAGGTGAACCAATTGGCTCATGCGGTCGATATGCGGGTCGACGAGCCGATCCTCGCGTCCCGGGTACTGCACCGCGGAGACCTCGATATCGACGGGCAGCTCCTCATGCCAAGTTTTGAAGAAGCTGGCCGCGCCGCCCGCGTGCGGGAAGCAAACGAGCCGGACACGCGGCGCCGAACGTGGTGCTCGGCACCTCAGCCACGGGGTGTTCATACCTGGCCAACTCGATCGAGCACAGGACATCGTTGGATCTTCATTGCAAATCCCCCAGTTGTACACAGTTCCAACCAGCCGCCAGGGTTGAAATCCCTTGCCATAGCCGGACATACGATGAGTACCAGAAATCTGGACCGCAGCGCTACCCTGTGTTTTGTACACAGATCAAGAGATAAACTCAGCCTAAGCTCACTTTCCGGACCGGATACTCGCTCACGGTATACGATATGAAAATCATTTTCAATAACCTTTTGGGGAGGCAGGCGAGATGCCACGAAGTCGCCGGGACCTACTACGAGCGGCCATCTGGGCCGCCACCGCGGCCGGTGCGACCGGCCTGACCGGCGGATGCGCCTCGCCGCCCGGCACCGGGCCGGTCGAAAACGGATCGGATGCCACACCTCGACGCGGGGGCACTTTTCGAGCCGCGCTCACCGGCGGCGGAGCCACCGAATCGCTCGACCCGTTCACCGGCGGTTCACCCGCCGACATCATTCGCAACGATGTGATCTTCGACTCATTGTTCCGGCTCCAGAACGGCACCCCGGCACCGGCGCTAGCGACCGCGGCCGAACTGACGGCGGACCGGCAATCCTTCACGCTGACGCTGCGTCGTGAAACGACCTTTCACGACGGCTCCGAGTTGACCGCCGACGATGTCGCCTACAGCCTGCGCTACATGAGCTCGCCGGAGCGGTCACATCCCACGGAACTCTCGCTCTACCTCGACCTCGCGCAGCCCAGTGTCGTTGACCGGTACACCCTGCGCGTGCCGCTGCGTCGCCCGATCGGCGACCCCGCGATGCTGCTCGCGGCCTTCCCAGGCAAGGTGATCAAGAACGGCACCGTCACGTTCACCCCCGAAACCGCAGTCGGCACCGGGCCCTACCGCGTGGAGGCTTTCGCACCGGGACGGCAGACACGGTTGCGCCGATTCGACAGTCATTGGGACGGAGCGCCGTTCGCGGACACCCTCGAGCTGACCAGCCTCTCCGACGCCCAGGCGAAGGTGAACGCGATCAGCACCGGCCAGGTCGACTACGCCATCGATATTCCCTTCACAGCGGCCAGAATCGGCACCACCGACCCTGACCTGGAAATCCGCACCGCGGGCCGGCACAACCGCACCAGCTACGCGTTCGTGTTGAACACCGGCCGAGCACCCTTCGACGATCCCCGCGTCCGCAGAGCCATCCGGCTGGCCATCGACCGACAGGCCATGGTGGACACCGTCATGCTCGGCTACGGCTCGCCGGGAAACGACCTGTTCGGCAGCGGAGCGCAGTACTTCAGCGCCCGCGAACCCCTTGCGCGAAACCTCGACACCGCGCGTGCTCTCCTGCGCGACGCTGGTGCCGAGGACACCGAGATCCGCATCAGGTCAACCGAATACGAAGTCGGCTTCAACGCCTCCACCCAACTGTTGGCCGAACAGCTGGGTGGCATCGGGCTGACAGTGAAGCAGGACATCGTCGGTGTGGCGGAGTTCTTCCAGCTCGACGCGCTGGCCGCGGCGAACGGCGTGGTGTTCGCGATCGGCCCGATCCCGCTGCCGGTGACCTACGGCAGACTCGCCGCCTACCCTTCGCTCGCACCCGCGGACCTGGACGAGGCCCTCGACACCGCGCTGGCCGCTACCGACGACCTCGCCCGAGCACACGCGTGGGAACACCTGCAAGACATCGTTTTCGACCGCGGCAACACCGTCGTGTGGGGCTGCGCCGACACACTGTCGATCGCCCGCAAGAACGTCGCCGGCGTCCGCAACCTCGGCTCGGCGAAATATCCGTACCTCGGCAAGGCGGGATTGGCATGACGCCTCTGGTGCGCCGGATCGCCCAGCGCATCGGCGCGAACCTGCTACTTCTGCTGCTACTTTCGCTCGTGGTCTACCTCGGCGTCGACATGTTGCCCGGTGACCCGATCACCGGCGAGCTCGGTCTGACGGCCACGCCGGACCAGATCGCAGCGGTCCGCGCCCATCTCGGTCTCGACCGTCCGATCCTGGCCCGCTACGCCGACTGGGTCGCCGGTGTGGCGCACGGCGACTTCGGGACTTCCACCTCGGGCCGACCCGTCACGGACATGCTCGGCGACCGCGTCGGCAATTCGATCGTCCTGGCCTGCCTGGCGATCGCGATCGTGGTGCCGCTGTCGTTGGGACTCGCTGTGCTCGCCGCGCTGCACCGCGACCGGGCCACCGACCGCGCGCTGTCGACGACCACCCTCTTGCTGGTCTCGGTCCCCGAGTTCGTGGTGGCCAGTGGTCTTGTGGTGATCTTCGCGGTGAATCTTCGCTGGCTTCCGGCAGTTTCGATCATTCCCGCCGGATCGCGCCTGCTCGATCATCCCGACGCGCTGGCGCTACCGGTCCTCGCGCTGGCATCGACCGGGACCGCGTACGCGTTCCGGGTGATTCGATCGACGGCGGCCACCGAGCTACGGGCTTCGCATGTGGAGTTCCTGCGACTGAGCGGAGCCACAACGACGACCGTGCTCCGCACCGCGGTGGTCCCGGCTGTCCTCCCGGTCGCCGTGCAGTGCTGGCTGGTGACCGGGGTCGGGCTGATCGGTGGCGCGGTATTGGTGGAGAAGGTGTTCTCCTACCCCGGGATCGGCGAATTGCTCGTCACGTCGACACAGAGTGGAGATCTCCCGGTCGTACAGGCACTGGTGCTGATCCTCGGTGCGGCGACACTGGCCGTACTGACCATCGCCGATCTCGCCGTTCGTCTGCTGACGCCACGCCTTCGGACTGGAACGCGCGGATGACCGCGCGGCTGTCACGTCGTTCGCACAGGTCTCTGCGCTGGGCGATCTGGTTGTTGCTCGCGCTCGCCGTTGGCATCCTGATCGCCGGCCCAGAGCTGGCGCCACACACCGCGACCGAGCAGGTGGCGGCGCCCTTCACCGCACCATCGGCGGCGCTTCCGCTCGGCAGCGACCATCTCGGCCGCGATGTCGCGTCCCGAGTGCTGCACGGCGGCAGGGCGTTTCTGCTGACCAGTGTGATCGCGGGCGCGTGCGGTACCGCGTTCGGGACGGCGGCCGGGCTGTTCACCACGCTCACCACCGGAAGACGCATGTCCGCGCTGATCTCGGGCCCGCTCAACGCGGTCGCGGCGGCCCCTCCGATCATGGTGTTGCTCCTCGTTCTCACGGCCCTCCCGAACCGCGCGGGTCTGATCGTCGGGATCACGATGACCAGCGCACCGCTGTCGGCGCGTGTCACCGCCGCCGCGACCGCTCAGCTCATCGGCCGCGCCCATCTGGAGGCCGCGGTGGCTCGAGGTGAGCGGTGGCCGTGGCTCATCGGCCGCGAGATCCTTCCGCTGATCGCGGCAACCCTGGTGGCAGATCTGGGAATGCGGTTCGTCGCGGCCGTGTATCTGGTCGCCGCCGCGGGGTTCCTCGGCCTGGCGACCAGCGACGCCGACTGGGGGCGCCTGATCGTGGAAGCCCTTCCCGGCGCGGCTCTGCAACCCTGGGCGCTGCTGATCCCGATGGCGGGCGTCGCGGTGCTGGCGGTCGGCGCGAATCTGCTCGCCGATTCGTTGGTCGGCCGATCGAAGAAGGCACTGGCATGAAACCTCTCGCGCAACTGTGTGACCTGGCCATCCACGGAGCGGATGGCCCCTTGCTCGACGGCGCCGACCTCACGATCGCCGAGGGTGAAACCGTCGGCGTCATCGGCCGATCCGGTTCTGGCAAAACGACATTGGCGCTGGCACTGCTCGGACATGTGCGCGCAGGCCTTCGTCACACGCGCGGGACGGCTGTTGTCGCGGGCAGACCGATGTTGCCCGTTCCGTCTCGAGGTGTGCGCGGCGAGATCGTCAGCTACGTCGGTCAGGATCCGGGAGCAGCGCTCAATCCCTACGCCCGGATCGGCGCGATCTTGTTGACTGCCCGGGGATCTCGGGTTCCTCGACGGGCACGCGGCCGATATGTCACCGAACTCCTCGACCGGGTGGGACTGCCGTCGGATCGTGAGTTCGCGTGCCGGTACCCCCATCAGCTCTCCGGCGGTCAGCAGCAAAGGGTCGTGCTAGCCGCGGCGCTGGCCCGTGAACCTGCCTTGCTCGTCCTCGACGAACCGACGACCGGGCTCGACCTCGTCACCAAATCCGAGATGCTGGGCGAGCTGCGGAGCCTGTCCGAGGCTGGAGTGGCGATGCTGTGGATCAGCCACGACGTCGAAACACTGACCAACGCGGCGGATCGCGTCGTCGTGCTGGCCGGTGGACGACTGGAACCGGCCGAACCGTCCCATCCCGCGACACTCGTGATCAACCGCGCGCACGCCACCGACCCTGGTCCTACCGTGCTGGCAGCCCGCGCCCTACGCGCCGATCACGGTGCGCAGACGATCCTGCGCGACCTCGATATCGAGCTGCGGCACGGCGAACGCCTCGCGATCCTCGGACTCTCCGGCGCGGGCAAGAGCACCCTGGCACGCTGTCTGGCCGGCCTGCACAGACCACGCGGCGGCACCTTGGAACTGCGCGCGGAACCACTCCCATGGGAAGTCCGTGAGCGCACGCCGACTCAACGCGCTGCCGTGCAGTTCGTCGCGCAGAACCCCATCGAGGCGCTGCACCCACGCCAGGACGTCCGCACCGCTCTCACCCGCCCGCTCAGGATGCTGCGCGGGCTGCGCCGACGGACAGCGATCGACGATCGGATCACCGAACTCCTCGAATCCGTCGGGCTGTCAGGAGATTTCGCTGACCGGCTGCCCGAGGAACTCTCCGGTGGGCAACGTCAGCGTGTCGCGCTCGCCCGCGCCCTCGCCGCCGAACCCGATGTGCTCATCTGTGACGAGGTCACCGCGTCGCTGGATCCCGATACCGCCGCGAGCGTCCTGACCATGTTGGGCGTGCTGACGGCACGTCGAGGCCTGGCGGTAGTGATGATCACTCACGATCCTGACGTCGCGGCGCGGGCGGATCGCGTTCTGGTCCTGTCGGAAGGTCGGATATCGCGGTCATCGCCACAGCGGTCGCCCATAGACGAGCGTGCCGATGATCAGGACCGTGAACAGCACGCCGAACGCCAGATTGACCGCGAGCACAGCCGTGTCGAGGGGGAGGACGAGGACGACCGGAATCCGCGCCACGGCGAAACCGAGGAAGGACAGACCCCAGACCGCCGACAAGATCATCGCGCGACGATGACGCGCCGCTGAGCCGGGTTCATCAGCGCCGACAGGGATCTGGACCCGTCGCACAACAGCGAGGATCAACGGTCGCCGGATCACGCAACTGCCCATGAACAGCAGGCCGAACAATCCCTCAGGGACGGAATCCTTGAGCAACAGCACCCGCGCGTCGCCGGTCATCACCGACAAGATCAGCCCGGTGAGATAGAGGCCGAGCATGAACGCCGCCAGACCGTTGAACCGTCGCCGCGCGACCGCGACGGTCAGCAGCCGCACCGCCGACACCACAGCGGTGAGCCCGAGCGCCACCGGTTCCCGCAAACCCGCTGTTCGCAAGCAGTAGTAGACGGCGACGGGCACGCCGACATCTATCGCGAACCCCGCGAGCAGACCGGTCGCCCGCCTGCGGACGGTGTCCGGCCCCGAATCATCACGGGCAGGGCGCCTGTTCGGAAACACCCCAGTCGATTGCCTGCTGTCCACCACGATCCAATCTATTGAACAATGTTCTAACAGGAGGCACAATACGCGGATAGAACCTGTATTTCGATGTTGTACAGCGTTCCACACCTCCTGAACCCCATCACCGGCGCACACAGCGACGTGTCCGCGATAGAGAGGACCAGCAGCCATGACCCAGGCAACGCCACAGACAACGGCGCGGAACCGAAAATGGACAACGATCGTCGCGTCGGTCGCCGCGATGGTGATGACCCTCGACATCACAGTGGTCAATATCGGCCTCCCACAGATCGGATCCGATCTGAACGCCGGACTCGGCGGGCTGCAATGGGTGGTCAACGGTTACACCCTGTCCTTCGCGGCACTGCTGCTGACTGCCGGAGCCCTGTCGGATCGACTCGGCCGTCGCCGCGTGTTCCTCGTCGGCGCGGTTGTTTTCACGCTCGCCTCCGCGGCGTGTGCCGTCGCCTGGACCTCGGAAGTACTGATCGCCGCGCGGGTTGTGCAGGGCGGTGGCGCGGCGATGATGATGGGCACCGCACTGGCCTTGATCGCCGGCGCCTACGAAGGCGCCGAGGCCGGTGGACGCGAACGCGCGGTCGCGATCTTCGCCGCCGCGGGGGCATTCGCGGCGACATCGGGACCCATCATCGGCGGCCTCCTCATCGACTCGGTGAGTTGGCGAATGATGTTCGCGATCAATATCCCGATCTGCGCGTTCATCCTCTACGGCGCACTGCGGTGGATCGACGAAGCAGTCCCCGACAACAACCGGGCGATCGACTTCGTCGGCGCCACCCTCGCTGTGTTGTTCCTCTTCTTACTCAACTATGGGCTCGTGACCGGCGCGAGCGAGGGCTGGGAAAGGCCTGAAGTGCTCATCGCCCTCGGCGGCGGCATCCTCGCGCTCGCCGCTTTCGTCGTGGCGGAGAGCCGACTCGGTGATCGAGCCATGGTCCCACTGCGGTTGTTTCGCATTCCCTCGTTCACCGGCGCGATGCTGCTGAGCTTCGCCGCGCGCATGGTCAGCTTCGGGTTGTTCCCCTTCCTGATCATCTGGCTCAGCGCCTCACTCGGCTTCTCCCCCACCAAGGTCGGATTGGTACTCACCGTTCTCGCGGTCGCGCTCATGGTCGGCGCACCACTGGGCATCACGCTGGCCAAACGGCTGCCGATGGCCACCGTACTGACGATCGGCATGGTGCTCACCGGCATCGGCATGTTCACGGCGGTACCCGTTGACGCACAGGATAATTGGACGGCTTTGCTGCCGATGCTGCTGCTGAGCGGCTTGGGCGGCGGCCTGATCCTGCCGCACCTTCTCGATATCGCGGTCAGCGTCGTTCCCGCGAATCAGGCCGGAACCGCGTCGGGTGCGGTGAACAGCTTCTTCCCGCTCGGGACTTCGGCCAGTGTCGCTGTCTACGGCGCCCTGTTCACCGGCGCGA
Organism: Nocardia sp. NPDC058658; assembly: GCF_042716665.1. Taxonomy (NCBI): domain Bacteria; kingdom Bacillati; phylum Actinomycetota; class Actinomycetes; order Mycobacteriales; family Nocardiaceae; genus Nocardia; species Nocardia sp. NPDC058658. The sequence goes on from NZ_JBHXRR010000001.1 coordinate 668,813, forward strand.
TCGGCGCGTCATTGTCCGACGACGCGCTGCGCGCCGCCGGAGTTCCGCAGGGCGCGACGGATTCGGTGCGCGAGTTGACGACCGCGGGCCAACTCGACGCGGCCGCCGGGCTCGCACCCCAGGCGAGTGCCGCGATCCGAGACCTCGCCGCCACCGGCTACACCGACGGGCTTTCCACCCTGTTCCTCGTCAGCGGAATCGGTGCCTTGCTCTGCGGAGTCGCGGGCGCGTTGCTCGTTCGCGACCGCGACACGATCACCTCCAGCCAGCCGGGACGCACCATCGCGACCCCGATTCTGAGCCAAGCCGGTCCTGCCAGTTCGACCGCGACACCACCTGCGAGGTCCGGCGGTGACCGCTGACAACCACCGCAACGGTCTCGTTCCCATTCCCGACGATGTCGCGCAACGTATCGAAGTGTGTCGGCGACAGCAGTCGTCACAGGCAGGCGGGGATGGATGCGTTCGAGGAAGGCGGTGACGCCGGCCTGGGTTCGGACCTCCACCTCGTGCAGCGCGTGCCAGGCCTCGCGGTGACGCGCAGAGCCGGCATGGTCGGCAGCGGCGGCGAAGAAAGAGGTGCCGAGGTCTTCGGATTCGACGAGTCGGTGCAGTCGGCGGTGATTCGAGTAGGGATAGTCATGGGGTTCACCTGGCTTCGGGAGCGGGAGAAAGGAATTCGGCGAGGTGCCGGTTGAATTCGTCGGGCTGTTCGAGCATCGGCAGGTGTCCGGTACCGGCCAGGATCTCGACATGCTGTACCGCCGGTGTGGCGGCCGCGAAGTTTCGTAAGTCGGTCGGCGGGGCGATTCGGTCGAGCTGGCCGCCGATCAGCATGGTCGGGTGGGTCAGCGTCAGCGCGGCAGTGAAGTCGCAACTGAATCCCTGTCGCAAGGTCGACAGGGTGCCGGCGGCGCCCACGCCGACGAAGTGGCCGAATACCTCTTCGGAGATTTCGTCCGGGCGCGGAACATAAGGTGCCAGAGCCGGTTTCCGCGCCCAAGGGGTTCGAGTGATCAACGCCTGGAGCGCTGAGGGCAGCGGCAACCCTGCGGTTGCCGCTTCTACGACGAAGTTCACCAGTCCGGGGTCGCGGCGCAGTGTGGCGATCGGCGCGTCGAACAGTGCCAGCACCGAGGTGATCGGGCCATTGGCGAGCACGACTCGATTCACCGTGTGCGGGAGCCTGGCCGCGACCTCGCACCCCACCAGAGTTCCCATCGAATGCCCGACCACATCGATCCGCTCGACTTCGCACCGTTGCCACAGCGCGTCGATTACCGCCACGGCGTTGCCGATGATCGCCACCCGAGGCTTCTCGGATTCACCGAATCCAGGCAGGTCGACCGCGATCACCCGGTGGGTGCGCACCAGCGCCGGGATGGTCGCGGCCCAGTGCCGCCAACACCCGCCCAGCCCATGAACGAGAACGCACACACGTTCACCGGCCCCAGCCTGCACATACGAAACCCGCCGCCCGTCGACGACGAGATCGTGCCGCTGCGGCTTCGACCGGTTCACGGACCCGACATTGACTGTGGAATTTCTACCCACCCCTGGCTCCCGCCTCACTTCGGTGGCACCGACTTCGCCCCACCTGCATGTCACTTGCCAACTGATAGTGACTTGCAGAGACAAGCGTTGCTCGGATTGGTTCTGCAAGCACTGTCAGATGCGGAGCGGGCTCACGTATCGTTTCGGGGTGCCCGATCCCGTCCGCCAATCATCAGCGCCCGGCCTGCTCGAACGCCGCAAACTCCAGGCGATGCTGGAGATCCAGGACATCGCTCTGGGCTTGTTCGAGTCCGACGGCTACCGCAAGGTCTCGGTGGAGCAGGTCGCCGCCGCAGCCGGGGCTCTGCGAGCACGATCTACCGCTACTTCGGCAGCAAGGAACAACTGGTCGTTTGGGACCACGTCGATACCCAAGCCCTCACCCTGCTGACCGCTGACACTGACGCCGTCACACCGGCCGAGCTGCTGGCCGCGGTCGCTGCCATCGCCCCGATCGACATTTGCGGCCTTGGCGGATTCGGTCGAAGAGGACCGGATCCGGCGTCGCGTACGCCTTATGACATCCGAATCCGAGGTCCGCACCGGTGAGCTGCAACAGATCCACAGTCTCGGACACCACATCCAGCACCTGTTGACCCAGCGGCTCGGGCGCGAGGACAACGACCTGACCATCCGTTACGCGGCAGCCCAGGCCGCCTGGGGATGATCGCCGACGGTTCACTTCCCGCATACCGGTTCCGAGGTCAGATACGGGTCGCGGTCGAAGACATCGACGCCGCTATGCGGCCTATCAACTGACCCGCCCATTCTGTGATGAGCATCACAGGCAGGTCGCCCCGGAGCGGGCTAGGAAACCCCACATGCGGAGGCTCCGCGACCCGATTTTGGGGTCGATATTCAACGTATATTCAACGAAAACGACAGGCCATCGCCGTTAGGGCCCTGACCTGCCGTTATGCTGTGGTCCCAGCTGGTTTCGAATCAGCGACAGGTCAGCGGCGTTCGGCGCGATGCGGTTCGCATGGCCAGCCGACCGAGGCGAACCGTTCCCCATGCACCCACACGTCGCCGCCACGTCGCAGGGCAAGATTCACCCTAGGTGCTTCAGCGGCTCGAACATCGGAGCCGCGCCAACGCAATCTCAAGTGGCACAGGCAGCTTCGCTCCTGAGCTGATTGTCTACCGCATCGTAAGACCGTGAAACGAGTTCAGCGAAGTCCCGCGCCCGCGGTTCTGCCGTCGCACCTCGTTGAATCCGGCTGCGTGCAGTCCTCGCCGCACGGCCAACGGGAGGGCCATAACGCCGCACTGGACGAACGATCAGAATCAAAAGTGTGGGATTTCTGTGAGAAATCACCAAACCACGTCAAATCTCGGGGTACAAGAAACCCCCTCCGACCGAGGTCGGAGGGGGTTTTCACTGTCGGGCTGACAGGATTTGAACCTGCGACCACTTGACCCCCAGTCAAGTGCGCTACCAAGCTGCGCCACAGCCCGTTTCTTGCCCCCGTCTCCGGGTGCTCGAAAAGATTACCTCACCTCCCGGTCAAGGTACTAATCGGCTGGTAGATGCACCTTTTTGTCGATCTGGAGGGCCGCCATCGGACGGTCGCTGCAGCGGTGATCCCTGTTGCAACGGTGCACTGACAGCGGCCCAGGACCGTTGCCTGGCGGCGGCATGGAAATCACCGGCCTCTTCGGTACTTACTCCGATCCGCGTCACGTGATCGCCTACAACGAGGTCCGGCGCCACACGCAGCGACTCAGGCCGGCCACTGCCTGGAGGAGCGAAGCGCGCCGCATCTCGGCCGACGATTCGGCGGTAACCGCGTGTCACTGCGCCAGGTAGCCGAACGCACTGCGCGCGACGGGTAGCGGCCCACCGTGGCAGAACGATGCTCGATGTTCCAGCGCAGGTCACCTCGGTTCAGCTACACCACAACGGCTTTGGGGTCGAAGCGAGGTGACCGGATTCAACTCGAGCAGATCGGATTCACATGATTCGCGTCGATCGCGTCCTCATCGCCAGCGCTAGGTGGTGCGATTCTGATGTCCGTTGCCCCGGCACAGGCTGTTGCCGAGCCGCAGACCCACGAACTCCGCCCGATCGGTATCGGCACTGTCGCCAGCGGCTTGCTGACCTGAACAGCTTCTTCTGCGGCACCATCTGGCGTCCCGAGCGCTGACCAACGGACTCCCGTCCTGACCCGGTGTATCCCGCCGTTCAATTTCTCGGACGCGAGGAGGACACCGCTCTCCCTACTCGGTCCACCCGCGGAGCCGATTCCGCCACGACAACCGTGGATCGCTGTAGGTCCGACAGCCGATACCGGCATCCGCAACCTCGCCATACGCTGGGCTACGGCGACCCGAAGTGGCCCGCCCAGAGCGGATTCGGCGGCTTCATCACGACCCGAGGATGTAGTAGCGCTTATCCGACAGAATCGGAGGCTCCAATGAAAATTTCCTCGCGGCTTCGTATCTCGGCCGGGCTCATCCTGGCTGCAATGGTCATGGTCGGCACCGTGGCAGCCCCCACTGCGACGGCCGCTCCCGATTTCGGCGGCCCCATGCACCAACGGCCCTTGCCGAAGATCGACACGAAGGTAGTCAGCGAAAAGGTGAAATGGTTCAGGGAACAGGTGGTTCAGGGCGCCATCCAGTTCATCATCACAGACGGAATTTCCCGCATCACGGTGCAGAACTCGCCTACTGCGGAACAGGTGGTCGCCGACTTTTTCGCCAAGGTCCCCACCGTGGCGCCGAATTCGGTGAGTGGAAACCCGGCACGATTGGTCTCCGTCGCCTCGCAGTCACCTACGTTGGATGGCATCGAACACATCTCCTACGTGCGCGCGAAGCCGCGTGAGCTGTTCACGGCGGTCTGCGCCGGAAGCCGGGTGAACCAGAACGAATGCAAGTCCGGGGTGACCTCGGTGGTTTTCTCACCGGGCTCGAAGACCGACAAGCCGTACATCAAGGTGTCCAACGCGGTCACCACGACCAAGGTGATCGTGCTCGCCAACTGATGGCCGGCGCGTAGATCGACAAGCTCAGTCGCCCAACCGATTGATCAACGGTCGGGCGGCTGGGTGGAGCGTCAATATCGTCCACGGGGGCGAAGATGCCCGTCTCGGCGGCCCACCATCCACACCACAACATCGAAACACCGAATCAGACTGATGTCGTCGCCCAACTCAGCTTCGGAACGGGCCGCGGCGAGGATATCGACGAGCGCGCGCTCGTCGTCTCGCAGAACCGAACGCAGTGTCATCCAATAGCTTTGTCGGTCCGAATGATTCAAGACTTCCTTGACGACGCTGTCGATAACGGGCAACAGCTTTGGGCGCTTGCGCGCGAGCAACTTACTGGTGGTCACCGGCCCCGCACCCGCGGACCGCAGAGCGCGCCACAGCAGATCGGCGGGCGAGCCGTCGCCGACAATGTCGCTCGCGGCGTCCACCAATTCGACTTCGGCCGGAATCAGTCTCAGTAGGCCGGCCAGTGCGTCGCGATCACGCTCCAATATTCGCAAAGCCGCGCTGCCCGGAACCTTCACACTCAGCAAGGACACCGCGACCACGTCGTCGGCGGTGAAGATATCGGCGACATCAGTCCGATCGCCGCCACCGCCGAACCGCTCGAACGCAGACCCCGAATAGCTGGGCGAATCATCGGCCTCGCGGTCGAAGAAGTACGTACGCAACAGTGCGGCAGCCGCTGCGGTGCGGCCACGTTCCAACTCCGCGGGAAGTGTCCACCGTGCAACCGATCTCACTGGCCAACTCCTCGCTGCCTTGTCGAGCGTTCCCACGCATATTCGATCACGGCGACCGACAAGGACAACCGACAACGCGGCGGATCGGTCGTCGAACAAGGGCCCGGTTACAGGTCGTTCGGGTCGACCAATCCGTCTTGGATGGCTCTCGCCACGAGCGCCGCTTTCGTCGAGGCGGGTCGGCCGGCCTGGGCGTACTTCGTCCGGATGCGCTCGAGGTGTGTGTTGACCGTGCCGGTGGAGATGTAGAGACGTTGTGCGACAAGTGCTTTGGACTCGGTCTGGAACCATGCCAGCAGTACTTCGCGTTCGCGTGGTGACAGGGCGGGTCGACTGGGGCGGGTGTCTTCGGTCATCGCCTGTGCCATGGTCGGGCTGAGGTAGGGTCGGTCGGCTGCGGCGGCGTGGAGGGCGGCGACGAGGTGGTGTTCGCCTTCGAGTTTCGACAGGTAGGTGACGGCGCCCATGTCGAGGCAGTCGAGCACGATGTCGCTGCGGATGTAGTGGGAGAAGATCACCACCCGGAATCCCTTCTCGCACAGTATCGCTGGTGCCGAGAGGTCTGCATACTGGTCACCGAACTGGAGATCGAGCACGACTGCGGCGATGTTGCTCGGGTTCGCGGTGGGGTCGGCGATGAATTCCGCGGGGGTCTGGTATTTGCCCACCAACTGGATCGGCGGATCAGCGGCGGCGCACCAGCCGGCGATCCCGGCGTGCACAACGGCATGGTCGTCGACCACGGCGACCGCCATCGGATCGCTGATGGCGGTCACACCTTCACCTCGATCAAGCTTCCTCCGAACGGGTCAGGACAACGCCACGGTCGCCCATACCAGCGGACCGGCGCAGACCACGCTCGATTCCGGCGCGACGGCCTCGGCCGCGCATCGCGTGTGTTCGTCACAGTCGCAGGTGATGCTGACGATCAGCGAAGGTTCTGCGGTGACAACGAGTTTGGCGCGGGTGCGGGCTCCTGTGAGCAAGATTATCGGCACAGTCAGCATCCGAGTGCGTTCTACAGGGTCAAGTTCGGGAATCGGGCCGAGAACGTGCAGTGATACGGCCACACCGCGGGATTCGGCGGCGGTGACGGCCGGGGTGAGCTCGTCGAGGAAGGGGTCCGTCGTTGATTTCGTGCCGAAAAGTCGACGTAGTCGCACCGATTCCAACAGGCAGTTCGCACGAACTTTCGGGTCGATGGCCGTGTCGGGGTGTTCGATGAGCTGGTTCAGTAGGGGCACGAGGCAGGTGGAGAGCCGGTTGTAGCGGCGTCGTCGGTCCTCGCGCAGGGCCTCGGCGAGTTCTGTGCGCACCCGCAGGTCGGTGATGTCGGCGCTGATCTGTTCAGTGCGGGCGACGGCGTGACGAACGAAGTCGCTGAACCCGATCGCGATCACCTGGACCACCGTCACGCTCACGACGGTGTAGATCAGCGAGGACATCACCACCCAGGTGCCCGAGGCCGTCACAGTCACGACGATCCCGGCGACCCACTGGGCACCGAGCAACGTGAAACCTCGTCGACTGCTCCGGGCGACCGACAGCGCCGCGACCTGCCAGCCCAGCGCGGCCACCGCCCAGTTCCGGCTCGTCGCCAGGTCACCGAGGTCGAGCAGCATTTCCTGAACCGGGCCAAGCACGACGACAACGACGGCGGTGCCCCACCACACCGCATCTGGTAACCCGAATCGGACCTCGACCAGCGCGAGCAACGCGGCCACCAACGCGACGACGACGATCGCGGCCTGCGCGACGGGATGGGCGGCTGAGAGCGCGTTGGGGCCTTGGAGTCCGGTCACCAGGACCGCAAGAATCACCAGCCCGTATCCCAGTCCGCGCAGCAGTCCGCGGACGTGGTCGACACCGCCACCGCGCGGCACCACGGCATCGCCTCGCCAGCGGATGTCGACCGAAGTCCCTGCTCCCGGCGCGGAGTGGACCTCGACGGTGGCGCCGACCAGCGCGAGTCGGCGTTGGATCGAATGGCGCACCCCGAAGCGCCCGTCCAGCAGGGTCGCGTCGTCAGGGTCGAAGCCGACGCCGTCGTCGTGGATGCGCACCAAGCCCTCGCCGAGTTCGACGGTGACGCTCTGCGCCCGGGCGTGCCGGTCGACGTTGGTCAGCGCCTCCCCCGCGGCGGCCACCACGGCTTTGCGCACGTCCGGGTCGACGGTGTCCGGCGCGCGGCCGGTGAACCGGACAGGTGTCGTGATCCATTGCGCGTGCTCGTGGAGTTGGCCGGTGAGATCGTCGGGGCCGAGCAGGCTCGCGCTGTGTTCGACGGCGCGCAGGTCGCGGTGGATCTGGGTGGCGAGCCGGTCGGGGGCGATGACCGCGCCTTGGCCGAGCATCGCCAGCGTCGAGGCCGCAGTGTCGTGCAGTGTCGCCCACTGTTCCATCTCGGCGTGGCTGCGGGCCTCGGCGACCTCGGTATCGATTCTGGCCGTTGCCAATTCGGCGAACGCGTCGTCGGTCAGCGACGCCGACCGCAGCACCAGCAACCGTAGGGCGGCGGCCGCCGCCCATTCGACGATCAGGAAGTCGAGGCTGAAGATCGTCCACGGTTGCTCGACGCCGGGGACGAACGAGGCCCCCACCGCCCACGAACCCATCACCGCGACTGTCGCGGGCAAGGACCACCGCGCCGACCGTGACATCCCGAACGCCACCACCGCCGTCCCGGCCACCGCGAGCATCGGGCTTGCCGCGGAAGTGAATTCGGGTCCGTCCACCAGCCATGACGTACACAGCAGGTAGGCGCCGACGACAGCTAGCTCCCCCGTCGGCTGCCATCGTCGGCGCAGCCAGTTGGTCACCGCCCACAACAGCAACGCGACATTCACGGCCACACCGACCGCCGACCCGTCGCGCTGAGCCGAATACACGACCGCGACCAGGATCTCGACGCACCACAGCATGGTCGACGCGATCCGGTCGATACGTGCTCGCACCGCGGCGAGGGTCGACGGTTCGGTCATGATCGACATTATCCGCACCATCGGCAGGCGTGACAGGTATTGAGCGACAAACGAATTCGGCCTCCTTTTGCCCGTGCTCTCAATTCCCGCTGCCACCAGACGGGCGGGTGATGGCCCTAACTCTGCTCACGACGACCCCGCCGAACCGGTCGCCAATCCCGGACCGGGCGAGGTGGGCGCGACACCCTGGCGGGGAGTCGCCCCCGTCAGCGGATCGCCGCCCACGGTGACCGTCCGTTTGCCCTGCTCGAATCCCCTACAGGCCCAATTGATCACATAGTTTCCGGCGGGCACGTCGACGAATCCCACCGCCGCGCGACTGCGCGCGGGGACTCGTGTCGCGGGCGTGCGGAACGACACCGGCCCCGCCGCGTAGGCCTCACAGGTGGTGATGTCGTTGTCGTTGTTGACGAAGGTGAACGTCAGGCTGTTGGCTGTGGTGTCGGTGTTCAGCGGCACCACCGCGTGCGCGGCAGGCGCGGTGAACACCGAGATACCGACGATTCCACAGATCAAGATTGTTTTTTGCATGGCATTGATCGTTCGCGATTCAGGTGGGTCGGCATATCCGCCAGTCGACCCACAAGCCGCGTGCGGGGTCCGCTGTTCGCCCTACAGACGCGACCGAGCGTCCGGCCTACCGTCGACTCAGACCGGACCACCTCCAGGCCGATAGTGCTGCGGCCGAAGGGAAACCACCATGCGCATACCCTCACGAATATTTCCCGCGGTCCTCCTCGCCGCAATCACCTGCTTGATCCTCGCGATCTTCGGACGCAAAACCACGTCCAGCCACGCCCCCGGCGAGACCTACTTCCCCGACGGGCTCTACCTCGCCACGATCCTGTCGCTGACGGTCTCGATCGGCGCCACCCTCGTCGTCGACCACTTCTTCGGCAAGTCCGACCGGGCGCCACGGTGGTACGGATTCGGATTCGCCGCCGGTGTCGTCGTCTTCATCCTCGGATTCCCCTGGGCAAACCTCGATCGGGGAGGCGGGCAGGCGTTTTCCGTCCTCGAGTGGTGGCGCGCGCCGATGATCGCTGCCGTCGCGTACCTGGTCGCGGCGGTCCTCGACGCGTACTCGCGTGACCAACGGGAGCGCGAAGCGGCACTTGCTCAGCGTGAACGCGAGGCGCACGCCAGAGCACACCGCCAGCGCGAACTCGGTGACAGGCTCCAACAGTGCACCGCCGACGCCCTGAACGCATTCGAAGAATTGCCGACCCACTTGATCGCGGCGCGCGACACCCTCGACCACGCCGAGCAACTCTTCCGCGAGAACGCCTTCGCACCGTTCTGGTCCGCGATCGAAAACGGCACCGCCCACCTCGGACGGTTCAGCGCCACAGTCGTCCGACTTCGCCTGTGTGCCTCCGCGTACGCCGTCGCCGCCGCGGAATACGAAGGCGCCGCTCCGCCGTTTCCGGTCGCGACCACCAGCCTCGAATACCTGACCGCCCACGAGGTCCTCGTCGCACGCCTGCACGAACTCGTCCGTCCCGCCCAACGAGACTTCCACTTCGCCAGCATCTACGAGCAGCGCAAGACGAATACGATCCTCGTCGCCGGATTCGGCACGTTGGCTTCGGCGCTCGACACGATGGGCTCACGCCTGGCCAACGAAATCGGCGAACTCCGAACAGGTGTGGCCACGATGTCGACCAGTTTGAGCTCCGAGCTGTCGGGCATGCACTCGAGTATCGCCACCTATCAGCGCGAACGCGGGCACGTCGACGGCGAATTGCTGCACCGTCACGATCGGGTGGTGTCGATGCTGGACAACATCCAACGCGGCCACCGACCGCTGTTGTGACGGGCTGTCGTACACGGAAATCTCATCGTCGGCGGCGTGATCTCGCGATCAGGTACACACCACCGAGCACCGCGACGACCGCTAGCGGGGGGAAGACAGTCGTCCAGAGCACTGCAGCGATGACCGACACCCATACCGAGATGAGGGCTATCGAACGTAGAGGTGATGCCGGGGCAGCGTTTGTGGTCGAGGTGGTCGGTGGGCGTGGGGTCGGAATCATAGACCGTCGCGGTTCGGTCGTGCGCGTGAATTCCAGTGATTTCAGATCGGTGAGAATCGATTCGCCGAAGGCAGTTGAGTTTCCGACTGCCGTACTGTCTCGGCGACTTCGCTCGAGCCGGAACACACAATCGGTCGAAAAGATTGACGTTGCCGATAGTTCGTCGCGACATCTTTGAAATGTCGAGTAGGTCTCGACCTCCCTCTCCCGTCTCGCAAGGTACAGAATTCCGTCCTGACCGAGCACCGAGATATCTGTCAATGTCCACGTCGTAAGACCTTCTCGCTCAGTACTTTTCACCACCCGGTAGGATCTGAGATACCAGCCCATGAGCACCTCGGGCTCGGACCGCAGCGTGACATCGAACGCCACCCCTTGACGTAGGGCAATCTCCGCCACGATTCGGGCGCGTTCATGAATCTCCCGTAGCGTAGCTTCGGAAACTGTGGCGGAATATTCTTCACTGGAAAGCTGCACGGAAGTTCTCATTCCATTCGGTACCGACAGGATTACAGCCAGGAAGATGTCTTACTCTTCCAGTAACCGTCGTGGGAGCCACACATGTAGCCGGTCCCTTCACATTTGGAGCATGTCTTGCCGGAGAAACCCTTACAGATTGTGCAGTCGTGGACTTTGCGACCACACCAACATTGAAAATTGGCCATTTTCGACTCCTCTGGATGATTGCTGCTGCGTTGACCTGCTTCTGCCAAGGTATCGACGCGAATCCAGTTCGAGAAGATGTCTATTTCCGGGGTTTTCCTTTGCATTGCTCACCATTGGGGGTCTCGTAGGACAGGCGCCGGGTGTGCTCGGTCGTCGTCGCGACAACGGTGGCCACTGCGGGTCGCCGTGGCGGGTTCACGCGGATCGTGATGGTCGTGCCGCGGTCGCAGCTGTCGATTTCGGCAGCTACCCACAGCAGGAAGTTCTCGCGCTCCGACTCGGTGAGTTCGTCGATTCGGTCGGCGCCGTCGTCGACGAGTCGAACGTCCACATCGCGACGCCGCGCCGCCCATGCGGCGGCGACCACGAGGGGGTGCACCAGACCGGGAGCTCGGGCGACACTTCGCAGGTGCACTTCGAACAGTCCGGCTGTCGTCGTGTCCTGTTCGTCGAGTCGACCTTCGGCGGCGATAGTCGCGAGTAGCCGGAAGATCTGCGGATCGAGGGTTCTGAGCTGGGTGCCGCGTTGGGCGGTTGCGGCCGCGAGCTGCGCGGATCGCGTTGCGCGGCGGATGGATTCGTCTCGGACCGCGAAGATGTCGTAGGCCGCGGGCCGAATCGTTCGCGCGACAACCGTCGCGATCGTCATCGGCGCGATATCGATCGCGGTGATCTCGACGCCGTAGACGAGCCCTTGCCCGGTGCGTATCGACCATCCGATCGCGACCGCGGCGATCAGGGCCGAACCGACCCACCCGAGCGCAACCCGACCACGGACACACAGGAAGGCGTACACCGTGGTCGCGAGGAACAGGGGCCACAACTGGGTGCCGGAATGGACGGGGACGGGCAGAACCGCGCAGACCAGTACCATTGCCACCGGACCGGTCAGCGTCACAGCGATCGCGGCGAGCAAGGGCATCGGGTCGTCGGGCACGAAGAGCAGGGCGAGCGCCGCCGCGACGAACAACAGCAGCGCAACTCCCACCGGCCACCACGGCGTGATGCCGGAGCGCCCGGTGACCGCCTGCGAAGCCATGCCGAGGAGGAAACCGAACGTGGCGATCCACGCCGCCGGTTGGCGCATTCCGAGCAGGGTCCGGATGCCGTCGGGTTCCACCCGCGGCGCGCGCCACCTCAACGTGACCGTCGTCCCCCGCCCCACGCCCGTCCGAATCGACACCGAGCCGCCGGGCAATTCTTCGATGCGGTCCTTCATCGCGGTCACGCCGAGCCGTTTGTCGTCCACCTGATTCTGCCCGAAACCTGGCCCCTTGTCGGAAATTCGAACGCAAGCGCTGCCGTCGCCGAGTTCGATGCGGACAGCGGCACATCCGTCGGCGTGCCGAACACTGTTGCGCACTGCTTCGGTGAGCGCGGCGACAAACGCGTCGACCACAGCTGCGGGGAACGCCGAACGACCGTTCCTGTCGATCCACAACGCGGTGCCCACATCGACGTCGTACACCGCCAGGGAAAGCCGATCGGCCACTTCGGCTATCGGGACGGGTCCGCTGCTGGGCGGCTGCGCGGCAAGGACTTCGAGCCTGGCCGAGGCCGCTCGAGCATGTCGGCGAAGGTCGGATTCCGACAGGGTCTGGCGTGCGGCGGCGAGCAGAGTCGCCATCACCCAGGTATGGACCAGGTCGATGAACAACCTGCGTTCGGTGATCTGCGCGCTCTTGGCGGCGGCAATCGCGGCGTCTTGCGCTGCGCGCCTTCGGGTCTCGTGCAGAGTTCGCCCGGTGCGGACGGTGATGCAGCCGGCGCCGACGAGAAGTACGCAGTAGCTGAGGTTGGTGATCAGGTCGGACACCAGGTACGAGGTCGCCGCACCGCTGAGGTGGTTCAAACTCTGAGTGAGGACAACGAGCAGGCAGGTGTAGGCGAGCGCGACCCGTGCCGACCAGAACGCGGCGGCGCACCAGCCTGCCAGACCCGGGATCGCCGAGATCCAGAGATAGGTCATCGGCGGCACCTGACCGTTCCATGCCGACAGCCACAACAGTGTCGGGACCAGAAATCCGACGGCGGCAGTCTGCGCCGCGTAGCGCGTCGGGGCCCGCCATGTTCGCCGGAAGGTCATTGCTCCCGTTGCGATCCCGGGAACGAAGATCATCGCGACGGCCAGCCACACCCACCACGCCGAGGTGACGGGCGCTTCGGCCACGATCTGATGGAGGACCAGCCCGAAGTACGTAAGGTAGCCGACCCCGACGAAACGGCAGTACAACCGCAGCAGTCGATCTCCGGCATCGTCGTCGACCTGGGTCACTACGGCCGCCGACGCGGGCGGTACCACGGCCGCCGGACGAACCCGCCGAGCCGTGCGGCCCGGGTGAGCTCCGACCGCGACATGTTCTCGTGCCCCACTGCCGCGTACGCGGCGCGGATCTTGGCCAGGTACGCCTTCACTGTGTGCGGACTCAACCCCATGATCTCGGCGATGTCCTTCTCCGATTCGCCGGACGCGTACAACGCGAGCGTGCGCTGCAACCTGGTCGACAGGGTCGGGGCGAAGTCGGGATCGGCGTCGATCACCATGGCGAGATCGGCCGAGATCACCGACTCACCGTGTGCCGCAGCACGAATCGCCGCGACCACAACTTCCGGCGGATCCGACTTCTTGACCATCCCACGCGCGCCCGCGCGAGCGCCCATTCGCACCAGCTCCGGCTCCTCACCGGAAGTGAACAGCAGGCTTTCGATTCCCTTCGCCTGCAACGCGTTGACGTTGTCGAACGGGGTCGAACCGTCGCCCAACAGCAGATCCAGCACGACCAGGTCCACCTCATCGGTGACCGCGAGCAGGTCGATGACGCTCTCGGCCGCCGCGACGATCACGATATCCGGGTGCGGCCTCAGATACGACCGAAGCGCGGAGACGGTGAAATCGCGTTGATCATCGACCACGCCGACACGCCTGGCAGGCGCACCGACCGAAACCTGATGGGACATCCCGCCTGCTATCGCCACTGAATCGACGGCGACCACCGCCAATTCAAGAACTCTACGGAGAAAGTGCCCGGTTTCGGGGCTGTCGGGCAGGTGACCGTGAATGTTCCTGTCCGAGGAATGGACACCTTGGTCTCGCCCAGGTAGTTCTCGGCCCATTTATGGGTGGCATCGGTCGCGTTCCAGCAGCGAACGGTTCGGTCACCTGCGCCGCCGGCCTCGGTGACGGTGACGGTGACACTGCGGGGCCCCGCCTGCGCGATGGTTACCGACTCCGCCGGTTTCGTAGGAGGTGCGGGCGCTGGAGCAGGCGCTGGTGCGGCCGGTTGGATCAGTCGGGTTGCCTGCACACCCGCCCAGGTCGCGATGTCGGCCTCGTTCTCGAACCGCTGGCCCAGATAGATCGCGTGGAGATGTTTGTTCTCGACGCCCTTGAACTTCCCGTCCTGCCCACCGAGATCAGCGCCATCACACACCGGATCGCCGTACACGCACACCGAGAAGACCGGATCGCTGCCGGCGAAGTGGGCCCGTTGGCCGAGCCCGCCGCCGATCTTCCAATGATCCTGGTCTTGGGTGAGCTTGCCGTTGGTGTAGATCACCTCGGTGGTGCGCGGTGACGGGCCGTTGTAAGCAGGATCAGCCAGCAGCACGACGGCGCTGATGCGGGACCGATCCACCGGGCCTTTCCCATCGAACACGGTTTGCGCGAGGTCACCCGCGATATGTGCACCCTGCGAGTATCCGACCAACACGAAGTTGGTTGTCGCGCATGTGGCGGCGTGATCTTTGACCGCGTCGTAGGCCGCTCGATAGCCGGCGTCTTTGCTTGCCTTGTACTTCGACCAGTCGTACACCAGTCGGGCACCGGCGGCGTCGAGGTCTGCCGCGCCGTCAGCCGGGTAGACGATGTGGTGGTCCTTGATCTCGATCTTCTGCCGCAGTGTCGCGATGACGGTGGCGACTTCAGACCCGAAACGAACAACCGGGTTGTTCTTGTCCTGCCTACCGGCGTGCGCCAGACCTTGAAAGGTACCCGGCACACCGATCGCGACAGTGGGACATGCGGCAGCGGAAGCAGTTCCGGTCCCCACCGAAACAGCCGTCGCCGCAAGCAGAGCCGCGCAGATTCCGACCCGCGCGGACAACGCCGCAGTGCGCGCCGCGGGCAGCAGTCGTGAAAGCATGAGTCCTCGATTCACCGTGTGCTCAATGCCGACAAGCAGTAGGTCTTGTCGTGAGGTTCGTGGTTGAACTCCACCTGTCCCCGTCGGCAATTCGACAGGTAGTCCTCGACCGAGGTGACCCGGTAGATGCCGTCACCGGAGAACTTGTCGGCAGAACCACCGTCCGAGCAATCCGCCTTTTCGATGCCGTCGTCGGTGAACCCGGACTTCACCGAAACACAGTCTCCGACAGCGAATTCGGTGTCGAGCAGCGAGCAACCACTGGCACCCGCGGACACCGCGATTCCGGTTGCCGCAACCATGATCACCCTTCGAAATACGTCTGCCGACAAGAGAATTCTCCGTCCATCGAGCACCAGCGAACATCTGGTTTCAATGTTAGGAACAGCGGCCGCGCGCCAGTATCCACCGAACAGCCGACAACGCGGCGGCCCACGGGTGGGCCCACAGTGGAAGCCGGTCGCGCACGAGGTGGTGAAACCAGCATCGATGCAGCACAATTGGCACGATCGCCGAGTGGATCTCAGGAGGCATGGTGGACGAAGGGGTCGGCGTGCGCCGGATCGGGGTGGTCGAGGACCATCAGGTCACCATCACCGGGCTTCGTCAGGTTCTCGCCGACGAGTCGAGCGTGGAGATCGTGGCGACCGCGCCGTCGGTGCCGGAGTTGCTGGCGATCACCACCGATCTGGCTTTGGTCGTGCTCGATCTTCGTTTGCCCGACGGGTCGACGCCGGCGGAGAACATCGAGCGGTTGCGGGCGGCGGGCATCGAGACGCTGGTGTTCACGTCGGCGGACGAGCCGTATCTGGTGCGGGCGGCGGCGCGGGCGGGGGTGCTCGGGGTGGTCCGCAAATCCGAACGTGACGAGGTGGTCGCCGCGGCGGTGCGCGACGCGGCGGCGGGCAAGCAAGTGCCGACCATTGATTGGGCGATCGCGATCGACGGTGACGACGACTTCACCGTCGTCAAACTCAGTCCTCGACAGCGTGAAGTGCTCGCCCTGTACGCGTCGGGTGAGCCCGCGGCACGGGTGGCCCGGCTCACCGGCCTCACCGAGGAGACGGTCAACGCCTATCTCGGCCGGATCCGACTGAAGTACGCCGAGGCCGGGCGGCCCGCGCGCACGAAAACCGAACTGTTCAAACGCGCCTTGGAGGACGGGTGGCTTCCGATACCGCGTCGACGGCACGCGCCCTGAGCGCGGGGACGACCGAGATCCGGCTCACCCGGCTGTTCGCCCGCTTCATCGCCTCCGGGTATCTGTTCTACCTGCTGCTGTTGATACCGACGATCGCCGCCCAGTACGCCGTGCTGGAGCCGTGGTGGACCTTCTTCGCGGTGGCGGCCGTCTTCGGTCCGCCGATGGTGTTGGGCGCGTTGTCTTTTCGCCACGACGTGCGCTGGATTCGGCAGGTCGCCGCAGTGAGCGCGGTGACGTATCCGGCTGCCGCGCTGGCCTGGCCGTTGGCGTGGCGTGGCGACCTGATGACCGCGGACGCGTGGATCTCCGGCATTCCGGGACTCGCCGGGTTGGCCGCGGCGGTGGCGTGGGGTCCGGCTCGCACGATCGCGTTGCTGGTGGTCTCGGTGGCCACGGTTCAGCTGATCAATCAGTTCTGCCGCACGCCCGACCACAACGCACCCTTCCTGCCCGACCTGATGTTCGGGCTGAGTTTCTGCCTGCTGTATGTGGCGGCGGCGTTGATGGCGCTGCACACCGGGCGCCTGCTCGACCGCACCCGCGCCGAGGCCCACAGCGCCGCCGCCACCGCGGCCGCGACGCAAGCCCGTGCGGTGCAACGGGTTCGGTTCAACGCCTTGCTGCACGACTGGGTGATGTCGACACTCCTGGCGGCCGCGCGAGGGACCCGCCGCGAGGATGTGCGCCACCAGGCGCGACTCACGCTGGGCAAGCTCGACAACACCCGGCCCGATACCGGCCTCGGCTACCCGCTGTCCTCGGCCGCCGCCTATTTTCGGGCGGCGATCGCCGACGTCGACGACGCGCTGGTTCCGTCGATCACCGTCTCCCCCGACGACGCGGTCCTGCCCGCCGACCCGGTCCAGATCCTGGGGGCCGCAGTGAGCGAATCGGTTCGCAACAGTGTCCGCCATGCGGGCCCGCGGGCCACCCGGACCGTCGAACTCGCGTTCTCCGCCGACAACATCGCCATCGTTTGCGCTGACGACGGTGTCGGGTTCGTGCCGTCACAGGTGCCGGAACATCGTCTCGGCCTGTCGGTGAGCGTGATCGAACGCGTCCGCCACCTGCCGGGCGGCGCGGTGGAGGTCCACACGCGTCCGGGTGCGGGAACCGTTATTCGCTTGGGCTGGAAGGAGCCTGCCGCGTGAGCACCACCGGTTCTCGCGATATCCGCGCGCTGCTGGGCATGGATACCCGCGCCGCGTGGTTTCTCGCCGGGTTCTTTCTGCTCGCCGAATCGCTGCTGGCTTCGACCTCGTGGAACTACATGGACAAACGCTGGCCGGTCGTGGTGTCGCTGGTGATCGTCGGTGCCGTCACGATCGGGTTGCTTCGAGTCCGCGCCGACCCGATTCCGGTGCTGACCACCAGTGCGATGGCCGCTTCGATCCCCTTCACCACCTTCCTGACGCTGACCAATATGTCACTGCCGCAAGCTACTTCGGCACAGCTGTGGACCTTCGGGTCGGGGACGGTCACCGCGACCTTCCTGTGTGTGCGTGGGCGCACCCTCGCCGCCTGGTGCGGAATGCTGGCGGCGATCGCCACAACGGCGGTGTGGGCGGCGCGCACGGGGCAGGGCGCTTGGCACGGCGTCTCGATTTCGATCATCAACCTCGGCCCCCTGCTGATGGCGACCTTCTTCGCCTACACCTTGCGCCCGGCGGCCCACGCGATCTTTCAGCTGCGGGCCGAGTCAACGAAGCAGGCGGGCGCGGAAGCGGCCGCCGCGGCGTTGTTCGCCGAACGTCTCGCCCAGGCGGACCGCCTCGACCGGATGGTCCGGCCACTGCTGGAAACACTGGCCGGTCCCGCCGCGGTGACATCCGACGTGGCCGAGGAATGTGGCCTCGTCGAGGCCTACCTGCGCGACACGCTCCGAGCTCCGGTCCTCGCGACCGGTGCGGTGATCGCCGCGGCACGCGAGGCCCGGCGTCGCGGGGTGGAGGTGATCCTGGTCGACGACCACGGACTCGACAATGCCGACACCCTCGTCCACGACCGGATTCTCGCGGCGGTCACCACCGCGCTCGCCGGCTTCGACAGCGGCAGTGTGCACATTCGCGTTCTGCCGCCCCATCGACCGGTTCTGGTCACCATCGTGGCCAACAACCCGCGCGCCGGGATCCACCGCACCGAATTCGGCCCGTTCGGGCATCCGGTTGTCGGGTCGGCGAATTCACTGTCATCCGGATAACTGACAGTCGGTCGCCCTATTCAATTTCCACTTGAATGCGCGCGAAAATTGCCCCATGCTGAAGAAAATCGCCACGGCGTTGGGTATCGTTGTCGACGCATTCACCATCGTGATCTACCACGTATTGCTGATCGCGGTCGGGGCGTTCGGAGTATTCCTGATGCCGACCGTCGCGGGAATTGTCCTGCTCGTTGTCGCGATCGGTCTCGCCGTTCTCTTCTGGACAACCGGATGGATGTTCTTCATCGGCTGAGACGACCGCCGCGGTCAGATCTCGTCGAGGTGGAGATGTCCGTCCTGCAGAGCCCGCGCCAGCAACGCCGCCTTGGTCGGCGCGGGCCTGCCGACCTTGCCGTACTTCTCGCGAATCCGGGTGAGATGGGTGTTCACCGTCCCCGGCGCCAGGTAGAGCGACTGGCACACATCACTTTTCGAGTCGCTGAGGATCCACGCCAACATGACCTCGAGCTCGCGCGGGCTCAGCCCCGGTACCGCCCACCGTCGCGCGGGACGCTCGAACTCACCCGAAACTCCTGCTGTCACACCAACTACCGACATCGCCTGGCCTCCGATCCGCACAACACCCTTGTGTGAAACATTAAGGGCTGAACGGCTTCACTGTGAAGGTTGCAGTTGTAGGGCCCCAAAAATGGTGCCTCCTTTCGTTCGGCACAGAAAATAGCGACCGTGCGGTATTCGATCCACCGCGTGTCGGTCGGATAGCTGATACCGCGTCGCCGCCGCGGAGCGCATTCTGCG
Source organism: Nocardia sp. NPDC058658 (assembly GCF_042716665.1). Classification (NCBI taxonomy): domain Bacteria; kingdom Bacillati; phylum Actinomycetota; class Actinomycetes; order Mycobacteriales; family Nocardiaceae; genus Nocardia; species Nocardia sp. NPDC058658. The sequence goes on from NZ_JBHXRR010000001.1 coordinate 688,093, forward strand.
GAAATGGCATTCACCAACGGACCGAGCCCCGAACGGACCGGCCGGGCCCACGAGATCACGCGCCAATTGCTCGACCCGGCGATTCCGGTGATCCCGATCCGGCCGCTGACGCTCAACGACATGGTCGTCGGGTCGGCGCGGGCCGTGGCGCGGCACGGGAAGGTCTCGATCGGGTTCACGGGCGCTGTGCTCGTCAGCGCGGTCGCGGTCTTCGCGATGGCGGGCTATGTGCTCGTCCAGGTGGCGATGTCGATGCTGGGTGGGTCCGACGATCCGCTCACGTCGCTGATGGTGGGCATGGCCGGTGTGATGGTTGTGTTCGTCGGGTTGCTGTTCGTGGTCGGAATTCCGTGTGACGCCGCGATCAACGGGGTCGTCACCCTCGCGGCGGACCGGGCGATCCGCGGCGCCCCGGTGGAGTTCGCCGAGGTGTTCGCCGGTACGCGGCAACGCTTTTGGCCGCTGTGCAGGCTGATGACGTTCTTCTACCTCCTGCTGGTGGTGCCCGGTTGGGTGCTGCCCGCGCTGTCGTTGGTGGTGGGTGGCCTGCCCGCGCTGGTCGTCACGATGCCGGTGCTGCTTGCGGCCGAATTCGCGCTCGGCATCCTGTTCAGCCTGTCACCGGTTGTGCTGATGCTCGAGAACAAGGGCGTGGTGGCGTCGCTGAAACGCTCTGCGGCACTGGCGAAGCCGTCGTTCTGGCGGCTGCTGGGGCTGCATCTGGCCTGGTTGGTGCTGGTGGTCGTGGTGCTGATGGCGACCTACTGCCCGCTCGGGCTCGTGCTCGCGGTGTTCGGGGAGACGACGTTCGCGTTTCCGCTCTATCTGATGGTCTATCTGGCGGTCGCCGTCCCGCTGTTCCGCACGGCGCAGACGCTGATCTACACCGACCTGCTGATCCGCGAAGGGACATACGGGCAGACCCTGATCCGCGATCTGACCGCCGACACGGTCTCGCCGACCGGCCAGGTGGGCACCACAGCACGCGCGGGCAAGCCTATTCTCGTTGTGCGGCCATTTCACGTGGCACGGGTGGCGGGCGTAGTGGCGTTCGTGCTGGCGATTCTCGATCTTCCTGGGGTCGCGTGGTTCATCATCGCCGCGGGATGCGCGTTCGGCGAATGGCATACTCGCACCAAGGATGTGCCGTGGCCGCCGCAGGTCCACAACATTCTCGTCACTGTCCAACTGGCCGACCCGAAGAGTGACACAGCGACTTCCGTTGAAGTGCACCCTGTTTCGCCGACCGTATCGCTGACAAAGGCGCCACTTGTCGCGACACCGCCCGTCAGCCGGCAACCGGTCGCATCGACGGTTCCGCGATCGGACCGGCCCAGTGTCAACCTGGTCAAGAACACGACGATCACATCGGCTCCTCGGTCCGGTCACCGGAACCTGTTGGTGCTGGCCACTGTTGGCGTTGTCGCGCTACTCGTCGCGACGGGTGGCATCGCCTGGTGGTTCACCCTCCGATCTCCCACCTCCGAGCCCATGGCGGTCCAGTCAAGCGGTCAGCTTCGCCACACATTCCCCGAAACACCCAGTGCCAACTGGACTCTCGCTGCTGCGCGCGTGTTCGCTCGCGCCCAGTTCGCGGCACCGATTCCGTCGTCGACCGGCGTCGCGAAGCCGGGATTCCTCGATCTCGGCGACACCGTCATCACCACGGCCTACCTTCCGGACTCCGACTACGAGCCCGACCTCGTCGCGATCGACGCGGCCACCGGGCAGATCCGCTGGACCTCCACCGTAGGTTTCAGCGCCTCGTGTGCCGACCGGACAATCGACGGACTGCTGCCGTGCTTCGGCCGAACCGGAATGGGGCCGGACCATTTCGAGGGCGTGGCGTTCTTTCGAATGTCCGATGGTTCGCTGCACCATCGTCTAGCGGCGTCGAATATCTCGCGGGTCGCGGTGGTCGGCGACGACATCGTCACCGCGGGCTATGACCGGATCTCGCGCGGCAGCGTCGACGACCTCACCGCCGAGTGGAGTGTCGATCGCACGCCGACCCAGGCCTGTCCCGGCTCCGGGGATCAGCAATACTTCGGCGCAACAGACGAATTCGTCTACTTCGGCAACGACACCGGCAGCATCGTCCTGCGCGCGGGCGATGGCAAACAGGTGATCGCCACCAACGCGATCGCCGTCGCCACCTATCCAGGACACGGACTCGTCGCGGTCACCTGCCCGGGCGGCTCGAAGACCCAGCGCACCACCGTCGTGCTGGACAGTGCGGGAAACGCCCTGCGCACCCACGAGGGTCAGGGCGGATACGCCGCCCCACTCACCGTCGCGGACTCGCCCGACAGCTACGTGATCGGTGGGACCGCCTACGACTTCACCGATGGCAGCCGAACATGGTCGGGGGCGACCGGGGTTTCCGACATCATCGACGACACGGTCGTCCTCGTCGGCGAAGACACCTTGTCCGCCATCGACTTCCGCACCGGTGCGACCCGCTGGACCCAACCCTTCGACGTGGTGCGGTCCTACACCGTGCCGTTCCAGTGGCTCACCGACCGCGAACACGTTCTGTTCACGAAAGACGATGCCCTCCAAGCGATCAACCTTCGAACCGGCGCGACGGTGTGGTCTGTTCCCGGCTTCGACGGCAACCCCCAGCGAGCGGGGAACGGCTTCGCGGTCGCCGACCGCGACCTTCTCACCTACTACGCCCCCACCGGCGGACCAGCAACTGGCGCGAGCACTCCCACCGTCGAGCCGACCCAACTCGTCACCCGCTGCGGCACACCGCCGCAGCTCACCCCCGTGCAATACCGCACCGACACCGACGGGCTGATCGTCCGCATGGAATTGCGGGCGGCCTGTCCGGGCGGCGACATCATCTCCACCGACGGCCTGCGTGTCTCGATCACACAGGCCGGGCAGTCGGTGGCGACCGGCACCTTCGACTTCTCACGCACTCCGCTCTATCTCCCACCGGCCGGGCAGGGCGCGACCGCCGTGCCGCACGAGTTCAAGTTTCCGTTCGGGACATTCTGGCGCCTACCCAATACCCTTGGCGCGGGCGGCGATCCGGGAGTTCAGCGGATCGACACCGTGCACGATCAGCTCGTCGAATGCGTGGACATCGGAACGAGCAACGGCCCCCGCGAGGGACAATCCCGCACCGGACCTGCCGGTACTTCGGCAGCCTCGGGTTCGGTACCTGTCGCCGATCAGGAACGATTCGCGTTCGACGCCTTGCGTGCCCAGGCCGACGCCGACCGACCCTCGATCCAGCGCAGCCTGGCCGACCGGTGGCTCCCGCAACTCTCGTCGAAACGGGTCGGCTTGGTGGCACCGGACACCGACGGCCGGGTCGTGACCTGGTCGGCGACCGAGATCCTCGACCAGCACCTACGACTGCGGGTGAAATACCCCGAGGTCCGGCTGCTCTGGAGCGACGAATGGCGAACGTTCGACCAACGCGGCTGGTGGGTCACCATCGCGGGCGCCACCTTCACCGATCCCGCCCTCGCCAACAACTGGTGCGACGTCGAACGCGTGGATGTCGCTGTTGCTGAATTGCGCAGTGCGGGTGGTGATGTCATCGGCATTGCCACCGATGTCACCACCGAAGAGGGCGTCGAGCACCTGCTGCGGGAATTGCCCGCCGTGGACATCCTGGTCAACAATCTGGGCATTTTCGAATCGGTATCGGCGCGCGAGATCACCGACGCGCAATGGCGCACCTATTTCGACGTCAACGTGCTATCGGCGGTCCGCCTCATCCGGACGGGGAAGGCACCCGGTGCTGGTTCGGCAACCAGTTCAGTCTGGTCGCGCCGCGCATTCATGCGTACGGAGTCGAGATCTGGGTTCCTGAGTTGGGGGGTCGGTTCGACCCGAACAACGTCACGCACTCGATGATGATGAGCATGCTCGGCGGGCTGAGCGAATCCGAACGCCAGCATGTCCAGCAGCGCACCCGGGCCAGCATGGACGCCCAAGTCCTCAACGAGGGCCGCCATCAAGGCGGCAGGCCGCCCTACGGATATCTCGTCGTCGACGGGCCACCGCACCCCAATCCCAACCGCGCGGCGACAATCTGAAGCTGCGGATTCTGTCGATCGATGCTGCGACCGCGCCGGTCGTTCAGCGGATCTTCCGCTCCTATCTCGCCGGCTACGGAGACAGGGCCATCGCGACCGAGCTCAATCGATTGGCGATCCCGTGTCCGTCGGCGCATCGTCCCGAACAGAACAAGCATCGCTCCGGAGATGGCTGGCAGGGCTCGACAGTTGCGGCGATCCTGCAGAACCCGCGCTACACCGGCTATGCGATCTTCGGGCGTTGGAGCAAACGCGAAGTGCTGTTGGATCCCGACGATGTCGCCGCGGGACATGTTGTCCGGTTCAAACGCTCGCCCTCCGAACGCATCGTCAGGTCTCGTCGGCCCGCGCATCCGGCGATCGTCTCTGTCGAAACCTTCACCGAGGCAACACTGCTCCGCCACAAGCGTGCAGGCGCGAGCAACCGCGCCCGCAGCAAGCTCGAACGGACCAGGGCGCCGGGAACAAGCGACTGCTACCTCTGCCGTGGCCGCGTTCGATGCGACAGCTGCAACAGGAAGATGCAAGCGGAAGTCGTGCGAGGTGCGGTCTACTACCGTTGCCGCGCCTCAACGCTTGCACCCGGCAGTCCAGCGCTGGAACTGCACCCTCGCACGGTGAACTTGCGAGAAGACCATCTTGTGGAGCCAATCGACAACTGGCTTGCGACCTTGTTCGACCGGGCGCATATCGACTCAACGATCGCAGCGCTGATCGAGGCCGGCAACGATGACAGCACCGACGCCCGTCGCCGTGCGCGCTACGTCAACGCATCCAGGAAGCTCAGGTGTAGATCGGCCGACACCTCGCCGCGATCGAAGCGGGCGTCGAGCCGATGGTCGTCGTCGACGCGCTCAACGCCGCGCAGGCAGAGAAGGCTACTGCAGAGTCGAGGCTCAGAATCTTCCGAAGGCCGAACGCCTGACCGAAACGGAGCTTCGCAAGCTGATCGAGTCAGTGGGAGACGTTCGCGCCATTCTGACCGCAGGTGCGCCCGCGCACAAGCAGGAGCTCTATAACGCAGTTGAACTCCAGGTGCGCTATGCGCACCTGGAGTTCCGAGCGAATGTTAGTGCGACCCTCTCTGGGTTTAGCACTGGTGTCCGGAGGGGGACTTGAACCCCCACGCCCTAATACGGGCACTAGCACCTCAAGCTAGCGCGTCTGCCATTCCGCCACCCGGACTTGCTGGTGTGCCAAAAGATTATCCGACGCGCTGTCGGAAACCAAATCGCCTGGCTGACCTGCGGTTTATGCGGGTTCGTGGCTTGTCGACCGAGCGCAGCGATCACCGGCGATCAATCGGCACCTGATGGGGTGCCAAGGTGTCGAGGTCTGCGCGTCGGTCGGCTGTGTTCAAGTCCGGGTTCGTACGCATCAGCCACAGCGCGGCGGCGAGGGTCAGCACCCAGCCGATCACTTCGATCAGCAGATGATCTGTCGCATCGGGGACCGATTGCAGCAGGTACACCCGGATGCTGTTGATCGCTCCGTGCGTTATGACTGCCGGCCAGACACTGCCCGACCGCCAGCGAAGCGCGAGTAGCAGCGGCGCCCACGGCAGCATGCCCGCGAAATAGATGACGATGTCCCATGGTGGGAGGTCTCCGATGACGGCGAGTACCGGCAGGTGCCAGACGATCCAGACCACACCGCTGACGAGGGCCAGCGGCCAGAATCCCCATGATGCGGCGTGGGTCGCCAGCCAGCCGCGCCAGCCGAACTCCTCTCCGATAGCGAAGATCGACTGCAGTACCAAGACCGGAACGATCCATACTGTCGCCGCCACGATCTGGTCGAGCGGGTTGAGCGGCCGGATCCCCGATGCCAGTGCGATGCAAGCCTGGACGGTGGCGATCGCGGTGATGAGGGCGATGCCGATGCCTGCCCACTTGGGTGTGCCGCGCCACCCGGTGGCGAATGTTTCTCGGAACGTTCCGGGTCGTCGGACACGCCACATGATGACCGCGGCGAGCAGCGGGGTCATTTGCAGAATCGGAACTATCAGGTTGTTGAAGTCCGTCGAGACCAGCCCGAAGACCATCGGAACCGACAGCGCGTAGCACAGCACGATGGCGATCGTGAAGAACCACGCGACGTCGATTCGCTTCGCCCTCGACGTCGAAAGCGGGCCACACAGACCAGAATTCGTTGTTGACAAGCGGGCATCGTGGTTCATGCACGGACCGTAGCAACAGGTTTCGGCGGCCGAATCCGGGAAAGACCCGGATTTCTACCCTGAGAAGGCACCGGCTAATCGGCTCGCACACGTCTGGTGTCGTACGCCCACATCGCGATCTCGACGCGGTTGCGGGCGCCGAGCTTGGTCATCAACGATGCGACGTGGGTCTTGACCGTGCTCAGGCCGACGAAGAGCGCAGTGGCGATCTCGGCGTTGGTCCGGCCGCGTGCCACCAGCGCGAGCACCTGCTCTTCGCGCTCGGTGAGCGGGTCGATGGGCTGGACCGGTACCACCTGCGCCTGGTCGGCGAAGGTCGCCAGCAGCCTGCGGGTGACGTTGGGGGCGATGAGCGCGTCGCCGTCGGCCGCCGCGTGGACGGCCTGCACGAGGAGCTCCGGCCCGGCGTCTTTGAGCAGGAAGCCGCGGGCACCGGCGCGCAGGGCGCCGAGGACGTACTCATCGAGGTCGAAGGTGGTGATCACGACGACCGCCATCGGGCTCGCCACCTCCGGCCCGGCCAGGCGCCGTGTCACCTCGATGCCGTCGAGCCCGGGCATCCGGATGTCGACGAGGAGGACATCGGGACGCAGTCGGGTCGCCAGGTCGAGTGCTGTGAGCCCGTCTGCTGCCTCTCCCACGACTTCGAGGCCGGGTTGCGCGCTCAGGATCATCACCAGCCCGGTCCGCACCAAGTCCTGATCGTCGGCGACGAGCACACGAATGCTCATGCCGGGGTCTCCACTGGCAGCACGGCCTCGACCACCCAGCCACCCGTCGGCCCCGGCCCCGCGGACAGCGATCCGCCGAGGATCTTGGCGCGTTCGGCCATGCCGAGCAGGCCGAATCCAGGCTCCGGGACCGGCCCCGGCTCGGTCTGTCCGTCGTCGCTGACCCGCAGCCTGACGGTGTCGCCGTCCCGGCGTACGTCGATCCCGACGCGGGTCGCGCTCCGGGCGTGCCGTACGGCGTTGGTGAGCGACTCCTGCGCGAGCCGGTAGAGCGCGGCGTCCACAGGTCGTGTCAGTCGGGTCGACGAATCGTCCAGCGAGACTTCGACGGTGGGCGTCGCGTCGGTGCGCGCCAGAGCGGGCAGGTCCGCGACACCTGGTTGCGGTGAGTAGGCGACGGCTTCGTCCTCACGGAGCACCCGCACCATGGATCTCATCTCTGCCAGGGTTCGCGACGCTTCGGACTCTATCGCGGCCAGGACCTCCGCAGCCTTCTCTGGCTGGATGGTGGCGACCACGCGACCGGCCTGCGCCTGCACCGCGATGGCCGAGACGTGGTGGGCCACGATGTCGTGCAGCTCGCGCGCCAACGACACCCGTTCCTGATTGCGGATCTCGCGCTGTTGGCGGTGCCAGAGGTCGGCGCGGTAGCGGAACACTGCCGCCAGGGCGATGAACAACAGCACGAGGACGGTTCCGCCGAAAACGTCGGCCCAGCCCGCGGAAGAGGCGTACATCCCCAGCGCGACGACGACTGCCACGAACGCCGTCCCCGAGACGATCTCCCGTCCTGAACCCCACCGCACCAGGGAGTAGAGCAGGATCAAGACGACCGGCATGGAATAGCGGCCGAGGTCCCCGGCATGCGCGGTCAGCTGCAGAACCGAAAGCAGCCCGGCGACGCCCCACCCGACCAGGGCGGCCGTCAGGGGGCGGCTTCGCCGCCAGAGCAGGGCAGGCATCAGTGCCAGGGCGAGCACCACCACAAGGGGTCGCCAGGGCGAGCCCGGCGCGACGATGCATTCGACCACGGTGGCGGCCGCGAACACCCCCACCAGCAGCCAGTCGAGACGACCGATGGGTGGGGCGTCAGCAGGCCGAGGCTCGTGCCAGAGGGAGCGACGGACAGTGACCACCACCCCAGCCTAGGGATCGGCGGGCCTGGGCGTATCCGCCGAAAGTACGAGACAGAGACCGTGCCATCGGCCAGGTGAACTCCAGCCTCCGGGCCGGTGTGTTCGGCGCCGGGCTCAACGATCGTTGATCTACCGATCCGACCGACAAGTGGAGCCCATGATGACAACCTCCCTGGAAGACCAGCCGATGCCGGTGCGAGCCAAGCTCGCCGCAGCGTGGACGAGCTTCATGTTCCTGTACGCCTACGTGGATATTCTCAACTTCTTCACGCCCGGCGTCGTCGAGGACATCCTCGACGGCAGGGTCTTCGAATTCAGTCTCTCCCAGACGTTTTCGACCGCAGCGCTGACTATGTTGGCTGTCCCGATCTTCATGGTCGTGTTGTCGATGACACTGCCCGCCGGGGTCAACCGCCTCGCGAACCTCATCGTGGCGTCGCTCTATGTCCCCGTCACGGTGTTCAACGTGGTGGGCGCGTCCTGGCTGTACTTCTACGGCCTCGGCATCGTCTTGGAATTGATCCTCATCGCCTTCATCCTGCGGTCCGCCTGGACCTGGCCCCGCATCGCGCCTTCGGTGACCGGGCCCTCGGCTTCCTCCTCCAACCCGTGGTAGCCACCTGGACAGGTCCGCAGAGTCGCCGACGGCACGAGGTCGACCACCCGGCGGCTGGCGGAGAGCGGATTGATCAGATCGGCGTCTCCACGAACCACGAGCAGTGGAACGGCGACTCGGGTCTGCTGCTGGTCCCCGGCGGAGAGGCCGCCCGGATGAGTTCACCGCACGACCCCGGCCCTATCTGTGCGGATCCGACGTCCGCACCTCCTTCTGGACCCGCCGCCTCGTCCCGGCCCGACTCTACGAACACCTGGTCCGCCGGTACTACGGCCTCTGAGCTCGATACCACAGCGTGACGGGCCAGGTGGGACCGCCGATTCGTCAGCGCAGCCCCCGTATCGCTCGTTCCGCGGCGTTGACACCGCACATGCCGTGCGCGCCGGGGCCGGGCGGGGTCGCCGCCGAGCACAGGTAGTGGCCCGATAGGCCGATGTCGTAGGGCTGCAGGGTTTTTCGGGGGCCGAAGAGCAGCTGCGGGATGTTCTTGGCGCCGGTCATGATGTTGCCGCCGACGTAGTTGGGGTTGTACTCGGCGAATTCTGTTGTGGTGCGGGTGGTCAGGCCGTTCACGCGGTCTCGGAAGCCTGGTGCGAAGCGTTCGATCTGCGCGATGATCGCTTCGGTGGCGTCGCCGGTGTAGCCGTTGGGGACGTGGGCGTAGGTCCATACGGGGTGTACCGAGCCGGCGGAGCGTTGGGGGTCGGCGAGGTACTGCTGGCCGACCAGGACGAAGGGGCGCTGGGGCATTCGGCCGGCGTGGATGTCGCGTTCGCCCGCGGCGATCTCGGCGAAGGAGCCGCCAAGGTGCACTGTCCCCGCGCGGCGGGCGACCTCGTTGGTCCACGGAACGCCGCCCTCGACGGCGAAGTCGACCTTGAAAGCGCCGGGTCCATAGCGGAACCGGTTGTAGGCGCGCGAGATTCGGGCGGGGAGCCGATCGCCGAGGATCTCCGCGACCGCTGTCGGGGCGAGGTCCCAGATGATGATGTCAGATGGCGGCAGGTCGGCGATCGAGCGGACGCGGATGCCGGTCTCGACCTTTCCGCCGTGGTCGGCCAGCACCGCGACCATGCTGTCGGCGATCTGCTGGGACCCGCCCACCGCGACCGCCCAGCCGTATCGGTGTCCCGCTGTCAGGATGCCGAGCCCGACGCTGGCGCTCAGCGGGCGCTCGAGAGGCTGGAAGGCATGTGCGGCAACGCCGCCGAACAGCGCGCGTCCCGCTTCCGTGCGGAAGGCTCGCGCCAGCAGCGCGGCCGGTGCTGTTGCCGGAATACCGAAGCGCGCCAGGCGGATCGGATGCCGGGGAATCCGGAGCAGTGGGCGCATGATGTCGGCGGCGAACACGTCGTAGTCGGCGACCGGGCGTTCGAACAGTGTGCGCCACAGCCGTTCATCGGCGCCGAGGCCGGTCGCGGTTTCGATGACCGAGCGGTGCAGCACACCGGCGGTGCCGTCGTCGAGAGGGTGGACGCAGTCGAGTTCCGGCCACGCCCACCGCAATCCGTACCGTTCCAGGTCGATGCGCTGCAGGAACGGCGACCCCACGGCCATCGGATGGATGGCCGAGCAGTGGTCGTGCAGCAGGCCGGGCAGGATCGCCTCGCTCGAGCGGGTACCGCCGCCGATCGTGTCGGCCGCTTCGAGGACCGTCACCTCCACGCCCGCCCGAGCCAGGGTGATCGCCGCGGCCAGTCCGTTGGGGCCGCTGCCGACCACTGTCGCCGTTGTCATCGACTTCTTCCTCTGCTCGAAATAACTTGCGGTACCGGTTTATTCAGCTGGAGCAACCACGCCCTGGGGCGGTGCGGCGGTGACGTCATCACGCCGCCAGGTCACGGTGTGCGGAATCGGTCCGTCCGGCAGCCACGGCATCGCCTCGACCGCGTCGGCCACCTCCCATGTCCCGCGTTCGATCACACCCAGCGCCGCGTCGACCACCATGTACTCCTGGGTGCTCTTGTGCACCGGTTGCGACTCCACCCACACTACGATCCACTCCCCCGGGGCGAACCCGACCCGGGTCTGCACCGCATCGATCAGGTCGAGGTTGTGCAGGTGGCCGTCACCGAAGTTGAACCCGATCAGCGAGTTGCAGGCGAACTCGGCTTCACGCACGGTCCAGCGATCGATGTCGGGAACGTGGCTGTACAGCAGGGAGAACAGGCCGCGGCCCTGACTGTGCATGGAACGCCAGGCGATGGTCTGCTGCATGGTGATCTCGGCGACCGCAGGCGGATAGCCCATGGCAAGCAACTGGTCGACCTGGTTGTCGGCGGGGCGGTGCGCGATGGTGTTCAACTTCGCTTCCGCGCCCGGTGCGAAGGCCCACAGCGCCGAGGCCCAGTTGCCCGCGTACTGGCGCATGGACGGCAGGAACGACACGAGGTCCGGGCGCAGGTTGCCCAACACGGGGAAGAAGGCGAGTCCGGCCGCGATCGCCACCGTCAGCCACGGCGAGGACATGTCGAACAGCCCGTAGCCCCGCGAGTTCGGGAAACCGAGGAACAGGAAAACGGTGAGGTAGGCGAACAGGATGTTCCACTCCAGCGGCACCGCAAGGGGGAAGGTGGAGGTGATGAACAGGTGGAAGATCACCATCATCGCCACCCCGGCCAGCGTCAACCAGTGATTCGTCGAGAACAGCAACACGATCGGTGTGACCACCTCGACGGCCGTGCCACCGATATGGGCCATGAACGACGCCACCCGCGACGGGCGGATATCGTTCGGAAAGTCGCGGTAGTGGGCGCGTTTGATCGACCGGAACGGCATAGCCGGACTGTTGGACACCATCGGGGGCACCACATTGCTGAAGTGCTTGCCGAACTTCGAGACACCCGCACCGACCCATACGATCACGATCAGCAGTTTGGCCGCGATGATCATGTCGGTGAACGGCAGCACCGCGAAGAACAGCAGCGCGGGCAGGTACTGCTCGCCACGAGCCGCGAGGAAGATTGTCTTGTCCCGCAGCCCACACAGAATGTAGAGCACGATCGGCGCGATCAACAGCACGGGTCGGACCAGCCCGGAGGTGTTGTCCGGCAGCGCTTCCAGCAGCGCGGCGGTGGTCCGTCCCGGTGCGACAAGGGCGATGGCCAGCGAGGCGAGAAAGCCGAGGTACAGGACCACGTCGGCCGTGGTGCGCGAGTCACCGTTGGTGAACGGCACCCGATACCAGGGCCGCAACCGGATACTCCCTCGTCGGGCGAAGTACAGGATGCCGCCGGTCATCGGCTTGAACTTGCCCGCCAACGGCCCCCATGAGCCCGCGACGCCGACGGCTTCGAGCAACACCGTCCACAGCACCAGCTTCTGGTAGACGACCGGCTCGTTCCACCACTGCGCCACATCCCAGAACGGACCGGTGCCGGACGTGGCCGTCGCGATCGCGATACCGCCGATGATGTAGAGCACCAACACTTTCGCGAGATACACGGTGTGGATCATCTTCGGCGTACCGAATCCGTATTCCGCCCAGTGCAGTGCCAGCGTTCGCATACGTTCGCGCAGCGGCAGATCCAAGAATGTCTCGGTGTCCACCGGCGGGAAGTCTCCCGTCTTGAAACCCATGGCTCGGTCCCTCTCTTCTGTCTTTCGTTCGAATTGAATTGCGGCGCGGAACCGATCAGGCGCGCGCGGCCATGACCCGCAACTGCTTCTTGTCGATCTTGCCGACCGGGTTGCGTGGCATTTCCGGGGTCAACACGATCGCGGCCGGCACCTTGAACGTCGCGAGTTCCGCACGGCAGTGCTCGGTCAGCTCTTCGACGGTGACCGTGGAATGTGGTGCGGCAACCACGTGGGCGACCGGCACCTCGCCCAGCACGGCGTCGGGCACACCGACGACCGCGGCCTCGAGGACGGCCGGGTGTCGGTAGAGCGCGTTCTCGATTTCCTTGGGGTACAGGTTCTCGCCTGCCCGGATGATCATGTCCTTGATCCGGTCGACCAGGACCAGGTAGCCGTCGGCGTCGAAATAGCCGACGTCGCCGGTGTGCAGCCAGCCGTCCACGGCGGTCTTCGCCGTCTCCGTCGGCCTGCCGAGGTAACCGCGCATCACGTTCGCTCCGCGAATGACGACTTCGCCGGGTTCACCGGGCGCCGACAACGCACCGTCGACATCCATGATCGCCACCCTCTGGCCGGGCAGCGGCAGCCCGACCGTCCCCGGCTTCCGTTGGCCCGCTATGGGATTGAGAGTCGACGCACACGTCCCCTCGGACAGACCGTAACCCTCGACGATCGGCACACCGAAGCGCTGCTCGAACCGGGCGATGAGCTCGGCGGGCATCGGCGCGGCACCGCAGATCGCCAAGCGCAAGGAGGAACTGTCGGGGCGCAGACCATCGGGTTGGGCAACGAGCATCGCGTAGATGGCAGGCACCGCCGAGAAATAGGTGGGTCGGACCGACTCGACCGTGACGAAAAATCCTGAAGCGGAGAACTTTCCGGCGATGGTGGTGCGTCCGCCGGCCAGCAGTGGCGACAGCACGCTGACCACGATGCCGTTGACATGGAACAGTGGCAGGATCAGCAGGCTGTGGTCGGTCGGCTCCAAGCCGAGCGAATCGATGATCATCGCGCACATGGCGGCGAGGTTCTCGTGACCGAGCAGCACACCCTTGGGCCTACCCGTGGTGCCGCTGGTGTAGATGATCAGGGCGAGATCGTCGGTGGAGGCCGCGGCCGCGACGGGACCGGCATAGTGGGCAAGCGCGGCGATGTCGAGAGTGATTGCGGGCCTGCCGGATTCGCCGATCACGACGACGGCGCCGGAGTCTTCGACCTGATACCGGATGTCGTCGTCGGTGAGCCCGGGATTCACGGGCGTGACCGCGGCGCCGAGCCGCCAGACCGCGAACAGGACCACCACGAGGTCCACCCGGTTCGGCAGCACGACCGCGACGACATCGTCGGGTCGCACACCCTCGCGGTGCAGGACCGCGGCGGCGGTGTCGACCCGAGCACGGAACTGCGCGTTGGACAGTGTGACGGTGTCGTCGGCGATGCAGTGTCCGTGCGGGTCGGCAGCGGCTCTGACCTCGGGCAATTCGGCGATGTGTCGCATGATTCCTCACCGGTGATGAATGTGATCTGGATTACATCACTCACGGTAGGGCGCGTATTCGACGTCGACTACGGGCCAGCAGACCAGCGTTGTACCGACGTGTTGTGCCACGAGCACAAACAGCGCCACCCGACCGAGGTGCGGGGTACTGTCTGCGGCCATGGCCCATGACAACGACCCACTGGTGCGTGCGGTGGCGGGCCGGATCAAAGCCGACCTGGACCATCTGTCACCGCGGATGACCACGATGTTCGCCGAGGTCATTCCCGAATTCCGGCACGACGACGAAGTGCGAAGGCTGATGGTGGCCAGCACCGAGTCCAACATCTCCGCGATCCTGGACATGCTCACCCTGGCCATCGGCCTCGACGACATCACCGTGCCGCCCGCCGCCGCCGAGTACGCCCGCCGCTTCGCCCAGCACGACCTGTCACTCGAGGCACTGCTGCGCGCCTACCGGCTCGGCGAGAACATGTTCGTCCAATGGACCTTGACGCTGCTGGCCGAGCTGAACCCGCCCACCGACGTCGCGATGGCCACCGCGGCCCGCATCGCCTACCTGGTCAACGGCTACATCGACCAGGTGATCGAGGGCTTGATCGATATCTACGAGAGCGAGCGCCGTCGGTGGGACGCGCGCACCGACGCTGCCCGCGCCGCCCAGGTGCGTGCCGTCGTCGACGCCGATGATCTGGATGTGGGTTCGGCCGAGCAGATGCTGTCGGCCTCGCTGCGCGGCTGGCACCAGTTCGCGATGCTGTGGACACCACCGGGGACCCGCGAGCCTCGCGTGTCCCTGCGCGCGGGCACCACCCTGTTGGCGACCGCGACCGGCAAGACACCGATGACCGTGGAGGTCGACGATCACAACCGGTGGGTGTGGCTCTCCTCGGTGGCACGACCCGTGCTCGACACCGAACAACTCGTCCGCGACCTGCGCACCCACCCGAATCTGTCCATTACCCTTGGCGATCCGGCCACCGGCCTCGAAGGATTCCGCCAGACCTTCCGCGACGCGCAACGGGCCCGCGCCGTCGCATTGACCAGGCGAGAGCACGGACTCACCGTCCACTCCGACGTGGCGTTGACCGCCCTGTTCGCCGACCGGGTACCGGAGATGCGGGTGTGGGCCGGGCGCGTGCTCGGCACGCTGATGGGCACCGACGACACAGCAGCGCGACTACGTGAGACCGTCCGCGCGTTCCTCGACGCCCGCGGCAGCTATACCGACGCCGCTGCCCGCCTGCACGTCCACAAGAACACCGTCCATTACCGGGTACGCAAAGCCGAAGAGCTCCTGGGACACCCGCTCGGCGAACGCAGGCTCGACATCGAAGTGGCCCTGCTGACCTGCGCCCAACTGGGGATCCTCGAAGCTCCTCGCGAGGCTCGGCAAAGCCCTCGCAGGTCGGCCGGGACGAAAGCCGACGACGCGACCTGACGTCCCCGACCCTCCCCTCGATCGCCGTTCAGGAACCGTGGCTTTGCCGAACATTGCAAACAGTCGTGCGCCACATCGACGCACGAAGCAAGGACGGCCCACCCGAGCGGGGTTACCGTGGTCGTATGGAACAGCGAATCAGCCTGATCACGCTGGGCGTCGCCGATCTGGCGCGTGCCCGTGCCTTCTACGAAGCGCTCGGCTGGTGTGGCCAGGAGATCGAGGAGACGGTCTTCTTCCAGGCGGGCGGACTCGGCTTGGTGTTGTGGGGCCGGGACAAACTCGCCGCTGATTCCGGTCTGCCCGATGAAGGGGCTGGGTTCGGCGGTATCACGTTGGCGCACAACGTGCGATCCGATACCGAGGTCGACGACCTGCTGGCGGTGGCACAGGCGGCGGGTGCCACGATCACCAAGCCCGCGGCCATCAACCCGGTCGGCTTCTACTCGGGTGTCTTCGTCGATCCGGACGGCTATCCGTGGGAGATCGCGCACAACCCGGGTTTCCCCTTGGCCGCGGATGGGTCGATCACCATTCCTGATTTCGGCGCCGCCTGAGCCAGACGAATCGGGCAATTACGCCTGTCCGCATGGCAGATATGCGCGCTCGCTCCACGAACCGAATTCTTGCTGATTACGCGCTGCCCCGCCGTGGTGAATATCGCTTCTCGAGCACTCTCGTGACAATGTCGGCTGCGCTCGTTTCGTTCGACGCAGCGGGGTATGCGGTCCCCATGACGTCGTTTTGGTTGACCGATGTGCCGGTGCCGACCCGATCGCCCCTCGACGGTGACATCGAGGTCGACACCGTCGTGATCGGTGCCGGGATTGTCGGGTTGACCGCGGCGCTGGTGTTAGCCGAGCAAGGCCGCAGGGTCGCTGTGCTCGAGGCACGTCAGGTCGGTGCCGTGACGACCGGCGCGTCCACCGCCAAAATCTCGCTGCTGCAGGGGACGCGCGCGCAGGCGATCGCACGTCGGCACGGCACCGAAGTTCTGGCGCAATACGTAATGGCCAATCAAGTCGGATTCGACTGGTTGCTGGATTTCTGCGCCGATCACGACGTCGCCGTCCAGCGCGTCCCGGCCGTCACCTATGCGCAAAATGGCGACGAAGCCGCAGCAGTGCGCGCCGAGTACGAGGCCACCCGCTCGGTCGGGCTGCCCACCCAGTTGCTCGACGAGCTCGAGCTGCCTTTCCCCACGCACGGCGGTGTTCGGCTCAGGGAGCAGGCGCAGGTCGACCCGGTCGCGGTGCTCACCGCGCTCGCGGCCGATATCGAGGCACACAGCGGTCGGATCTTCGAATCGACTCGCGCGCAACGACTTCGCCGACACAACAACCGCGTTGTGATCGGCACCGACCACGGCGATGTCAGCGCGGCGAACGCGATCGTCGCGACCGGATCACCCGTGTTCGACCGCCGCGCGATTTTCGGTCAGC
Source organism: Nocardia sp. NPDC058658 (assembly GCF_042716665.1). Classification (NCBI taxonomy): domain Bacteria; kingdom Bacillati; phylum Actinomycetota; class Actinomycetes; order Mycobacteriales; family Nocardiaceae; genus Nocardia; species Nocardia sp. NPDC058658. The sequence continues at coordinate 704,773 of NZ_JBHXRR010000001.1, forward strand.
TGATTGCCCAACGCTCCTACCTGGCGGCGTTCGAGGTATCGGAACCGATCCCGCGGGAGATGCTCGTCAGCGCCGGTCGACCCATTCGCTCGCTGCGCTGGTGCCCCACCGAGTCCGGCGACGTCCTGCTGGTCGGCGGCAACGGCCACGACGTCGGGCGCGTCGATTCCGAAGCCGATCATGTCGCAGAGTTGCTGGACTGGACCGATCGCTGGTATCCCGGCGCACGACTACTCGATCGGTGGTCTGCCCAGGACTACCACCCGATCTCCGAACTGCCCTTCGTCGGCCCCGTGCAGCTCGGTGCCGACGACGTTCTGTGTGCGACCGGGTTCGCCAAATGGGGCATGACCAACGGCGTCGCCGCCGCACTCGCCGCCGCCGACCGACTGTCCGGGCGTCAGCCTGCGTGGTCGGGCGCCTATGACGGTTGGCGCACCGGTGCGGTGAAGTCCCTGTTCGCGGGTGTGCAAGCGAATGCCGCAGTGGCACGGCATCTCTCGACCGGATGGCTTCACTTGTTCGAGCCCGGCTCCGGATCGGACCCCGCTGAAGGAGAAGGCACCGTCGACCGCCAGGGTCTGCAGCCGACGGCACTGTGCACCGTCGATGGTCGGACCCACAGGGTGTCGGCAGTGTGCACACACCTGCGGGGCATTGTGAATTGGAACGACGCGGAGAAGACCTGGGACTGCCCCTTACACGGGTCCCGTTTCGCACCGGACGGGGCCGTGCTGGAAGGTCCGGCGACCGCGCCGCTTACCCGTAACAGACACGCCGAATCTCCGTAGTTGCCGTCACTACAACGCATTTCGACGCGCGATATCTGATTCATCTCACAAGACGCGGGCATTCGAACGGTGAAACCACCGTGTCCCGAATGAAAGAAGGCCCGATGCTCATGAGACGAACGAGCCGTCGCGTCCACCGCATGGCCCGCGTCGTTTTGTTGGGTCTGCTCGTATCGGCCGGTGTCATCGCCTGCGCGGTTACTACCGATTCGCGAAGTCCCGACGGGAATCCCACTGGTGTCGACGCGCCGGTGATCGACGCGGCCGCCGCTGCGCAGTTGTGCGAGACGATGCGTGCCGAGATCGATAACTGGCGCCAACAGGGCAGTGCCATCGCTCGCGTGAAATTCAACGGCGTCGTCCACACCTGGGCGCTGCGCAACGGTGCGATCAATATCGCCCTCGCCCGCCACCGCGAAACGATCGACGTGGTCACTCGCGAGAATTGCCCCAATGCCCGCGAGCAGGTCAAACAAATCATCGACACCGGCAGCCTGGCCTCGGGACTCGTCGGTTTCTGATTTCGCGCACCATTGCGACCGCCCCGGATGCAATACAGTGGCCGGATGCGTGGACGAATCCTGTTGCACTCGACCGTAATAGCCGCCGCACTGGCGTTGCCCACCCTTCCTAGCGCAGCCGCCGACCCGGGCGATGCCGGATGTGCGGAGGTCCGGGTCGTCACCGTGCGGGGCACTCTCGAACCGCAGTCCGGCAGTCTGCTGCTCACTCCACTGGGCCGACGGATCGCCCAGGAATCCGGCCTGCGCACCACGGTGACCGAACTCGAGTATCCGGCTTCGATGAACCCGGACAGCGGTGTGCGCGGCGTGGAGAATCTCACGGCGTTGCTGAACGAGGCCACCGCCGGTTGCCCCGACCAACGGCTCGTCCTGCTCGGCTACTCGCAAGGTGGGCGCGTCATCGGCAATACCCTCAACGCGCGAAATCTGTTGACAGAACAGGCCTCCGCGCGAATCGACGCCATCGCGATGTTCGGCAGCCCGCTGTTCAACGGAGCGGAACCCTACAACCGAGGCAACTTCGACCCAGCCCTGTCCGGCACCGGTTCACTGCCCCTCGGCGCGCTCGCGGACTACGCCGACCGCGTGCGCGACTTCTGCAACGCCGGTGACCGCGCCTGCCAGGGCGGCGACCCGGCCGCCGGGTTCGGAAATGCCCTGAGCTACGGGCATTTCGCGTACTTCGTCAATGACAACCGGGACCAAGCCGCCGCGTTCGTCCGCGAACGACTCGGTCGATAGCCGTCGAGAATGCTTCAGCCGCCGGACTCGAGGTTCCTATGTCCGGGTCCTCGGTGTCGTCGGCGGAGTCCTCGCCTCACTCCGGTGCTGGTCCCACCAGGAGTCGCTGTCACGGTCGGGGAGGTCTTTCGTCGGCGTCGGCGCGCTGGGTATACCGAGGACCCTGAGCCGCCAGTCGTCCTCGCGGATCGCGGCCACGATCCGGACGGGTACGACTGCGGTGAGCAGCAGGTAATTGCCCACGCAGATCATCAGACAGATCGGCGGAAGGGAAACCACGATCGCGGTGCCGAGGGTTCCCATCTCGACCGGATTCCGGGAGATGGACAGCAGGTTTCCGCAGATGCTCGACAGCACGGCGGCGACGAGCAACAACTCGTAGACCCGCACCAGCGACGTGGCCTTCTCGTCGCGGATGCCCACCAGGGTGATGAAGGTGCAGGCGATCAGCGCGACGGTGAGACCGACCACCACCGGCCACAACCAGGTCAGATGTTCAGGTACTCCCGCGGCCTGCGCGAGGGTGGAGGTGAAGGTGAAGGATGCGATCGCCGCCGCGACAGCTAGCGCCGCCCCTAAGCCCACTAGCAGCTTCGGCACCGTGACTGGAACAGGGCGAGGGAAAGGGTCCGTGTGGTCCATCAGGCTCCATCCTACGGGCTACGGTCACCAAACATGCAGGCTCTCAACAGAGTACGGCCAAGCGCGCGCGGCGGGGCTCGAGCTTCGATCGACCCGGCGTCGTTGATGAATCTCGAGATCTGTTCGATGACAGGAAGTGGCTGCTCTTGCTGGACCCAGTGCCCGGCATCGGGGACCAGGACGGTGCCCGCGAACTGGGCACAGACGGCTTCGGCCATCGTTCGCAGCGCGCCGGGCGACTGCCAGATTCCCCAATCCTGCTGTCCGGCAAGGAATTGAGTGGGTACGCCGATCCGCAGATCGTGCTGTGCGGCGGCCCCCGGCAGGGCCAGGGCCCGGTACCAGTTGAGTGCGCCGCCGAATCCGGTTCGACCGAATTCGTGCGCGTAGAAACTCAGCTCCTCGTCGGTCAGCCAGGTGCACGCGGCTCGCTGCTGCGGTGAAGGTAGGTGCGGCGCCACGTTTTCCGGCATGGTGGTGTCGGCGTCCATGACGTAGTACCGGGGCAGCTGTGCCAGGTCATGTGCGGGTCCACCCGGCGACGGGTGAGCCGAAGTCGTGCCCGACGAGATGGGCGCGGTCGTAGCCGAGTGCGGAGATCAGGCTCAGGGCGTCGCGGGCCAGATTGTCGGCGCGAAACGATGCGAGGTCGGTGATATCGCTGCCGGTGGTTCGGCCGTAGCCGCGCTGGTCGGGCGCGACGACGTGGAAACCGGCGTCGGCGAGTGGAACCAGGATCTTGCGCCACGAGTAGGCCAGTTCGGGAAACCCGTGCAGTAGCAGCACCAGTGGACGCTCGGAGCCGCCGTGGCCTGCTTCCAGGATATGCACACGTAACCCGTTGACGTTGTCGATGTAGCGGGATCCGACGCCCCCCGGGAGCCCCGGAAAATCGACATGTCGCCTCACAGCCTTCTCCCCCTGCCTGCACGTCGTCGCCGCCGGTACACGGCACCTGCCTCGCGGTCCAACCTACGTGGTCGGGCACGAAGGTTGCCAGGTGATCCGAAATCACTGTGCTGGGCCGGGTTCCACCGAATTGCGGAACCTGGCCCAGCACTTCACAGGAAGCGACTGAGGATCCGGCCGACCGCGCCCATGTTCTCCGGGCGGTCGAAGTCGCCGTGGGCGCAGTCCACGTCGAAGATCGCCATCGGTCCACGGATGTAGGGCTGCCAGGCTTGCTCGAGGTCAGTCTTGGCATTGTCGGGTCGGTTGCCTTCCACGTCGACCGTCGCCGCGAATATGGTTGCGCCGCCGTCGAATACGGGGGTGGTGAAGTCGGCGAGGAGGGTGCTGTTGTTGATGAGGACCTTTGTTGCTCTCTCTGCCAGGCCTTGGATGGCCGGGGACTCGAGTTGGTCGCCGAATCTGTCGACCACCCACTCCGTAATACCGGCCATGGCGTCGTCTTCGGAGACGTCGGGTTGGGGGTCGGTGGTGATCGGGGGCTTGCTGTCCATGATGCCGAGCAGGCCGATCGACTTGCCTCGCCGGGCCAGTTCGCTCGCCAGTGCGTGGGCGACGATGCCGCCGTAGGACCAGCCGAGCAGGTAGTACGGTCCGTCGGGTTGGTGTTCGATGATCCGGTCGGTGTAGTCGTGGATCATTTCGGCGAAGGAACCGGCCAATGGTCCGCCGTCGAGGCCGCGCGATTGCATGGCGTAGATCGGCCGGTCGGGGAGGTCGCGGCCGAGCTGCTGGTAGAACCAGCCGAGGCCGCCGCCGGGGTGCAGGCACCACAGTGGCTGCTGCGAGCCGGAGCTCTTCAGGACCAGCACCTGGTCGAAATCGCTGCCTGCGGTGCCATCGTCGAGTCGGTCGGCCAGTTCGGCGACGGTGGGGGCATCGAAGATCACCCGAACGGGGACTTCCACGCCAAGGGTCGCGAGGATTCGGCTAGTGAGGCGGGTGGCCAGCAGGGAATGGCCGCCCAAGGCGAAGAAGTCGTCGTCGATACCGACCCTGCCTACGCCCAATATCTCGGCGAACAATGCGGCCAGGGTCCGTTCTCGTTCGGTGCGCGGGGCTCGATATTCCTTTGCCGACAACAACTCCGGGTCGGGTAGTGCCGCGCGATCGAGTTTGCCGCTGGCGGTCAACGGCACCGATTCCAGCACCATCACCGTCGCGGGCACCATGAATTCCGGCAGGCGCTCGGCCGCCCAGCGACGCACGTCGGCCGCCAGCAGACCGGCCTGCGGATTGTTCGCATATCCCTCGAGAACAACCCGTGGGAGATAGACATCCGTCAGTGGGCGGTCCAGTGCCGCATCCTGTTCGACGAATACCGCGTCCATGCGTCCCGGCTCGGCGGACCAGGTCACCGCTGTCGCGTAGCCGAGCCGCTGCCCCAGCACATACAGGTCCTCGGGCAGTAGGCCCTCCTCAGCCATGTCCGTGAGGATTCCCTCGAATCCAGCTGTGAGCGGGCCGGTTCGACCACCATCCACCGGTTCACCTGCTCGGATGCGTTGTGCGGCGTCGGTCTCGCCGACCAGCCCAACATGCGGAATTCCCGTGATGCGAATGCCTTCGGGGTGCGGGCCACGCAGGATTTCCGGCAGGGAGTCGACCGCACCGAAATCGACTTTCGGCACATCGGCGACAGAAAAGGAGGTGAGCGGATCCTTGTGCAGGACAACGTCATACCGGTATCGCGTCAACTCGTTAACCGAATACCCCCGCTTGAGCCGAATATCGACGGCACCGAACCCGACGCCGTCACCGCACAACCCCGAGAAGAACTCGGGCGCCAGCAACAACTCCTGCTCAGCGGCGATATCCCGACGGACTCGATCCCGCACCACGGCCGGATCTTCACCACCACCACGACTCACCTGCACCGCCGTCGCGAATTCTTCCAACAGCGCGAAGCTGCGCACATCGCCGACGAATACCGCACCACCGGGAGCCAACAACTCCGACACCCGCTCCAAAACCGTACGGAGATAACCGTGACTCGGAAAATACTGCACAACCGAGTTCACGATCACCGTGTCGAAATGGCCGACCGGCAACCCGTCGATATCGTCGGCCGCCTGAGCTCGCAGCACGACCCGACCGACCCACGACTCCCCCAGCTCGGCCAACTGCTCACCCAGCGAAGAAATCGTCGCCCCCGATAGGTCCGTCCCCCAATACTCCCCGGACTCCGGCGCCACCTGCGACAACACCAACCCCGAGCCCACACCGATTTCGAGCACTCGCCCCAAATTCAACCCGAGAATTCGATCGACGGTCGTCGACCGCCACTCCCGCATCTGTTCCAACGGAATGGGAGCACCGGTGTAGCTGCTGTTCCAGCCACCGAAATCGGAACCGAACTCGACTGTTTCGGGTTCGGTCTCCGCGTGGGACACACCCGAATAGAGATCGTCGTATACCCGCTGCCACTGCCCCACCAGTTCGTCTTCACCAGCGACCGGCCCCGACCGATCCGCCACCACATAGCCGACCAGTTGCTTGCCGCCGGTGTCGATCTCCCGCGCGACCACAACGGCCTGTGACACCGAGGGATGTTGCGCCAGTACGGTTTCGACCTCGCCGGGCTCGACCCGGAACCCACGGATCTTGACCTGATCATCGCTGCGCCCGGCGAACTCCAACTGCCCGTCGACATTCCAGCGCACCACGTCTCCGGTCCGGTACAGCCGCCCGCCACCGGTCGGATCGAACGGATCGGCGATGAACCGGGCCGCGGTCAACCCGGACTTACCGTGATACCCGCGCGCCAACTGCGCACCGGCGACATAGAGCTCACCAGCGACGCCGACGGAGACCGGCGCCAACCACGAATCCAGCACGTACACACGCATATTCGCGACCGGAGCACCGATGGGCACCACCGCACCACACTGATCGTCGGGCACCCGGAACGCGGTCACATCGACTGTCGCCTCGGTCGGGCCGTACAGGTTGTCGAGACGAATATCCCCGAACTGCCCCCGGACCGCGTCGACCAGCCCGGACGTGAGCGTGTCGGCACCCGTATTCACCTGCCGCACACTGCGCAACGGGCTACCCGGCACCGATGCGACGTGGTCGACCAGTGCCGACAACAACGGCGGTGTGGCGAACATCTTGGTCACCGACCGGGTGTCGACCAGCCGGGTGATCTCCGCCGGATCCGAACGCTGCTCCCCGGCGAGCACCAACGTGGCACCCCCGCACAGCGCAGGCCAGATTTCATAGGTGGAGGCATCGAAGGCGATCGACGAATGCACAAGCACCCGGTCGTCGTGATCGACCGACCATGCTTGAGCGACCAGGTTCACCACGTTCCGATGAGTGATCCCCACGCCTTTCGGCACCCCGGTGGAACCCGACGTGTAGATCACGTACGCCAGGTTCTGCGCCCGCGACCGAACACCGCCGATGCCCGTGCCCTGCGGCTCCACGGCATCGAGGAAGAGCCGTGGTGCTGCCGCGTCGTCGGGCAGGACCTGCGCGGTCACCGAGTCGGTCACGATGACGAGCGGCGAGGCGTCGGCGAGAACGAAGGCCAGCCGATCCGAGGGGTAACCCGGATCGATCGGCAGGTACGCACCGCCCGCCTTCACCACACCGAGCAAGGCCACGATCAGGTCCGCTGATCTGGGCAAGGCCACCGCGACGATACGATCGGGACCAACACCGTACGACAGCAGACTCGCGGCCAATTGCTCAGCGCGACAGTCGAGTTCCCGATACGAGATCTCGACATCTCCGCACATCACAGCAACCGCGTCCGGGGCCGCCGCCACCTGCGCCTCGAACAGCGAGACCAAGGTCAGGTTCGAATCGAGCGAGACAGCGGTCTTGTTCCACCGGTGCAGGACCAGTTCTTGTTCGCCGCTGTCGAGGACATCGATCGACCCCACCGGCGCGCTCGGGTCCGACACCACCCGCCGCAAGATCCGCACCAACCGTGCCGCGATCGACTCGACCGTCGACCGATCGAACAGGTCGGTCGCGTATTCGACGAACGCACCCCAGGGTTGCCCGACCGGGGCATCAGCGATATTGAAGAACAGATCGAATCGCGCGGCGGCGACCGACGCGTTGTACGGCTCGAATTCGACGCCCGCGAAGTCCAGGGTGGGCAGGGCATTGTTCTGGAATGCGAGCGACACCTGGAACAGCGGGTGGTGGGCCGCCGACCGAACCGGGTTGAGCATTTCCACCAGCAGTTCGAACGGTGCGTCCTGGTTCTCGTAGGCTGCCAAGGATTTCGCGCGAATCTGGGCGAGGATCTCGCCGAATGTCGCGGCCGGGGCGACCGCCGTGCGCAGCACCCAGGTGTTGACGAAGAAGCCGACCAAGTCGGTGAGTGCGTCGTCGGTGCGGCCGGCAATCGGGGCGCCGATCGGAATATCTTCACCCGCACCGAGTTTGAACAACAGCACCGCCAGCGCCGACTGCAGCACCATCGACACCGTGGCGCCCGCGTCGGCGGCCATCCGTTCCAACCCGGCCCTGGTCTGGGCATCGATGGCGAACATCACCAGGTCGCCGCGGTAACTCGACACCCGGGGACGCGGGCGGTCGACGGGCAGCCGCAACTGCTCGGGCAAACCGTCGAGTTCGTCGCGCCAATAGTCGAACTGTCGCGCGAGCACGCTGTGGGGTTCGTCGGGCGAACCGAGCAATTCCTGTTGCCACAGTGTGTAATCCACGTACTGCACCGGCAACGGCTGCCAGCCCGGTGCCCGCTGTGCCAGGCGCGCCGAATACGCCGTCGCGAGGTCTTGCAGGAGTGGGGCCATCGACCAGCCGTCACCGGCGATGTGGTGGATCAGCAGCACCAGCACGCACTCATCGTCGCCGGTGCGGATCACGGTGACCCGGATCGGGATCTGCGTCGACAGATCGAGTCCGAACCGCACCGCCGCGTTCACCGCGGTCGCCACCTCGGCCGGGTCCGCCTCGGTTACGGCGAACGGGACCTCGACGTTGTCGAGTACCCGCTGCGACGGCACGCCGTCGACTTCCACGAAGGCCGTCCGCAAGGTCTCGTGCCTGGCCACCACGTCGTCGATGGCGACCCGCAGGACCGACACATCCGCCCCGCGCAGCCGCACCGTCAGCGGAATGTTGTAGGTGGCGGAGGGGCCTTCCAGGCGGTGGATGAACCACAACCGCCGCTGCGCGAACGACAGCGGAACGGTATCCGGGCGCGGTCTGGGCGCCAGCATGGCCCGCACCGCTCCCCCGGGATCGAGCCTGCGAGCCAGTTGTGCAGCTGTCGGCGCGTCGAAGACAGTTCGGATGGGCACCTCGATCCCCAACACCACGCGAATTCGGCTGACGAGGCGGGTGGCCAGCAGCGAGTGACCGCCCAGTTCGAAGAAGCTGTCGTCCACCCCCACCCGTCCCACGCCCAGGATCTCGCCGAACAGCTCGGTCAATGCCCTTTCCCTGGCCGTGCTCGGCGCCCGATAGCTGACCGAAGACACCAGTTCCGGCTCCGGCAGCGCCGCGCGATCCAATTTCCCGTTGGTGGTCAACGGCATCGACTCGATCACCATCACCGCCGCGGGCACCATGAACTCAGGAAGTCGGTCCGCGGCGAACAGTCGCACCGCTCGGCCGTCGAGGTCGTCGCCACGCTCACCGACCACGTAGCCGATCAGCTGCTTGCCGCCGGTGTCGGTGTCACGCGCAACCACGACAGCCTGGGATACCGAGGGGTGTTTCGCCAGGGCGTCGGCGACTTCGCCGGGCTCCACCCGGAACCCGCGGATCTTGACCTGGTCATCGAGTCGGCCGAGGAATTCCACCTGGCCGCCATCGGTCCAGCGCACCAGATCTCCGGTCCGGTACAGGCGACCACCAGCGGGGTCGAACGGGTCGGCGACGAATCGGCTTGCGGTGAAAGCACTTCGACCGTGATAGCCGCGCGCCACCTGGGCGCCTGCCACATACAACTCACCGGCCACACCCACCGGAACCGGCATCAACGACGTGTCGAGCACGTACACCCGCACATTGACCAGCGGCGAACCGATCGGCACCGCGGTCTCGCTGTCCGCCTCGGCATCGAAGACCGTGGCGAATACCGTGGTCTCCGTCGGACCGTAGCCATTGGTCACCGTCACACCGTCGATGCGGTGCCGCAGTCTGTCCACCAGTTCCGCGCCGAGTTCGGCGCCGCCCGCGATCACCTGCTTCACAGTCTGGAATGTGTTGGTGGGCAGGGTATTCGCGTGGTCGAGCAACGCCCACAGCAAGCCGGGTGTGCCGAACATCTTCGTCACCGACAGGTCCGCGATCAGCTCGGCGATCTCGGCCGGGTCCGAGCGCTGCGCACCGGCGAGCACCACGGCACCGCCACTGATCAACGCGGGCCAGATCTCGTAGGTCGACACATCGAACGCGACCGAGGAATGCACGAGTACCCGCTCCCCTGGTCCGGTCGACCACGGCTGGGAGGCGAGGTTGAGGACGTTACGGTGGCTCACCACAACGCCTTTGGGGACACCGGTCGAACCGGAGGTGTAGATCAGGTACGCCGCGTTGTCCGGCGCCGCCGTGCAGCGAACGAGCTCGGGCACCGCGTGGGCGGCGCGGTCGAGAGTGTCGAGAAAGAGACGAGGTATCGCGGTGTCGGGAAGTGTTGCGGCGGTGGCATTCTCGGTCATGATGATGACCGGGTCGGCGTCGGTGAGAATGAAGGTGAGTCGATCCGAGGGGTAGGCCGGGTCGATAGGCAGGTATCCGCCGCCCGCTTTCAACACCGCGAGCAACGCCACGATCAGGTCCGCCGATTTGGGCAGTGCGACCGCCACGATCGTGTCGGGGCCGACTCCCTTCGACTGGAGCACGCGGGCCAGGTCTTCGGCTCTCGTGTCGAGTTCCCGGTAGGTGAGCTCGGTGGAGGCGCAGAAGACGGCTATCGCCTCCGGTGTCGCGGCGACCTGTGTTGCGAACAGTTCGACGACGGTGGCGTCGGGGACCCGGGCTGCAGTGTCATTCCACTTGTGCAGCAAGAGGTTTCGCTCATCGCTGCCGAGAACGTCGATCTCTCGCACCGGCACGGCGGGGTCTGCGGCAACCTGCTCGAGTATCCGCGCCAGGCGTGCCGCAGTCGCCTCGACCTCGGCCCTGTCGAACACATCGGTGCGGTATTCCAGATGCAGTGTCAGCGTGGGGGTGGCATTGGCGATGACGGTCAGCGGGTAGTGGGAGGGCGTGTTGGGGCGGGGATCGGTGATGGCGATGCCGCTGGTGGTGACTGCCTGCCCGATTCCGGCGTGGTCGACGGGGTAGGACTCGAACGCGATCAGGGTGTCGAACAATATGTTCAGCCCGACCGCCTGGTGAATATCGCTCAAGCCGACATGGTGGTGATCCAGCAGGGCGACCTGGCGGTCTTGCAGGGCGATCAGCATGTCGGCCAGGGTGTCTCGGGGATCGATGACCACCCGCACCGGCACCGTGTTGATGAACAACCCGACCATCGCGTCGACCCCGGCGATCGAAGGCGGTCTGCCCGAGACGGTGGCACCGGCGATCACCTCGCGGCGACCGGTCGCGACGGCCAGCGCTATCCCCCATGCGCCCTGCACGACGGTGTTCACGGTGACCCCGAGTGCCGCGGCCTGCCTGCTCACTGCCATCGCTGTCGTCGCGGGCAGTGGAACTTGGACCCGCTCGACGCCGACTTCCGGCGAAGCAGTGCCGTCTGTGCCACCGGCCAGCAGTGTGGGTTCTTGGACGCCTCGCAGCTCCTGAGTCCAAGCCTGTAGGCCGGCCTGGGGGTCCTGGCGGTTCAGCCATTTCAGGAAGTCCGTGTAGTCCGGCGCGGGCGGCATGGTCGCGCTGTCACCGGCGGAAGTGTAGAGGCGCAACAGATCTTGGACGAGCAGTGGCAGCGACCAGCCGTCGAGTAGCACGTGGTGGGCGGTGACGATCAGTTCCGAACGGTGCTCGGTCATCGGTACGAGCGTCAACCGCAGCAGAGGCGGGACCGCGGTGTCGAAGTGCTCGTTCCGGTCTTCGATCAGGACCCGCTCCAACGCTGTCGCCTGGGCGTCGTGATCGCGCAGATCGACTATTCGCCACGGCAATTCGACACCGTCGACGACTACCTGGATCGTGTTTCCGTTTCGATCGGCGGCGAAGGCCACCCGCAGGTTCGGGTAGCGGTCGAGCAGTGCCTGTCCAGCTGCCCGCAGCCGGGCCGCGTCCACCCCGCCGGTCAGGCCGAAGACGACCTGCATGTGATAGGCATCGAAGCCCGAACCCGCCATGACCTGGTGGAACAGCAACCCCGACTGCATCGGTGTCAACGGCCACACATCCACCAGATCGGGATACTGCCGCTCGACCGCCTCGATCTCGCTTTGATCCAGATCGACCAACGACAGGTCCGAGGGCGTCAGACCACCCACGGTCGTCGCGGCGTGCCGAGCCAGACCCAGCACCGCGCTGCGCCACAACCCCGCCAACTCCTTGACCTCGGATTCCGCCAGCACGCCTTCGGGTGCGGCGAAGACCGCTTGCATGACCGGTCCGTCTTCGGTGTCGACCACCATCGCGTTGACATCGAGTACCGACAGCGCGGGCATCGCGGAGGTCGCCGGATCCATGGGAGTGATCAGTTGTCCGGCATCCACGGCGGGCGTCCACCCGGCTGCGCGCAGTCGCTGCGGCAGCAGGTCTGTGGAGGTGAACCGACCCAGGTAGTTGAATCCGATTTGACCGGCCGAGAACTGTTGCAGCTCAGCGGAAGTGTCCGGATTCAGGTACCGCAGCATCCCGAAGCCGATGCCCTTGTCCGGCACTGCCCGCAACTGCTCTTTCACCGACTTGAACAGGGTGCCGACCGCGGGACCACCGGCGCAGAGTTGGTCCCAGTCCGTTGCCTGCGCATTCAACCGCACCTGGAACATGCTGGTGAACCAGCCCACCGTGCTCGACAGATCAGCACCGGGGACGGCCCCCTCTTCGCGCCCGTGGCCTTCCAACCGGACCAGCACCGACTGCTCTTCCACGCCCCTGCGGTGACGCCAGTGGGTGATCGCCGCGGTCAGTGCCGCGAGCAAGCCGTCGTCGACGCCGCCGTGGAACAGCGCGGGCAGCGTGGTCAACAAGGTTTCGGTGTCCGCCGCCGGAATCCGGACCGCGACATTGCGTGCGGTGGCCATAACGTCGACGGTGGGGTCGAGCGGCCTGTCGCCCAGCATCGGATCGGGGCCGTCCAAAGTCGATCGCCACCAGGACATTTCCGCCAGCCGCTCCGGTCGGCTCGCCTGTTCGACCAGCCCGTGCGCCCACCGCCGCAACGATGTTCCCGTGCCCGCCAACTTCGGCGGCGATCCCGCCGCTGCCGACTGCCAGGCCATCGCCAAGTCCGGCAACAGGATTCGCCACGACACCCCGTCGATCGCCAGGTGATGCGCCACGATCGACAACCGGCCCGGCTCGGTGGGTCCGGCGTCGAACCACACGAACTGCACCATCACCCCCGCCGAGGGCGCCAGCCTGCCTGCAGCCGCCGCCAGCTCGGCGACGATTACCGACTCGGCAACGCTCTGAGTCGGTTCGACACGATGCAGCAGCAGGTCGACGTCCACCGAGCCGACGGGCGCCACTTCGAGTCCCGCACCACGGTCGTCGTCGACCAGCCGCGACCGCAGCGCGTCGTGACGATCGAGCACCGCTGTCAGGGTCGTCACCAACCCGGCCCGGTCTATCCCGGCAGGTAGGTCGAGCAGCAGCGATTGGCTGAAGCCGTCGAATCCCGCCCCGCCCCTGTCCCGCACGAACCGGGCCACCGGCAGCAACGGCATCCATCCGATCCCACCACCTGGCAGTTCCGTCAAGACCGGTCCCGCATCGCCGCGACCGATCGACAGCGCGGCCAACGCAGCGGCCGTCCGGTGCTCGAACACCTCCCGCGGACTGATCTCCACTCCCAATTCGCGTGCCCGCGAGACCACCTGGATCGAGCGGATGCTGTCCCCACCCAATTCGAAGAAGCTGTCGTCGACGCCGACGCGTTCCAGGCCGAGCACTTCGGCGAACACGCCCGCCAGGACCTGTTCGTGATCGGTCCCTGGCGCGCGATAGTCCGCCGACGAGGTCAGTTCCGGTTCCGGCAAGGCGGCGCGGTCGAGCTTTCCGCTCGGCAACAACGGCACCGACTCGATCACGGTCACCGCCGCGGGCACCATGAAGTCCGGCAGCCGCTCGGCGACGAAGTCGCGCACCTGTTTCCCGTCGAGCCCGTCCGCACCGACCACGTAGCCCAGCAGTTGTTTGCCAACGCCGATGTCACGGGTGATCACTACCGCACGGGACACTGAAGGATGTTGTGCCAGTGCGGTTTCGACCTCGCCCGGCTCGACCCGGAACCCACGGACCTTCACCTGATCATCGGCTCGGCCCGCGAACTCCAGCTGCCCGTCGGCATTCCAGCGCACCACGTCACCGGTGCGATACAAGCGGCCTCCGGCGGCGTCGAAGGGATCGGCGAGGAACCTGGCCGCGGTCGGGCCGGGCTTGCCGTGATATCCGCGCGCCAACTGCGCACCGGCGACATACAGCTCCCCCGCCACGCCGACAGGCACCGGCGCCAGCCACGAATCCAGGACATAGACCCGCGTATTGGCCACGGGCGCACCGATCGGCACCACGGTCTCGATGTCGGCGGGCACCTCGAGGGCTGTCACGTCGACTGTCGCCTCGGTGGGGCCGTACAGGTTGTCGATCCGGACGTTGTCGCACTTGGCGCGCAGTGCCGCAACCAATCCGCGGGTCAGTGTGTCGGCGCCGGTGTTCACCTGCCGCAGACTGCGCAGCGGCTCGCCCGCGACTGTGTCGAGGTGTTCGACCAAGGCGGCCAGCAGTGGCGGGGTGGCGAACATCTTCGTCACCGAATGGGTTTCGATCAATCGGGTGATTTCCGCCGGGTCCGATCGTTGTTCGGCCGCGATCACCAGTGTCGCGCCACCGCACAGTGCGGGCCAGATTTCATAGGTGGACGCGTCGAACGCGACCGACGAGTGCATCAGCACTCGATCCCCGGTGCCCGCCGTCCAGGCCTGGGCGATCAGGTTCGCCACGTTGCGGTGCGTGATACCAACGCCTTTCGGCACACCGGTCGATCCGGAGGTGTAGATCACGTACGCCAGATTCTGCGGTGTGGACACCGCGCCCGACGTCGTTCCCCCCGGTGCCTCGAGGGTGTCGAGGAACAGGCGAGGCGCGGTGTCAGGCAGCAGCGGTGCGGTAGCAGTGTCGGTCACCACGACCACCGGTGCGGCGTCGGTGAGGATGAACGCCAGTCGCTCGGAGGGGTAAGCGGGATCGATCGGCAGATACGCGCCACCCGCTTTGAGCACAGCCGACATCGCGACGATCAGGTCCGCGGACCTGGGCAGGGCGACCGCGACAACGGTGTCGGGACCGACGCCTTGCGATCTCAGCATATGGGCGAGTTCCGTTGCCCGCGTATCGAGTTCGCGGTAGGTGAGTTCGACGTCCGCACAACGGACCGCGACGGCGTCAGGGGTCAGGGCGACCTGTGCTTCGAGCAGTCCGTCGAGCGTACGGTCCTCGACGTCGAGGGCGGTGTCGTTCCAGCGGTGCAGGACCGCTTCACGTTCCTCGGCACCGAGCAGGTCGATCGACCGCACCGGAAGGTCCGGGTCGGTCACGATCTGTCGCAGTATCCGCGCCAACCGGGCCGCGATCGCCTCGGCGGCGGGTGCGTCGAAGGCGTCGGTGCGGTACTCGAGTCGCAGTTGCAGGGTGGGGTTCGCGGCGGCGAAAACGGTCAGCGGGTAGTGGGTGGGGGCGTCGGAGTGCAGGTCGGCGATGGCGATGCCGCTGGTGGTGGCCGCCGCACCGATTCCGGCCTGGTCGACGGGATAGGACTCGAACCCGATCAGGGTGTCGAACAGGACGTGCAGGCCCGTCGCCTGGTGAATGTCGCTCAAACCGACGTGGTGGTGGTCGAGCAGCGCGGCTTGGCGCGCTTGCAAGCCGACCAGCACGTCCGCGAGGGTGTCGCGGGGGCCGACGCGGACCCGCACCGGCACGGTGTTGATGAACAATCCGACCATCGAGTCGACGCTCTCGATCGACGGTGGGCGTCCGGAGACCGTGGCCCCGGCCACCACATCGTGTCGGCCGGTCAACGCGCAGAGCAGAATTCCCCATGCCGCCTGCACGACGGTGTTCGCCGTGACGCCGAACTCCCCGGCCCGCTTGCTCACTCGCGCCGCGGTTTCCGCGGTCAGCGGCACCTCGAGCTGTTCGACGCCCGCACTCCCGGCGCCACCTGTGTCGACTGCCAGCAGCGTGGGTTCGTCGACACCGTCGAGCTCTTCGAGCCAGGCCGCCATCCCGGCGTCGGGGTTCTGCTCGCCCAGCCATTGCAGGAATTCCCGGTAGTCGGGCGCTTGCGGCAAGGTGGTCGCGTCGCCGTCCGAAGCGTAGAGGCGCAACAGGTCCCGAAGGAGCAGCGGCAGCGACCATCCGTCCATCAACGCGTGGTGAGAGGTCAGCACGAGTTCTGAACGGTCTTCGGACATCAGGACCAGCGTCAGTCGCAGCAAGGGCGGCGTCGCCATCTCGAACTGTGCGTCGCGGTCCTCGGCCAGCATGTGCCGCAACGCCGAGGCGCGATCGGCGTCGGCCAGCGCGCGGAGATCCAGGACACGCCAGGGCAATTCGACGTTGTCGACGATGACTTGCACGAGCTTTCCTCGGGTACCCGCAACGAATCCCACGCGCAGATTCGGGTACCGGTCCAGCAGTGCTTGCCCGGCCGAGCGCATCCGGTCGGCATCCATGTTTCCGGTCAGGCCGAAGACGACCTGCATGTGATAAGCGTCGGAGCCCGAGCTCGCCATGGCTTGATGGAACAGCAGACCCGACTGCATCGCAGTCAACGGCCACACATCCACCAACCCCGGATACCGCTGCTCCAACCCCTCGATCTCGGCTTGACCGAGTTCGACCAACGACACGTCGGACGGAGTCAGTCCGCCCGCCGACGAAGTGGCGTACCCGGCCAGGCCCACCACCGCGCTACGCCACAACTCGGCGAGGTGCGCCGTTTCGGCGCGATCCAGCACACCGTCCGGCGCCGAGAACACCACTTGCAGCACCGGACCATCACCGGTGTCGACGACGATCGCGGTCACGTCGACCACCGACATCACCGGCATCGCCGGATCCGGTGCCGCGTTGGCGCCCGCCCCGGCCGGGGCCCACCCTGCTCCCCGCAGACGTTGCGGCAACAGGTCCGTGGCGGTGAACCGACCGAGGTAGTTGAACCCGAACTGGCCGGTCGAAAGGTGCTGCAGCTCAGGCGCGGCAGCGGGATTCGCATACCGCAACAGCCCGAAGCCGATGCCCTTGTCCGGCACAGCACGCAACTGCTCTTTCACCGACTTGAACAAGGTTCCCGCGGCAGCGGCGCCAGCGCAGACCTGGTTCCATTCGGGGGTGGTCGCCGTCAATCGCACCGGGTACACGCTGGTGAACCAGCCGACCGTGCTCGACAGATCGGCACCGGCAACGGCATCTTCTTCCCGTCCGTGCCCCTCCAGCCGGATCAGCACCGAGTCCTCGTGCACGCCCTGGTCGTGGCGCCAGCGACTGACCGCTGCTGTCAAGGCCGCCAGCAACCCGTCCTCTACTCCACCGTGGAACAGCGCGGGCAAGGTGGTCAACAACGCCTCGGTCTGTGCCGTCGGTATCTCGACAGCGACGCGATGCACAGTCCCCATGACATCGATGGCCGGATTCAGCGGGCGGACGCCCACCATCGGATCCGGTCCGTCGAGAACCGCACGCCACCAAGGCAATTGCTCCACCACCGAGGGTGCTGCCGCCATCTCGACCAGCCCGTGCGCCCATCGCCGCATCGATGTTCCCGCGGCAGGCAACACCGGCACCGATCCCGCGACAACGATCTGCCACGCCATGGCCAAGTCCGGCAACAGGATTCGCCACGACACCCCATCGATGACCAGGTGATGCGCCACGATCGACAACCGGCCCGCGCGAGTGGGTCCAGCGTCGAACCACACGAACTGCACCATCACCCCCGCCGACGGCGCCAACCGGCCCGTGGCCGCAGCCACCTGTGCCGCGATGAGCTCGGCTTGATCGTCGAACGGGTCGCTGGAATCCGTTGTGATCGAGGGGATCTCGACGTGACACACGAATGGGTCGACGTCGATCGCGCCGACCGGCGCCACCTCGAGCCCTGCGCCCCGGCCGTCATCGACCAACTGGGACCGCAGCACATCGTGGCGATCGAGCACCGCCGTCAATGTCGCCACCAGCCCCGCCCGGTCGATACCCACCGGCAGTTCCACCGTCAACGACTGCGTGAATCGATCGAATCCCGCCCCCAGCTCGCGCACGAATCGAGCCGCGGGCAGCAACGGCAGCCAGCCCACCGCTCCTCCGTCGAGCTCCGCCAATTGCGAGTTCGCGGCGCCGAGGCCGCGAGCGACGGCCGCCAACCCGGCTGCTGTTCGATACTCGAAGACCTCGCGCGGGCTGATCTCCAGGCCCGCTTCCCGCGCCCGCGACACCAGCTGAATCGAGCGGATGCTGTCGCCGCCCAGTTCGAAGAAGCTGTCGTCGACGCCGACGCGTTCCAGCCCCAACACCTCGGCGAACGCGGCGGCCAGGATCTGTTCCTGGTCGGTTCGGGGTGCGCGATAGCGCGCGGATGCGGCGAACTGCGGGTCCGGCAGTGCGGCGCGGTCGAGTTTGCCGTTCGCGGTCAGCGGGACCGCGTCGATCACCATCACCGTCGCGGGCACCATGAACTCCGGCAACCGCTCGGCGGCGAACCCGCGGACTTGGCCTGCATCGAGTTCATCGGACGTAGACGCCTCGGCCACCACGTAGCCGATCAGTTGATCACCGTGTGCGACAACCACCGCCTGGGAGACCGAAGGGTGTTGCGCCAGTGCGGTTTCGACCTCACCCGGTTCCACCCGGTACCCGCGGATCTTCACCTGGTCGTCGACGCGTCCCCCGAATTCCAGCCGTCCGCAGGTCGTCCAGCGCACGATGTCACCGGTGCGGTACAGCCGACCACCGCCGACTGGGTCGAACGGGTCGGCGACGTACCGGGCCGCGGTCAGATCCGCCCGCCCCTGATAGCCGCGGGTCACTTGCGCGCCGCCGACATACAGTTCGCCGGGCACACCGGCGGGCACAGGCGCCAGCCACGCGTCCAGCACGAACACCCTGACATTCCCCAGCGGCCGCCCGATCGGCACCGCTCCGTCGAGGCCGAGCTCTGCCACGTGGTCGGTGACGCACGCTGTCGTTTCGGTGGGGCCGTAACCGTTCACTACCTCGAGGTCGGGGTACTGCGCGTGCACCCGATGCACGATGGCCGCTGTCAGCTCGGCACCGCCTGCCACCACCCGCCGCAGACTCCGCAACGGACGGCCCGGCACGGTTTCGACGTGTTCGAGCAGCGCCGACAGCAGCGGCGGGGTGGCGAACATCAGGGTGGCCGAACGGGATTCGACCAGGTGGGCGATCTCGTCCAGATCCGAGCGCCGCTCACCGGCGGTGACCAGCGTCGCGCCACCACACAGTGCGGGCCAGATCTCGTAACCCGACGCGTCGAAGGCGATCGAGGAGTGCACCAGCACCCGGTCCCCCGGCTCCGTCCGCCATGCCTGGGCAACCAGATTGGCCAGGTTCCGGTGCGTGACTCCCACGCCTTTCGGCACACCAGTGGACCCGGACGTGTAGATCACCTGCGCCAGATTCTGCGGGTTCACCACAGCGCGATGCGGGACAGACGTGTCCCCTGAAGCGATGCCAGGCGCGTCGAGGCAGACCTGTGGCACGGTCGTGTGCGGCAGCAGTGGGGCGGTCGGGGCATCGGTCAGCACAACGACCGGTGCGGCGTCGGTGAGGATGAACGTCAAGCGATCCGCGGGGTAGCCAGCATCGATCGGCAGGTACGCACCGCCCGCCTTCCAGACCGCCAGCATGGCCACGATCAACTCCGCGGACCGCGGCAATGCCACTGCGACAACACGATCCGCGCCGACCCCGCGAGCGACCAGTACCCGTGAGAGCCGTTCCGCACGGAGGTCGAGGTCTCGATAGGTCAGCTCGGTGTCGCCGTGGAGGACGGCAACCAGATCGGGGGTCCGCGACACTCGCGACCGGAACAGCTCGATCATGGTGGTGTCGACGGCGTCTCCGGCGGTCTCGTTCCAGCGGCGCAGCACCGCGTCACGTTCGTCGACGTCGAGAACGTCGAGCGATCCCACCGCCACATCGGGTGCCGACACGACCAGACCCAGCAGTCGCACCAACCGGGCGACCATCGATTCGACCGTGGACCGATCGAACAGCTCGGTCGCGTACTCGACAAGTCCGCTCCACCGGTCTCCGGCGGCGCCGTCGGCGATATTGAAGAACAGGTCGAACCGGGAGCTCGCCACGGAGGCTCCGTAGGGTTCGAATCCCGCGCCCGGCAGCTCCAGGGCGGGCAACGCGTTGTTCTGGAACGCGAGGGACACCTGGAACAACGGGTGGTGCGCCGCCGATCGGGGCGGGTTGAGCAGTTCGACGAGCAATTCGAACGGAATGTCCTGGTTCTCGTAGGCCGACAGGGCTTTCGCCCTGACCTGACCGACGACCTCGACGAACGACATCGATGCCGACACCTTCGCGCGGAGCACCCAGGTGTTGACGAAGAACCCGACCAGGTCGGTGAGGTTCTCGTCGGTCCGGCCCGCGATCGGCGAGCCGATCGGAATATCCTCCCCCGCACCGAGTTTGAGCAACAACACGACGAGGGCCGATTGCAGGACCATCGACACCGTCGCGCCCTCGCGAGCCGCCAACCGCTCGACTGCGACGCGGAGCTCGGGATCGATATCGAACGACACCACGTCGCCTCGATGGCCCGCGACCCGTGGGCGCGGCCGATCCGTCGGCACACGCAATTGTTCGGGCAGTCCGGCCAGTTCGCCACGCCAATAGTCGAATTGCCGGGACAGCATGCTGTCGGGGTCGTCCGAGGAGCCCAGCATGTCCTGCTGCCACAGCGTGTAATCCACGTACTGCACCAGCAACGGTGTCCACTGCGGTTCCAGGCCTGTCAGGCGGGCCGCGTACGCCGTGGAGAGGTCTCGCAGGAGCGGGCCCATCGACCAGCCGTCGCCGGCGATGTGGTGGATGAGCAGGACGAGGATGTGCTCGTCGGTTCCGGATCGAAAGACACTGGTGCGCAAAGGGATCTGCGAAGTCAGGTCGAAGGTGTGCCGTGCTGCCTCGGTGACCGCCGCGTCCACCTCGTCGGAGTCCGGTTCGGCGACCGTGAACGGGACCTCGACACTGTCGAGGACCTGCTGTCGGGGCACCCCGCCGGTGTCGACGAAGACGGTGCGCAGGCTTTCGTGGCGGGCGACGACATCGGCGATCGCCGCACGCAAGGCCGCCACGTCGAGCCCACGCACCCGCACCGCCAGCGGGATGTTGAAGGTCGCGGAGGGGCCTTCGAGCCGGTGGATGAACCACAACCGCCGCTGCGCGAACGACAGCGGAACCTCGTCCGGTCGCGGCAGCGCCACCAGTGCCGGGCGCACCCGGATGCCCGAATCCAGCCGGGTCGCCAACTGCGCCACCGTCGGAGCGTCGAAGATCGTCCGAATCGCCACCTCGGCGCCCAGTTCCGCCCGGATCCGGCTCGCCAGCCGGGTTGCCAGCAGAGAGTGGCCGCCGAGAGCGAAGAAGCTGTCGTCGACGCCGACCCGGTCGAGCCCGAGCACACCGGCGAACAACTCCGCCACCTTGCGTTCCTCGGCGGTGTTCGGCGCGCGGTAGGGCACCGACGACCTGAGCTCCGGGATCGGCAGCGCGGAGCGATCTACTTTGCCGCCGGTGGTCAATGGCACGGCGTCGATCACCATCACCACGGTCGGCACCATAAAATCCGGCAACCGTTCGGCTGCGAAGCCGCGCACCTCGGCACCGTCGAGGACAGCATTCCGATCGGCGACCACATACCCGACCAATTGTTTGCCGCCGGTGTCGGTCTCATGGGCGACCACCACAGCCTGCGCGACCGAACTGTGCTGGGCCAGTACCGATTCGACCTCGCCGAGCTCGACCCGGAAGCCCCGGATCTTCACCTGATCATCGCTGCGCCCGGCGAACTCCAACTGGCCGTCGGCATTCCAGCGCACCACATCGCCGGTCCGATACAGCCGACCACCGGCTGGATCGAACGGGTCGGCCACGAATCGGGCAGCGGTCGATCCCGGTCGTCGCTGATAGCCGCGAGCCAGCTGTGTACCGGCTACATACAGCTCACCGGCGACCCCGACGGGCACCGGCGTGAGCCACGAATCCAGTACGTACACCCGCGTATTGGCGACCGGGGTACCGATCGGCACGACCGTGTCCACGCCACCGTCTGGCACCCGATACGACGTCACATCGACCGTTGCCTCGGTCGGACCGTACAGGTTCTCGATCCGGACATCGCCGAACTCCTGGCGCATCGCACACACCAGTCCCGGGGTGAGGGTGTCAGCGCCGGTATTCACCTGTCGCACAGTGTGAAACGGGTTGCCAGGTGTCGACTGCGCCTGCTCGACCAATACCGACAGCAAGGGCGGTGTAGCGAACAGCATTGTCACCGAGAGGGTTTCGACCAGCTGGGCGATCTCCGACGGATCCGAACGTTGTTCTGCGGCGACGACCAGGGTCGCACCGCCGCAGAGGGCGGGCCAGATCTCGTAGGTCGAGGCGTCGAACGCGATCGAGGAATGCGCCAGCACCCGATCCCCCGGCTCGGCCGACCACGCCTGCGCGACCAGGTTCACGACATTGCGGTGGGTGATCCCGACACCCTTGGGCACACCGGTGGAACCGGACGTGTAGATCACATAGGCCAGATTGTGCGCCCCCGGAACGCTCCGGGACTCAGCACTCGAATGCTCTTCCTCGCCGAGGTAGAGATTCGGAATATCGTGGTGCGGCAGGAGATTCGCCGTCGCACGGTCGGTCACGACGACAACCGGGGCGGCATCGCCCAGGACGAATGCGAGGCGGTCCGAGGGATACGCCGGGTCGATCGGCAGGTACGCGCCACCGGCCTTCACCACCGCCACCAACGCCACGATCAGGTCCGCGCTCCGCGGCAGAGCGACAGCGACGATGCTGTCGGCACCCACCCCACGCGAAACCAGCACCCGCGCGAGCAGTTCAGCCCGACTGTCGAGTTCGGCGTAGGTGAGTTCCGTGTCGCCGCAGACGAGCGCGACCGCATCCGGCGTCCGCGCGAGCTGGGCCTCGAACAGTCCGATGAGGGTGGTCTCGGTGAGCTCGACAGTGGTGTCGTTCCACCGGTGCAGCACGTCTTCGCGTTCCTCGGCGTCGAGCACATCGATCGAGCCCACCGCCCGGTGCGCGTCCACGGCGATCGAGCCGAGCAGCCGCACGAACCGCGACGCCATGGCCTCGACCGTGGACCGATCGAACAGGTCGGTCGAGTACTCGATATGCAGGCCCCACCCGGGTCCGGCACCGTTACCGGATACCTGATCGGTGATGGTGAAGGTTAGATCGAACTGCGAGGTCGTCGCGGCCATGGCATAGGGTTCGAATCCGACCCCCGCCAGTTCCAGCGTGGGTGCGGTGTTGTTCTGCATGCTCAACAGCACTTGGAAGAGCGGGTGGCGTGCCGCCGAGCGGGCGGGATTGAGCATCTCCACCAGCAGTTCGAACGGGACATCCTGATTCTCGTACGCGGCAAGCGCTTTCGCGGTGACCTGGCCGAGGATCTCGCTGAACGAGGCCCCCGGCGACACTCGAGTTCGCAGCACCCACGTGTTGATGAAGAATCCGACGAGGTCGTTCAGCGCGTCGTCGGTGCGACCCGCGATCGGCGATCCGATCGGAATATCCTCGCCTGCACCGAGTTTGAACAACAGCACAGCCAAGGCCGCCTGCAATGCCATCGACGACGTCGCGCCCGCACCCGCCGCGCAGCGTTCGACTCCGGCTCTGATCCGGCCGTCGATGCCGACCACCACCACATCGCCGGCATAGCTCGCGACTCGTGGCCGTGGCCGATCCGTCGGCAACCGCAGTTGTTCGGGCAGATCCTCCAGTTCCCTACGCCAGTAGTCGAATTGGCGCGAGAGCACACTGTTGGGATCCGTCGGCGAGCCGAGCAGTTCCTGTTGCCACAGCGTGTAGTCGACATACTGGACCGGCAGAGGCTCCCACTGCGGTTCACGGCCGTCTCGACGTGCCGCGTAGGCCTCCGACAGGTCGCGCAGCAGTGGCGTCATCGACCAGCCGTCGCCGGCGATGTGGTGGATCAGCAGGACCAGCACGCATTCCTCGGTGCCGCAGCGGAACACGTTGGTGCGGATGGGGATCTCGCTGGACAGATCGAAGGCGTAGCGGGTCGCCGCGGTGACCGCCCGGTCCAGCTCGGCGGGCGTGACGTCGGTGACGGTCACCGGCACCTCGACGCTGCCGGGATCGAGCACGCGCTGGGTCGGTACCCCGTCGGCTTCGACGAAGATCGTGCGCAGGCTTTCGTGGCGGGCGACGACGTCACCGACCGCGGCCGCGAAGGCGGATGCGTCGAAGACGCCGGCCAGCCGGACCGTCACCGGCATGTTGTAGGTGGCGGACGGCCCCTCCAGCCGATGGATGAACCACAACCGGCGCTGGGCGAACGACAATGGAATCATTACTAGCTCACCTCTCGATTCATCCTGCGCAGAGCCGGTCGCCGGGTGGGAGCCAGTTGCGGCCACCGCGCGGCGAGTTCGGCCACCGTGGCGGCCTCGAACATCACTCGAATCGGCACTTCGACGCCGAGCACCGACCGGATTCGGCTGGTCAGCCTGGTCGCCAGCAGCGAATGGCCGCCGAGTGCGAAGAAGCTGTCGTCGATGCCGACGCGGCCAACCCCCAAGATCTCGGCGAACAGTTCGGCCAGGGTCTTTTCGTGGTCGGAGCGTGGCGCCCGATACTTGCTGGCCGACACCCACTCCGGTGCGGGCAGCGCCGCGCGGTCGAGCTTGCCGTTGGTGGTCAACGGCACCGAGTCGATCACCATCACCACCGTGGGCACCATGAAGTCGGGCAGTCGTTCGGCCGCGAACGCGCGCACGCCGGCGGGGAGCAGCGTGTCCTGGGGGCTGTTGGCGTACGCGGCGGGATCACCCACCACATCCGACGGCAGGTACACGTCGGTCAGTACTCGGTCCTGCGCCGAGGTGGCTTCGAGGAAGACCGCGTCCATCCGACCGGGTTCCGACGACCAGGTGACCGCCGTCCGGTATCCGAGTTCCCGACCGAGCGCGTGCAGGTCCTCGGGCAGTAGACTGACACCTCGCCGATCGGCGGCGAGGATTCCTTCGAAACCGGCGCCGAGCAGGTCGGTTCGATCATCGGCCGAGACCGGGAGTCCTGATCTGATCTGCTCGGTCACCGCGATCTGGCCGATGAGTCCGGCGTGTGGGATCCCGGTGACGCGAAGACCGTCGGGATGGTCCGTGCGCAGCAGGGTGGTGAGTGAATCCTGGTCGTGGAACTCGATTTTCGGCGTCTCTGCGACCGACAGCGGCTGTTCGGCATGCTTACGCAGAACGACGTCGTAGCGGTATCGGGTCAGCTCGTTCACCGCGAAACCGCGTTTGAGCTCGATATCTACCGCGCCGATTCCCAGGTCACGACCCAGTGCGAGGAAGTACTCCGGTGCCAGCAGGAGTTCCTTCTCCGCCGCGATGTCACGACGGACCCGATCCTCGACCACCGCGGGATCCTCACCGCCCTCACGGGTGACCTGCACGGCGGTGGTGAACTCCTCCAGCAAAGCCAGGTTACGCACGTCGCCGAGGAACACCGCCCCGCCGGGAGCGAGCAGTTCGAACACGCGCTCGAGGACTCGGCGCAGATACCGTTCGCCGGGGAAGTACTGGACCACCGAGTTCACCACCACGGTGTCGAAGTAGTGCTGGGGCAGGCCGTCGGTGTCGTCGGCCGCTCGGACACTCAGAAAGACGCGGTCGGTGAGCGTCGGATCGAGTTGCTGCTGCAGCGTGCTGATGGTCGCGGCCGAGAAGTCGGTCGCCCAGTACTCGGCGCAGTCCGGTGCCACCTGCGACAGCAGCAGCCCCGAGCCCACACCGATTTCGAGGACACGCTCGGGCCGCAGCGCACGGATACGATCGACGGTGGTCGAGCGCCATTCCCGCATCTGGCCCAACGGGATCGGCGCACCGGTGTAGGTGCTGTTCCAACCGCCGAAGTCGTCGCCGAAACCCGTGGCGGGGGTATCAGCGCCGTACACGTCGTCGTAGACCTGGCGCCACTGGCCGACCAATTCGTCTTCGCCGATCACCGGGCCCGTTCGGTCGGCGACCACATATCCGACCAACTGGCTGCCGCCGACCTCAGCGTCGTGCGCCACCACCACGGCGCGAGACACCGCAGGATGCTGTGCGAGAACGGTTTCCACCTCACCCGGTTCGACGCGGAACCCACGGATCTTCACCTGATCGTCGACCCGGCCCGCGAATTCCAGCACGCCGTCGGCTTTCCAGCGCACGACATCACCGGTGCGATACAACCGACCGCCACCGCCCGGGTCGAACGGGTCCGCCACGAACCGCGACGCCGTCAAGGCGGCACGTCCGTGGTAGCCGCGCGCCAATTGTGTTCCCGCTACATACAATTCGCCCGGAACGCCGACAGGGACCGGCACCAACCACGAATCCAGGACATACACCCGTGTATTGGCCACCGGAACACCGATCGGCACGGCACCGTCACCCTCGGCGCCTGCGTGATAGTCGGTCACACACGCTGTCGTTTCGGTGGGTCCGTACCCGTTGATCACCTGTACGCCAGGGTATTTCGCGTTCAGCCGGTGCACGAGCGTCGCGGTCAGTTCGGCGCCGCCTGCGATGATCTCGCGCAGAGTCCGCAGCGGGTTGTCGAGCCGGGGTTCGTCGTGATCGAGCAGAGCCGAGAGCATGGGCGGCGTCGAGAACATCTTCGTCACCGAACGGGATTCGACCAGGTGGGTGATCTCGACCAGGTCAGAGCGCTGCTCGGCGGTGAGCACCACCGTCGCACCGCCGGTCAGGGCGGGCCAGATCTCGTAGGTGGAGGCGTCGAAGGCGATCGAGGTGTGCACGAGCACGCGATCGGCCGGGTTGATCGCCCATGCCTGAGCGACCAGGTTCACCACGTTACGGTGGGTTACACCAACACCTTTGGGCACACCGGTCGAGCCCGACGTGTAGATCACATACGCCAGATTCTGTGGTGCGACGCCGACGATCTTTTCGACGTTGTCCGATGTCAAGGCTGTATCCACGAACAGCAACGGTGGTGCCGGGCGAGGTAGCACGTCTGCGGTAGCCGAATCGGTGAGCACGACGACCGGTGCGGCGTCGGCGAGGACGAAGGCGAGGCGGTCCGAGGGGTAGGCCGGGTCGATCGGCAGGTATCCGCCGCCTGCTTTCAGCACGCCGAGCAGCGCGACAATCAGGTCCGCGGTCCGGGGCAACGCGACCGCGACGATGCTGTCGGGGCCTACCCCATACGAGCTCAAGGACCGGGCGAGCTGCTCGGCCCGGAGGTCGAGTTCGGCGTAGGTCAGTTCGGTCTCACCGCAGACGACCGCGAGCGCATCCGGCGTCCGGCCTGCCTGCGCCTGGAACAGTTCGACGACGGTGGTGTCGACGATGTCGTAGGCGGTCTCGTTCCATCGATGCAGTATCCGTTCGCGCTCCTCGGTGTCGAGCACATCGATCGAGCCCACCGAAGCTTCAGGGGCCGTGGCGATCTCGCGGAGGATGCGCACGAACCGCGATGCCATCGCCTCGACGGTGGAGCGGTCGAACAGCTCTGTGGCGTACTCGACGAATCCGTCCCACCCGGTGCCTGCGGGCGCGTCCGCGACGTTGAAGAACAGGTCGAACCGCGCGGCCGCGATGGACGCGTTGTAGGACTCGAATCGCACGCCCGACAGTTCCAGCGCGGGCAGCGTGTTGTTCTGGAACGCGAGCGACACCTGGAACAGCGGGTGGTGGGCCGCCGAGCGGGCAGGGTTGAGCAGTTCGACGAGCAATTCGAACGGCACATCCTGATTCTCGTACCCGGCCAAGGCCTTTGCCCTGACCTGGGCGAGGACTTCGGTGAACGAGGCTTCCGGCGCGACCGCGGCGCGCAGCACCCAGGTGTTGACGAAGAAGCCGACCAGATCCGACAGTGCGTCGTCGGTGCGGCCCGCGATGGGCGAACCGATCGGAATATCCTGTCCGGCACCGAGTTTGAACAGCAGTACCGCCAGTGCCGACTGCAACACCATCGACACGGTCGCGCCCTCGCGGCTCGCCAGGTGTTCGACGGCGGCACGGGTCTCGGGGTCTATCCCGAACAGCACCATGTCGCCGCGATAGCTCGCGACCTTGGGCCGTGGACGGTCCGTCGGCAAGGGCAATTGCTCGGGCAGACCGTCGAGTTCTGTTCGCCAGTAGTCGAACTGGCGAGACAGCAGACTGGTCGGATCGGTGGCCGAACCCAGCAGTTCCTGTTGCCACAGTGCGTAATCCACGTACTGCACCGGCAGCGGCGGCCATTCCGGTGCGCGATATTCCAGACGGGCCGCATACGCCTTCGCCAGGTCCCGCAGCAGCGGCGCCATCGACCAGCCGTCACCGGCGATGTGGTGGATCAGGAACACCAGCACGCAGTCGTCGGCACCATGGCGGAAGACGTCGGCGCGGATCGGTAGTTCCGAGGACAGGTCGAACCCGTACCGCATCGCCGTGGCCAGTTCGCCGTGATCGACTTCGGTGGTGTGCATGTCGGTCACGGTGACCGGGACTTCGATGCCGGTGGCGTCGAGTACGCGTTGGGCCGGGACACCGTCGGTTTCCTCGAAGACCGTTCGCAGGCTTTCGTGGCGGGCGATCACGTCGCCGACCGCCGCGGTGAAGGCCGACGCGTCGAACGCACCGGTCAGTCGGACCGTCAACGGCATGTTGTAGGTGGCCGACGGGCCTTCCAGGCGGTGGATGAACCACAACCGCCGCTGCGCGAACGATAGCGGAACCACGTCCGGGCGGGTCCGGGCCGACAGTGCCGGGCGCACTTGTGCCCCGGTGTCGAGGCGGGTCGCCAGTTGCGCCACGGTCGGGGCGTCGAAGACGGTCCGGATCGGCACCTCGGCGCCCATCACCGCGCGGATGCGGCTGGTCAGGCGAGTTGCCAGCAGCGAATGACCGCCCAGTGCGAAGAAATCATCGTCGGCGCCGACGCGGTCGAGGCCGAGGACTTCGGCGAACAGGTCGGCGAGGGTTCGTTCCCGCTCGGTCTCCGGTGCCCGGTATTCCCGGGTGGTGGCGAAGTCCGGGTCGGGCAGGGCGCTGCGATCGAGTTTGCCGCCTGCGGTCAGCGGCATCGAGTCGAGCACGGTCACCGTCGCGGGCACCATGAACTCCGGCAGTCGTTCCGCTGCCCAGCGCCGGACCTCGGCGGCCAGCAGACCGGCTCGCGGGTTGTTCGCATATCCCGCGGGGGCACCTACCGGAGTCGGCGGAAGGTACACGTCGGTCAGCGGATGTCCTTGCGTGGCTTCGGGTTCGACGAAGACGGCTTCCATCAAGCCCGGCTCTGCCGACCAGGTGACCGCAGTTGTGTAGCCGTGTTGCCGACCGAGTTCGTACAGGTCCTCGGGCAGCACGCCGGGTCCGTCGTCGAGCACCCCTTCGATACCGACGTCGAGGGTGTCGTCGCTGGGTCGGCCTGCCTGGATTCGCTGTGTCACGTCGATCTCGGCCGTCAGTCCCACGTGCGGAATGCCGGTGACCCGGATGCCGTCAGGGTGGCTCGCTCGCAGAAGGGCGCGCAACCACTCTTGCTCGCGGAAGACAACATTCGGGACGGTGGCGACCGAGTAGGGGTGCGCCGGAGATTTGTGCAGGACAACGTCGTAGCGGTATCGCGTCAGCTCGTTGACCGAACGTCCCCGTTTGAGGCGAATATCCACGGCATCGAATCCGCTTGCCGCACCGCACAATCCAGTGAAGTACTCCGGTGCCAGCAACAACTCCTGCTCGGCGGCGATGTCGCGTCGAACCCGGTCGCCGACCGCAGCCGGGTCGTCCCCACCGTTGCGCCTGACCTGGACCGCCGTGGCGAACTCGGTCAGCAACGCGAAATTGCGCACATCGCCGACGAATACCGCCCTGCCCGGGGCCAACAGGTCCGACACCCGGTCCAGAACCGTGCGCAGATAGCTCTCACTCGGGAAGTACTGAACAACCGAGTTGATCACCACGGTGTCGAAATAGCCGGTCGGCAGCCCCTCGGTGTCGTCCGCCGCCTGCGCACGCAACACCACCCGGTCCACCCAGTCGGCGTCCAATGCACCCAGTTGTTCGCGCAGCGCGGAGATCGTCGCACCGGACAAGTCTGTCGCCCAGTACTCCCCCGATACCGGGGCTACCTGCGACAGCAGCAACCCTGAACCCACACCGATCTCGAGCACCCGCACCGGATCCAGTTCACGAATCCGGTCGACCGTCGCCGAGCGCCATTCCCGCATCTGCTCCAACGGAATCGGCGCGCCCGTGTAACTGCTGTTCCAGCCACCGAAATCCGAACCGAACTCGACGTCGGACTCGACGCTGTGGTCGGTGCCGATGTCGGTCCCGGAGTACAGGTCGTCGTAGATCCGACGCCACTGGCCGACCAACTCGTCCTCACCCACGGCAGGCCCGGACCGATCTGCCACGACGTATCCGGCCAATTGTTTGCCGCCGGTGTCGGTGTCACGCGCGACCACCACTGCGCGCGAAACCGAAGGATGCTGTGCCAGAACAGTTTCGACCTCGCCCGGTTCGACGCGGAACCCGCGGATCTTGACCTGGTCGTCGCTGCGTCCGGCGAACTCCAACTGCCCGCGCGCATTCCAGCGCACCACATCGCCGGTCCGGTACAACCGACCACCGGCCGGATCGAACGGGTCGGCGACGAACCTGGCCGACGTCAGCCCGGTACGTCCGTGGTACCCGCGCGCCAGTTGCGCACCGGCCACGTACAGCTCACCGGCCACCCCGACCGGAACCGGCGCCAACCACGAATCCAGTACGTACACCCGGGTATTGGCGACGGGCGCACCGATCGGAACGATCGCGTCCACATCGGCGGGAACGGCGAAGGTTGTCACGTCGACCGTTGCTTCGGTCGGACCGTACAGGTTCTCGATGCGGGCATCCGCGAACCCGGATTTCATCGCGTGCACCAGTCCCGAGGTGAGCGTGTCGGCGCCGGTGTTGACCTGCCGCACGCTCCGGAACGGGTTGTCCGGCAGGGTTTGTGCGTATTCGAGCAATGCCGAGAGCAGTGGTGGTGTCGCGAACATTTTCGTCACCGACCGGGTCTCGGCCAGACGTGCGATCTCCACCGGATCCGAACGCTGCTCACTCGCGATCACGAGGGTGGCACCACCGCACAGTGCGGGCCAGATCTCGTAGGTGGAGGCGTCGAAGGCGACCGACGAGTGGACCAGCACGCGATTGTCCGGGTCCACCGGCCATGCTTGGGCAACAAGGTTCACCACGTTGCGGTGGGTGATGTCCACGCCTTTCGGCACACCGGTGGAACCGGAGGTGTAGATCACGTAGGCCAGGTTCTGCGGTGCCACCACTACATCGCAGTGCGGCTCCCCCTGTTCCGAGTCATCGAGGTAGACGTGCGGCACCTCGGTGGGCGGCAACTCCAGCGCGGTGACCGGATCGGTCACGACGACAACCGCGCCGGCGTCGGCCAGGATGAACGCCAGCCGGTCCGGCGGGTAGGCCGGGTCGATCGGCAGGTACCCGCCACCGGCCTTCAGCACACCGAGCAGGGCCACGATGAGCTCCGCGGATCGGGGCAGGGCAACTGCGACGAGGGCATCGGGACCCACACCCTGCGAAACCAGTGTCCGCGCCAACTTGTTTGCACGACACTCCAATTCGCGATAGGTGAACTCGGTGCCCGCGCATACCACCGCGATCGCATCCGGGGTTCGGATGACCTGCGCTCCGAACAGCCCGACGAGAGTGGTGTCTGGGATCTCGACGGTGGTGGCGTTCCAGCGATGCAGCACCAGGGAGCGTTCCAACTGGTCGAGGGCATCGATCGCCCCGATCGCGACGCCCGGGTCAGCGACCATCTGCCGCAGCAACCGCACCCAGCGCGCCGCCATCGTCTCGACGGTGGACCGGTCGAACAGCTCCGTCGCGTATTCGACGAAGCCGTCCCATCCGGCACCGGCGGGCGCGTCGGCGATATTGAAGAACAGGTCGAACCGGGAGGCGGCGAGGGACGCCGGATAGGGCTCGATATCGACTCCGGCGAGCCGGAGGTCGGGCAGCGTGTTGTTCTGGAATGCGAGCGACACCTGGAAGAGGGGGTGGTGTGCTGCCGATCGGGTGGGGTTGAGCAGTTCGACGAGCAGTTCGAACGGCACATCCTGGTTCTCGTAGGCCGCTAGCGCTTTGGTGCGCACGCGGTCGAGGATCTCGGTGAACGAGGCCGCCGACTCCACTCGGGTGCGCAGTACCCAGGTATTGACGAAGAAGCCGACCAGGTCGGTCAGTGCATCGTCGGTGCGGCCGGCGATCGGAGCGCCGATCGGAATGTCTTCCCCTGCACCGAGTTTGAACAACAGCACGGCCAGTGCCGACTGCAACACCATCGACACGGTCGCGCCGGTCTCCGCCGCCAGCCGCTGTACCGCCAGCCGTGTGTCGGCGTCGATCTCGAAGGTCACCGTGTCGCCGCGGTAGCTCGCCACCCTCGGCCGCGGCCTGTCCATCGGCAATCGCACCTGTTCGGGCAGGCCGTCGAGTTCGTCGCGCCAGTACTCGAACTGGTGGGCCAGCACGCTGTCTGGGTTCGTCGCCGAGCCCAGGAATTCCTGCTGCCACAGCGTGTAATCCACGTATTGCACCGGCAGCGGCGCCCATGCGGGTGCCAGATCGCGCAGGCGTGCCGAGTACGCCACCGACAGATCGCGCAGCAGCGGTGTCAGCGACCAGCCGTCACCGGCGATGTGGTGGATCAGCAGCACCAGCACCGATTCGTCGCCGTTGCGAAAGACGTCGGCGCGGATCGGGATCTCGCCGGACAGGTCGAATCCGTAGCGCGCGGCGGTGGTCACCGCAGTGTCCAGGTCGGCGGGATTGTCCGTTTCCGTGAACGGCACCTCGACGGCGTCCAGCACTCGTTGCGAGGGCATGCCGTCGGCGTCGACGAAGACGGTCCGCAAACTCTCGTGCCGGGTGACGACATCGCCGATCGCGGCGCGCAAGGCCGACGAATCCAGTCCGCGCAGCCGGACCGCCAGTGCCATGTTGTAGGTTGCCGACGGCCCTTCGAGCCGGTGGATGAACCACAGTCGCCGCTGCGCGAACGACAACGGCACCACCTCGGGCCGCTGCCTGGCCGTCAGCGTCGGCCGCACCCGGACCTCGGCATCGAGTCGGGTCGCCAACTGCGCCACGGTCGGTGCGTCGAACACCGTCCGGATCGGGACCTCGATTCCCAAAACCGCCCGGATCCGGCTGGCCAGCCGGGTGGCCAGCAGCGAGTGGCCGCCCAGTTCGAAGAAGCTGTCGTCCACGCCGATTCGTTCGCGGCGCAGTACTTCGCCGAACAGCTCAGCCAGTGCTCGCTCGCGCTCGGTGCCCGGCGCGCGATAGCCCACCGAGGACACCAGTTCGGGTTCCGGCAAGGCCGCACGGTCCAGTTTTCCGTTCACGGTCAACGGCACTGCCTCGATGACCGTCACTGCCACCGGCACCATGAACTCCGGCAGCCGATCGGCGGCGAAACGGCGTACCTCCTCGCCGGTGAGCGGGACGTTTCCGTTCTCCGCTGGTTCGGCGACCACGTAGCCGATCAGTTGTTTGCCGCCGGTGTCGGTGTCGCGGGCGACCGCGACCGCCTGGGACACCGCGGGGTGCTGTCCGAGTGCGGCGGCCACCTCGCCGGGCTCGACCCGGAATCCTCGGATCTTGACCTGGTCATCGGCTCGACCGACGAATTCCAGGACACCGGCCGCGGTCCAGCGCACCACGTCACCGGTTCGGTACAGCCGACCACCGACCGCACCGAATGGATCGGCCACGAATCGCTCCGCGGTGGACCCGGGGCGACCGTGGTAGCCGCGGCTGACCTGTTCACCGGCCACATACAACTCGCCGGGGACTCCCACGGGAACCGGCGTCAGCCACGAATCCAGCACGTAGGCAGACATATTCGCCAGCGGGGACCCGATCGGCACCGAGAGCTGGTCCGCGAGCGCGTCGGCCGCGAACATCGTGGCGAACACGGTGGTCTCGGTCGGCCCGTAGCCATTGGCGACGCGGACATCGCCGACTCGGCTCTTCAGTCGACCGACCAAGCCTGGCGGAAGTTCGGCACCGCCCACGATCACCTGCGTGAGGCTCCGAAAAGCGTTGTCGGGCAACGATGCCGCGTAGTCGAGCACGGCCGAGAGCAAGGCCGGTGTCGCGAACATCTTGGTCACCGCTCGTCCGGTGACGAGTTCGGCGATTTCGGCCGGATCCGAGCGTTGCTCACCGGCCAGGATAACCGTGCCGCCGCTGATCAGCGCGGGCCAGATCTCGTAGGTCGAGGCGTCGAACGCGATCGACGAGTGCACGAGGACCCGCTCACCGGGACCGGCCGCCCACTGCTGCGATGCGAGGTTGGCGACGTTGCGGTGTGTAACCGCAACACCTTTGGGGACGCCGGTCGAGCCGGAGGTGTACATCAGGTAGGCCAGGTCGTCC
The DNA here is from genome assembly GCF_042716665.1 of Nocardia sp. NPDC058658. Classification (NCBI taxonomy): domain Bacteria; kingdom Bacillati; phylum Actinomycetota; class Actinomycetes; order Mycobacteriales; family Nocardiaceae; genus Nocardia; species Nocardia sp. NPDC058658. The sequence goes on from NZ_JBHXRR010000001.1 coordinate 739,294, forward strand.
GGCCGGACAGATGTGGTCCGGTTGAGCGGAGCATCGTCGATCTCGACTGTGTCGAGGTGCAGCTGAGGTGTCGCGGTGCGGGGCAGGACGGTCGCGGTGGCCTCATCGGTCAGGACGATGGCGGGTGCGGCGTCGGCGAGGATGAACGCCAGCCGATCCGAGGGGTAGGCGGGATCGATCGGCAGGTAGGCGCCACCGGCCTTCGACACTGCGAGCAATGCCACGATCAGGTCCACGGATCGTGGCAGGGCGACCGCGGCGATGTCGCCGTGACCGACACCGCGCGCGATCAGCAGCCGGGCGAGGCGATCGGCACGGTCGTCGAGCTCCCGATAGGACAGCTGCTCGTCCGCGTATACGACGGCCACCGCATCCGGGGACGCCGCGGCCTGTGCCTGGAACAGCTCGACCACGGTGCGTCGCTCATCGAGCGGCACGGCGGTGTGGTTGTGCAACAGCAGTTCTCGTTCGTCAGTGCCGAGAACATCGATGGACCCGACCAGAATGTCCGGGGCGGACACGACCTGCCGCAGTATTCGCGTCAATCGAGCCGCCAATGCCTCGACCGAGGAGCGGTCGAACAGGTCGGTGGCGTATTCGATGTAGCCGTCCCACCCCGCCGGACCGTCCCCGATATTGAAGGTCAGGTCGAAACGTGAGGTGGCGATGGGCGGGGTGCGGGGATCGACGTCGACGCCGGCGAGTTCCAGGGTGGACAGGGGGCTGTCCTGCAAGGTCAACATGACCTGGAACAGCGGATGATGCGCCGCCGAACGGGTGGGATTGAGCAGCTCCACCAGCAATTCGAAGGGTGCGTCCTGATTCTCGTACCCGGCCAGGGCTTTTGTCCTGACCTGGGCGAGGATGTCGGTGAACGAGGCCGCCGGAGCGACCGAGGCGCGTAGGACCAAGGTGTTGACGAAGAAGCCGACGAGTTCGGCCAGCGCGTCGTCAGTGCGCCCTGCTACGGGGGTTCCGATCGGAATATCCTCGCCCGCACCGACTTTGAACAACAGGACGGCCAACGCCGACTGCAGAACCATCGATACCGTCGCACCCGTGTCGGCGGCCAGGCGTCGCACAGCGCCACGGATCTCGTCGTCGATCTCGAACAGGACCGTCGCACCGCGATAACTCGCCACGCGGGGGCGGGGCCTGTCGAGGGGCAATCGCAGCTGGTCGGGCAAGCCGTCGAGTTCTGCGCGCCAGTAGTCGAACTGTTGTGCCAGTAGGCTTTTCGGATCGTCCGGCGAACCGAGCAATTCCTGCTGCCACAGTGCGTAATCCACGTACTGCACGGGCAACGGCGCCCATCCCGGGGCTCGCTGTTCGATCCGTGCCGCGTACGCCGTCGACAGGTCCCGAAGCAGAGTGGTCGCCGACCAGCCGTCACCGGCGATGTGATGGATCAACAACACCAGCGTCTGGTCCTCGGCACCACACCGGAAGACACTGGCCCGGATCGGAATCTCGGCCGACAGATCGAACCGGTACCGCGCGGCTTCGGCAACGGCCGTCGCCAGGTCGGCGGGATCGACATCGGCGACGGTCGTTGGCACCTCGACGCTGTCGACTACGTGCTGGGCGGGCACACCGCCGGTTTCGACGTAGACCGTGCGCAAACTCTCGTGCCGCGCGACCACATCACCGATCGCCGCCGCGAAAGCCGAGGCGTCGAAGACACCGGTCAATCGCGCCACCAGCGGGACGTTGTAGGTGGCCGACGGCCCTTCGAGCCGGTGAATGAACCACAGTCGCCGCTGCGCGAACGACAACGGCACCACCTCGGGACGCTGCCGAGCCGACAACATCGGACGCACCCGGACTTCGGCATCGAGCCGGGTCGCCAACTGCGCCACGGTCGGTGCGTCGAACACCGTCCGGATGGGCACCTCGATCCCCAGCACCGCCCGGATCCGGCTGATCAGATGAGTCGCGGACAGTGAGTGCCCACCCAGTTCGAAAAAGCTGTCGTCGGCCCCGACCCGGTCGCGTCCGAGTACTTCGCCGAACAGCTCGGCCAACACCGACTCCCGGTCGCCGCGAGGTGCCCGATACCGTGACGACGACACCAGCGACGGCACGGGCAGTGCGGCTCGATCGAGCTTGCCGTTCGCGGTCAACGGCATCGCGTCGAGCACCGTCACCGCGGCGGGCACCATGAACTCCGGCAGCCGTTCGGCTGCGAACCGGAGCACCTCCCTGCCGACCACACGGTCAGCCACGACGTACCCCAGCAGTTGCTTGCCGCCGTCGGTGTCGCGGGCGATCACCACTGCTTGCGACACCGAAGGATGTTGTGCCAGCACGGTGGCGACCTCACCGGGTTCGACCCGGAAACCACGCAGCTTGATCTGATCATCGGCACGGCCGACGAATTCCAGCACGCCGGTCGCGTTCCAGCGCACCACGTCACCGGTGCGGTACAGCCGACCACCGCCGGTCGGATCGAACGGGTCCGCGACGAACCGCGCCGCGGTCAGGCCCGCCCGATTCCGGTAGCCGCGCGCCAGCTGTGCACCGGCGACATACAACTCCCCCGCCGTGCCCACCGGGACCGGCGCCAAGCCCGAATCCAGCACGTACACCCGCATGTTCCCCAACGGTGCGCCGATCGGACTGCCGCCCCGAGTGTCCTGTGCCGCAACCAGTTCCAGTTTCGTCACGTGGACCGTGGTTTCGGTGATCCCGTACATATTGACCAGCGTCGGCCCATCGACGCCGGCGGAGTACCAGCTTCGCAAGTGGGCGGGGTCGAGCGCTTCGCCGCCGAACACCACCATGCGCAGCGCGGAATCCGTGCCGTCGGCCTCGCGGGCCTCGGCCAGCGCATGGAAGGCCGAGGGTGTCTGATTGAGGATCGTGACCCCCGCGTCGACGACCAGCTGCCACAGTTGCGCCGGGGTGCGCACCACGTCCCATGGCACGACCACCACCCGGCTACCGTGTACCAGGGCGCCCCAGATCTCCCAGACCGCGAAGTCGAAGGCCGCGGAATGGCACCAGGCCCAGACATCGTCGGCACCGAATTCGCACCACTGCGCGGTACTCAGGAACAGGGACGCGACATTGCCCTGGGTGACCGCGACGCCCTTCGGCGTCCCGGTGGAGCCCGAGGTGTAGATCAGGTAGGCGAGGTTGTCGGGCCGCGGTGGCACGCGCGTGCGGCTGGTAGACGCGGTCTCGGCGTCTTCGAACAGGATCTGCGGTATTGCGGTGTGCGGCAGAGCCTTCGATGTCGCGCCGTCGGTGAGGATCGCGATCGGTTCGGCGTCGCCGAGGACGAATGCCAGTCGCTCCGTCGGATAGGTCGGATCGATCGGCAGGTAGGCGCCGCCGGCCTTGAGCACCGCCACGATCGCGACGATCAGCTCCACCGACCTCGGCAAGGCCACCGCGACGACGCTGTCCGGGCGCACCCCGTGCGAAAGCAAGGTTCCCGCAATCTGTTCGGCCCGTCGGTCGAGCTCCCGATACGTCAGCTCCGCCGCGCCGGACGTCACCGCCACCGAGTCCGGCACCCGCGCCACCCGGTCTTCGAACAGGCCGAGCAGGGTCGCCTCCGGCGCGACGGGCACCGCCGTGTCGTTCCACATACCGAGCACCCGCGCACGCTCGGGACCGAGAACATCCACCGACCCGATCGGGGCAGCCGGATCGGCTACCGCCTGGCGCAGGTAGCGAGCCAGCGATGCCAGGTAGCCGTGCAGATCATCATCGGTGTAGAGCTGGGCGTCTCCCTCGATCCGGAGGTAGCCGCCACGCGATGCCTGTCGTTCGTAATAGAACACGATCGACAGATCGCCGCTGCTGCCCGCCGAGAAGAGCTGGAGATCGGCTGTGCCACCGACCATTCGCAAGGCGCCGAAGAACGACATGATGTTGACTACCGGACCGAAGGCATCAGCGCGAGAGTCTGCCATCTGCAAGTCTCGCCGAATATTCGACATCCCGTAGCGCAGATGATCTTTGGCGCTCGCGACGCTGTCGCGGATCCGTTCGGCGAGCTGCGCGAGGGAAAGGCTTCTGCTCGAATTCACCAGCAGCGGAACGGTATCCGAGAGCTGACATGGCGTTCTTCGGGCAATTGCGGTTTGATTGGACACCGGCATCTGCACACAGAATTCGTCGCGCGACGCATGCCGTTGAATGGTGGCCGCCGCCACCGACATCAACAGATAGGGCAGTCGGACACCGACCGATTCGGCCGTGGCGATGAGCTCTTCCAGCTCCGCACCGGACACGCTGCGGGTGCAACCGACCCGGCCCGGCTTCGCGCCGCTCTCGGCATTGCCCGGCAGTCGCAGCGGGTCGATCCCGGCCGGGATCTGCCCGCGCCAGTAGGCACGATCGACGGCTTGCTGGTCACGTCGGTAGGCCTGATCGCTGTCGAGAACGTCGTCGACACTCACGAATCCGGCTGGTGCGACGGGCGTCTCGCACGCCGAGGCGGCGTAGACGTCGAGCACTCGCTGAGCCCAGGTGGCCACACCTACGCCGTCCATGATGATGTGATGGAAACACATCGACAGGAAGTATTGTTCGGCACCGACTTTGAGCAGTGCGACGCGCAGCAGGGAATCCAGTTCCAGATCGAAACCCCGCTCACGTTCGCGTGACATATATTCGAACGCAGCAGATTTCGGATCGGGCAGGTCGGTCAGATCGCGATATGTCGGCGCCCAGTCACCGATATCTCGCTGAACCTGCATCGGGCCGTCCGCATGCTGGACGAAATTTACTGTGAGCGATTCCGATTCGGCAAGAACATGATGCGCAGAATCGAAAAAGCGGTCGATTTTCAGGCCCGCACGGATATCGACATAAACGATGCAGTTGTTCGGCTTGTCGGACAGCTCGTGTGCCAGCCAGAGTTCTTTCTGTATCGACGTGAGATTGCGCAGCAGTGAATTCCCACCGGGTTGCATGGCAGTTCCCCTCGCTTATCACCTGGGCTGAGCGGCACCGACCACTTGCCGACCGCTCACGTTCGTAGAGCCGGGCTCACACGACGGCGGTGGGCTCCGTCCCACACGCCGACGAGCAGTAGTGCTGAGCACCAAATACTTTGTCTTGCTTAGGAATACAGGTCAGATCACGATGATCAGGCGCACATCCGCCGACCGCGACGGCACGTCGAAACATCCCGACGGGCACACCGATCGGACGGGTGCCCAAAATGGACACTTGATCACTACCAGCTGAACTGTTGCGAATCGGCCAGTCGATCGACTGGCCCTGATGTCGAAGCCCCGGAATCATGTCGCAGCTCACCCATTCAGTATGTCTCAATCCGCGTAACTGTCGATGTACTACAGCGGAATTCGCTGGACGAAGTGGTAACTATTCAGCTTCCCCGTGATTACATGACACGTAAATATGCGCAATACCGAATGCCCGGTTCGCTTACCGGCCGACAGATGTCCGTAACATCTGTTCGAACAGCGAAAGTCCGGGCGGCGCCGGTGAACGATAAATGCGCTGCCCCCACACCCTCATCGCTACACCCGAAAGTTGCTGATACGTCAGCGACTTTACCGCAGCGACACCTGGTTTCATCCACACCAGGAGGTGGCATGGCGTGGCGTGGGAGTTTCTCAGCCGAGCGCGCGGGCCAGGATGCGGTGCACGTAGTCGGTGTCGGCCGGTGCGTTGTCGACGAGGATCGCGGTGCACAGGCCGTCGGACGCGGCGACGAGCGCGGCCCCGGCGTCCGGGTCGTCGGTGAGGGTGGCGGCGAGGTCGGCGACGTGCTCGCGCCAGCGCCGGGCGACAGGCGCCAGCGCAGGGCGACGGGCCGCGAGGGTGGACAGTTCGCGTTCGGCCAGAGCACGTTCGCGCCCCACTCCGGCGGAATCGGCGATCAGTTCGGCCAGACCGCGAAGCTTGTCGCCGGAACCGTCGATGATCCCGCGGATACGTGCGGTGTAGACATCGGCGACGCTGGACAAGGCCGCGATCAGCAGATCGTCGAGGGTGGCGAAATAGTAGGTGGTCAGGCTGGTGGTGATCCCGGCCTGCGTGGCGACAGTGCGGTGAGTGACGCCCGCGGCGCCGTCACGAGTGACCACGGCGAGGGTGGCCTCGATGATCTCGGCGCGGCGCTTGTTGCCCCTGGCCTTGCGACCATCGATGGGCCGGTCCTCGTCGTTCATGCGCCCTCCTGTGTGCTTCGAGGGTAGTCGAGCAGGTCAGCACTCGTCCGCTCCGAGTGGACGTACGTGTCGCAGTGTCGTCAGGCAGAGCACGGCGGCGACGGCGATGGCGACACCCGCGATCACCGCGGCGATGTTCACTCCCGTGACGAATGTGTCCTGTGCGGCCCGCACGACCTCCGCGGGCACGCGATCGGCCACTGACAGCGCGCCGCCGAGACTCTCGGTGAGTTGCGCTTCGACCGCGGGTTCGACATTCGCCGGTGTGCTCACCCCTGACCGGTAGAGCGCGGTGGTGAGGCTGCCGAGAACGGCTACGCCGACAGCGATTCCGAGTTCCTGGACGGTTTCCGACAGTGCGGCCGCCGAACCGGATTTCGACGGCGGTGCGGCGCCGACGACCATGTCCGTGCCCAGCGCGGCGACCGCGCCGAGGCCGAGGTAGACGAACGCGAAGCCGGCCACTACTTGCACCGGGTCACCGACGTCGGCCAGCGCCAGCAGCGCGTATCCGAGCACCGAGATTCCGAGCGTGACGGCCATGACCGTGCCGGGAGGTATCCGCCTGGCGATCAACGGTGCTCCGATCGCGGCGGCGAACATCGCCACGGCGGGCGGGCCCATCCACAGTCCCGCGACCAATGGTGTGCGGTTTTCGACGAGTTGGAGGTACAGCGTGACCAGGTACATGGTTCCGCCGACTCCGACCAGCACGATCAGCAGCACGGTCAGCGCCGCGGAGAACGCTCGATTCGCGAACAGGGTGACATCCAGCAGCGGCGAGGTCAGCCGACGCTGCCTCCGCACGAACGCGATTCCGGCGATGACGGCGAGCGCTGCGAGCGCCACCGTGCCGAAGCCGAGGCCGTCGGCGGCAGTGTGCTTGATCGCGTAGATCAGCGGCAGGACGGTCGCCAACGACAGGGCCACGCTGGCCGGATCCAGTGCTCCCGCACCGGGTTCAGCGTATTCAGGCAGCAGTGCGGGCGCTGCGACCAGCACGACGACGGCGATCGGGACGGCGAGCAGGAACGCGGCTCCCCACCAGAAGGCGTCGACCAGCGCACCGCCGACGATCGGTCCGGCGGCCATGCCGAGGGCGAACATGGTGGCCCAGATCCCGATCGCCACCGCGCGCCGGCGCGCATCGCCGAACATGTTGGAGATCAACGACAGTGTCGACGGCATCAGGGTGGCCCCGGCGATGCCGAGCAGCGCTCGGGCCAGGATCAGCAGTCCGGCGCTCGGGGCGAAGGCCGCGAACACCGAGACCGCGGCGAACGCCGTTACGCCGATCATCAGAAGGCGCCGCCTGCCGATCCGGTCACCCAATGTGCCCATCGTGATGAGGAATCCGGCGATGAAGAACCCGTAGGCGTCCATGATCCACAGCGTCTGCGTCGCGGAGGGGTCGAGCGCCGCGGCCATGCTTGTCAGGACCAGGTAGAGCACCGTGACATCGAGGCCGAGCAGGACCGTCGGCAGCGCCAGCAATGCCACACCTGCCCATTCCCGTACTCCCGCCCGCCTGGTCGCGACTGCTGTCATGTCGACCTCCCTCCACTCGAGATATTTGCACGATAGTCCAATTAGGACATTCGTACAAGTAGATCTACCGCAGCCGCAGATCAAGAGGGTTGCCCACCTCGGCGTCGAGGCGTTGCTCGCGGACCCGTTGATGTGCGCGTTGTACGCGGGCGATCACGGTCCACCGACCTGGCCGTCGCCGGTGGCCCGGTGCGGCTGTACCGCGCAGGTGATGCCGGTCCGCAGACGTAATCGGTCATCCCGACGAAAGTTCGGGGATAGAATTCCAGGGAACCGCATCGGATATTTCGGCGGCCAGTCGATGTTACGGGGGGTCGTGATGAAACGCTTTCTGCTGCTGCTCATTTCAGCCATTGTGTGGCTGACAGCGGTTCCGGGGGTCGCCGGCGGGTCGCCGATCCGCTATGTCGCGCTGGGCGATTCGTACAGTTCCGCGCCGGGGATGCTGACCCCGGTTCCCGGCAGTCCACTACTGTGCACGCGATCGAGGTTCAACTATCCGAATGTGCTGGCAGCGGCCACGGGATGGGAGTTGGTCGATCGCAGTTGCGCCTCGGCGATGACCGAACATATGACAACGGCCCAATATCCCGATCAGCCACCGCAATTCGATGCACTCGATGCGGGGACGCAGATTGTCACCTATCAAGCGGGCGGCGACGACAACGGAATGTTCCAGACGTTGGTGTTGTCCTGCGTGGGGCTCAATATCGCCAACGCGTTCAATATCGGCGCGCCCTGCCGGGATACCTACGGCAGTAGGTTCAGTGACGAAATCGCCGCGGGGGCACCGAAGATCGGGGCGACCATCGCCGAGATCCATACCAGGGCGCCGAACGCGCAGGTCTATGTTCTCGGTTATCCGGCCGTGCTGCCCGAGACCGGAAGTTGCTGGCCGCAGGTTCCGTTGAGCGATGGGGATGTCACGTATACGCGCGACATCGAGAAGCAACTCAACGCGGTGCTGCGCGAGCAGGCAGCGGCCAACGGCGCGACCTACATCGACCTCTACACCCCGACCCTCGGGCACGACACCTGTCAGGATGCGGCCACTCGCTGGGTCGAGCCGCCGATCCCCAGCCATCTCAACGCCAACCCCGTGCATCCCAACGCCACCGGGCAGGTCGTCACCGCGAACATCGTGCGGGCGGTGATCGGCCGGTAGACGTGCCCGCGTTCACCACATCGGGCACGATGGTGATCATGGACCTCCGCATCTTCACCGAGCCCCAGCAGGGCGCCGACTACGCCACATTGCTGTCGGTGGCGCGCGCCACCGAGGACCTCGGCTTCGACGCGTTCTTCCGTTCCGACCACTACCTCGCCATGGGCGACGCCTCCGGCCTGCCCGGCCCGACCGACGCCTGGATCACCCTGGCGGGCCTGGCCAGGGATACGTCCCGGATCCGGCTGGGCACCCTGGTCACCGCCGCGACCTTCCGGCTGCCCGGGCCGCTGGCCATCCAGGTCGCCCAGGTGGACCAGATGTCGGGCGGGCGGGTCGAACTCGGTATCGGCAGCGGCTGGTTCGCCGCCGAACACACGGCCTACGGAATCCCGTTCCCGGACAACCGGTTCAGCCTCCTCGAGGAGCAACTCGCCATCGTCACCGGCCTCTGGGAGACCAAACTCGGGGCAACATTCAGTTTCGACGGCACCCACTATCAGCTCACCGACTCCCCTGCCCTGCCCAAGCCCGTGCAGGATCCGGTGCCGGTGATCATCGGCGGCAACGGCAAGGTCCGCACCCCACGCCTGGCCGCCCGCTACGCCACCGAGTTCAATATGCCGTTCGCCTCGGTCGCCGACAGCGCCGCCCAGTTCGACCGGGTCCGCGCCGCGGTGCGCACGGCGGGAAGGACCGACGAACTGATCTACTCCAACGCCCTGGTCGCCTGCGTCGGCCGCACCGACACCGAGGTGGCACGCCGAGCCGCAGCTATCGGCCGCGAGGTCGACGAGTTGAAGGAGAACGGCCTGGCCGGTTCGCCCGCCGAGGTCGTCGACAAGATCGCCCGCTACCGCGAGATCGGCGCGACCCGGATCTACCTGCAGATCCTCGACCTCGCCGACCTCGATCACCTGGAACTCATCGCCACCCAGGTGCAATCACAGCTCTGAGTTCAGCGGGCGACCCGGTCCGCAACCGTAACAACATCCCCTCCACGACCTGGCGGTTGTTGGAGAAGTAACTAACCGTCGAGCAGGACGGGCAGTTCGTTCATGGCCGCGAAGCTGATGGAATTGAGATATGCGATGACCTGGCTCGCCTGCTCACTCTCGGGGATCGCGAGGTCCAAGAGGGGGCCAGCTTCCTCGTCGAGGATAATGAGGCGAAAGGAGATGGCGAGCAGCTTCGCCAAGGACCATTCGAAGCCCTGGCCGATGAACAGCATCTCGAAAACCTGGTCCCCGGTGAGTATTTCACCAGTCGGCCATTGCCGGACAGGGGCCACTGGGGACTCGAAGAAGGTCCGGCTCGCCGCCCGCACCTCGGCCGCCTGACTACCGTCCCAGCCGAAATAGTCCCACCCAGCTTTGAATTCGATACCCGCGCCCGCGGCGGTGAGGTCATCGGGCAACATCGACAGCAGCATTTCCTCGGTTGCGAGGTCGAGGGGATAGTTGACCCGGCCGTAGCAGCCGAAGCCGCTGTGTCCGTCGTTGTTGGCTGGGCAGGCTAGGCAATCGTCGACGAAGGCGTCGAGCTGGGCCGCTTGCTCGAGTGCTTTGGTGACGCTCGACCTGACCTTCACCGCGCCCGTCGGGCGTGTCACCACATTGCTGAAAGTCATTCTGCGCCACCGCCTTCCGACGTTGTGCTGCTGACCGTCAAGCGTGAACATCGCCGCACCTCGCAGGATGAGCAGTTCGAGGATCTTTCCGGTGCCAAGCGTCTGCTTCGGCCGACACGGCAGGTCGACGACGTAATCTAAAGCCACGCCGTCACCCTAACCAGCAATCGCGACCGACGCGGCCCTCACGGTCGAATGGCTGAAGCTGTTGGGAGACATGACCTCGGCCGCTCACGGTTGCGACATGGCGTGGGTGAGCAGGTTGACCAGTACATGTTTGGTCGACTCGAGGTCGCGCACATCGCACAGCAGGATCGGCACTGTCGGGGTCAGGTCGAGTGCGGTGCGCACGGCGTCGACGGTGTAGTGCTGGACTCCGTCGAAGCAGTTCACGCCGACGATGAAGGGGATGCCGCGGCGTTCGAAGAAATCGATCGCCGCGAAGCAACCGTCGAGGCGACGTGTGTCGGCGAGTACGACCGCGCCCAGCGCACCTTCGGTCATCTCGTTCCACATGAACCAGAACCGCTGCTGCCCTGGCATGCCGAACAGATACAGCACCAGATCGTCGGCGATCGTGATGCGTCCGAAGTCGAGGGCGACAGTGGTCGTAGTCTTCGCGCCGACACCGGACAGGTCGTCGACGCCGACACCGGCCGCGGTCATGGTCTCCTCGGTGCGCAGCGGCGTGACCTCGCTGATCGTGCCGACCAAGGTCGTCTTGCCGACACCGAAGCCACCGGAGATCAGGATCTTCAGCGTGGTGGCGTCGAGCGACACTTCGGGCGGGTCCATCCTGGTGTCAGAGAGCCCGGATTCCATCGATCACCCTCTGCATTGTGTAGGCATCGGGCCGGCCGGCCCGTGATTTGCCGGTGCGGTAGAGCATCAGCTGTTGGTGGATCAGATCACCGAGCAGCACCTTGACCACCCGCAATGGCAGGTGAACTCCCGCGGCGGCCTCGGCGACCGACAGCGGATGTTCGCAGAATCTCAGCAATTGCGCCGAGGCGGAGTCGACCCGCTGCCAACTCGACGAGTCGGCCGCGGTGACGACCAGGGTCACCAGATCCAGTTCGATGCCCGAGTTGGAGCGGGTGCGTCCGCCGGTGAAGGTGTAAGGCCGTGCGACCGGGCCCGCCGCGTCGTCGAACCACCACCGCTCGTTGTCGTCGTCGAGCGTCATCGCTACCCCTGCGTACGCTGTCCGCCACCGACCGGTGCGGTCCGCGCCTCCACGGACAGATGCGGCCCTGCTTGCAGGACAACATGATTCATCTCGTAGGCGACCAGTCCGAGGTCGGCGTCCTCGTCGGCGATCAACACCAGACTCGCCCGTGGGCCCGCCTCGGTGACCAGCAGATACGCCCGGCCGAGTTCGACCACGGTCTGTCTGGCGGGTCCCAGGTCGAAATGGTTGCCGACGCCGGTGGCCAAGCTCCGGTAGGCCGAACCGATCGCCGACAGGTGCTCGGCATCGGCGCGTGCCAGGCCGGTACTGCCCGCGATCAGCAGGCCGTCGGTCGCCAACAGTACTGCGCTGCGCACACTCGCGACACGGTTGACCAGGTCGTCTATCAGCCAGTCGAGTCCGGCGTTCGTTGCGTTCCGCACGTTTACCACTCCGCTCCGTTGATCGAGAATTCGCCCGTGTTCGCCTCGGTCCTCGCCCGCGCTGTGCCCCGCTGGAAGGCGGACAGCGCCGCACTGGAGCGCTCCGCGTTCGGCGTGCTGCCCGCGCTCGGCGTCGGCTCCTGCCGCAACTGCGGGGCGATATCGCTTTGACGAACACGGGTCGGCAACGGCGGCGGTTCGGCGTCGACCGGCCCGCGCGGCTGGTAACCATCCGGTTCGGCGCGGTAGGTGACAGGCTCCGGTGCGGCATGCTGCGCGGACGCACCGGGCATGAACGCTTCATACCCGTTCGGGACGCACTCGGGAATACCAGTGGGCTCGGTTGGCGCGGGCACGGGTTGCTCAGGTGCGGGGTGCTCGGGTGCGGCGATCAGCGCCGACGGCAACAGGACGATCGCGTGGATGCCACCGTAAGCGGACTCCCGAAGAGTCACCCGCGCACCGTGTTTGGCTGCCAGCGTGGCCACCACATAGAGGCCGACCCTGGTTTCGCCGACCAGCGACAGCACACCGATATCACCTGGCTCGCTGAGCAATTCGTTGAGCTCGGTGCACCGTTCGGCGGACATTCCCAAGCCTTGGTCCTCGACTTCGACCACGATGCCGCGGCCCGTGATCGCCGACCGCACGTAGACCTTGGCCTGCGGCGGGGAGAACGCGGTGCCGTTGTCGACGAGCTCGGCCAGCAGGTGACCGATGTCGGCGACGCACGAACCATTGAGGGCGACATCAGGAACGGGGCCGGTGTCGACGCGGGTGTAGTCCTTGGTCTCCGACACCGCGCCGCGCAACACATCCGCCAGCGGCACCGGTCGACGCCACTGCCTGCCGACCGATTCGCCGCCGAGAATGATCAGGTTCTCGGCGTTGCGGCGGGCACGGGTGGTCAGGTGATCGAGCTGGAACAACCGGTCGACCAACTCGGGATTGTCCTCGGACCGTTCGATCTGATCGAGGAACTGCAGTTGCCGGTGCACCAGCGCCTGACTGCGGTGCGCGATGTTCAGGAACACGGTGCTCGCGGCGCGCCTGGTGTGCACCTCGGCGACAGCCGCCGCGGTCGCACTGCTCTGCGCCTTGTCGAACGCGCGCGCGACCTCGCCGAGCTCGTCGGTGCCGAAATCGATACGGGGAACAGGGTTCTCGAGCTCGGCTGATTCGCCAGCGTTGACCTGTGCCAGCACCTGCGGCAATTCGCGCTCGGTGATGTCGAGGGTCTGGGTGCGCAGGGCGGTGATGCGGCGAACGAGTCGGTTCGCGCCGACGTAGGCGGCGAGCGCGGCGCCCAGCGCGGCCAGCGCGACCACGACGGCCGCGGCGAGTGACCATCGGAGTGCGTCACGTCCCTCCGCACGGACGACGGTGGAGCTGTGGTCGGCTTGGCCGATGTAGATCGCCGACAGTGCGCCGCTCACTGCCTCGGCGGCCTTGCTCCGGGCGGCGAAGTCGAACCGTTCATCGGCGATCAGAGCGGCGTCGCCCGCGATCAGGGTCGCCCACTCCGGCGACTCGCGCAGTCGGGTGAAGGCTGCGCGCGAGGCATCGGTCCAGTTCGCCATCAACTCGTGCTGATCGACATGGTAGAGGCCGACCATCGCACCGAATTGGGTGCGGAGTTCGGGGTCGTCATGGGTGAAGACGTAGCCGGCCAGCGCATTGGCCCGGTTGACCGCCTCGAGCAGAACGAAGGTGTCGGAGGTGACGACCTGCTCGAAGGCTGCGGCCGCGCTGTTGGACGCGTACGACAGCCGCTTCGAACTCACCGCGATGGTGTCGAAGATGTTGTTGTACAGGGCGACGTAGCGTCCGACATCGGCCTGACCCGCGTCGACCTGCGCGCGGGCTTCCTGCCACTGGGGGATGAACGCGATCGCGAGATCGATCTGCGGCTGGATCTGGGGAACCGACTCGAGGATCTCGTCGGCGTAAGCCATGAAATCGACGGTGGACCTGTCGACCGCGGCCCGTGCGGCGATCATCGCGGGCCGCAGGTCCTCGCGGCCCGCGAGATAGCCCAGCGTCGTCGCACGCTCGACCGAGAGCGCCTTGATGTGCGCGCTCGTCGCGCCCATTCCCGTGTCACGCTGATCGGCGTAGGACAGCGACGCCAGGCCGCTTCGCACCAGATAACCGCTGACCAGCGCACCGAGGACGACCGCGACGAGACACGGAAGGAAGGCGATCCGAAGCAGGCGACCCTTGATCGAGTTCGATCGAGCGCGCAGATACCGTCTCGTCATGCGCAACACCGCGCCTTTCCACTCCGCGACCCGAACGTCGGCCGCCTGTCGCGCAACCTGCCAGTTTCCGGCGAGGCTGGACGCGACTTCGCCAGACGTTAGCCGACCGAGTTGTGGCGCAGGATCAGTAGAATTACGTATCTGCTGTGTCCGACAACCAATCAACCAAGATACTGAGCCTCGTGATACGTGACGAAGTCGCCAACGTCGGCGACGTAACTTCCTTCGTGGGTCGGCGTTCCGAAACCACCGAGATCACACGATTGTTCGACCGTGCTCGATCGGTCACCCTGACCGGTCCCGGCGGGGTCGGGAAGACGCGCCTGGTCCTGCGGATCGCCGCCACGCTCGACCAGCGATTCCCCGACGGTGTGGTGATCATCGAGCTGGCCGAACTGCGTGATGCGGCGCTGCTGGAGGACGTACTGATCGAGGCGCTCGGCTTGCATCGCCGGTCCACCGAGTCCGCGATGAATGTGCTGGTCGAGCACCTGCGGGCGCGCAAGATCCTGTTGGTTTTCGATAATTGCGAACACCTTGCCGCCGGTTGCGCAGCGTTGTTCGCCGTTTTGCTCAACCGTTGCACCACGCTCACGGTGCTGGCTACCAGCCGGCAGGCGCTGTCGGTGCGGGGCGAACACGTCTACCCTGTGCCGCCCTTGCAGCCAACCGACGCGCACCGGCTGTTCACCGATCGGGCTGCGGCGGTGGTGCCGGGTTTCACCGAGTCGGGCGATGATGTCGCGCAGGTGTGCGAACGTCTCGACGGTCTGCCGCTGGCCATCGAATTGGCGGCCGCCCGAATCAAGGCGTTGACGCCCGCGCAGCTGCGCGATCGGCTCACCATGTCGATGCTGACCGACCAGGTCGCCGACACGACGCCGCGGCACCGCACCCTGCGCGACACCATCGAGTGGAGCTTTCGGCTCTGCTCACCGAGCGAGCAGAACCTGTGGGCGCTGTCCACCGTGTTCCATGGTTCTTTCGACCTGGAGGCCGCCGAATACGTCTGCGGCAGCGAGGCAGGGAGCCCGGTACTCGACCTCATCGAGGGGTTGCTCGACAAATCGGTGCTGGTGCGCAGCGATTCGAACGGCATCGTGCGGTACCGGATGCTGGAAACGCTGCGTGAGTACGGGCGCGAGAAGCTCATCGGGTCCGGCGAGGAATCCAACGCGCTTCGCCGTCACCGTGATTGGTTCGATCAACTCAGCGCTCAGGCCGACGCCGAAGCTGTCAGCCCGCGTCAACGGGAGTGGTACGGGCGGCTGCGCGACGAGCACGCCAATATTCGTGAGGCCATCGCGTGGTCGTTGACCGTGCCCGGCGAAGCGGGCGTCGCCGTGCGGATGGCGGCCCGCTCCGAGGAATATTGGGTCATGCGGGGTTCCCTCGGCGAGGCCCGGGATCGGTTGCGGCGGGCCTGCGCCGCCGGCCGTGCCGAAGACGTCGACGGCCCGGCGATCGCGTTCGCGCTGCGCACCGAGGCGATGTTCGCGATCTGGCAGTCCGATCTCGTCGCGGCACGCGAGCTGTTGACCGAGGCGCGCGCACTCGCGGGCACCGACGAGATTCTGGGCGCCCAGATCGGGCACACGGAAGGATTCCTGGAACTGCTGTTGATGAATGTCGACGGTGCGGCCACGTTGATCTCCGACGCCGTCGCCACGTTCGACCGGCACGCCCGTCTGCCCGAACCGCATCTGCTCTTTCTCGACGGGGTCATCAAGTCGTACAGCAGCGGCCTCGCCACCGCACGCGCCGCGGTCCAACGGAACCTGGATGTCTGCACCGATGCTCGCGCCGAGTTCAGTCTCATCGGTGCGCTGTTCGGGCAAGCGTTGGTGGAGGTGCAGTTCGGCGATGTGGAGGTGGCGTTGCGCGCGGCCACGTCGGGCTTGCGCATGGCCAAGGGATTCCGGTTCGAACGCGTCGCGATGGCCGCCTATCTCGTCGAGGCGCTGGCCTGGATCGCCCACCAGCAGGGCGATCTGTCGCGCGCCGCGACGGTATTCGGCATCGCGGCGACCGGGTGGCAGGACCTGGGCGCTTCGCCCGATATCGCGGTCAACTTCATCCACCAACATCGCCGGGATGCGACCCGAAAGGCATTGGGCAGCAAGCGATTCGATGAATTGTGGCTGCGCGGTAAGGACATGTCGATCGCCGAGGCGTGGAAGTTCATGCTCGAACCTCGCGACGAGCCGGGACCGCTGACCCGACGCGAAAACGAGATCGCGGCACTGGTCGCGCAGGGCAAGAGCAATCGCGACATCGCCGCCGAGCTGGTGGTCTCGGTTCGCACCGTCGACACCCACATCCAGCACATTCTGGACAAACTGGCCGCAAAAAGCCGTGTGCAGATCGCCAACTGGATGAACGAGACCCGGACATGAGGCCATCCCACGGTGTCCCGCGACAGAGATATCGTGCGACGGCGGGGTGTGAACCCAGATTTGGTGCCTGTTACAACGTATGCCGAATGAATTCGTACCGCAGTCGAGTGACTGAGCAGACCGTTCGGTTCAGACTTTCCTGACCACCGTCCTACAACGACGTGAATTGTAGGCGTGGGTGATCAGATGGGATTGACGGTTATGGGTGCTACGAAGCAACGATCGTTCACTTCGGTCGCTCCGGGCCCGGACGGTGTGCTATGAGCACCACCCAGGTCGAGTCGATTGTCGACGGAATTCTGCGCACTATTCCGCCCGCGAATACCCGAGGCAACGTCTTGCGTGCCGAGATATGCGCCGTAGTCGCGGAGTGTTTGGACCTGATCGGTGGTGCGCGGGAATCCGATGCCAGGGCAGCACTTCACCCCGCTGCCGCGCGGTGGGCGACCACCGGCGTCCCGATCGGGACCGTCCATCGGCTCATCCGGGCGGGGTTCCGGCTACATCTGGACGACCGCACCGCGAAATCCCCGGCGCACAAAGTCGATCACCTCATGGACGCCATGCAAACGATCAATGCGACCGTCTCGACGGCATATCTCGAGGTGATGCAGTCGCCTCTCGAGCTCGACGGACAGGCGGTCACTCGCGCCCTGCTCAGCGGGCGCCACGCGGCCATGGTCGCGCGGGAACGGGGCACGCCACTGGCCGACCGGTACTCGGTGCTGTCGGTGTCCGCCGATCGAGATGCCTTCTCCCCCAGCCACTTCCTGGAAATGCTGGCGCGGCGATTCGGACCGTCGGTGTCCGCACTGCACAGTGCCCTCGGGGGAACCATCCTGATTCCAGGCTCGCCCGACCTCGAAGAATTCCGTGACCTGATCGTTCAGGCATCACTGACTGTCATTGCGATCGAGGCGCAGCGAGATGCTATCCCCTCGGCTACCGCGGACGGACATGAATTGCTCGACGTTGTACACAGACTCCATCGACCGCCGGGTCTCTACCATTTCGGCGATCTCGCGATCGAATATCAGCTGACACGCCCGGGTCCGGGCCGCGACCGCCTCGAAACGGCCCTCGACGCGGTTGCCGAACAACCCGATCTGATCGACACGCTGCGCGCGCACCTCGACAATGGTTTGAATCGTCGACTCACCGCACGGGAAATGCACATTCATCAGAACACCGTCGACTATCGACTCAAACGGATCTACCGTCTCGCCGGACTCCACCAGCACGACCCGGGTCTCATCTGGAAAATGCGGGCAGCGCTGACCGTGCGCGAATATATGCAGGCGGGAAATAGTGGGACGGAACAGCTTTCAGGCGAGCAGTGATGGTCAGGGGGTGGTTTCGGGTGGGGTGGGCGTCGTCGCGGGGATGATCAGGCCGGTTTCATAGGCGACGACCACGGCTTGCGCGCGGCTGCCGGGGCCCAGTTTGTTCATCGCACGGTTCAGGTGCGTCTTGACGGTGGCCTCACTGATGACCAGCTCGTCGGCGATTGTGGAATTGGACAGGCCGCGCCCGGTCAGTGTCAGGACCTCGACCTCGCGACCGGTCAACCGGTCGAGGTCGGGCGGCGGCTCGACGCTCGCGGTGCGACCACCGGCGAAGGCTTCGACCAGGCGGCGGGTGACGCTGGGTGCGAACAGCGAATCACCGCCACGGACCGCGGCCACCGCGGCGAGCAGTCGCTCCGGGCCGGAATCAGTTCCCGGGCGATCCGGCCGCGTTCCTCGGCGACCTCACGGGCGGCCCGCTCGAGCTGTTCGCGGCGCAATTGTTCGGCGAGCCGGGCCGAGCGACGGGCGAGATGGCCGAAACGCCAGATCACCGCGGAGAAGACCACCGCCTGCGCGACAACCGACGCCATCACCGAATTGTCATGGAGCAGACCGGAAAAGGTCCATATCGCGGCCATCACCACGGCACTCACCGCCGCGACCCGGGTGCGACGCAGCGAGGCGACGGTATACAGCGCGAGCATCGGCCCGAAGGAGTTGACGACCGGCCAGTACCCGGCAGTGATGTAGACCAGCCACGCCACATCGACGGTCACACACACGGCAATCGGCGCCCGATTACGCGGTGCCAGCGGCAGATTCACCAGGCCGACCAGCACATAACCGGTGACGTCGAGCGCCGGCCACCCCTGCGCCGTCGCTTCCTGCCCGAGCATCACCGCCACGGTCATGAGGGCCATCACGATCAACGCGTCGATAACCAAGGGACGCAACCGCATTCCGCAGGGTAACCCGCATTCGGAGTGCCGCCGAGGAACCTGATCTTCGAATCGAAAGAGTCCGGCGAGAAGTTCGAAATCCCTCTCGCCCACAACAGTGTTGTCGTGTTCTCCGTCGCGTCGAATCGGCAGCTCAGACACAAGATCGTTCTGAATGCCGGCGCCCGGGCAGCGGAAAACCGATGGCTCGGCGTCACCTTCCGCGCAGCGAAGACTGTCCTCCGGTTTCGCGAAGGGCGGGCATATCTTCCGCAGGGTGCGCGTCTGGTGTTGGCTGACGAGGATCAGCGGCGCGAGTTCTATCAACTGCGACGGCGCGAAAACAACGAAACCGACTTCGACTATCCCCCGCTGGCTTATACCGTCAGCGCGAGCGACTTGATGCCGCCTGTCGCGGCGGAGTAGCTCACGGGTGCCTGCGCCCGGACCGAGCACAACACCGACGCTCTACTGCGGTTCGTTCATCCGGCGCTCGGCTTGGTCGGCGACGACTTCGCGGCGCTCAAGACGTGGGCCGAGTCGATGCGGTGATGCCGAATGCGCTGTCGAGTACAGCGCTGCCTTGGCCGAGATCTCGAAGAGTGGTGCGTAGCCTGTCCAGGTCGACCGCATGAGCGATGTGGTTCGTGATATGGGATACCTTGGCGGCGTCGGATTCCCGCTCGTCGGACGCGTAGTCAGCGAGCTGTATGTCGATGGGGTAACCGGGGTGTCGATCCGCGACGAGTGCCTCGTAGGCGGCGTCGTCGACGACCTGAGGCCGCCCGTCTTCTTCCACCTCGTACATTCCCGATTCCAGTGCTGTCACGAGTGTTTCGAGCCACGCCTGCAACGACGGGAAGGTAATTGTCCGGTAGTCGCCGTCGTGGTGGAATTCGACGATCTGACCGGGTGTTCCGTCGAACGCGCCGTGGAGATCGATACACACGTAGTCCCCGAACTGGTTCTCCAGGAACGGCACCCAGTCGATACCCCACTCGTCGGCGAAGTCTTCGTACTCCACCATGTCCGCGATCATGTCCAATGTATCCACGATGCCTTCGGCGGACATCGGGCACCAATACGATTCCAGGCACGCGGTATTGGTATCGACATGTCCGTCGTGCCAGACGAGCAGGCTCCGCAGCAGTGGCGGGAGTTCACCGTCGATCCGTCGCGCGATCTCGTCGATGGCGGAGTCTGCGGCGCCGGGTCGTAGACCGGCGTGGTACTCGGGTCGGTTCGACGCGAGCCAGTCGTCCAACCGTGTGAGGAGTGGGTGCATCTCGGTGACCTGCTTTCACCACGGCGGGCCGAATAGTTAATGGCGGCAATCGCTACCGCACGAAGTATCCGGTATATCGGCCGCCCACGCAGAACGCGCCGTCGACAGTTCCGCCGCCGTCGAGGCACAGTTGCGGGTCGATCGGTGTGTGGTCACCTTCGAACGGCACGGAATTCCTGACGGCGCAGTCGGTTACGCGAATTTCACCGGGGCGCCGGGCTCGGCATGTACGACGGGTTCGGGGATCCGATCTGCCGACGATGGAGTTGGCCGAGGGCTGGTGGTGACTCGGCGGATGCCCGTACGTGACGCGCTCAGGAGACGATCAGTCTTCGTTGGCGGCGTTGGTAGGACAGTGGGCTCATGGTGATCAGGTCGCAGCGGGTTCGGACCCACGCCGGGTTGTTCTGGATGTGTCGGAACGTCGGAGTGATGGCAACGGCGATCTCGTGGGTATCGATGTAGGCGAGTAGCGATTCGAGGTCCACGTCGGGTTCGACGATCGTGTGCACGATCCGGAGGTGGTGGGCTGCGGCGATGTCGCGTGCCGCGGCACGGGCGGCACACAGGATTCCGACCAATTGAAGCCGGTCGACGACGAAGACGGCACTGTCATTCATCCTATCCTCCTCGGAGTCACCGCCGAGTAGGCCGAGTAACACCGGAACTTCCACGTGGCGGGTGCAATCCAGTAAACGCCGCCGCAGCCGTACCACAACCCGTCTTTGTCAATTCCACATGTCCGGGTCAGTACTGTTGATAATTGTCCAGAAATCACCGAGGGCCGGTGGAAAATTGCGCTGATCAACACTTCGAACAGCGGCTACCCGCGAATATCCGCCGCCGATCGAACCAGTCATCGGCACAGCAGAATACGAATCAATCTGTGGCAAAGCACAACACGATCCGGTCATGCACGCGGCCTGCCCGGACGGCGACGTTGCGACGGGTGGCATGGCGGACCATGGTTCGGGAGTGGTCGATGCCGTAGACGTGGCCGTGTGTGGCTCGGGCAGCGAACTCGGCGATCGCGACGCCGGGGCTCGTGCACAGGCCGACGCCGGGTGGCGAGAGCTGTACCAGCGCAAGCTCGCCGAACTGGATCAACGGATCGCTCAGGCATCGGCGGCTCGCGATGCCATCGCCCACGGCTTGGCTTGTCGGCATTCCGACATCGTCGAGTGCCCCCACTTCACGAGCGGAGTGTCAGCGCTTCTCGCGGGATCTTCAGTCGAAGAGGCTCACGCGCAGATTCACTCACACTGACTGCTCCGAACGTTGCTCAAGCGGCGCGTGCCGGCTCCTCGACCGCCGCCGGCACCTTCACCGCAGGCGTGGTTCGTCGACCGGTCACCAGGAACAGCACGACGAGTGCGACAGCCAACCACACATACGTGTCGCCGATGATGTGCTGGTCCCAGGTCCAGGAGGTCTCGCGGTGTTCGCCGTCGGGCAGGAAGCTGTGGGGGGCGATCACGAAGACCGCGGCGACCACCACGGAGGTGGCGTACCAGCCCCGGGCGCTCGCGGCGGGCAGGGTGCGGGCGTGGCAGACCATGGCGAGGAGCGCGGGGGCGATCCAGACCCAGTGGTGCGACCACGAGATCGGCGAGAGCAGCAGGGTGAAGACGGCGTTGAGGGACAGGGCGATCGCGGGGGCGTCGGCGGCCTTGCGCATCGCGGCGACGACCAGCGCCAGCAGGAGGGCGCCGAGTACCAGCCACAGCACGTCGAAGGGGAGGCCGGTGATGTGCAGGCGGGCCATGACGGCCTGGATCGACTGGTTCGTGTGGAAGGCCGAACCGCTGAGACCGGACACGTTTCCGAGTCCGCCGAACCAGTAGTTGGTCGATTCCTTGGGCAGGAACACGAACGAGGCCACGGTGGCGATCGCGCCGGTGGCGGCGGCGGTCGCGGCAGCTTTGTAGTCCTTGCGGACCAGGAAGTAGAGGACGAACGCGGCGGGCGTGAGCTTGATGGCGGCGGCGAGGCCGATCAGCATGCCGCGCGGGTAGCGGGTCTTCGGGAGCAGGCAGTCGGTGGCGACCAGCACCATCAGCAGCAGGTTGACCTGGCCGAAGTCGATGGTCGCGCGGACCGGTTCCAGCAGCATCGCCATGGGGATCGCGCAGGCGGTGACCAGCAGGGCGGCCTGCTTGCGGTCGGGGTGGTAGCGGCGGGCTACCAGGTACAGGGTCCAGGAGAGCGCGGCGATCGACACCACGACGTAGAGGATCTTGGCCGTGGCCCACGGCAGCAGCGCGAACGGCGCGAGCGCGATGGCCGCGAACGGCGGGTAGATGAACGGTAGTCCGATGCCGATCGAGGTCTTGGGCAGCTGGCCGTACATGTCGGCGCCGTCGCGCATCGCCTCGATGCCGAGGCGGTAGACCTGCAGGTCGATGAAGCCGTCGGAATAGCGTTCGAAGGGCCAGATCGGCGTCCTGACGCAGATGACCGAAACAATGGTGAGCAACACCGGCACCAGCCACCATGCTCGATTGATCGGGCGTGGGGAACGCTCTTGCTCGGGGTGGGTGGTGTCACTACTCATCCGCGGCGACTATACCGACTCGCGGGCGCCATCGGGGCACCGCCCACCGGCGGGAGTGACGCGCGCAATAGCCAGCCGGATGCCCACCGCGAGACTACGTGGGTTGATCAGTCGCCACGGTTGTAGCGGGCCAGGTAACCGGCCATGGCGGTGACGTCCGCGTCGGCCCAGTCGGCGAAACGCGCCTGGAAGGCCTCGCGGCGGCGGCGTTCGGCCTCGCGGGCGACCTTTCGTCCCTCGGGGGTGGCCTGCAGGACGTGATTGCGGCGGTTGGCGGGGTCGACGGCGCGTTCGAGGTAGCCGAGCCGCTCGAGCGCGCCGACCTGCCTGCTGACGGTCGACTTGTCGAGTAGGAACTGCTCGGCGACGTCGGTGGCCAGGCGGCCGTCGCGCTCGAGGATGAGGTCGAGAATGCTGTAGGCGACCAGGCTCAGCTCGGGGTGCAGTTCGGTGGCGCGACCGCGGGCGCGACGGGCGAACGCGGTGAGTTCGCGCTGGATGGTGTCGACAGCCTGGGTTCTTGTGTTCCGCACGTTCATAGTTGTATCATACAACCATACATAGTTGCATTTACCAACTGTTTGGAGATTTCCCTCGATGACTCGCACCCAGTTCCGGCACATCGCCGGCCATCTGCTGACGCCGCTGCTGATGTGTCTCGGCATGGCCTTCGCCTACCTCGGCGCGTTTCACCAGCCCGAGCCGAACAACCTCACGCTCGCCGTCGTCGGCGACTCCCCGCAGTCGATGGTGCTCGCGCAGACGATGAAGGACAAGGGCGGCGCAGGCCTGGACATGATCACCGTGCCCGACCGCGAAGCCGCCATCAGCGCGCTGAACAATCGCGAGCTCGTCGGGGCGTATGTGCCCGACGCGACCAAGCCGGAACTGCTCGTCGCCACGGCGAGCTCCGATACGAGCGCGATGGCGGCGGAGGTGGCTTTCCGGTCGGTGTCGGATCATCAGGGTGTGCCGCTGGCGGTCACCGATGTGACGACCAAGGCCGGTGGTGACCCGACGGGTCAGGGCATCTTCTTCCTGTTGGTCGCGTTGAGCGTCGGCGCCTACGGCAGTGTCGCCGTGATCGGCGCGGCGGGCGCGATGTTGCGGATGCGGGTGCGCGCCGCGGTCGGGGTGGTGACCGCGATGATCGTCAGCCTCATCGGCGTTCTCGTGGCGGGTCCGGTGTTCGGGGTGATCGACAGCAGTCTCCTGAGCGTGTTCGGCATCGCCTGGCTCTACGCCTCGGGCATCATCCTGATCGGCATCGGGCTGCACACGTTCCTGAAGCGCTGGACGACCCTGGCCCTGATCACCCTGTTCGTGATGCTGAACTTCACCACCTCGGGCGGCGTCTACGGACCCGAACTGCAGAACGGCTTCTTCGGCGCGCTGCACTCCTTCTGGAATGGCGCCGACTTCGTCGAAGGCGTGCGCAGCCTGCTCTACTTCGACGGTGGCGCCGGGTTCGGATCGCGGCTGTTCGGGTTGTTCGCCTGGTTGACGGTCGGTCTGGTGCTCGTCGTGGTGGCGGGCCGGTACGAGGCACGCCACGCACCGAAGCCGGTCGCGCCCGCTGCGGTCGAGGAGGAGATCGGCGAATCGGTCGCCGTCTGAACGCGGACACCCGAATCCGCCACGCCCCCACGTAGACACGAGTACGGTGTAGCGCGCAACCGCGGACCGTGAGGCGCCGCGAGGGGGCGTGACAGCGGAAAGGGTGGGTTCCACCGATGAATGATCCCGGCGCGCAACGTCCCGGCGAACCGATTCCGCTCGATCAGCGCTACCGCGGCGCCGATCCGATCGAATGGTGTGGCGCGGCGGTGTATCCGATGTACACCGAGGCCCTGCCCGCCGGGACGACGTCGGTTCATCTGCGGGCGCTGTCGGTGATGGCGCCCGAGGACGTGACCGGCCTGGGGCTCGGGCTCTCCGTGCACGACGGGCACGTGAATCTGGACGGGAGATCCCTGGCGGGCGTCGACATCTGGTACGAAGCTCTCGCCTCGGGCATCGACATCTCGGTGACCGCCGACGCACCCGACGCGCTGTTCACACTCACGCCGGTGTGGGTGGCGGGGTCGGGGACGCATCAGTCCTGGACCGGCAATTACGGGATGGTGGTCGACCTGCTCCCCGACGGGGCGTCGACGCTGTGGTGCAGCACCGGGCCCGGCACACCCGATTTCAACGAACTGGTCGTGGAACTCACCACCGGCCCGATCGCCGCGGCTGATCCGGCCATCGCCGACCCCCTAGACCTCCCGAACTTCTCCCTTGCGGCTTGCGATCCCCCGACCGACATCTCCATCGCACCCCCTCGCCCACGATCGGCCAGCCAGGGAGTCGGCGGCGCCCTGCACGACCTCGGCACCGTCATGCACGAACGCGGCGAACACGCATCAGCCCGCATCCTGTGGACCCAAGCCGCCCGCGCAGGCCACAGCGGCGCCGCCTACGACCTCGGCACCCTCCTGCTCCAACAAGGCGAACGCGCCGAGGCCGAGCAATGGTGGAAGGCCGCCGCCCGCGACGATCCACGAGCGGCGGCCTCCCTCACCGCATTGTCCGAACAAGCCTGAGATCACCGCAGGCGAACCGATCTTCGAAAAGATCGCGCCGAGACCTCCTGTCTTACAGTATGATTCGCGATGCGATAGACACTTTTGTTTGCCTATGCATGGGGGCTCGACTTGGCGCAGCTGACTATTTCGATTGCCGATACCGCGGATCCTCACGAACTGCTCCGCTCGCTCTACAACGAGATCCTCGTCGATGACGACCTCAGGCCTGCCGAGAAGGCATTGGTTCCCGTGCAGTCCGACCCTTCGAAGATGGGTGCCGGGGAAATCATTCAGCTGGTGCTGACGGATCCGGTTTTCGTCGGCGGGCTCACCACCTGCATCACTACCTGGTTGGCGACCCATCGGACCAAGCTCCGGATCGTTTTCCACGGGCCCGCCGGAAAGTCCGAAGTGTCGGTGGACGCTGGAACTTCCTTGGGTAAGAACACCATTCGTGATGCCCTCGACCGAGCGTTCGAGGGCCATGCGCCTCCCGAACAGTGAGAAATCGCGGGCAGTTCTGGTCGGAATGTCCGCGTACCAGACGGCGCAGGATTTCAGCGTTCTCGAGTCGGTCACGACCAATCTCGAGCGACTCGAGAGCTTCCTACGCAAACATTCGGCGTTGCAGCATATTTCGGCGGTGCCTGATCCCACGAGTAGCGTCACCGTGCTCGACGCGTTACAGAGTGCGGGCAACCAGGCAACCGATCTGCTCCTGTTCTACTACGCGGGCCACGCTGTCCCCTTGGACCACGACCTCGGTCTCACCACCGCGGGCTCCAGTCGGCGATGGCCGGAAGCGACAACCATTCCCTTCGACTTGATCCGGCGCGAGATCAGTAGGTCACCTGCCGTGGTCAAGGTCGTCATTCTGGACTGCTGCTACAGCGGACGTGCCGTTGCCCGGCGGCCGATGGGCGACACCGCTACGCCCCCGCTCCGTCCGACCACCATCGACATCCGTGGTGCGCTCGTGCTGGCCGCGACGGACGGCAAGACCGAGGCCGAGGCCGACGGACGCGACGGATGTACCGCCTTCACCGGAGAATTGCTCGATATCCTGCGCACCGGCCACCAGACCGACGAAGAATTCCTGACCCTCGACCAGACATACCGACTCCTCGTCGACAGACTCGGACAACGCGATTTACCCAGGCCGACTGCGGCAGTCCGCGACACCGCCGCGCTGCTGGCCCTGACAGTCAACTACGGCCGAATCCAGGGGCTGGACAACACAACCGGGCTCGCTGTCTCGAGCACGCTGGTTCAGTCCTTCTCCGCGCTGCACGATGTCGTTCATAACGTGCACGACGGAAAGTTGCCGACGATCCGGTCACTCAACCCGTACACCCTCGGCGCGACGCCGTCTCCGGTCGGAAATGCCGAAACGCACGGCGACGTCGACTGGTATGTCGCCCGTACCTACAACAATGTCGACCTCCGGCTGCAATCCGCCGTTCGAACCGGTTCCGCCGTGGCCGCGAACACCACCGAGAATCAACTCGTCCTGGTCCTCGGGCCATCGAAATCCGGCAAGACACGCACAGCGTTCGAAATGCTGCGAAAAGCGGCCCCCGACGCCCTGTTGGTCGAACCGGTCCCCGGACACGTCGACGCGGTGGCCCACCACCCAGCCGTTCGCGACTCGACGACCCCGATCGCCGTGTGGCTCGACGATATTCATCGCTATCTGACCCACGCCAACCCGCTCACCAATGCTCAACTCGATGCCATCGCGCGTAGGGCCGCGCCCACCGTGTTCATCGCGACGGTCCGCTCGGAGCGTCACGCCGAATTGTTGTCCGGGATCACCGAGCCCACGCGAGAGACCCGCTTGTTGCTCGAGCGTGCGCACGTGATCGAGTTGCGTCCGACGTGCGAGGACGCCACCGAGGATCACCGCGCACGGCTGCTGTATCCACGACGCGACCTCTCGCGCGGGCTCGCGGCCCATCTGGCCGGCGCGCCGTCGCTCCTGAGCTGGTATCGCAGTGGCGAACCCATCGAGATCACGATTGTTCGTGTCGCGGTCGATTGGGTGAGAGTAGGCCGACCCGACCCGATCACTGAGTCGGTCTTGATCGAGCTCACCGTCGACAGGCTCGCTGACGACTTTCCGGAAATCGAGCCATCGGTGCAGGAAATCCGAGACGACCTGCGAAAGGTACGCAACGCGCCTGCCGCGAACGGTCGGGTCGCCGCCCTGACCACGCATCCACAACCCGGACCGAATCGGGCCTATACCCCCTTCGACTACCTCGTCGCGGCCGACGACGGGCAGGAAGGACAAGCTCGCCCCATACCAGAGACCTTCTGGAAACGGGTACTCGACAACGCCGTTCCGGAACATGCGTACGCCGTCGGATTGGCCGCCGAGTCACGCCGTAATCCCCAGGCTGCCATCGCTGCCTGGAAGGTCGCCGCCCACGGCAACCATCTCGACGCCATGGACGCCCTCGTGTACTACCTCCGAAAGAAGATAGATCCACCAGATCTGGAACTGTCCAAATACTGGTACGAGCAGGCCGCGAAACACCCCGACCGACGCAGCGGACCGCGACGAGATCCTCGTCGCCGGTCCGAACTGGACGACAAATTCCGCTGAACACCCCAGCAGTGGGCAAAGCCGCCGCTCGCGATGATTTGCGAGCGGCGGCTTCATGGCTGTGTCCGAGGACCCCTCAGTGCGACTGATCCGCCAGTGCCCCAACAGCTTCCGGCGCGGCTTCACGCACCGGCATGAAATCGCGCGCGGCGATATGTTGCGGGCGGCGCTGGGGAGCCGCGAACGGCTCGACCAGGGCGTTCTCCACGCTGTTGAACACCAGGAAGATGTTCGAGCGGGGGAACGGGGTGATGTTGTTCGACGAACCGTGCATCAGGTTGGAGTCGAACAGCAACGCCGATCCGGCTCTGCCGGTGAACTGGGTGATGCCGTAGCGGGCCGCGAGGAAGGTGATGTCGTCCGGTGTCGGGATGCCGATTCGCTGCTCGCGCAACGACTCCCGATAGTGACCGGTGGGCGTTTCGCCCAGGCACGGCACGAAGGTGCGGTGCGAGCCGGGCATCAACATCAGGCTGCCGTTGAACGGGTAGTTGTCGGTCAGCGCGATCGACAGACTCACCGCTCTCGGGGCGGGCATGCCGTCCTCGGCGTGCCAGGTCTCGAAATCGGAGTGCCAGGCGAAACCGCTGCCACCGAAACCGGGCATGTAGTTCACCCGGGTCTGGTGCAGGTACACCGGCGTTCCGAGGATCTGCTCGGCCAGGCCGACGATCCGCGATTCGGTGATCAACTCCGCGATCAGCTTGCTCAGCTTGTGCACCTGGAACACCGAACGCACCTGCCCCGCAGCCGGTTCCACCACTACCCGCTCGTCGCCGTAGAGCACGGGGTCGGCCGCGAGGTGGCCGATCTCGGCGCCGAAGGCGGCCACCTCGTCGGGGGTGAGCAGGTCGGGGATCGTCGCGAAACCGTTCGCGTCGAACCCGGCCAGCTCCGGCGAGGTGACTTCTCCCCACACCGTCGGATCGGTGCGTTCGACATGCGGGGCCGGCTCGGACAACCGGGTCGGGTAGTGGTCGAACATCTCAGACACTGGCAGCGTCCTCCTCCTCGATGATCAGCGGATACACCCCGTTCTCATCGTGTACCTCGCGGCCGGTGACCGGCGGATTGAAAACACACAGCATGCGCAGCTGGGTGCGGGCGGTGACCTGGTGACGTTCGTGGCCGTCGAGCAGGTACATCGAACCGGGGCCAAGCGGGTACTCGGTCTCGTTGTCGAGATCGAGCAGACTGCCCTCGCCCTCGACCAGCCACACCGCCTCGACATGATTCTGGTAGTGGAACTTGTGGACGGTGCCCGCCTCGATCGTCGTCTCGTGGAACGAGAACCCGACCTTGTCGCCACCGAGCACGATGCGCTTGCTGCGCCAACCCGGCCCGGCCACATCGCGTTCGGTGCCGGTGATCGCTTCGGTGGTGCGCACGATCATGCGGCACCACCACAGACGGTATCGATCGAGGAGACCAGGACCGACAGGCCCTGATCGAGCTCGTCGCTGCCGAGAGTCAACGGCGGCAACAGTTTCACGACCTCGTCCATCGAGCCCGAGGTCTCCACCAGCAGACCCTGTTCGAACGCGGTGCGGCACACCTTGCCCGCCTGCGACGGGTCGTCGAAGACGATGCCGTGCACCATGCCGCGACCACGGGTCGATACCCCGGCGTGGCGTTCGGCGACCGCGCTCAGCGTGCGACCCACGTAGGCGCCGTTCTCGGCGGTGCGCTGGGCCAGCTTGTCGTCGGCCCAGTACTCGCGCAGGGCGGCGGTGGCGGTGACGAAGGCGGGGTTGTTGCCGCGGAAGGTGCCGTTGTGCTCGCCGGGCGACCACACGTCGTGTTCGGGCTTGAGCAGCACGAGCGCCATCGGCAGGCCGTACCCGCTGATCGACTTCGACAGCGTGACGATGTCGGGGGTGATGCCCGCGATCTCGAAGGAGAAGAACGGGCCGGTGCGACCGCAGCCCATCTGCACGTCGTCGACGATGAGCAGGATGTCGCGCGCGGCGCACAGGCCGGCCAGGTGGCGCAGCCATTCGGCGCGGGCCAGGTTGACGCCGCCCTCACCCTGCACGGTCTCCACGATCACCGCGGCGGGGCGATCGAAACCCGAGGAGCTGTCGTCGAGAACGCGCTGCATCCAGCCGAAGTCCTCGATGGTGTTGTCGAAGTAGCCGTCGTACGGCATCGGGGTGGAGTGCTCGAGCGGCACACCGGCGCCCGCGCGCTTGGCCGCGTTGCCGGTGACCGCCAGCGCGCCGAGGGTCATGCCGTGGAAGGCGTTGGTGAAGCTCAGGATCGTCTTGCGCCCGGTGACCTTGCGGGCCAGCTTGAGCGCGGCTTCGACGGCATTGGCGCCGGTCGGGCCGGGGAACTGCACCTTGTAGTCGAGACCGCGCGGCGACAGAATCGTGTCGCGGAAGGTTTCGAGCAATTCACGCTTGGCCACGGTCGACATGTCGAGACCGTGGGTGATGCCGTTGCCGCCGATGTACTCGAGCAGCGCCTTCTTCAGGATCGGGTTGTTGTGTCCGTAGTTCAACGCGCCGGCGCCTGCGAAGAAGTCGAGGTATTCGCGGCCCTGTTCGTCGCGCAGCCAGGCGCCTTCGGCGGTGCTGAAGATGGCCGGCCAGTCACGGCAGTATCCGCGCACATTCGATTCCATGGCCTCGAAAATGCTGGTGTCGGTGGTCGTGATCATCGTCGTTCCTCCTGGCGCTGAGCCGGTGAAATCACATACAGCAGCTCGGCCTCGTGTGAATCGGGGAAATCGTTTTCTTCGAACAGGTCCTCGGTGCGCAAATCGGCACCGCGTTCCCGGGCCACCGCGGAGAACAGCGCCTGGGAGGCGGTGTTTCCGGGTGAGATCGTGGTTTCCAGCGTGGTGATGCCCGCGTGCGCTACCGAATCGAGCAGTGCGTGCAGGATCTTCGCGGCCAGGCCGCGGCCTCGGCATTGCGCGTCGACGGCGATCTGCCAGACGAACAGCGTGTCAGGCGCGTCCGGGCGCACATACCCGATGACGAACCCGACCGGCTGACCGTCGATCTCGGCGACCAGCGAGGTCGCGGCGAAATCGCGACACCAGAGCAGGTACGCGTAGCTGGAATTGACGTCGAGCACCTGCGAGTCGCGGGCGATCCGCCACAGCTGCGCACCATCGCCCAGTCGTGGATGACGCAATCTCGGTTCCGAACCAGGGGCCGCCGCGCTGACAGTCGGCTCGATGGACATGGTGGACGTTGTCATACATCTAAGGTGCCCAGCAGACTTTGCGGTCTTTGTGTCGACCTCTTTGCGGTTGTATGACGAATCGTTTAACACGACTGCACGTCCAGGCGGTACCCGAGTCCACGCACTGTAACCACGATGCGCGGATCGGAGGGGTCGCGTTCGATCTTGGTACGCAGCCGTCGGACATGGACGTCGACGATCCGCTCGTCACCGAAAAAGCCCTGATCCCATACTCTTTCGAGCAGCACGGACCGGCTCAACACTCTGCCGGGGGTCTCCGCGAGCTCGCACAGCAGCCGGAATTCGGTGACCGTGAGATGGATCTCCTCGGCACCGCGTCGCACCGCGCCCGCGTCGGCGGCGAGCACCAACGGGGTGAGCGGATCGGCGTCGAGGACCGCCTCGGGGGTGGTGTCGCGGTCGGCGGTGATGCGGGCGCGACGGCGGAGCGCGCGCATCCTGGCGGTGATCTCTTTGATTTCGAACGGTTTGCTCACGAAGTCGTCGGCCCCCGCCTCCAGGGCCGCGACCACGTCGTGGGTGTCGTAACGGGTGCTGATCACGATGATCGGCACGTCGTGGTCGCGACGGATCTCTCTGATGCAGTCGAAGCCGTCGGCTTCACCGCGCATCAGGTCGACGATCATCAGATCGGGTGGGCCGTCGCTGCGCAGCCGATCGAGGGCATCCGAGGGAACGCCCGCTTCGGCGACGGCGTAACCCTCGTCCTCCATCGCGCGACGCAGGTCTCCCCGCATCTGGACGTCATCGTCCACAATCATCAGGTTCGCGCTCATGTGTGTGCACATCCTTTGCTGACACGCCGGGCGTGCGCCGGTTTGCACTGGGGTCTTTCGCGTCCCCAGACCGACACGACTAACCCGCCTTCGAGCTTGTTACCGATCTGTTATGTACCCAGACTGCTCGTGGCGTAAACCCGTCGTAACAATTCGGCCGGTCAACACGCAGTTCGAGGGCGTCGATCCCGTGGCATCATCGAGGGCGTGACCCCGACTTTCGCTGACATCGAAGCCGCCGCGGCGCGCATCGACGGCCATGTTCGCCCGATCACCGTCGCATCGGCCGGACCAGGGGCGGACCCGCTGTGGTTCGCGTTGGAGTTCTTGCAGTTCACCGGCAGTTTCAAGGCGCGCGGTGCGCAGAATTTCGTGCGCGCGCACGCCGCTGCGGGGACGTTGCCGGACGCCGGTGTGACGATCGCCTCAGGTGGCAATGCCGGGTTGGCGTGCGCGTGGGCGGCGCGGGAGGCGGGGGTGCCCGCGACGGTGTTTCTGCCCGAGACCGCGCCCCCGGTCAAAATCGGTCGACTTCGTGACTACGGCGCGCAGGTGCGACTGATCGGTCCGGAATACAAGCAGGCGTTGGCCGCGTGCCTCGAGTTCGCCGAGACCAGCGGAGCGCTGACTTCCCCACGCCTACGACAATCCGCTCGTCGCCGCGGGCGCGGGCACGCTCATGCGGGAGATCCACGAGCGACGACCCGATCTCGACACGGTGCTCGTCGCGGTCGGCGGCGGTGGGTTGTTCACCGGAACAGCAATCGCCGCACAGCATTTCGGAATTCGCACGGTGGCGGTCGAACCGCAGGGCTGCCGGTCGCTCAACGCCGCGCTGGCAGCCGGGCGCCCGGTAGATGTCACCGTCGACTCCATCGCCTCCGATTCCCTCGGCGCGCCGAACGTGTCGGCGATGGCCCTCGATGCCGCCCAACATCCCAGCGTGCGTTCACTATTGGTCCCCGACGACGCGATCCGCGCAGCCCGTCAGCAACTGTGGGACTCCCACCGGATCGCCGTCGAAAACGGCGCGGCAACCGCCATGGCGGCCCTGCTCGACACCGGTTCGGGCCCGGCATACCAGCCCGAACCCGGCGAACGCGTCTGCGTGATCCTGTGCGGCGCCAACACCGACCCGAGCGACCTCTAGCGCGTCCCAC
This sequence comes from Nocardia sp. NPDC058658, assembly GCF_042716665.1. Taxonomy (NCBI): domain Bacteria; kingdom Bacillati; phylum Actinomycetota; class Actinomycetes; order Mycobacteriales; family Nocardiaceae; genus Nocardia; species Nocardia sp. NPDC058658. Next base: position 772,456 of record NZ_JBHXRR010000001.1, read on the forward strand.
GACGCAGTCGCCGCGATGTTCAGTAGTGAGCCTCGATAGGTACGGCCGCAGGAGCGCCACCAGCGCCGAATCGATTCCACGGCAAATACCGAGGTGTCGTGGTCTGTGCCGACGTTGACCCAGCCGGAGTCGTTGGCCAGGTCGTAGATGCCGAACGGGATCGCCACGTCAACTTCCGGGCCGATGAAAAAGAAGCTGTGGTCCTCGACCTTGACCGGATCGCCTTTGGGACGCCACTGCCGGCCGTAGTTGGGCAGTTGCCCCAGTTGTTCCTTCTTCTTGGCGTCGATGCTGATCACTGGTTGCCCGCCGGTGTGATGCTGTTTGACCTGGTCGTTGATGTATCGGAACTGGATATCCCGATCGGGATGCTGGGTTCCTTCCAGGGTTTTGGCGTTGGCCTGCAGGCTGAAGCCCTGACCTTTCAACAGGCGGCCGACGGTCGGCGCGGACACCGGATGCCCGGTCCGTGTCAGCTCTTCGGCCAAGCTCCGCAGAGACTTGACCGTCCAGCGCAGTGGTGACATCGGATCTCCACGCTCGTCCGGCTCGACCAGCGTCAACAATGCTGCGACCAGGCCAGGATCCAACTCCTCGACCGGCTTGCGGCCGCCGCCTGAAAGCCGAACTCGCCCGTCGGGCAGCGGCTGCTCACCGGCCTCCAGCTCGAAAACACCCTTGCGGACGGTGGTTTCGCTGACTTTGGCGGCTCGGGCCACGGCCCGTACTCCGCCATGCCCCAGTGCCCGAGCGCTTCGCTGGCCAACGCCAGACGCCGCTGCCGCTCGTTCAGATGCGGCAGCAACACCGCGAAACGCTCGGCCAGACCCGCGATGACACCGTCGGCTAACGCCATAGCATGCCGAAATACGTTGAGCTGCAATACAACACGTTATTATCTTACGATCCCACTACGCCGCGAACTTGATGAGTGTGACCCCGAAAGCCATGTGGCCTGCGGTGAAAGCGATGCTGCACTCGGTTTATGACCAACCCGACGCCGAGGCCGTCCACGCTCAGTTCGACCGGCTCCTGGACTACGTCGAAGACAAACTGCCCGACGCGTTCGATCACCTCGATACCGCTCGCGCGGAGATCCTCGCGTTCACCGGGTTCCCGGAAGGGTTGTGGCAACAGATCTGGTCGAACAACCCCAACGAACGACTCAACCGCGAAATCCGCCGCCGCACAGACAGTGTCGGGATCTTCCCCAACCGAGACGCGATCATCCGCCTCGTCGGCGCGGTCCTGGCCGAGCAAACCGACGAATGGGCTGAAGGACGCCGCTACCTCGGCCTGGACATCCTCGCCAAAAGCCGCCTCACGCTGCTCACCGATACCGGAAACGAGGTGAACCAACCCGCCCTCGAACTCAGCGCCTGACCCACCGAACCGAAGGATGCTGCGTTACACCACTACTGGGGACTTGACCCGCCGGGTTACCGCCTGGATCATGACCAACCCCGACAACATCGACTCCGACGATCAAGCGCGCCTCGACGCGATCCTGTCCGTCAGCCCGGAACTGGCATCACTGGTCGTCCACGTTCGCGAGTTCGCCGCGATCATGAGCGAGCGCCGCGGACGAGACCTCGAAAGATGGATGGCCGCAGTCGATTCCGATGACCAACCGGCGCTGCACTCCTTCGTTCGTGGTCTGCGCCGCGACCAAGACGCGGTCACTGCCGGCTTCACGCTGCCCTGGAGCAGCGGAACCGTCGAAGGCCACGTCAACCGCATCAAAATGCTGAAACGGCAGATGTTCGGCCGAGCGAAGCCAGACCTACTGAGGAAGCGAATCTTGTTGAGCGATTGAACAGCCCGGCCGACGGCTCACGAAAATTGGGCCAGATCCCGAAAACCGACCGGTGGCGGTGTTCGGAATTCGGGCCACTTGATGGTCCAGCTTGCCTGGTTGTCGCCCCGCACGGAGGGAGCGTGTCCAAGCACGCGGCGGACGAGTCGGTGACTATTCCCGGGGACGCGCCGCCTGATTTGCAGATTATTATTCGGGCCAGCCCGGGTAGGGCGGTAGAACCTCGGGGGCAGGGACACGCGCTGACGGCTTCTCGATGTACTCGCCGGGGTTCAGCGTGGCGGGGAATTCGGGAGGGAGTTGACATGTTTGCGGGTTGGCCCCTCGCTGGCGATCTGGTGTGACTACATGCTGCGACTGAATCCAATCACCGAAGTAGTCGCGAGTCGGATACCGCGCAGGACCCCAAACTCGGGCGTCAGGTTCGGCTAGTCCACCACCCGATAGGTGGAAAGCCAAATCGAGCCTGCCCGATCGCAACGCTGCATAACGGCCTGTGTAATATTCTCCGGATTTGTTCCCGTACGCCAATCCTGTGCCCCAAACACATACCGTCGCGGTCAAATACCACCGATTGGTGGGCGTCCGTCGGTCGTAGGGTGGTGGGATGATGTGCCGTTCGACATTGATCAAAGAAGCGTATGCCGTACCTCGAATCGTCCAACGGGGGTCGGACGCACGTTCGTCGAACTGCAAAGATAGCGGGCTGAAGAGTTGATGCTCGGAGACCCCCATCCGTTTCCACGCTTCTCGCCACTCCATTTGACCGGTTCCGTTCAGAAACGCGGTCTCGACATAGGATCGAACCTGAATAGCGATTTCTGACCTCAGATCCACTCCCGAGGGCGACGCCCAACGGAAGTTGTACTGGAATCGATCGTCCCATAGGCGCGACGGTCTCGACGCATCACCGGCGAGGCCACTCAGGGCGAGCAGTATGACCACCTGTAGCCCTGCAACAAGCGCACTCACCGTCCGTGTCATTTCGGGGCGTCACCAGGCTCGCGACCGTGTCCGCTATCCCACCGGTCGCGATACTCGGACACCGCCGGGGCGTAATTGCCCACGTTCGTGTTCAGTTCAGGAAGGTTCGTCCCCGCAGGTCTGCCACCTATCACCGGCAGGCGTCCGATCCCTTCGTCAGCGATCCGATCCATCTCGACCGCGACCGCCTGCAAATCAGCTGGCAAAACCTGCATGAATCCCCCATCCCCGAGTCCCCGCCGCACGGACCACATTCGGCGCTCAGTCGCGATGGTAGTGCCGTCGGCGGATGGGTTAGAGGTGCCGTCACAGAGTTCAGTCGGTGTTCATTCCGCTGATTCCCGACCTTGGGTGCGTGCCGGTGACGAGCCCGCTCAGTTGTCGCTCCCGGATCGGGCAAACCTTGGCTCAGCCCGCTGCTAGCGGACCAGTTCGTTCTTGGTGACGTAGCTGGTCATGGCGGAGTTGAGGCCCCGCATGGCGAGGGTGTAGCCGTAGGGGAAATAGCGTTGGCCCCAGTGGGCCAGTTGGATGTCGCGGGAGGTGTAGACCCAGTAACGGTTACGTTCTACGCCCTTGATGACGGCGGTGGCGGCTTGGTCGGGGGTGACGGCGTGGCGCATGAACAGGCCGATTGCCTTGTTCAGGGCGGCGTTGTCGCGGTCGATGCCTGCGATGTCGACGGTGTCGACCATGGGGGTGGACATGGCGCCGGGGCAGACGAGGCTGACGCCGATCTTGTGGCGGCGTAGGTCGAAACGGAGGACTTCGGAGACGCCGCGTAGGCCGAACTTGGTGGCGCTGTAGGGGGCGTGCCACGGGAGGCCGAAGATGCCTGCCGCCGAGGAGACGTTCACCAGGTGACCGCCGCGGCCCGCGGTGATCATCGGGGTGATGAACTCTTCGATGATGTGGATGGGGCCCATCAGGTTGATGTCGACGGTGCGACGCCACTGCTGGGGGGTGAGTTTGTCGACGGTGCCCCACGTGGCGATGCCCGCCACGTTCATGACGATGTCGACGTGGCTGACGGCGTCGAAGGTGTGGGCGGCCAGGCCGACCACGGCGGAATGGTCGCTGACATCGGCCGCGTGCGCGAGATGCACGATGGCGCCCGCCGCGCGCAGTTCCTCTGCGGTGGTGGCGAGGGCGTCGGCGGTGATGTCGGTCAGGACGAGCGACGCCCCTTTCGCGGCGGCCGCGAAGGCGGTGGCGCGGCCGAGGCCGCTGGCGGCGCCGGTGATCAGGCAGGTCTTCCCGTCGAACTTCGTCATGGCCCCGACCCTACGTTTCGTGAACAGGTGCGTCTACGCTTCCGCGCTGATCGCGATGGTGGTCCAGCCGCCGACGTGGATCCGGCTGCCTTCGCGCAGGGCGATCGCTTGCTGCGGCGGGATCGAGGCTTCGGCGCCGTCCAGGCTGGTTCCGTTGGTGGAACCGAGGTCGGTGACGGTGAGCGCGCCGCCCTGATCGACCTGGATCATCGCATGCGCGCGCGAGACGCCGATATCGACGGGGGCGATGCCGAGGTCGATCTCGGGCACGATGCCCTGCGAGGCCGATCGTTTGCCGATCAGGAACCGGTTGCCGTGCAAGATGATTCGGCGTTCGGGACAGAAGTCCGGGAATTCGACACGTTCGGCATCGGGGCCTTTGCGGGCCTGGACGCGCGCGTAGAGCTCGCGGTCGGCGAAGATCCGGGCGACCCACGTCTTGGCGGCGGCGGGTGGTGTGCCCGCGATCAGCGTGGGGTCGAACCCGGGTTGCACACCGGTGCGGGTCGGATCGGTCCCGGCGGTCCTCGGCGGGTCGAACCGCGCGTTCTCCCGGGAGGAGTCGGCAGGTTCGGATTCGGCGCGTGCGGGTCCGGGTCGCGCACCACCCTGTGATGTTTCGGCCCGGTCGGGTCGCGCTCGGAACGTCGCTTCCGGTCGATCTCCTGCCCTGGATCCGGCGGCGGACGGCAGGGCCGAATCGTGCCCGCAGCCTTCACAGAACCGGCCGCTGGTGGGTGCCTGGCAGTTTGGGCACAGGCGCAGCGACGCCGGATCGGGCGCCGGTGCGCCGGTGAGGGCCGACCCGCACACATCGCAGTAGTCGGTCGACCGCGACTCGTGCCCGTCCGCGCATACGAGCATGTCAGCCGCCCTCCGGCCGCACCCTGGCGGTCTTGGTCGAACGGATGTCGAGGGCGAGTTCGTCGGCCGCGGCGACCTGGCCGCGCAGCTTGACGGTGCCGTCGTGTTCGACCTCGACGACCCCGCGCAGCAGTTTGGCGGTGGATTCGTGGCCGGAGGCGGCGGCCAGTTCCACCGCGCGCCGCAGTTTCGCGGTCGCGGTGGTGACATCGCCGTTGCGGCGGGCTGCGAGGCCTTCCTGGACGGCCTGGGCGAGTTCGACCTGGCCGGTGTAGTGGGCGACGCGGGTGCTGATGCGGGTCGACAGGGTCGAATCGGTGGTCCAGACCGCGCGCACGAGGCCCTGGCCGAGCACCTCGTCACCGGCGAGCACGCTCAACCGGGCGGCCAGCTTCTCCCGGCCCGGCGCGGCCGGTTCCAGTTCGATCTGCACGTGGTATTCGCGTTCCTCGGCGGCCCACGACGACAGCGGGTACTCCCCCACCTGCGCGCCCGCGTCGGCCCGGCGGCCGGTCAGGTCCTCGAGCACCGGCGACACCTGCTTGACCATCCGCACCCGCGCACCGGCAGGGGTCCAGACCTTCAGGGTCAGTTCCGGGATCACGCGGGCGGCCGAGGAGCGCATCATCGCGGCGAAGTCGCCTGCCAGGTCCTTCGGATCGGCGACGATGTTCGCGTCACCGGACAGTTTCGAGGCGATCTTGCGCAGTTCCTCGGCGACCCAGTCGTCGCCGACGCCACGGCAGTCGCAGACGAAAAGTCCTTCGGCACGGTCGAGTTCGGTCGCGAGCTGCTGTGGGGTCTCGTGTTCGTTCTTGCCGTCGGTGAGCAGAATCGCGTGCGCCTGCGCGCCGGGGTGCGCGGCGGCGACCTGGCGGGCCAGCGCCAGCCACGAACCCATGGCGGTGCCGCCGTCGGGGCGCAGTTTGTCCAGCGCGCGCTTGGCCGCGCTGCGGTGCGAGCGGTCGGCGGGCGCGGACATGACGTTGTTGGTGGGGTAGATCATCCGGGCCGATTCGGTGCCCTCGATGATGGCGAACGCGGTGCCGTCGGGGATCTCGTCGAGCGCGGTGCGGGTGGCGTTGCGCGCGTTCTCGAATTTGCGCTTGTTGCCCATCGAGCCGGAGCAGTCGATGATCAGGATCTCGAGTCGCGGCGGTGGTGCCGCGACGGCTGCGAGTTCGGGACCTGTAGTCACCGTGAGGACCGCGTCGACCACCGACGCTCCTTCGGCGAGAAACTCGTTCTGGTCGATGGCGATCGAAATACCGGTGGCCTCAGCAGAACTCATTGAGCGACCTCCCGGGAAACCGCCGGCTTCAGCCGTCGGGAGGAGTGGGCATGCCCTTCAAACGTTTTTCTGGTTCTCGACATAGCGTTTCACTACCTCCAGGGTCGGGTCGCCGACAGTGGCAACGAAGTACGAGTTGGTCAACAGGGTGGGCAGCCGAATCTTCAGTTCCGGGCCCTTGGCGTAGAAGTTCAGACGATCGGCCTTTGATCTGCTCGACCAGTCGGTGAATGCCGAACTGGGAGTCGCGGCCCGAGCAGGTGCATACTTTTCCGTGTGGACGAGACCGTGCGCTACACCTACCGATTGCGCCCCGGCGCAACGGCTTCGCACGCGCTGCACACCGAGTGGCATCGCTGCCGATGGCTGTGGAACGAAGCCGTCCACCAGCAGCGGGCCGGACACAAGCCGACACTCGTGCGACTGTCGAAAATGCTGACCCAGGCCCGGTCCCGCATGCTGTGGCTGCGCGAGGGATCGCAGGTGGCCCAGCAGCAGACACTGCGCACCTACGCCCAATCGTTGGATCATTCGTTCACGGTGAAGGGGCAGGGCAAGCCGACGCTCAAGCGCAAGGACCGGGCATTGCCGTCGCTGGAATACACGACCCGAGGATTCTCGGTGCGTGAGGGCCGATTGCGGTTGCCGGGCAAGGTGTCGATCCCCGTGGTGTGGTCGCGACAGTTGCCGTCCGAACCGACCTCGGTGCGTGTCTACCTGGACTCTGTTGGGCACTGGTACGCGTCGTTCGTCGTGCGCCGCCCGGTCGCGCCCGCTCCGCCTGCGTCGGGCGGTATCGGGATCGACTGGGGTGTGAAAACAACCGCGACTGCCACTGACCCGGCGTTCGATCTGCCCTACAGCGGACACCGCAAGCGTTGTGCCGCCGAACTGGCCCGGGCACAACGGAAAATGGCGCGACGGCGACGACCTCGCGGGCAGAAGCCCAGCAACGGTTACCAGTCTGCTCGCCGCCAAGCCGCACGCTTGCACAAGAAGGCCGCCCGGCAGAACACCCACGCTGCCCGTGTGTGGGCCGCGCGAGTTGTCGACCGCCATCACACGATCGCGATCGAGGACTTCACACCGAAGTTTTTGACCCGTTCCACCATGGCGCGGAAAGCGGCTGACGCCGCGATCAGCGTCGCGAAACGTGAACTGATCGAACGGGCTAGGAGGGCGGGCCGGAAAGTCGTTTTGGTTCCACCTGCTTATACGACGATGACCTGCGCGAGCTGTGGTGCGAGAGCCAAGCAGCGGCTTGCGTTGGATGTGCGTATGTTCCGGTGTGAGGCTTGCGGACACACCGCGGACAGAGATCGCAATGCCGCCCAGGTGATCCTGGCGGCCACGGTAGAACTCGACCGTGTCGGTGTTGACGACGTGAGACATTGCTGGCCTCCTTCCGGGGCGGTTAGTGGTGCGGTCCGAGCTGGAAATCCCCCGGCTTCAGCCGGGGGAAGGGTTAAGACACTCCAGGCTCGAGCAGGGCGGGCACCGGTGCGAGCGCGACCGTGATGTTGTCGCTGCCTCCGCTGTTCAAGGCGAAATCGGCCAGGGCGCGTGCCGCGGCCTGCGGTGAGGTTTCGACGGTGAAACCGGCCAGCGCGATCGCCTCGGGCAGGTAGTTCCACATGCCGTCGCTGCACAGCAGCACCGTGCCTGCTTCGGTGGCGGTCATGCGCTGCAGGCAGCGTTCCGACCACGGCGCTTCGCTGCCGTCGGCGCCGAGCCAGCGCATCAGGGTGTGGGCGCGTGGGTCGTTCATGGCGGCGGTTTCGTCCAGGGCGCCCGCGTCGACGAGGGCTTGGGCCCACGAGTCGTCGACGCTGAGCCTGCGCGAGGCGGTGGGATCGGCGGCGGCGAGCCAGAATGCCCGGCTGTCACCGACATTGGCCACGGTGATGTCGGTGCCGACCGGCGTGGTCCGCACGATCGCCGACACGTAGGTACACGAGGGCGCGTATTCGGGTGTGCGCGACATGCCGCGCACCGCGGCGGTGGCCGCGGCCAGGCCTGCCATCACCGCGTCGGAGTCGCAGCGGCCCTCGGCCAGTGCGGCCAGGGTGGCGTCGACACCGGAGCGGGCGGCGTTGCCGGACGCGGCCTGGGGATCCTGGGAGGTGGAGACGCCGTCGCTGACCACGATCACCCGGATGCCGTCGCCCTCGCGGACCGCGGCCGCGACCGCGTCCTCGTTGCGCGAGTGGCTGATGCCGCGATCGGTGAGGACGTACACCGCGCCGAGGTCTTCCTCGAAACGGTCGGGAACGGGCTTGGGGCTACCGCACTTGACGCAGAACCCGCCCTCGTAGCGCCGTTCGCCACAGGTCGAGCACTGCGGCACCGCGACCGGATCGTGCACGGGCAGAGCGACTTTGCGCACCCCGAGTTCACGTCCGCAGCCTTCGCAGAAGCGGAATCCCGCCTGCGCCGATCCCACACAGTCCGCGCAACCCGGCGCGCTCACAGGGTGGTCCTCGGTCGCACCGAGTTCGCCTGGTCCACCAGATCGAATCGGGTCCACATGTCGTCGGCCTCGCGCGCCAGTGTCCGCAAGCATCGTTCCAATCCCGTCCGCACGCCCTGCTCGGTGAATTCCACGTCCAATAGCTTGCCTGGTGTACTCGGTCGCTGTCCCGACCGGATCCAGTTCAGTGCCGCCTCGAGCACGAACATCCGCACCTGCGCGGTGCGGGTGCGCGAGTCCAGTCGCAGTCGGTCGACGCGCTCGCCGGTCTCACGCAGCAGGTTTTCGTCGAGGTCGGCCGGATCTCGCTGTGTGAGGAGGGTTTCGACGGCGGAGACCCTGGCCTCGGTGAACATCGACGAGGTGCGGTCGACCTGGTCGAGCACCGCCACCGCGCCCGTGCGGTCGCCGTTGGTGCGGCGCAGTCGGGCGGCACCGAAGGCGGCGGACAGGTATGTGTGGTCGGTGCGCCACACCGTTTCGTAGAGCGCCAGTGCGCGGCCGACCTCGACAGGGGTGTCAGGGTTCTCGGTGCGAGCGTTGGCGCCGAGTTCCAGTGCCGCCGCCAGGGCGAGTTTGGGGGCGGGTTCACCGGGTAGCGCCGCGTACACGGAGTCGAAATCCGCTGCGGCAGCGGCATAATCGCCGTTCAGCAAGGCTGCCTGGCCGCGATACCAGATCGGTCGCCAGTCGAATTCGAGGTCGGCGTCAAGGGCGGCGAGGCGGGTCAGCGCCGCGGCCGCATCGCCGGCTTCGAGTTCGGCGCGGACCAGGCGCAGCGGGATCTCGACCGACTCGCTCGATCCGGTGACCACCGCGCGCAAGCCGGCGGTGAGTGCCTGCTCGAGTTCGGCGGGGCTGGCGGCGTCGGTGGTCGCCAGCAGGGCGGCGCCGCTGTCGCCGGGGTCGACCAGCGGGGCGGGTAAGCCGGTGACGATCGCGGCGGGTTCGGGAGTGGCGCTGTCGATGCCGAAGACCGCGCGGGCGGGTCCGAACTGGCTCGACATGCCGGGGCGCGGGATGCCGTCGCCGGTGGCCAGTACCTCGCGCAGGACGCCGGTGAGCTGATCGGCCATTTCGCTCGTCGACGCGAAACGGGCCAGCGGATCGGGATCGGTGGACCGCCGCAGGAACCGGTACAGCGAATCGTGTTCGGCCAGTAGCGGTTCGGTGTCGGGGCCGGGCAGCGGGCCGAGTTTGCCGTCGACCGAGGGCACCCGCATCATCAGCACGGCCAGTGTGCGGCCCGCGGTGTAGATCTCGGTGGCCACGGTCGGGCCGGTTTCGGCGATCTCGGGCGCCTGGTAGCCGAGGGTGCCGTAGATCGGGCTGGTGCGATCGTCCATCGCGATGACCGCGCCGAGGTCGATCAGCTCGAGGCGTTCCTCGGTCTGCATCACATTGTCGGGCTTGAAATCGCAGTACGCCCAGCCGCGCGCGTGCAGGTAGCCGAGCGCGGGCAGCATCTCCAGCACGTAGGCGATCGCTTGCGCGGGCGGCAGATGGCGTTGGTGCTCGGCGCGGTAGGCGCGCAGGATCTGCTTGAGCGAGGTGCCGCCGACGTAGGCCATGACGATGTAGCCGACGGGTTCGCCGTCGGCGTCGGCGTGTTCGGTGAAGTTGTGGATCTTGACGATGTTCGGGTGGTCGACCTCGGCGAGGAAACGCCGTTCGGCCAGGGCCGCCGCCAGCGCGTCGGCGTCACCGGTATCGATGAGGCCCTTGAGTACCACCCAGCGCTTGTTGACGGCCCGGTCCGTGGCCAGATAGATCCAGCCGAGGCCGCCGTGGGCGAGCGCGCCCGCCACTTCGTATTGGCCGCCGACGAGATCGCCTGCGCGCAACCGGGGCACGAACGAATAGCGGGTGCCGCAGTTCGGGCAGAACCCGGAGGTGCGGCCGGGCACGCCCGCCTGGCCGCGGCCGACGGGCTTGTCGCATTTGCCGCAGAAGCGGTCGGATTCGGGGACCTGGGGGTCGGCGAGAACGGCCGTGGCCGGGTCGACGCGCGGGACGGGCGGCACTTCGACGAGTCCGGCGCCGAGCCTGCCGCGCGCGGCCGAACGGGCCGAGCCCGACCGGGTGCGCACCGATCGGCCCGACGCGCGTCCGCTGGCGCTGACCGTCGACGCGGACGGGCTGTGCAGCGGGCCCGTCACCGAGGCCGGAGCCGTGCCGCAGGTGTCGCAGTAGCCGTCGATGATCGTGCCGCCGCAATCGGGTTCGCCACAGACACCGGGAACCAGCAGGGGCGCCGGGTGTGCCTGACGATTGCCGCTGCGAGGTTGCGCGGTGGTGCGCCCCGATCGACCGGCCTGGGGCTGCGGTGCCTGCGGCGCGCTCGCGACCGGAGCGGTACCGCACAGCGCGCAGTAGCCGTCTTCGATCGTGCCGCCGCACCCCGGTTCATTACACGTCATGCTGTCCGCCCCGCTTTCTCCCCGATGATCGAACGATAGTCGGCGACCGCGCGGGTGACCGCGGAAAGATCGCACGGTGTGCGGGTGAGCAGCCCGGCCGCGATCCGGTCGGCGGCGAGCACGTCACGGTCCTCGCTCACGCCGAGCCGGGAAGCCTTGGCGCGGTAGGCCGTGAGTCGGCCGCGGAGTTCGGCGCGGCGGTCGAGCAGGCCGCGCGCCAATTCTTCTCGCTGCGTGGCCTTTTCGTTCGCCGCACCGACGCGCACGCGCAGCGCGAGGAGGTGTTCCACCGTCGGGCGGTCAGGCGAATCGCCGAGGGTGTCGAGTTCGGCGCGCAGCCTGGTGGCCGGTTCGCCACCCTCGGGCAGCGCTGCGGTCTCGACCTTGTGTGCGACCTGGGCAGCGGTGTCGTCGGCGCGATGTTGCAGTTGGCCGAGATCGGCCAACTGTGCGCGCAGGGCGGCGACCGCACCGGGTAGGTCGGCGGCGACCGCGAGATGGTCACGGTGGCGGGCGGATTCGGTCTCGATCAGCGCGGTGAGTGAGGCGAGGGCGGTGTCGATCTCGCCCGGCCCGAAGCCGAGCGGGTCGGTGCCCGCGCGGCGCAACAGCGTGGCCAGTGGTTCGGCGGCCGCGTCCAGTGCGCCGCGGGCTTGTTCGACGCGCTGCTGCAACGGACCGAGCGCGCCGAGCACCCGAGCATCGACCGCCGCGACCTCGTCGGCGAACGGGGCGACGAAGGCGAACGCGGCGCGCATCCGGTCCAGGCAGTCGGCGATGCCGACCGTCACGACGGTTTCGCTGGGGCCGGTGAGTCCGCGCTGCGCCAGGGGAATCGGGATCCTGGCCACTTCGTGCGGACGTCCGCGCAGCAGTTCGGTGAGCCTGGCGCGTGCGCGATCGTCGAGTTTGCCGCGCCCCGCACGGACGGACTCTGCCTCGCCGAGGATGGTGCGCACCCGGCCCAGCTCCTCCCAGAGCTCACCGAGCGCCTTCTCCACCGGCACCCAGCGTCGCGCGGTCTCCCCCGTCGGCGGGTAGCGGCGGACCAAGGCGAGGCCGGGATGACGGTCGAGTTCCAGCAGGGTCGTGGTCACCTTCGCCAATTCCGCTGTACGCCCGGTGAGTTCGCGGTCTATGTCGAGCACGCCGAGCATCGGCCAGGTCATCTGGCGTACCCGGGCCGCGGCGGACCCTGCGACGGACCGAGCGTCGACAGGTGCTCGGCGTAGATCCGCTCCCAGGTGCCGTCGATGCGGGTGCGGTCGAGCACGCCGTTGACGAAACGCACCAGCTCGTCGCTGCCACGCGGCACGCCGACCGCGTACGCGCCCGAACCGATCGACTGGCCGACGACTTCGAGGTTGTGGTCCTGAGCCACCAGACCCGCCAGGATCGGCTCGTCGCCGCTGATCGCGTCGACGGTGCCCTGTTGCAGGGCCACCAGGCAGTCGGTCCAGTTGGTCACACCGAGCACCTCCGGCCGCGGCGACAGGTCGAACAGCGGCGCGGCGGCGGTGGTGCCCTTGGCCACGCACACCCGCTTGCCCGCCAGCCCGGCGCCACCGGTGATGCCAGAGCCGCGCGGGGCCGCGATGCGTTGCGACGCACGGTAATACACGCTGGAGAAGTCGACATCGCGGCGACGTTCGCAGGTCGCCGAGAAGGTGCGCACGATCATGTCGACCTTCTTCTCCTGCAGCAGCGGGATGCGGTCGGCGGCGGTGACGGAGCGCAGTTCGATCTTGTCCGGGTCACCGAACAGGTCGCGCGCGATCTCCCTGGCGAGGTCGATGTCGAATCCCTCCAGCCTGCCGGTCGAGGGATTGCGGAACCCGAACATGTAGGTGTTCTGGTCCACGCCGACCCGCAGCCTGCCGTTCGCCACGATCGCGGCCATGGCCGAGCCCGCGGGCATCGCACCCGGACGCGGTTGCGCGCCCGTCGGCGCCAGCGTCGCTTCGGTGTCGCAGCCTCCGGTGCCCTCAGCGCTCGGCGCGGAGGTGATCGGCTCGGCACCGGGCAGCGGAGGTGCGACCGCGCTGGCGGGGATGGTCGACGGTTCGGGTGCGTCACCACAGCCGGCGACCAGCAGCACGGCCGCGGCGAACGCGATCAGCAAGGGGCGCTTCACAAAAACTCCTGTATGCGTGGCCAGAGTCCGCTGATCACCGCGCCTGCCGCGGCCAGCAACAGGAGCAGCGTGCCGAAGGGGCTCAGGGTCAACGCGTTTCCGGCGGCGGCGACACCGTCGCGCAGGTCGTCGCGGGCCTGGCCCAGGTCGTCGCGCAGTTCCTGGTCGAGGCGGGCGAAGCTGGTGGCCGAGCTGTCGGGGCCGGTGCCGATGGCCTGGGTGACCGCGCCGTTGTAGTCGGCCTTCTCGTAGGCCGTGCGCTGGGCGTTGTGGCCGGAACGCCAATTCGTCAGTGCGCGTTCGGCATCGGAGTCGCCGCCACCGGCGGCGATGAGGCGCCCACCCAGGTCGTCGCTGTGGGTTTGGAAGGCCTTCTCCGTGGCGGTGATGTCGCCGCGGGTGATCAGGGCGAGGGTTTCGTCGGTGCGGGCCTGTTGGGCGAGGATGCGGGCGCCTGCCAGGTTCTCCACGCGCGCACCGGCACCGGAGCGACCCGTGTCGAGCAATTGCGCGGCGGTCAGCGTGCCGCCCACGGTCCACAGCAGGGCTACCAGGGCGGCGCCGAACGCAAAGGCCATACCGGTGTTCACCAGGCGGTTGGTCCGCCGCAGCAACACCACCGAGCCGACCGCACAGGCGATCAGGACCAGCAGCAGTCCCACGATGCTCGTCCACGGCCACGCGCCGATGCGCTGCTGGTCTTCGCGCACAGCCGCGAAGCGAGCCTGGCTCAGCTGTTCGGCATTGGGCAGCAGCGAGGTCTGCATCAGATCCGAGGCTTGCCGCAAATACGCCGAGCCGACCGGGAAGCCCTGACGGTGATTGGCGCGCGCGGTTTCGACCAAGCCGGTGTAGGTCGGCAGGTCCGCGGCGATGCGGGCGACGATGGCCCTGGTCTGCGCGTCGGTTGCGCCCGCGGTCGCTTCCGCCAGTGCGGCGGCGGCTTCGGCGAGTGCCTGCTCGTAACTGTCTCGTACCTGCGGTGATTCGATGCCACCGGACAGGAAGGCGGTCGCCGCGCCCGCGTCGGCGGCCGAGAGCGACACATACAGGCTCTGCGCCGCGAAGGCCAGTGGTTCGGTTCGGTCGAGGACCTGTTCGGTGCGCGCGATCTTGGCGTCGAGTTGTTGTCCCACAGTCGATCCGGCGACCACGCAGGCCACCGTGGTCACGACGAGGACCACCCCGATCGCACCTGGTGTCGTCGCGGCGAATCTTCGCAGCCACGTCCCCGCGTCACGGATGGTCGCCGGTAGGCGAGATCCCACACCGTCCTCCTTCATCTCCCCGGGCGGTGTCTTCGATCGCGATAGTATCCGAGGAGCTGAAAGTTCGCCCGGGCTAACGAAATCGGCTGATCCCGGACAGCGAAAAGGCCCGCCACAGAAAATGTGGCGGGCCTCGTCGGTTCGGTGCGTCAGGCGCCGACGGCCTTCTCGCCGGCCTTGACGGTAGTGCCGGTCTTGCTGAACTGCAGCACGCCGTCTTCGATCGGGGCCTTGTGCATCAGCGTGCGGTCCCGGTAGTAGTTGTTGATCAGCTTCCACGCGCCACGCGCGCCCTGGCGCGGCATCTCATCGTTGCCGCGCTGGATGTAGCCCGAGGTCAGGGCGCCACCCATCAGGGACTCTTCGGCGATGTCCTCGGGGTTGGCGTGCACCTCGAAGGTGGTGTAGCCGCGGTCGCGCATGATGTTGAGCACCCGGCACAGGTACGCGGCGGCGAGGTCGGCCTTGAGCGTCCAGGACGCGTTGGTGTAGCCGATGATCATCAGGAAGTTCGGGATGTCGGAGTACAGCACGCTCTTGTAGGCGACCGTCTCGTTGAACTTCACCGGCTTGTCGTCGATGCTCAGCGCGATCCCGCCCAGCATCTGCACGTTCAGCCCCGTCGCGGTGACGATGATGTCGGCCTCGAGCTCCTGACCCGACTCGGTCAGGATGCCGTTGGCGGTGAACTTGGCGATCTTGTCGGTGACGATGTCGGCCTTGCCGCTCTTGAGCACCTTGAACAGATCACCGTTGGGGACCACGCACAGGCGCTGATCCCACGGGTTGTAGCTGGGGGTGAAGTGGCGCAGGTCCACCTTCTTGCCCAGCTGCAGGCGCACCTGAGCCAGCATCAGCTTCTTGGCCAGCTCGGGGTTGGTGCGCGAGAGCTGGAAGCTGGCGCGCTGCAGGGCGATATTGCGGGCGCGGCCGATCTTGTAGGCGATCTGGTCGGGCACGCGGGTCTTCTTGAAGCCGATCGCGACCGGGTCGTCCGAGGGCAGTGCCTGGATCCAGGTGGGCGAACGCTGCAGCATCGTGACGTGCGCGGCGGTGTCGGCCATCGACGGGATCAGCGTGATCGCGGTGGCGCCGGAACCGATGACCACCACCTTCTTGCCTGCGTAGTCCAGGTCCTCGGGCCAGTGCTGCGGGTGCACGATCTGGCCCTTGAAGTCTTCCTGGCCGGGGAATTCCGGCTGGTAGCCCTTGTCGTAGTTGTAGTAGCCGCTGGCGCCGACGACGAAGTTGGCGGTCCAGGTCTCGGTCTCACCGGTCGCCTCGACTACCGCGGTGACGGTCCACAGGGCACTCGCGCGATCGAAGTCGGCGGTGACGACCTTGCGTCCGAAGGTGATGTGGTCGGTGACGCCGTATTCCTTGGCGGTGTCCTCGACGTAATCACGGATGCTGGCGCCGTCGGCGAGCACCTTGGTGCCGATCCAGGGCCGGAAGCCGAAACCGAAGGTGAGCATGTCCGAGTCGGAGCGGATGCCGGGGTACTTGAACAGATCCCAGGTGCCACCGATGTTCTCGCGGCGCTCGAGGATCGCATAGCTGCGTCCGGTCTGCTCGCGAATGAGGTGACAGGCCGTGCCGATTCCGGACAGGCCAGCGCCGATGATCAGTACGTCGACATGCCGCGTCATTGAGGAAACTCGTTTCGTAGGGTCGCCGACCCGAGCACCGTCGCCCGAGCCTGCCTTCGAGGTTACGTGTTTCGTATAGTTACGTCTAGTTAGGGTTGGCGTGTCGGGGGTTGCGCGCACGGTGAGCGCAATCCGTGACGTTCGCGGGCGCGCCGGTCAGCATCGAACGATGACCGATCGAGGATTGTCGTTTCACTGGTTCCTGCCCACCTACGGCGATTCACGCGGGCTGATGGCGGGCGGGCACGGCAGTTTCATGTCCGGCGATCGTCCCGCGACGCTGCGCTACCTCAACCAGCTCACCGCCGCGGCCGAGGACAACGGCTTCGAAGGCGTCCTGACCCCCACCGGCGCCTGGTGCGAGGACGCGTGGCTGACCACGGCGATGCTCGTGCAGACCAGCGAGACATTGAAGTTCCTGGTCGCGCTGCGCCCCGGCCTGACCAGCCCCACCCTGGCCGCACAGATGGCGGCCACCTTCCAGCGTCATTCCGGCGGGCGCCTGCTGCTCAATGTGGTCACCGGCGGCGAGCAGCACGAACAGCAGGCCTACGGCGACTTCCTCGACAAGACCCAGCGCTACGCGCGCACCGGCGAGTTCCTGCACATCGTGCGCGAGCTGTGGGAGTCGACCGAGCCGTTCAGCTTCACCGGCGAGCACCTGCGCGTCCAGGACGCGATCCTCAGCGCCCGCCCCGACCCGATTCCGCCGGTCTTCTTCGGCGGCTCGTCAGGCCCCGCAGGCCCGATCGCCGCCCGCTACGCCGACACCTACCTCACCTGGGGCGAACCGCTGGACGCCGTCGCAACGAAGCTCGACTGGATCCGCGGACTGGCCGCGATCGAGGGCCGCACCGTCGACTTCGGCCTGCGCATCCACGTGATCAGCCGCGACACCGCCGCCGAGGCGTGGGCCGAGGCCGACCGGCTCCTCTCCGGCATCTCCCCCGGCGAGATCGAACGGGTCCAGGCGAACCTGGCCAAGAGCGACTCCGAGGGTCAGCGGCGGATGGCGCAACTGCACAACGGCCGCGCCGACGGCCTCGAGATCGCCCCGAACCTGTGGGCGGGCGTCGGCCTGGTGCGCGGCGGGGCGGGCACGGCGCTGGTCGGTTCGCACGCCGAGGTGGCCGATCGCCTGCTCGAATACGCCGCGATCGGCATCGACCACTTCATCCTGTCCGGGTATCCACACCTCGAGGAGGCGTACTGGTTCGGCGAAGGTGTGCTGCCGATTCTGGAGAGCAAAGGGGTGTGGACCCATCCGTCGCGGCCGGTGCGGGTGCCGACGGTCGCACCGTTCACGGCAGCGGCCAGCAGCTGACGCGGGCGTTTCGCCAGCCCGGATGCCGAGACCGAGCAGCCCTAGCGAATCCCGGAAACAGTTGACGCCCGAGGATCGGCGCGGACGAGGTCATAGACATAGGATCGTGCGCCCTTGCGGCTCACCCATACGCCCTCGGGAGGAATCTCGCCTTGCCCAGCATCGTCGAACGGGCGGCTCGAGACCTCACCGACGGCGTTGCACACAACCCAGCCGAAGCCGGGCAGTCGCCGACACCAAATATCTAGGTCGACCCGCCTGTACGAGGGGTAGCCGTGCGCGTCCCCGTCACGGGCGAACTCATAGGTCAGCCCATCCACGCGCCGCACGAACTTCACACCCGACATCGGACCATCCTCACCGAGGACTTCGGCCCGATCAACCGGGCGGCAGCGACAGTGGCACGCAATGCAGGCTTGCGTTGTCTGCCAGTCGCTGTGTTCCCGGGTGGCTCAGCGCCTTTCGGCAATCTCGCGATCAGAGCTCGACCTGCCAGTTTTCTGGTTACCGACCAGTCGGACCGAAAAGCCGTGACGCACACTGTGCTTGGATGCAGCGCTCCCCTGCCGATTTCGGCATCGAGTGCAGCGGGGGTTCCACGTGAATCAGTGCAGTTCAGGGGGCGATCGGAAGGGGGTGGGGCGATAGGCTCTGGGTGTGACTCTTACTGTCGGGTTCGATCTTGATATGACGCTCATCGACTCGCGTCCGGGGGTCGCGCTGGCGATCGACACGCTTGCTCGGGAGTTCGATCTGCCGATGGACGGGTCGCATTTCGCGGAGCATCTCGGGCCGCCGCTGGCGACGCTGTTGGGGGATGCGGGGGCGCCGGATGATCTGGTTCCGCATCTGGTCGCCCGGTATCGCGAGTTGTACCCGGGTGTTGTCGATCGGATCGGGGCGCTGCCGGGGGCCGATGACGCGTTGGCTGCGGTGCGGGCGGGTGGTGGGCGGACGTTGGTGGTGACCGGGAAGTTCGAGCCGCATGCGCGGCTGCATGTCGATCACCTGGGGTGGCAGGTCGATCGGCTCGCGGGTGATCTGTGGTCGACCGGGAAGGCCGATGTTCTACGGGAGGAGTCAGCGCAAGTTTTCGTCGGTGATCACGCGGGTGACATGCGCGGAGCGAAGGCTGCGGGGGTGGTGGCGGTCGGTGTGACGACCGGGCCCTACGACGCCGAGGGGTTGTGGGCGGCGGGTGCCGATGTGGTGCTCGACGATCTCACCCAGTTCGCCGAGTGGATGTCGGCCCACGCGACGAACGGTCGTCGAAAAAGCTTGTGAGGCAGCTCAGTTCCGGAACCCTTCCGGGATGTGGCGCGTTGACCGGTCATGCCGACCGACCCCTACTGGAACCACAATGTGCACTACCACTCCTGGGTACTCGATCAGGTGCCCGAGAATGCCCGCACGGCACTGGATATCGGCTGCGGCGACGGACTGCTCGCCCGCAAACTCGCGACCCGCTGCGATGCGGTGCTGGGGGTCGACATCGACGATCAGGTGATCGCGGACGCGCCCGCCGCGCCGAATGTCCACCTCGAACACGCCGACTTCCGCGACCTCGACCAGACCTTCGACGTGGTCACCGCCGTGGCGACCCTGCATCACGTGCCCGTGCGTGACGGCGTCTCCACCCTGCGCCACCTCGTCGCCCCGGGCGGCACGCTCGCGGTGGTCGGGCTCTGGAAGATGCACCCGGTCACCGACTTTCACTACCTCCCGCTGCTCCCCGCGATCTGGGGGATCGACCGCTGGCGGCATCGGTCCTACGGTGGGCCTTCGGTTGCCCTGCGGGATCCGCAGGAGACGATGGGCGAAATCCGTGCGGCGGCGGCCGAGCACCTGCCCGGTGCGGAGATCCGGCGGCGGCTGATGTGGCGCTACACCTTGCGCTGGCAACGCCCACGCTGAGCGACGGGAACACAGACCAGCAGCACGGGTCCTGTTTGTCCGAATCGATGTGGGGTGCCGGGCCGATGGGGTGATACAGTCCGGCAGGATTTTTCGATGGGGAGGGTCAGTCATCAACGCATCACGGACAGTTGTGTGGCGCACCGGGTTCGGGGGGTCGGGTCGATGAATCGCACCAGATGGATCATCGCGGGCGTGGTAGCGGTGGTTGTGGTGATCGTGGCGGTGATCGCCGTTGTCGTTGTCACGCGCGACGACGACCCGCGCGAATTCGTCGCCGAGAAGTATCGACGGGCGCAGCAGCTCGACCAGACGAACAACGGTCTGGCCTTCCTCGCCACCGCCGCACCGGCCGCGGTGGCCGCGACGATCGCCAAAGCCACCGATCCGCGCGACAAGCGCAATACCGGTGACAACCACTATCTGCGATTCGACAACGATCTCGTCGCGGTGTCACCGCATGCAGGCGGCTCGCTCGTGCTCGTCGACAGCTTCGCCAACGGCACTCGCCGCCACCACACCCACACCAGCAGCTACGGCTGGACCAGCGGCTCCGCGGCGGGCGACTACCGCGGCGGCGGCAGCGACAGCGGCGGCAAGTAGTTCATTCGGGCATCTCGCCCAACAGCACAGGAGGACACTGGAATGCTCGCCGACCTGGCAGCGGACGCGGGCGCCGCGCTCGCCTATTCCGCGGTGGGAATCGTGTTGATGGCCGTCGGTTTCGGCGTCGTCGACCTGCTCACCCCGGGCGACCTGCGCGCCCAGATCTGGATCGAGCGCAATCGCAATGCCGCGATCCTGTTGGCCTCGAACCTGTTCGGGGTCGGAATCATCGTGGCCGTGGCCATCTGGACGTCCGAGGGCAGGATCGCCGAGGCGCTGCTGGCCAGCGCGATCTACGGCATCATCGGACTGGCCGCGATGGCGGTGGCGTTCGTGCTGCTCGACGCGCTCACCCCGGGTGATTTCAGGGCCGTCGTCGCCGACGCGGAAACGCACCCGGCCGTGTGGGTCACGGCGTCGGCGCATGTCGCGGTCGCGCTGGTGGTGGCCGCGGGCCTGACCTGATGCCACGGCACCGCCTGGCCAGGGCGGCGCTGCTGGCGACCGTGTTCGTCTGTGCGGCATGCGGTTTGGTGTACGAGCTGTCGCTGGTCACGCTCGGCAGTTATCTGATCGGTGACACCGCCGCCCAGGCGTCGATCACGTTGAGCGTGATGGTGTGTTCGATGGGTGTCGGCGCGTTGCTGGCGAAACCGTTGCGGCCGCATGCCGCCGCGGCTTTCGTCGCGGTGGAGTTGGCGTTGGCCGTGGTGGGTGGGCTGTCGGTGGCTGCCCTGTACGCCAGTTTCGCGTGGCTCAATATCTATACGGGCACGCTGGTGTTGGCGGCGGCGGTGATCGGGATGCTCGTCGGTGCGGAGATTCCGCTGCTGATGGAGTTGCTGCAGGACATCCGCAAGCAGGAGGCCAGTAGCGCGGTCGCCGATCTTTTCGCGGCCGACTATGTGGGCGCGCTGCTGGGTGGGTTGGCGTTTCCGTTCCTGCTGTTGCCGGTGTTCGGGCAGATTCGCGGCAGCCTCGTAGTGGGGGTCGTGAATGCGATCGCCGGACTCGCGTTAGCGTTCTTCTTCTTTCGCGACAGGATGACGCGCGGCGCCCGGCACACGCTGATCGCCGCCACCGTCGCGGTCGCGTGCGGTCTCACCGGCAGCTACCTCTACGCCGACCGGTTCGAGGCGACCGCCCAGCAGGCCCTGTTCGCCCACCCGATCGTCTGGCAGACGCGCACGCCGTATCAGCAGATCGTGCTCACCGAATCGTTCTCCCCGTTCGGCACCACCGACACCCGGCTCTATCTCAACGGCGGACTCCAGTTCTCCTCGATCGACGAATACCGCTACCACGAAGCACTGGTGCACCCGGTGCTGTCCGGTGCGCACCGCGAGGTGCTGGTACTCGGCGGTGGCGACGGCCTCGCGCTGCGCGAGATCCTGCGCTACCCCGATATCGCCCACGTGACACTGGTCGAACTCGACCCCGCGATGGTCGACCTCGCCCGCACCGACGACCGCCTCACCGAACTCAACCGGCACGCCTTCGACGACCCACGGGTCACCGTCGTCAACGCCGACGCGTTCACCTGGTTACGCAGCGCCCCAAGCCTTTTCGACGCGGTGATCGTCGACCTGCCCGACCCCGACCAGACCTCGGTGGCCAAGCTGTACTCGCAGGAGTTCTACGCGATGACCGCCAATGTCATGGCGCCCGGCGCGCGCATGGTCGTCCAATCGGGCTCCCCCTTCTTCGCCCCGCGCTCCTTCTGGACCATCGACGCGACCCTGCGATCCGCGGGTCTGCTAACGACCCCGTACCACGTGGACGTCCCGAGTTTCGGTGACTGGGGGTTCGTACTGGCCGCGACCACCGCGAACCCCGCACCGTCGCTGCGTAGCCCCGGCCCGCTGCGCTCCCTCGACGAGGCCACCCTCACCGCGGCCACCGTCTTCCCACCGGACCGCCGCCCGGTCGATCCCGAGGTCTCGACGTTGATGCACCCGGTGATCCTGGATCTGCAACGTCAGGAATGGCGCTGATCGCTCAGCGTGTTCCGGCGGCGGCGGGCGATGACGCCGACTTGCCGGGAGCGGTGACGATGCCGAAGGCGATCAAGCTGTCGGCGGTGTCGCGGACGGTGTCCTCGATCGGGCGCATGGTCCAGCCCAGTTCGCGGCGGGCCTTGTCGGCGCTGACGTGTTCGGTGCGGCCCAGGACCGGCACGGTCAGGCGCACACCCTTGTCGAAGATCGCGACGACGCGGATCAACCAGTTCGGCAGGACCCTGGTGGGAACGCGGAAGTCTTCGTAGTCGCGAGCCAGTAGGCGGGCCAACTCCCCCATCCACAGCGGGTCGGTCGCGCAGATGTATCGATTGCCCGCGGCCTCGGGCACTTCCATCGCCAACCGGTGCGCGACAGCCAGATCGCGCACATCGACGGGCGTCCAGCCGGTGTTCACCGCACCGGGAACATCGCGGGCCAGCAGCCGGCGGACCGGTTCGTGGGAGGTGCTGGTTCGGGCTTCCAGCAGCGGGCCGAGGATCATGCCGGGGTTCAGCACGACCAGTTCGGTTGCGGTGGAAGAGGATTCGATGAAATCCCAGGCCGCCCGTTCGGCGAGGGTCTTGCTCTTCTGATAGGCGGAGATGCGGTCGACCACCGACCAATCGTCCTCGGTGCGTACCTCGTCCACGTCATGGCCGTAGGCGACGGCGGCGACCGAGGAGGTGAGCACCACACGACGCACACCGGCCGACGCGGCGGCGCGCAGCACTCGCAACGTGCCCTGGACTGCGGGTTCGATGAGGTCTTGTTCGTTGTCCGGTGGCGTGGACGGGAACGGTGACGCCACGTGCAGCACGGCGTCGCAATCGGCGACCGCCGCCGCCCAGCCTGCGTCGTCGTCGAGGGAGGCCGCGACGAATTCCAGGTCGCCACCGGTGCGGCGGGCGAGTTCGGTGAGATGGGCGCGTTTGGCGTGTGCGGCGAGGTCGCGCACGGTGGCGCGGACGGCGTAGCCGTGGTCGAGGAGTTCGGCGATGCAATGGCCTGCGACGAAACCTGTCGCGCCGGTGACGAGGACCCGAGTGGTCATGATGTCTCCTATCTGAGCGGTGCTCAGTTAATCTAAACACTGCATAGATTTCCTGTCCAGTGCCAATTCCACGCGAGTTCTCGCCTACCCTCACAAGGGTGAAGCGCACTAGTTACCACCACGGCGACCTGCGCGCCACGCTGATGGACGCCTGCCTGCGCCTGATCGAGAGCGAGGGTCTGGCCGCGGTGAGCTTGCGCCGCGTCGCCAGGGAGGCCGGGGTCAGCAGCGGCGCGCCCTATCACCATTTCGCCGACCGCGCCGCGCTGCTGTCGGCGCTGTCGATCGACGGCTTCCAGCAGCTGGCCGCCTATCTGACCGCCGCCAGAGCATCGACAACCGACCCGCTGCAAGCGCTCACCGAACTCGGCGTTGCCTACGTGCAGTTCTCTCGCGAGCACCCCGCCCAGTTCCGGCTGATGTTCCGACCCGAATTGTCCCAGCCCGACAAACACCCCGACGCCCACGCCGCCGGTGACGCCGCCTTCGACGTCCTGGTCGAGACGGTGGCCGAATGTGTCGCCGTCGGCGCGCTCCCCGCCGACCGCGCCGAAACCCTCGCCGTCGCGTGGTGGGCGCTCGGCCACGGGCTCGCGTCGCTGTGGCTCGACGGCTACCTCGAGAAACGCAGCGAGCAGATGGGCACCCACGCGCCCGAGCTCGTCGACGCGATCACGCGCACATTCACCGCGCTGATCACCCCGGACGCTCCCACCGGCTGACGCGCCGCCCGATATTCCGGCGGCGCGACGCGTGCGCTCACTTACAGTGGGTATCACCGCGTTAGCCGTTGTGTAGCCATTTCGAGCAGGAGGCCCGATGTCTGGCACCGCGAAACTCGATCCCGTTGTCGAGGCCTTCGTCGACGCGCTCAACGCGCAGGACACCGACCAGTTCTACGGTCTGCTCACCGAGGACGCGACAATGTCCGATGATGGTGTCGAACGCAACCTCGCGCAATGGACCGAGGCCGAGATCTTCAGCAGCAACGGACATCTCGTCGTGGACACGATCGATTCCGACGACGGTCTCGCCCTCACCGCCGACTACACCAACAGCCGGTGGGGTTCGATGCGTACCACCTGGCAGTTCGTCCTGCGCGACGGGCTGATCAGCCGATTCGAGACAGGACAGGCATGAACGGTCAACGGCCGGAGGCGGTAGCGGAGCGTGACCACGCAGGCCGTCCGAGCATGCCGAGGCAACACAGCGTGATCGACCATCTCCTTCGCACTCCCCGTTACGGCACCGCCTCACTCGCCGATCTGCTCCCCTCGGTCCTGACCTGCCTCGGCGTGCCCGGCGACACCGATCGGCTCGGCCTCGACCTCGATGTCGACCATGTCTGCGTGCTACTCGTGGACGGGCTCGGCGCGGATGCCCTCGCGGCCGAAGCCGCCGCGGCACCGTTCCTGACCAGCCTGCCCGAGGTGAGCATCGACGCCGGCTTCCCGAGCACCACGGCGACGAGCCTGACCACCCTCGGCACCGGCCTGCCTTCGGGTGAGCACGGCATCGTCGGCTACTGCATGCGTTTGCCCGGCGAAGAACGCCTGTTCAATTCGCTGCGATGGCAGCTCATGGGCGACGGACCGAAAGTCGACGCACGCGCAACGCTTCCCCCGGACCGAATCCAGCCGCACCGCACCATCTTCGAACGCGCCACCGAGGCGGGCATCGCGGCAGTCCAGGTGGCGCCGAGCTACCAGGACGGTTCCGGGCTGACCATGGCAGGCTGGCGCGGCGGCCGATTCCACACGGCCTATTCGGTCGGCGATCTCATCGACGGCGTGTTGACCGCACTGACCTCGGCGCCGAAAACCCTTGTCTACACCTATCATTCGGAACTCGACACCACCGGTCACGCCCGCGGGCCCGCCAGCCGGGCGTGGCGGTTCGAGCTGGCCAATGTGGACCGGATCGCCGCCGAGATCGCGGCGCGACTGCCCGCCCGCTCGGCGCTCATCGTCACCGCCGATCACGGCATGGTCGAACTCGTCGAGCGCATCGACTTCGACACTCACGCGTCGCTGTCCGAGAATGTCATAGCCCTCGGCGGTGAACCACGTGCCCGCCACGTCTATACCGACGACAGCGCTTCCGTTGCCGACACCTGGCGCGAGGTACTGGGGTCGGCGTTCCTGGTGCGCACGCGAGCGGAAGCGATCGACGCGGGCTGGTTCGGTCCCACCGTCACCCACGACGCCGCCGCGCGCATCGGCGATCTCGTCGTGATCGCCACCGGCGACGGCGGCATCGTGCGCTCCGGCGCCGAACCGATGCAATCGCTGATCATCGGCCACCACGGCTCCCTCACATCCGCCGAACTGCGGGTTCCGTTGCGAATCCACCGTGCCTGAACGCAGGCGCATAAGCTGACGTCGACGCGCACACGCGCGCAGCGAACCTTGCAGGAGGAACCATGGCTGTCACCACCCGAACCGGCGCCGTCGCGGTGGGCGTCGCGGTGCTGGCAGCCATGGTCGCAGGCTGCACCGAGGTCGAGCGGGTGCTCAACCAGGGCGGCGACACCAGCTGTCGCGACTACGTCAACCAGGAGCCGAACACCAAGCGGATCACCATCACCAAGGCGATCAAACAGCAGACCGGCAACGACAACGAACCGGCGGGCACCGTGGTCGACTCGATGATCGTGCAGGTCGACGTGCTGTGCGCGACCCAGCGCAATGTCGACACCCCGATCAAGAACGCCGACATCGCCGGCATCTTCCTGAACAAATAGCCCGCGTCAAGGCGACACGACAGGCTGACACCCGGCGAACCGGTCGTCCTCGGCACAAACGTTCCCACGGCGGCGCCCCAGCTGATAAACAGTAAGCGCCACACCCGTTCTCGTCGCTGGAACGGTGCGTCACCGACGAGCAGGGAGTGAACGTGGACGACGAACCGAGCCGGGCTCGTCCGCGCGGGGATTCGGGCAGGGCTCGACCCCACGACAACCCGATCGCCGGATCGCACGGGGCAGAACGACTTTCGGACTACCGGGTCGAGCTCGAGAAGCAGTGGCATCGCCTCGCGGCACCGTCGCGCCCGCTCACGCTGCCCCGCGACACCGGGGCCGTGCGCAACGATGTCGCCAAATCCTGGCAGCGCTCCCTGCACACCGTCGACCCGGCCACCGAGGTGGCGCCCGGATTCAACGACATCAGCGACCGCTGGTCAGAATCCCCGCTGCGCAGACCCGTCACCGAACTCGCAGGCCAACTGCGCGGAATGGCCGAGGAATCAGGCTATCTCGCTGTCGTCAGTGACGAATCGGGCACCATCCTGTGGACCGCGGGCGATCGCGGACTGCGCCGCCAGGGCGAAGCGGTGAACTTCGCGCCGGGCGGGGTGTGGGACGAAAGCCACATGGGCACCAACGGATTGTCCCTGGCCCTGCACGACGACCGGGCCGTCACCGTGTTCTCCGCCGAACACCTCGTCGCCGCACTGCACGGCTGGGTCTGTTACTCCGCGCCCATCCACGGCCCCGACGGGCGCACGGTCGGCGTGCTCGACCTGTCCTCGACCTGGGAACGCTCGCATCCGATGGTGATGACCTCGGTCCGCGCGCTCGTCACCGCCGTTGAGACGATGCTGCGCGCCGAAGCGCCCACCCCCGCACCGGGCGTGCGACTCGAATGTCTCGGTGCGGCAAGGCTTTTGCGTGACGGACGGCCGGTGCCGCTGCCACCGCGCCAACTCGAGATCCTGGCCCTGCTCGCCCTCGAACCCGACGGCTACACCCCCGAGCAGTTGCACGCCGCGGTCTACGGCGAGCGGTCGGTGTCGCTCAACACCCTCAAAGCCGATGTGTCACACCTGCGCCGCGCCACCCGCGGCGAGATCGCCAACCGGCGCTACATGCTCACGGGCGCGGTGTCCTGTGACGCGGTGGATCTGCTGGCCGCCATCGAGGGCGGCGACCTCACCTCGGCGCTGTACCTGTATCGCGGACCGCTGCTGCCCGGTTCGGATCTGCCCGGGGTGGAACAGTGGCGTGCCCACCTCGACGTCGGCATCCGCAACGCGGTGCTCGGCAGCGATCGGCCCGAACACGCGGTCGCCTTCGGGCAGCGCTGCCCCGGCGACATCGCGGTCCACGAACACGCGCTGCGGCTACTGCCCCGCGACGACGTCCGCCGCGCCGTCGTCACCGCCCGGCTGTTCACCGCGCGCCAGGGCTGACCTGCGCAAACACCGTCACCAACCTCGTACCAACCTTCTCCGACAATAGTGTGCAGCACGACGCACGGGTCGCGAGGAGCGAGGCGAATGATCTACGGCAAACCCGGATCGGATACCGGCATAGTCAGCTATGCCCCCCGATACGACAACTTCATCGGAGGTGACTGGTCGCCCCCTGTCGAAGGCCGTTATTTCGACAACACCTCACCGGTCGACGGCGAGACCTTCTGCGCGGTGGCCCGTTCCACCGCCGCCGATATCGACATGGCACTGGAAGCCGCGCATCGCGCGAGCGAACGCTGGGCCGCGACCTCGGTCGCCGAGCGCTGCGACATCCTGCTCAAGATCGCCGACCGGATCGAGAACAGCCTCGAACCCCTGGCGGTGGCCGAAACCTGGGACAACGGCAAACCGATCCGCGAAACCCTCGCGGCCGACCTGCCGCTGGCCGTCGATCACTTCCGCTACTTCGCGGGAGTGCTCCGTGCCCAAGAGGGTTCGCTGTCGCAGATCGACGCCGACACCGTCGCCTACCACTTCCACGAACCCCTGGGAGTGGTCGGACAGATCATTCCGTGGAATTTCCCGATCCTCATGGCCGCCTGGAAACTCGCGCCCGCCCTCGCGGCGGGCAACTGCGTGGTCATCAAACCGGCCGAGCAGACACCGGCCTCGCTGCTGCTCGTCGTCGAACTCATCGCCGACCTGCTGCCCGACGGGGTTCTCAACGTGGTCAACGGTTTCGGCGTCGAAGCGGGCAAGCCACTCGCTCAGAGCCCGCGGGTGGCCAAGATCGCGTTCACCGGCGAGACCACCACCGGGCGGCTGATCATGCAGTACGCGAGCGAAAACATCATCCCGGTCACCCTCGAACTCGGCGGCAAGAGCCCCAACATCTTCCTGCCCGATGTGCTCGCCGCCGACGACGACTACCTCGACAAGGCCGTCGAGGGGTTCGTCATGTTCGCCCTGAACCAGGGCGAGGTGTGCACGTGCCCGTCTCGGGCGCTGATCCACTCGTCGATCTACGACGAATTCCTCGCCCGCGCCATCGCCCGCACCGAGTCCATCGTGTCCGGTCATCCGCTCGACACCGCGACGATGATCGGCGCGCAGGCGGGCAACGACCAGTACGAGAAGATCCTGTCCTATTTCGACATCGGCAGAGCCGAAGGCGCCCGCGTGCTCACTGGAGGGGAAGCACGCAAGGTCGACGGCCTACCGGGTGGGTACTACATCGAACCCACCGTCTTCGAAGGTGACAACACGATGCGGATCTTCCAGGAGGAGATCTTCGGCCCCGTCGTCGCGGTCACCCGCTTCGACACCGTCGACGAGGCGATCCGCATCGCCAACGACACCCTCTACGGTCTCGGTGCGGGCGTGTGGACCCGTGACATCAACACTGCCCACCGGCTCGGCCGCGGCCTCGAGGCGGGCCGGGTCTGGACCAACTGCTACCACGCCTACCCCGCCCACGCCGCGTTCGGCGGCTACAAGAAGTCGGGTTTCGGCCGGGAGAACCACGCGATGATGCTCGAGCACTACCAGCAGACCAAGAACCTGCTGGTCAGCTATTCGACGACGAAACTCGGGATGTTCTGATGCAGAATCGAATCCACCGTGTCGAGATCACCGAACGCGCCCAGAACCTGCTGCGCCGCATCATCGAGGACAACGGACCCGTCCTGTTCCGCCAGACCGGCGAATGCTGCGACGACGACAGCGCACCGGTCTGCCTGCCCGCCAAGCAGTTCCCGATCGAGAAGGCCGACATCCTGCTCGGGCGGCTGAGCTGGCACACCGAATTCTGGATCAGCCCCGAGCAATTCGACTGCTGGAAAGACACCCACCTCACCGTCGACGTCACCCGCGGTGAGGCCGCCGAGGACTCCCTAGAGGCCGGTCAGGGCATGCGCTTCGTGTTGCGCGCGCGACTGCTGACCGACGCGGAGAACGCGGCACTGGCGGCCGCACCGCCGCCACGCACGGGCGCCGACCGCACGCTGTAGCGGCGGCGGCGCCGAAAGACCTGACCTGGCAGCATCTTTCCCGGCGCTGCCAGGTCACGGCGAGCCCCCGCCGACTGGGCCATCGCGGCTCAGCCGGCGGGGCGAGCTCGCCGTTCTTTCGTCTTCGGCCGCGCAGAGCAAATGTGTTCGCGCACAAACCGAATCGCGTCCCGCTGAGCGAGACACACACGACAACAGTGCAACGATTCCGTTACATTATGGCGATGTTCTTAGCGAGACTCGGTGTGCGCACCCGGATTCTGGCGATCGCTCTCATACCGAGTTTGACCCTGGTGGTGGTCGGCGTCGGCGCCGCCGGGTACCTGGTCAAGCAGAGTAACGACGCGAAAGCGTGGGCGACCCAGCTGCAATCGATGGTGGGCCCGGTCCAGGAACAGCTGGAATCCTTCCAGTCCGAACGCTCACTGACGCTGGCCCTGCTGGCCGGTGACGAAACCGCGGCGCCCGCACTGCCCGCCGCTCGCGCGCGCGCCGACACCTCGTTCACCAAGATGAACGTCGCCGTGCAGAAACTCCGCTCGGTCAACGGTGTCGAGATCGGTGACAGCCAAGCCGCCTACGACCAGTTCCTGCAGGCGCAGATCCAGGTCCGCGCCGCCGTCGACGCGCGCATGCTGCCCACCCCGGACGCGTACAACTTCTTCAACACCGTCATCGACAAGTTCTCCGCGGGTTCGAATGTCGCCTCGCTGCAGGCGCCGAGCGCGGAACTGGCCGTTCGGTCCACCTACGGCGACCGGCTGCTCGCGGTCATCGAGTCGATGTCGCGCGCCAACACACTCGGCACCGCGCTGATCGCCTCCAACGGCAACCTCGCGATCCCCCTCGACGAGTTCATGCGCCAGAGCGGGCACTTCCAGACCGGTCTCGTCGCCCTCACCCCCCAGCTCGACCCGAGCGAGCGCGATCAGGTGAACGCGCTCATGGCCAGCCCGCAGTGGCAACAGGTCATCGCGATGAACGCCGCGCTCATCACGCGCTACTCCGACCCCGCCGCGGTCGGCGCCAAGCCGGGTGCCTATCCCCCGCTGCCCGCGACCCCGGCCGAATGGCAGAACTCCACCGGCTTCGTCACCCGCTCGCTGCTGGATCTGTATGTCGCACACAACCGGATCGTGCAGACCAAGGCGGCCGATTCCGCCGCGACCGCGGAAACCACCTCGGCCCTGGCCGGTGGCGGCGTCGTCGCGCTGAGTGTGCTGGTGTTCCTGATCGCGGTGATCCTGGCCAACCGGATCATTCGGCGCCTGCGTCGGCTGCGCACCCAAACGCTGCAGCTGGCTGACGAACAGCTGCCGGCCACCATGCGCATCCTGCGCGAGGGTGGTGAGGTCGACCCCGCCGCGACCGCACCGAAGCTCGACTTCGGCACCGACGAGATCGGCCAGGTCGCCGACGCCTTCGAGCACGCCGCCGCCGCCGCGATCGGTGCCGCCGTCGACGAGGCCCGCACGCGGGAAGGTGTGCGCGCGGTGTTCCTCAATATCGCCCACCGCAGCCAGATCGTGGTGCACCGCCAGCTCGAGATCCTCGACGAAGCCGAACGGCGCCAAGAGGATCCGGCCCTGCTCGAGACCCTGTTCCGGCTCGATCACCTGGCCACTCGTGAACGCCGCAACGCCGAGAACCTGATCATCCTCGGCGGCGGACGGCCCGGGCGGCAGTGGCGCCAGCCGGTGCCGGTGATGGACGTGGTGCGCAGCGCCATCGGTGAGACCCTGGATTACGCGCGGGTGCGGGTCACCAAACTGCCCGAGGTCAGTGTTGTCGGCACCGTGGTGGCCGACCTCGTGCACCTGCTCGCCGAACTCGTCGACAACGCCACCGCGTTCTCCCCGCCGCAGTCGCGGGTCGAGGCGGGCGGCAACATCGTCGGCAAGGGTGTGGTCGTCGAGATCACCGACCAGGGCATGGGCATGAGCGCCGAGGACCTGGTGCGCTACAACAACATGCTGGCCGATCCGCCGGACTTCGGTGTCGGCACGCTGTCCTCGGACTCGCGCCTCGGCCTGTTCGTGGTCGCCCGGCTCGCCCTCGCCCACGGTGTGTCGGTGCGGCTGAGCGAATCCGACTACGGCGGCATCCGCGCCATCGTGCTGATTCCGCAGCAGTTGCTGGCCGGTGAGGCCGAACTGGCCGACATGCCGCCCGCCATGACCGGCCCGCTGCGTCGCGGTCTGCCCGCACCGCAGGAACCGGCACCGGTCGCCGCCCTGGAATCGGCACCGACGCCGGTCGCGACGCTGCTCGCCGACCCGCCGACCCCGCGTCCGATGACACCGGCCCCGGAAATGCCGGTCGTGGCGCCCCCGCGCTACGACACCGCCTCCGACGAGCGGCCGGCGCTGCCGCGTCGCAGCAGGCAGACAAATCTGGCGCCGGAGCTCACCGAGCCCGCCGCCGAGGCGCCGAGCGCACCGGAGCGTCCCCGCTCCCCCGAACAGGCGCGCGACATCATGTCCGCGATCGAGAACGGCACCCGCCAGGGTCGCAAACAACAGGCCCCATCGAATCAGGACGAACAGGAAGGCTGAGGTGAACTCTTCCCCCGGTGATCTCAACTGGCTACTCGACGATCTCGTCGACCGGCTGGCAGGGGTCCGCTACGCGGTCGTGCTGTCCACCGACGGGCTGTTGCTCGGACGTTCCTCGCAGATGAAGCGTGAAGACGCCGAACACTTCGCCGCGATGTCGTCGACCCTCTACGGTCTCGCGCGCAGCGCGGGCAGCCGGTTCGACGGTGGTGGCGTGCGCCAAGCGGTGATCGAGCTCGATCGGGCCGTGCTGTTCGTCACCTCGGCGGGCGAAAACGCTTGCCTGGCACTGCAAGCCAACGAGTCGGCCAATCTCGGCATGGTCGCCTACGAAATGAATCTCACCGTGCAGCGGGTCGGCAGCTATCTGTCGACGGAACCGCGGCACGGGCATGCACAGCTATAGAAAGTTTCGACAATGACTCGACTCGGCGATCCGTGGTTCGACGACGCGGCCGGACCCCTGGTCCGGCCGTACGCGGTGACCCGCGGCCGCACCATGGGTGCGGCGCACGACTTGGACATGCTCACGGTGGTGGTGGCAGTGCATCCCGCCCCCACCCTGCGCAAGCCAGAACCCGAGTACCGGACGATCGCGCAGCTGTGCAAGCGTCCCCAGTCGGTGGCCGAGGTCTCGGCCGTGCTGAAACTGCCTCTGGCGGTGACCAAGATCCTCGTCGGTGATCTCATCGCCGAGGGTCACCTCATCTTCCGGGCTCCAGTAACGGCCGAGGCCGGTGCCGGTGACCTCAACATATTGCGAGCGGTTCTGGATGGCATCCGAAAACTTTGACCCGATGTCCGCAGGCGACCAGCACATGGCCGCCTCGGTCAAGATTCTCATCGCCGGCGGCTTCGGCGTCGGCAAGACCACCATGGTGGCCGCGATCAGCGAGATCGCGCCGCTGCGGACCGAAGAGCTGATCACCGAGGTGAGCACCGGTGTCGACGATCTGTCGGGCGTGGAGCAGAAGCACACGACCACCGTCGCGCTGGACTTCGGGCGCATCACCATCGACCGGGATCTGGTGCTGTACCTGTTCGGCACGCCCGGCCAGGACCGCTTCTGGTTCCTGTGGGACGAGCTGTGCCGTGGCGCGCTCGGCGCGATCGTGCTGGCCGACACCCGCCGGTTGAGCAATTCCTTTGCCGCCGTTGACTTCTTCGAGCGGCGCGGCCTGCCGTTCCTGATCGCGGTGAACTGCTTCGACGGTGCGCCGCGCTACACCGTCGACGAGGTGCGCGACGCGCTGGACCTGGATCCCGCCACCCCGGTGATCCTGTGCGACGCGCGCGATCGGCCCTCGGCCAAGGCGGTGCTGACCCACCTGGTCGAGTACCTGATCGACCGCGCCGCACGGACTCCCGTCACCACCTGAGCGGCTACGCCGAGCCGGGTGCGGGCACTGCCTGTTCCGCGGCTCGGCTGGTCTGCTCCCACGCCGACCAGGTGGCCATCTTGGTGCGCGCGAGGTCGAAGGCCAAGTCGTACACCATGTTTCCCAGTAGCAGGCGCAGCGGTGGTTCCTCGGCGTCGACGAGGGTGAGCAGTGCCTGGGCGGCCAGTACGGGTTCGCTGTCGACGGAACCCTCGGCCCACTGCGCCTCTAGCTGGGCGCGCAGCGGGGCGTACGCCTCGATCGGGGTGGTGTTCACCATCGCCGAGTACAGGTCCGTCCAGTAGCCGCCCGGCTGCAGAATGCTCACGCGCACACCGAATTCCGCCGCTTCCATCGCCAGCGCCTCGCTCATGCCCTCGAGGGCGAACTTGCTCGCGGCGTACATGCCCGAGAGCGGGAAGCCCGCGAGCCCGCCGATACTCGACACCTGCACGATGTGGCCGGACCGTTGGGCGCGCAGGTGTGGCAGCACGGCTTGGCTCACCCATAGTGCGCCGAAGAAGTTGACCTCGAACTGGGCGCGGGCCTCGGCTTCGGTGAATTCCTCGAGCATGCCCATCGACAGGGTGCCCGCGTTGTTGACCACGATGTCGAGTCGGCCGAAGTGGGCGACGGCCGCGTCGACCGCCTCGTGCACGGCACTGCGGTCGGTCACGTCGAGGGTGAGCGGCAGCACCCGATCCGGGTGGGCGGCGGCGAGTTCGTCGAGTGCGGGGCGGGTGCGGGCGGCGACGGCGACGCGGTCCCCCGCTGCCAGTGCGGCTTCGGCGAAGGCCCGGCCGAGACCGCGGCTCGCACCGGTGACGAACCAGACGCGGGATGCGGTGGTCATGGCTTTCCTCCTCAGCTAGACAAGACGTTGCGTCTCGTCTGATGATTCGAGGATGCCACTGGTTTCGCCGCGCGTCAAGACGCAACGTCTCGTCTCTTTGCTAGGATGGCGGCATGAGTCAGGCGAAACCCGCATCCCGGCCGTCGGCGGACGCGACCCGGCGCAACGAGGCATCCCGGCGCGCGATCCTGTCCGCCGCCTTCGAGCTGGCGGGCGAGATCGGCTACGACAAGCTGACCATCGAGGCGATCGCCGCCAGGGCAGGCGTCGGCAAGCAGACGATCTACCGGTGGTGGCCGTCCAAGGGCGCGGTCCTGCTTGATGCGTTCCTGATGCTCAGCGAAACCGGCGAGACTCCCGGCCTACCCGATACCAGCGACCTGGAAGCCGACCTGAAATTCGTCCTGCGCGCCACGGTCGACGAACTCGCCGACCCCCGCTTCGACCTACCGCTGCGTGGCCTGACCAGCGCGATCATGCACGACACCGACCTGGCCGCCACCTACGTCGAACGCCTGCAGGGCCCGATCGACGACCTGAAACGCCGCAGACTGGCCGCCGCCCAGGCCGCGGGCCAGATCGCCGCCGACATAGATCTGGACGTGGCGATCGCGATGATCTGGGGCCCACTGATGGACCGCTGGCTACTCCGCACGGGCACCCTCACCGCCGACTTCGCCGATCGCGTGGTCGAAACCGCGTTGCGCGGCTTGCGCGGCTGACCAGGGTCGCGGTGAGCCCGAGCGGACTCACCGCGACGGTCGAACTCAGCGGAAGCGCAGGTTCGCGGTGGCGAGGCCGTAGATCTTGCGGCCACCGGACTTGGCGGTGATGGCGACCACCGCGGTGCGGGTCTGCGGGTCGAGGGACTTCACGCGGCCGGTGAACTCGATCTGGCCGCCTTCCCGGCCGACGACCGTGGGGGCCGACAGGCGAATGCCGTAGCGGGTGACGGCGCCGGGGTCGCCGGACCAGGTGGCGAGGAAGCCCGCGCCAAGGCCCATCGTGAGCATGCCGTGGGCGATGATGTCGGGCAGGCCGGCCATCTCGGCGATCTTCTCGTCCCAGTGGATCGGGTTGTTGTCGCCGGAGACGCCCGCGTAGTTGACGAGGTCACCGCGCGAGAGGCGGGCATCGCGCAGCGGCAGTTCGTCGCCGACGGTCAACTCGTCGAACGACAGCGTGGTGTTCGGGACGCGCGCGGCACCCTCGACGGACAGGCGCACCTCGCCCTCGGGGCGCAGGGTGGTCTCCACCGTGGCGCTCTTGTCCTGGCTGAACACCTTCACCCCGTGCAGCATGACGTTCTCGACGGCGGCGGTGATCTCCGGCGAGACGCCGTCCTCACCGGTGATGCCGACGACCGTGGTGTGCATGATGTGCACGGTCTCGCCGAGTTCGTCGACGAAGGTGTTGGTGACCGTGATCAGGTCCTTGCCCGCGATCGTGCGCACCGAGGTCAGCTCGACGTCGACGACGAGACGGTCACCGGCCACGATCGGCTTGTGCTGTTCGAAGACCTGCTCGGTCTGCACGAACATGTCGTAGCCGACGACCACCGTTTCGAACAGCAGCTTGTTGGCCGCCATCGCCGGAATGGAGACGAAGGTCAGCGGCGCGACCAGACCCGGGTAGCCGAGCGCGGCGGCCGCCTCGTCCTCCCAGTGGGCCGGATGGAAGTCCTGGACGGCGCGCGCGTACTCGCGGATCTTCTCGCGACCGACCTCGTAAAGGCCCTCGACCCGGTAGTAGTGCCCTACCTTCGACGCGGTATCCGGGGCATCGACGGGCGGAGCATCGACTACGGAAGTCACTATGTATCACCTTCGTTCGGGGAACGGACACCCGGCAGGCTAGTCGACGCGCAGGCGGACCGGGCATTCCTTGGCAGAGTTCACAGTTACGAGCCCTTCCAACGCGGTCAGAAAGAGGGTACGTCGCTGGTGCTGGCGTTGCCCGTGACGGACGGCTGCAGCGTGATCGTCCAGTCGGAATCACCGTCGAACGAATCGTCGAACTTGGAGAAGTCGCGATCGCGGGTGAAGCCGAGAGTGGCCTGATCCCAATCCTTTCCGGACTTCATGTAGACGTAGTAGGTGCCGTCGATCCCGCTGAGGGTGGCATTGGAGTTGCCCTGCACGTAGATCGTGGCCTGCGGCTTCTTCGGGTCGCCGTTGGTGACCACCACCGCGACATCGCCGGCGTTGCCGTTTTCGATCTCGAGTGTGCCCGCGCCGACGAGGCCGTCCTGCTGGACCACGGCGCCGTTCTCGGCCCGCCGGTTCTGCAGCGGCGCCGGGGGCACGGTCGAGGTCGTGGTCGTGACCTTCGCCTTGCTGCTGGTCGGCGATGCGGACTGTCCCGACTCGCAACCACCCACCAGAAGAGCCGCCGCGATCGCGGACACGGCATACCACTGACGATTCGACATCGTTCCCACCCCATGCTCGTGGACCGGCTCCCCGAGCCGGTCATCCCCGCCAGTATTGCGTTAATTGCCCGTTTTGTCTTCACGAACTCGTCAGCGCGAACCCTTGCGCCATTATCTGGAATCAGTCATAATCTGGAATGTGTCCAACCAACCGGACTTCGAACAGATGCTGCGGGCAGCCACACTGCGCGTCACCGCGCCGCGCCTGGCGGTACTCACCGCCGTGCACCAGCATCCGCACGCCGACACGGACACCATCCTGAGCCGAGTCAGAGCCACCCTCGGGGCCGTCAGCCAGCAGGCCGTCTACGACGTACTGCGGGCACTCACCAGCGCCGGACTGCTCCGGCGAATCCAGCCGATGGGCACCGTCGCGCGCTATGAGACGCGCGTCGGTGACAACCATCATCACCTGGTGTGCCGATCCTGTGGGGTGATCGTCGATGTCGAGTGCGCTGTCGGCGAGGCGCCCTGTCTGACTCCCCGCGATGACCGCGGTTTCGTCGTCGACGAGGCCGAG
Organism: Nocardia sp. NPDC058658; assembly: GCF_042716665.1. NCBI lineage: Bacteria > Bacillati > Actinomycetota > Actinomycetes > Mycobacteriales > Nocardiaceae > Nocardia > Nocardia sp. NPDC058658. Next base: position 809,462 of record NZ_JBHXRR010000001.1, read on the forward strand.
GTCATCTACTGGGGCCGCTGCCCCGACTGCACGACATCACCTTCACTCTCCTGAAAGGATTCACCGTGCCCGAGGAACACCCACCGATCGCCGAAGCCAACACGGAACCCGGTGGCGGCTGCCCCGTCATGCATCGCCCGTTCGCCTCCACCGACGCCCGTGGCAGCAACAGCGACTGGTGGCCGAACCAGCTCAATCTCACTCTGCTGCAGAAGAATCCGGCCGTGGCCAACCCCATGGGCGAGGACTTCGACTACGCGGCCGAGTTCGCCACCCTCGACCTGGCGGCGGTGAAGGCCGATATCGAGCAGGTCATGACCACCTCGCAGCCCTGGTGGCCCGCCGACTTCGGCCACTACGGCCCGTTCTTCATCCGGATGGCCTGGCACTCGGCGGGCACCTACCGCGTCGGCGACGGCCGCGGCGGCGCGGGCTCGGGCATGCAGCGTTTCGCCCCGCTCAACAGCTGGCCCGACAACGCCAGCCTCGACAAGGCGCGCCGCCTGCTGTGGCCGGTGAAGAAGAAGTACGGCCGCAAGCTGTCGTGGGCCGACTTGTTCGTCTACACCGGCAATGTCGCCCTGGAATCGATGGGCTTCGAGACCTTCGGTTTCGGTGGTGGCCGCGTCGACGAGTGGGAGCCGGAGGAGGACGTGTACTGGGGCCCCGAGCGCACCTGGCTCGGCGACGAGCGCTACACCGGTGACCGCAACCTCGAGCGTCCCCTCGCCGCAGTCCAGATGGGCCTGATCTACGTCAATCCCGAAGGCCCCAACGGCAATCCGGACCCGATCGCCGCCGCCATCGACATCCGCGAGACCTTCGCCCGAATGGCGATGAACGACGAGGAGACCGCCGCGCTCATCGCAGGCGGACACACCTTCGGCAAAACCCACGGTGCGGGCCCCGCCGACAATGTCGGCCCCGAGCCCGAGGCCGCGCCGCTGGAACTGCAGGGGCTGGGCTGGAAGAGCGAGTTCGGGACCGGTGTCGGCAAGGACGCGATCACCAGTGGCCTGGAAGGCATCTGGAACAGCACCCCGATCACCTGGGACAACAACTTCCTCGAGACCCTCTACGGGTACGAGTGGGAGCTGTCGAAGAGCCCGGCCGGTGCGCACCAGTGGATCCCGAAGGACGGTGCGGGCGCCGATACCGTGCCCGACGCGTTCGTTCCGGGCAAGAAGGTCGCCCCGACCATGCTGACCACCGACCTGTCGCTGCGGTTCGACCCGATCTACGGGCCGATCACCCGCCGCTGGCTGGACAACCCGGCCGAGTTCGCCGACGCGTTCGCCCGCGCCTGGTACAAGCTCACCCACCGCGACATGGGCCCGATCGCACGCTACCTCGGCCCGCTGGTGCCCTCGGAAGAGCTGCTCTGGCAGGACCCGGTGCCTGCCCAGAACGGCCCGCTCATCGGTGATTCCGAGATCGCGACCCTCAAGGGTCAGATCCAGTCCTCGGGCCTGTCCATCGCCCAGCTCGTGACGACGGCATGGGCCGCGGCCTCGTCGTTCCGTGGCAGCGACAAGCGTGGTGGTGCCAACGGTGGCCGGATCCGGTTGCAGCCGCAGGCCGGTTGGGCGGTCAACCAGCCCGACGAGCTCGCCCAGGTGGTGCGGGTCTACGAAGGCATCCAGGACGCGTTCAACGCCGGCGGCGGCCCGCAGGTCTCCTTCGCCGACCTGGTCGTGCTCGGTGGCGCGGTCGGTGTCGAACAGGCCGCCCAGGCCGCCGGTTTCCCGGTGACCGTGCCGTTCACGCCGGGCCGTACCGATGCGACCCAGGCCCAGACCGACATCGAGTCGTTCGACGCGCTCGAGACCCCGGCCGACGGGTTCCGCAACTACGTGTCCAAGGACGCGCAGATCCCCGCGGAGTTCCTGCTGGTCGACAAGGCGAACCTGCTCACGCTCAGTTCGCCGGAGATGACCGTGTTGATCGGTGGGCTGCGCGTGCTCGGCGCGAACTACCAGGGCTCGTCACTGGGCGTGTTCACCGAAACCCCGGGTGCGTTGACGAACGATTTCTTCGTGAACCTCCTCGACATGGGTATCGAGTGGGCGCCGTCGGCCGCCGACGAGAACGTCTTCGAAGGTCGCGACCGTGCCTCCAGCGCGGTCACCTGGACCGGCAGCCGCGTCGACCTGGTGTTCGGCTCCAACTCGCAGCTGCGGGCGGTGGCCGAGGTCTACGCGACCGACGACGCGAAGGAGAAGTTCGTGCACGACTTCGTCGCCGCGTGGACCAAGGTGAGCAACCTGGACCGGTTCGACATCTGATCTCCTCAGACGACAATGCCCTGCGAATCATGGTGATTCGCAGGGCATTTCGCTGTACTCAGGCCTCGGCGAGCTCCGCCAGCCGGTCCACCGAGGCCTGCAGCTTGTCGGCGGTGGTGGCCTTGGCCCGCACCTGACGCAGCTCGTCGTGCAGTGCGGTCCAGTCGTAGGTGTGGGTCACCCGGGTGTGGGTGTCGTCGATCGCCTCCAACTCCCAGCGCCACAGGTGTCCGGGCGGAGTCTTGTCGCGCTCGGACGGGTTCCACGCGATGCGGCGACCCTCCTCGAACTCGACGATGTGGTTGTCGCGATCGGCGCCATTGGTCAGCGTCGTGGTGAACACGTCACCGACCGCGCGAACCCGCTGGCCCGAATTCGCCTGCGCGAGATTGTCATTGCCGTCCCAGCGCGGCTGCTGCGCGGGATCGGCGATCAGGTCGAAGATCACGGCGGGGCTCGCCGCGATCTCGCGGGAGGCGTGGACGATGCGTGGTACGTCGATGGTTTCGGTCACCGGGCGATAGAACCAGCGGCTCACCCACCCCGACAACCATTCCGCTCGAGGCAACGACTAACTCGTGCGATACACCGCGAACACGGGGATCTCCCGACTGGTGTTGTCCCGATACTCGGCGAACCCTGGCAACCGCTCGACCATCCGGTCGTACAGCGCAGTGCGCTCGGGTTCGCCGACGAGTTCCGCCTTGCCCCGGTAGGTTTCGTTCCCCACCTCCAGGGTGAGCTCCGGGTCGGCGACAAGGTTGTAATACCAGGCCGGATGCTTGTCGGCACCACCATTGGACGCGATCAACACGATCCGATCCCCATCGGGCAGATACACCAGCGGATTCGTGATCGCCCGCCCCGACTTCGCCCCGGTCGTGGTAATGATCACCATCGCGTCATTGCCCTCGAACATGCCACCGACTCGCCCCCCGTTGGCCCGAAACTCGGCGATCACCTGATCATTGAAAGCGTTCATCGTGGTCCTCTCGTCGGATAGCTCACCATCCCCCAACGATCAAGAAGCGTCGGGCATTCCAGATTCGGCCGTTACTGGACGACGTCGTCGATCGCGCGCCTCAGACGAGCCTCGACCTCGCTGATGTCGTGAGCCGACAAGGCCTGGTTGACGATCAGCCAGTCGGCGATGTCATCGCCTCGGACGTACTTCCGAAAGCAGTTCGATATCGAGTAGTAGGCGAACTCGACCGGGTCTGGGAAGGACAGGTCGTCGTCTTGCATCGCGGTGAGGGGCTCGAGGTATCGGTCGCCCACCTCTGCGAGGTCACGACCGACATAGGCGGAGCGAAGAGCGTCGGCGGGCAGCTCGACATCCACCCGATGGCGCATCCCGACCACCGAGTCGCGGTAGCGAAGCTCTCGTGGCTTGCGTTGCGCGAAAGCGGTCCAGGTCGCGAGGGCGTCCTGACACAACGCGAAGTGAACCTGCCGGCGTTGATCAGGTTCCAGTTCTTCGAAGCGTGCCCGTTGCGTCATGGGCGATACTAAAACGAGCTGGGCGGGACCGCATTCCGGCGCTGTGCACGGCATATGCGTTCAAGTAGTGACTTACTCTAACGTTGCGGGGTGCTAGGACATTCACATGCGACGAGCGGGGCGCTGGCTTGGGCGGGGACTGCGGCTGCGTTGCCGCTCACCGTCGCCTCGTTTCCGCTGTTCGCCAGCGAGACAACGCAATTCGGGATCGCCGAACTCATCATGGGGACGTTCCTCACCGCGGGGGCGGCATTGCTGCCGGACGCGGATCATCCCAGCGGGACCATTTCCCACGTGCTCGGGCCGGTGTCACACCATCTGTGCCGGTTGATCTCCTGGGTGTCGGGTGGGCACCGGCACGGCACGCATTCGCTGCTGTTCGTCGTCGCGGCGGTCGCGGCCACCTGGGCCGGTGAGCATTACCTCGGGCGGCCGTTCACGTTGAGCCTGGTGTTCTTCCTGCTCGCGTTGGCGGTGCGGTCGCTGCACCTGTGCCCGCCGGGCAAGAGTGTGCGGACCTACGGCACGGTGATCGTGCTGGCGTCTGCGGGGACTTTCGCTGTCGATCATTGGATCGTCGACCGGCCGGTGTGGTTGCCGATCTGCGTCGGGCTGGGCTGTCTGGCGCATCTGCTGGGTGACTGCCTCACCGATCGCGGGTGCCGACTGCTGTGGCCGTTCCCGTTGCGGACCAGGGTTCCGCTGATCGAGCGGACCGGTAATCGGGTCGAAACCTGGGTTATCTCACCGCTTTTCGTGCTCGGCACGATGGGTGCGCTCTGGTACGCGATCATGCATCGGCCGTGATCATCGGGACGGTGGTACATACCGCCGTCCCGAACCCGACCCCCACGCTCCCCTGCCGGTCGGCGCAGCCGGCCCTCATTGGCAGTCCACTCAGACACATGTTTTGATGCGCATATCTCTGTATCGCGATGGATTTTGTTGCGCACCCCAGTCCGAAAGCCCAGGGATCGTCGCCGGTCGCAGAACCCACCCCATCCGCAGCGAAATTCAGTGCACAGTTGTACTCTCAATCTCGTGACAGAGCAGCTCCCCCAATCCCAGGCCGAAGTACAGGCGCTCACACGGCTGGCCGGTGACGAGTTCGTCGGCGCGGTCGAGGGAATCGCCTCGATCCACCGCGCCATCACCGACCGGGTGTTCGCGGCCGTTCGATTGGGCGTCGGACCCGCCGCCGCGCCGGCGAAGGTCGTCCACGACGCCATCACCGACGGCGTGTACGCGGCCGTCGGCGGCACCGGCTACGTCCTCGGTGAGGTGGCGAGCGCGGTCCAGCTGCCCGGCGTCACCGCGCCCTCGCGCACCGTCTGGGGCGCCGGCGTCCTGGCCGCGATCCAGGGCCTGATCGGCGACGCGCTCGAGGACGAGACACCGATCCTGTCCTCCCCCATGACCTTTCGTATCGACGGCGTTCCCGTCCCGCCCGAGGAATTCGCCGCGCACGTCCCGGTCCCAACCACCAAGCTGGTCGTGCTCCTGCACGGGCTCGTCGAGACCGAACATTCCTGGCGCCTCGGCAACCGCCCCACCTACGGCGAACGCCTCGAAGCCGACCTCGGCTACACCCCAGTCTTCGTCCGCTTCAACAGCGGCCTACACATCTCCGAGAACGCCGCCCAGCTCAGCGACCTGCTGACGCGTCTGGTCGAGAGCTGGCCGCTGCCGGTGCACGAGATCTGCCTCATCGGACACTCGATGGGCGGCCTCGTCATGCGCAGCGCCTGCCATCAGGCCGAGGAGTCGGGCCAGGCCTGGGTGCGCGCGGTGCGCCAGGTGGTCTGCCTCGGTTCGCCGCATCTGGGCGCCCCGCTCGAACAATTCGTGCACTACGCCTCCGCCGCACTCGATCTGCTGCCCGAGACCCGACCGCTGAGCAAGCTGTTGCGCAGGCGCAGCGCAGGCATCCGGGACCTGCGACACGGTTCGCTGGTCGACGACGACTGGCGCGATCTCGACGTGGACACCCTGCGCGCGCGAGCGGTCAAGGAGGTGCCGCTGCTGCCCGAGGTCGACCACTACTTCGTCACCACCACCATCACCCACAGCCCGAAACACCCCCTCGGCGTGATCATCGGCGACGGCATGGTCCTCTCGGGCAGCGGCTCCGGTCGCGGACGCACAAGGCGCCTCGACTTCGACGCGGTCAACGGCCTGCACATCCCCGGCGCGAACCATTTCAGCCTGCTCAATCACGACGCCGTCTACGACGCCCTGCACAGCTGGTTGTCGAGCACGCCACGCCGACCGCGCCAGGTCGATACGCTGTGGCCATGACTCTCGACCACGGCGATCCGGGCGACGCACCTGCCATTCCGCTGCCGACCGCTCCCCTGGCCAACGAGGCCCGCCCCTCACCGGCCGAAGAAGCCAGAACGATCGCGGCGGGCACCAACACCGGCACCCTGGCCAGCCTCACCGCCGACGGGGCACCGTGGGCATCGTTCATCACCTACGGACTGCTCGACGGCGCACCGGTGCTGAGTGTGTCGCGCCTGGCCGAACACGGCCGCAACCTCGCCGCCGACCCGCGGGCCAGCATCGCGATCGTCACCCCCGACATCCCGGCAGATCCCCTCGCGGGCACCCGGATCACCCTCGCCGGACACGTGGAACGGCCCACCGGCGCCGAAGCCGACGCGGCCCGCGAGGCCCATCTGACCGCGATCCCGGCGGCCAAGTACTACATCGACTACAGCGACTTCACCCTGTGGGTGCTGCGGATCGAACGCGTGCGATGGGTCGGCGGCTACGGCCGGATGGACTCCGCCTCGGCGGCCGAATACCTTGCCGCGCAACCGGACCCGATCGTCGCCCACGCCGCACCCGGCATCGCCCACCTCAACGCCGACCATGCCGAAGCACTGCTGGCGATGGCCCAGCAGCTGGGTGGGTTCCCCGACGCCATCGCCGCCACCTGCGAACGTGCCGACCGCTACGGCCTCGACCTGCGCGTGGAGTCACCCCGCGGCGTGGCCCGCACCCGCGTCGGCTACGCCGCACCGCTGTCGGAGATCAGCGAATTGCGTGCGGCGACAGTCGAACTCGCGCGACGGGCCCGCGCAACCCACTGATCACGCCTCGTACAGTTCCAGGGGCAGGTCGTCCGGATCGAAGAAGAAGGCCATCTGCTTGCCGGTGTGCTCATCGGTACGCAGTTCCTCGGTCCGGACACCACGCGCCCGCAATTCATCGAGCGCGGCGGGCACACTCGCGACAGCAAAAGCCAAGTGCCGCAAACCCGCCGCCTCCGGCCTGCTCGGACGCGCGGGCGGATCGGGGAACGAGAACAGTTCGATGCGAACCCCACCGGCCAACTCGATATCGAGCTTCCACGAATCGCGATCGGCCCGATAGTTCTCGTCGACCACAGTGCCGCCGAGGATCTCGGTATAGAAACGTTTCGACCGCGCGTAATCGGTGGCGATGATCGCTACGTGATGGATGCCGAGAAATTGCACGGTCAGAGCCACAGCGTCAGGGCCACAGCACCGCGACGAGGACGTTCGCGATCGCGAGTCCGCCCGCGGCGTCGGTCATCCAGTCGATCTGCTTGCCGCGCTTCGCGTCACCCCTGCCCATTTCGGCGAACGCGGCCACGGCGACCGAGATCGCCAGCTTCACTGCCAATTTCGTCGTATCGGGTTCCTTGTCCAGGGAGTCGATGCCCGATGCCAGGCCGGCCAGGATCACACCGGTGATCAGCTGCGCGCGGGCGCCCCACACCATCAGCTCCGACACCACCGGGCGCGAGGCGACATAGCCGCCGACCACCGCGGCCATACCGAGCAGGTGGGTCACGACCACGAGGTTGTAAACGAATTCCATGAATCGGGAGCGTAGTTCAGACGAAAGCGGCCGGTGCCCGAAGGCACCGGCCGGTTCAGACGAACTTTCCGTGAGGAGAGATCAGCCGACTTGCTGGTCCAGCATGCGCGAGTCCTTGCGGACACCGAAGGCCGTGATGACCTCCATGATGCCGATGACGATCAGGAAGATGCCGACGACCAGGACCAGCGTGGCGATGGAGCTGATCGGCCACACGATCAGGACGACACCGGCCAGCGCGCTGATGATGCCGTAGAAGATCTGCCAGCCGCGTCCGGGCACGCCCGACTCCGAGATCGCGGCGAACAGCACGGCGACGCCACGGAACAGCCAGCTGATGCCGATCCACAGCCCCAGCAACACAATCGAGGCGAGGTCGTCGCGGAAGCAGAAGACGCCGATGATCAGCGACAGCACACCGCTGATGAAAGACAGCACGCGGAAACTGGTGCTCGGCAGATGGGTGAAGGCGGCGATCAGCTGGAAGATGCCGCTGACGACCATGTAGATGCCGAACAGTACGCCCGCCACGAGCAGTGACGGACCGGGCCATACCAGCACGATGATGCCGAGGATCACCGCGAGGAGGCCGGTTACCAGAATTGTTTGCCAGGTTTTCTTGGCAAGAGCCGTCAACGGGCTCCCTAGCACGGTATTTGTCGTCATGACGAGATGCTATGCCCGCTCGCTCCGGTTTCCCGGAAATTAGCTGGGGCTGTAATCGTGTCGCGATCGAGTGCGACACCGCGGCGACGCCCTGACGCGGCCCGTCACATCGTTGCCCTCGCGAAAGTTTGGTCCGCGACCGTCTCGGGTAGATGAAGAATGTGTCGGTTGTACTAGTGCTGCAAGCTCAGGGTCTCGGAGAGCTCCTCTCCGCGGTCCCGGCTCTGCGTGCCCTGCGCCGGGCCGAACCGCAGAGCCGGATCGTCCTGGCCGCGCCTCATCGGCTGGAGCAGATCGTCGACCTCATCTCCTCGGTCGACGAACTCGTCGCCATCGCCGATCCGGCCGCCCTGATCTGGGATGGTCCCGCACCCGAATTGGCGGTGAACCTGCACGGCCCCGACGGCGCCAGCGCACGGGCGCTGTCCGATACCGGTGCGACGCGGATCATCGGGCATCGCACGCCCGCCCTGCCCAAGCTCGCCGGTCCGCGCTGGGATCCCGACGCGCACGTGGTCGACCGGTGGTGTCGGCTGCTCGAAGGTGAGGGCATCGCCGCCGATCGCCGCAACCTCGGCTTGGTCCCCCCGGTGGCCTCGATCAGCCGCCGCGACAGTGTCGTCGTCCACATCGGCGCGGGTGCGCCCGCGCGCCGGTGGCCACCGGAACGGTTCGCCGCGGTGGTGCGCCACCTGCTGGTCCTCGGGCGCGATGTCGTCCTCACCGGCGATCCGTTCGAGCACGACATCGCCAGGCAGGTGGCCGCGCAGGCGGGTTTGCCCGACGATCGGGTGCTGGCGGGCAGGCAGAACCTCACCGATCTGGCGGCGACGGTCGCCGAGGCCGCGCTCGTGATCAGCGGCGATACCGGTGTCGGGCATCTGGCGACGGCGTTCGGCACCCGCACGGTCCTGCTGTTCGGTCCGACTCCCCCGCGCAGGGGTGGTCCGCCCGCGCACCTGCTCGGCAGGCACGCGGTGCTGTGGGCCGGCCAGGTCGGCGATCACGACGGCCCGACTCCCGATCCCGGCCTGCTGCGGATCGGGGTGCCCGAGGTGATCGCGGCGGTCGATATGCAGCTGGACAAGCAGGCGTGGGCCGAATCCGGCCGGTCGCGTTATCGCCGGGTGGGCTGAGCGCCGGTCGCTTCCCGTAATGCGGCGGCATGGGCCGCCAGGGCACTCGGCCAGAACTTGTCGAGGTAGTCGCGGGCGTCGTTGAGGCCGCGGGGGTCCAGGGAGTAGAGGTGACGGTTCCCGTCGCGGCGCATGCGCACGAGGTGGGCTTCGCGCAGCACGCGCAGGTGTTGCGAAGCGGCTGAGCTGGTGATTCCAGTGGCGGCGGCGAGGTCGGCCACCGAGCGGGGACCCTGCGGCAACGATTCGAAGATCGCGCGCCGGGTAGGGTCCGACAAGGCCGTGATGGCACGGACTCCGTTAGCGTCCACTGAATCAGTGTCCCCAGGATTCAGTGTTTCGGCAACGATCTTGCCCACGCGCATTTCACCCGGTGAGTCCAAGGATGGCGCGATTCGTTAGAGGATCGTTATAGATCAACTGGGGTTATAGCGGTTCGTGATCGCAACCACAGGATTCGCCGCGAAGGTTACGGTTTAGCTACGTTCATAACCATGTTCGTGACCAACCCGTTATCTGCTCGAGTCTCCGACGCCTTCGCAGGTCGTTGGGGAGGCGTGGTCGCGGGTGCGGTGGCTTTGTCCGCACTCGTGGGTACCTCCGTCGCCACTTTCAGTGAGCCCGAGAGCCCTGTCCCCACTACTACGATCGCCGCGGATGCCACCGAGGCCATCAACTCCGGCCAGTCGCCGTACCGCTTCACCGCGTACACCCCCGCCGAGGCCCAGGGCCCGCAGGGCAGCGTCCCCGCCTCCGCCCCGATTCCGTGGGAGGAGCACCGCGAGGCTGTCGCGCTCGAACTGCCGCAGCTGCCGTTCATCGCTCCCCCGCCGCCGCCTCGTCCGCAGACCGTTCGCCCGGTCAACGGCAGGCTGACCTCCTACTACGGCGCCCGCTGGGGCACCGCGCACAACGGCATCGACTTCGGTGACCCGATCGGCGCGCCCGTCTTCGCCGTCACCGACGGTACCGTGATCGAGACCGGGCCCGCTTCCGGCTTCGGCCTGTGGGTCCGCGTCCAGCAGGACGACGGCACCATCGGCGTGTTCGGTCACGTCAACGACATCCTGGTCGCCCCCGGCCAGCACGTGAACGCCGGTGACACCATCGCCACCGTCGGCAACCGTGGTAACTCCACCGGCCCCCACCTGCACTACGAGGTGCACGTGCCGGACGGCTCCCAGTACGGCGCCCCGATCGACCCGCACCCGTGGCTCGCCGCGCGTGGCGTCGACGCAGGCGTTGCCCAGGACTGATCCTCACCCACTGATCGCCGCCCGGCGCGCGATCAGAAATTCCCGAAGCCGCGCGACCGCGAGCGTCGAGTCATGGTCTCCCGAGACCAGGCCGACCTCGCGGTCGCGTTCGCCATCGATGGGCACGACCGCCAGATCGGGGTTCGCGACTTCGGCGGCGGGCAGCAGCGCGACGCCCTGACCCAGCGCGACCAGTGCCCGCAGGGTTTCGAACTCGGTGATCTCGAACACGACACGTGGGGTGAAACCGGCTGCGGCGCACCAGGTGTCGAGCAGCGTACGCAGCTGATAGCTGGGCGGGTTCGCGATGAACGCTTCGTCGGCCAGTTCGGCGAGATCGATGTGGGTGCGCCGGGCGAGGGGGTGCGTGCGGGCCACATGGAGGTCGATGCGTTGGCGTCCGAGGTCGACTGTCGGCAGGTCGGGTGGGGGCGGGATCATCACGGCCAGGTCGAGTCGGCCGTCGCGTACCTGCTCGGCCAGTGCCTCGCCGTGTGCTTGCACCAGGTGCAGGCGGATTCGTGGCGCGCGGGTATGGAACTGGGCGAGCAGCGAGGGGATGCTGACCGGGCCCAGGGTGAGCGGGAAGCCGAAACGCACCAGACCGCTCTCGGGATCGGCGTCGGCGCGGACCCTGTTGATGGCGTCGTCGAGGGCGCTCACCAGCCCGCGGGTGTGTTCGTAGAGGTCACGGCCCTGTGGGGTGAGGGTGATTCCCCGTCCGACCGGCTGGAACAACGCCACTCCGAGCAGCTGCTCCAGCGTCTTGATCCGGCGGCTGAGCGAGGACTGCGGGACACCGAGTCGCTGCGCTGCCCTGGTGAAGTGGCCTGCGTCGGCGGCCGCGTCGAAGGCGGCGAGCAGCGGTGCGACCGCGTTCGCACCCACCTCCGGTGAATCATCCATTTTCGGATCATATCCCTGGCGATTTCGTGTTGGACGGATTACTGCTTGGACCGCGACGATAGCGGTACACAGCTCACGGGAGGTTCGACAATGAACGACACCAGACCTGAAACCCACAGTGGCGACGACATTCTCGACGCGGTGCTGATCGGCGGCGGCATCATGTCGGCCACGCTCGGCGCACTGCTGAGCACCCTCGCGCCGGACTGGTCGATCGCGCTGTTCGAGCGGCTCGGCGAACCGGCGGCCGAGAGCAGTCACCCCTGGAACAACGCGGGGACCGGGCACTCCGGGCTGTGCGAGCTCAACTACATGCCCGACCCGGGTGCGGGTGCCAAGGCGGCGGAGATCGCTGATCAGTTCGCGCTCTCGCGCCGGTTCTGGGCCGCGCTGGCCGATCGTGGCGAGCTCGAGCCCACGTTTCTCACCCCGACTCCGCACGTCACCGTGGTGTTCGGTGAGGACGACATCGCCTACTTGCGGCAGCGGTACGCCACGCTGCGGGAACTGCCCGCCTTCGCGGCGATGGAGTTCACCACCGATCGTGCGGTGATCGCCGAATGGGCGCCGCTGCTCGTGCGTGGTCGGGCCGACGGCGAGGCGATGGCGGCCACTCGCCACACCGCGGGGACCGATATCGACTTCGGTGCGCTGACCAGGTCATTGTTGTCGACGATGAAGGGCGCGGGGAATGCGGTGCGGATGCATCGCGAGATCACCGGCCTCACGCGCGGCAAGGACGGGCTGTGGACGGTGCGCGGACGCGATCTCGACAGTGGGCGGCGGTTCACCGTGCGGACCCGGTTCGTGTTCGTCGGCGCGGGTGGCTACGCATTGCGTCTGCTGCAGCGAGCGGGCCTGCCCGAGGTGCGCGGGTACGGGGTGTTCCCGCTCGGTGCCCAGTTCCTGCGCACCGACAACCCCGACGTCGTCGCCGAACACCACGCCAAGGTCTACAGCCAAGCCGCCCTCGGCGCCCCACCGATGTCGGTCCCCCACCTGGACCGCCGCGAGGTCGACGGCACGGGCGCCCTGCTCTTCGGCCCCTACGCCACCTTCAGCACCCGCCTGCTCCGCCACGGCAAACTCACCGACCTGTTCACCACCCTGCGCCCCCACAACATCATCCCGCTGGTCACCGCGGGCCTCCAGAACCTCGGCCTGGTCAAATTCCTGATCACCGAACTCCTCGCGACCCGTCGACAGAAATTCGCCCAACTCCAACGCTTCTACCCCACCGCCGACCCGGCTGACTGGACTCTCATCCAAGCCGGCCAACGCGCCCAACTGGTGAAACCCGACCCCCACCGCGGCGGCACCCTCCAATTCGGCACCGAACTCGTCACCGGCGCCAACGGAACCTGCGCAGGCCTGCTCGGCGCCTCCCCCGGCGCCTCGATCGCCCCCTCGATCATGCAAGACCTCCTCGACCGCTGCTTCCCCGAACGCCGCCACGAATGGGCCCCACTACTCGCACAATTGCTGCCACCTGCCGAATCGACCGTCGAGGTCTCCTCGTAAACAATTGCTGGACACCATGATCCGCACCCCGTCCGACGTCGGGGTGCGGACTGCGTTCACCGCGAGACCGTGACGCACAGACCGTCGCAGTGCGGGGACAGACGAGGACAGTCAGCGCCGTTTGTGTAATGGGTAGATTGCGGAGGTTGTTTCGCTGTTCGCCTCGACAGGAGTCTTCGTGTTTGCCGAAGTCGCACGATCGGTGTTGCTCAATCCGCCTGCGGTTCCTCGCGTGCTCGCTCGGCTGGTTCGTGGTGAGCATGCGATCGAGGACAAGACGGTGGTGTTGACGGGGGCCTCGTCGGGGGTCGGGAAAGCGGCGGCGCACGCGCTCGGGCGGGAGGGGGCTCGGGTGATTCTTGTTGCCAGGAATGCTGAGCCGTTGGCTGAGGTGCGGGATGCGGTGCGCGCCGACGGTGGGGACGCCGAGATGATCACGTGCGATCTCGCTGATGCCGAGCAGAACGACGCGCTCGCGAACGAGGTGCTCGAGCGGTTCGGGACCGTGGATGTGCTGGTGAACAATGCGGGGCGGTCGATTCGGCGGGGTGCGGCCGATGCCACCGATCGGTTTCACGATTACGAGCGGACGATGGCGTTGAACTACTTCGGGGCGACGCGGCTCACGATGGGGTTGTTGCCGTCGATGCTCGATGCAGGTGAGGGGCACATCGTGAACGTCGCTACGTGGGGTGTGGCGGCGGGATCGATGCCGTTGTTCACCGCCTATCACGCGTCGAAGGCGGCGCTGGGTGCGTTCGGGCGCAGTCTCGGGGCGGAGACCAGGCGGCGTGGCGTGTACGTCACCACTGTCGGATATCCGCTGGTGCGCACGGAGATGATCGCGCCCACCGGCAAGTACGCGGATGCGCCCGCGTTGTCTGCCGAGGACGCCGCCGACTGGATCCTCACCGCGATTCGGACCCGCCCGGTCGAGCTGTATCCGACCTACACCCGGGTGTTGCAGGCGCTCGCGCTCGTGTCGCCGCGCGCGGTCGATGCCGCGATCTGGCGCATGGGGATCTGAGAAAACCCCTAGAACCGGAGTAGACCGACCCGTACCCGGGTATCGGTGCCGAACCGTTCCACAGCGGGACGTGGTGTGGTGCACCGGATTTCTACCTTCGGTACATGGCGACGATCGACCTCACCCACACTCAGTCCCGCATCCGCTCCCGCACCACGCCCGACCGCGCCCCCTGGCACGGGCCGCTGCTGGTGAACTCCGCGCTCATGGCCGCGCTGGTGGTGGTGTCGATGGTCGGGATGGTGGTCGACGATCGGCTGCTGCTCGGTGAGGCCGTGTGGCTCAAACCGGCCAAGTTCGGCCTCGCCTTCGCCCTCTACGGCGTGACCCTGGCCTGGATTCTGCGCCTGCCCCACCGCGGACGGCGAGCGACGTGGTGGCTCGGCACCGTGTTCGCGATCACCGGTGTCGCCGATGTCGGGTTCATCGCGGTGCAGGCGGCACGGGGGACGTTCAGCCATTTCAACGACTCCACCGACCCGGTCAACGAGATCGGTCAGCAGGTGTTCGCCTCCGGCGTGCCCGGCTTGTTCGTCGCGAATCTCGTGCTGGCGGTGATCATTTCGTGGCAGAAGCTCGCGGATCGGCCGACTACGATCGCGTTGAAGGCGGGGCTGTGGCTGGCCGTGACCGGCATGGCGCTCGGGTATCTGATGGGCTTCACCGGACCACAACTCGTCCGACAGTCCGACGGCACGGTCGTCGGGTTGGTCGCCGGGCACACCGTTCGGCCCGGAGATACAGCACGTGACGCTGCGCCGGGCATGCCGATCACCCACTGGAGCACCACCGGCGGCGACCTGCGCATCCCGCATTTCGTCGGCCTGCACGGCATCCAGGTGCTGTTGCTGCTCGCCGTCGTCCTGTTCGCTCTCGCGCCGCGTTATTCCTGGTTGCGAACCGAAACCACCCGCGCCGCCCTACTCGTGGTCGCCGTTCTCGGCTACTTCGGCCTGCTCACCCTCGTGTTCTGGCAGGCCCTGCGCGGCCAGGCACTGACCGACCCCGACCTCGCGACGGTCGGTGCCGGGTTCGCGTTGGCACTATTCGTCGCAGGGGGTGTGACAGCCGTGTACCTGCGTGCCAGAGAGTCGGCAGTGAACTAGCGCCGCCGCCGGCCCGGGCAGAGCCACCGGTTCGAAACCTCGTGTTCGCCACTTTCGGTTGGCGACACGGGGTTTCGCGCATTCAGCGAAGCCGTTCGGCTTCTCGAGCCAACTGCACCAACGTCGCGCTCAACCCCGCCAGCTCATCAGGAGAAGCCCCCTCCCCCACCGCCGTCGCCACATCCTCGGCCGCACACCGCGCCGCGAACCACCGATCGGCCAGATCGGCGGCCTCCTGCGCGGTCAGCACCACAGCATCCTCGGGAATCCCCGTCCCCTTGAGACTGCTGCGGTGTTCATAGGCACGTTGGCGGCACGACTGGCGGCAATAGCGGCGACGCCGACCAGATTCCGAATCCACGATCTCCCGCCCGCACCACAGGCAGGACAGCAGGCGACTGCGCGACATGATCCGAAACCCTATCGGCCCGCGAAACAATTCGCCGGTTCAGGTCTCGCTGAGCGGGCACCCTCCAGTTACGAACACACCACCCTGATTCGGGAAGTCGCTTGATCGCCACGGCCCTACGCCTGCGCCAGTCGACGACAGATTCGGGGGTCGGTCGCCCGACATCGCCTTACGACTACAATGGAACAGTTCAGACCTCCCGCGCGTTGAACTAGTACTCAGTCCTGTTCTCGGCGCGCCTCCGCCGATGGACTGACCGAAGGGTGCGACGAAGGAGTACCCGTAGGGAGGGAAGAGGCGGAGTCAAGCGCCGAGAACTGCGGCCCCCGGCCGCCAAAATTACAGGAGCACACATGGCAGATCGCGTACTCCGGGGCAGTCGGCTCGGAGCGGTGAGCTACGAGACCGATCGCGACCACGACCTGGCCCCGCGCCGGATCGCCCGCTACCGCACCGACAACGGTGAGGAGTTCGACGTCCCGTTCGCCGACGACGCGGAGATCCCGCCCACCTGGTTGTGCCGTAACGGCCAGGAGGGTCACCTCATGGAGGGCACCTCCGTCGAGGTCAAGAAGGTCAAGCCGCCGCGCACCCACTGGGACATGCTGCTGGAGCGTCGCAGCAAGGAGGAGCTCGAGGAGCTGCTCAAGGAGCGTCTCGACCTCCTGAAGACCCGCCGCCGCGGGTAAGAGTTCACGCCGAAGGCCGCCTACCCGATTCGGGAAGGCGGCCTTCGGCGTTTGCCCTGTTCTCGGCGCGCCTCCGCCGATGGACTGACCGAAGGGTGCGACGAAGGAGTACCCGTAGGGAGGGAAGAGGCGGAGTCAAGCGCCGAGAACCGCGGCCCCGGTCGCCAAAGATTCAGTGACTGGCGACCTTGCGGTACTGCAGGAGCGCCGCGGGCATCGCGATGGCCAGGATGACCAGCGAGCAGATGATCGCGTAGAGAATGCAGTTCTCCGCGGCCCACCCGGTGGCGGGGACGAAGGTCGGTGGCGAGTCGTTCTCGAAGAGCTTGCGGCCCGCCGCCGAGACCGCGGTGATCGGGTTCCATTCGGCGATGGCACGCAGGGGCCCCGGCAGGGTTTCGGCGGAGATGAACGCCGAGGAGATGAATGTCAGCGGGAACAGCCAGATCAGGCCCGCGCTCTGCGCCACCTCCACCGTCGGGGAGACCAGCCCGGTGAGCGCGCCCACCCACGACATCGCGAACGCGAACAGCAGGATGATGGAGAAAGCGATCACCGCGTCGCCGAAGCTGCCGTGGATGCGCCAGCCGACGATGTACCCGCAGATCGACATCACGCCAAGGCTCACGATGTTGACCACGAGGTCCGAGAGGGTTCGCCCCATCAGCACCGCCAGCCGTGACATCGGCAGCGTTCGCATCCGGTCGATGATGCCCTTCTGCAGGTCACCGGCCAGGCCGACGGTGGTGAACGCGGCATTGAACGCCACGGTCTGGGTGAAGATGCCTGCGAGGAGGAATTCCCGGTACTGGTCACCGCCGAGCGAGGCGCCGAAGATGTAGGCGAACAGGAACACGAACATCAGCGGCTGGATGGTGGCCGTGACCAGCAGCGTCGGCACCCGCAGGATCGTCAGCAGGTTGCGGTAGGCCACGATCGCGCTGTCGCGCACGAATCTGGCCCGCGGTTCCGTGTCAGTGGGCGCGTCCGGCCGAGGTGTGGCCGGCTGGATGGGCAGATCGCGGGTTTCATACTCGTCCACCGCGACGTCGGGGGCGCTCACGAAAGGACCTCCTCTTGCACGTCGTCGGTTTCGGGTTCGGGGATCGGCTCGGCCGGGGTGCCGGTGAGCGAGAGGAACACATCGTCGAGAGTCGGGCGCACGACGTTGGCGTCCAGGACACAGATCCCGGCGTCGTCGAGGCGGCGCAGCGCTTCGACCATCGTGCGTGATCCGTTGCCGACCACCACCGACACTTCGTCGCTGCCGGGTTCGTGGATGGGTTCGCCGACACCCACCTGCTGCAGGACCTGAATCGCGGGAAACGGACTCTGGCCCGCGGCGAGGGTGACAGTGAGCCGGTCGCCGCCGATGGAGGTCTTGAGTTCGTCGGCCGAACCGCGCGCGATCACCGTGCCCTTGTCGATGACGGTGATCCGATCGGCGAGCAGGTCGGCCTCTTCGAGGTACTGGGTGGTGAGCAGGACGGTGGTGCCGTCGTCGACGAGATCACCGATCACCCCCCACATGTCGAGGCGACCGCGCGGGTCGAGGCCCGTGGTCGGTTCGTCGAGGACCACCACCGGCGGCCGGGCCACCAGCGCACCGGCCAGGTCGAGGCGCCGGGCCATACCACCGGAGTAGGTGCCCGCGCGCCTGCCCGCCGCGTGGTCGAGGCCGAACGCGGTGAGCAGTTCCTCCGCGCGAGTGACGGCCTGTTTGCGGCCCATGCCGTAGAGGCGGGCCACCATCCGCAGGTTCTCGTAACCGGTCAGGTTCGCGTCGACCGCCGCGTACTGGCCGGACAACCCGATCCTGGTGCGCGCGGTGGCCGGGTCGGCCAACACGTCGACACCGGCGACCCGCACCGAACCGGCATCGGGTCGCAACAGCGTGGTGACGATCCGCACGGTGGTGGTCTTCCCCGCGCCGTTGGGCCCGAGCAGGCCGAGTACGGTGCCTGCCGGGATGTCCAGGTCGATCTCCTTCAGCACGCGCACCTTGCCGTAACTCTTGGCAAGGCCGCGCACTTCTACCGCGAGACTCACGAACGTATCTCCTTCTGGCCGCTGCCGCACACGGTGATCTCCGGGACGGCGTCGAGGTGGCGATGCAGCACGGGGCCGATCGCCGCCAACGATTCCGGGGTGGTCATCGCCGCGTGCCTGCAGGGCAGGTCGTGGTTGTGGATGTTGCCGGTGACGAACGGCTGCCAGGCGTCGGCATTCCGGCTCGGATCGGCGGCATTGATCTCGTCCGCCGCGGCGGTGAAGAACACGAGATCGCCGTCGAAGGTGCGCGGCCGGAACCGGTTCGCCATGACGGTCCCGTCGGCGTACCCGGTGTAGAGGCGTTGCAGGTGATCGACCGAGAGCGCGGCGAACGGGCCTGCTTGGGCCCGCAGCAGATCCGCCGCTTCGTGCAGGTCGAGGTCGGCGGGCAACGGCGCGCCGTCGACCAGGTCGGCGCCGAACTCGCCGAGGATGTCGGCGACCGTTGGCATCGAGGTGTCGAGCCAGCCGTCGCCGAGCTGGTAGCTGTCCATCATCGCCAGCAACGCGACGTCCTCGCCCGCGTCCTGCAGTTGTACGGCGATCTCCTGCGCGATCAGGCCGCCGAGCGACCAGCCGAGCAGGTGGTAGGGGCCGTGCGGCTGGATCGACTTGATATGGGCCACATAGTGTCCGGCGGCCTCGGGGATCGAGGTGAAGCTGTCCTCGCCCGACACGTGCGGTGCCTGCAGGCCGTAGACCGGGCGCTGCGGGTCCAGGTGCGCGAGCAGTCCGGCGTAGCACCAGGCCAGACCGATCGCCGGATGCACGCAGAACAGCGGGGTGTCGTGCGGGCTGGTCGACGGGCGGATAGGCAACACCGGGCTGGTGGCCGCCTCGATCACCGCGTCCGGGTCGACGTCGGCGAGCTTGGCCGCGATCGCGGCCGGGGTGGCGTCGCCGAACATCATCTGGACCGGCATCTCGTAACCCTGATCCCGCAGTGCGGCAACGACTTTGGTGGCCAGCAGCGAGTTGCCGCCGAGTTCGAAGAACCCGTCGTCCACGCCGACCCGCTCGACCCCGAGCACCTCGGTGAACACCGCGCACAGCGCCACCTCGGCGGGGGTCACCGGCGCGCGGTAACCACCCGAGGCGGTGAACACCGGCTCGGGCAGCCGGGCGCGGTCGAGTTTGCCGACCGGGCTCAGCGGGACCTCGTCGATCAGCATGATCGCCTGCGGGACCATGTAGTTGGGCACGTGCCCGGCGACGTGCTCGAGCAGTTCGGGCACGCCCGGGGTGGTCCCGTTGCGCGCCTTCACATACGACACCAGGGCGGTGACGCCGGCCGGGGTGGTGTGCCCGATGGTGAGCGCGAGCTCGACTTCGGGGTGCCGCGAGAACGCGACGTCGATCTCGCCGAGTTCGATCCGGAAACCGCGGACCTTCACCTGGTGGTCGGTGCGGCCGACGTACTCCACGTCCAACGCCGACTTCGCGCCGTCACGCCACCGCACGAGGTCGCCCGTGCGGTACATCCGCTCGCCCGGTGCGCCGTAGGGATCGGCGACGAAGCGCTGGGCGGTGAGACCCGGTCGGTTGAGGTAGCCGCGAGCCAGTGCCGAGCCCGCCAGTTGCAGTTCGCCGGTGACACCGATGGGTGTCGGGTGCAGTCGCCGGTCGAGCACGCTGGCGGCGACGCCGCGGATCGGGCCGCCGATGGTGATCGGGCCCTGCGGGCTCATCGGCTGCGGCATCAGCGTGACGATGGTCGTCTCGGTGGGCCCGTACACGTTGTAGAAGTTGCGGCCGGGTGCCCAGCGGGCGAGCAGTTCCGGCGGCAGCGCTTCACCGCCGGTGAGCACGTGCGCGAGGGAGTGCACGCCGGTCGGGTCGACGGTGCCGAGCGCAGCGGTGGTGATGAACGCGTGGGTGATCCGTTCCCGGATGAACAGTTGCCGCAGTTCCTCGCCGCCGACCACGCCTGCCGGGGCGATCACCAGGGTGGCCGCGCCGCCGAGTGCGAACAGGATGTCGAGCATGGCGGCGTC
Organism: Nocardia sp. NPDC058658; assembly: GCF_042716665.1. Lineage (NCBI taxonomy): Bacteria > Bacillati > Actinomycetota > Actinomycetes > Mycobacteriales > Nocardiaceae > Nocardia > Nocardia sp. NPDC058658. The sequence goes on from NZ_JBHXRR010000001.1 coordinate 829,858, forward strand.
GAAGCTCGGGGTGGCGAAGTGCAGCACCCGGCTGCCGGGTCGCACGTCGTAGCGGTCGGCGGTCTCGCCCGCGAAGTTCGACAGGCCGCCGTGGGTGACGACGACGCCCTTCGGGGTGCCGGTGGAGCCCGAGGTGTAGATCACGTACGCCGGATTCTGCAGGCGCAGTGGGCGGATCCGTTCGGCGTCGGTGATCGGCGAATCGTCGGTACCGAGCACGGTGGCCCTGGTCTGCGGGTCATCGAGGACCAGCCAGCGGGTGTCACCGGGCAGCTGATCACGGTGGGCCAGCAGGGTCAGGCCCAGTGCGGCACCGGAGTCGGTGAGCATGTGACTGATCCGCTGCGGCGGGTAGTTCGGGTCGACCGGCACGAACGCCGCACCGGCCTTGGCGACGGCGAGCATCGTCGCCACCGATTCCACCGAACGCGGAATACCGAGGGCGACAAGACTTTCCGGCCCGATGCCCTGACCGATCAACACGCGCGCGAGGCGGTTGGTCCATCGATCGAGAGCATCATAGGTGACCACCGTGTCGCCTGCGCACAGGGCGACACCGTCGCGGGAGCGGGCGACGGCGGCACCGAACACCGCGGCCAGGGTGACCGGCGGTTCGGCGCGGGTGCCGTGCACCGGCGCCAGCGCGGTCCACTCGACCGCGTCGAGCAGTGCCAGGTCACCGACCGCGGTGTTCGGGTCGGCGGCCACGGCGGTGAGCAACCGGACGAGCCGGTCGCCGAACCGGCGCGCGGTGACCTCGTCGAACAGGTCGGCCGCGTAGTTCACCGACAGTTCGATGCCGTCGCCCACCCGGTCGGCGGTCTGGGTTTCGGTGAAGGTGAACTGCAGGTCGAACTTGGCGATGCCCGCGTCGGCGTCGACGGCTTCGATCCGCAGGCCGGGCAGTTCCAGCATGCGCACGGGGGTGTTGCGCACCGACAGCATCACCTGGAACAGCGGATGATGGGATTGCGAGCGCGCCGGGTTGACCACTTCGACGAGCCGTTCGAAGGGCAGGTCGGCGTTGGCGAAGGCGTCGAGGTCGCCGTCGCGGACGGTGCGAAGCAGGTCGATGAACGCGCGCTCGTCGGACACCTCGGTGCGCAGCACCAGGGTGTTGACGAACATGCCGATCATCGCGTCGAGAGCCGGGTGCCCACGGCCCGCGCTCGCGGTGCCGACGGCGATGTCCTCGGTGCCGGTGACCCGGTGCAACAGCACCGCGAGTGCCGCGTGCAACACCATGAACATGCTGACGTTGTTGGCCCCCGCGATGCCGCGCAGTGCCCGGTGGGTCGCCGCGTCGACCGTGCAGTCGACGGTGCCGCCCCGATAGGAGGGCACGGGTGGGCGCGGCCGGTCGGCGGGCACGGTGAGCAGTTCGGGCAGCCCGTCCAGCGCGCCCCGCCAGTGTTCGAGCTGCTTGCTGATCAGCGAATCCGGATCGTCCTCTGTGCCGAGCAGTTCGCGCTGCCACAGGGTGTAGTCCGCGTACTGGATCTCCGGGATCTGTTCGCCGAACGGTTCGCCGGTCTGGATGCCGCGGTAGGCGGCGGCCACTTCGGCGGCGAGCGGTTCGAGCGACCAGCCGTCCATCGCGATGTGGTGCACGACCAGCACCAGCACGTGCTCGGTCGAGCGGGCGACGGCGAATTTTGCCTTGGTCGGCGCCGACTGTCCGGTGTGGTCGACGGTGATCAGCGCCGCGCGCATCGGCACCGAGGCCGACAGGTCGAATCCCGGCGTGACGAAGCGGGTCACGGCGGTCTCGACCTCGCGCACGGTGGCCGTCGCGTGGAACAGGGTGACGGCGGCGATCTCCGGGTCGAGCACCAACTGCTCCGGCTCGCCCGAGCTCTCGGGGAACACCGTGCGCAGCGTCTCGTGCCGACGTTGCACCGTGTGCAAAGCGGCAATGAGTGCATCGAGGTCGACGGTGCCGTGCAGGCGAAGCACGACCGGGATGTTGTAGGCGCCCGACGCTTGACTGTCGGCACCGGCGTTGAAGCGGTTGAGGAACCACAGTCGGCGCTGTGCCGCGGACAGCGGGATCCGCTCCGGTCGCGGCTGTGGCACCAGGTCCGGCCGGTGTTCGTCGCCGGACGGACCGGATTCGATGAGCGCGGCGAGTTCGGCGACCGTCGGGGTCGCGAACACGGTGCGTACCTCGAGGCGCACATTGCTCGCGGCGGCGAGGCGGGCCACCAGCTGGGTGGCCAGCAGCGAGTTGCCGCCGATGTCGAAGAAGCTGTCGGTGGCGCAGACCTCGCTCGCCCCGACCAGTTCCTCGAAGACCCGCGCGACGGTCCGTTCGGCGTCGGTCTGTGGTGCCCGGCCCGCGGTGGCGGTGAATTCCGGTTCCGGGAGCGCGGTGCGGTCGAGTTTGCCGACCGGCGTGAGCGGCACCCGGTCGATCAGGTTCAGCGACGCGGGCACCATGTGCCCGGCCAGCCGCACCGCCGCGTGCCGTTTCACCGCGGCCACCTCGGCCGGGTCGACGCCTTCGTTGAGCTGGACCCAGGCGACGATCCGATCGTCACCCGCGATCCGCCGCACCTCGGTGTGGGCGAAGCGGACCTCGGGGTGGCTGCCGAGCACGGCGCTGATCTCGCCGAGTTCGATCCGGAAACCGCGCACCTTCACCTGGTGGTCGCTGCGGCCGAGGTAGTCGATTTCGCCGTTGGCGGTCCAGCGCACGACGTCGCCGGTGCGATACATCCGGCTGCCTGCGGGGCCGGACGGGTCGGCGATGAATCGTGCGGCGGTCAGGCCGAATCGCTCGTGGTAGCCCTGGGCGATGCCCGCGCCACCGATGTAGAGCTCACCCGGGACCCCCGTGCAGACCGGCCGCAGCCGTTCGTCGAGCACCAGCGCGCGCGACCCACGGGTCGGCGTTCCGATGGCCACCGGCACCCCCACCCGCAGCTCCGACATCGCGGCGATGACAGTGAACTCGGTGGGCCCGTAGGCATTGATGAACCGTCGGCCCGGCGCCCAGTTCTCCACCAGATCCGGCGGCACCGCTTCACCGCCGGCCATCAGACCGCGCAGCATCGGCAGCGGCCAGCGGTTGGCATCGATCGAGGCCAGCACCGCGGGCGTCAGGAACGTGTGGGTGATCTGCTCGCGTTCCAGCAGGGCCCCGAGTTCGTCGCCCCCGTAGATGTCGATCGGTCCGATCACCATCTCGGCGCCCGAGTACACGGCGAGGAGCATGTCGAGGACGGACACGTCGAAGCTGGGCGTGGAGAAGAAGAACGTCCGGGAGAACCGGTCGAGGCCCATGCGTTCGCGCAGGTCGAGCGCGAGGCTGGTGAGACCGCCGTGGGTGACGGTCACGCCCTTGGGCAGGCCGGTGGAGCCGGAGGTGTAGATCTGGTAGGCCAGATCGGCATTGCGGACGGGGCGGATCCGTTCGGCGTCGGTGATCCGGGCGCCGTCGTAGCCCGCCAGCTCGGTGTTCAGCTCGTCGCCGTCGACCAGCAACCACTGGGTGTCGAGGGGGCCGGCGGCCTCCCGCAGTGCGTCCGCGTCGGCACGCGCGGTGAGGACCGCGCGCGCACCGGAGTCGGTGAGCATGTGCCGGACCCGGTCGGCCGGGTAGCGCGGGTCGACCGGGACGAACGCCGCACCGCTGGCCGCGACGCCGAAGATGGCGAGCGCGCAGTCCAGTGAGCGGGTCAGGCCGACAGCCACCCGGTCGCCGGTGCCGATACCCCGGGCGATCAGAGCCCGGCCGAGCCGGTGTGCCCGGCGGGCGATTTCGGCGTAGTCGAGCTCGCCCACCTGGCCGGCGACACTGCCGCCCGCGAACCAGCGCAACGCGGGCCGGTCCGGGTATTTCGTGGCCGCACCGTCGAGGATGTCGGCCAGGATGATCGGCGTGACCGCCGCGGGTCCCTGCGCGGGGACGTGCTCACGGTGTTCGAGCACGGTGAGCGGATCGATATCGCACACCCGTTGCCGTGGGTCGGCGGTCACCTGGGTGAGGATCCGCACGAACCGTTCAGCGAGGATGTCGATGGTGGCGGCGTCGAACAGCTCGGTGGCGTAGACGAAGTCGAATCGCAGCCCGTGCTCGTCGGCGGGGGCGACCCGCAGTTCCAGATCGAACTTCGCCAGGGCGATATCGAGCTCTTCGGCGGACAGCCGCAGTCCGGGCAGTTCCAGCTCGGGTGTCGGCCCGTCCTGCATGCTGAGCGCGACCTGGAACAGCGGGTGCCGGTTGCTGGCCCTGCTCTCCCTGCCGAGCGCGTCGACGACCCGTTCGAACGGTACGTCGGCGTGGGCGAGGGCGGCCAGTTCGGCGTCGCGGTCAGCGTGCAGCAGTTCGGTGAAGCTGCGGTCGGGGTCGACGTCGGAACGCAGGACCAGGGTGTTGACGAACATGCCGACGAGGTCGTCGAGCTGGACATCGGTGCGCCCCGCGACCGGGGTGCCGATCGGGATGTCGCGTCCACCGGTGACACTGCGCAGCAGCACCGACAGTGCCGAGCGCACGACCATGAACAAGCTGACACCGGTCCGGCTCGCCAGCTCGTCCAGTGCGCGCTGCAGCGGTGCCGAGACCTGGCAGGTGACGGTGCCCGCCGTCCCCGTCGGTTCGGCGGGTCGGGGACGGTCGAACGGCAACGGCAATTCGTCGGGCAGTTCGGCCAGGGTCTCGCGCCAGAACGCGAGCTGGGTGGCGCTGATGCTGTCCGGATCGTCCTCGGCACCGAGCACCGCCCGCTGCCACAGGCTGAAGTCGGCGTACTGCACGGGCAGCGGCGCACGTCCGGACGCGGCACCGCCGGTCCTGGCCACGTAGGCCATGGCGAGGTCACGCGTCAGCGGGCCGAGCGACCACCCGTCGGCGGCGATGTGGTGCACGACGACACCGAGCAGGTACTCGTCGGACGCGGTGCGCTGCAACGACACCCGCAACGGCGTCTGCCTGGTGAGGTCGAAGCCCTCGCGAGCCAGCGCGGTGAGCGCCGCCTGCGCCTGATCCGGTGCGCTGTCGACGACCTCGATCGCGGGCATGGCCTCGGCGAGCGGCAGGATCACCTGCTGGGCGCCGGAGAGGTCTTCGGGGAAGACCGTGCGCAGCACTTCGTGGCGCTCGACCAGGTCGGTGACGGCGCCGCGCAACGCGTCGATGTCCAGATCTCCGCCGATTCGCAAGACGAATGCGATGTTGTAGGCACTCGACTCGGGGGACAATCTGTTCAGGAACCACAGCCGTTGCTGCGGCAACGACAGTGGTATGCGTCCCGGGCGCGGGGTGTGTACCGCCAGCGCCACCCGCTGCGTCCGGGGCGCTTCCGTGATCAGCCGGGCGATGCCCGCCACGGTCGGTGCCTCGAAGATCTGGCGGACCGGCAGGTCCACTTCGAAGTCGGCGTGCAGTGCGGCGGCGAGCCGGGTGGCCAGCAGCGAGTTGCCGCCGATGTCGAAGAAGCTGTCCTCCGCGCCGGGAATCGGGCGACCGAGGACCTCGGTGAACACCGCCGCCACCCGCATCTCGAGGTGGGTGCGTGGTGCGCGCGATCCACCGGAAACCACGAATTCCGGTGTGGGCAGCGCCTTTCGGTCGAGTTTGCCCGCCGGGGTCACCGGCATCGCGTCGAGCACCGCCAATGCGGCGGGGACCATGTAGCCGGGCAGTCTTCCGCGCGCGGTGTCGAGCACGGCCGCCGGTTCGATCGGGCCGTCGGCGGTGACGTAGGACGCGAGCCGCTGCTGACCCTGCTCGTCGACGTGGACGACGGTCAGCGCCGACCGCACGCCCGGGTGTTCGCGCAGCACGTGGTCGATCTCGCGCAGCTCGATACGGAAGCCACGGATCTTGATCTGGTCGTCGGCGCGACCGAGGAAGCGCAGTCGGCCCGTCGTGTCGGCGACCACGAGATCGCCTGTGCGATACATCCTTTCGCCGACCCGGCCGTGCGGGTTGGCGACGAATCGTTGCGCGGTGAGCCCCGCCTTGCCGAGGTACCCACGAGCCAGACCCGGTCCGGAGACGTGCAGTTCACCCGGTGTGCCCGGCGGCACCGGGTTCATCCGGCCGTCGAGCACGAACAACCGCATGCCGCGCACGGGCGCACCCAACGGCACCGGTTCCCCTGGCACCATGGCCGCGCTCGCGGTGACCGCGACGGTGGCCTCGGACGGGCCGTACATGTTGTGCATCCGGTACTTCGAGGCCCACGCTTCGACGAGTTCGTCCGAGCAGGCCTCGCCACCGACGATCACGGTCCCGAGGGCCGGGAAGTCGCCCACGGGCACGGTGGCCAGCGCGGCCGGGGTGATGAACGCGTGGGTGATGCGTTCCGAGCGCAGGAAACCGGCCAGTTCCGCACCGCCGTAGAGGTCGGCCGGGGCGACCACGATCGTGGCACCGGCGGCGAACCCGAGCAGCAGTTCGAGCACCGACGCGTCGAAGCTGGGCGAGGAGAAGTGCATGGTGCGCGCGTGGTCGGTGACCTTGAACAGCTGGGTCTGTTCGCTGGCCAGCGAGGCGATGCCCGCGTGGGTGACCACGACCGCCTTCGGCGTGCCGGTCGAGCCCGAGGTGTAGATGAGATAGGCGGGCTGACCTGCGCGCATCGGGTGCCTGCGATCGGCATCCGACAGCGGGGTCGCCGACCGGATCGCGCAGTCGGCTTCGAAATCGGCTGTTCCGAACACCAGCCATTCCGGTGCCGCCCGGTGCTTGCCGGTGGCAGTGGGCAGCGCGGCGAGATGTTCGGGCAGGGTGAGCCCGAGGGTGGCGCCGGAGTCGCCGATCATGTGCGCGATGCGCTCGGCCGGGTAGGCCGGGTCGACGGGCACGTACGCGGCGCCGGTTTTGGCGACCGCCCAGATGGCGATGATCGATTCGAGGCTGCGCGGCAACGCGACGGCGACGACCGTTTCGGGCGCGGCGCCGTGCGCGACGAGGCTGCGCGCCAACTGGTTCGAGCGTTCGTCGAGCTCCCGGTAGGTGGTGTCGAAGCCGAGGTAGCGCACCGCCACCGCATCCGGGAGGTGCTGGGCGGTGTCGCTGAGCAGCCGGGCCAGGGTGCCCGCCGGTTCGGCCGGCGCACCGGACACGGGGACAAGGCGGGCGATCTCGCGCCGGTCGAGCACGTCGAGATCACCGACCGCCGCGGTCGGAGCGGCGACGGCGGCGGCCAGCAGGGTGGTGAACCGCCGGGCGATGGCCTCCACCGTGGCGCGATCGAAAACATCGGTGGCGAAACCGAATTCGGCGTGCAGCGGCCCGTCGTCGTGGTTGTCGCGGACCTCGAGTTGCAGGTCGAACTTGGCGACGCCGATCTCGATCGGCACCAGTTCCGCGGTCACACCGGGCAATTCGACGCGGAGTTCGGGCGTGCGGTCGTAGGACAGCATCACCTGGAACAGCGGGTGCCGACTGGTGGAGCGGTCGGGGTTGACCAGTTCCACGAGCCGTTCGAAGGGCACGTCGGGGTTGGCGAAGGCATCGAGGTCGGTCTCGCGGACCAGGTCGAGCATGCGGTCGAATCCGGCGCCGAGGTCCACCTCGGTGCGCAACACCAGGGTGTTGACGAACATGCCGACCAGCTCGTCGAGTGCCGGGTCGGAGCGGCCCGCGATCGGCGTGCCGATGGTGATGTCGGTGCTCGCGCAGACGCGGGCCAGCAAGGTGGCCAGCGCCGCGTGCAGCACCATGAACATGCTCACCCCGCGACCGGTCGCGAGTTCCGCTGCCGCACGGCGGGTTTCGGCGTCGATGACGAATTCGACGGTGTCGCCGCCGGTGCCGCGCTGTTGCGGCCGCGGCCGATCCAGGGGCAGGTCGAGCTGGTCGGGCAGCCCCGCCAGGGTGCCGCGCCAGTGCCCGAGCTGACGTGCGATGGGCGCCTCGGGATCGGTTTCCTCACCGAGCAGTTCCCGCTGCCACATCGCGAAGTCGGCGTACTGCACCGGCAGCGACGCCCACTGTGGTGCGGCACCGCCCGCGCGCGCCGACACCGCGACCATCAGGTCCCTGGCCAGCGGGGCGACCGACCAGCCGTCGCCGCTGATGTGGTGCAGCACCACGAGCAGCAGGTGGTCGGTCGGGCCGACCCGGTACAGCACGACCCGCAGCGGCGTCTCGGTCCGCAGATCGAAACCGCGCCCGGAGACCTGCGCGGCCAGCGCGGTGATCTCGGCGGGGTCCACATCGATCGGCGTCAGCTCGGGTTCGACCCCGGCTGCCGGGTGGATGAGCTGGTACGGGCCGTCGGGACCGTCCGGGAAGCTGGTGCGCAGGCTCTCGTGGCGGTCGAGGACATCGCGCAGGCCCGCGCGTAAGGCGTCGAGGTCCAGATCTCCGGTGAGCCGCAGCGCGAGGGGCATGTTGTAGGCGGCGGCGTGTTCGGCGAACCGGTTGAGGATCCACAGCCGCTGCTGGGCCAGCGACAGCGGGACCCGTTCGGGCCTGCGCGCGGGAACCAGTTTCGGCGTGGATGTTTCGGACCGGTGGGTGCTGATGTAGCCGGCCAGCGCGGCGATCGTGGGCGCTTCGAACATCTCCCGGATGGTCACGTTCGCGTCGAGGATGGTGTTGATCCTGGCGACCGCGCGCGCGGCGATCAGCGAGTTGCCGCCGAGGTCGAAGAAGCTGTCCTCGACACCGATCGCGGTGCCGTCCAGGGCGAGCACCTCGGTGAAGATCTCCGCGAGCGCGCATTCCAGTTCGGTCTGCGGGGCGGCGGCACCGGTGGTGACCCGCACACCCACCTCCGGCGCGGGCAGTGCTTTGCGGTCGACTTTGCCGTTGGCGCTCAACGGCAGTTCGTCGAGCACGACCAGCGCCGACGGCACCATGTAGGACGGCAGGCCGCGGCGCAGTGCCGAGAGCAGCGCGGCGGGATCGGGGGCCGGTGCCTCCGGGGCGGCGACCACGTAGGCGACGAGTTCGTCGTCGCCGGTGCGGGCGGTGCGGGCCACGCAGACGGCACGCGCGACGTCGGGCTGGGCGAGCAGTGCGGCTTCGATCTCGCCGAGTTCGATGCGCAGTCCGCGGATCTTGACCTGGAAGTCGGTGCGGCCCAGGTATTCCAGGACGCCGCCGTCGATCTGCCAGCGGGCCAGGTCGCCCGTGCGGTACATCCGCTGCCCCGGAGTGAAGGGGTTGGCGACGAACCGGTCGGCGCTCAGGTCGGGCCTGCCGAGGTAGCCGCGGGCGAGCTGGGTACCTGCCAGGTACAGCTCGCCGACGACGCCGGGCGGCACCGGTCGCAGCTGCGGGTCGAGCACGTAGGTGTGGGTGTTCCACACCGGCGAGCCGATCGGCACCGTGGTGGCCTCGGCCGGGCACGGCCAGTAGGTGACGTCGACCGCGGCCTCGGTGGGGCCGTACAGATTGTGCAGTTCCGGTCCCCCGTCGGGCCCGTGCAGCGCGGCGTGGAAATCGGTGACGGTGGCGCCGGGCAGCGCCTCACCACTGCAGAACACCCGTCGCAGCCCCGCCCCGCCGCGCACCCGCGGATCGGTGACGAACAGCGACAGCATCGACGGCACGAAATGCGCCGTGGTGATGGCCTTTTCGGTGATGATCCGGGCGAGGTAGGCCGGGTCGCGATGCCCCTCGGGCGCGGCGACGACCAGCCGGGCACCGACCTGCAACGGCCAGAAGAACTCCCAGACCGACACGTCGAAGGTGGCCGGGGTCTTCTGCAGGACCGCGTCGGTGTAGTCGAGGGGGTATTCGGCCTGCATCCACCGCAACCGGTTCACGATCGCGGCATGGGTCACGCCGACGCCCTTGGGTTTACCGGTGGAACCGGAGGTGAAGATGACGTAGGCGAGATGTTCGGGCCGCAGCGGCGCGCGCCGGTCGGCATCGGTGATCGGCGCGACATCGTTGCCACTGACGTCCAGGGTGTCCAGATCGATCCTGACCGTGCCCGCAGGCAGCCGCACGCCATCACGATCCGCGGTGAGCACACACACCGGATGTGCCTGTGCCAGTACGGCTTCCATGCGATCGACCGGGTGCTCCGGGTCGATCGGCAGGTAGGCGGCACCGGTCGCGAGCACCGCGTAGATCCCGACGACGAGATCGACACTGCGATGCAGGCACACACCGACCGTGGTCTCCGGGCCTGCACCACGGGCGATGAGTTCACGCGCCAGCTGGTTCACCCGGTCACCGAGTTCGGTGTAACCGAGTGTGCGGTCACCGAATTCGAGACCGATGGCGTGCGGACTGCGGCGCACCTGGTCTTCGAACAGCGAGACCAGCGTCGCGGCCTGCATCGGCATCTCGGTGCTGTTCCACTCCCGCAGCACCCGGTCGTGCTCGGCGGCGGTGATCGCGGTGAGCGAGGCGGCCGGGGTGGTCGGCTCGGCGGCGAGGAAGCGCGCGAGGAAGTCGAGGTAGCGGCCGTGGTGTGCGGCGTTCTCGGTCTCGCCGTAGAGCTTCGGGTTGGCTTCGAAGTCGAGCTGGATGCGGCCACCGTCGCCGTTGTAGATGTTGATCGAGAGGTCTTCGACGGGTCCGGTGGCGAGCACGTTCAACTGGCCGGCGATGTCGTCGAACTTCAGCTCGTCGTGGAACAGCATGATGTTGACCATCGGCCCGAAGAACCCGCGTGCGTCGCGCGAGTACCCGCAGTCGCGGCGGATGTCGTCGGAGCGGTAGCGCTGGTGGCGCAGGGCGCCGGTGATCTGCAGTTCGGTCTGGCGCACGACGTCGGCGACGGTGGTGTGGGAGTCGAACCGGACCCGCAGCGGCACCACGTTCGACACCACACCCGCCGACCGGCGCAGCGCGACGGTGGTGCGCGCCGAAACCGGAAGGCTCAGCACGACATCAGGGTCACCGGTGACCGAACGGACGTAGGCGGCGAGCGCGGCCACGATCAGCGCGGAGTTGGCCGACCCGTGGGTGGCGATCGCGTCGGCGAGCAGGGTGTCGAGGTCGGCGTCGAGGACCGCGGTGGCACGGTGGCGACCCGCGTCGTGGGTGTCGCCCGCGGCGGTGACCGACGACAGCGTCATCGGCTCGCCCACGCCGGCGAGCTGCTGCATCCAGTACTCGCGGTCGGCGCGGAACCGGCTTGACTCGCGGTAGCGGGATTCGTCGGCGTAGAGGTCGACGAGCGCGGCGGCTCTGGAGACCGACGGTTCGCGCTGTTCGCCGACGGCGGTGTAGATCTCGGCGGTGCGGGCGAGGGCGTTCATCGCGCCGTAACCGTCGATCACGATGTGGTGTCCGCGCTCGTACCAGAACCATTCGCGGTCACCGATCCGCAACACCACATTGATGGTGAGCGGCTCGTTTTCCATGTCGATCGGGGTGCTGGCGTGGGTGTTCATCCAGGCCAGCGCGGCGGCGCGTGGGTCGGCTTCGTCGCGGAGGTCGATCCGGGCCCAGCCCGGCCGCCAGGTGGGGTCCACGCGCTGGTGGGGCACGCCGTCGATCTCGAGTAGGCGGACGTGTCCCACCTGGGATTCCGCGCCGTAGCGCTCGACCGCGTAGAGCAGGCGGCCGACGTCGAGATCACCGCGCAGTTCGACGTAATGCGCGATGGTGAGCGGAATGTCGGGCCGAATCCGTTGCGCGTACCACAGTGCTGTCTGACCGGGCGAGAGGGCGAACGGTTGGCCCGGGTCCTCGTCGGTGACGCATGAGCTGACGTGGTCGGTGGCCAAAGAACTCATCAAGCACTCCGTTTCTGCCTTGTGTCACAACTCCCCGAGCAGCGCCCGGGCACACGACGGCCCAGGGCGTGGCTTATCCACGCCCATGATTCGGAGTACGACGGCGGCCGGATGGCTACCGATGTGAATTTATTTCGAGCTCAACGAATTACACCGCTGAAGCAGCAACTTCGTGCCGCTTCCCCCCGGCTGAAACAAACCGCTTATTCAGAATTGTCCGAACTTCGCACAGGGTGCGCCTGATTCGCACGGCGGCGTCGAAGTAATAGCGATCCGACACCGATCGCGGTCAGGATAACGGACGCGAGTTCGGGCCACGCACCGATTCGGGTAGCGATTGTTGTCGTGTCGCGTAAAGGTAGCTGGGCTACCAGTGCGGCGGGGACGACCTGCTCGGTGCTCTGCCTGAGCACGCCGTCCGCGGTGATGATCCCGCTGACTCCGGTGGTTGCTGCGACCACGAGCGCGCGCCCGTGCTCGACCGCCCGCACCCGCGACATGGCGAGTTGTTGATATGTCATCTCGCTCGTGCCGAATGTCGCGTTGTTGGTCGGCACCGTCAGCAATTCGGCGCCCGCGGCGAGCGAGTCCCGAAATGCCCGATCGAAGGCGACCTCGTAACAGGTCGCCACACCGATCGGCACACCCGCGGCCGTGACTGTTCCGTCACCATTTCCCGGCACGAAATAGCCTGCGCGGTCGGCATAGGAGGAGAACAAACGGAAGAAACCACGCATCGGCAGGTATTCGCCGAACGGCTGGATGATCTTCTTGTCGTGCCGATCCCCCGGACCGGCCGCGCCGTTCCACACGATCACCGAGTTGGTGGTCGTGCGGTCACCGTTCACCAGGACTGCGCCGACGAGGATCGGGGCGCCGATCTTCACCGATGCTTCGGTGATCTCGGCGGCGGCGTCGGCGTTGCGCAGTGGATCTATGTCGGAGGAGTTCTCGGGCCAGATCACGATGTCGGGCCGTGCGGCCTGGCCGCGATGCACGGCGTCGGCCAGTTCCTCGGTGCGCCGGACGTGGTTGTCCAGCACGGCACGGCGCTGGGCGTTGAAGTCGAGCCCGAGCCGCGGCACACTGCCCTGGATGGCGGCGACCGTGATCGTCCGGTTGCCTGCATCCGGGCCGGGCAGCGTCGGCCGCAGGATCACTCCGGCCAGGGGCATGATAGCCACGGCCACCACGGCGGTGGCAAATCCGGTCCGCACGGCGCGGGTGTTCGGGCGTGGCGCGGGGGTACGCGACCACGCGAACAGGCGCAGTGCCAGTGCGGCGAGTCCGGTGCCGGTCAGCGCGACCGCGAATCCGATCAGCGGTGCGCCACCGTAGGCGGCCAGCGGCAGGTACCAGCCCTCGGCTTGACCGAAAGCGATACGCCCCCAAGGGAATCCGCCGAACGGAAAACTCGACCTGAGCCATTCGGTCGTGGTCCACGCCAGCGCGAGCCATACCGGCCACCCCGGCAGCGCGCTCAACCACCGTGCGAGCACACCCCAGATTCCGAAGTACACCGCGCACACCGTCGACAGCGCCAGCCACGGCACCGGCCCCACATAGATCCCGGTCCACGGCAGCAACGGCACGAAAAACGCCAGCCCCCCGAGCATCCCGTACCCGAACCCACCGCGCAGCTTGCCCGGCGGACATACCGCGGCGGTGAGCAGTGCGATGGCCACCGGCGCGAGGAACCAGAACGGGCGCGGCGGGAAACTGCCGAACAGCAACAGCCCACCCACGACCGCGGCCAGCATCCGCAGCATCATCAGCTCGGTGCCGATGGACTCGAGACGCGATCCAGCGGACGCGGAGTCCAACTGCCGGGATGACACGTCGTCCGACCCCGACGCACCAGGATCCGAGTCCTCCACGCCCCCAGTCGGTGCGGTCCCGGTATGCGCCTTTCGGGATGACGCGGTAGCCGACTCCGCCGCACCGGGATCGATGTCACCGACAGCAGATGCCGGCTCGTCGTCGGATGTGGAGTCGGAACGGTCGCCCGTCGCGGGGTCGATCATGGTGTGGTGCTCCGTGATTCGTTACGGGCGTGGCGCCGAGCGGGTCAGGCGGTGTAGATCGTGACGCCGTCGCGCACGGTGCGCACGCAGGTCGGCAGGTCGACGCCCGGGTCGAGGCGTGGGAGGCCGGGGACGCGGGAGCGGGGGTCGGTGGACCAGCGCTGGACGGTGTCGGCGGCCGCGGCGACGACGAGGTCACCCGCGTCCCAGACCGCGTAGGAGGCGGGGGCACCGGGGACCAGGGTTCCGGCCAGGCCGTCGCGGACGCCGCCCGCTCGCCAGGCGCCACGGGTGGCGGCGGCGAAGGCCGCGCGGGGCGAGAGGCCGTGGCCGGGAGTGCGGTGGTGGACGGCCGCGCGTACCTGTTCCCACGGGTTCATGGCGGTGACCGGGGCGTCGGAGCCGATGGCGAGGGAGATGCCCGCCGCCGCCATCGCGGAGTACGGGTTGAGGCCTGCGGCGCGTTCGGCGCCGAGCCGGGTCGCGTACATCCCGTCGGGTCCACCCCATGCGGCGTCGAAGCCCGGCTGCACGGACGCGATCACGCCGAGTGCGGCGAGTTGTTCGATCGCGGCGGCGTCGGTCATCTCCGCGTGTTCGACCCGGTGCCCGCGTGCGGCGATCGCCGGCCCGCCGAGTTCGGTTGCCACACGGGCGAATCCGGCGACCACGGTGTCCATCGCGGCGTCGCCGATGGCGTGGAAGCCGGCCTGGATGCCCGCTTCGGTGCAGGCGCGGATGTGCGCGGTGACGGTCTCTTCGTCGAGGAAGCTCTTGCCGCAGCCCGCCGCGTCGGCGTAGGGCTCGCGCAGCAGCGCGGTGTGCGAACCGAGTGAGCCGTCGACGAACAGGTCACCGCCGAGGGCGTGCACACCGAGCTCGTCGATCAGCGCGCGTGCTTCGTCGGCGGTGCGCACGGCCTGACCCCAGTAGGCGCGCACGGCCACGCCGTGTTCGAAAGCGAGGAGTTCGCGGGTGTCCTCGCGGCCGGAGATATCGGGCCCCGCGCATTCGTGGACGGCGACGATGCCGAGTGCGGCCGCCGCGTCGAGTGCGGCCTTGCGTGCCGAATCCCTTTGGGCGCGAGTCAGTTCCGCGAGGGCAACGGTGCGTACCCGGTGGTGGGCGTCGGCGCGCAACAGGTCGCCACGGTGGTATCCGTCGCCGAGTTCACCCGCCGCGTCGAGCAGCGCCGAGGAGGCGACGGCCGAGTGCGCGTCGACGCGCGCCAGGTACACGAGCCTGCCCGGACCGGCGGCCCCGTCGAGTTCGGCGACCGTCGGCGGACGCCGTTCTGGCCAGGCGGTGTCGTCCCAGCCCTCGCCGATGATCACCCCGTCCGGCTGGGTCGCCGCGTGCGCGCGCACCGTCTGGAGTAGTTCGGCCAGGGATCCGGCGGCACTCACGTCGAGCCCGGTCAGTTGCAGTCCCAGTGCGGTGACGTGCACGTGTGGGTCGACGAACGCGGGCGCCACGAAGGCACCGTCGAGGTCGATGATCTCCGCGTCGGGGTGCATCGCGCGCCCTGGTGCCTCGGCTCCCAAAAACACCACGGTGCCGTCGGTGACCGCCATCGCGGTCGCGTCCGGGGAGCTCGAACTGTAGAAACGACCGCCGATCAGCAACTGGGTACTCACGGTTGCCCAGTCTGCCGTATGGACGGATCGCTACCTCGGCAGGGACAGTGTCAGCTCGTCGGTAGCCGGGTCAGGTCGGCGGCAACCATGTCAGCCCGGCGGTGGCTGCATCGGGTCCACGGTGACCGCGTCGGCTCGGCGGCGTGGCGTCAGGTCGGCAGCGACAGTGCCGCGCGCATTTCGGCGTCACTGAACCCGGCGGAGCAATGCCCGCCCGCCTCCACGGCGATGAGTTCCAAACGCCATGCGGCGGTGGTGAAATCCGACATCGACTGCCCGGCAGCGGCGCTCGCTCTGCGCACCGCGTCGGCCAGTTCCTCGCTCACCGTAATGGTGATCTGCTCGGTGGCCATACGGGCACTCTAGACCCTTCGCCGACGAGCGCGGGCATGTCGCGATTCAGGCGGGACCGAGCGCGCGCGGGCCCGAGGTGTGACCGTCGTCGTACCACTGGCCGACCACGGTGCCGTCGACCACGTCACCGTCGGCGTCCACGACCATCCCGCGATAGGGCGAGGGCGCGAACGAGGGCAGCGGTCCGAAGCGCCGGGTACCGAGCTTCTCCAGTGCCGGCCGCAACAGCGCCCTGGTCGGCGGGAACAGCGCGAGCAGCCCGACGACCCCGGTGACCAGTCCCGGTACGAACAGCAGCACCGATCCGGTGGCGACGATCACCCCGTCGGCGACCGCGCTCTCGGCGCTCACCTCACCGCGGGAGGCCCGCCGGAATCGGTCGAACACCCGCCTGCCCTGCCGTCCGAGCAGCACCAGGCCGACGCCCGACACCGCGACGAGCACGACCAGCGCCCAGCCGATGCCGATCAGCTGGGCGAGACCGACGAGGGCGGCGATCTCGACGACGAGGTAGAGGACGAACAGCAGGGCGGTCATGGCGATCCTTTCGGACGATCTGTTCCGTCAACGCACGAGCGCCCGATTTTTCTCCCGGCCGGGCAGGCGGGTTCAGGCACCCGGCCGCACCAACCCGGTTTCGTAGGCAAGGACCACCGCCTGCACCCGGTCGCGCAGGCCGAGTTTGGTGAGCACCCGGCCGACGTGCGTTTTCACGGTCGCCTCCGACAGGAACAGGGCGGCGGCGATCTCGGCGTTGGAGCGACCGATCGCGATCTGTTCCAGGACTTCGCGTTCGCGGGCGGTGAGGACGTCGAGGATTTTCGGGTCGCGCAGACTGGTCGGGTCCTCGGCGACGAGGCGGTCGAGCAGCCGCTTGGTGACCTTGGGTGAGACCACCGCGTCCCCGGCGGCGACGCTGCGGATCGCCGAAATCAGGTCCTCCGGCGGAGTGTCCTTGAGCAGGAATCCGCTGGCGCCCGCGCGTAGGGCACCGAGGGCGTGTTCGTCGAGGTCGAAGGTGGTCATCACGAGCACCCGCACGCCCTCCCCCGCGGCGACGATTCGCGCGGTGGCGGTCACCCCGTCGACGACCGGCATCCGCACATCCATCAGCACCACATCGGGGCGAAGTTCGCTGGCCCGCCGCACGGCCTCGTCACCGTTGCCCGCTTCGCCGATCACGTCGATGTCGGGGTGCGCGCCGAGCACCATCTTCAGGCCCATCCGCATGAGTTCTTGATCGTCCACCACGAGCACGCTGATCGGCATTGCCCCACCATAGTGGGCGGATCAGTCCGTCTCCATGCGCAGCGGGAGGTCCGCGCGCACCTGCCAGCGACCGTCGTCGAGCCTGCCCGCGTGCAGCGTGCCACCGAGCACCGCGACCCGTTCGCGCATCCCGACCAGGCCCATCCCGGTGCCGGGGATCTCAGCACCCGCGCTCACCTGGGCCGGTACGCCGCCGCTGTCGGTGACTTCGACAAGAATGTCCTCCTCGCGCCGGTGCACCCGCACCACCGCCTTCGGCTCCGCGCCGGCGTGCCGCAGGGTGTTGGTGAGCGATTCCTGCACGATGCGGTGCACGCCGAGACTCACCTCGGGGGCGATGTCGTCGAGTTCACCGGTCAGCTCGAGGTCGACGGCCAGCCCCGCTTCGCGCATCATCTGCGCCAGCTTCGCGATCCCCGCGCTCCCGTGCTGGGGCAGCATTTCCGGTGCGTGCTCGGTGCGCAGCAGGGCGACGGTGCGGCGCAGTTCGCGCAGGGCGTCACGGCCGGTCCCCGCGATGGTGGCAAGCGCGCGTTCGGCGGTTTCCGGGTCCTGACGCAGGGCGTATTTGGCGCCGTCGGCCTGGACGATGATCACGCTCACCGCGTGCGCGACCACGTCGTGGAGTTCGCGGGCGATCCGGGTGCGTTCGGCGGCGACCGCGTCGTGCGCGCGCCGTTCCTTGTCGTAATCGGCGACCGCCAGGCGCGCCGCGACCTCGGAGTCGTAGGCGTGCCGGGCCCCGTTGAACTCGGCCAGGGTCCAGCACAGCGCGTAGATGAGCGCGACCATCGCCAGATCGCCGCCCTTGGGCTCGTCGAGCAGCACAACCGACGCCACCAGATCGAGCACGAGGAAGGCCAGCAGGATCAGCCCCTCGCGCCGCCCCACGTAGGCGACGAGCGTGTAGAGCATCACCCCGAGCCCGATCAGCGCGACGTGGTCGGTGGCGTGATCATCGGTCAGGTAGCCGAACAGGGTGTTGATCTGCGACAGCACCACCAGCACCGCCGCCACCGCTCGGGGATACACCCGGCGCAGGATCAGCGGCAACGGCAGAATCACCGAGAAGATCAGATAGACGACCTTGTTGCGTTCGTCGCCCACTCCGAGGGCATCGAGGAACAGCAGCATTGCCGCGAGAATCGAATCGGCGACGATGGGTCGTCCGCGTAGCCACAGGCTGAACCGGCGCACGGGGCCAGCCTAATGTGCGCGGACGCGCAGCGTTCCTCAGCCGCGCACGGCCGGAGCGAAGGCGGAGGTACGCGTAGCCCGGCTGGCTTTCCGGTCGTGATCTTGATTGCCTGGACGGGTGCAAATCGGAGACTGGGCGGTCCTGTTGGCGGCAGCGGCGGCAGCGGGTTGGGTCGATGCCGTGGTCGGCGGTGGCGGGCTGATCATCCTGCCGACGCTGTTGCTGGTCGTGCCCGGCATCACGCCGCAGACCGCCCTCGGCACCAACAAGCTCACCTCCCTGGCGGGCACATCGACCGCGGTGGCGACCTTCGCGCGCAAGGTGCCGATGCAGTGGAAGGTGCTGCTGCCCGGCGCGGTGATCGCGGCGATCACCTCCGCGTGCGGAGCGGCGGCGGTCTCGCTGATCGACCGCGAGCTGTTCATCCCCCTGGTCATGGTGGTGCTCGTCGCGGTGGCGGTCTTCGTGACGCTGCGCCCGTCGGTCGGCCTGACCATGGCCACCCATCCGCCGACGCGCCGCAAGGTGATCCTGGTGGTGGCCCTCGCCGCCGGCCTGGTCGGCTTCTACGACGGACTGCTCGGGCCGGGCACCGGCACCTTCCTGATCATCACCTTCGCGACCCTGCTCGGCACCGAGTTCGTGCGGGCGGCGGCGATGGCGAAGGTGATCAACTGCGGGTCGAACCTGGGTGGGCTGCTGTTCCTCGCCGTGACCGGACACGTCCTGTGGGGCCTCGGCGCGGGCATGGCGGTGGCGAATGTGCTCGGCGCCCTGGTCGGTTCCCGGATGGCACTGGCCAGGGGCGCCGGGTTCGTCCGGATCGTTTTGCTGGTGGTCGTGGTGGTGATGGTGATCCGGTTGGGCTGGCAGCAGTTCGGCTAGTGCACCGGTTCCGGTGGTGCGGAGGCGGCGAGCCAGGGCTGCAGGACCCGCGAGGTGGTCTCGTGGATCTTGCGATGCAGGCGTTCCCCGTCGTCGATGCCGTGCTGGGGTTGCTGGAACAGCACCGTCAACGCGCCCGACACCGCGCCGACGACCGCACCCACCAGCGCCGCGGCGCCGACCTCGTCGAGTTCGTGGGGGAACGCGATGTGCAGTTGGTGCGCGATCTCGCGCTGCGCGACCAGTTGCGCGTGCGCGGCACGGCCGCTCACCGAGGGAACCGTCCGCGAAACCCGTGCCCGCAGCGCCGCCACCCGCGAGCCCACATCGTCGACGAGGTGTTCGCCGGGGTCGTCGCCCGCGGCGCGCAGGGCCCGCAGCAACACCTCCACCGGTCGCTCGCCGGGGCGACGCGTGGCGATCGCGGCGACGGCCGCGCGCACCCGTTCGTCGGGTTCGGGGAAGAGCAGTTCTTCTTTGCTCGCGAAGTAGTTGAAGAAGGTTCGAGTTCCGACCTCGGCAACGGCGGCGATGTCGGCGACGGTCGTTTCCTCATAGCCTCTGGCCTCGAACAATTCGACGGCGGCCAGAAGGATCGCACGACGGGTTCGTTCCCTTTTTCGATCGCGCAAGGCAGATGGCGGCACGGCGGGCACCCTACGGCATTTCCGGCATCGCTCGCGGGAGGAGCGGGGTCCGCGCGTCACGGTAACGACTGCCGCAACCGGCTTTTCGCGCGCCGCAACCGGCTCCGGCGCACATGTGTCGGTGGCACCGGTTAGCGTGGGTCCGGTGAGTACCACGACTTCCAGAGATGTGGACGAGGAGTTCCGCGCGCTCGGGCTCGGCGCACTGGCCGAGGCCGCGTTGTCGGCGGCCCGCGCGGCAGGCGCCGAGCACGCCGATCTGCGCGTGCAACGTCTGGTGACGCAGTCGATCAGGTTGCGCGACGGGCGCGTCGAAGCGGTCACCGACGCGACCGAGCTGGGGCTGGCGGTGCGTGTGATCATCGACGGCACCTGGGGTTTCGCCTCGCACGCCGCGCTCACGCCCGCGACCGCCGCCGAGGTGGCGCGCCGGGCGGTGAACGTGGCGCGGGCGTTGCGGTCGCTGAACCGGGAACGCGTCGAGCTGGCCGACGAGCCACGCTATGACGATGTCTCGTGGGTCTCGGCGTATGAGCTGGACCCGTTCACGGTGGCGACCGCCGACAAAGTGGCTGTGCTGCAGGACTATTCGGAGCGGCTGTCCTCGGCCGACGGTGTCGACCATGTCACCGCCTCGGTCCTGCAGGTCAAGGAGCAGACCTTCTACGCCGACACTGCCGGTTCGTCGATCACCCAGCAGCGCGTGCGCCTGCACCCCCAACTGGAAGCGGTCACCGTCGATTCCGCGTCGGGTGTCTTCGAGACGATGCGCACGCTCGCCGCGCCGGCTGGCCGTGGCTGGGAGTACGTCACCGGCGCCGACGGAACCTGGGACTGGACAGGCGAACTCGCGCAGATTCCGGGCTGGCTGGCCGAGAAGGTGAAGGCGCCCAGCGTTGTCGCCGGGCCCACCGATCTGGTGATCGACCCGACGAACCTGTGGCTCACGATCCACGAATCCATCGGTCACGCCACCGAATACGACCGGGCGATCGGCTACGAATCCGCTTACGCGGGCACCTCGTTCGCCACTCCCGATCAGCTCGGCACGCTGCAGTACGGCACGCCGATCATGCATGTCACCGGTGACCGCACACAGGTCAACGGCCTGAGCACCGTCGGCTACGACGACGAAGGCGTCGCCGGCCAGCAGTGGGACCTCGTTCGCGACGGCATCCTGGTCGGCTACCAACTCGACCGCGTGTTCGCCCCGCGCCTCGGACTCGACCGTTCCAACGGATGCTCGTACGCCGATTCGCCACACCATGTTCCGATCCAGCGGATGGCGAATGTGTCGCTACAGCCGGATCCGTCGCGTGACACCACCACCGCGGAGCTCATCTCCCGGGTCGAGGACGGCATCTACATCGTCGGCGACAAGAGCTGGTCGATCGACATGCAGCGCTACAACTTCCAGTTCACCGGTCAGCGCTTCTTCCGCATCCGCAACGGCGAACTCGACGGCCAACTCCGTGACGTCGCCTACCAGGCCACGACCACCGATTTCTGGGGGTCCATGGAAGCGGTCGGCGGGCCGAGCACCTGGCAGCTCGGTGGTGCGTTCAACTGCGGTAAAGCCCAGCCCGGTCAGGTGGCGGCGGTGAGTCACGGCTGTCCGTCGGTGCTGGTACGCGGGGTCAACATTCTCAATACCCGGACGGAGGGCGGTCAGTGAACGAGGGTCTGTTCCCGGCGGGCGCGGTGGTCGAGCGTGCGCTGGCGGCGTCGAAAGCCGACGAGGCGATCGTGATCGTCACCGACGCGCACGAGGCGTCGCTGCGATGGGCCGGCAATTCGATGACCACCAATGGTTCGTCGGTATCGCGGGATTGGGTGGTGATCTCGGTGTTCCGCGAGGGCCCGAACGTCGCGCGGGTCGGCTCGATCAGCTCCACCAGTGTCGATCCCGCTGAGATCGAGGCCGTGGTGCGTGCCAGCGAGGGAGCCGCCCGCACGGCCGCTCCCGCGCGCGACGCGATGCCGCTACTCGAACCCACCGACGACGACACCGCCACCTGGGATCAGGCGCCCGGCGCCACCGAGATCGAAGTCTTCGCCGGATTGGCGCATGACCTGTCGACCGGTTTCGACGGCACCGACCGCCTCTACGGTTTCGCCCACCACCAGGTGCACACCACCTGGCTCGGCACCTCGACCGGCATCCGGCGGCGGTTCAGTCAGCCGACCGGTTCGGTGGAGATCAACGGCAAGCGGGGCGAGGGCAAGGATCTGGCGAGCGCCTGGGTGGGCGTCGGCACCGCCGATTTCACCGATGTCGATACCCCTGGTCTGCTCGCCGAACTGTCCCGTCGCCTGGACTGGTCCAAGCGACGAATCGACCTGCCCGCGGGCCGCTACGAAACCCTGCTGCCCCCGTCTTCGGTCGCCGATCTGATGATCTACCTGGCGTGGAGCATGGAGGGCCGCGGCGCCCACGAAGGCCACACCGCGTTCTCCCGCGCCGGTGGCACCCGAATCGGTGAGCGGCTCAGCGACATTCCGCTCACCCTGTACTCCGATCCGAACGCGAGCGGCCTCGAATACCGGCCGTTCGTGGCGACGCCGTCCTCGTCGGAATCGCTGTCGGTGTTCGACAACGGTCTGTCCGCACAACGCGTCGACTGGATCGGCGACGGTGTCATCGAATCCCTGGTCTACCCACGCGCCACTGCCGCCGAATTCAGTGCCCCCGCAACCATTCCCGGCGAGAACCTGCTTCTCACCGGCGGCGGCGACGCGACCCTCGACGACATGATCGCCCGCACCGAACGCGGCCTGCTCCTCACCTGCCTCTGGTACATCCGCGAGGTCGACCCCGCCACCCTG
Source organism: Nocardia sp. NPDC058658 (assembly GCF_042716665.1). Classification (NCBI taxonomy): domain Bacteria; kingdom Bacillati; phylum Actinomycetota; class Actinomycetes; order Mycobacteriales; family Nocardiaceae; genus Nocardia; species Nocardia sp. NPDC058658. The sequence continues at coordinate 852,359 of NZ_JBHXRR010000001.1, forward strand.
CTCCTCACCGGCCTGACCCGCGACGGCGTCTACCTGGTCGAAGACGGTCAGGTAACCGGCGCGGTCAACAACTTCCGCTTCAACGAAAGCCCCCTCGATCTCCTGCGCCGCGTCTCCGAAGCAGGCGCCACCGAGATCACCCTCCCCCGCGAATGGAAAGACTGGTTCACCCGCACCGCCATGCCGCCACTGCGCATCCCCGACTTCCACATGTCCTCGGTCAGCCAGGCGACCTAGCCGGTGCCCACTATCCGAATGTTCGCGACAGACCTCGACGGCACACTGCTGCGTTCTGATCACACCGTTTCGGCACGCACCGCCGAGGCGATCGCGAGGGCGCAGGCAGCGGGCATCGAAGTCGTTTGGGCGACCGCGCGCGGCCGTCATTCGGTACAGGAGTTGGCGCGAACGTGTGGTTTCCGCGGCAAAGCGGTATGCGCCAACGGTGCTGTGCTGCTCGACCTCGCCGCCGACACACCCGAGATCATCGACATGGTCCCGATCGCTCCCGGTAGGGCGAGAGCGGTGATGGGGCAGCTGCGCGAGCTGATTCCCGGTGTCGTGTTCGCCAATATCAGTACGACGCGGATCGTCGCCGAGCCCGCCTATGCCGCCCTGTGCCGGTTCGGCGATCACCAGTGGTATCCGCACGACATGGAGCTGGCCGACAACCTTCCGACAGAACTCGAACCGATGGTGAAGATCGTCGCCCGACATCCCGAGTTACCCAGCGCGCAGTTGTACCGAACGGCGGTGGCGATCGGGATCGTCGGCGTGGAGTTGACACATTCGGGCGCGGCGTTCCTGGAGATGGCGGCCGAAGGTGTGTCGAAAGCCAGTGCCCTGGAACGGTTGTGCGCACGCGACGGGATAGACCTGTCGGAGGTCGCGGCCGCCGGTGACGCGCTCAACGATGTCGCCATGCTGACGTGGGCGGGGACCGCGCTGGTGCCTGCCAACGCGGTCCTCGAGGTCATCGCACTCGCCGACCGGGTGCTCCCGACCAACGACGAGGACGGTGTCGCCACCTACCTGGAGGAACTGGTCGCGGCTAGCTGACCGCGGTCGGCGCCCGACCCACGCTGAGATGCAGGATCGTGTCCGTGGCGTTCACGGTGTCCGCGTCGAGGGGAAAATATCCCTGCTCCTGCGTGGCATCGGTGCGGGCGTCACAGGATTCGAGTTCTGCCGCCGGGATCAAACCCCACGTGTCGATGCGGTTCTGCAGCGTGTGTTCGAAGGTGCCCGGTGCGGGTTCGCCGAGTTCGAGGCCGTCGCTGCGCCCCAAACTGCCCAGAACGACCGAATAGTGCGGCCCCAGTAGCGATCCGACGATCGCCCCCGCCCCGGACCAGACGAGCTCCATCGGCCCCATCTGCATGATGCTGGTGTTGCGCCGCAGGTGCAGGTTGTGCGAGTACACCAGGGTGGGTCCACGACGCGCTTCGATCGACCGGATGTCGAGGAGGTTCTGGGCCATGAGCGCGTCGCGGGAGGCGGCCAGGCTGTTCCAGCGCACACCGTCCTCGGTCGGCGCGGCCGCCTGCCGGTGATAGCGGAGCAGGCCGATACCGGCGGTGAGATGGATTATCGCCCTTCGCCATTCGTCGAGCGAGGTGGCCGCGACCCGTTCCGGCGCGCGGGTGTAGAGCAGGGTGAGCATGTCGTCGGCCATCACCCGCAACTGCTCGGCCTCGACACTGGCACCGGGCGAGACCTTCGCGTCCAAGACCGCTTCGCTGCGGCTCCAACGCTCGTCATCGCCTGCCGGGCCTGCGATGTCGAAGTCGAGTTCCAGGTAGTCGCGGGCGAATTCGAGGTAGGTACGCGGGCTGGGCGCGCTCATCGTTTCCATCGCGGCGTCGAATCCGTAGAAGCCGACCTGATCGTCGGCCGGTCGACCCGCGTTGTGATCGCGCAGCCACGCGACCAGCTCACGGTTGCCGGTGAGTTCGCCGAAATCGTGCGAGAAGCCTTTCCGCATCACGTCGTCGAGGGCACCGTCGCCGCCCCGGACGAACTCGTCCACGGCGAGCGCGGCAACCCGGTCCGTTTCGAGCGCGACCGACCGGAATCCTCGCGCCACCAACTCGACGAACAGTTCATTGCGGACCGCCGCGAAGCCGGGTTCTTTGTGGGTCGGTTCCCCGAGCGCGAGCAGCTCGCAGGATGAAGGGACGAAGTCGCTGATTTTCTGACTCATGTGTATCAATCGTATCGTTGAAAGAACGATGGAGACTTGACCTGGAGCTGTTCGCCGAACATATCGTAAAGTCTCAAACCAGTGAGAACCCTGAGACCATCCGACCTGGCCCGCGAGCACGCGATCTCGACCCAGGCAGTCCGCAACTACGAACACGACGGCTGCCTGCCCCCGGCCGAGCGAACCCCCACCGGCTACCGGATCTACACCGAACTGCACGCCACCGCGTTGCGCACCTACCTCACCCTGATCACCGCCTACGGCCACGCCACCGCGGGCCACATCATGCGTGCCCTGCACTCCGACGACCTCGACAAGGCCCTCACGACCATCGACCGCAGTCACAGCCAACTCCTGCGCGACCGCGAAACCCTCACGTCGGTCCGCCGAGCCGTCGACCACCTCATCGCCGAACCAGGCTCTTCCCCAACGCTTTCAGCGGAAACCAGAACCGTCGGCGAACTCGCCCACCACCTCCGGGTCACCCCCGCCACCCTGCGAGCCTGGGAAACAGCGGGCATCCTCACCCCCACCCGCGACCCCGCCACCGGCTACCGCCACTACGACGCCACCGACCTCCGCGACGCCGAACTGGCCCACATCCTGCGCCGAGGCCACTACCCCCGCACCCACATCGCCACCGTCATCGCCCAGATCCGCGCGGCGGGCAGCACCGAAGCCCTCGCAAGCGCGCTCGACAACTGGCAGGCAAAACTCACCTCCCAGGGACTCGCCATGCTCGACGCAGCCGCCGCGCTGAGCCGCTACATGGACATTCGGGCGCACCGTCCCCGCCCCGGTGCGCCCGACTGACCGACTCAGATTCGTTCGAGCACCGCCGACGCGCCGATCCCGCCTGCCGCGCAGATCCCCAGCAGCGCAGCCTCTTTCCCGGTGCGCGCCAGTTCATTGGCCATGGTGGTGACCATGCGGGCACCGGTCGCGCCGAAGGGGTGGCCCAGCGAGATCGAGCCGCCGTGGACGTTCAGTTTGTCGATGTCGACCGATCCGACGGCCTCGTCGCGGTCGAGGCGAGTCTTGGCCCATTCGGCGCTCTCGAGCATCTTCAGCACCGAAAGGGTCTGGGCCGCGAAGGCTTCGTGGATGTCGACCAGGTCGATATCGGCCAGGGTCATGCCCGCCTTGTCGAGGGCGCGGGGCATCGAGATCGCCGGTCCGATGAGGACCTGGTCGGCGGGATCGACGCTGACGAAACTCCAGGACCGGAACGCGGCCTGCGGGGTGAACCCGAGGGCGCGCGCCTTCTCCTCGCTCATCAGCAGAACCGCCGACGCGCCGTCGGTGAGCGGACTGGCATTGCCTGCCGTGACCGTGCCGTTCTTCTCGAAAACCGGCTTCAGGGCGGCGAGCTTCTCGATGCTGGTGTTCGCGCGAACGAGTCCGTCGGTCTCGATCAGCGTGCCCGACGGCGTGGTGATCGGCACGACCTCGTCATCGAAACGCCCCGAGGCGATCGCCGCCGCGGCCCGCTGATGCGAGCGGGCAGCGAAAGCGTCTTGATCGGCGCGCGAGATGCCGTTGATGCGCGCCATCTTCTCCGCGGACTCGCCCATCACCTCACCGGTCGTGCGCTCGGAGATCTTGGGCTGGCGCGGCAGGATGTCGGTGAACGGCGCGAGCTGGCGGACCACATCGAGGTAGTCCATCGCCTTCGGCTTGCCCAGCGCCACCGGCGCGACCGCGTGCACGACCTTCTGCGGCAGCTTGATCTCGGCATTGCTGGTGGAATCGCTGCCGCCGGCGATCATGATGTCGTACTCGCCGCGCTCGATCGCCGCGGCCGCTGAGGTCACCGCCTGCAGACCCGAGGCGCACGCACGAGTGACCGTGTAACCCTCGCAACCGAAGTCCAGGTTCAGGTCGAGGGCGATCTCGCGCGCGATGTTCGGCGCGTGACTGGGCAGAACCACCCCGCCCCAAACGATCGACTGGATCTCGCCGGGCGCGATTCCGGTCCGCTCGATCAGCCCGCGGACGGCCGCACCGGCCAGGGCGATGCTGTCGAGGCGGGTGAAATCGGTGAACGCGCGCACGAACGGAGTCCGCGCGCCCGCGACGACGACGGCCCGGTTGCGTTTCACGGCCATGTGAGTCCCTTCGGAAGTGTTACCGAAGACTCACAGTATCCGATACCGGCGGTTCTACATATCCGATCGACGCAAATCAGGCGGGCGTGATCTCGATGCCGATCGTGCCCGCCTTGCCGCGGCGCAGATTGCTGGCGAGGATCACCAGCGGGCCGGTCAGCCAGTATTTCCGGCGCAGCGCCGACCGCACCTGCTCGGTTTCGGCGGCGTCGAGCAGGCGTGCGGTGCCCTGCACCACGGCACCGTGTGCATCTCCGCGCGCATTGCACGGTTGCAGAGTCACCTCGGGGTTGCGCCGGATGCGCTTGACCTTCCAGCTGTCGGTGACCGTCCAGACCAGCAGCTTGTCCTCGCGGGCCACCGCCCAGACGGGCGTGCCCACGGGAGTGCCGTCCTTGCGGAAGGTGGTGAGGAGTACGAAGTTCGCGGTCGCCAGTTCGCCGAGACGGTTGGTCATGCCCGCAGCCTAATCGGCGCGGGCCCGGTGCGTTCCTCGTGCGTGGCAAGAAAGTATGGGCGCTCGCGCGGAACTGTTCGTAACCTCGGACGCGAATCGACTTCTCGGCGAAAGGCCCAACGATGACCGATACCACGGTGCCCCTGCTGTGGAGCGGCGACCTGCCCAGCACCCTCGAGTTCTATCGGGCGCTCGGCTACACCGTCACCCACGAGCAGACCCGTCCATACGTCTACGCGGCGATCGAGCAAAATGGCTGCGCGCTGCATTTCACCCCCGCCCCGCCGGGCATCGAGCTGCCGGTGGAACGTGCCGCGTCCCTGCTGATGGTCGACGATGTCGCCACGCGCCATGCCGAATACACCGCCGCCCTGCGCGCCCATTACGGCAAGATCCCGAGCAAGGGCTGTCCGCGAATCACCCGATTCCGTCCCGGCCAGTCCCGTTTTTCCCTCGTCGACCCGGTCGGCAACACCGTCCTGGTGATCCAGCGCGACGAGCCGATGGAACTGGACTACGGCGGTTCTCGCGAGCTGGAAGGTTTGGCCCGCGTCCTCGACAACGCCCGCATCCTGCGCGATTTCAAGAACGACAACCGCGCCGCGACCCGTGCCGTGGAAGCAGGCCTGCACCGCTTCGGCGCCACCGCGACCACACTCGACCGGGCCCGCGCCTACGCCGCCCTCGCCGAACTCGCCATCGCCACCGAGGACGCCGACCGGCTCGCCCACTGGAAATCCGAATTCGACAGTGTCGAACTGACTTCCGAGGAACGCACGGCGATCATCACCGGCTCCTCCGATCTGCTCTCGGCTTGGCTCACCACAACCGACTGAACCGGCGGTATCCCAGTAGGCTCCGGTCATGCGAGGTCGACTCCACGAAAGCACCACCCGCCGGCGGCTAACCCGTTGTCTGGCAACAGCAATCACGGTTGCCGCAACCCTCGGACTCAGCCCTGCGGGAACCGCCCAGGCCGCGGCGCCATCTTGTGCCGACGGCTGGCAGGCGGACGTATTGGCCGCCGACCTGGGTGCTTGGAGAACCTCGAATCCGACGGCCACGGTGGCTTCTACGCCCCACCTTCACTGGATCTCACCCCCTCCTTCCTCCGCTGAGCTTTCAGGAACCCCGGTGACCGACCCTCCGATCAAGGAAGCCGAATTCCACGGCTTCTGACCTGCATCGTCGAACATCCGCTATCGAGATCGCTTTCGCCGGTGGCGAACCCACCCAACCCGCTGAACGAATGGTGGAAGAGTGAGGCCCATGCGGGTTCTCGTGCTCGGCGGCACCCTGTTCTTGTCCGCGCAGATCGCTCGTGACGCGGTAGCGCGAGGCCACGAGGTGACCTGCGTTGCGCGCGGTCGATCCGGGCAGGTGCCCGAGGGTGTGCGGCTCCTCTGCGTCGACCGTGAACATCACGGTGCTCTCGAAGTTCTGGCAGACGATCAATTCGACGCGGTGATCGACGTGGCGCGTGCGGCGTCGCGGTGGGTTGTCGACGCGCTGGACGTGCTGGCCGACCGAGCGCAGCACTGGACATTCGTATCCAGCATCAGCGCTTACGCCGATTCTGCGACAGTGGGCCAGACCATCGAAGCCCCACTGCGCGAACCGATCTGGGAGCCTGCGAACGATCTCACCGAACTCACCGCAGAACGCTACGGCAGCATCAAGGTAGCCAGCGAGAAGTCGGTCCGCGAACGGGTGGGCGAGCAGCGATCCTTCGTCGTCCGCCCCGGCCTGATCACCGGCCCTGCCGACCCATCGGACCGATTCGGCTACTGGGCAGCCCGGTTCGCCCGAGGTGGCCGCGCCATCATCCCGGACACCCCGCACCAACCCATCCAGCACATCGATGTCCGCGACCTCGCCGCCTGGATCATCACCGCCGCTGAAACAGGCCTGACCGGCACTTACGACGCCGTCGGCCCGATAACCGACCTCGGATCCCTCTTGCAGGAAACCGCACAACTCGTCGGAACCACCGACCTCGAACCGATCCCGATCGCCCCCGAAACCCTCACCGAATCAGGAGTCACCCCCTGGGCAGGCCCGAAGTCCCTCCCGCTGTGGCTACCCACTGAGGAACACGGGCTCGTCACCCATGATCCTGCCCCCGCCCTCGCTGCTGGATTGACACCTCGCCCCCTGGCCGACACCGTCCACGCAACCTTGGCCGACGAGCGCCGTCGCGGTCTCGGCCGCCCCCGCAAAGCGGGCCTGACCGCCACCGAAGAGCAGCAACTTCTCGACCGAGGCTTCTGACGCCAGCGCAACACCACGAACAGGTCGAACAGCCCTGCGGGACAGAGCCGTTTCATCCGGTTGACCGATCGGCCGCTCCCACATGCACAGCTCGAGTTCAGCCGCCGGACGACGTGCCACGGTGCATGCGTGCCGCCTCGAGCTTGCCCAGCCAATCGGCGAGGAGGGCGAAATCGGCGTCGGTCAGGCCGTGGTGGGGGTCGACGCGGTGCAGCAGAGTGGGTGCCCGGTGATGGGCCCGCACCCAGGTGCGGTCGTGGGAGGTGATCTCATCGTCGACCCAGACGAACGGACGGTGTGCGGCGAATGCGGTGAGGTGACGGGTTTTCCAGTGCAGTCGGTCGAGCGGACCGGTGTCATCGAGATCGGGCCAGTCCACCACGGGCAGATCGGGCAGACCGATGAGTGGGGACACCGTGGCATTGGCCTCGGACCGCCACGTCGTCGCCCACACCAGATCGCACGGCAGGTCGGACAGGCGCGCACCGTGCGTGGGGTCGAGGCGGACCAGCAACGGGTTCGTGGCGATCTGCGCCGGATCGAGACGCTGACGAGCTGGGTAGCCATGGGGGTACTGCTCGGGTGACCCGCCGAACGGAATGAGCGGTCCATCGACGTCGAGGAACAGCAGCGGTCGGTCGGAGGTGCTGGTCACCAGTGAACGATAGCGGCGTGCGGCCGCGGCACGCCTTTCGCGCGTGCGGAGCCGAAAGCTGGCATGGCGTCGATCTCCGTGGTGGACTGGCGGATTCGGCTATCGGGAGGTCAAGGTGCGATCGCGAACGCAGTGGGCGTGGCAGGACGGGTTCGGGGTTCGGGTGGAGTGGGGGCGGATCGGCGCGGAGGTACTCGGGCCCGAGGCTGCGTGTGTGGTGGTGATCGATGTGTTGTCGTTCACGACGTCGGTGGCGGTGGCGGTCGAAGCGGGGACCGCGGTGTTTCCGTATCGGTGGCGGGATGACTCGGCGCGGGTGTTCGCCGCGGCGAATGCCGCCGAACTGGCCGTCGGACGACGGGAGGTCGGTCCGTGGTCGTTGTCGCCGGCGGCGATTCGCCGCGCGCCGTTCACCGAACGTCTGGTGCTGCCCTCCCCGAACGGTTCCACCATCGCGGCCGCGGTCGAGGGGACACCGGTTGTCGCGGCGTGTTTGCGCAATGTCAGCGCGGTCGCCGACTGGCTCGTCGCTCAGGGCTGGGGAACGCCCGATCTGCCGATCGCGATCATCCCGGCGGGTGAGCACTGGCCGGGCACCGATACCGTGCGTCCAGCGCTCGAGGACTGGCTGGGCGCAGGGGCGCTGGCGGCCGCGCTGATCGAGCGCGGGATCGATACACCTTCCCCCGAGGCACGCACGGCGGCAACCGCGTTCGATGGAAAGCCCGATGTGCGTGCGCTGATCACCGAGTGCGCTTCCGGCCGTGAGCTCGCCGCGATCGGATTCGCCGATGACGTGGCCATCGCGACCGAACTCGATGCGAGCACCACCGTTCCGGTCTTGATCGACAAAGCGTTCATCGATCGCCGATAACACAAGAGCCGGAAGCCGCCTCCCCGCGACCCACCGGCTGCAGTAATTCCGTTGTGGTGGGCCACTTTTCAGCGCCCACCACAACGGTTCACCCTACTGGTTCGAGCCGATGATGCCGCCGATCACCGCCCCGATGACACAACCGGGGACTGCGCTGACGAACAGGAAGATCAGCCCGATCAGGGCGCCCACCACACAGCCGATGGCGATGCCGGCGACGATGTTGCCGGTCTGGTCGATGTTTTGCAGCGCCGCGGGATTCGCGATCGGGGCGCCGACGGGGGTGAGAGTGAGCGTGGTGGCCGCGGCGTCGAGCTGTGGGACCACATTGATGGCCGGACCGGCGACCGTCTGCACCGTGGTCGGGATGAAGCCGACACGCTGACCGTTGGGTGCCAGCACGGCGACACCCGCGTCGGGTGTGAGCTCGAATGTGCCCGCGGTGAGTTCCACGGACGCCTCCGAACCATCGGGCGCGACCGCCGCCGTGTAGGCCACGGCGCCGTCGACACCGGCCACCGACGGTCCGCTGAGCGGTGCCCCGCCCGCGGTGGCGGCGGTGATACCGGTCGCCGCGACGGTGAGCACGCAGGCAGCCAGCAACTGCTTGAACATCATGGGTTTTCCCTCCGACTTGCTGATCCGACCTACCCCGAGATCAGCCCGTACCTCCCATGATGCGGCATGGCTATGTTGCATTACCCGAGATCGGCGGAATACGAATCGGCTTGTAGCAACACAGAATTCGCAAGCCAGGGAAAGTACCGATCAGTCTCGCGCGGTGAGGATGCTCGGCCCGTCGGCGGTGATCGCGATCGTGTGCTCACTGTGTGCGCAGCGGGAGCCGTCGGCGGATCGGATCGTCCAGCCGTCGGGGTCGGTGAAGACCTTGGCGGTGGTCGCGGCGAACCAGGGTTCGATCGCCACGGCGAGGCCGGGCCGCAACCGGAAGCCGCGACCGGCGCGGCCGTCGTTGGCGATGTGCGGGTCCTCGTGCATGGTCCGGCCGAGCCCGTGCCCACCGAACTCGGTGTTGACCGGATATCCGTATCCGCGTGCGACATTCGCGATCGCGGCGGAGATGTCACCGATGCGGTTGTCCGGTTGCGCGGCGGCGATCCCGGCAGCGAGTGCTTCTTCGGTGGCCCGGATGAGCCGCTCGTCGGCGGGCGCGGGGGTGCCGACGATGAACGAGATGGCCGAGTCGGCGACCCAGCCGTCGATCGACACTGCCAGATCAGCCGTCAGCAGGTCCCCGTCCCGCAGCTCGTAGTCGTACGGAAGCCCGTGCAGCACAGCATCGTTCACTGCCAGGCATACCGTATTGCGGAACGGACCGCGCCCGAACGACGGCGAGTAGTCCCAATAGCACGACACCGCCCCGCGTTCGCGAATCCGTTCCCGCACATACGCTTCCAGGTCAAGGAGGTTCACCCCGACGGCCGCCCGGTCCCGCACCCCGGCCAGCACATCGGCGACGAACCGGCCGGTCACCCGCATGCGTTCGATCTCCGCGGGTGACTTCAATTCCACCATCACGCCTCCACTTGGTATTTTTATACCGACACTAGCCGCGCCGGTATAAAAATACCAAGTTCAGCGGTTCAGGTTGCCCATGTCCACGGGGATCTGCGCGCCGGTGATCTGGCCGGCCTCGTCCGAGCACAGCCACGCCACCGTCGCCGCGATCTCCTCCGGCTGACAGATGTAGCTGGGCAGTGCGTTCATGAAGATGGGCGCCAGGGTGGTCCCGTACTCCTCGAACAACGGCATCATCTCGGCCACCTGCATGCCGGTCTCCACGCCCGCCGGGTGGATGGTGTTCACCCGGATCCGGTGCGCGCCGAGCTCGTTCGCCATCGTTTTGGCCAGGCCGGTGACCGCGTGCTTGGTCGCGACGTAGTGCCCGGTGAACGGCAGACCCTTGATGCCGGCCACCGAACTGGTGAACACCATCGCACCGCCCTGTCCCTGCGCGATCAGGTGCGGCACAGCGGCTTTCGCGGTGTGGAACACACCCGTGAGGTTGACGTCGATGGTTTCCTGCCACTGCTCGGCGGTGATCTCCCACGACATGGCCGCCGAACAGATCCCCGCGTTGGCCACCACCACATCGAGCCTGCCGAGCTCGTCGATCCCCGCCGCCAGGGCCGCCGACAGCGCCTCGAAATCGCGCACGTCGACCTTGCTCGCGACGATCCTGGCGCCCGTCGCCTCGACGAGCTTCACGGTCTCGGCCAATTCCGCCTCCGTCGCGCCCGCGTAGCTCGTGCTGGCGAACTTCGCGCACGCGTCGATCGCGATCACGTCGGCGCCTTCCTCGGCGAACCGCACCGCCTCCGCCCTGCCCTGCCCGCGCGCCGCCCCCGTGACGAAAACGACCTTGCCTTCGAACCGTCGTGTCATGCCCATACCTTTCGAACCGCGATGTCCTCCCCTGACACCTACCACCCGCCACCACCTACGCGAGGCGAAAACGGAGATCCCTCCTCAGCTCGATGCACGCCACCTTGGCCAACGGGTTCGCCACGACATACCATCGGTCCCATGGTCCGTCTCCCGCTCAGCCCCGCACAGGTCGAAGCAGGCCGCCGCCTCGGCCGCCGCCTGCGCACGGCCCGCGGCGACCGCGACCTCGCCGAGGTGGCCCGCCACGCCGGCATCTCCCCCGAAACCCTCCGCAAGATCGAATCAGGACGAATGCCCTCACCTGCCTTCGGCACCGTCGTCGGCCTCGCCGAAGCCCTCTCGATCCCCTTGGCCGAGCTGGCCGAGTCCTACCGCGCCGAGCCGGTCGCCGAATCCGCCTGAATCACCGGCGCAGACCTGCCGACCGACCGGATCGACCTCGACCCGCTTATCGGCGGTTCATCGACTCCTCGTTCTCGTACCCCAGCGTCACATCGTGGGTGATCTCGCCGCGCGTCACCGACACCTGACTCGCGACAGGCGGGTAGCCGCGGGCGACCACCGTGTACTCGCCTTCCGGCAGGTCCGGCACCAGGTACTTGCCCTGCTCGTCGGTGCGGGCGGTGGCCGCCGCGTCGCCGCCCGAATCCAGGACGGTGATCTGTATGTCGGCGACGGGGCGGTCGCCGTCGACCCAGGCCGAGCCGAGCAGGATGGCCATCGGTTCGAGGTCGATGTCGCGGATCAGCGAGCCCGTTTCCGGGACCGTCAGCGCGACCGCTGAGGGGCGCATGTGGTCGGCGACCGCGACCAGGGTGTAGGTGCCGCTGACGACATCGCGGCACACGTAGGTGCCGTCTTCGCCGGTGATCGCGGCGCCGACGACCTCACCCTCGGGGTCGGTCAGGGTGACCGTGGCACCCCAGAGCGGTTCGCCGCGCCGCGCGGATCGCACCACGCCGGTGAGTTCGCCCGCTCCGGTGAGCATCAGGTCGACGTGCTGGGCGCGTTCGCCGATCGACACGCTCACCGCCTCGGGCTGGTGACCGGCCGCGGCGGCGATGAGCACGTAGTTGCCCGGTCGCGGGGCCTCGATCGCGTACGCGCCATCGGCGTCGCCGTTGCCACGAGCCACCTGGTGTCCGTGTTGGTCGATCAACGTGAGGGTGGCGGCGGGGACCGGGCGGTCGTCGTCGCGGCGCAGCAGTCCCGCGATCACCCGGCCGGTCGCGGCGGGGTGCAATTTTCCGGCCATCTCGTGCGCGTCGTGCAGGCTCACATCGCGCAGCAGGGTGGCATCGGCCGGTTCCTCGGGAACCGGATCTTCCTGCAGCGGAATCTCTTTCATGAACACGAGCACCAGGCAGGCCACGATGGCGAGGTCGGCGGCGAGCAGGAACACGGTGTGCATGGAGTTGGTGAAGCCCTCGAGGATCGGGATCCGCAACTCGTCGGGCAGGGTGGCGATGCCGCTGGTGTCGCGCAGCAGGCCGTCGAGGCGCGCCTCGTCGAAACCGGCGGGCAGGGTGCCGCCGAAGGCTCGCAGGATCGAACCGGGCAGCCGGTCGAACAGGACCGTGAGGAACACCGCGACACCGAGTGTGCCGCCGAGCTGACGGAAGAACGTCGCCGCCGCCGTCGACACCCCCATCTCGGTGCGCCCGACCGCGTTCTGCGCGGCGATGATCAGCGTCTGCATGCAGCCGCCGAGCCCGAAGCCCATGATCGCGCTGTAGGCGAGCGGCTGCCACAGCGGGCCGTCGTAGGTGATCCGGGCGAACAGCGCGCACCCGATCGCCAGGATCAACGCGCCGAGCACCGGCAGCACTTTGTAGTGTCCGGTGGCTTTGGTGATCAGCCCGGAGATCTGCGCGCCGACCATGATCCCGAGGACGAGCGGCAGCATCAGCAGCCCCGCCTCTGTCGGCGAGAAACCGCGCACGACCTGCAGATACTGTGGTACCAACATGATCGCGCCGAACATCGCCACGCCGACGAGGAACCCGCCGAGGATCGCGAGACTGAAGGTGGAACTGCGGAACAGCCGCAACGGGATCAGCGCCGAGTCCTTCATCAGGAATTCGACCACCACGAACAGCAGCAGACCGCCGGCGCAGATGCCGTAGCAGAGCAGCGATTTCGGCGCGGTCCACCCCCAGATGCGTCCCTGTTCGGCGACGATCAGCAGCGGCACCACACCCACGATCAGCGCGATCGCGCCGAGCCAGTCGATCCGGCTGCGTTGTCGCGTGTGCCGCACGTTCAGCACTTTCGCGACCACGAGGAACGCCAGGATTCCGACCGGCACGTTCACCAGGAACACCCAGCGCCAGCCTTCGATGCCGCCGAGGTTCTCGTATTCGGACAGGAAGCCGCCGACCACCGGGCCGAGCACCGTCGCGATGCCGAACACCATGAGGAAATAGCCCTGGTAGCGGACCCGTTCGCGCGCGGGCACGATGTCGCCGACGATGGTGAACGCCAGCGACATCAACCCGCCCGCGCCCAGACCCTGGAAGGCGCGGCACCCGGCGAGCTGGTACATGGTGGTCGCGAAGCAGCAGGCCGCCGAGCCGAGGACGAACAGGGCGATCGCCAGTAGGTAGAACGGTTTGCGACCGTAGATGTCGGCGAGTTTGCCGTAGAGCGGGGTGGTGACGGTGGCGGTGATCAGGTATGCCGTTGTCGCCCATGCCTGTTCGTCGAACCCGTCGAGACTGTTCGCGATCCGCACGATCGCGACGCTGACGATATTCTGGTCGAGCGCGGCGAGGAACACCCCTAGTAGCAGGCCCGACAGGATGGTGAGTGTCTGGCGGTGCGTGAGGCGTGATTCGGCAACGACGGTATCGGTCACGAAATGCCCTGGTTCTGATCGGCTGGCGAGTGGGTGTCGATCATTCGGCCCACACGAGGGCCGACAACCCCGCTGCGAGGAAAACTTTGCGCCGCGGGTCGAACTCTTCATGCACTGGTGGGCCGAGCTTACCTACGTCGGATTCGCCGCCGTCACCGAGGGATCAAGTTACCGTTCATTTCACCGATAATCGATAGGGCGCGCCATCCGGAACCCCCGGTTCGGCGGACGGGAATTCAGCGGCGAGTGCGCGCAGAGTTTCCGAACAGCCCGCATCGATGCGAAGGGTGGCGAGTTCGTCGCCGCGGGTGCGTCCGCGATTCACAATGACCACTGGCACACCGATTTTCGCGGCTCTGCGCACAAATCGCAGACCCGACATCACTGTCAGCGAGGAACCGGCCACCAGTATCGCCTGCGCCTCGTCGACCAGCTCGAATGCGGCTTCGACCCGGTCAGAGGGCACATTCTCACCGAAATACACGATGTCGGGTTTGAGCATTCCGCCACAGGACAGGCAGTCGACCATCCGGAATCGGTCGGTATCGGTGACCACCGCGTCCGCGTCCGGCGCCACTTCGATTCCGGTCGGCATCATCGAAAGATTTTCCGCGAAACCAGGATTGGCGGCTTCGAGGTGTTCGGCGAGAGTCATTCGGGAGATGAGTTTCGCACAACTCAGACAACGCACGCGCGCGTAAGTTCCGTGCAGATCGATCACCCGGCGCGCGCCCGCTTTCGTGTGCAGCAGGTCCACATTCTGGGTGATCACGCCCGACACCACACCTGCCCGTTCGAGTCGTGCGACCGCACGGTGACCGGGGTTGGGGCGGGCGGCGTCCATGCGTCGCCAGCCGATGTGGTTGCGTGCCCAATACCGTTGCCGGAATATCGGGTCGCCGACGAACTGCTGATAGGTCATCGGCGTGCGCGGCGGCGCGTCGGGGCTGCGGTAATCGGGAATGCCGCTGTCGGTGCTCAGTCCCGCACCGGAGATCACCACGGTGGCGCGCCCGCTCAGCAGCTCGGCCGCGCGTTTCACCGCCGCGATGTCCATGAATCCACTCTACGAGCGCGGTGATGCGGCGCGAACACGCCGGGCCCGAGTTGCGTGCGGTGCACGCGCGGCGAGATGATATCCACTCCGCCCGGCATCGACCGCTGCAGAGGAAAACCTATGTCCGACACCGATGAGCACGGCCGCACCGCGCTCAATGCCGCGGTCGACGGGACCATCGTCGCCGTCCGCCGGATGTTCTATGTCCTGGGCGACGAGATCGACCGCACCGAGGGCCCGATCGAATTCACTTTCCACGACGGGTCGACGCTGCTCTTCGACGCCGGCGTCGACGGTGCGGAACTGCGCATCGGCGGGTCGCCGTGGCGTGATCCGTTCGAGCCGCTGGTGGACCCGGTCAATATCGAATACGTCGCCAATTCGGGCAAATACACCGCGTTCGATGTCACCGACGAGGCGCCCTACGACGACCTCGCGGGCCGTCGGGTCGATGCGGTTTCGGTGGTGCCGCTGGCCGACGGCCGCCCGCGCGCGGCAACGCTGTACCTGGGCACAGGCATGGTGAAGGCGGAGTCGATCGCCGACGAGCTGATCGTGACACTGATCTCCGCCTGATCGAAAGCCGAATCACCGTCCGGCACAGCATGTTCGCGTGCGGCCATACCTAGGCTCGATGCCCTCGCAGGCACGATGCGCGCGCGGCGTGGATGGCCGGTACCCGCCCGCCTCGCTCGTTCGCCCGGTGCCCGGGAGGCGGACACGCGGCGCTCACCTACCCGGCGCGCGCGTGCTGCTCGAGGCAGCATGGGTGCGGTGGTTGTGACGTGGCTGGGAAGGTGTCGGTGATGGTGCCGTATCGGTGGCGGTCGGGGTGGGGTGTGTCGGCGGGGTTGTTCGTCGCCGTCTTCGTGTTGGTGCCCGCGACATTCGCGGTGCAGAACGCCTGGAAGGTGCCGGTTCCGCAGACGATCTCGTTCGCGCGGATCGAGCCGATCGCGACATCGTATTGGCTCAGCTGGGCTTTGACGCTGGCCGCGCTGTTGACGCCTGCGCTGGTGCTGTCGCTGCTCCCGGTGGCCCGCTCGATCGCCTTGGGCTATCTACTGACCACCACGATGGTCGGCGCGGTCCTGTGCGGGGCGACCGTCGCGATGGCGTTCACCGGACTCGCGGCTGTGTGACCGCGAACGACTCCGACAGCTCGTCGATCGCATCGCCGCGGATCTGTCTGCGCTCGTTGGCCAGAGCGGTGGTGGTGCAGATGCCGAAGGCGCCCTGCTCGTCGTAGAGCACCGCGGCACCCGCGGCGATCCCGTCGTCGCTGAGGTGGGTTTCCGCTTCGAGACCCATCTCGTCGCCGATCGGCATGCGGGAGAAGGTGATCGACACATCGGTGTTGCTGAAGCCGATGCCCTCGGTCCCCCAGTTGGTGACCAGGCTTGTCTGCTCGCCTCGATCGTGCGGTTCGTCTCGGGCATGTTCGCGCTGTCGATGCTGTACCTGTGGCCGCGCTGGCCGATCCTGTTCGAGGATCGCGCCCAGCACACAGTCGACGAGTTGAACCGCACTGTCCAGGAGATCGGGGTGGCCCATGGGGTGCGCGTCCTGTTCGGGCTGCTCACCGCGGTGTTCGCCGTGATCGCGGCGCTGCGGATCTACCGTGACCGGATTCTCCTGCAGGCCGCGTCGGCGGACTACTCCAGCTCGCCCTCGGTTTCGAGGTAGACCTGACGCAGTTTGTCGAGGGTTTCCTGTTCCGGGTGCTCCCACAGCTTGCGCTCGGCCGCTTCCAGGAGGCGTTCGGCGATGCCGTGCAGGGCCCACGGGTTGGACTGCTCCATGAACTTGCGGTTCACGTCGTCGAAAACGTAACTCTCGGAAAGCTTTTCGTACATCCAGTCGGCGACAACATTGGTGGTGGCGTCGTAGCCGAACAGATAGTCGACGGTGGCGGCCATTTCGAAGGCGCCCTTGTAGCCGTGGCGCCGCATCGCCTCGAGCCAGCGGGGGTTCACCACGCGGGCACGGAAGACGCGGGCGGTTTCCTCCGAGAGGGTGCGGGTGCGCACGGCGTCGGGGCGGGTGGAGTCGCCGATGTAGGCCTCGGGGTTCTTGCCGGTCAGCGCGCGGACGGTGGCGACCATGCCGCCGTGGTACTGGAAGTAGTCGTCGGAGTCGGCGATGTCGTGTTCGCGGGTGTCGGTGTTCTTGGCGGCGACCGCGATCCGCTTGTAGGCGGTGCGCATGTCGTCGGCGGCGGGGGCGCCGTCGAGGTCGCGGCCGTAGGCGTAGCCGCCCCAGGTGGTGTAGACCTGCGCGAGGTCGTCGTCGGTGCGCCAGCTCTTGGAATCGATGAGCTGAAGCAGGCCCGCGCCGTAGGTGCCCGGCTTGGAGCCGAAGATGCGGGTGGTGGCGCGGCGGGTGTCGCCGTGTTCGGCCAGGTCCGACTGGGCGTGTGCGCGAATGTAATTCGACTCGGCGGGCTCGTCGAGGTCGGCGACCAGGCGGACCGCGTCGTCGAGCAGGGCAAGGACGTGCGGGAAGGCGTCGCGGAAGAAGCCGGAGATGCGGACGGTGACGTCGATGCGGGGGCGGGCGAGTTCGTCGAGGGAGATCATCTCGAGGGAGGTGACGCGGCGGCTCGCTTCGTCCCAGACCGGTCGAACACCGAGCAGGGCGAAGACTTCCGCGATGTCGTCGCCCGAGGTGCGCATCGCCGAGGTGCCCCACACCGACAGGCCCACCGACTTCGGGTACTCGCCGTGATCGGCCAGGTAGCGGGCCAGCAGCGATTCGGCCATCGCCTGGCCGGTCTCCCAGGCCAGTCGCGACGGGACGGCCTTGGGGTCGACGGAGTAGAAGTTGCGGCCGGTGGGCAGGACGTTGATCAGGCCGCGCAGGGGCGAACCGCTGGGACCCGCGGGGATGAAACCGCCGTTGAGCGCGTGCAGGATGCGGGTGATCTCGATGCTGGTTTCGCGCAGGCGGGGCACGACTTCGGTTGCGGCGAAACGCAAGACGGTCTTCACCGCTTCCAGACGCCCACTCACGGCCACACTGCCCGCCGCGGCGGCAGCGCTGGCGTTCACCAGGGCGGCGGGGGTCGCGGCACCCGTCACGGATTCCGCAGCATCGTCGCTCACGTCCATCGACACGGGTGCCGTGGACGAATCGTCCACTCCCCCAGCGAGAATCGCGGTGGCGTAGTCGTCTACCAGCCTGTCGACTGCGTCGACCGACCAGTCCGTCGCCTGGAGAGCGCCGAGCAGTTCGCGGGCGCGGCTTTCCACCACGTCGACGCGATCGCGCGACTCGTCACCGGCTTCGCTGAGCCCCAACGCTTCTCGCAGGCCGGGCACGTTCTGTTCGCCGCCCCACAGCTGGCGGGCGCGCAGCATCGCCAGCACCAGGTCGAGTTCCATCTCACCTTCGGGCGCCTGGCCGAGGATGTGCAGGCCGTCGCGGATCTGGACGTCCTTGATCTCGCACAGCCAGCCGTCGACGTGCAGGAGCATGTCGTCGAAGACGTCTTCTTCGGGGCGTTCGGCCAGGCCGAGGTCGTGGTCCATTTTGGCCGCGCGCATCAGGGTCCAGATCTGCTGGCGGATGGCGGGCAGTTTGGCCGGGTCGAGGGCGGAGATGTTGGCGTGCTCGTCGAGCAGCTGCTCCAAACGCGAGATGTCGCCGTAGGTTTCGGCGCGCGCCATCGGCGGGATCAGGTGGTCGACGAGGGTGGCGTGAGCGCGGCGCTTGGCCTGGGTGCCCTCGCCGGGATCGTTGACCAGGAAGGGGTAGATCAGCGGCAGATCGCCGAGTGCGGCGTCGGTGCCGCAGGAGGCGGACATGCCGAGGGTCTTGCCGGGCAGCCATTCCAGGTTGCCGTGCTTGCCCAGGTGCACCATCGCGTCGGCGCCGAAACCGTCGGGCGCGGACAGCCAGCGGTAGGCGGCGAGGTAGTGGTGGCTCGGCGGCAGGTCGGGGTCGTGGTAGATCGCGACGGGGTTCTCGCCGAAGCCGCGAGGCGGCTGCACCATCAGCACCACATTGCCGAAACGCAGTGCGGCGATGACGATTTCACCCTTGGGATCGGCCGACCGGTCGACGTAGAGTTCGCCCGGCGGCGGCCCCCACGCCTCGACGACGGCTTCGCGCAGATCTTCGGGCAGGGATTCGAACCAGCGGGTGTAGGTGGTGGCGCCGATGCGAATCGGGTTGCCCTCCAACTGTTCCGCGCTCAACCACTCGGGATCCTGGCCGCCTGCGGCGATCAGCGCGTGGATCAGTGCGTCGCCGTCGCGCTCGACCAGCCCCGGGATCTCGTTGATATCGCCGAGATCGTAACCGGCGGAACGCAATTCGGTGAGCAGCCGGATCGCGCTGGCGGGGGTGTCGAGGCCGACGGCATTGCCGATGCGGGCGTGCTTGGTCGGGTAGGCCGAGAGCATGATCGCGATCCGCTTGTCCGCGGCCGGGATGTGGCGCAGGCGAGCATGCCGCACGGCGATACCGGCTACCCGGGCGCAGCGCTCCGCGTCGGGGACATACGCGGACAGGCCGTCGGCGTCGAACTCCTTGAAGGAGAACGGGACCGTGATGATGCGGCCATCGAACTCGGGCACCGCCACCTGGGTCGCGACGTCAAGGGGGGACAGGCCGTCGTCGTTGGCCTCCCACTGCGCGCGACCGCTGGTCAGGCACAGGCCCTGCAGGATCGGCACATCCAGGGCGGCGAGCGCGGCCACGTCCCAGGCTTCGTCGTCACCACCGGCCGAGGCGGTTGCGGGCTTGCTGCCACCGGCGGCGAGAACCGTCACCACGAGAGCGTCGGCGCGGCCGAGCAGGGCGAGGAGTTCGGGTTCGGCGGTGCGCAGCGAGGCCGCGTAGACCGGCAACGGCCGCGCGCCCTTGGCTTCGATCGCCTTGCACAGCGCCTCGATATAGGCGGTGTTGCCCGCCAGGTGCTGGGCGCGGTAGTAGACGACAGCGACGGTCGGGGCGTGCGGTTCGAGGATGCGCGCGGACCGGTCGAGTTCGCCCCAGGTGGGCAGTTGGGCGGGCGGCTCGAAACCGTGGCCGGTGAGCAGCACGGTGTCGGACAGGAAGTTGTGCAGCTGCAGCAGGTTCTCGGCGCCGCCCGCGGCGAGATAGTTGTGCGCGTCGGCCGCGACACCGACCGGCACCGTCGAGCATTCCATCAGCTCCGCGTCGGGCGCGATCTCACCGCCCAGCGCCACCATCGGCACCCCGCTGGCCCGAATCGCGTCCAGGCCCTCTTCCCAGGCGCGCTTGCCGCCGAGGATCCGCACGATCACCAGATCAGCGCCGTCGAGCAGCTCCGGCAGGTCCTCCACGAGCAGCCGGGCGGGATTGCCCCAGCGATACTCGGCGCCGCTTGCACGAGCGCTCAGGAGATCGGTGTCGGAGGTGGACAGCAGCAGGATCACAGGGTGAGACCTTCCTCGGGTTACGCGCCCATCGCAGGTTGCGGTGCTCGCCGGAGAGGGTCTGGCTGTTCACAGTGGCGCGACCGCACCGGATTTCCACCGGTTTCCTCGTCACCCGCCGAGCATGTCGATGCTACTGGGCCCGTCCCGCCCGCAACTTTCCAGCCCGTACCCACTGCTGGACAGGTGATCACCAGGCTCTGGTGGCACCGTCGGCCGAGAAGGAAAAACCACCAGTCTTGGTGCGCCGGCGGTGTTCAGGGCCCCCGCACCTTGGCGGCCGTCGTCAATGGGTGGGACGCCTGGCGGTGTCACCGGCGGTGATTGCGGTGGCGACTTCGGCGAGGGCGCGGCGGATGGTGTCGCCGTAGTCGTCGTCGCCCAGGGCGTGCAGGCATTCCCGGGCGGCGTCGATGTGGCGGGTGGCGGCGGGGAAGGCGCCGAGGCGGCGGAAGTTGTCGGCGAGGTTCAGGTGCAGGGAGGGAGAGAAGCCGGCCACCTGGATGCCCGCGTGGTAGTCGTGCAAGCGGGAGTCGGTGAGGGCGTCGGCGGCGTCGAGGGCACGGACGTCCCAGACGAGCGCTTCGGCCGGATCGTCGTAGGTGTCGGCCAGGTAGTGGGCGACGGTGCAGCGGTGCAAGGGGTCGCCTGCGGCGCCGATGTCGGCCCACACCTCGAGCAGGGCGGTGCGGGCGCAGTCGGGGTCGCCGGTGCGGAAGTCGTTGACGCCCTGGGTTATTCGGGACATGATCGGGTCGGCGGTGGTCATCGGGAGGTCTCCTCGGTGGGTTCGGATTGCCGACGTCGACAGGTCGCCGTTGTCGGCGGCGGACCCGAATGGGCGGGCCTGCCGACGATGCGGTGGAGCGGCACGGACCGCTCGAGGTCAGCGGATGGTCATCAGGCGGGTTTGCACGGCATTGCCAGGATCATCAGGTCGCCGTCGTCGGCGGAGCGGACCAGGACGGGCAGGTCCGGGGCGATGAGGTCGAGCATCACGTCGGGCCCGACGGCGCCCGCGACGGCGGGGTAGAGGGTGGTGACGGTGAAGTGGATCGTCATCGACGGGCCGGTGATCGTGGCGGGAAGGGTGCGTTCGGTGTCGTGACCGTGAACGTCGGCACGCTGAACTCGATGGTCGCCTCGACGGGGGAAGGTGCCACCGGGCGTGACGGTCACCGTGCTCGGCGGAAGTAGCCGCAGCGCAATTGTTGGCGCGCCGGCGTTTTCGAGCGCGTCGAGCAGGTCGGCGCGGGTGAACACGACTCGGGTGCGGACCGGGGGTAGCGCCGCCGGCATCGCTCGGTAGTCGGGGAAGTCCTCGGTCGAACTGCGGCAGTGGCGGCGGGCGTCGACGGACGCTCCGAACTCGCTGTTCGCGCTGCTGGACATTCCGCTACCTTGCGCAGATGAGCCGCTGCCATCGGAATCCTCAGTGGCCGTGTCGAATTCGATGCCCTCCGGTGTCGGCCGGATGGCCACGGCGTATCGGCGGCGCAGCCAGGAAACCGCTGAGCGTAGATCGTCAGCGTTGATCGTGGTCGTCCACGCCGTCGTGGTGGGGCGGGTCGGGCGCACGGTTCTGGTGGCCAGCCGGTAGCGATCTGTGGCGGTGAGGATCAATTCCTGCGCGGTCGCCTCGAACAGGATCGTGTCGAGCACCTGCATGGTCGGGTCGGTGACCGTGGCGGTGGCGACCTGGTCGATCGCGGCCGCCAGCGCGGGTCCGCTCACCCACAGGTCGTCGGCATGCGGTCTCGGTACACCGTCGAACCTGTGCTCTGTGTCGTCCCGATCGCTACCGCCACCGCTGAGTTCGGAATCCGATCCACGCAGAGCGAGGAGCGCGGCGCGGGCGGCTGACGCGGCGGCGCGGATCGTTTCCTGATGGCGATCGAGGTCGGTGAGATGGTGGTCGAGCAGGGCGATCGCGCGGAGAGGGTCGGGTTCGGCGAGGAGGGCGGTGACAGCGGGGAGCGGCATGTCGACCGCGCGGAGGTGGCGCAGGAGGCGGGCGGGGGCGGACTGGTCGGGTGCGTAGTAGCGGTAGCCGGTGGCCTCGTCGGTGGCGGCGGGGGTCAGGACTCCCGCGTCGGCGTAGAAGCGCAGGGCGCTGGCGCTCAGGCCGCAGGCGCGGGCGAACGCTCCGATGGTGATCAGGTCGGTGTCGGGCACCGATTGATCATCGGGGTTCGAGTGAGTCGAAGGTCAAGGCGTCGTGCGCTCGGTGCCCGCGGCGACCATGTCCGGGGAGCCCGTCCCGAGGTTGCGGTACACGTTGGCGATCACCAGTTGCCCGAGGGCGTTGTTGCCGACGCCGCCGATCACCGCGCCGATACCCGCCGGGATCAGCGTGCCGAACAGCAGCAGACCGCGTTTGACCAGGTAGTTCACGATGAAGCGCTTGGCCGGGGAGTCCGGCATGGACGACAGGCCGGGGATGTGGTCGGTGACGACCGAGAGCCACTGACCGGTCTTGTGCCCCGCGGTCTCGTCGAGCACCTTCGTGCCCGCTTCGCCGAGCACCACCTTCGACACCAGGTGCGCCTGCCGCGGGTCGTCGGGGTCGAGGCCGTACGCGGCGGCCGCGCCGACCGACAGCACCGACGACGCCTCGAGGAACACGAGCGTGTCGACACCGGTCGCCGCCAGACCGATCAGCGTGCCGACGCCGGGCACCGCGGCGGTGAGCCCGACCGTCACACCACTGGCGGTGACGACGACCAGATACTGGCGCGACAGCCGCTGCACGATCTCCACCGGCGCGTCGTCGGGATGCCTGCTGCCCAGCCAGTCGACGTAGCGATGCACAACCGGTGCCTGCGCTTTCGCGACCCTGTCGAGTGCGGGAACTACACGCTTGTCCACGAATTCACGCAACATGCGGCGACTCTCCTTGTCAGTACTCGGCCGGCGAAGGATCCGCCACTCACCCTAGGTGACTACCCCCGAAACGAGCAGTCATGCGAGTTGCGCTCGTCACGTCAGCAGGCCCGCCGTGCGGTTCGGGCAGCGACGGAGGCGTCGTAGGCTGGGCTCATGACCAGGAGTGCGCCCGATTCTTGCCCCGGAGTGCTGCGGTTGCACCAGGCCGCCGACGGCCCGTTGGCGCGGATCCGCGTGCCCGGCGGCCGCCTCGAATCGGCGCAGTTGCAGACCCTCGCGGATGCGGCGCGTGACCTGGGCAACGGCAATCTCGAGCTGACCTCGCGCGGCAACATCCAGCTCAGACAGGTGCGCGACGCCTCCGAACTCGCCCTGCGGTTGGGCGCGGCCGGGTTGTTGCCGAGCCAGACCCATGAACGGGTCCGCAATATCGTGGCTTCGCCGCTGTCCGGGCGGATCGGCGGTTTCGCCGATGTGCGGGATCTGGCGGTCGACCTCGACGCCGGACTGCTGGCCGATCCGCGACTGGGCGAGCTGCCCGGCCGAGTGCTGTTCACCCTCGACGACGGTCGCGGCGATGTGAGCACCCTGCACGGCGACATCGGCATTCACGCCGTCGGCGACAACGAGTTCGCTCTGCTCCTCGCGGGCTCCGATACCGGGCTTCGGGTCACCGCTGGCGAGGCGGTCGAGGTCATGCTCGACGCGGCGCGCGGCTTCCTCGACCTGCGCGGAACCAGCGACACCGGCCAGTGGCGGCTGCACGAGATCGCGGGCGGTGTCGAGTCGGTGGTCGAGACACTGGACCGCTCCCCCGTCGGCGAACCTGTCGAACTCGGTGCGGCACACGATATTCCGATCGGCTGGCTCGACCAGGACAACGGCTTGGTCACCCTCGGCGCCGCAGTACCACTCGGCACCCTCTCGGCCAGGACCACCGAATTCCTGGCCGCCGTCGAACGCCCCGTCTTCGTCACCCCGTGGCGCAGCCTGGTGATCACCGACCTCGACGAGGGCCCCGCTGAAACCGTGGTCCGAGTTCTCGCCCCGCTGGGCCTGATCTTCGACGCGAACTCCCCCTGGCTCCAGGTCAGCGCCTGCGCGGGCCGACCGGGCTGCGCCAAATCCCTCACCGACGTCCGCACCGACCTCTCCGCCGCCGTCGACTCCGACCGCGTCCTCCCGGAGCACACCGACACCCCCACCGAAACCACCCTCATACCCGCCGAAGACGTCACCGTCGCAGGCCGCCAACACTGGTCGGGCTGCGACCGCCGCTGCGGCCGACCACGTGGCCAGGTCACCGACGTCGTCGCCACCGACAACGGCTACCGAATCAGCCATTGACAAACTTTGCCATCAATTTCTAGCATTACTCCATGACCACCATGAACGTTTCACTGCCGGACTCGATGAAGGCGTTCGTCGAGGAACAGGTGGCGCAGCGCGGCTACGGTACGAGCAGCGAGTACGTTCGCGAACTGATCCGCCGCGAGCAGGACCGGGACCAGCTCCGCAACCTGCTCCTCGAAGGCGCCGGATCGGGCCCCGGCGAGCCCGCCGACGACGCGTACTTCGACGGCCTGCGTGATCACATCCGGACACGGTCCGGCGAGTGAGCGTCAAGCCGGTCCAGCCGAGCGTTCGCGCGACGGCCGATGTTCGCACCGCTCTCGATTACTACCTGGACGCCGGCGCCCCTGCCGCCGCTGACGGCTTCGTCGACGCCCTTCAGGCCACCTATCGACTGATCGGCCTGCAGCCCGGCGTTGGCTCCTCGTTCTACGCCCACGAACTGGATGTGCCGGGTTTACGCAGTCGCGCTCTCACACGGTATCCGTACCTCGTGTTCTACCTGGAGCGCACTGACCGGATCGACGTATGGCGGGTACTTCACCAGAGTCGCGACATCCCGACCCTCCTGCAACGTCCGGAGAAACCCTGACACTGCGCCGACACCTCGCGCGGAAACTCGATCGACGCCCCCGGGATCCTTTCGTAGGCTTGCCTTCTCACTACGAGGGGGTTTTCCATGTCCACACTGCAAGTGACGGCCGAGCGGCTCGTCGTTGTTCCGCATCCGAATGCCGATCGGCTCGAGCTGGCCCAGGTCGGGTTGTATCGGGCCGTGGTCGCGAAGGGGCGGTACACGACCGGGGATTTCGCGGTCTACATTCCGGAGCAGTCGGTGTTGCCCGACGCGCTGATCGACGAGTTGGGGTTGACCGGGAAACTCGCCGGTTCGCTGCACAATCGGGTGAAGGCGGTGCGCCTGCGCGGGGAGATCTCGCAGGGCATCGTGTGCACGCCGAGCGCACTCGACGGCGTGGATCTCGCGGTGGCCGCGAACGAGCGCACCGATTTCGCCGAGTCGCTCGGGATCGTGAAATGGGTTCCACCAGTGCCGGTTTCGATGTCGGGGCAGGTCGAGTCGGCGCCGGATCTGTTGCCGTGGGTCGACGTGGAGAACATCAAGCGGTTCCCCGACATCTTCAGCGCCGGGGAGCCGGTGGTGGCGACGGAGAAGATTCACGGTACCGCCTGCTTGCTCACCTACGTGCGCGAAGGTGACCGAATCCTGGTGTCGTCCAAGGGCGTCGGAGGTCGTTCGCTGTCGCTGACCGCGGCCGACGGCAACCTGTATTGGCGTGCCATTCGCGCCCACGGGCTCGACGGGGCCGCCCGCAAGCTCGCCGTCGCGCTCGACGCCGACCGCGTCGGCTTCTTCGGTGAGGTGTACGGCGCAGGCGTGCAGGACCTGCACTACGGTGCGTCCGCCGCGCACGACACCTCGCTCGGGTTCGGCCTGTTCGACGTCGCGGTGGACGCCGGTGGGCAGCCGGTGCGCTGGCTCGGCCATCACGAGATCACCTCGCTGCTCGACGATCTCGGCCTCACCCTGCCCCGAGTCCCGGTGCTCTACGAGGGCGCCTACGACGCGGAGTTGTTGATGGAGCTCGCCGAGGGCACCGAGACGGTCAGCGGCGCGGGCACGAATATCCGTGAGGGACTGGTGGTTCGGCCCGCCGTGGAGCGGCAGTCACCGATCCTCGGTGGCCGGGCGATCGGCAAGATCGTCTCCGCCGCGTACCTGTTGCGCGACGGCGGCACCGAGTACGAGTGAGCTCGACCACGCTACGCGCACACAAACACCCTTTTCGGTCGAAATATTGACCGATTACGCGGAAAGTGGGCGCGTAGCGTGGTTGTTCAGCGGCCTTCGGTGGTGCGCGAGGTCTCGGAAGCCACGGCGGCCGCGAGGGTGACCATCACGCCGAGCACCAACCACACTCCGCCGATGTGCGGGGCCGCCCAGCCGAGCACGAGGGCGACCACCAGGCACGGCACCGGCCATCGCAGCAACCATCGCGCCCCGGCGCTGCGCACTCCGCCGAGACCACACACCAGGAAGAACGCGGCGAGGCCACCGCCGAGCACCCAGCCGAGTCCGACAGGCAGATGGCCCGACGGGTGGGCCGCGACCAAACCCAACCCGCCCGCGACCGTCGCGATCGCACCGCTGATCGCGCAATGCACGGCCATCACCCGCTGATAGGGCAGTCCGACCGACTCCCCGGCCTCGCCCATCAGGCGCGGCACGAACCCGAAGCGCAAGGTCAGCGCCCACATCGCGATCAGGCACAGGAATGCCCCCGCCCCGATGACGCACACCGCCAGGGTCCATTCCTCCACCGAGATCGCGGCGATCACCGAGATCACGCCCTCGCCGAGCACGATGATCAGGTACTGGCCGAGCCGTTCCCCCAGATGTGGCGCGTCGGCACGCAGCGCTTGCAGTTTCGGCGGCGTCGCCTCGCGCGATTTCCGACCCGAGCCGCGGCGCAATCGAGCCCGCACCCTCCGTTCGGCGTCGACCATCATCCGTTCGGAGTCGACGGCGAACATGATCCACAGGTCGATCGCCAGTCCCACCGCCCAGAGCACGAACTTCCACGGCGCGGGCACCCACAGCGACACCAGCCACGGCACCGTGCCCGCACCGATCTGCGCGATCGGCCAGTCCACCACGATCTGGCCGCGCCGCCACGCCGTCGACGACGCCACCCGCACCAGCAGATAGATCGCGGCGAAGACGTTCATGTGCTCGTCGGGCGCACCACCGACGGCGGCCATCATCACGCACAGACCGAACATGCAGCCGAACACCATGGTGGTGCGGGCCTGCTCGCCCGCGACATTGCTGTACACGGTCACACATGCCCACACCACCCAAAAGGCAAGGTAGAGAAGCACATACAGACCGAACTCGCTCAGCGAGGGCCCGCGGTGCAGCAGGTGGGTGAGCTGGCCGATGCCCGCCACGGCGACGAGATCGAAGAACAACTCGGTCCAACTGGCGCGCCGTTCCTCGGTGGAGTGCGCAGGAGTCACCATTCGCCCAGTATGTGGGCGGACGACGTGCCGGTCGGGCTACCCGGCGGTCGTGTCGCGTCGGGTGTGGAGCTCGAGCACGCAGCACTTCACGCCGCCGCCGCCCTTGCGCAGTTCGGACATGTCGACCGGAACGGGGACGAATCCGCGCTCGCGCAGCTGGGCGATGAGGCCGGTGGCGCCGGGGTCGAGGAAGACGTGTTCGCCGTCGCTGAGTCCGTTCAAACCGAAGGAGACCGCGTCGTTGTCGTCGGCGAGGATCGCGTCCGGGTAGAGCGCGGTCAACACCTCGCGGGCGGCGGGGCTGAATGCCGCCGGGTAGTAGGCGATGGTCGCGTCGTCGAGGACCATGAGCGCGGTGTCGAGGTGGTAGAAGCGCGGGTCGACCAGTTCGAGGGACACGACCGGGATCCCGAAGAACCGCACGACCTCCGCGTGCGCCGAGAGCGAGCAGCGGAACCCGACACCGGCCAGAATCCTTTGCCCGGCGAACGCGAAATCGCCCTCTCCCTCATTGGTTTCGGCCGCGGCGGCCAGCTCGCGCAGTTCGCGGGCGGCGAACCAGCGGTGGAAGGCGGGGCCCTCGGCGGCGCGTTCGGGGTGGGCGAAGCGGGCCGACAGCGCGTGTCCGCCGATCACGATGCCGCTGTTGGCGGCGAAGACCATGTCCGGCAAGCCGGGTTCGCCGGGCACCGTTTCCACGGTGTGGCCGTGCGCCTCCAAGGTGGCGCGCAGGATCTCCCACTGGGCGAGCGCGCGGGCCCGGTCGACCGGGGCGGCCGGGTCCATCCACGGGTTGATCGCGTAGGTGACCTCGAAATGGTCGGGACGACACAGCACGTAACGGCGCGAGGAAGCCGCCCGCGCGGGCACATTGAGCGCGGGCGCTGGCACATCTAGCGCGGACGCGGGAATCGTGGAGGCTGAGGCGTGCGGCGCGGGCGCCGAGGTGCGAGGCGGACTGGCGGCGGTCATCAGGACTCCTGGTGTCTGCGCGGACGGTTCAACCGACCGTATTCGCCGTTGCGTTGCACGGGGAACACTGATTCGTTGTGCATTTCGATGCCAGAATGGGCAATCATTGCGCGCGACGACCCAAGGAGTGACGTGGACGATATCGATCGCCGTATTCTCGCCGAGCTACTCGTGCGCGCCCGCGCCTCGTTCCAGGAGATCGGTTCGGTGGTCGGACTGTCCGCGCCCGCGGTGAAACGGCGGGTCGACAAGATGGTCGCGAGCGGCCAGATCACCGGGTTCACCGCCCAGGTCAACCCCGCCGCGCTCGGCTGGACCACCGAGGCCTACGTCGAGGTCTACTACCGCGACAACATCTCCCCGGCCGAGCTGCGCCGCACCCTCGAACCGATTCCGCAGGTCGTCGGGGTGTGGACAATCGCGGGTGAGGCCGATGCGCTCGTGCACGTGATGGCCACCGATATGGCCGAGATCGAGGTGACCGTCGAACGGATCAGGGAGAATGCCAGGGTCGGGCGCACCCGCAGTTCGCTGGTGATGTCGCGCATTCTCGAACGCCCCCGCACCTGAGCCGCGCGAGACCACGTCAGACCCAGGTTCTAGGGTTGTCGGCATGTCCGACGTGCGTGCCAGCTACCTCACCGACGGGGCCGAGATCTATCGGCGCTCGTTCGCGACGATCCGCGCCGAAGCGGATCTCGCCGGTTTCCCCGCCGATGTCGAGCGGGTTGCGGTGCGGATGATCCACGGTTGCGGGCAGGTCGACCTGGCCGCCGATATCGCCTACTCCCCCGGTGTGGTCGCCGCCGCGCGCGCCGCCCTGCACGCGGGCAAGCCGATCATCTGCGACGCCAACATGGTCGCCTCGGGGGTGACCCGCAAACGCCTGCCCGCCGACAACGCGGTGCTGTGCAATCTCAAAGACCCGCGCGTGCCCGACCTCGCCGCACAACTGGGCAACACCAGGTCGGTGGCGGCGCTGGAACTGCTGCGCGACCAGCTCGACGGTGCGGTGGTGGCCATCGGCAACGCACCGACCGCGCTGTTCCACCTGCTCGACATGCTCGACGCCGGTGCGCCGCGACCCGCCGCCGTCATCGGTATCCCGGTCGGGTTCATCGGGGCCGCCGAATCCAAGCAGGCGCTGATCGAGTTCGGCGGGATCGAGTATCTCACCGTGCGCGGGCGCCGCGGCGGGAGCGCGATCACCGCGTCGGCACTGAATGCTATTGCGAGCGAACAGGAGTGAGTGAGATCAGCACCGGCAAACTGTGGGGTATCGGCCTGGGCCCGGGCGACCCGGAACTGGTCACCGTGAAGGCCGCGCGGCTCATCACCGCCGCCGATGTGGTGGCGTTCCACAGCGCCAAGCACGGGCGCAGCATCTCGCGTGCCATTGCCGAACCGTATCTGCGCGAGGGTCAGATCGAGGAGCATCTGGTCTACCCGGTGACGGTGGAGACCACCGATCATCCCGGTGGGTATCAGGGTGCGATCGACGAGTTCTACGAGCAGGCGGCCGCACGACTGGCCACCCACCTGGCAGCGGGACGTACCGTCGCGCTGCTCGCCGCCGGTGATCCGCTGTTCTACTCCTCCTATATGCACATGCATCGGCGGTTGGCCGACCGGTTCGACGCCGAGATCGTGCCCGGGATCACCTCTGTCAGTGCGGCTTCCGCGGCGCTGGGGACACCACTGGTCGAAGGCGAGCAGGTGCTGACGGTGCTGCCCGGCACGATGCCCGTCGAGGAACTGACCGAGCGACTGCGCAACACCGAAGCCGCCGCGATCATGAAGCTGGGACGCACGTTTCCCGGTGTGCGCCAGGCACTCTCGGATTCCGGCCGACTGGGCGACGCCTATTACGTCGAACGTGCGAGCAGCACCCGTCAACGGGTGCTCGCCGCCGCCGATGTCGATGAGGCCGACGTGCCGTACTTCTCGATCACCCTCGTACCCGGCCCGACCCCGACCACGCAGATCCTCGCTCGCGACACCGGCGACCGGGCAACATCGACCGCAGATCACCGGGCCGCGACTCCGGGCCGGACGCCCACCGCCGTAGGCACGTCCGGCGACTCGACGGGTCGCGCGGTCACCTCCGCCGCCGCGCCGACCGAATCGGCCATCGCGACACCAGATGCCGATGCGGATATCACCCGCCTCCCGTTGGAAGCCAACCTCGAATCCGTGGTCGTACCAGGCGAAGTCGTGGTCGTTGGCCTCGGCCCCGGCGACGCCGACTGGACCACGCCGCAAGTCACCGCCGCGCTCGCCGAGGCAACCGATCTCGTCGGCTACACCACCTACATCAACCGCGTCCCCGAGCGGGCGGGTCAGCGCAGGCACGCCAGCGACAACAAGGTCGAATCCGAGCGGGCCGCGATGGCACTCGATCTGGCCAAGCGGGGTGCTCGCGTCGCGGTGATCTCCTCCGGTGACCCGGGAGTCTTCGCCATGGCCGCGGCCGTTCTCGAAGTGTCGGCCGAACCGCAGTTCAAGGATGTTCGGGTTCGGGTACTGCCCGGAATGACCGCCGCCAACGCCGTCGCGAGCCGGGTCGGCGCACCACTCGGGCACGACTACGCGATGATCTCGCTGTCGGATCGCCTCAAGCCGTGGGACGTTGTCGCCCAACGTCTTT
The DNA here is from genome assembly GCF_042716665.1 of Nocardia sp. NPDC058658. NCBI lineage: Bacteria > Bacillati > Actinomycetota > Actinomycetes > Mycobacteriales > Nocardiaceae > Nocardia > Nocardia sp. NPDC058658. The sequence goes on from NZ_JBHXRR010000001.1 coordinate 883,555, forward strand.
CGGCCGTCGCGGCAGCCGACATGGCCATCGCGATCTACAACCCGGCTTCCTCGCAACGTCGGTGGCAGGTCGGTGCCATGCGCGACGTCCTGCTCGAGCACCGTAAACCGGACACACCGGTGGTGCTGGGTCGCGATGTGGGCGGGCCGACCGAATCGGTCCGGGTGACCACCCTGGGCGAACTCGATCCCGACGAGGTCGACATGCGCACGCTGCTGATCATCGGAGCTTCGACCACCACCACCTTCGACACGCCGGAAGGCACCCGAGTCTTTACCTCGCGCAGATACGGGTCCGCCTAGGCCCGACGACTCGGCCGGTCCACCCACGTGGCCGGGGTCCCCGACCACCCACGCGGTCGGGGACCCCGGCGTACCCGACGTGCGGTGGCACACTGGTTCCGCGGGCTCGCCCGCACGCGTGACAGCTCGTTCCTGGTTCGATTCCCCAACACGTCCCACGAGGACGATGAAAGGATTCACCACGATGAGAGTTCAGCACCACGCACAACGCACTCTCGGTACCCGATTACGGCGCGGCCTGACGATCGGCATGATCGCCGCCGCCATGACGGCTCCCGTCGCCGGCATCGCCTCGGCCCAAGCGCCGGCGCTACCAGCGGCACCCGAAGCACCGGCGGCACCCGCCGCGCCGGCCTTACCAGCCGCACCGGCCGCACCCGCGGTACCGGCTGCACCCGCCGCACCCGGATTGCCCGCCCTGCCGGGTCTGCCCGGGTCACCCCTGGCCGACAGCGCCACCAGCATCACGCTGACGGTCAACGGCCTCGACGGCGAACCCATCGCGGTCGACATCGACGCCACGGCCACCGTCGAGGATCTGAAGATCCTCATCGAGGAGCAGACCGGCGTCGCGGCGGCCGAGCAGCAGCTCGTCACCGACAGCGAGGTCAAGCTCGAGGACTCCCGAACGCTGGCGTCCTACGAACTCACCGACGGCGCCGTCGTGAATCTGGCGCTGGCCTGACGGGACGATCCTCGCGGCGGTGGCGCTCAGCGCGCGAGCACCACCGCCGCACCCCGCTCCCGGCGAACACGCCGCAACCTGTCACTCTTGGTGGACCGCACCGCCAGGCGTAACATTCCACTGAGGAATGTAGTTCGAAGGGAGTTGACCGTTGACCGAAGCCGCGACTCGACGCCGCCCGCTGAACTCCACCGCGGCCTCGCTACTCGGGTTCCTGCACGAGGGCCCGAAGTCGGGCTGGGATCTGGCTACACAGGCCCAGCAACGCATCGGCGACTTCTGGACGATCACCCAGAGCCAGGTGTATCGCGAACTGTCCACCATGGACGCCGCGGGCCTGGTGACCAAAGGCGAACGCGGCGCCAGGGAACGCACGCCGTATCGGATCACCGAGATCGGCCGCGAGGCGTTCGCCGAATGGATCAGCCGCGATCCCGGCGCCGAGACCATCCGGGTGCCGCTGCTGCTCACCTTGTCGTTCGGCGAGCACCTCGAGCCCGCGCATCGCGATCGGATCATCGCCGCCAACAAGAACATTCACCAGGACCGCCTCGACCGCTACCTCGACGAGGACGAGACCGCGCTGGCACCACACCAGCGCGCCACCCTCGAATTCGGCATCGCCTACGAGCGCGCGGTCCTGCACTGGTTCGACCAGCTGCCGACGATCTTCACGCCGTCGACACCGCCGCCGGCGGAATTCGGCACCGTGCGCACCGACTGACCTCAGCGCACCCGGTGCGACGCGGCCTCGTGCAGCCACTCGATCGCGTCACCGACCTCGGCGACGGTCACCGCGCCCGCGGGCAGCGGCGGCCGGTCGATCATGATCACCGGCAGTCCCGCCGTGCGCGCGGCGAAGATCTTCGCCTCGGTCTGCTCACCGCCGCTGTTCTTGGTGACCAGCACATCGATGCGATGACGCGACATCAGCACGAGCTCCTCGTCGAAGGTGAACGGCCCGCGCGCCAGCAGCAGTGCGGAACGCGGCGGCAGCGGGACCTCGGGGGCGTCGATGGACCGGATGACGAAACGGTGCCCGGTGCAGCCGACGAACGCGCCGACGCCTTGGCGACCGATGGTCAGCAGGACTCGTTCGTCGCGCGCGTTCAGGGCCGCGGCCGCCGATGCGAGATCGGGCACCCTGGTCCACAGGTCACCACGCCGCTGCACCCACTCCGGGCGGCGCAGGTGCAGCACGGGAATGTCCAGGTCGACCGCGGCGGTGGCGGCGTGCGCGCTCACCTTCGCGGCGAACGGATGGGTCGCATCCACGACAGCGTCGATCGCGTTCTCGCGTAGCCAGGTTCGGAGGCCCTCGACACCACCGAACCCACCCACCCGAACCGCACCGACCGGAAGCCGCGGATTGGCGACCCGACCGGCAAGGGAGGACACGATATCGAGTCCACGCTCGCCGGACGCTCTACGCGCCAACTCCCTGGCTTCACCGGTGCCACCGAGGATCAGAACTCTCAGGACAGCCCTCCGAAATCATCGGCACGGGCAGTATCGCCATCGAACTTCGAGTACTTCATGTAACTCTCCATCATGGAAAACGAACCGGGGGGATTACCCGGAACGGCAACGACCCTACCCCCGCGTCGACGGTTCTACACGTTCGGTCCGAAACTTTTCTGGCGTGCGGACCCTGCGAGAACGGATTCGCCGTGATCTGCGCGTGATCTGATCGTGATCGGCGTTATGCGTTCCTGGTCGGTTGACCAGCATGTTTTCGGACCACCCACTGGGCCACCGGCAAGTGCGGCCGCCAGGCCGTGAACGTACCGAGCGGTTCGCCTCGGTAGATCTGAAATTTGCGCAGGGTCCCACCGAACCGCGCAGACCAGTCGAGCAGCAGCGCTTCCGATTCCGCGGTGACCGCGTTGGCGACCAGCCGCCCGCCCGGGCGCAGGCGTTCCCAACAGGACTCGAACAGGCCCGCCTGGGTGAGGCCACCGCCGAGAAATATGGCGTCGGGTGCCGGGCTCATTTCCTCGGCTAACTCTGAGCGCACCTCACCACGGATCGTGATTCCCGGTACCCCGAGGGCGGCGATATTGGTCGCGATTTGTTCTCGCCGGGCGGGCAGTCGTTCGAACGTGACCGCACGACACAGCGGATGGGTGCGGCACCATTCGATCGCGATACTGCCCGAGCCGCCGCCGATATCCCACAGCATTTCCCCCGGTGCGGGCGCGAGAGCGGTGACGGTCAGGGCGCGGACCTCGGTTTTGGTGAGTTGGCCGTCGCCGGCGAAGGCGGTGTCGGCCAGGCCGGGCAGGCGGGTGTCGCGGCGGGTGCCGGGGTCAGCGCGGCAGTCGATGGCGACGATGTTGAGCGGGTCGCCGGGTGGGTGCAGCCAGGTCGCCGCGGGGCCCGTGCGCACCCGCTCAGCGGGGCCACCGAGTTGTTCGAGGACGGTCAGGACCGAGGCGCCGAAACCGTTGTCGCGCAGCAGTTCCGCGAGGCGATCGGGTGTCTTCTCGTCCTCGCTGAGGACGAGAATCCGACGATTTTCGGACAATTCAGGCAGGACGGTGGGCAATGGTCGGGCAACCACGCTCACCACCGGAATTTCGGCGAGCGGCCAGCCGAGCCGGGCGCAGGCGAGCGAGGCCGAGGACGGCTGCGGGAACACGCGCAGCGCCGCGGGGCCGAACCGGCGGGCGAGGGTGACGCCGATGCCGTAGAACATGGGATCGCCGCTGGCGAGGACGCCGATGCGCCGATCGACGTTGCGCGCGAACAACACCGGTAGTGCGGGCAGCAGCGGTGTCGGCCATGGCACGCGTTCGATGTCGCTGGGCGGGAGCAGCGCCAATTGACGCGTGGACCCGAACATCACGTCACAGTCACCGATGGCGTGGCGGACGCTCTCTCCCAGCCCGGTCCAGCCTTCGGCCCCGATGCCGGCGACCACGATCGGATGGCCGACCCAGTCCCCCGCGTCGGCGACCGGCCCACCCGTCGCGGCCCGGTCCGGCCCGGCAACATCGCCGATCACAGCCGAATCCGACACCCGGCCGTGCTCGGCCGACAGCCCATCGCCCGGCGCGGTCACCGCGGCATCCGGCCCGGTCGCCGCGGCACCCATCTCGGTCACCGCGGCATCCGGCGCCAGACGGATTGCGGGAGCAGGCGCATCACGAAGAAGGCCAGCGCAAGCCGACCGGGGATGGCAACGCGGGTGGCGCCCTTGGCGAGGCTGCGTACGACCGCGTCGGCGACGTGGTCGGGGGTGCTGGCCATGGGGGCGGGTTCCATGCCGGTGGTCATGCGGCCGATCACGAAGCCGGAGCGGACCAGCAGCAGCTGGACACCGGTGCCGTGGAGGGCGTCGCCGAGGCCGCTGGCGAAGCCGTCCAGGCCCGCTTTGGCCGAACCGTAGACGTAGTTGGCCCGGCGCACGCGCACGCCCGCGATCGAGCTGAAGACGACGATCTGGCCGGATCCCTGCGCGCGCATCAGGTTCGCCAGGGTCGTCAGGACGCTGACCTGGGCGACGTAGTCGGTGTGCACGACCGCCACCGCGTGCGCCGGGTCGTGTTCGGCGCGGTCCTGGTTGCCGAGGACACCGAAGGCGAGCACTGCGGTCGCGATGCCACCGTGCTCGGCGGCGAGCTTCTCCAGCAGCGGGGCGTGGGTGGCGGTCTCGTCGGCGTCGAATTCCACCGCGTGTACGGCGCTCGCGCCCGCCGCGCGGACCTGCTCGATCTCGGCGTCCAGGGCGTCGGCTCGGCGGGCGGCAAGGATCACCACCCGTCCTGGCGCCAGCCTGCGCGCCACTTCCAGACCGATCTCACTGCGCCCACCGAGGACGAGCACCGGCCCGTCGTTCTGCTGCATTCCCATAGCGCCAGTCTGTCATCCGGCCGACGCCACCATCTTCGGCTACCTCGGTTCCAGCCAGTCGTGAGCCGCCCGAACGGCCACCGTGGTACGCCGACCGGCGGCACGCCGGCGCCGTGGTCGCGGCAACCGAAACCCGCGGAATCAGGCGTTCATCGACCCGGCTAGCGTTTTATGTATGCCGACCGCCACCGCACAACTCTCCCCCGCCGCGCTCGAGTTCGTCACCGAGCGGCACCTGGCCACGCTCACCACGCTGCGCGCCGACGGCACCCCGCACGTGGTCGCGGTGGGATTCACCTGGGACCCCGAGAGCGGCATCGCCCGGGTGATCACCGATGGCGCGTCGGTGAAGGCGCGCAATGCCGGACGCGGTGGGTACGCGGCGGTGAGCCAGGTCGACGGGGCACGCTGGCTCACCCTCGAAGGACCGGCGACGGTGCTCGACGACAGCGCCGACGTGGCCGAGGCGGTTCGCCGCTACACCGAGCGCTATCGGGTGCCCCGCGAGAACCCGACGCGGGTCGTCGTCGCGATCCAGGTGCGGCGGGTGTTGTCGTCGAGCACGCTGAAATAGGCGAAGCGCTTACAGCACCGTCAGGCCGTGCGGCCGGTTGTTCATCGACTCCACCCCGTCCTCGGTGACGACCACGATGTCCTCGATCCGCGCGCCCCATTCACCGCCGAAGTAGATCCCCGGCTCGATGCTGAACGCCATGCCCGGTTCGAGCAGCAGGTCGTTGCCCGCGACGATGTAGGGCTCCTCGTGCACCGAAAGGCCGATGCCGTGGCCGGTGCGGTGGATGAAGGCGTCGCCGAGGCCGGCGTCGGTGAGCACGGTGCGGGCGGCGGCGTCGATGGACTCCGCGCTCACCCCCGGCCGCACCGCCGCGACCGCCGCGGCCTGGGCGGCCTCGAGGACGGCCATCTGCTCGACGATCTCCGAGCTCGGGGTACCGAGGGCGTAGGTGCGGGTCGAATCGGAGTAGTAGCCGGGCTCGACGGGGCCACCGATGTCGATGACGACCACGTCGCCCTGTTCGATGACGCGATCGGAGTGCTCGTGGTGCGGGATGGCACCGTTGGGGCCGCTGCCGACGATGACGAACGCCGCCTCGGTATGCCCCTCCTCGAGGATCGCGGCGGTGATGTCGGCGGCCACCTCGGCCTCGGTGCGACCCGCCCGCAGGAATTCGCCCATCCGCGCGTGCACCCGGTCGATGGCCGCGCCCGCCCGGCGCAGCGCGTCGATCTCGGCCTCGTCCTTGATCATTCGCGATTCGCGCAGCACCGGCGTCGCCGAGGCGGGCAGACCGGTCGTCGATTCGGCGAGCGGGATCAGGTGCAGGGCGGGCATCGCGTCGGCGACGGCGATCCGGGAGCCGGCGTGGAGCGTGGAGCGGACGAGCTGATACGGATCGACGCCGTCGACCCAGTCGAGGATCTGCAGGCCGAGTTCGCCCGCCGCGGAGTCGCCGAGGGAGGCCACCTCGAGTTTCGGGACGACCACCGAGGGCGTCGAGCCGTCGGCGGAGATGACCAGGCAGGTGAGCCGTTCGAAGGACTCCGCGGCCGAACCGATCAGATACCGCAGGTCGGGGCCCGGGGTGATCAGCAGTGCGTCCAGATGCGCCGCCCGCATCAATTCGACCGCCCGCTCCAGCCGGTGGCCGTAGACCTTCGCCGCAAACCTGGCATTCGTGTGCGCGCTCATAACCTCCGACGTTACCCGCCCCGCGTCACCCCCTCGCGGCAGGCCGACCGGCACGGCCACGGGCACGGTGTCGGTGCTTCGGTGCACAATCACCGGTGTGACCGCTGACGAGAGCACCCGTGGACCCCTGTTGATCCTCGACGGCGCCAGCCTCTGGTTCCGCGCCTACTACGCGATCCCCGACAAGCTCAGGGGCGCCGACGGACGGTCGGTGAACGCGTTGCGCGGTTTCACCGACATGGTGGCCTCGCTGGTGACCAAGCACCGCCCGAGCAGGCTCGTCGTCGGGCTGGATCTGGATTGGCGGCCCCCGTTCCGGGTGGCCCTCGTCCCCTCGTACAAGGCGCACCGGCTCGACACCAGCACCAGCGCCGCACCCGGGGCCGAGGAGGTGCCCGACACGCTCACCCCGCAGGTCGAGATGATCCTCGAGGTCCTCGAAGCGGCGGGCATCGCCACCGGCGGCGCGGAAGGGCTAGAGGCCGACGATGTACTCGGCACCCTCGCCAGCCGCGAACGCGCCGATCCGGTGGTCGTCGTCAGTGGCGACCGCGACCTGCTGCAGTTGGTGCGCGACGACCCCGCCCCGCCGGTCCGGGTGCTCTATGTCGGTCGCGGTCTGGCCAAGGCCGAACTGTTCGGCCCCGCGGAACTCTCGGCGAAATACGGTGTGCCCGAACAGAACGCGGGCCCGGCGTATGCCGACATGGCGACCCTGCGCGGCGACGCTTCCGACGGCCTGCCCGGTGTGGCGGGCATCGGCGACAAGTCCGCCGCCCAGCTGATCACGAAGTTCGGCTCGCTCGACGCGCTCATGGCCGCCGTCGCCGATCCCGGTTCCGACATCGCCAAAGGCGTGCGGGCGAAACTCGTTGCCGCGCAGGATTATCTGAAGGTCGCCGCACCGGTCGTGCGGGTCGTCCGCGACGCCGACGTGGTCCTGTCACGCCCGGACATCCTGCCCGCCACCCCGGCCGATCCCGACCGGCTGCTCGCCCTGGCCGCCGCCTACAACGCTGAGAGCCCGATCACCCGCCTGGTCACCGCGCTGACCGCGGCCCACGACTGACACGACTCCGGGCCGCCCGCAGACTGCGCGGACGGCCCGGAAAACGTAGTGCGAGCGCCTAGTTGGGGCGACCGACCTCGTAGGTGCCGTCGTCCTTGGTGATCTTGACGCTGACCTTCTTCGCCTCACCGCTGACCTTCAGGTCGCAGGTGAAGGTCGCGTCGACCTCGACGGCCTGACCGGACGGGCAGCTGACATCGGAGACGTCGGCGATGCCGTAGGAGTCCTTCAGCACGCGCGAGACACCGTCCTGCACGGCCGTGTTGTCGAGTTCGTCCGAGGAGAACACGACCAGGATCAGCCCGATCACCGCGGCGACCACGAGCACGCCCGCGCCGACGAGCCCGATGATCAGGCCCTTGCTCTTACCACCGGAAGCCGGCTGCGGCTGCTGACCCCACGGCTGCTGCGGTGCGGGCTGCTGCCCCCACTGCTGCTGCGGCGCGGGCTGCTGCTGGCCCCACTGCTGCCCGGCGCCTGCGGCCTGGTTGTTCCAGTCCTGCGGCGGCGGCTGGGTCTGACCCCACTGCTGCTGCGGCCCGGTCGGCTGCTGCGGCGGCACGCCGCCCTGCGGCGGCTGCTGGCCCCACTGCTGCTGCGGCTGCTGGGGCTGTTGTCCCCACTGCTGCTGCGGCTGCGGCGCGTTCGGATCCTTCCACTGCTGGGTGGGCTGGGCGCCCTGCTGTGGCGGCTGCTGCGCGCCTCCCCAGTGCTGGGTGGGACCGGCACCACCGGCCCCCTGCTGACCCCCCCAGTGCTGGGTGGGATCGTTGTTCCCCTCCCCGGGGTTGTTCGGTCCGTAAGGGCCGCTCATCCACTCGCCTCCACTCGCATCATTAGTCCATACGGTAGCCCCCCGCGCCGGGCCTGCCGCATTCGCACGACATCCGCCTCACGGTCGGTACGCGAAGAAATCAAATCACAGACGCCTCGACTACGCGGCGTCCACCGCGACGACACCCCGCCGCACGGCCCGCACCGCCTTGGCCGCCGTGGACGCGATCTCGGGATCGTCGGCGGTGTTGTGGATCTGATCGAGCAGGTCGATCACCTGTCGGCACCACCGTACGAAATCGCCCGCCGACATCGTGGTGCCCTGGTCACCACTGGCCAGCAACGCCTCGGCCAACGCGTCACCGCGCGCCCATTTGTACACCCCGGTGACGAACCCGAGATCGGGTTCGCGGGTCGGCGGAAGTTTGTGCCGTGCCTCGTCGGAGCGCAGTTCAGTCCACACCTCGATGGTGGCCGCGACCGCCCGGCGGATCGGATCGGTCGGCCCCGACGGCGTCAGCAGGCCGGTCTCCTGCCGCGACTCGTAGACCAGCGTCGATACCACCGCCGCGAGCTCGGCCGGACCGAGTCCACGCCACAGCCCCTGCCGCAGTGCCTCGGCGACCACGAGATCGCTCTCGGCGTAGATCCGGGCCAGGCGCCTTCCGTCGGCGGTCACCTCGCCGTGGGCGACGAACCCACGTTCCTCGAGCAGCCCGACGATCCGGTCGAAGGTGCGCGCCAGCGAATTCGTGGTCGCGGCAACCTTCTGGCGCATCGTCTCGGTCTCGCGGGCGAGGCGCGAATACCGTTCGCCGGTGCGGCTCAGTTGCTCCCGATCGGGACGATCGTGGGCGGGATGGGACCGCAGACTGCGCCGCAGCGTGGAGAGTTGACGATCTTCGCCGCCGCGCACCCGGTCGTTGCGCTTGCCCCGACGCGGAGCCGAGATTCCGGTGCCACGCAGCGCCGAGGCCAGGTCGCGGCGGATGCGCGCGGTCCGGTGATCGACCCGGCGCGGCAGATCCATGCGCCCGAGCGCCTCGGCGGGTTCCGGGAAGTCGGCCGCGGAAACCCTTCCGGCCCAATGATCTTCGGTCAAGACCAGTGGACGCGGGTCGCCGGGTGTCTGGTCGGGTTCGAGGATCACCGCGAGCCCGGACCGTTTACCCACCGGGATGGCCACCACGTCACCGCGACGCAAACCGATCAACGCTTGCACCGCGGCACCGCGCCGGTCGGCCCGGCCCTGCTGCTGGATATCACGCTCGCGCTGCTTGATCCGATCGCGCAGCGACAGGTACTCCATGAAATCGCCGTCGACGCCACCGAGTTGACTCTCGAGCTTGCGCAGCGCGCCCTCGTTGCGCTCGATGCCACGGACAAGGCCAACCACCGACCGGTCGGCCTGGAACTGCGCGAACGACCTTTCTAGCAGTGTTCGGGCTTCCTGGGCGCCCATCCGGTCGATCAGATTGATCGACATGTTGTAGCCGGGCCGGAACGAGCTGCGCAGCGGATAGGTGCGGGTCGACGCCAGGCCCGCCACCGCGCTGGTGTCGACCTCGGGCTGCCACAACACCACCGCGTGACCCTCGACGTCGATACCGCGCCGACCCGCACGACCGGTGAGCTGGGTGTATTCGCCCGGGGTGAGCTCGGCGTGGGTTTCCCCGTTGAACTTCACCAGCCGCTCGAGCACCACCGTGCGGGCGGGCATGTTGATGCCGAGTGCCAGGGTTTCGGTGGCGAACACCGCGCGCACCAGACCCTTGACGAACAGTTCCTCGACGGTGTGCCGGAAGGCGGGCAGCATGCCGGCGTGATGGGAAGCCAGGCCGCGGTGCAACGCCGCGCGCCACTCCCAGTATCCGAGCACCTCCAGGTCGCCCTTGGGCAGGTCGCCGGTGTGCTTTTCGATGATCTCGTCGATCTGCTCGGCCTCACCGGGACGACTCAGATCCAGGCGCGCGCGCAGGCACTGCGCCAGCGCGCCGTCGCAGCCCGCGCGGCTGAAGATGAAGGTGATCGCGGGCAGCAGGTTTTCCTCGTCGAGGCGAGCCAGCACGTCCGGTCGTGGCAGCGGACGGAAGTTGCCGCCGCGTCCCCCGCGCCCGCGTGGGCCGCCGTAGCCGTGCATCCGGTCGGCGCTCTCGCGCTGGCGGATGAACCGGACGAGGTCTTCGTCGACCACGACCTTGCGGTCGCTGGACTTGGTGTCGAACAGGTCGAACATCCGTCGCCCGACCATCACGTGCTGCCACAGCGGCACCGGCCGGGTCTCGTCGACCACCACCGCGGTGTCGCCGCGCACGGTCTCCATCCACGCGCCGAATTCCTCGGCGTTGGACACCGTCGCCGACAGACTCACCAGCCGCACGTCGGGCGGCAGGTGCAGGATCACTTCCTCCCACACCGCGCCGCGGAACCGGTCGGCCAGGTAGTGCACCTCGTCCATCACCACATAGGACAGCCCGTGCAGCGAGTCCGAGGACGCGTAGAGCATGTTGCGCAGGACCTCGGTGGTCATCACGACCACCGGCGCACCGGGGTTGATCGACTGGTCACCGGTGAGCAGGCCGACGTTCTCGCGCCCGTGCCGAGCCGTCAGATCGGCGAACTTCTGATTCGACAGCGCCTTGATCGGCGTGGTGTAGAAGCACTTTCCGCCCGAAGCCAGGGCCATGTGCACGGCGAATTCGCCGACGATCGTCTTGCCCGCACCGGTGGGCGCGCACACGAGCACACTGTGCCCGTCTTCCAAGGCCGCGCACGCGGTGCGCTGGAAGGGGTCCAGATCGAAGGAGATTTCACCGGCGAATTTCGCCAGTTCGCTGGGCAGCCCCGGAGTGTCGGTCACATGTCAGAGCGTATCGGAGTAGTCCGACACCGGGCGCGTGGTTTTCTCCGGCTCGCCCACCGGATCGGCCGACGCCACCGGTTCGGGAGTCTCCAACGGTGAGGCTTGTTCGTCGTCGAGCGGACCCCAGCCCTCCTTCGCCTCCCGGCGAGCCTTGCGGGCATCGCTGAACCGCGAGAACTGCACGGCGAACTCGAACAGCACGGTGAGCGCCAGCGCCAGCGCCAGCATGGAGAACGGGTCCTGCGGGGTGACGATCGCGGCGAAGACGAACAGGCCGAAGATCATCCCGCGCCGCCAGGCCTTGAGCTTGGCGTAGGGCAGAACCCCGACCAGGTTCAGCCCGATGATGACCAGCGGCGTCTCGAAACTGACACCGAAGATGATCAGCAACTGGATGATGAAACCGAAGTACTGGTTACCGCTGAGCGCGGTGATCTGGACGTTGTCACCGATGGTCATCAGGAACGACAACGCGTGCGAGACCACCAGGTAGGCCAGCACGGCGCCCGTGACGAACAGCACCGAACCCGTCACCACGAACCCGACCGCGAGCCGGCGTTCCTTCGCGTACAGGCCAGGGGTGATGAACGCCCACAGCTGATACAGCCAGAATGGTGTCGCCATCACGACGCCCGCGGTGAGGCCGACCTTCAGCCGGAGCATGAACTGGTCGAAGGGTCCGGTCGCGAGCAGTCGGCACGCGCCGTCGGGGCTCAGGCTCGCCCGCGCCGATTCGGGCAGCGCACAGTAGGGCCCGCGCAGGATCTCGCCCAGGCTCTCCAGCCCGAACAGGGTGTGGGCGTACCAGAAGAAGCCGATCAGGGTGGTCACCGCGATGGCGGCCAGCGCAAGCAGCAGCCGGGTGCGCAGTTCCTGCAGGTGCTCGACCAACGACATGGTGCCGTCGGGATTCGTCCTGCGCTTGGCGCGCCGGGGATCGAACGGGATGCGCATGGTGGGTGGTGGCCTCTAACCCTCGGTTCGGCGGATGCTCTTGACCGGACAGCACTTCGCCCCGGAGCGATCGCTACCGCCCCGGGGTGATGGCCGCGGTCAGAGGGTCTTGTGGCCCTGCTGCTGCGGCTCGACGACCGGGGTCTGCACCTGCGGGGCCGACGCGGACAGCTGTTGCGGCTGCGCGGGGGTGGCAGGGGTGGCCGTCTGCGTGTCGGCAGCCGCCGACTCGGCCTGCATCTGCCCGACCTCGCTCTTGAAGATGCGCAGCGAACGGCCCAGACCGCGCGCGGCGTCAGGGAGCCGCTTCGCGCCGAAGAGCAGGACGAACAGCACCGCGATGATCAGCAGGTGCGTCCAGCTGAACGAGCCCATTATCAGATACCTCCAAAGATGTGGTGATTACCGATGCTACCTGGGATCGGACCCCGGTGAACGACCGCCCGCAGCGGTGTTCGCCACTCGTTCAACCCCGCGCGGCCGCGACCGCCCCGGTCAGCTCGGCAAACAACCGGCTTCCGGTGAAGCGTGCGGTGTCGCCGGATTCGGCGATCCGGATCAGCTCCGTCAGCCGCCGGTTGACCGGTGTCGGGCGGCCGACCATCTCGCCGAGACGCACGATTTCCCCGCACAACCACGCGATTTCGGTCTGTCGTCCAAGAGCGAGATCGTCGGCCATCGACGAGCGGGCCAGGGGGTCGATCGCGAGCACTCGGCCGAACACCCGACGGAAGACGGGGTCGGGAACGCGCAGCAGATGCACCATCAACTCCGGCGGCACAGGGGTGAGCTGAGCGGGTCGAATTCGCGCAGTGTTCATCACAGCGAGGGCTTCGGACTGGGTCAGTGCGAGGCAGCGGCGGTAGTCGCGTTCGGCGAGTTCTTCGCGCAGCGGCCTGCCGGAGAGGGCGTTGATCGGGTTGTTCAGGTTGAGCAGAAGTTTGGCCCACTGCACCGGACGCAGGTCGCGGTGGCGGCGCAGCGGCAGTCCTGCCGCGCGGAAATGGTCGGCGAAGCGGTCGACGACCTGGTCGTCCTGGATCGCCAGCACGCCGTCGCTGGCGCGGTGGAAGCACCCGCGACCGCGATGGACCACGTTGAACATCACCATTCCGGCGAGGGCGATGCTGGTCGGCAGGATCTCGCGGATCAGGCTCGCGTTGCCGATGCCGTTCTGCAGGCTCACGACCGGCGTGCCGGGGCGTAATCGGCCCGCGACGGCACGGACCGCGGCAGCGGTGTCGGCCGATTTCACGGTCACCAGGACCAGGTCGGCCAGTTCGGGTTCGTCGGGTTCGAGGGCGAGGCCGAATCGGTCGGGTGGCACCTCGGTGGAGCCGCCGTCCAGATCGGTCAGGCGCAGACCGTTCTCGGCGATGTCGTCGAGAACGCGCTGGCGGCCGACGAAGATCACTTCCATGCCCGCGGCGGCCAGGTGACCGCCGATGAAGACTCCGACGCTGCCCGCACCGAGGACGAGTACTCGCTGACTCACGCGGGTTCGGTCTCCCCCACCAGTCCGGCGGCCGCGTAGGCGGCCAGTGCGGCATCGGCGCGCAGGCGCACGGCCGCCACCAGTTCCGGTGGGCCGAGCACGGTGACGCCGGTGCCGAACCCGAGCAGCAACCGGGCCATCCAGTCCGCCGAGGCGAAGCGCATGCCCGCCTCGATGCTGCCGTCGGCGCGCGATTCGATGCGGTGCATGGGGTATTGGTCGAGCACCCAGGCGTAGTCGTCGCGGATCCGCAGTCGGGCCAGGGGCACGTCGGGGTCGTCCTGGAACAGGTCGAGTGCGGCCGCGTCGGCGGCGGCGTGGCTCGGCGGGCGGGCCGGTTCGTCGAGTTCGGTGGCGTCCTCGATCCGGTCGAACCGGAACAGGCGAACACCTTCGGCCTGCCTGCACCAGGCCTGCAGGTAGCTGTTGTTGTCGACCAGCACCACGCGGATCGGGTCGACGATGCGTTCGGACACCTCGTCGCGGCTGGCGGAGTAGTAGACCAGGCGCAGTGCCCGCACGTCGGCGAGCGCGGCCCGCACGGTCGCGACCACCGGCTGTTCGACCGGAACCTCGACAGGCTTCACGGCGGTGTCGGTGCTGGCGATCGCCGATTCGATCTTGGCGATGGCGGCGTGCGCGGCGGTGGGGTCGACCATGCCCGGCATTTCCACGATCGAGCGCAGGGCGACCAGCAGGGCGGTGGCCTCGGTGGAGGTCAGCCGCAGCGGGCGTTCGATGCCTGCCGAGAAGGTGACCTCGATGCTCTCCTCGGAGAACGACAGGTCGATCAGATCGCCGGGGCCGTAACCCGGCAGGCCGCACATCCACAGCTGGTTGAGGTCGCTCATCAGCTGTTTGGTGGTGACACCCAGTTCGGCGGCGGCCTCGGCCGCGCTGATGCCCGGGTGCGCGAGTAAGTACGGCACCATGTTCAGCAGGCGCGAAAGGCGTAGGGACAGGCGCGAACTCACGACGTGACCTCCGTGTGGTCGAGTACCGACCGTAGCCGGTTCATCACGTCGGCGCGCAGTTCCGGTGGTTCGAGAACGAGGACATCGGGGCCGAGACCCGTGATCAGTCGGGCCACCCAGTCGCGGGATCGGACCGGCACCTCGAGCACCGAGCCGGGGCGTCCGCCCAGGTCACGGGTCTCGACTTCGGTGCCGATGCGGCGCAACTCGCGACCGCGTCCCTTGGCGACCCACACGGTGGCCGATCCGGTGACGGGAGCGTCGCCGGTGACCCGATCGACAATCGCGCGCAGGTCGGTATGGGCGGGTTTGTGCACCGCGTCGACCGGACCGTACGCCCGCACCTCACCGCCGATGCGCGAGAGCCGGAACGTGCGCACGGCGTCGCGTTCGCGATCGTGTCCGACGAGGTACCAGCGCCCGTGCCGGGTCACCACACCCCACGGTTCGACGTCGCGGGTCACGAACGGATCGGTGACGGCGCTGTGGTGGCCGAAGCGCACCGCCTGCCCCGCGTCGATCGCCGCGAGGAGTTCCCGCAGGACCGGCTCCGATCCACGCGTGCGGGCAGGCACCGCGGGCACCGATACTCCGACGTTGTCGGTTTCGACGGTGACCCCGGCCGCGCGCAGCTTCAACAGCGCACCCTCGGCCGCCCCCGCCAATTCCGGCGAAGCCCACATCTGGACCGCGACGGCGACCGCCGCGGCTTCCTCGCTCGACAGGTCGATATCGGGCAACTCGTAGGCGTCCCGGTTGATCCGGTACCCCTCGAGCGTCGAGAACCGCCCCACCGGACCGACTTCGAGGGGGATGCCCAGATCGCGCAATTCGTTCTTGTCGCGTTCGAACATCCGGCTGAACGCGTCGTCGGTCACCGAGTCCTCGTAACCGGCCACGCTGGCGCGAATGCGCTCCGCACTCAGGAACTGCCTGGTCGACAGCAGCGCGATGACCAGATTCATCAGCCGCTCGACCTTGGATATCGCCACCCGATAGAGGGTAATGGTCGCACCCACTCCCCCGCGCGTCGGCGCACAGTTGCGCCCGACCCGAGCACCATGGAACCCACCCCACTCGAAAGGACCCCCATGCTCGTCGCCTTCTCCGTCGCCCCCAGCGGTTCCGCCCACCACGACGGCTCGGTCGAGCGCTACCTGGCCGACGACTAACTCTGGTCGCGGTCGATCACCAGACAGAACGGGTGACCGGCCGGATCGAGGAGCACGCGCCACCGGTCCTCGTTCGGCTGATGCTCGGCTTTGACCGCGCCGAGGCTCAGCAGTCGCGTCTCTCCCTCGTCGAGGTCGGGTACCGCGAAATCGAGGTGCGACTGCTGGGGAGACGCCTGGCCCGGCCACTGCGGACGCTGGTAGTCGTCCACCCGTTGAAAGCCGAGAAAGAACCCGCCCGGACTGATCAAGCCGGCGAACTCCGCATCCGAGATCGGATGCGGTGCATAGTCGGTCGCTCGCTGATAGAACTCGGCCAAGGCCAGCGGATCAGGACAATCGAGCGTCACCGCACACAGCTTCATCTGCTGACATCCTTTCGTCGGTCAGTGGCACCGCCCAGCGTCACACGACGATCGGCCGATTGCCAGAGGTTTACGAATTCGGCTGTGCGGCACCGACTTCCGCGAATCGAAGTTCAGAGCAGGCAGCGGGCGATGGAGTCGGCGACGCAGGCCGGGCGGTCGGCACCCTCGAGTTCCACGGTGACGTGGCGGTGGATCTGGACGCCGCCCGGGACTTCGGTTACCTGAGTGAGAGTGAGGTGGGCTCGGAGTCGGCTGTTGACCGGGACGGGGGTGAGGAAGCGGACCTTGTCCAGTCCGTAGTTGATGCCCGCCTTCGCGGCGCTGACCGTCATGATCTGCTGGGTCATGGGGACGATCAGGGACAGGGTGAGGAAGCCGTGGGCGATGGTGGTGCCGTAGGGGCCTGCGGCGGCGCGGGTGGGGTCGACGTGGATCCACTGGTGGTCGTCGGTGGCTTCGGCGAACAGGTCGATGCGGTGCTGGTCGATGGTGAACCAGTCGCTGGGGCCGAGTTCGGTGCCGATGGCGGCGCGCAGGGTGTCGAAATCCGGGAAATCGGTGGTCATGCGGCTCCTCCGAAACGTTGGCGCAGTTCGCGTTTGAGGACCTTGTGGGTGGGTCCGAGGGGTAGTTCGGTGACGAATTCGACGCGGCGCGGGTACTTGTACTTGGCGACCTGCAGCTTGGCGAAGTCGATCACGTCCTGGGCGGTGAGCACGCCGTCCGGCACGACGACCGCGACGATCTCCTCACCGTAATGCGGGTCGGGCACGCCGATCACGGCGACCTGCGCGATGTTCGGGTGCCGCATCAGGGCCGCTTCGACCTCGGTCGGATACACGTTGAAGCCGCCGCGCAGGATCATTTCCTTGATCCGGTCGACGATGCGTACGCGGCCGGTCTTGTCCCGGGTGCCGAGGTCGCCGGTCCGGAACCAGCCGTCGATCACGGCGGCGGCGGTCGCTTCCGGCCTGCCGGTGTAGCCGCTGAACACGTTGTGCCCGCGCACCACCACTTCCCCGACGTCGCCGATGGGCAGCAGTTCGATCCGGTCGGTGATCGCGGGATCGGCGATCTCGACGTCGACACCCCACACGGCATGCCCGACGGTGCCCGCCTCGGTGCCGTAGATCGGCTGGTTCACCGCGGCGGTCGGCGAAGTCTCCGACAGCCCGTACCCCTCCAGAACCGGCGCATGGAAGATCCGTTCGAATTCCTCGAGCACGGCAACCGGCAATGCGGCACCACCGCTGATGCACAGTTTCAGCTCGGGCAGTTCCGGTGCCGAAGCCGCCGCATCGATCAACGACAGATACATGGTCGGCACGCCGTGGAACAGATTCACCCGCTCGGCCGCCATCAGCGAAACAGCCGCTGCCGCATCGAATCTCGGCATCAACACCAGGGTGCCGCCGACCCGCCAGTGCGAGTTCATCGACACCGTCTGCCCGAATACGTGGAACAGTGGCAGCGCGCCGAGAGCGATGTCGTCGCGGTGGATCTCGTTGGCGTCGAAGGTGTTCACGGTCGCGCACATCACCATGTTGAGGTGGCTGAGTTCGGCGCCCTTGGGTGTGCCGGTGGTGCCGCTGGTGTAGAACACGACCGCGGTGTCGAGCGGGCCGCGGGAGACGAAGTTCGAAATCGCTTCGCCGACAAGGTCGGTGGGCGCGATCACGTCGATGCCGGCGCCCGCGGCAGCTTCGGCGCCTGTCCCGGCGACCATCGGATGACAGATCAGCAGCGACGCACCGCTGTCTCGCAACACGTACTCCATCTCGGGTGCGGTGAGCAGCAGGTGCACCGGCACCACGGTCGCGCCCGCGGCGAGGATAGCGAAGTAGGCGCGCGGGAAGTCGGCGGTGTTCGGACACAGCAGTGCCACCCGGTCACCGGGTTTCACGCCGCGCGCGATCAGGGCACCCGCCTGCTCGCGGGCCTGCTGCCACAGCTCGGCGAAGGTGATGCGGTTTGCGCCTTCGACGAGGGCGAGGTGGTTTGGGCGGCGGCGGGCGGGTTCGGCGAGGATGCTCGCCAGGGAGAGGGTGGCGTTCATGGGCGTTCCTAGAGTTCGACAGCGATGGCGAGTGGGTACTGCTGCCGCCTGCCGGGGCACGCGGCAAGGCGTGATCGGGTCGATGCGGTGACCGCACCGGCGGGGCTGTAGGTGCGGTGATCGCGACCGACGGGGGCACCAGGGCCTTCCGCTGTCTGCGATCACCGCACCGGTCACCGTTGGAGGTGCATGGCGAGTCCCTGACCGACACCGACGCACAGGGTGGCGACGGCATGGCGAGCATCGCGTTCGACGAGTTCGAGCGCGGCCGTCAGCGCCAGGCGCGCACCGCTGGCGCCGAGCGGGTGACCGAGCGCGATCGCCCCGCCGTTGGGGTTGACGTGGTCGGCGTCGTCGGGCAGACCGAGCCCGCGCAACACCCCCAGCGCCTGGGCGGCGAAGGCCTCGTTGAGTTCGAACACATCGATCTCGCCCAGACCCAAACCCGTTCGCGACAAAAGCTTTTCCACGGCAGGCACCGGCCCCATGCCCATGGTTCGCGGCGCGACGCCCGCGGCGGCGACCGCCCCGACCCGCGCGAGCGGAGTCAGCCCGTACCGGCGAACAGCATCTTCGGAGGCGATCAACAGCGCCGCGGCCCCATCGTTGATCCCCGAGGAATTGCCCGCGGTAACGGACCCACCGGGCATCACTGCCCGTAGCGCGGCCAACGACTCAGCGCTGGTTTCGCGCGGATGCTCGTCCAGATCCACGACCACGGGTTCACCGCGACGCTGCGGCACCGGCACAGCCGTGATCTCACGAGCGAGCCTGCCCCCGGCGATCGCGGCTGCCGCGCGCTCCTGCGAACGCAACGCGAACGCGTCCTGATCGGCGCGCGCGATGCCGTACTCATCGGCGATGTTCTGCGCGGTCTCCGGCATGGAGTCGGTGCCGTACAGCTCACGCATCCGCGGATTCACGAACCGCCACCCGATGGTGGTGTCGACCATCTCCGGCGAACGATCCCACGCCGCACCAGCTTTCGCCAGCACGTACGGCGACCTGGTCATCGACTCCACCCCACCGGCGATCATCAGATCCGCATCGCCGGCCCGAATCGCCCTGGCCGCATACCCCACCGCGTCCAGACCCGAGGCGCACAAACGGTTGACGGTCACCCCGGGCACGCCCACCGGCAGTCCCGCCAGCAGCGCGGCCATCCGCGCGACATTGCGATTGTCCTCGCCCGCCTGATTGACGCACCCCAGCACCACGTCGTCGACGGCACCGAAGTCCACACTCGGCAGCCGCTTCATCAGATCCGAGATCACGTGTGCGGCAAGGTCATCGGGACGAACACCGGCCAGCGCCCCACCGTAGCGGCCGAACGGCGTCCGAACGCCGTCGACCAGGTACGCGGCGCCGGTCACAAGCCCATGTCCTTGGCGATGATCATCTTCATCACCTCGCTGGTCCCACCGTAGATCCGGTTGACCCGGTTGTCGGCGTACAGCCGCGCCACCGGGTACTCGTTGATGTAGCCGTAGCCGCCGTGCAGCTGCAGGCAGCGGTCGATAACCCGCGAGGCCACCTCGGAGCAGAACAGTTTGGCCGAGGCCGCGTCGGCGGGGGTGAGCTCGTCGAGATCCAGTGCCTCGAGCGCGCGATCGACGACAGCTTCGGCGGCATCGACCTCGGCCTGACAGGCAGCCAGCTCGAATTTGGTGTTCTGGAACTGCGACACCGGCTGACCGAAAACTGTTCGGCCCTTGGTGTATTCGAGGGTGAACCGGATCGCGGCTTTGGCCTGGGCGTAGGCGCCGATCGCGATCGACAGGCGTTCCTGCGGCAGGTTCTGCCCCAGGTAACTGAAGCCCTTGTGGGCTTCACCCAACAGGTCCGAGACCGGAACCTGCACGTCCGTAAAGGACAGTTCGGCGGTGTCGGAGACCTTCAGACCCAGCTTGTCCAGCTTGCGGCCCACCGCGTATCCGGGCGACTTGGTGTCGACGACCAGCAGCGAAATGCCGTGGCGGCGATCGGTTTCCGACGGCGGGGCGGTCCGCGCGCAGACGATCACCCGGTCGGCGTGCACACCACCGGTGATGAAGGTCTTGGACCCGTTGAGCACGTAGTGCGTGCCGTCCTCGGAAAGCTTTGCGGTGGTGCGCATTCCGGCGAGATCCGAACCCGTGCTCGGCTCGGTCATCGCGATCGCGAACATGATCTCGCCGGAGACGAACCCGGGCAGCCAGCGCTGCTTCTGCTCGTCGGTGGCGAGGTTCTTCAGGTACGGCAGGCACAGCCCCACGTGCACGCCCGAACCGCCGAAAGACACACCGGCGCGGGTGGTTTCCTCCAGCAGGATCGCCTGGAACTTGAACGATTCGATGCCGGCGCCGCCGTATTCCTCTGGCACCTCGATCCCGAACACGCCGAGCTCGGCCAGCTTGGTGTAGAACTCGCGCGGCACGATGCCCGCCTCGTACCACTGGTCGTAGACCGGTGCGACCTGCGACTCGATGAACGCGCGCGCGGTCTTGCGGAAGGCTTCGTGCTCTTCGTTGAAAACTGTTCTCTGCATGGTGTTTCTCCGAAAGTCAGAGACGGCGTCCGCCGTCGACGTACACGGTCTGTCCGGTGACGAACCCGGCGTTGTCAGAAGCGAGGAAGGCGACAACATTGGCGATATCGGCGGGCTGCCCGACGCGGCGCAGCGGGGTGATCTCGGCGGTCTTGGCCTGCATCTGCTCGGAGGTGATGCCGATGCGCTCGGCGGTGGCCGCGGTCATCTCGGTGACGATGAAACCGGGCGCGACCGCATTCACGCGAATGCCGAACGGGCCCAATTCCATGGCGAGAGTGCGGGTCAGCCCCTGGATGCCCGCCTTGGCAGCGGCGTAGTTGGCCTGGCCGCGATTGCCCAGCGCCGACACGCTCGAGGTGTTCACGATGGCGCCGCCACCGTTGTCCACCATGTGCTTCTGCGCGGCCTTGCAGCACAGGAACGCACCGCGCAGGTGCACCGCCATGACGGTGTCCCAGTCCTGCACCGACATCTTGAACAGCAGGTTGTCGCGCAGCACGCCCGCGTTGTTGACGAGCACGTCGAGCGAGCCGAGGTCGGCCACGGTGCGCGCGACGGCGGCGGCCACCTGTGCCTCGTCGGCGACATCGCAGCCGAGCCCGATCGCGGTGCCGCCCGCGGCGTTGATCTTCCCGGCGGTCATGATCGCGGCGTCGGCGTCGAGATCGACGACGGCCACGGCGAATCCGTCCTCGGCGAGGCGGGTCGCGGTCGCCGCGCCGATACCGCGGGCGGCCCCGGTAACGAAGGCTGTTCGGTGGGTCATGGGTCGTACTCCTGTGTCAGACAATGGCGTTCACGCCGGTGAGGGCGCGCCCGATGAGCAGTTTCTGGATCTGGGTGGTGCCTTCGTAGAGGGTCAGCACGCGGGCGTCGCGCAGGTATTTGGCGACGGGGTATTCGTCGATGTAGCCGTAGCCACCGAACACCTGGATCGCGTTGTTCGCGGCCTTGACCGCGGTCTCGGAGGCGAACAGCTTCGCCATCGACGCGGCGGTGCCGAAGGACTGGCCCCGATCGGCAAGATCGGCGGCGCGCCACACGAGTAGGCGCGCGGCGTCGGTCTCGACAGCGATATCGGCGAGAAGTTCCTGGACCAGTTGATAACCGGCGATCGGCTTGCCGAACTGTTCCCGCTCACCGGCATAGCGCACCGCGGCTTCGAGGCAGGCGCGAGCCACGCCGACACACCCGGACCCGACCCCGATCCGGCCTTTGTCGAGCGCGGACATCGCGATCCGGAAACCCTGTCCTTCCTCGCCCAGGCGCAGCGCGTCGGGCACCCGAACCCCGTCGAGGACGATTTCGGCGGTGGCCTGGCCGCGCAGCCCGAGCTTGCCCTTGACCTCGGTGCGGCCGAAACCCGGTGCGTCCGTTGGCACCAGGAACGCGGTGACACCCTTCGGCCCCGGCCCGCCGGTTCGCGCGAACACCAGCGCGGTATCGGCCCAGGTGCCGTTGGTGATGAAGATCTTGGTACCGGACAGGACCCAGTCCGACCCGTCACGAGTCGCACGGGTGTCGAGGTTCGCAGCATCGGAGCCTGTGCCGGGCTCGGTCAGCGCGAAGCACCCGAGCTGTTCACCCGCGCAGATCCCGGGCAGGAACCGCTGCTTCTGCTCCTCGGTACCGTACGCGGCGATCGACTTACCGAACAGGCCCAGCGAAACCGACACGATGCCGCGCACCGCGCTGTCACCGCGCCCGAGCTCCTCCAGGAGCAGGCAGTAGTCGAAGGTGTCGCCGCCGGACCCGCCGAATTCCTCGGCGATCCCGATGCCGAGGAACCCTAGCGCCCCGAGTTTGCCGACGATCGCCCGATCCACCGACTCGTCGCGATCCCACTGCGCCGCATACGGCACGACTTCCTTGTCCACCCAGGTCCGGGCGAGTTCGCGCAGGTCAGCCTGCGCGGGGGTGAGCTGGAAATCCACGGAACCACTCCTGAACCAAACGCCGTTAGGTTTACTCGGGCACCGTATCCTAACGCCGTTCGGTTAATCAAGGGTCTGTTTCGGCATCGGTGATACCGTTCGATTCCCGACCCCGAGATTGGAGTGCCGCATGGCCAGGCCGCGCGTACCGCTGTTGAGCCGCGAGCGAATTCGCGACGCCGCGCTGGTGCTGATCGACCGCGACGGGCTCGCCGAGGTCTCCATGCGCAAACTGGGCGCCGAACTCGGCGTGCAGGCCGCCTCGCTCTACGGCCACTACCCGAACAAGGACGACCTGTTCGACGACATCGCCACCGGCATCATGAGCACCGTCGACACCTCGGCCTTCGACACCATGAGCTGGGACCTCGCACTCGCGGACTGGGCGCGCAGCTACCGCACCGCCTTGGCCACCCACCCGAATTTCGTGCCGTATCTGGCGACCGGGCCTGGCCGTCGAGCCGAGAACCTGCGCGCCGCCGACGCCGTGCACGGCGGTCTGGTCGGCGCGGGCTGGCCACCGCGCTACGCCACCATGATCGGCGCGGCCACCCGCTACCTGGTCATGGGCTCGACGGTCGGCTCCTTCGCGGGCGGATTCGCCGACGATGTGCAGGTCTACCGCGACCGCTACCCGCACCTGAACCAGGCACACCTGCTGCGCGCGATCGCCGACGAAATCGACGACGACAGTTTCGAATTGGCGCTCACCGCGTTCATCGCCGGGCTCAACGCCACCTACGCGACGGTGGTCACCGCGGACTGAGCCGCCCTACACACAACAAAACCGGTGGCGCCTACGCGATCGCTCCCATGCGCCACCGGTTCTGTTGTCGGTCCCCCCGTCTGAGGGGTTCGCCTACATCGAGGCGATCAGCCGGTCGACGCGTTCGTCGACCGATCGGAACGGATCCTTGCACAGCACGGTGCGCTGTGCCTGGTCGTTCAACTTCAGGTGCACCCAGTCGACGGTGAAGTCGCGACCGGCTTCCTGGGCGGCGGTGATGAAGTCACCGCGCAGTTTGGCGCGGGTGGTCTGCGGCGGGGTTTCCACCGCGGCATCGACGGCGTCGTCCTCGGTGATCCGCTTGGCCAGGCCCTTGCGCTGCAGCAGGTCGAAGACACCGCGACCGCGCTTGATGTCGTGGTAGGCCAGATCCAGCTGAGCGATCTTGGGATCCGACATCTCCATGCTGTAGCGGTCCTGGTAGCGCTGGAACAGCTTGCGCTTGATCACCCAGTCGATCTCGGTGTCGACCTTGGCGAAGTCCTGCGCCTCGACCGCGTCGAGGGTGCGGCCCCACAGGTCCACCACGGCGTCGACCTGCGGATCGCGATCGCGGTTGCGCAGGTGTTCGACGGCGCGGGCGTAGTATTCGCGCTGGATTTCCAAGGCACTGGCCTGACGTCCGCCTGCGAGGCGCACGGGACGACGGCCGGTCAGATCGTGGCTGACCTCGCGGATGGCCCGTATCGGGTTGTCGAGGGCGAAGTCGCGGAACGACACGCCTGCCTCGATCATCTCCAGCACCAGCGACGCCGTGCCCACCTTGAGCATGGTGGTCGGTTCGGCCATGTTGGAGTCGCCGACGATCACGTGCAGGCGCCGGTACTTCTCGGCGTCGGCGTGCGGTTCGTCGCGGGTGTTGATGATCGGGCGCGAGCGGGTGGTCGCCGAGGAGACGCCCTCCCAGATATGCTCGGCGCGCTGCGACAGGCAGAACGTGGCTGCCTTCGGCGTCTGCAGCACCTTGCCCGCACCACAGATGAGCTGGCGGGTGACCAGGAACGGGAGCAACACATCGGAGATCCGGGAGAACTCGCCCGCCCGGACCACGAGGAAGTTCTCGTGGCAACCGTAGGAGTTGCCCGCGGAGTCGGTGTTGTTCTTGAACAGGTAGATGTCGCCGCCGATGCCTTCTTCGGCGAGGCGTTGTTCGGCGTCTATGAGCAGGTCTTCCAATACCCGCTCGCCCGCCCGGTCGTGGGTGACCAACTGCACCAGGCTGTCGCATTCGGCGGTGGCGTACTCGGGATGCGATCCGACGTCGAGGTACAACCTGGCACCGTTGCGAAGGAAGACATTGGAGCTACGGCCCCAGGACACCACCCGGCGGAACAAGTACCGGGCTACCTCGTCGGGGGACAGCCGACGGTGACCGTGGAAGGTGCATGTCACACCGAACTCGGTCTCGATCCCCATGATTCGTCGCTGCACACTATCGACAGTACAGCTATGACCAGTGCCCGCGCGGCGCTCCTGACATCCCATTCGCCTACGTGTTCACAACGATTCGGACAGCGAACGATCGACGGACACACGACGAGATCGGGCCTGCGAACCGCGGTGGTTCGCAGGCCCGATCATGATCGTGACGGTGGGTTATTTACCCGTCTCGTCGTCGGGTTCGGGCAGCTTCGCCTCTTTCACCGGCTTGGGCTTGGACGCGGCCAGCGCCGACTCCAGGGCGGGGCCCTGCAGCCTGCGGAACGCCCGGCGCGGACGCTGCTGCTCGAGCGTGGCGACCTCGAGGGACGCCTCACCGAGCGAACGCTTGTCCTTGTCGGCCTCGGGCTGACCGGCCACCAGTGCGCCGATCGCCACCTTCAACGCGTCGTCGAGGGACAGACCCGGCTTGTAGGTGGCTTTGAGCTGGGTCAGGATCGGCTCGGTGGTGCCACCCATGACGACGTACTCGCGTTCGTCGACGATGGACCCGTCGAAGGTGATCCGGTACAGCACCGAGGTCGGTGACTGTTCCGGATACCCCACTTCGGCGACGCAGATCTCCACCTCGTAGGGCTTGAGCTGGTCGGTGAAGATCGACCCGAGGGTCTGCGCGTACAGGTTGGCCAGCCCACGCCCGGTGACATCGCGCCGGTCGTACTGGTAACCCTTGAGGTCGGCCTGCAGGATGCCGCCGCGGCGCAGTGCCTCGAACTCGTTGTACTTGCCGACCGCGGCGAACCCGACGCGGTCGTAGAGCTCGCTGACCTTGTGCAGCGTCGCCGAGGGGTTCTCGGCGACGAACAGCACACCGTCGGCGTAGACCAGCACGATCACACTGCGACCGCGACCGATGCCCTTGCGGGCGAGCTCGGTCTTGTCGCGCATGATCTGCTCGGCCGAGGCGTAATACGGCAGCGTCATAGGACGGCGCCCCCTTCTTCCGCGGCTTCCCGGTCGGCGATCACTGCGCGAGCGATCTCGGCGAGACGATCCTCACCGATCTCGTCGGCACCGTCGGCGTCGATCACCACCGCTGTCGGGTAGATCCCGCGCAGCATGTCGGGACCGCCGGTGGCGGTGTCGTCGTCGGCGGCGTCGAACAGTGATTCCACCGCGATCCGCAGCGCCCGGTCCTGATCGATGCCGCGCTGGTAGAGCTTCTTCAGCGACGACTTCGCGAACATCGAACCGGAGCCGACGGCGGTGTAGCCGAACCGTTCCTCGCTGCGCCCGCCGACCACGTCGTAGGACACGATGCGGCCGGATCGGTCGAGGTCGAGGATCTGGTCGTCGAAACCGACGAGCAGCGGTATCGCGGCCAGCCCCTGCATGGCAGCGGGCAGGTTGTCGCGAACCATCTTCGACAGTTTGTTGGCTTTACCGTCGAAGGTGAGCGGTACGCCTTCGATCTTCTCGTAGTACTCCAGCTCCACCGCGAACAGCCGAACCATCTCGATCGCGATGCCCGCGGTGCCCGCGATACCCGCGGCCGAGAAGGTGTCGGTGATGTACACCTTCTCGGTGTCGCGGCTGGCCAGCAGGTTGCCCATGGTGGCCCTGCGGTCTCCCGCGATCAGCACGCCGCCACGGTAGGTGACCGCGACGATGGTGGTGCCGTGCGGCGCCAAGTCCTTCGTCGCGGTCAGATCCGAGGCCGGGAACTTGTTGGCGGGCAACAGGTCCGGGGCGTGCATGCGCAGATGTTCGGTGAACGAGGAGAGAGCCCGCCCCGCGTGGAGGCGCAAGGGGTCACCTGGGGTCACTGGCCGCCCTTCTGCACATATGCCCGCACGAAGTCTTCGGCGTTCTCTTCGAGCACGTCATCGATTTCATCGAGCAAGTCGTCGGTTTCCTCCGCGAGCTTTTCGCGGCGTTCCTGCCCTGCCGCGTCTACGCCCTCGGGGCCCTCGTCCTCGTCGCCACCCCCGGCGCGCTTGGTCTGCTCTTGTGCCATGGCAGCCGACCTCCTCTTCCTCATCACGATGATCGTGTGTGTCCCACAACCCTACCGAGCGGATCCGACAAGGTGGTCGATAGCGATCGGATTGTCGCGCGGTCGTGGCGTGAATCGCCGTCAGTGGGTGAGCTGATCGACCAGTTCCGCGGCCGTGCGCGAGGCGTCGAGAAGCTTTCCGACGTGCGCTTTCGTGCCCCGGCGTGGCTCGAGAGTCGGAATCCGGACCAGCGAATCACCACCCAGATCGAAGATCACCGAATCCCAACTGGCGGCGGCGATATCGGCCCCGAATCGGCGCAGGCACTCACCGCGGAAGTAGGCGCGGGTGTCGGTGGGCGGGTTGGTCATCGCGTCGAGCACCTGCTGCTCGGTGACGAGCCGCTTCATCGAACCGCGTGCGACGAGGCGGTTGTAGAGGCCCTTGTCCAGGCGCACATCCGAGTACTGCAGGTCCATCAGGTGCAGTTTCGGCGCGGCCCAGCCCAGGCCCTCGCGGCTGCGCATGCCCTCGAGCAGGCGCAGTTTGGCGGGCCAGTCGAGCAGGTGCGCGGCATCCATGGGGTCACGCTCGAGCAGGTCGAGGACCAGCGCCCAGTTGTCGAGGATGTCGAGCACGCGCGGGTCGTCGTTGCCTTGGCGGTGGACGAACTTGGCGGCCCGCTCGTGGTAAAGCCGTTGCAGCGCAAGGCCGGTCAGTTCCCGGCCGTCCACGAGTGCGACGGTGGCGCGCAGGGTGGGGTCGTGGCTGATCTGGTGCACGGCGGTGACGGGACGGGCGAGCTGGAACTCCGAGAGGTCCTCGCCGCCTTCGATCATGTCCAGGACCAGCGCGGTGGTGCCGACCTTGAGGTAGGTCGACATCTCGGCGAGGTTGGCGTCGCCGATGATCACGTGCAGGCGCCGGTACTTGTCGGCGTCGGCGTGCGGTTCGTCGCGGGTGTTGATGATGCCGCGCTTGAGTGTGGTCTCCAGGCCGACCTCGACCTCGATGTAGTCGGCGCGCTGGGACAGCTGGAACCCGGCGTGGTCACCGGACTGACCGATGCCGACCCGGCCGGCGCCGCAGATCACCTGGCGGGACACGAAGAACGGGGTCAGGCCCGCGATGATGTGGCTGAACGGGGTGTCGCGGCTCATCAGGTAGTTCTCGTGGGTGCCGTAGGAGGCGCCCTTGCCGTCGACGTTGTTCTTGTACAGCTGCAGCCGCGGCGCACCGGGGACGCTGGAGGCGTGCCGTGCGGCCGCCTCCATCACCCGTTCGCCCGCCTTGTCCCAGATGACCGCGTCCATGGGGTCGACGACCTCGGGCGCGGCGTATTCGGGGTGGGCGTGGTCGACGTAGAGCCGGGCGCCGTTGGTGAGGATCATGTTCGCCGCGCCGACCTCGTCGGCGTCGATGACCGGTGCGGGCCCACTCATCCGGCTGAGGTCGAATCCGCGCGCGTCGCGCAGCGGGGATTCCACCTCGTAGTCCCAGCGGGTCCGTTTGGCTCTCGGTACCCCCGCCGCGGCCGCGTAGGCGAGAACGGCCTGTGTGGAGGTGAGGATCGGGTTGGCCGTCGGCTCCGTGGGGGTCGAGATGCCGTATTCGACCTCGATTCCGATGATGCGCTGCATGCCGTCGAGCCTAATGGGTGCCGACCCGCAGCGGTCCGAAGTCGCTCGCGCACGCCGGTCACGTCCCCCAAGAGAGGGACCCCGAAATGGTCCTCGTGAGCGATCCGCCGGACGGGTACTCGCGCCGATACTCAGTGCATGACCGACGCCGTCGCACCCACCACCACAGCGCCCGCCGCGCCGCGGCCCGCTCGAATGATCGCGCTGGATGTGCTGCGCGGCATCGCGATCCTGGGCACCCTCGGTACCAATATCTGGATCTTCACCAGTGCGGCGGGCATGATCGGCTATCTCGACGAGCTGGGCGCCACGCCCGAGAACGCCTGGATGTGGTCCGAGCGGGTGCTCCAGCAGCTCGCGCAGGGGAAGTTCCTCGGCCTGCTCACGGTGATGTTCGGGATCGGTCTGGCCATCCAGCAGGGTTCGGCGCAACGGGGCGGTCGGCCGTGGCCTGGCAAGTATCCCTACCGCGCGGGACTGCTGCTCCTTGACGGATTACTGAACTTCCTGTTCGTCGCCGAGTTCGACGTGCTGATGGGTTACGCGCTGACCGGCCTCGTCGTCGCCTACGTTCTCGCGACAAGCGAACGGGCACAACGCCGTTGGCTGATAATCGCGGCCTCGGTCCACGTGACGATGTTGACGTTGATCGCCGCCGCCCTCGCCTTCGCCCCGGCCCAGGAGCCCACCTCGTCAGCACCGCTGGACCCGAATCCCTATGCGGACGGATCGTTTTGGGATCTGGTGTTGTTCCGGCTCGACAACGCGCTGATGTTCCGGTTGGAGACGATCTTCGTGTTTCCGATGTCGATCGCACTGTTCCTCGTCGGTGCGCGACTGTTCCGGGCGGGTGTGTTCCGGCCCGAAGGGGCGCGAATTCGCCGGTGGCTCATGGTGATCGGCTTCGCCGTAGCCGCACCACTCGATCTCGTCGTCGGCGTCGTGGGTGGCGGCGACTTCCTGATCTTCACCCGCTACGGCACGGCACCGTTCGTCGCCCTCGCGATCCTGGCCGCCGTCGCCGAGTTCTACTTACGCAGGCCGCGCCTCGGGTTCGCTGGCGCACGATTGAGCGAAGTCGGCCGTACCGCGCTCAGCTGCTACATCCTGCAGAATCTGATCGCCGGAATGCTCTGCTACGGCTGGGGTTTCGGGTTGGCAGCGCGATTCTCGGAGTCGGCGCGGGTGCCGTTCACCGTGGCGATCCATCTGTTCGTCGCGGCCGCGATCATCGTCTTCGCCCACCTGTGGTTACGCCGTTTCGAGCGCGGACCCGTCGAGTGGCTGTGGGACCGGACCTATCGTGCGCTGGCAGGCTGAGTCAGCGTAGGCGCTCGGCCGGCGGCGGGGCCGCGTCCGGGGCGATGAGCAGGTCGGAGACGAGCGAATCCCGTTGCAGCGGAACGCCGAGACTGCGGGCATTGCCCTCGAACAGCGACAGCACCGACTCGGTGAGGATGCCCTGCACCTGTTCGGTGGTGAGCACCGGCTCCGATTCCGCCCGCCAGCTCGCCACCACCCCGTCGACGAGACCGACGATGCCGAAGGCCATCGGCCGCCCGCGCGCGGGTTCGATGCCGAAGCGGGCCAGGCTGGCCGCGAAGATGTCGGCCAGCTGGCCACTGACCGCGCGGCCCGCACCACTCAGGCTCGGTGCGCCCTGCGGTGCCGCGTCGCCGAGGAAGCGGTGCAGGTTGGGGTGGAGTTCGATCCAGCTGAGGTAGGTGCCGATGGCGCCGCGGACGGCGTCTTTGAGCGTGCCGTCGGATTGCAGGGCGGGCAGCAGCTCGGCCAGGAGCAGTTCCAGGATCCGCTGACGGGCCAGCGCGTCGAGTTCCGCGCGGCCACCGACGTGGCGGTAGACCACCGGTCGCGGCAGTGCCAAATGTTCTGCGATGAGCTGCACCGAGATCTCGAGACCGTGTTCCTCGATCACCTCGATGGCGGCATCGATCATCTCTGCACGACGGCGCTCTTTGTGGCCGTGCCAGCGGGTGGCGCGGCCGTCACCTGCGGTCGGGTCGGCTTGCGCGGATGGTGCAGTCACACAGCCAACGATACCCGCGGCGAAATTGACCGTGACATCGCGTTCCATCAATATAAGCGTTACTCGAAGTAACAGTTAACGCCGCGTTCAGTCACCTTTGATAATGCACACAATACCCGAACCCTTCCTTCGACACGCTGGTCTCTCGGCGGACACCGGTATGCTCGGTGACATGCAGGCACGGGTAATGGTGATGGCGTACGCGGTTCTCGCGTGCGTGCTGCCCGCCTTCGTGCTCATCTCCACGCCCGGCGGCGAGGCCACGCGCATGCTCGCGTTCGGTGCTGTCGCCGCCGCGATGGTGTGCGCGCTGGTCGCGGTCACCGGCCGCAGTCAGCTGCCCGTCCGGGTGGCGTGCGCGGGTCCGCCACGGTCGGCGCAGCGTCGCTTGCGCGGATCCTTTCTGCGACAGAGCAATCCGGATACCGCCGGCCGTCCACGTCCACGAGCGCCGGGGATCGATCACCACTGACAGGTGCCGCGCTATCGGCGCCGCCTGTCGGATTTCGTGATCCCACTCCCCTTTCGTGCGTTCGCGCACGCTGCACGGACAGGTCGTCCCGTCATGCTCGATTTCGTCTATTTCCCCGTGTCCGCGGTGCTGTGGTGCTGGCACCAGTTCTTCGCCGTCGCGCTCGGCTCGGCCAGCGGTCTCGCCTGGCTGCTCGCCGTCGTCGCGTTGGTCGTCACCGTCCGCGCACTGCTCGTGCGGACCGCCCTCCGACAAGCCCGATCCCAGCAGGTCCTGCGATCGCTGCAGCCCCAGATGGACACCATTCGCCGCACTCATCGCGATGACCCGCGCGCCCAGGCCGAGAAGATCCGGCTGCTCCATCGCGAGCACGGCGTCAGCATGTTCGCCGGTTTCGTGCCGCTGATCGCCCAGGGACTCGTCTTTCTCGGCTTGTTCCACGTCCTTCGCTCGTTCGACCGCACCGGCACCTACGCGGTCGGGCCGTTCACGTCCACGGACAGACCACTGCCGGTCGAGGTCAACAGCGCGACCGCGAACTACCTGTTCGGCGCCCCCGAAGTCCGTGCGTTCCTCGATGCCCGGCTGTTCGGGGCACCGTTGTCGGCGACCCTGTCCGCTGCGGGCGAGGTGTTCGTCGCGGTCGCGGTGCTCGCCATCCCGCTGGTCCTGATCGCGGCGCTCGCCACGCACTTCACTGCCCGGCTCACCCCGCCGGTCGGCGACAACGGCACCGCCGCGATCATGCGCACCCTGTCGCTGTGGGTGTTCCCGGCGGGCGCGCTGATCGGTGGGGCGATCCTGCCGGTTGTGGTGCTCACCTATTTCGCCACGAACGCGGTGTGGACCTGCGGCCAGCAGTACCTGATCCGCCGCAGGCTCGACGCCGAAACCGCGGCGAAGAGGGAGACGGTCGTGACCGCAGCTCGCGCCGCCGCTCCGCGACCGGGGGTGAAGCCACAGCGCCGCAAACGATGACGGGAGTTACCCTCGGGCGGTGTCAGCGAATCCGGAAGACGAACTGCTCGCCGTCTACGACGCCGACGGGCTGGTGATCGGCGAGGCCGACCGCGGCACCGTCTACCGCGAGGGGCTGTGGCACGCGAGCGCGGGCGTCCTGGTCCGTTCGGCCGATGGAACCAAGGTGTACGTCCACCGGCGTACCGACAGCAAACTGGTGTTCGCGGGCATGCACGACTGCCTCGCGGGCGGCGTGGTCGACGCGGGCGAGGATCCGTCCGACACCGCGGTCCGCGAACTCCGCGAGGAACTCGGCATCGTCGTGCCCGCGGGCACCGTACTTCCGTTGCGCGCCACCGCATCCTGGGACGGCACCTGGGCGGGCCGCGCACTGCGCTGCCACCTGTTCGGATACGAATACCGCTACGACGGACCGATCACCCACCAGCCGTCCGAGATCGCGGACGGCTGGTGGTGGACCGATGCCGAACTGCGTGCGCACCTGAGTGATCCGGTGTGGCCCTTCGTTCCCGACACGCGGACCGTCCTGGACGGCCTGCTCGACGGTGACGACGGCCCCCGACGCTGACTCAGTAGACGACCACTGACCAGGTCTGCATGCTGAACGGCAGGTCACAGGCGGTTTCGGAGTGGTACCCACCGTGTGCGGGCTGGCCGTAGCGTTCATAGCTGCCGAACCAGTTCCACCAGGCCCAGCAGGTGACGCGCACCTGGTGCCAGACCGGGGCACCACACTGCGAGAAGGCGCCGGTGGCGGCGATCGGATTCACCGAGCAGCGACCTGGCGGCGTGGCCTCGGCGGGCGCGGCGAGCAGCGTCGAAGCGCCGATCAGCCCGGCCGCGGTGGCGCCGACTGCGAGTTTGCGAAGCGATGTCATGACAACCTCCCTGCGTGAAGGTCCGCTTCCCAAACCTGCGGCGATTCCACGCTCGGTCCGATTATTCGCACCAGGACACAACGTCCCGGTGATGACTGCTACATCCCTCGTTCCACTCACCACGTTACGCTCTTGCCCGAATAGTTATCTCCGGGCAATCGGCGAATCAGTCGAGCCGACGCAGCGATTCCTCGTCACGAGCCACCACCGCGCCACCGTCGGCGGTGAGCACGATCGGCCGCTGGATCAGCTTCGGATTCTCGGCCAACGCGGTCAGCCACCGCTCCCGATCGGCCTCGGTGCGCCCCCATCCCGACACCCCGAGATCCTTGGCGATCTGCTCGCCGGTGCGGGTGATGTCCCACGGCTGCGCGTCGAGCCGTGCGAGCACCGCCCGAAGTTCCTCGACGGTCGGCGGATCGTCGAGGTAGCGGCGCACGGTGTAGCCCACCCCGGCCGCGTCCAGGTGCGCGGTGGCGTTGCGGCTCTTCGTGCAGCGGGGGTTGTGCCAGATCTCGGTCTGTCCGGAAGTCATCTCCGCAGCGTAGGTGACGTGCGGTGCGCACCTGGGCCGCGCATCCCATACTGGGACCATGAGCGAGAGTGCGCCTCCCGAAAATCCTTATGGCACACCGACGACCACCGGCCCCGAACCGATCCGCTCCTACCAGGGCAGGGTCAACACCTTCGTTCGCAGTCTGCTGAAGGTGCCGATCCTGTCGGGCATCGTCGGCAAGTCCCTGGCGACGTTGCACGTGGTCGGCCGCAAATCCGGCGCGGTCTACGACGTCCCCGTGGCCTACACGAAACACAACGGCACCCTGCTGATCGGCACCGCGCTGCGCCCGTGGGTGAAGAACCTGCAGGGTGGCACGGAGGTGACTCTGTCGCGCGGGGCCGCGCCCGAAACCTTCACCGCCACTGTGCATACCGACGAACAGCGCGTGATCGAACTGTTCGCGGTGATCGCACGCGACAACAAGCAGAACGCCAAGTTCAACGGCATCGGCTACCAGGCGGACGGCGAGCCGTCCAAGGCCGACATCTACCAGACCTGGCAGAAGGGCGGCGTGGTCATCGAACTGACCCCGCGCTGAACGCACGAACGGCGGCCCACCGAAATGGGCCGCCGTTCGGCAGTGGATGTTATTTACCGCCCTCGGTCGGGGTGACCTGGGTGGGCTGGAAATTCGCGCCCGTCACGTCCACTCCCGCGGCCTTCAACTGGTCGAGGGCCTTGGTGACGTACTCGGTGGTGTAGGACTCGGTATCGGGGTCCTTGGTGAGAACCGTTGCGCCCTCGGCGTTCTTGGTGGTCTTGGCGATCGACACCGTGCGATCCCATGCGGTCTTGTCGATGGCGCCGATACCGGCGGGTGAGGGCCAGATCAGCTTGTTCACCTCGTTGATCTGCCACTGCTGGTGTCCGGCACCGAGCGTCGCGCCCGCGGCGACGGTGATGTCGCGGCACTTGTCGAGGTTGTCGCGGCAGAACGCCCAACCCTTGAGCGAGGCGGCCAGGAACTTGACGGTCTGGTCCTGATATTTGCTGTCCTTCAGCTTCTCGGTGTTGGCCCACAGGGCGTCCTGGAGCATCGCCACACCCTGGTCGTTCCAGTCGATGGTGCTGAAATCGTCTGCGGTGTAGAGCTTTCCGGTGGCCGGGTTCTTGGTTTCGAGCAGCTGGGCGTATTCGTTGTAGGACATGGCTTGGGCGGCAGCGATGTCCTTGGCCAGGAACGCGTTCATGTCGAACTGCTGCTGAACCAGTTTCACGTCCTTGGCCGGATCGATCCCGGCCTTGGTCATCCCGGCGAACAGTTCGAATTCGTTGCCGTAGCCCCAGTTTCCGACGGTCTTGCCACGCAGGTCGGCGGGACCGGCGATATTGTCGGCTTTGAACGAGACCTGCTTGGTGCCCGACTTCTGGAAGATCTGGGCGATCTCGGTGATCCCGGCGCCTGCCTCGCGGGAGGCGAGGGCCTTGGGCACCCAGGCGACCGCGTAGTCGGCTTGGCCCTGGGCGAGGACAGTCTGCGGCACGATGTCGGTGCCGCCGTCGAGGATCTCGACCGACAGTCCCTGTTCCTTGTAGAAGCCCTGGTCCACGGCGGCCAGGTATCCCGCGAACTGCCCCTGCTTGAACCATTGCAGCTGCAAGGTCACTTTGGTGAGGCCGTCGGCTGTTGTCTCGGATTCGGTGGTACTACAGCCGGTCAACGCGGCGGCAGCGACGGCGGCCGCGGCCACCGCGCTACCCAACCGGAATGCGGTCTTACTCATGGATGGATCTCCCTCATCGGATCGTGGACAGCAGTGGGGTTCTGGGCCGGCGGGTGAGTTGTTCGAGCAGCAACACCGCTGCCAGGAAAACCAGGCCCACGCACATCGCACCGACGACGTAGGCCCAGGCTCGCGGATAGGCGGTGTTGGCCGCGGCGGAGGTGATCCGGCTGCCGAGCCCGTTCTGCAGACCGCCGAAGTATTCGGCGATGATGGCCGCGATCACCGCACCGGGTGCGGCGATCCGCAGACCCGTGAACAGGTGTGGCAGGGCGGCGGGCAGCCGCACGGTGCGGGTGATCTGCCAGCCCGACGCGGCGTAGGAGGTCATCAGGTCGGCCTGCACCTTCGGCACCTGCCGCAGTCCGCGCGCGGTGCTGACGAAGACCGGGAAGAACACGACGATGGTGACGACGAGCCGTCGCGGCGTCTCGGTGGTGGTGGAGTACATCGAGTTCAGCAGCGGTGCCAGTGCCACGATCGGCACCGCGGCGGCCGCTGCGGCCAGTGGGGTGAGCAGCCCGTCGATCAGCTGGAATCGGACCGCGAGAACGGCCGCGGCCAGGCCGAGGACGGTGCCCGCGACGAAGCCGATCAGCGCGTTCGTGCCGGTGGCGAGGGAGGCGTCGAAGATCCGGCCCGCGTTCTCGGCGAACTGGGTGGCGATCGCGCTGGGGGCGGGCAGCAGGAACGAGGGCACACCCGCCACCACCGTGAGCACCTGCCACAGCGCGAGAGCGACGACGCCGACGAGCACTGGGGGAAGCCAGGTCTTCATCGCAGGTCCCGTCCGGCCACGGCGGTGTCGTCGTGTTCGCCGCGCAGGGCTGCGCGCACGGCGGCGACGGCGGCGAAGAATTCGGTGGAGGCGCGAACGTCGGTGCCCGCCTGGCGATCCCAGCCACCGGTCGGCACGATCTCGCTGATCCGGCCTGGCCGCGCCGAGAGCACCACCACCCGGTCCGACAGGTAGACCGCTTCGGGAATCGAGTGGGTGACGAACACGACGGCCGCACCGGTCTCCCCCGCGATCCGCAGCAATTCGCCCTGCATGCGTTCTCGGGTCATCTCGTCGAGCGCCCCGAACGGTTCGTCCATCAGCAGCAGCGACGGTTTGCGGGCCAGGGCGCGAGCGATGGCGACGCGCTGTTGCATACCGCCGGACAGTTCGGCCGGGTACCGGTCGGCGAACTCGCTGAGTCCCGCCATGTCGAGGAGTTCGGCACTGCGTGCCTTGCGCTGCGCTTTGGGCACTTTGTGCAGTTCGAGGGGAAGTTCGACATTGGCTGCGACGGTGCGCCATTCGAGCAATCCGGCCTGCTGGAACGCGATGCCGTAGTCCTGGTCGATCCGGGCCTGACGGGCCGGCTTCCCGTGCACGGTGACGGTGCCGCTGCTGGGGGTCTCGAGGTCGGCGATGATGCGCAGCAGGGTCGATTTGCCGCAGCCCGACGGCCCGATGAGCGAGACGAACTCCCCTGGCGCGACGGTGAGCGACACATCGGCCAGCGCGGTCACGTCACCGGCGGCGAACGTTTTGCCGAGATGACGCAGCTCGACCGCGGCAGGCGACACCGGACTCCCGGATTCGGCGACGGGGGTGCTCACAGGCGCGCTACGCACTCCCTCGGCGCGCGGTGGCTCGTGGTCTGTGGGTGGCATCGGTACTTCTTCCTGAAACGTTGTGGTGGAGATGTTGTCGCTCATCAGCCCTCGCTCGACGCGCCGGTGCCGGGCGGGTGGCTGTAGCGGCGCAAGGCCAGCTCGATCAGTCCCACCAGCGCGGTGAGTACCACGCCGAGCAGCGCGGCGGCGAGGACGGCGGCGTAGAGCCGGGCGGAGTCGCCGGTGGCCTGCTGGGAGAACACGATGATCTGGCGTCCGATCCCACCCGCGGTGCCGGTGGAGATCTCGGCGACGACCGCGCCGATCACCGCCGCAGCCGCAGCCAGCCGCAGCGCGGGAATCAGCGACGGGACCGAGGCTGGAAAACGCAAGCGCGTCAACGTCTCCCACCACC
This sequence comes from Nocardia sp. NPDC058658, assembly GCF_042716665.1. Taxonomy (NCBI): domain Bacteria; kingdom Bacillati; phylum Actinomycetota; class Actinomycetes; order Mycobacteriales; family Nocardiaceae; genus Nocardia; species Nocardia sp. NPDC058658. The sequence continues at coordinate 920,782 of NZ_JBHXRR010000001.1, forward strand.
CCGCCGAGCAACTGCGCATCAGTTCGACCGAGGCCGCCGACGGCGCCTGCAGCCCACGCAGCATCCCGATGGCGATCGGGAAGAACGCCAGATACGCCGCGATCACCACGATGCTCATCCACGGCCGCCAAGGCTCGCCGGCGATCGACAGCTTGCCGCCCCACGCCGCCACCAGCGGTGCGAGAGCGATCAGCGGAACCGTTTGGGAGAGAACAACATAGGGCAGCATCCCACGTTCGAGCCAGCCGAACCGCTGCATCGCCACCGCGAGCGCCACGCCGACCACGGCGCCGAGCAGCAGCGCGAGCAACGACAGCCCGAGCGTGAACATCCCGGTGCGCAAGAGCGTTTCCCCGACAGTGCCCTTACCGTCGGCTTCCCCGAGCACGGTGAACACGGCCCAGACATGCGGGAGCGCGCCATCGCTCGTGCGCGGGAGAACCCGGGTGCCCCCGATACTCACGCCGTCGGCGGGTACCAGCACCTTCACCAGTTCCCAGATCACCGCCACGAGCACGAACGCACTCACCCCATAGGCCGCGCGCAGCATCCGGGTTCGCGAAGCCGTCGACGCCCGGATCTTCTGCGGTACAACAGCTGTCGCCGGGTCGATGGTTGCCGTGGTCACCGCCGCCCTCCCGCCCACCAGTGCCCGGCCAGCGCCGCGCCCAGACCGAGCGCGCTGATTCCGAGCGTGTAGGACACCCACGCCAGTGCGAGTTCGACGGTCATGACGGACCGGCCTCTTGTGTCGCGGTGACCGGCTGGTGCAGCCGCGGCAGGATCTGCTCGCCGTAGGCCTCGAGCGTGGCCGTCTTGGCGTCGTGCTGCAGATACACCGCGAACTGGTCGACCCCGAGTTTCTCGAGCTCCCACAGCCGGGCGAGTTGTTCGTCGGGGGTGCCGATCAGGCAGAACCGGTCGACGATCTCGTCGGGCACGAAATCGGCGTGCGTATTGCCCGCCCGCCCGTGCTGGTTGTAGTCGTAGCCCTGCCTGCCCGCGATGTAGTCCGTCAGCGCAGCCGGAACATCCCCGCCCGAACCGTATTTCGCGACAATATCGGCGACGTGATTACCGACCATGCCACCGAACCACCGGCACTGGTCACGGGCGTGTTCCAGGGCAGCGGCCGACCCGTCGGTGACATAAGCCGGCGCGGCGACACAGATCTTCACCGATGCCGGATCACGCCCCGCCGCCTCGGCGGCCGCCCGCACCTTCGCGATGGTCCACGCGGTGATGTCCGGATCGGCGAGCTGCAGGATGAACCCGTCGGCGACCTGACCGGTGAGTTCCAAAGCCTTGGGCCCGTACCCGGCCACCCACACGTCCAGGCGCGAATCGGCGGCCCACGGGAACCGCACCTCGGTGTCGCCGATCCGGGCACTGCGGCCGTTGCCGAGTTCCCGAATCACCTCCACCGATTCGCGCAGGGTCGCCAGGGTGGTCGGTTTGCCGCCGAGGGTTCGGATCGCCGAGTCGCCGCGCCCGATGCCGCAGATCGTGCGGTTGCCGAACATCTCGTTGAGCGTGGCGAAGGTGGACGCGGTGACCGTCTGGTCCCTGGTGGCCGGGTTGGTGACCATCGGGCCGACGATCACCTTGCGGGTGGCGGCCAGGATCTGGCTGTAGATCACATAGGGCTCCTGCCAGAGCAGGTGCGAATCGAAGGTCCACACGTGCGAGAACCCATGGGTCTCGGCCACTCTGGCCAGTTCGATCACCCGCGAGGCGGGTGGTGTGCACTGCAGGACCACACCGATGTCCATGGGCACTCTCCGTTTCGGATCAGGTTCTACAGAAGGTTCTGGGACAGCCCACGCCGGAGGAACCGGCCGTGCCCTGCGCGGCCGTGATAGGCGCCCTTGTCGACGATCACCTTGCCGCGTGAGAGCACCGTGTCGACGTGTCCGTCGATCTCGAAGCCCTCCCACGAGGAGTGATCCATGTTCATGTGATGGGTTTTGCCGAGGCCGATGCTGGTGTGCCCGTTGGGGTCGTAGATCACCACGTCGGCATCGGTGCCCGGGCTGATCACGCCCTTGCGCGGGTACATGCCGAACATGCGCGCCGGGGTGGTGCAGCAGACCTCCACCCACCGCTCCAGGGAGATCCGCCCGTCCTTGACACCCTGGAACAGCAGATCCATCCGGTGTTCGACACCGCCGATCCCGTTGGGGATCTTGCTGAAATCGCCGAGACCGAGCTCTTTCTGGTCCTTCATGCAGAACGGGCAGTGATCGGTACTCACCGCGGTGACATCACCGGTCCGGATGAAGCGCCACAGCTCGTCCTGATGACCTTCGGCGCGTGATCGCAGCGGCGTCGAGCAGACCCACTTGGCTCCTTCGAAACCTGGTGCGCCCAACTGTTCTTCGAGTGAGAGGTACAGATACTGCGGGCAGGTTTCGGCGAAGACGTTCTGCCCCTTGCCTCGTGCCGTCGCGATCTGTTCCATCGCCTGCTTGGCCGACACGTGCACCACATACAGCGGGGCACCGGTCAACTGCGCCAACATGATCGCGCGATGGGTGGCTTCCTCTTCCATCTGCCACGGCCGACTCGTGCCGTGGAAGTACGGCAAGGAGTCACCGCGTGCGAGGGCTTGCTCAACCAAGACGTCGATGGCGATGCCGTTCTCCGCGTGCATCATCATCAGCGCGCCGAGGTCACCCGCGGACTGCATGGCACGCAGGATCTGGCCGTCGTCGGAATAGAAGACGCCCGGATAGGCCATGAACAGTTTGAAGCTGGTGACGCCCTCGTTGACGAGTTCGCTCATCCCCTTGAGGGATTCGTCGTTGACCTCGCCGATGATCTGATGGAACCCGTAGTCGATCGCGCACTGCCCGGCCGCCTTGGCGTGCCATTCGGCGAGGGTGTCCTGCACCCGTTGACCCGGCTTCTGCACCGCGAAGTCGACGATCGTGGTGGTGCCGCCCCAGGCCGCCGCCCGAGTCCCGGTTTCGAAGGTGTCGCTGGCCTCGGTGCCGCCGAACGGCAACTGCATGTGCGTGTGCCCGTCGACGCCGCCGGGGATCACGTACTTGCCGGTCGCGTCGATCACCGTGTCGGCGTCGGTGGCCAGGTCGGCGCCGAGTGCGGTCGAACCCGGTTGCAGGACAGCGACAATCGTCTCGTCGGAGATCAGCACGTCGAGGAGCTGGGACCCGGTGGCGCTCACCACCGTCCCGCCGTGGATGAAGGTGCGCATCAGGGGTTCACCAACGGTCCGTAGGCATCCGGGCGGCGGTCGCGATAGAAGGCCCATCGCTCACGAACGATCTTGATCAGATCCATATCAAGATCACGAACAACCAATTCCGGCGAGGTGTCCGACGCTACCTCGCCGACGAATTTCCCCTCGGGGTCGACGAAATAGCTGGTGCCGTAGAAGTCGTCGTCGCCGTATTCGCTCTCGATACCGACCCGGTTGATCGCGCCGATGTAATACTCGTTGGCCACCGCCGAGGCGGGCTGCTCGAGCTTCCAGAGATAACTGGAAAGCCCCCTCGACGTCGCCGACGGATTGAACACGATTTCCGCGCCCGCCAGCCCGAGCGCTCGCCAGCCCTCCGGGAAATGGCGGTCGTAACAGATATAGACGCCCACCTTGCCGACGGCGGTATCGAAAACCGGCCAGCCCAGATTGCCCGGCCGGAAGTAGAACTTCTCCCAGAAACCGGCCACCTGCGGAATATGGTGTTTGCGGTATTTACCCAGGTAGGAGCCGTCGGCGTCGATCACCGCCGCGGTGTTGTACAGCAGCCCGTCCATCTCACGCTCATAGACCGGCAGCACGATCACCATGTTCAATTCGGCGGCCAGCGCGGCGAACCGCTCGGTCGTCGGGCCGGGCACCGATTCGGCGTATTCGTAGAACTTGGTGTCCTGTAGCTGGCAGAAGTACGGGCCGTAGAACAACTCCTGGAAGCAGATCACCTGCGCACCCTGCGCCGCCGCCTCCCGTGCGTAGTCCTCGTGAACCTTGATCATTGATTCTTTGTCGCCGGTCCAGGTGGTCTGGACGAGCGCCGCTCTAACGATTCCCATGCTTTGTTATACTGCACCTACAACTGATTCCGTTGTGTTACAAGAGTGCGGAAACAGTTTCGGTGCCGTAAACCTTGGCGGCGCCCACCGGATCGGCCGCGCACGACCCCGCAGAATGGGCCCATGACCGAAGCCTCGCCGACCGCACTGCCCGCGGACTTCGCCGGGGACCTCGACGAACGAACCGCCGCGGGTATCGCCGCCGCCATCGGGCGCCGCATCCGCTCGGGCGCACTCGCGCCCGGCACACGACTGCCCACGGTGCGCGAGGTGGCCCGCGAACTCCGGGTCTCCCCCGCCACCGTCAGCCAGGCCTGGCGGGCACTGGCGGCGACCGGCGCGATCATCGCGCGCGGCCGGGCGGGCACCTTCGTCGGGGAGGAACAGGACGCGCCGATCGGCCGGTATCAACGTCTGCACTCCCACTCCGACAACGCTTTTCGTGTCGACCTGTCGCGCGGCACACCCGATCCGGCCCTCCTACCCGACCTCGCTGCCGCGCTCAACGCACTCTCCCGCGACACCGCGCCGGGCGACCTCTCGGCCCACTATCTCGGCGAGGCGGTACTGCCCGCGCTCGCCGAGACGCTGCAAGCGGACTGGCCGTGGCCGTGTGAGAGGTTCACCGTCCTCGACGGCGCCCTCGACGCGGTGGATCGACTGCTCGCCGCACACGTGCGCTTCGGCGATCCCGTGATCGTGGAGGACCCGTGCTTCCCGCCGTTCCTGGACCTGTTGGCCCGCCTCGGCGCCCGTCCGATTCCCGTTCGACTCGACGAATCCGGTTTCCACCCTGAGGAATTCGCCCGCGCCTTCGCCGGACCAACACCGCGCGCGGTAATCCTGCAGCCCCGCGCCAACAACCCGACCGGCGCCTCCCTCGGCGCCGCCAGGGTCCGCGAACTGGCCGCCGTGCTCGACTCGCACCCGGCGCTGATCATCGAGGACGACCACTCCGCCGGCATCGCGACAACCCCCTTGCGATCACTGGCGGCGCGCTTCCCCGATCGCGGGGTCTACATCCGCTCCTACTCCAAGTCCCACGGCGCCGACCTGCGACTGGCCGTCGCGGGCGGGCCGGCGGCACTGCTCGATCCAGTCGTCGAACGCCGAATGCTCGGACCGGGCTGGTCGAGTCGACTGCTGCAGCGCGTCCTGTTGACGATGCTCCACGACGCCGACGCCTGCGCCACCGTGGCGGGCGCGCGCCTGGAATACCGTAGGCGCGCCACCGTGCTGCGCCGCGCGCTCGCCCGCCACGATGTCATCGTGGCCGCGGGCGACGGCATCAACCTCTGGCTCCCGGTGTCCGACGAGAACGCCGCCATGATCAGCCTCGCCGCCGCGGGCATCAAGGCCGCACCCGGCGGGCCCTTCGAAGCCGGTGAGCGCCCCGCGACCGACCATGTGCGCCTGACCCTCGGCGCTCTCGGCGACACCGATACCGCCTGGCTCGCCACCGAACTCGCCACCGCGGCCACCGCGACCCCGACCTACCGCCGCATCCGCCGATCCTGAAAAACCGCGACGGCTCCACGCTCCCGTCGACCCTGACCTGCGCCGTCGCGCACCGATACGGCAGAATGGACCACTGCCCATCACCAGGAGATACCGCTGTCCACTATCACATGGACCCATGAGCACGGCCACCACACCGCCGCCTGGCACTCGGAGAACGGCGCGCCCGCGCCGCGCACCGTCACCACCGCCGACGACAGTCTCTCGGCCGATCACGCCTACCGCCGGATCAAGGCGGGCGAGGCGCTGCTGTGGCGCGGCGATTTCAACAACGGTCGCCAGCTGCTGTCGGCGCTGGGTCGCCGCGCCGACATACGCACGAAGCAGCCCGCCGCACAAGCCGGTCTCGGCGCGCTCTACGAACACGAGCGGACCAAACGGCGTACGCGCGCAAGCATTCTCGGCAGCCTGCTGATCGAACTCGACGCGAACAACGAGCTCGATCTGCGGCGCGCACCCGATGTCCGGGCGGCGTGCGAGGCGGCCTACGGTCGGGCGAACGGTCCACGGGTGGTCGCGTTCACCGAGCTGCTCGGGGTGCTGAGCGCCTACCGATGGCAGGAGCAGGGCGTCGAGGTACCCGCGCTCGGTGCCCGGGTGTACCCCGGCTACGGCGTCTTCTCGCCCACCCGAAGCGAATACGTCGATCTCGTCGCCGACGCGCCACTCGACCCCGAGATTCGCACCGCGTTCGATCTCGGCACCGGCACCGGCGTGCTGGCCGCACTGCTCGCCAAGCGCGGGGTTCCGGAAATCGTTGCGACCGACATCAATCCGCGAGCCCTGCGCTGCGCGAAGGACAATGCCGAACGCCTCGGCTACTCGCGAACGATCGCGGTGACCGGACCCGCGCTGTATCCCCCCGGCCGCGCCGATCTCGTGGTGTGCAACCCACCGTGGCTGCCGGGCGTGCCCACCTCGGACCTGGAACGTGGTGTCTACGACCAGGATCAGTCGATGCTCACCGAGTTCGCCCGCGACCTGCGCGCCCACCTCACCCCGCACGGTGAAGGCTGGCTGGTACTGTCCGACCTCGCCGAACTGCTCGGCCTTCGCCCCGCCGACGGCATCGCGCGCCTGCTCGACGACGCGGGCCTGCGCGTCCTCGGCAAACTCACCACCCGCCCACGCCACCCCCGCGCCACCGACCGCGACGACCCCCTCGCCGCCGCCCGCACGGCGGAGACAACCACGCTCTGGCGGCTGCGGACACGCTAGCCCCCGTCGAGCACGCACCGCGTAGACCGCACGGCTACGCCCACCTCACTGAGCCGCCAGCATGCTCGCCGTCGACCGTCTCGAATGCCCCTGATTCTGTGTCGATCACACGACGAGCGCCCTCGATCCGGTGGTCTGTCCCCACGCGAGCGGGTGCGGCTGGCAGGATGCGCGGTACATCGTCCGGCAGCACCCGCTTTCGAGGAGATCTCGCCAAGGTGACCAGCATTTCGCCCGACCGCCCTTTCACTCGCGCACTCGTCGGCGTCGGCATCGCCGCGGCCGCTCTGGTGGCACTCGCCCCCGCCGCGCAGACCGCGCCGATGCAGCAGGCGGTGATCCCCGGTTGCGCACCTGCCGCGGCGGGTCAGCCCAACGGCAAGCAGTGGCCCACCGAGCCTGCCCTCACCATCGACACCGCCGCGAGCCACACCGCCACTCTCGAAACCACCTGCGGCACAGTCACGATCGCCCTCGATGCCGCCGCGGCCCCGCGCACCGTGAATTCGTTCGCCTTCCTCGCGAGCGAGGGCTACTTCGACCACACCCGCTGCCACCGGCTCACCACCCAGGGCATCTTCGTGCTCCAGTGCGGCGACCCCACCGCCACCGGTATGGGCGGCCCCGGCTACAAGTTCACCGACGAGAACCTGGCGGGCGCGGTCTACCCGGCGGGCACCGTCGCGATGGCCAACGCCGGCCCCGGCACCAACGGCAGCCAGTTCTTCCTGGTCTACCGCGACACCCAGTTGCCGCCGAACTACACGCCCTTCGGCACCATCACCGAGGGCATGGACGCGCTGACCAACGTCGCCAACGCGGGCGTGGCGGGCGGGGGCGCCGACGGCGCACCCGTGGCCGACGTGGTCTTCAACGCCGTAACCACCGCACAGGGCTGATCAACGGTCGAGGACCGCGTCTCCCGGCTGGAAGACGCGGCCCTCGTCGTACGTCTGGGTGGATCAGCCTGCGCTGATCGAGCTGAACAGGTTCTGGATGGTCTGCAGGATGATGTCGCTCAGCAAATCAGCGGCGGAACCGGCCATGTCAACGCTCCTCGTAAGTCCTCATCAGGTGAAACGAACAAGTGAAGCGTGCCTTATTCACTTGTTCCCGCGCAGCGTTTTCGCCGAAAAAGACTGAACAGAATCACAAAGGCCGCGCCCCAGGCGGGACGCGGCCTTCGCTGATCGTGCCTACAGGTACTGACCCGTGTTGGACTCGGTGTCGATCGCCCGGCTGGCCGAGGCGTTCTTGCCGGTGACGAGCGTGCGGATGTAGACGATCCGCTCGCCCTTCTTGCCCGAGATCCGGGCCCAGTCATCGGGATTGGTGGTGTTGGGCAGGTCCTCGTTCTCGGCGAACTCGTCGACGATCGAGTCGAACAGGTGCTGGATCCGCAGACCCGGGTTACCCGTGTCGAGCACCGACTTGATCGCGTACTTCTTCGCCCGGTCGACGATGTTCTGGATCATCGCGCCGGAGTTGAAGTCCTTGAAGTACAGGACTTCCTTGTCACCGTTGGCGTAGGTGACCTCCAGGAACCGGTTGTCGTCGCTCTCGGCGTACATCCGCTCGACGACCTTCTCGATCATCGCCTCGACGCAGGCCTGCTTGTCGCCGTCGAACTCGCGCAGGTCGCTCTCGTGCAGCGGCAGCGTCTCGGTGAGGTACTTCGAGAAGATGTCCTGCGCCGATTCCGCGTCGGGACGCTCGATCTTGATCTTCACATCGAGACGGCCGGGCCGCAGGATCGCGGGGTCGATCATGTCCTCGCGGTTGGACGCACCGATCACGATGACGTTCTCGAGCCCTTCGACACCATCGATCTCCGAAAGCAACTGCGGCACAACGGTGGTCTCCACGTCGGAGGAGACACCGGAGCCGCGGGTGCGGAAGATCGAGTCCATCTCGTCGAAGAACACGATCACCGGGGTGCCCTCGGACGCCTTCTCGCGCGCCCGCTGGAAGATGATCCGGATGTGGCGCTCGGTCTCGCCGACGAACTTGTTGAGCAGCTCAGGGCCCTTGATGTTGAGGAAGAACGACTTGGCTTCCTTGGCATCCTGACCACGCGATTCGGCGATCTTCTTGGCGAGGGAGTTGGCCACCGCCTTGGCGATCAGCGTCTTACCGCACCCGGGCGGACCGTAGAGCAGCACACCCTTGGGCGGGCGCAGCGCGTACTCGCGGAACAAGTCCTTGTGCAGGAATGGCAGTTCCACCGCGTCGCGGATCTGCTCGATCTGGCGACCGAGACCACCGATGTCGGTGTAGTCGACGTCGGGAACCTCTTCCAGCACAAGGTCTTCGACCTCGGCCTTGGGCACCCGCTCGAACGCGAAGCCCGCCTTGGTGTCCACCAGCAGCGAATCACCGGGCCGCAGTTTGCGAATCGGCACATCGGGGTCGGTCATGTCGTCGACTTCGGCGATCTTGGACAGCGGACCCGACAGCCACACCACGCGTTCTTCGTCGGCGTGGCCCACCACGAGGGCGCGCCTGCCGTCGTCGAGAATCTCACGCAGCGTGCCGATTTCGCCGATGGCGTCGAAATTTCCGGCCTCGACGACGGTGAGTGCCTCGTTGAGGCGCACGGTCTGGCCGTATTCCAGTGCGTCGGCGTCGATATTGGGCGAGCAGGTGAGGCGCATCTTGCGTCCGGAGGTGAAGACGTCGACCGTCTGATCCTCGTAGACGCCGATGACGATGCCGTATCCGCTCGGCGGCTGGCCGAGGCGATCGACTTCCTCGCGCAACGCGATCAGTTGCTGGCGCGCTTCTTTGAGCGTGTCCATCAACTTGCCGTTGCGGATGGTCAGCGAATCGATCCTGGCTTCCAATTCGCGTGCGCGATCCGGCGAATCGGCGAGTTGCCTGCGAAGAGCAGCCGACTCGGCGCGTACCGCCTCGAGCTCTCGCCAGGCCGCCGAATCCGAATTCTCGTTGGGGCTCATGATGCTGCTCCTCCCAGTCCCGGTCTATCAACGCTACCGGGCGCGGTCCGTTCTCGCTTTCCGACATGGTTTCGTCGTGATCACATCTTGTACGGTCGGTACGACATCAACCACCGATTTGCACCTGTTAGGCTGCCCTAGCAGCCCGTACGGGGCACTCGCCCACCGAGTCGAGAGGTTTGCTGAGCATGCACCTTCCTCCCCGCACGTTCCCTTTCACCGTCGCCGCCGCGGCGCTGGCCGTCACCGTCGGACTGACCGGTTGCGGCTCCGACGATTCCTCGACGAATGCCACCACGAGCAGTACCAGCATCGCGGCCGCTCCGTCCAGCGTTTCGGCAACTCCGGCGCCTTCCGGTGACAACGCCGCCGCCCCCACCGCCGATTCCCTGAAGGCGACGTTGACGAAATTCGCCGATCCGGGAGTATCCACCGACGAGAAGGCGAAACTGATCGTCGGCGGCGACGCGATCAAGCCGAACATCGATCAGATGAACGGCATGCTCGGCGGCTACACCCTGACTTTCGCCGTCGACAACGTCGCGACCAGCGACGGCAAGGCCACCGCCGACGTGACGATCACCTCACCGCACGGCACCGCGCCCTCGTTCCCGATGACCTGGGAGCAGCAAGACGGCACCTGGAAGCTGTCCAACACCAGCGGTTGCCTGCTGCTCGGTTTCGCCCAGGCTCCCTGCACGCCCGCCTGACCGGTCGGCATCAGCCAGATGGCCCGTGTTTGTACCCCTTGGACTGTGCGGTCGCCCTGCACGCCGCTCAGGCACCAAGATCACGCACCTGAACTCAGTCGCCGGCGCCGCAGGCGATCCCGTCGCGGTTGTTGTCCAACCTGAGCCGGTCCTCACCCACCACGCGCAGCGATCGCAGTCCGTGCGCCGCCAACCACGCGCACTGGTCTTTGTTCTTCACCCCGGCGGGCAACGTCCACGGCACACATTGCGCGGCGGTGCCGTAGCGGTGGTCGCAGCCGTCGATGCTCGCCTCGACCTTCTCGGCGATGTTGCCGCGTGCGGACGGGCCACGTTTGGGCCCCTTCGGCACGTCGGCGAACGGCAGGATGTGCGGGGCGGGCTCGGCGACCGACGCGGGCGCGGCCGAGGCCGACTGCTCGGTGTCGGCGAGCACCGTGAGCGTGAGGGCGGCCAGCAGGGCCGCGGCGGCGGTCCCGGTGAGAAATCTGCGCTGCACTGGTCTGCCTTTCAGCCGAGCTGGATCCACTGGGCCACCGAGGGCACCCCGGCCGCGTTCACGGCCGTGAGCATGTACCAGCCCGGCGGGGCGATATTCGGGTTCGAGGTGACATTGGCGGTGACGGTGCCGCCCGCGACGGTGAGCGGCAGGTCGACGTAGCGCTGATTCGGATCCGAGGAATGGGTCACCGCGGCGGGCCGGATCAGCGACGCCTTCACCACCGGACCGTTCACCGAGATCTGCTGCGCGCTGCCGTAGGTCCACTGCTGGCTCGCGACGGCGGTGATCTGCGGTCGTGCGCCCTTGAACAGGTAGGGCGGTGAGTAGATCGAGACCCGCTGGTCGAAGGATCCGTCGGCCGGGTTCTCGCCGACCGTCATGACCCGTCCGTCGGGGAGCATGAACGCCGAGGAGTGGTAGCCACGCGGCACGGGATCGGTCGCCATGCCCGCGGCGAAGGTGTTCGTCACGGGATCGAAGATCGAGGATTCGAAGACCGGGTCGGCCCGATTGTGCAGTGCGCCACCGGTTTCGAACACGGTGCCGTCGGGCAGGATCACCGCCGACGGATACATCTTGCCCTGGGTGGCCGTCTGCGGGACGCCGCCGGTGAGCGTGCCGGTGGGGATCGGCGGGCCCGCCTGGTAGGTCGGATTGCCCTGTTTGAGGTCGATCAGATCGGTCAGCCGGTGGGCGTCGGGGTTGGTGAAGGTGTTGCCGCCGCCCATGGTGAGCACGCGCTGGTCCTGGGCGGGTGGCAGCAGCACGCTCATCGCCTGGTCGCGTTCGTCCTTGTTGCGCAGGCCGGGGATGTCGACGATGGTGCCGGCGTCGTAGTCGTAGATCGAGGCGCCCGATCCGGGGAGCGCGTTGCCGAAAACGTGTGCGCCGGAATAGAACAGGCGTCCGTCCTGCAGCAGGATCATCGCCGGGTACAGGCCCCAGAAGCTCCACGTCTGGTTGACTTCGTTGAGACCGAGCCAGCGGTTCTGTGCGGCCGAGAACCGTTCGGTGACAACGGTTCCGCTGGAATCCTCGCCGAGACCGCCGAGCGAGAGGACGTCACCGTTGCCGAGCGAGGTCGCCGAGGGGTACCAGTGCCCGGCGATCATGTCGTTGGTGCGGACATAAGACGAGGTCGCCGGATCGAACAGGTAGGAGTCGCGCAGACCCTTGTAGCCGTGCTCGGGCGCGGTGTAGGCCGCCGTGCCGCCCATCACGAGCAGCTTGCCGTCGGGCAGTTGGGCGTGCCCGGCGCAGAACACATCCCATGGGGTGGCAAGTTCGGTGAACTGGTTGGTCGCCGGGTCGAACTCCGCGGTTTCGAAGGTGCCGGCGGCGAAGGCGTCGGGGTCGTTGCCCGAGCCCGCGATGAGCAGCACCTTGCCGGTCGGCAGCACGGCCGCGTGGACGCCGCGCACCGGGGCGGGCATCGCCAGCACCTCCCAACTGCCCGCAGCGCACTGGGCAGGCGTGCCGGTGCAGGTCGGCGGCGGTGGGGTGGTCGTCGCGTCGACCATGCCGTAGTCGTCGGTGGTGAGGACGCCGGTGCCGTAGATCGAGACACCCCAGGTGATCTGGTCGGTCCCCGGCGGCACGGCCGGGGTGCGGACCTGGGCCGCGGTGTAGCCGCCCGCGACCGGCAGCGAGGCCAGGTCGGTCCAGTACTGCCACCCGGCGGTGATGTCGTGCCGGAAGACCGTGAACACGGTGTCGGGCGTCGTGCTGGTGTACCAGACCGACAGGTCGTATTGATGCCCGACGGTCACTTGCGGTGCGCAAGCAGCACTTTCGAGCATCATCGCCTTGCGGTCACCGGAGGTGTGCGCGCCGATCTCGACGCGCATGGCCGACGTCCCGGTGTGCGCCTGCGGCGTGACAGTGAAGGTGAAATCGTGCGTGCCCCACCCGGACTTCTCCCAGCACTGCGGAAATCCGTCGCCGCCAAGGGTTTCCATCCCCGCGTTGGACACGATGTTGACCGGCTGGGCGGCCACCGGTGGGGCGATGACCACTGCGGCGAGCACGGCAACAAGCGCCATTCGGCGCAGGAATCGACTGTTCGGCATGGGTCCCGTCCTTGTCCACGGCGCGCCCCTCCCCCGTTCCGGGCACGGCCGAGGGGTACGAATTCTGCAGTGCCCCACGCAGAGTCGGGTTGCGACTGTCGCCCCCGACGTCGCGCATTCACCATAACGCGCCTTACGCGCTGCCGTGTGTTCGCTCCCGTGAATTCCAGGTAACGGACTGCCCTCGGTCACCGAGGAAATCCGTTGTGTGCCAACAGTTCAGCGCTTGGCTGCGCAAGGTTGCGGGCTCGTGCTCGAGTAGTTCCACTCGGGCGGCGGGTAGTTGTGCGCTGTGTCGGCGGCGCGCGGTCTGGGATCGTCTGTGCCATGAGTGTTGTTCCCAGTGTCGCGGTGGTCGCCGCGAATACTCCGGCCGATCGTGATCGGTTCCTGGATCTGCTGCGCATCTCGTCGCTGGTGGTCGTGGTTTTCGGCCACTGCCTGATGCTGACCGTGACGGTGTCGGGCACCGAGGTGCACTTCGGCAATGTGCTCGCCGACCTGCCCGCGCTGCAGCCGCTCACCTGGGTGCTGCAGGTGCTTCCACTGTTCTTCTTCGCGGGGGTGGCCGCCGGGGCGCGGGGCATCGGACCTGGAACATCGTGGGGTGCTTGGCTTTTCCGGCGCACGCAGCGGCTGGTGCGACCACTGGGATACTTTCTGGCGGCCTCGGCGGTGCTGGTCGCGGTGGCTCAGCGCTTGTTGGCACCCGGCTGGCATCGGCCGCTGGCGGTGACCAGTGTTCAGCTGCTGTGGTTTCTCGGCGTGTACCTGGTGGTGCTGGCGTTCACACCCGCGCTCGCCCGGGTTGTCGCCACCGGACGCCGGATGTTCGTCGCGGTCGGTGCGATCGTCGTGCTCACGGCGGTGATCGATGCCGTGCGGTTCGCCGGCGCTCCGGCCGAGGTCGGATATGTGAACTTTCTGGTGTGGTTGATTCCCGCGGTCCTCGGCATCGGGTACCTGCGTGGATTGCTGTCGCGTCGGGTGGCCGGGGTACTCGCCGCCGGGGCGTTCGTCGTCGATATCGCGCTCGTCGCGTTCGGCCCGTACGAGGTCAGCCTGGTGACGGTGCCGGGGCAGCGCCTGTCCAATCTGGCGCCGCCGTCGCTGCTGCTGGCCGGACACGCGGTGGTGGTGTGCTGTGCCGCCATCGCCGCGGCACCGTGGCTGCGCGGTGTCGCCGCACGTCCGAGGGTGTGGTGGGCGACCGTCATCGGCAATACCGGCGCCATGACGCTGTACCTGTGGCACATGCCCGCGCTGCTCACCGTGCTCGTGCTCAGCCACGTCGCCGGCATCGACCGCTCGAACCCGGCGCAGCCCGGCTTCTGGCTGATCACCGCCGCACAGCTCGTCGTGACGACGGCGGTGACCGCGGGGTTGTTCCTCGCCCTGCGTGGGTTGGAGAACACTCCGGTGCGATGGTGGGACGACACGGTCCGGCAGGTGCACGGTGTCCGGTCGGCGGCCGTGGTCGTGGCTGTGAGCGCGGCCGGATGCGCGCTGCTGCAGGCGGTGCGGTTCGGGCTCACCCCGGACGGCTGGTTCTGGTTCGCCTGCGCGGCCGCAGGCTTGCTGACGGCCCGCCTGCTCACCCGCCCGTAACCCGGCAGATCCACCGGGCTACGGGCTCGGAGTTCAGCCCTTCGACGGACGACGCTGCGGCTTGGGGGTCACGGTGCCCTCGGCCAGGCGCCGCGCGCTCACCAGGAACGCGGTGTGGCCCTGCATCCGGTGCTCGGGGCGCACGGCAAGACCGACGACGTGCCAACCACGCACCATCGACTCCCACGAGCGCGGCTCGGTCCAGCACTCCTGCTCACGCAGCGCCTCGACCACCTTCGACAGCTGGGTGACGGTGGCGACGTAGACCACCAGCACACCGCCGGGCACCAGTGCCTTCGACACCGCGGGCAGCGCGTCCCACGGTGCGAGCATGTCGAGCACGACCCGGTCGACCGGCTCGCCCTCGTACTCGGCCACATCGGCGATGGTGATCGACCAGTTCGGCGGACGCTCACCGAAGAACGTCTCCACATTGCGCACGGCGTGCTCGGCATGGTCGTCGCGGATCTCGTACGAGATCACCTCACCCTCAGGGCCGACCGCGCGCAGCAGCGAGCAGGTCAGCGCACCAGAACCCGCGCCGGCTTCCAGCACGCGCGCACCGGGGAACACATCGCCCTCGTGCACGATCTGGGCGGCGTCCTTGGGGTAGATCACCGCGGCACCGCGCGGCATCGACAGCACGTAGTCGGTGAGCAGCGGGCGAAGGGCCAGATACGGGGTCCCGTTGACCGATTTCGCCACGGTGCCCTCATCCTTGCCGATGAGGTCGTCGTGCTTGATGCCGCCGCGGTGGGTATGGAATTCCTTCCCCTCCTCCAGCACCACCGTGAAGAGGCGTCCTTTGCCGTCGGTCAGCTGCACGCGGTCCCCGATCGCGAACGGTCCCGTTCGTCTGGCCGTCAATGTATCTCCGTTCTCCGTTGGAGTAACCAGCCTGCCAGGTCCGCCCGACCACGCCCCGAACAGGGCTACTTCGCGGCAGCCAGAACCCGCTGCTGCTCACGCGCCGCCGCATGGGTCTCGTCCTGGGACTTGCCCCAGACCTCACCGACGTACCGTCCGCCGGTCACCAGGCAGACCCAGGCGTTGGCGTGCTCCTCGCCGTTGGTCAGGCAGGTAGCACCCGGGACGTCCGAGGGCGCGGGTGCCACGGACTTGGTCCAGGCCGCGGCGATCGCGGCCGAGGTCGCGGCAGCGAGCTTCGCCGCACCCGCGGAGTCCGTGGTGCGGTAGACGGTGCTTCCCTGGATCGCCATCGCGCTGACCCCTACCTCGCGGTACAACGAAACCGCCGCCTGCTGGTCCTCGGCGAACAACAGCGCGCCGTGCTGCCGGTAGGCACCACGGCCGGAACCGTTGTCACCGACCGACAGGTCATAGATGCCGTCCGGGTCGTAGGGCAGTTTCGCCAGTTCGCGTTCGGGCGTGGGAGTGAACGAATCCAGCAGCGGCCGTTGACGTTCCAGTGCCTTGGTGATCGTCCGTTCGATATCGGGCCGACCACCCGCCTGCACCTCGGTGAACACGACGAACTCGTCTTGCGGCGTGAACGCCATGCCGCTGAGCCTGCCACGGTCTTCCAGCAGGACCAGCTGGGTGGCGGGCGAGCCGGGAAGCATTGCCGGAGTCCACTTTCCGGTTTGCAGCATCCCTTGTTGTTCGGTGGCGGCCACGGCGAAGTCGGCAGCCGCCGTGGCCGCGGTCGCGGCATTCGGGAAGCGCATCACCCCGTGCGTGAGCCAACTTCTGTCGGCCGACGCGTCGGCGCCGTTGAAGCGCTCGGTGACGAATCCGGCGAGGAGTCTGTGCTCGTCAGCGACCTCTTCGATCGCCTTGTGGTGTCCGGTCACGATCATCAACCGTGCCGAGGTCAGCACATTCGAGCCGACGTGTCGCGGGTAGGCGGGGTCGATGTCGGTGGGCAGCGCCAGCACTTCCGCCATCCGCAGACCCTCGGCGAGTTTGCCCGTGGCGAGGCTCTGCTCGTCGGCCTGCTCGGTTGTCGTCGGCACAGCGGTAGCGGTCGTGCTGACCGGCACTCGAACCGTCTTACCCGGCTCCTGACACGCACTCACCATGATCACCGCGGCCAAGACCGCCCCCACCCGGAACATTCGCATGCGGTGATCCTGGCAGACCCAGCCCATATCCCCCGAATCCACGGCTGTGATGGCTCGGATCGGCGATCGGTGTCGGTGGCTGCCGTTAACCTCCGACTATGTCAGTGCCCCTGTCCGAACCCATGACCTCCGACACCGCCGATGTACCGGTCGCGAACGCCTCTGACGCACCGGTGCACAGGTCGCGTCCGGCGTTGTCGCCTTCGCGGGCAAGCGATTTCAAGCAGTGCCCGTTGAAGTACCGGTTGCGGGCGATCGATCGGGTGCCGGAACCGCCGTCGCGGGCCGCGGTGCGTGGGACCGTCGTGCACGCGGTGCTGGAGGATCTGTTCGGGTTGCCCGCGGACGAGCGTCAGCCGGAGCGGGCGGCAGACCTGGTGCCGGCAGCGTGGGACCGGGTGCGGGCCGATCGGGACGGCCTCGACGAGCTCGTCGCCGACGGCGGGCCGGAGACCTTGTTCAGCGAGGTGCGCAAGCTGGTCGCGAGCTACTACGAACTGGAGGACCCGCGCCGGTTCGAACCGCACGCGCTGGAGGAGCGGGTCGAGGTCGACCTCGACGGCGACATTCCGCTGCGCGGTTTCGTCGACCGGATCGATGTGGCGCCGAACGGCATGCTGCGCGTGGTCGACTACAAGACCGGTCGCTCACCCGGTCCGATGCACGAAGCGCGCGCCCTGTTCCAGCTGAAGTTCTATGCCCTGATGATCCTGCGCACCCGCGACATCGTCCCGGCCCAACTGCGCCTGATCTATCTCGCCGACAAGGTGCTGCTCACCTACTCCCCCGACCGCGACGAACTCGACCGCTTCGCCCGCATCCTCACCGCCCTCTGGCAAGCCATCCTCGACGCAGGCCGCACCGGCGACTTCCCACCCCAACGCAATTCGATGTGCCGCTACTGCGACTTCCACGCCCTCTGCCCCGAATACGGCGGCACCCCACCCCCCTACCCTGGCTGGCCCACCGGCGACGCCGCCCCCACCGACCTCGGCCTCCCCCAGGTCCGCACTCCCGAAGACGTCTGAGCCCGCACTCGTCCTCGGTGGACCGACCCGAGGGCGTTGTCGAGCCGGTCGGACCGTTCGTCGCCTAACGCAGGCGGCGTTCCTCTTCCTCTTCCAGGCGGCGACGTTCTTCCTCGCGTTCGACCTGTTCTTTTTCGATCTTCTCTTCGTGTTCGTTCTTGTTCGACATGTGTTCGCCCCGATCAGTGGTTGTCCGGACAAATCCGGTCTCCAGCCTACGCGCCGGGCGGTGGCCGACGAGGGGCTCAGGTGTGGTTCCAGCGAACGCGTAGCGCGTTCGGACCGCGCAGCGCGGTACCCACCTGACTGGTGATCGCGGCATCGTCGAGTGCGTCGTCGGCCAGCCGGAGTCCGGGCAATCGCTGGATCAGCGCGGTCAGCCCGGTGCGCAGTTCGGCCAGGGCCAGCCAACTGCCGAGGCAGCTGTGCGGGCCCTGCCCGAACGACAGCATCGTGGTGACGTGGCGGGTGATGTCGAACCGGTGCGGCGCAGGGTATTTCGCGGGATCGCGGTGGGCGGCGTTGATGGCGAAGATCACCGGGGTCATCGCGGGGATGTCGAGGCCCTGCCAGTGAGTGGCGATGGGGCAGGCGCGTGGGAGCAAGCCCACCGGCGGCTCCCAGCGCAGACCCTCCCAGATCGCCCACTGTGCCTGCTCCTGCGGGTCCGCGGCCACGGCGGCGAGCTGGTCGGGGTGGGTCAGCAACGCCGACACCGTGTTTCCCAACGCGAGCATGGTGGTGTCGGCGCCCGCCGGGAACAGCAGGCGCAGAAACGCGAGCACCTGGTCGTCGGACAGCGTTGTCCCGTCGACCGATTCGGTGACGAGTTTCGAGAGCAGATCGTCGCCGGGCTCGCTACGACGGGCGGCGATGATCGGCGCCACGTATTCGGCGAACTCTCGCGAAGCACGTTGGGCGGCAGGCGGATCCAGCGGGAAATAGAACAGGTCGTGGGCCCAGCGCAGCACGGTCGCCTCGTCCCACACCGGCAGGCCGAGGAGCCTGCTGATGACGAGGGCCGGGTAGCGCGTGGTGAACTCGGCGACCAGGTCCGTGTTGCCCGCCCTGACGAATCTGTCGATCAGTTCGTGCGCGATCGGCTCGAGCAGCGGTTCGATCCACCCGGTGACCAGGCTGCGCCGGAACGGTGGCGAGACGATCGCCCGATTGACCCGATGTTCGTCGCCGGTCATGCACTGCAGCGTTCGCCCGAGCACCGGTTCGGTGGTGAGTGAGTACACCGCCGGTGCGGGAAAGGTCTGTTCGTCCTTGAACGCGGCCGACACCAGATCGTGGGTCAGCAGCAGTACCGCCCGCACCCCGGCGAACGGCACCACCGCATACGGTTTGCGTTCCCGCAGGTCAGCGAGCATATGATGCAGGTCGGGAGTGTCCTGGAACGCGAAGTCGATATCGGTGACATCGAGTTGGTCCAGAATCGACGGCGGCGTCATAAGATCCTCCGGACACGAATATTCGTGTCAGCTATACGAGTTTTCGGCACGCAGACCGTAGGTGAGGGTGCCGGGAAGAACAAGAGGCAAATCCATGACCGCGTCCCCACCCACCGATCGGGTCGTCTCGATCGTCGAACTCCTCGCCACCGAGGCACCGATGAACGCCGCGGCCATCGCCGACGGGCTTGCCCTGAGCCGGTCCACGGTCGGCGCGATCCTCGCCACCCTGCAGTCCCGCAACTGGGTTCAGCGTTCCCACGACCTGACCTACCGCCTCGGGCCCGCCTTTCCTCACCATCAGGCCCGGTCGGCGCAACCGGACGCACTACCACCCGGCGCCCAGGACGAGCTTCGATCGCTCGCCCAGCGAGTCGGTTGTGGCGCCGCCATGGCGGCGGTGACCGCGACGTCGATGACCTTCGTCGCCATCGAGGCCAACCACCGAACAGGCGGCGGTCTCCCGACGGGCGTCCAGGTCGGCACCCGACTCCCCCTCCGCGCCCCGGCCGCCGCAGCCGTCATCGCCTTCTCCCCACCGGACCGGCAACACGCCTGGCTTGCCACCGCCGACCCCACCCAACGCCGCGAACTGACCGCCGCCCTCACCGAAATCCAGACCACCGGCCTCGCCGTCTGGGGCATAGATCCCGACGACCTCGGCACCCTCGACGTCCTCGCCGAAGTAGCGGGCCACCTCGCCCACTCCCCGACGACCGGCCCGCTGCGCCGCCGCGTCCTCGGCCTCCTCGCCGCCCTCAGCGGCTACCCTCACACCACCGCTGACCTGGCCGAAGATCGCCCACTACCGATCGCGTATCTGGCGGCCCCCATCTTCGACGCCGACCACACCCCACGCTGGGAACTCCAAATCGGCCCGCTGCACCCCGCGGTCTCACGCACCGACCGCGACCGCTACCGCACCGAACTCCTCACCTCGGCAAGCAGACTCAGCGCGAACCGAGGTCAGAGACCGGCGTAATCGCCCACAACGCGCCGAAATAGTCAGAAAACTGATTCTGAAGGGCCCGATTGGGCGATTACGCCGGGCAACCGCCGACTCACACGGCGAAGTCTCGGAACAGCAGCACCGAAAGTCCCAGGCCGACAGCCAGGTTCACCACCACGGCCGACCCGAAGACCGCGATCGGTCGCCATCCCGCCTCTCGCAGCCCTCGCAGCGAGAACTCGAGGCCGATGGAGACGAACGCCAGGATCAGGAACCAGGTGCGCAGGTCGTTGATGATCGCGATGTGCGCGGCACCGGTCTTCTTGTCGACCGACTGCAGGTACAAGGTGCCGATGATCGAGGCGGCGATGAATCCGAGCACGAATTTCGGGAACCTGGCCCAGAATTCGCCGATGCTCGGCCGCGCTGCCCCCTCGGTGCGATCCACCCGGAAGGCGAACCAGGCGGTGAGGGCGATCGCCACGACACCGATGAGCGCGTTCTGCGTGGTCTTGACGATCGTCGCGATCTGCAGCGACTCCTCCCCCGCCAACGCACCGGCGGCGGCCACCGCGGCCGTGGTGTCGATATTGCCCCCGATCCACGCACCGGCAACCGCGTCGGAGAGCCCGAAAACATCAGCGAGCCAGGGCAACAGGAAGATCGACGGCAATGCGAAGATGATCACCAGCGACGCCGCGTAGGCGATCTGCTCCCGCCGCGCCTGCACCGCCCCCGCCGCCGCGATGGCCGCACTCACCCCGCAGATCGACACCGCCGACGACAGCAGTGCCCGCAGCTTGTCATCGAGCCCGAGCACCCCACCGAACCACCAGGTGAACCCGAAGACGATGGTGATCAACGCCAACGCCTGCACGATCGACGGCGCGGCAGCGGTCACCAGAATCTTCAGATTGATCGAAGCCCCGAGCAGCACCACGCCGGTCTTGATGAAGAACTCGGTCCGAAACCCCGCCGAAAGCCGTTCCCGCAGACCGAGTCTGCCCAGCACCACATTGCCGATCAACCCGATCGCGATCGCGTACACCGGATACTCGACCGGCTTCGCCACCCGCTTCAACGGCGTATCCGCCGCCCACTGCGGCACCTGGGTATCGAAGAACCGCGTCAGCGCCCCGAGTACGAGCACGAGCGCGATACCCGCCACGATGTCGACCGCCGTCGGCCGCGGATTCGCCTGCAGCGCCGCGGTTTCCGTCGTAGTTCTGGCCTCGACCATCACGGCACCAGCCATTCGGGAACAGCCCCGACCAACACCAGACCGATCAGCACGAGACCCACAACGGTCGCCGCCCAATCCTCGTTCCACCTGAAAGCACTACCCGGCCGAGGCTCGGTCTCTGCTTGCGACACTGTGACTCCTTGTGTTCCTCATCGAGAACCGCAAACTAACCGCGCCACCCGCCGGCGCACACCGATTACGCTCACCCTGAACCGATCTCGACCGAGCGACCACCGGGCTCACGACCTCGGCATTTCACGCCGATCGCACGAATTCCGGGTCCAACCCCCAGATTTCGGGGCTCCCTCCGACGGCCGTCATTCGCGTACACTCCCGTTCGAGAGTGAAGGAAGTGGTGCGGGGGGAGGTTGCGCCGGATGACCGATGGCGACGGCCGGGAACGCCTGCATGCCGAAATAGCAGCCTTCTACGCGGGATTCGGGCAGGCGGATGCATTGATCGCCGCGTTTCAGCAGGCGGCGCTGCTGGTTCCGCTCACCACCGAGAACCGGGTCTTCTTCCTGCCGTTCGGTGGCGTCGACTGGTTGTGCGCGTTCACCAGCATCGAGGAATACGCCCGGTTCATCGCCGCGCGCGATCGCCTCGACAACACCGCCGACCAGGATCAGGACTACCGCTACCACTGGATTTTCGGGCGGCGCCTGCGCGACTACCTGGATACGCGCGACGAACCCGCCGGAATAGCGATCGACGTCGTCGGTTCCGCGCCGATGGCGTTTCCACCTGATCTCACCGAACACGCGACAGACGGGGGCATGCGATGGCCACAGTGAAAGTCGACCCGGCGGTGCTGCAGCAGGCCGCGAAGGGCATCGAGGGCACCATCGGCGGGCTGTCGGAGATGGGCATCGGCGAAACCGGCAACATGGGCCGGGGATTCGCACTGCTCACGATGTCCACGCTCGAGGCGGGCAAACACACGGTGCAGAAGACCTTCGAAGAGTTCACCGAGCGATGGTCGTGGGGTGTGCGCGCACTGGTGCAAGCGGGCAACTCGATCGCCCGCACGCTCGGGCTGGCTGCGGGCCGCTACGACGAAATGGAAACCAAGTCCGAGGACACGCTGAAGACGATGTGGACGCATATGGCGGGCAATCCACACCTTTCGGGGGAGGAGATCACCAAACGTTCCTGGGGTGAGACGTTCGCCGACAATTCGTTCAACCACATTCGCAATGCCGATTACAGCGTGAAGTCCTTTCAGGACGCCGGCCAACATATTCAAACCAATATGAAAGTGATCGAGGCGGTGGGGCCGCAGGCGATCGCGAATGTGAGTCCGGTGACCGGCAGCCTGCTCACCGGTGAAACGCCCGGTTGGAATACCGGTGCGAGTGAGCAAGCCGCCCAGATCATGAAGAAGGAGCAGGGGGGCCAATAGCCTGTGGGGATCGGCGATTTCATCGACAAAGTCGGCGGCGCGATCGAAGACGGTGTTGAGAATGTCGTCGAGGGTGCCGGCCAGATCATCGACGACGGCCTGGACGTGGTCGGTGACGCGGCCGAACACGTCGGGCTGGAGAAGATCGGCAACGCGCTCGACGATCTCGGCGACAACATCGCCTCCGCGACCGGCGGCGATGTCGAAGAGGAAGAACTGGGCCAGACCGAGGACCCCAAAGAGCTGATCCTGGGCGAGCCTTCCGAAATCGCTTCCGCTGCCGAGACATTGAACACAATGGCCGACGCGATCGAGTCGACCGGTCAGGCACTGCAGAAGATCGATGCCGCCGAGTGGACCGGTAAGGGCGCTGACGCGTTCAATGCCGTCTACGACAAACAGCCGAAACTCTGGTTCGACGGAGCCGACGCGATGGCGGCCGCGGCCGAGGCGCTGAAGGCCTGGCAGAACGAGGTGAAAACCGCCCAGGGCAAGGCCCAAACCGCCATCGACCGCTGGAAAGACGCCGATTCCGAAGAACGTCGGCAGAAGACCTGGTGGAACGGTCTCACCGGTGAGCAGCAGCAAGCGAATCCGCTCGTCGATACCTGGACGGCCATGCGCAACGAGGCGCGCGAGATTCTGCGCGGTGCGCGGGTTCAGCGCGACAACGGCGCGTCGATCGCGGTCGGCGCGATCACCACGGCCACCGAGCGGGCGCCGAAGGAGCCACCGTTCAGCGAGCGGTGGATCGCCAATATCTCCGATCTCAAAGGGGTACTCGACCACGCTGCCCTGAATTTCACCGCCGGATTTCTCACCGCTGTCACCGGAATGGTGCAATTCGTCCGCCAGGTGAATCCGACCGATATATACAACATCACCCATCCCGCCGAATACGCCAAAGGGTTGTCCGATCTGGGGACGGGACTCGTTGTCGCCGTGGCCGATCCGGGTGCGGCGGTCGACGCCATCCTGAAAGAAGCCAGGGCCAACCCGTTCGAATTCGCTGGGTCGCTCGCCCCCGACCTCATCCTGACCGCCGCGACCGGTGGTGGTGGCAGTGTGAAGACGGCGGCCTCGGCACTCAAGCGGGTCGCCGACGCGGGCAGGCGGGTGTCCGGCCGGGACACCGGTTCGCCCGACCCGAATCCGGCGCGGCAGACCGAGCCGTCGGGACAGCAGGATCCGCGGCGGAGCGCAGGCCTACCGAATTCCACGGACAATCAGCCGCCGGGTAACACCCGCCCGGTGGAGGCGGCACCGCAGCGCGAAGCACCGGCACCGCGCACCGAGGACACCGGCACCGGCACCGGCGGGAACACGACTCCCGAGCGCACCGAGCCACGCCAGGCCGAACCCGACACGCGCACCGAACCCGACAACGACCCGAACCCGGCCGCGGCCGACCCCGCACCCACCCGTGAGCCCGAGCCCACCCGCCAAGAGTCCGCTCCGGAACGCAGCCCCGATCCAGACCCGCCACCGACCCGCACCGAACCGCGTCCGGAAGCGGCAGGTACCACCGACCCGCACACACCGCAGCGCACGGACCCCACGCCGACGCACCAGAACGACACACCCACCCAGCACCCGGACCCGGCCCCGACCAACCACACCGAGACACCTACGCAACGCACGGACCCGGCGCCGGCCCACCACACCGACACGCCTACGCAGCGCGCGGACCCGGCGTCGACACACCAGCAGGATGCACCGACGCAGCGCACCGATCCCGTTCCGAACCACCAGACCGACGTCCCGACCCAGCGCAGTGACTCGTCGCCGAATCAGCAGGCGAACGATGTACCACCGCAGCGCGGCGACTCGACGCCGGGACTGTCGTACCCCTCCGACGCCCCGCACCCCCGCGCGGACGGTGGACCGGATTCGCCCACTACTCGCCCGGATTCGGACAACAACGGCAACTCGGAGCCCGAGATCCGGCCGACCAGCGACACTTCACCGTCCTCGACGAGCCCGGACACCCGGCCGAACCCTGCCACCGGCGACACCCCGTCAACGTCGAACCCCGCGACACCGTCGCCGATCTGGCAACCAGGACACACCGCCCACCCCGACAGCGGCACCGCACCCCGATCGAATCCCGACGGCGCGACTCCCCGCACCCAGCCCGGCACTTCCCCGGCGGGCCCACACAGCCCGCAATCACCGGCTCGCCCAGAACCGACATCGCCTCGGCAACAACGTGATTCGACCCCCGAATCACGTGCCACCCCGGACACCCCACGCGCGAGTGCGGCGCCCGACTCACCCGGTCGTCCTCTCGACACAGCCCGCTCCCCCGAGCACTCACCCCGGACAATCACCCCGCGCACCGACTCCCCCACTCGGGACACACCGCACCACGCAACCCCGCGCACTCCTCACACCGACACACCCACAGACCGCACACCAGGTCGCCGCGAACCCGACACACCCACAGACCGCACACCAGACCGCCGCGACCCCGACGTCCCCACGGACCGCACACCGGACCACCGCGATCACGACTCCCCCACCGACCGCGATCCGGACTCTCCCACCGACCGCACCCCCGAGCGAGACCCCGACACCGATCGCTCCAAGGATCGCGAGCCCGACAACACACCGGATCGCGATCCAGACAACCACCCCGACCGCGACACAGACAACCCCACAGACCGTGCGGACGCCGACCGCGATGCCCACGACCATGCGCGCACCTCCGGCGCCGAGCACGATCGGACACCGGATCAGAAGACCTGCTCCAAAGACCCGGTCGACATCAGCACCGGCGAATTCCTGCTGCCCGAAACCGATCTGGAGCTACCGGGTGTCCTGCCGCTCGTGCTGCGCCGATCGCATCATTCGAATTTCCGTTTCGGTCGCTGGTTCGGTCCGTCGTGGTCGGGAACGCTGGACGCGAGGATCATCGTTGCCGACGGCGGTGTCACTTTCGTGGGCGAGGAGGGCATCATGCTCGCCTTCCCCCACGCCGGGGCAGATGAGCCGGTGCACCCGCTCACCGGTGGTCGCGCCTGGTCGCTGACCCGCACCGACACCGGCGGCTACCGGGTGTGGGACCGATGCCGCGAGCTGATCTGGCATTTCGCGCCGGAGCCGGGGCTCGACGGGCTCGATGCACAGCTCGGGAACTACGCCGTCTCGGCGATCACCGACCGGCATCACAACCGGGTGCGGTTCCACTACGACACCGAGGGCGTTCCGGTCGAGGTGTCGCATTCCGGTGGGTACCGGGTTCGGGTCGACACGGCGGGCGGACGGGTCACCGGCCTCACGCTGGTCGCCGAGGGTCACCACGAAACCGTCCGCGAATTCGGTTATACGTCAGGTGAATTGACGGCCGTCACCACTGCGGTCGGCGCGACGACGCACTACACCTACGACGCGCACCACCGGATGACGTCGTGGACCGATTCCAACGGCAATCAGATGGTCAACACCTTCGACGAGTACGGTCGGGTCATCCATCAGCGCGGCACCGCGGGCATCCTGAACTGCGATTACGAGTACATCGAATTCCCCGGTGGCACAGGCCGATTGACCGCGGTCACCGATACCCTCGGCGCTGTCACGTCGCACGGTTTCGACCGTGAGCTGCAACTCCGCGACCTCGTCACCCCCGACGGCGCCCACTTCCACACCGACTACAACGCCGACCGCAAACCACTGACCGTCGTCGGACCAGACCCGGCGACAACCACCACCTACCGTTACAACGGCGCGGGCGATCCGGTGGAAATCGTTCGCCCGGACGGTGTTTCGCTGGAATACGACTACGCCTGGCGTGACCGGCCGTCCACGATCACCACGGCCGACGGTGCGGTCCATCGCCGTGACTGGTCCGACAACGGTGACCTGCTCGCCGCGACCGACCCCTCCGGTTCCCGCACCGAGTTCACCTATCACCCTTCGGGCGCACCGGCCGACGTTGTGGTCGACGGGGTGCGCACGACGGTGCGAGTCGATACCGCCGGACTGCCGATCGCCTTGGTCGACGTCTTCGGCG
The DNA here is from genome assembly GCF_042716665.1 of Nocardia sp. NPDC058658. Lineage (NCBI taxonomy): Bacteria > Bacillati > Actinomycetota > Actinomycetes > Mycobacteriales > Nocardiaceae > Nocardia > Nocardia sp. NPDC058658. The sequence goes on from NZ_JBHXRR010000001.1 coordinate 947,595, forward strand.
CGACCACCCGCATCGAACGCGATGCCGCGGGACGCGTGGTGCGCACGGTCGATCCGGCCGGTGCGGTCACCCACTACGAGTGGTCACCGGCGGGAAACCTGCTCAGCAGAACCCATCCCGACGATCGCCGCGAATCGTGGACCTACGACGGTGAAGGCAATATCGTCGCCCACACCGATCCCGCCGGTGGCGTCACCGCCTACGCTTACGGCGCGTTCGATCTGCTGGCTGCACGCACCGACGCCGACGGGTCGCTCACCCGGTACGAATGGGATACCGAACGTCGCCTGATCGCCGTCCACAATCCCCTCCGTCAGTCCTGGACCTACGAATACGACACCGCGGGGCGACTCGTCGCCGAAACTGATTACACCGCAACGACTACCACGTACACGTGGGATGCCGCCGGTCGACTCGCCACCGTCACCCCGGCCACCGGAACAACCCGCCGCCATCGCTACGACATCCTCGGCAGGCGTACCGAGATCGTCACCGACGACGGCGACTGGATCCGCCACACCTACGACGCGACGGGTCGCATCCTCACCGCGTCCACGGGCAACGGTGAGACACCGTGCCACACCATCGAATACACCTACAGCCCGGCGGGACTGCTCGAATCCGAGCAAGTCGATGCTCGGCCGCCGCTGTGTTTCACCTACGACCAGCACGGCCGCCGCGTCGCCCGCACCAGCCCCACCGGGGCGGAAACCACCTGGCATCACGACCTGGCCGGTCGCGTCGACCGCATCGGCATCGGCGAGCACGACATCACCCTCGAGTACAACCTGGCGGGTCATCTCACCGGCTGGCGCCTCGGCGAGGTGGCGGTCAGCCGTGAGGTCACCGAGCTCGGGCAGCTCGTCGGCCAGGAGGTGACGGCGTTCCCTGCCCGCCTGGTCTCCCTAGATCTCGGTGGGCCGACGCGCCCCGCCCCGCAGAGTATCCGTCGTGACGAATTCCGTTACCGCGCAGACGGGTACCTCACCGCCCAGCGCACGACCCGACCGGACACGGCTGCCCTATGTCGCGACTACACACTCGACGCGGGGGGCAGGGTCACAGCGGTCGCCCACAACGACCACCCGGCCGAGCACTACAGCTACGACCCGCTCGGCAACATCACCACCGGCCCCCGCGAATACCGCGGCAACCTGCTGATCCACGACGGGCACAGCCACTACGACTACGACCGCGCGGGCCGTCTGATCCGCAAAATCTCCGGCGAACGCACCTGGCACTACCGCTACAACAGCTTCGACCAGCTCACCGACGTCTACACCCCCGACCGGCAGTGGTGGCGCTACACCTACGACGCCCTCGGCCGCCGCACCACCAAACAACACCTCGCCGTCGACGGCACCGTCCTCGCCCACACCGACTACACCTGGGACGACACCCGCCTGATCGAAAGCTCCTCGGGCACAACAACAACCCGCTGGGAATACCGACCCGGCACCCCCACCCCACTCACCCAAACCATCGACCACCCGACATCCCCCGAGTGCTGCGCCGTCATCACCGACCTCGCCGGCACCCCCACCGAACTCGTCGACCCCACCACCGGCCGCCCCACCGCCACCGCCACCATCTCCCTCTGGGGCCACACCACCTGGCACGGCACCACCAGCACCCCCCTCCGCTTCCCCGGCCAATTCCACGACCCCGAATCCGGCCTCCACTACAACTTCCACCGCGTCTACGACCCCCACACCGCCCGCTACCTCACCCGAGACCCCCTAGGCCTCACCCCCAGCCCCAACCCCCACACCTACCCCCACAATCCCCTGACCTGGCGTGACCCCCTCGGCCTCCTCCCGAAGGAGTGCAAGGACGACGACGATGAGCCCGACGATGAGCCATCGGACACCCACGACGTCACCGTCCCGAACCCCACACCGACGCAGCCTGCGGTGAAAACAGGTCAACTCCCTGTCACTCCGGAGACACTCCCCGACCCCAACACCTCACCAGGTACAGGCAGAGCGGGCTCCAGCGAGGAACCTGACACCGAACAGGACGCTGGCACAAGTCCGCAGGCCGACCAGGATCCGCCCGCTCGTACGCTCGAGGAAGTGTTGGCCAGCTTCCACCGAGTCGACCAGACCCATCCAGCCATTGCCCACTTGGTGGAACTGCAACGGACTGTCCGTCGAGTCACGGGCGTGGGCTGGAAGACAATGGGCGGCGCGGTCGAGTACATGCTGGGCGGACGGACCGGCAGCTTCGCCGGGTTCAGCGGCCAAGCGGATGTCACCCGAAATGCTCCCAGGGGATCACAACTACCGGAAGTCGCACCCCCTACCCGGTCGAATAGCGTCGTTCCCGACCCGACTCCCCCAAGGGGATTTCGCCCCAACGATGCTGAAAACAATATGATCGAACATCTTATTAACAAGATTCGCGCCGAGTTCCCGGACAGCGACAACAATCCAGATCAGGTCACAGGCCGCGTGACTGTCTTTTCGGAGCAACGACCTTGCGAGTCTTGCGGTCCCATGCTCAGCGAATTCATCAACAAGTATCGCCACCTGGAGGTTGAGGTATACTTTGTCACGGATTACCCACCTGTCGCCAAAGGCAGACCAACACTGTGAAGTCGGGAAGCATGAGCTATTTGACAAATATCGTCGAGCCTCTGATATCGCAGGGATACGTCGCAAGGAACACAGTTCTCGGGTGCTCCGATCACCAGGTAGAGGCGTTGATGTCGGCCCAGGGCGTCGGTCACCTGCCCGAACGATATGTCGAGTTCCTAAAATTCGGTGGAAAGAACCCGTACTGGCTGAGCCAAGACGGCGAATGGGATTACGGGTGGCTCCTAGAGGCCAAAGAGATGGCCAGGGAAATCGTTGTCGACGATTACGAGTCCGATTTCACGCCATTCGAAAATGCCTTCATTTTCCAGACCCACCAGGGTTATATGTTCTACTATTTCAGACCTCAAGACCTGACCGCGTCCGACCCAACATTCTCCATCTTCTGCGGATACGATCCGGTGCGGGAAAGCAATGTGTCGTTCGCCTCCTGGATTCGCGATCTGGCCGAATCATTGCCTGATACCGTTGAACTCACAAAGTCGTTGTACGGCACATGGAAAGTCCCCGATTTGGGCCCCGTGCCCGGCGACAAAATCTAACTGGACGAATTGCGCAGCGACATCTCGAGGACGGCCCGGCTCAACAAGGGAACCGTGTTGCGCGACGCCGAAGCGATCGAAACGCTTCTCGCGTCTCCACAACCGCCAGGAACACTGTCGTGGATGGTGGCCGCGCACGGCAACTGGGCATTGCAGGACGAAACCTCCGATGACGAGGCAGCACTGTGGTTGCGCGGCCTGGCGAAGCCATTCGCAACGTCGTCCGTGATCTCGACGAGAATAATATTTGACGCGCAAGGACATCGAGACGAGTGACCGATTCCGGGTTCGACACCGGCGAATCTTCCGACGCACTGATCACTGTGGCGCAGGATCGGTGGCGGTTCGCCCGGGTGAAGTCGAGGAAATGGTCGAAACCCTCCGCCCGCGGTAGCTCAAACGGCTCGCTCAGGAGAAAGAAGGAAGGCCCTCACCTGCGGTACAGGTGAGGGCCTACGAACAGAACCGATGTCAGAAGGCTCGGCAGGAGCGGATGTCGGTGGCGAGGATGGCCTTGGCGCCCAGTTCCGCGAGGCGGTCCATCAGTTCGTTGCCCTGTTTGCGGGGGACGAGGGCGCGGACGGCGACCCAGTCGGGGTCGGTGAGCGGGGAGACGGTCGGCGATTCCAGGCCGGGGGTGATGGCGACTGCCTGGTCGAGCAGCGACTTGGGGCAGTCGTAGTCGAGCATCAGGTACTGCTGCGCGAACACCACACCCTGTACGCGGGCGATGAGCTGGTTGCGGGTGCGGTTGTCGGGGGCGGAGCCCGCCTGTTCGATCAGCACCGCCTCGGAGTCACACAGCGAGTCACCGAACGCGACCAGGTTGTGCTGGCGCAGAGTGCGGCCCGAGCCGACGACGTCGGCGATGACATCGGCGACGCCGAGCTGGATCGAGATCTCGACCGCGCCGTCGAGGCGGATCACCTCGGCCTCCACCCCGAAGCGGGCCAGGTCGGTGCGCACCAGGTTCGGGAAGGACGTGGCGATGCGCTTACCGGCGAGGTCTTGTACCTTCCAGTCCTGGCCGGCGGGGGCCGCGTAGCGGAAGGTGGAGCCACCGAAGCCGAGCGAGAGGCGCTCGCTGACCGGGGAACCCGAATCCAGCGCGAGGTCGCGGCCGGTGATGCCGAGGTCCAGCTCGCCGGAACCGACGTAGATGGCGATGTCCTTGGGACGCAAGAAGAAGAATTCGACCTGGTTCGCGGGGTCGAGAACGGTGAGGTCGCGGGAGTCGGTGCGTTTGCGGTAGCCGGCCTCGCTCAGGATGGCGGCGGCGGACTCCGACAGTGCGCCCTTGTTGGGAACTGCGACACGCAACATGAGGATGGGGACCTTTCGAGGAGGGGTAGCGGAGATCAGGACGGATCAGCCGTCACAGATGTCGGTACACGTCCTCGAGCTTGAGCCCACGACCCAGCATCATCACCTGGACCCAGTACAGCAGCTGGGAGATCTCCTCGGCGAGCGCCTCATCGCTTTCGTGCTCGGCGGCCAGCCAGATCTCACCGGCTTCTTCCAGGACCTTCTTACCCTGGAAATGAACGCCTGCGTCCAGCGCGGCCACGGTGCCAGAGCCCTCGGGACGGGTCTGGGCACGCTCGGTCAGCTCGGCGAACAGGGATTCGAAGTTCTTCACGAGTAGAGATTGTTTCATACCCGACCCAGCGGTTTTCCCGGCGCACCGCGCGATGCGGCACGCCGGGAAACGATCACGCCGGCGCGGCCAGCAGTTCGCGCAGGTCGGCGACCGCGGTGCGCAGGTGGTCGGCGAAGGCGTACATCTGGTCGGACACCGATTTCGGGGTGGCCAGGTAGATGTTCCAGCGATCCGGCAGCAGCACGTAGGCGATGCCGATGCAGCGCGGACTCGTCGAGCCGAAACCGAAGTAGCGGATGTACTTCGACGGCGCCGAACTGGTCGAGAGGTAGTCGTCGCGCATGATCGTCCAGCCGGGGCTGTCGAACAGCGCGATCCGCTCGTCGGCGACACCGAGCTGTTCGCCACGGCGGCGCTGGATCCACTCCAGTTCCCACAGGTGCTGCTCGGGCGCCTGCCCGGCCTGGCATTCCTTCGCACGGGCGACATGGGCGGACGCGGCGGTCCGTGCCGCTGCCAGCTTGGTCTCCTGATCGACCTCGGGGTCGGTCATCGCGTCGACGAACGCGACCATCTCCGGGGTGACCACGCGCATGGCCTCGGTGCGGCCGTTGCGGAACTGGCGGGTGGCGATGGACTCGTAGGTGGCGCCGGTCAGGCCCTTGCTGCGCCGGTGGGCGAGCTGGTAGCTGAGTTGGGCGAAGGCATCGGGTGAGATGCCCAGCTTCTTGGCCTCACCGGTGCCGAAGTCCTCGAACGACACCAGCGAGGTGGCCGTGTCGGCGGCGAAGCGGGCGAAGTCGGCGCCCGCCGCGGCGATGTCGGCGCGGGCGGCCGAGTCGAGCACGAACTCGATCGGCTCCACCGAGGGCAACCCCTGCGACTGCGCCCCGCTGGTCGCCGCGTGGTCCTGCGCGGTGCGCTCGAGCAGTGCGTCGACGAACGACAGCACGGTGGTGCCGTCGAGCCCACAGTGTTCGATGTTGATACCGGCCTGACCGTCGGCGAAGACGATGAACGACACCGACTTGTCGAAGTAGCGGTTGCCGCTGTCACCGTGGAGCAGCTGGTCGCAGGCGTGCAGTTCGTCGCGGGGCGCGAAGTCCTCGAGGCACACCGAGAACAGTGCCGTCTCCACCGCGTCGAACGCCTCGACATTGGCGGGCTCGGTGCGCAGGTCCGCGCGGCTGCGGGCCCATTCCGCGCGGGCCTTCGTGGTGAGATGTCCGACGGAGGTGTCGGCCGCGGCGGGCTTGGTGCCGCCCTTGATCACCGCTTGCAGCCCGTCGACCACGTCCTCGAACGCGTACGGCGCGCCGTCGGCCCCGATGACGTCCATCCGGAAGATGTTGCCCCGGTAGAAGACCGCGATGTGGTGGGCATCCGAGGGACCCGGCCATTCCGGGCTGTACGGCTTGCGCACACTGTCCTGGATGAGACCGGGAATGCGGGTCTCGGAGAACAGGTACTTGTTCTGCCACATCGACAGTGGCGTACCGCGCTGGGTGACCGGCGGGATCTTCTCCGCATCGAGGGCCAGTTTGTAGTCGACTGCCGCCCCGATGATCGCGGCGGCCCGCTCGGTCTGACCGGCGACGGTCGACGCGGCCAGTGGAGTGTCGTCGCGGAACAGGAAGACGAAGTTGGCGTTCAATGCGATCCGGTCACGACGACCCAGATACCGCGACGGCCAGAACTCGTCGAGCCAGCTCCCGACGCCGGGGGTGGCGTCGTACTCGGCCAGCGCGGCGTGCAGGGCACGCCCGGCCCCGCCGGGGCGCAGCAGCTCGGCTACCGCGCCCTCGGTGGTGGCGTATTCCTCGGCGCCGAGCAGGGGCTGACACCACTGCAGGAACCGCGCGCAACTGTCGTCGAGTGTCGGCAGCGGTACCCGCGGCAGCGTGTCTTCGGCGGCGAACGTGGGTTGGTTCAATCCAAGTCCTCAGGTCTCGATGGGATGCGGGCGGGACAGATACAGGTTGGCGTAGAGCCAGCCTTCGGCTTCGTGATCGGTGGTGTCGATTCCCTTGGCCGCCAACGCATCCAGTACTTGCTCGCGTTCCTGGGCCGAGGCGAACCTCCGCTGCTGGAACATACCGGGACGCTGCTCGCTGCGATAGCCGAGCGCGGCCAGTTCCTCGGCGATGGGACCGAAATCGAACATCCGCAACACGAAATGCGCCATCCACGGTCGCTTGCGCGGATCGGCTTGGGCGACCCTGGACAGTGTTTTCTCGGTGATGTAGCCGACGCATCCGGTGGAGATCACCAGATCGGCGGAGGCGAGCACACGTCGCTGCGCCTCGGTGGGCTCGGTGGCCTCGAGGTCGGCGTGCACGTAGTCGTGCAGGAGTCCGGCGGCGTGGGCGTAGGTCAGCGCCGGGCGTGCGGCGTCCATCCCGACGAAGCGTACGTCGGGCAGCAGATCGCCACGCAACCGCTCCCGGTCGGCCGCGATCAGCCCGACTCGGTCGGTGTCGGCGTGATCGCGGTAGTGCCTGGCCAATTCGTCGACGGTGGTGTCGCTGCGCAGCAGTGCCGCGTTCACCCCGTAGGAACACCCGAGGTCGAGAACGGTGGGGATCCGGCCCGGCCGTGCCGCGCGCAGTTGGCGCAGCTGTTCGGCGAAGTGCGGCTTTGCCAACTCCGGGATCCGGTAGTCCAGATCGTTCATCCGCTCGAAATATGCTCGCGGATCAGGACTTTCGTAGATGTCGTCGAAGGATGCTTTGCCGGTGGTGTGCAACGGAACGGACATGGGCGGTTCCTCTCAGTCGAGCAGTCGGTCACCTCGGACGGCGTCGGCCGCGGCGGCCACATGGTCGGGCAGGACACGGCCGAACAACTGCCTGGTGCGTTCGACCGTGCCGATCACCCCTGGACGGTCCGTGTAGGCGAAAATCGCCGAGTGTCGTTGTCCCGCACCGGCTACCTCGGTGACGCGGTGCAGGGAGAAGCGGCCTTTGAACAGCTGCAGGTCGCCGGGGCGCAGTTCCAGCGACCGGATGAACCGCTCGCCGTGGCCGGTGAGTACGTCGCGCACGTCGTCGAGGTGCTCGGCGTGGGGGTCGCGGATATTGGGGCAGTACTCGAACACGCCGCCGGATTCGGGCTTGCGGGTGAGCATGCTGACGGTGAACTCGTTGGTGTCGAAGTGCCAGGGATGCGACATCCCCGGCTCGACCACGTTCAGGCACAAACCGGCCAGCGGGTCGGCGAATTCGTGCAGGTCGTCGAGGTCGAAGCAGTCGGCGACGAAGCGCTGGAACACCGGATCGGTGTAGAGGCGCTGGATCAGCGCCTCGGCGGGGATGCGGTCGCGGGCCACGAAGGCGTTGCCGCGGTCGAGCACGATCCGGGCCGGGTGGTCGGCGGGCAGGTCGGCGTCGAGTTCGATGTTGTAGGCGTTGACCCGCTCCACCTTGTAATGGGCGTGCGGGGCGATCGCCTCCCCCTCGGTGCGCAGCGTCTCCAGCAGCTGCGGCCGGATGAACTCACGCAGGACCGTGCAGCCGTCCTCGGCCAGTTCGGCGCGGGCGGCCTCGATCGCCGCCTGCCTGCCCGGACCACCGAGATCGGTGAGTGGATACCGTGCGATATCGACGATTTCGTCAAGCCCCCGCGTGCCCGTCATGTACCCAGTTTGCGGGAATATTCGCGCGCGCGCCCGTGGTTTCGACAAATCGGGCATATCCCGGGCAGATCACAATCGTGCGAAATCAACTGTGTGGCAACAGTTTTCGCAAATGCAACCTGGGTATCGAGACCATCACGGTAGGCTATTACGCCCTATCACGCGCCTGCGCCGAAAGTTTCAGATGCGAGCGTCGAGTGCGGCTTGCAGATCACGCACCGACAATCCGATCAGCGACTCCCGGAATACCCGCCCCGGCGCCTCGGGAACCGCGATCTCGCACGGGATCACAATCAGACCGCACCCCGCACCCTGCGCGGCGAGGGACCCGGTCGGCGAATCCTCGATCGCGACACACTCGTTCGGGTCGACCCCGAGCAGGTCGGCGGCGCGGCGGTAGATGGCCGGGTCGGGCTTGCCGTGCGGCACCTCGTCACCGCAGACGGAGGTGTCGAAGTAGTCGCGGCCGAGGGTGTCGAGGCCGTACTCGGTGAGCGAGCGCTTGGTGTTGGTCACCAGCGCGCACTTCAGGCCGGCCTCGCGCACCATCGCGAGGGCGTCCTTGGCACCGGGGCGCCACGGGATCGGGCCAAGCATCAACTCGGTGACCCGACGTTCGAGAAACTCCCCCGCCTCGGCGATCATCTCGGGCGTCGGCACCACACCGATTCCGTCGAAGAGCATGCGCAGTGCGTTCGGTCCGGAGGCGCCGATCAGCGCGTGGCGGGTCTCGTCGCTCAGTTCGCGGCCGTGTTCGCGGGCCAGTTCGCGAACGGCTATGTCCCACAGCTTCTCCGAGTCCAGGAGCGTGCCGTCCATGTCCCACAGCACCGCGGCCGGTCGCGCGCTCACCTGTTACTCGCCTCGTTCTCGTCACATATCGCGGAATCACCGGCGGTCACCGGGCCCCGTTCAGGGTAACGGGTCCTGCTCACACACCCGATCCGGCGATCTGCAGGTTGCCCGCGTCGCCGGAGACCTGGATCCAGCGGTTCTCCGAGGTCACGGTGCCATTGGTGAGCTGGTAGGTGAGCGTGACGACCGCGCGGTTGGGTCCGCTGGGGGTGATCGACCCGACAGTCACCGACCGCACCGACGACCAGAACGACGAGTACTGCCCGAACCCGCCCGTCTGCGCCTGGTAGCCGGGTGCGAGCTGCGCCCACGCCCCGCCGATATTGCCGGGCAGCATGCCGTAGTACCCGGCGATGAACTGGTTGATCCGGTCGGGAGTGGGCGGGCCGAAGGGGGTGGTGGTGATGGTCGTGGTGGTCGGTTTCGCGCTGGTGGTGGGGGTGGGTTTGGCCGAGGTACTGGTCGGGGACGCGCCGGTGGTCGTCACACCGCTCGGCACGGCCGCGGGCGGGGCCGACACGGTGATGGTCTCCTGCTCGGGCACGATGACGACGGTGCTGACCTTGCCGTCGACCATGGTGGTGACGGTGACCGGCGACGGCGGGACCTGCGCCTGCTCAGTGGATTCGCCACCACGGTCGCGGGTGACCACCAGCACGACGAGCATCACCGTGAACGCGGCGACCGCGGCCGCCAGCAGCAGAACGGCACGGTTGTTGTTCAGGCGGTCGGTGCGCGAGGGCGGGGTGGGAAATGCGGGGTGCAGGCCGGAACTCCCCGTCGGCCCGGCTGCCGCTCGTGCGCGTGCGTCCGCTTCGGCGCCTGCCCGTTCGACAGCGCTCGGGCTCGAAGACCCGATGTCGCGGGGGCGCACGAGACCGGGATCGCCTGCCGCCGCCTGACCGACCGCGCCACCGACGGCATGCCCGCGATCACTCGCCGCGGCTCGGCCACCCGAAGCCGCCTGGCCGGGAGGCCCGTGGCCGACGGGCGGAGTCGGCGCGGTCGAGGATGCCTGTCCGGCTCCGTCGGGGGGCCGATGTCCGCCGTTATCGGAGTGCCCCTGTCCGAGACCGGTAGCAGGCGTGCGCGTGCCCTCGCCGGCTGGTGTCCCCGCGGCCTGCGGCGTGCCCGCGGCCTCGTCCGCCGAGTTGCGACCTGCGATCGCCGAGCGGGCGGCCTTGGCCATGGCCCAGCCGCTGCCGAGCAGTGCGGCAGCACCGGATTTCGCCGACGCTCCCCCGTTCGAGGCAGACCCGGGCTTGGGGATCAAGGTCGTGTCCGCGTCGCCGATCGGCAGCATCTTCGTCGCCGAGGCGGGCAGCGCCGGAACCCGGCCCGCCGCAACATCTTCCAGCGCGATGCGCGCCTGTTTCATCGTCGGCCGGTCATCGGCGGAGGCGGTCAGCAGCCACATCAGCACCGGCGCCAGCGGGCCCGCGTTCTTCGGTTCCGGCACCACGCCGCGTGCCACGGCGTGCAGCACGGCCAGGGGGTTGTCGCCTTCACCGAACGGTGGCGCGCCTTCGGAGGCCGCGTAGAGCGTGGAGCCGAGGGCGAACACGTCGGCGGCGGGCTTCGGGTTGTCGCCGCGGGCGATCTCGGGGGCCAGGTAGGCGGGGGTGCCCGCCAGGAACCCGGTGGCGGTGACGGTGACGTCCCCGGTGGCGTGCGAGATGCCGAAGTCGGTGAGCTTGACCGTGCCGTCGTCGCCGACGAGCAGGTTGGCCGGTTTCACGTCGCGGTGCATGATCCCGGCGTCGTGGGCGGCCGACAGCGCCGCGGCGGCCTGGGCACCGATGCCTGCCACCTCGATCGGCGGCAGCGTCACCCCGCCTGCCAGCTTCGCCGCGAGGCTCGGCGCGTTCATGTATTCCATGACCAGCCACGGCTGGCCGTCTTCCTCGGCGACGTCGAAGACGGTGATGGCGTTCGGATGGTGCAGGCGGGCCGCGATCCGGCCCTCACGCATCGCGCGCAGTTTGCCTTCGAGGGCCTGAGTGCCGGTGAGCCCCGGCGCGAGCAGCACCTGTTTCACGGCGACGGTGCGACGCAACCGGACATCGGTGGCACGCCACACGACACCCATCGCGCCCGTGCCGATCGGGTCGGTGAGTCGATAGCGTCCCGCGATCAACCGATCCGATGTCATAGTGTGCCCCTCCTGCTTACCGCTGAGTCGTCTCGCCCTCCGCGCCACAGCGGGATGAAACTTTCGAAAATCCTACGTGCTGGACTGCTTCGATCCTGTTGCGAGACAGCCCGGTCCATGGACCCAGCGCCGCATCGTGACCAGATTCACAGGCGCCACAACGACGATCGGACCGGTCCGCGGGACCGATCCGATCTGCCGACGTCGCATTGTGTTGCCTGCAGTCTGTCAGGCGTTGAAGTATTTCGCTTCCGGATGCAGCAGCACGAACGCGTCCGTCGACTGTTCGGGGTGCAACTGCAGTTCTTCCGACAGTGTCACTCCGACCCGGCCCGCGTCGAGCAGGTCGACCAGCTTGGCACGGTCTTCCAGGTCCGGGCAGGCGCCGTAGCCGAAGGAGTAGCGCGCACCCCGATAGCCGAGCTTGAAGTAGTCCTGCACGTCGGCGGGATCCTCAGCAGCGATGGACTGACCGTCGACGGTCAGTTCCTCACGCACTCGGCGATGCCAGTACTCGGCCAGCGCCTCGGTGAGCTGCACACCGATGCCGTGCACCTCGAGGTAGTCGCGGTAGTTGTCCCCGGCGAACAAGGTGTTGGCGAAGTCGGCGATCGGCTGACCCATTGTCACCAGCTGGAACGGCAACACATCGACCTGGCCGGTCTCGCGAGCCTTCTCCCGCGAACGGATGAAGTCCGAGATGCACAGGAAACGGTCGCGCTGCTGACGCGGGAAGGTGAACCGATACCGTTCCGGCGCATCAGGATTCGGCTCGGTCAGCACGATGACCTCGTCGCCCTCCGACACCGCCGGGAAGTACCCGTAGACCAGCGCGGCGTGCTGGAGCACACCTTCGGTGGCCAGGCGATCGAGCCACGCGCGCAGCCGCGGGCGACCCTCGGACTCCACCAGATCCTCATAGGTCGGGCCTTCACCCTTGCGCTGCCCGCGCAGACCCCACTGACCGAGGAACAGCGCCCGCTCGTCGAGCAGACCCGAGTACTCCGCCAGCGGCAGACCCTTCACGATCCGCGTGCCCCAGAACGGCGGCGTCGGCACGGGCAGATCGGCGGCGACATCGGAGCGTGCGGGCACCACGATCGGCGCCTCGGCGGCCTTGCGCTCGGCGGCGATCCGCTTGGACCGATCGTGGCGGGCCTTGCGCTCGGCGGCCTTCTCCTTGGCGGCGATCGCCTCGGGACTGTCGGGATCGAGTCCACCACCGCGCTTGACGGTCATGATCTCGTCCATCAGCCGCAGGCCCTCGAACGCGTCGCGGGCGTAGTACACGTCGCCGTCGTAGACCTCGGTCAGGTCGTTCTCCACGTAGGACCGCGTCAGCGCGGCACCACCGAGCAGCACCGGGAACTGTTCGGCGACACCCTTGTTGTTGAGTTCGCCGAGGTTCTCCTTCATCACCACTGTCGACTTCACCAGCAGCCCGGACATGCCGATCACGTCGGCTTTCTTGTCCTGCGCGGCGTCGAGGATGGTCGCGATCGGCTGCTTGATGCCCAGGTTCACGACCTCGTACCCGTTGTTGGACAGGATGATGTCGACCAGGTTCTTGCCGATATCGTGGACATCGCCCTTCACCGTGGCCAGCACGATGCGGCCCTTGCCCGCGTCGTCGGTGGCTTCCATGTGCGGTTCCAGGTGCGCGACAGCGGTTTTCATCACCTCGGCCGACTGCAGCACGAACGGCAACTGCATCTGACCCGAACCGAACAGCTCACCGACGGTCTTCATGCCCGAGAGCAGGGTCTCGTTGATGATCTGCAGCGGCGGCACGGTCTGCATCGCCTCGTCGAGATCGTCACCGAGACCGTTGCGTTCGCCGTCGACGATGCGCCGTTCCAGGCGCTCGAACAGCGGCAGCAGCGCCATCTCCTCGGCGCGCGAGGCCTTCGACGATGCCGTCGAGACGCCCTCGAACAGCGCCATCAGCGTCTGCAGCGGGTCGTAGTCCTCGGTGCGGCGGTCATAGATCAGGTCGAGGGCGACCTGCTGGTGCTCCTCGGGGATCCGGCTCATCGGCAGGATCTTCGACGCGTGCACGATCGCCGAATCCAGTCCCGCTTGCACACATTCGTGCATGAACACCGAGTTCAACACCTGCCGGGCGGCCGGGTTCAGACCGAAGGAGATGTTCGACAGACCCAGGGTGGTCTGCACCTGCGGGCGGCGGCGCTTGAGTTCGCGGATGGCCTTGATCGTCTCCTCACCATCCTTGCGCGACTCCTCCTGTCCGGTGCCGAGCGTGAAGGTGAGGGTGTCGATGATGATGTCGGACTCGGCCAGACCCCAGTTGCCGGTGATGTCGTCGATGAGACGCTCGGCGATCGCGACCTTGTGATCGGCGGTGCGCGCCTGACCCTCTTCGTCGATCGTCAGCGCGACGACCGCGGCACCGTGCTCGGAAACGAGGCGCATGATCTGCTGGAACCGCGAATCCGGGCCGGCGCCGTCCTCGTAGTTCACCGAGTTCACCGCGCACCGGCCACCCAGGTGTTGCAGACCTGCCTGCAACACCGGCACTTCGGTGGAGTCGAGCATGATCGGCAGCGTCGAGGCGGTGGCCAGGCGCGAGGCCAGCTCGTTCATGTCGTCGGCGCCGTCGCGGCCCACGTAGTCGACGCACAGGTCGAGCATGTGCGCGCCGTCGCGGGTCTGGTCCTTGGCGATCTCGAGGCAGCGCTGCCAGTCGGCGGCGAGCATCGCGTCACGGAATGCCTTGGAGCCGTTGGCATTCGTGCGCTCACCGATCATCATGATCGAGGCGTCCTGCTCGAACGGCACGGCGGTGTACATGCTCGACACGGCCGGTTCGTGCTCGGGGTGGCGACGGTCGGCGACCGGTGGCAGGGTCTTCTCGACCTCGCGCACCGCCTCGGCGACCTGGCGGATGTGCTCGGGGGTGGTGCCACAGCAGCCACCGACCAACGAGAGCCCGAACTCGGACACGAACCCGCTCATCGCGATCGCGAGCTCTTCGGGGGTGAGCGGGTACTCGGCACCGTTGGCACCGAGCACCGGCAGGCCGGCGTTGGGCATCACCGACACCGGGATGTTCGCGTGGCGCGACAGGTGCCGCAGGTGCTCGCTCATCTCGGCCGGACCGGTCGCGCAATTCAGGCCGATCATGTCGATACCGAGGGGTTCCAGCGCGGTCAGCGCCGCACCGATCTCACTGCCCACCAGCATGGTGCCGGTGGTTTCCACGGTGACGTGGGTGATGATCGGGATCCGGCGCCCGGCCTGGATCATCGCCCGACGGCTGCCGGTGATCGCGGCCTTCACCTGCAGCAGGTCCTGGCAGGTCTCGATGAGGATCGCGTCGGCGCCACCGTCGAGCATGCCGAGCGCGGCCTCGGTGTAGGCGTCGCGCAGCGACACGAACGGCGCGTGGCCCAGGGTCGGCAGCTTGGTGCCAGGGCCCATCGAGCCCAGGACATAGCGCGGGGTGCCGTCGGCTGACGGGCCCATCTCGTCGGCGACATCGCGGGCGATGCGGGTGCCGCGCTCGGACAGATCCCGGATCCGGTCCTGGATGTCGTAGTCGGCCAGGTTGGGCAGATTGCAGCCGAACGTGTTGGTTTCCACGGCGTCCGCGCCCGCGGCGAAGTAGGCGCGGTGGATCTCGGCGAGCACGTCGGGGCGGGTGTCGTTGAGGATCTCGTTGCAACCCTCGAGGCCACGGAAGTCGTCGAGCGACAGGTCCGCGGCCTGCAACATCGTGCCCATCGCCCCGTCGCCGATGACAACACGCCGCTGCAGCGTGTCGAGGAGCGTGGTATCGAACCCGGTGGGCAAGGACGAAGACATGATTCAAGACTAGAGGGCGACTCCGACGAACAAGACCACTGTGGGTGAATCGAGTGGCCTCGAACACACCGACGACGACAAACACGCAAGAGCGCCGGTCACCGCAAAACAATTCGCACAAGACACTAGGCTGACCGGGTGGATGCCAGTGAGACCCCCGAGACGGAACTGCCGACGTTGCGCAATCCCGTCATGGTTGCCGCCTTCGAGGGCTGGAACGACGCCGGTGATGCCGCCAGTGGTGCCATCGAACATCTCGAGCTGATCTGGGATGCCGAGCCGCTGGCCGAACTCGATTCCGAGGACTACTACGACTACCAGGTGAACCGGCCGACGGTCCGCCAGGTCGACGGTGTCACCAGGGAGATCCAGTGGCCCTCGACGATGCTGTCGGTGTGCTCCCCGCCCGGTAGCGACCGCGATGTGGTGCTGCTGCGCGGCATCGAACCGAACATGAAATGGCGCAGTTTCTGCGACGACCTGCTCGAGTTCATCGAGCAACTGGGCGTGGAGACCGTAGTCATCCTGGGCGCGCTGCTCGCCGATACCCCGCACACCCGCCCGGTGCCGGTGACCGGTTCGGCCTACAGCCCCGAGGCCGCCGAGCGGTTCAATCTGGAACAGACCAGGTACGAGGGCCCGACCGGGATCACCGGCGTGCTGCAGGACCAGTGTGTGAAGGCGGGTGTGCCCGCGGTGTCGTTCTGGGCCGCGGTCCCGCACTACGTGTCGCAGCCGCCGAATCCGAAGGCGACGATCGCGCTGCTGCACCGGGTCGAGGATGTCCTCGATATCGAGGTTCCGCTCGGTGAGCTGCCGAAACAGGCCGAGGAATGGGAAGCGGCGGTCAACGAGATGACTCTCGGCGACGAGGAGATCAGCGAGTACGTGCGCTCCCTGGAGGAGCGCGGCGACGCGGCGATCGACCTCAACGAGACCATGTCCAAGATCGACGGCGACGCCATCGCGGCCGAGTTCGAGAAGTACCTGCGCAGGCGCGGGCCGGGCGGCTTCGGCCTCTGAGTTTCGTTCACCGGGAGTTCGCCGGGCGGGTTTAGTTAGGCTTCCCTAGGTACGCGGCTTAGACTTTTTCGCGTGCCGACCCCGTCGATCCTCGCCCACCTGCGTGGCTTCGGCGAGCGCATCGCGGTGGTGCACTTTCCCGAGCCCGGATTCCCGACGCAGGTGACCTATGCCCAGCTCGCCGACCGTGTCGCGGAGTTCTCGGCCGAGCTGGGTCCGGTCCGGCGGCTTGTCGCGCTCACCGCGGGCAACGAACTCGACTCCCTCGTCGCCTACCTCGGCGCGCTCGAGGCAGGGTGCGTGGTCTTGCTGACCGGCGAGCTCACCGGTGAACTCACGGCAACCTACGACCCGGACGTGATCATCGATCGTGGGCGCGTTGTCGCGAACCGCCAGGAGTCGGCGCATCGGCCGCATCCCGAGTTGGCGCTGTTGCTCAGTACCTCGGGGTCGACCGGGTCACCGAAGCTGGTGCGATTGTCGGCGCGCAATCTGGTCGCCAACGCGGAATCCATCGCCGAGTACCTCGACATCGGCCCGGACGACCGTGCGGCGACCACCCTGCCGCTGTTCTATTGCTACGGCCTGTCGGTCGTGCACAGCCATCTGCTGCGCGGCGCGAGCCTGCTGCTCACCGAGCGGTCCGTGCTCGAACCCGAATTCTGGGAGGAGTTCCGCACCCACCGGGCGACCTCGTTCGCCGCGGTGCCCTACACCGTCGACCTGCTCGACCGGATCGGCTTCGCCCAGATGTCCCTCCCGGATCTGCGGTATGTCACCCAGGCGGGCGGCAAACTCGAACCGGCCAGGGTGCGGGCATACGCGCAGCTCGGCGCCACGGCGGGCTGGCGGTTCTTCGTGATGTACGGCCAGACCGAGGCCACCGCCCGCATGGCTTATCTCCCACCGGAATCCGCGGCCGAGCACCCCGACTGCATCGGAATCCCGGTTCCGGGCGGGCATTTCACCCTGACCCCGGTCGACGGCGGCGAGGAACTCGTCTATCACGGACCGAATGTGATGCTCGGCTACGCCAGCGGCCCCGCCGACCTCGCACTCGGCCGTACCGTCGACGAGCTGCGCACCGGCGATCTGGCGCGTCGAACCCCCGATGGCCTGTTCCAGATCGTCGGCAGGCGCAGTCGCTTCGCGAAACTGTTCGGCCTGCGCATCGACCTCGGTCGCGTCGAATCAGAGCTGGCCACAGCCGGTTTCGACGCCGCCTGCACCGACGACGGCACCCGGCTGATCGTGGCAGCCCTCCCCCGAACGGCATCGACTGCGACAGTGCATCCGGTGCAACCAGTGCGGCTGATCGCCGAAGCGTCAGGACTACCGACCGCCGCGATCAGCGTGACTGTCGTCGACGAACTACCGCGACTACCCACGGGCAAGATCGACTATCCCGCGATACGCGCCCTCGCCGAGACACCGGCGAGCACCGATATCAGCGCGATCTACGCCGACGCCCTCTGCGTGCCGATCGAGTCGATCTCACCCGCACACAGTTTCGCCGACCTCGGCGGCAATTCACTCAGTTACATCACCGTCGCGGCCCGCCTCGAGCGCGAGCTCGGCACGCTGCCCACCGACTGGCCGCAGCGCCCGATCGCCGACCTGCGTCGATCTCCACGTCCACGCTTCGGCCGAGCCCTCGATGCCTCCACCGCCTTGCGCGCGATCGGCATCGTGCTCGTCCTCGGCTCGCACATCCGCCTGTTCGAAGTATGGGGCGCGGCGCACGTGCTGCTCGCCGTCGCCGGCTACAACTTCGCGCGGTTCGCGGTGAGTTCGGCGCCACGCGCCCGGCGGCTCCAGCTCACCGGGCGGTCCGTGGCGATGATCGCGGTGCCGACCGCGCTCTGGGTTGCGATCACGATGATCTGGCAGCCCGGCTATTACGGCTGGCAGAATGTGTTGCTGCTGAACAAGATCCTCGGCCCCAGCAACGACACCGCGGGACACCTGTGGTTCCTGGAAGTACTCGTCTACTGCACGGTGGCCTGCGCGTTGTTGATCCGGATCCCGTGGTTCGACCGGTGGGAGCGTCGGGCACCGTTCTGGTTCGCCCTCGGCCTGCTCGGACTCACTCTGGTTCTGCGCTGGCAATCGTTGGACCTGTATCCCGAACGCGAGACCGTCTTCTCACCGCTGGCCTGTTGGTTCTTCGTTCTCGGCTGGGCCGGGGCGAAGGCGACGGCGGTCTGGCAGCGGCTCATCGTCAGCGCCGTGCTGCTGGCTTGTGTGCCCGGATATTTCGGCGTCGCCGACCGGGAACACCTTGTCATCGTTGGCATTTTGATCTTGGTATGGCTGCCCGCGCTGCGTGTGCCCGCAGTCGTGGCCGTGGTGGCGGTCGCGGTAGCCGACAGTTCCCTGTTCGCCTACCTGCTGCACTGGCAGGTGTACCCGATGTTCGGTGACCAGCGACTGCTCGCGCTGGCGGCCTGCCTGGCCGCCGGTGCGGCCGCTACCGAGATGGTGGATCGGTTCCGGCGTCGGATTCCATGGTCATCGCTCCAGGGTCAGTACCTGAGCGGCCGCCTCGTGCGCCAGCTTCGCGATCAGCAGGTCACGCGGAATCGTCTGGCCGGCAAGGTGATCGAGTGACGGCACCACCACGTGGTGGGCATCGGCCCGCTTCAATTCCTGGGTGAGTTCGGCGAAGGCCGCACCATCACCCGCGGGGGCTTCGTGGAACGTCGCGGCGAAACACATGCCCGCGGTCCGTGCGAGGCTGCGTAGCGCATCCTCCAATTGGTCGCTCTGGCCATCGGCCAGATCGTCCCGCAAGTATCCATAGATCAACGCTTCCACCCGAACCTCCGTTGGATTGGGATCGCTGTTCTGTTGTCGGACCTGTTGTGGTTACCGATCCCCCCGCGCCGCGCGATGCGCCGCGCGGGGGTACTGCGTTGCCTCACAAGCTCTCCTGCGAAGCGGGCATCCGGTTGTCGAGCCGAGCACCTGCTTACATCATGAACAATCATGGCCTCCGGCAGCAGATGTCAATCCGATGACATCTACATGCCCTATCCGGGACGCCGAACGTTAACTGGTGGAATACTACCGCCGTGACCGCAATTGATGATCGACCCGTATGGGCTGTTCGGATGCGCTCGGAACGTGATGCGAGGGGGTGGTCGCAGTCCGACGCTGTTCGCGCGATGCGAGCCAAGTCCTCCCACAACCTGCCGACGGACAGTACCTTGCTGCGCAACTGGCGCCGCTGGGAATCCGGGGAATCACGCCCTGACGAGTTCTACGCGCCGATCATCGCGGCCGCGTTCGACACCGTCACCGCCACCTTCTTCCCCAAGTCCCGCCCCAACCGCGATGACGAGCTGTTATCGGCAACCGGTATGGACACTTTGGAGTTCATCGGCCGACTCCGGATGTCCGATGTCAACAGCGCGACACTGGACGCGGTGCGGATCACCGCCGAAAGACTGTGCTGCGAATACGCCTACGCCGATCCGCACGCGCTGCACACCGAGGGCACCGCGTGGCTGCGCCGGATCACCTCGCTGCTCGACAGCCGCCTCACCCTGAGCCAGCATCGGGAGATCCTCGTACTGGCCGGCTGGGTGGCGTTGCTGGTCGGTTGCGTCGACTACGATCTCGGCCGTCGCGGTGCCGCCGAAGCCACACGGCGAGCGGCGGATTCGCTGGGCCGCGAGGCCGGAAACGCCGAGATCGTCGGGTGGGCCGCGGAGATGTCGGCGTGGTTCGCGTTGACACAGGGCAACTTCCGTGGCGCGATCGACGTCTCGGAGAAGGCGATGGCGGGCACCACGTCGATGAGTGTCGGGGTGCAGCTGGCGGCGCAGCGCGCCAAGGGCTGGGCCCGGCTCGGTGATCGTCGCAATGTGCAGACCGCGCTCGACGAGGGCAGGGCGATCCTGTCGCGGATGGGTCATCCGGCCGATCTGGACAACCACTTCGTCGTCGATGCCACCAAGTTCGACTTCTACGCGATGGACTGCTGCCGGGTGGCGGGCCAGGACCGGCTGGCCGAGCGCTACGCCCAGCAGGTGATCAGCGATTCGACCCGACCGGACGGTTCGGTCCGCAATCCCATGCGCGTCTCCGAGGCGCGGCTGACCCTGGCCGTCGTGGCCGTGCGCGATCGCGATCTCGAACGCGCGGTCGAGGAGGGTGTCGCGGCGTTCTCCGCGGGTCGTAAGTCGCTGCCGTCGCTGGCGTGGATCGCGGGCGAGGCGGCCAGGGAGATCATCGAACGCTACCCAGGAGATCAGCGCACCCAATCGTTCCTCGAGCAGCTGCGATCGCTCAATGTGGGGTGAGCGCGGGCGGGGGTGCCACGCCGATCGGGGACGGGTCCGGCAGAGGTCGAAGCGGTCACCACTAACCTGTCTACGGTGACCGACTCCGCCGACGGCCTGCCCAGTGCCGTCCCCGCCCTGTGGGACGAGCGTCTGCGGTTGTTCTCCTTCGCGACCGCCGAGAAGCGCGCCGACTACCTGCGGGTGCTGCGCGCGTTCGACAGCGCTCGCGGGGCCTACGTGGTGTTGTTGCACGCCGACGACGTCGCGGAGTGGATTTCGAAGGCCGAGGCGGGTGGCCGGGTCGAGGCGGCCGCGGGTGTCCCACTGCCCGCGGTCGAGATCGGCCCGCTGCTAGAGCAGTTGCATCGCTGGGGTGTGCTCGAACGCAGTTACGACGGCACCCGCGCGGCCACGCTGGCCGAGTACCGCAACCGGCATTACGTCTACCAGTTCGCCCAGGCCGGGTTCCAGGCCTACCGGGCGGTGGCCGGGGTGCTCGCCGCCCGCATGGAGGACGCGTCGCTGTCGCGGCTCGTGCTGCCCGAACTCCTCGCCGATCTGCGCACCCTGGCTACGGCCAATCGCGACGGTGACGCCGAGCGGGTTTACACCACCTTGCGCAGGCTCGATGCGACGCTGACCGACATGGCCGCGCGGGCCGCGCATTTCTACCTGTCACTCGGCGATCTGGTGCGCACCACCGAGATCACGCCCGAATCCTTTCTCGCGCACAAGGATGCGCTGCTGTCGCATATGCGGGAATTCAGTATGGATCTGGCCCGGTTCGCACCGCGGTTGGCTGCGGCGATCGGCGAGGTGGAGCAGACCGGGGTCGAGGAACTGATCGGACGCGCTGCCGGGTGCGACGAGCGGGTGTTGCTGAGTTATGCCGAGCGCGAAGCGGATTGGCGCTCGCGGTGGGACGGGTTGCGCACCTGGTTCGTCGCGGCCGGTGGTGAATCGACCGACACGTGTGAGGCCGACCGGCTGCGTGAAGCGACGATGAGCGCGATCGCGGCGGTGTTGTCGCTGTTGCGCCGGGTCACCGAGACCCGTCGTGGTGGTGTCAGCCGGGAATCGGCCTTGCGACACCTGGCCGAGTGGTTCGTGGCCACCCCCACCACGGGTAGCGCGCACGCGCTCTACGACGCGGTGTTCGGGCTGGGTAAGCCGCGTCATCTGTCGCTCGAACATCCCGATGCCGAACTGATCCCGACCAGCCGGTCATGGTGGGAGGCACCACCTTTGGAGATCTCGCGCACCCTTGCCGAGACCGGCCGCGCGCCCACCGCGGGCGCCCCCGCCCGGATCTCACGCAACGACGCGGGTATCCGACGCTTGCGCGAGGCCCAATTGGCTGCCCAGCGGGAACGCGCGGCGGCCGCCGCCTCGCTGTCGAAGGGCAATGTGCACGAGCGGGAGTTGGATCAGCGCGAGACCGAGGTGCTGCTACGCCTGCTCGACGCGGCCTCGACCGCCTGGGTGCCGGTAAGCGGAAAGGTCGACGGCACAACAGGTTCCGACAACGGCGTCACCTTGACGGTCCGTCCGTGCGACGGATCGACAGTGATCCGCACCGCCGCGGGCCTGCTTCACCTGAACAACCGCCGCCTCGAAGTGCGCGAATCCGCGCGGCGGGGGGCTGTGCGATGAGACCGCGGACAATCCGGCGTAATCACACACTTCGTCTGCTCGGAATCAGAATTCTGACTGGAACGAGCCGAATTGTGCGATTATGCCGGGCTTTCACGATCGATGTCGGCGTCCACGGCTCGGCGCGAGGGGCTAACCTGTGAAGCGGCAACGGATCGACGCGCTCGCGCTCGACAGCTATCAGCGCGCGGCCCGGGTGATGCTGGCCAACCACCTGGTCACGCGGGTTTATCCCGACCGAATCGCGCTGCCGTTGATCCGGCGGTGGGCGACGGAATTACGCGAGGACCTGGCCGAACTGTTCGGATACCGCCTCGAAGTCACCGAGACCACAGCCCGGCTCTACCCGGTACACGACCGACTCGAAGACGCCCGGCCCGCCCGCAGCGTCAACGACCGCGTGTTCGACCGCCGCCGCTACGCCTACCTGTCACTGGCGCTCGCAGCGCTCGGCCGGGCGGGCGACCAGATCACCCTGTCCGAATTGGCCGAGCACGTGGCCGATTACGCGAGCCGGATCGAGGGCCTCGACCTGTCCACCGAGCGGGCCGCCGATCGTGACGCCTTCGTGGATGCCATCGGCTGGCTGGGCGCGCGGGGTGCGCTGACCTTGGCCGATGGTGACGCGGGCGGCTGGGCCAGTGATCCCGAGGCGGGCGAAGCGCTCTACGACATCGACCGGCCCGTGGTGTTCGCCCTGTTCCGGCCGCCGCGCGCCCTGCAACACCTGCACAGTGTGCGCGGGCTGATGGCCGAGGACACCGACGATCACGCCCGCCGGGTTCGTCGCGCACTGGTCGAGCGCCCGGTCGTCTATCTCGACGACCTTTCCCCTCCCGAGCGCGCACTGCTCGGTCAGGACCGTGCGATCGGCGAGGTCGAATACTGCACCGGTTTGCGCGCGGAACGTCGTGCCGAAGGCGTGGCGCTGATCGACACCTCTGGTCGGCTGTCGGACACCCGGTTCCCCGGCACCGGAACCCTCGCGCAGGTGGGGCTGTTGCTGATCGGTGAGATCGCCGACGCGGTCCTCGATCTCGACAACCCGCTCCCCCACCGTCCCGGCGCGCTCACCGCTGACGACGTGCTGCTCGCCCAACTCGATGCGTCCATTCCCACGGCAGGCGTGTTCGCGCCGCTCGCCGAGGACATCGAAACCGACGCCGCCGCACCGGATTCCATCGACGACGTCGAGGACGACGAACCGGTCACCTACCCGTTCCTCGACGACACCTGGGTGCGCGCGACCGTCACCGCGCTCACCGACCGCTACGGCGCGACCTTCGCCGCGCAATGGCAGGCCGATGTCGGCGGGCTCACCGCCGAGGTCGTCGCGCTGCTCACCAAGTTGCGGCTGATCCGTCCGGTCGAGGACGGGTTGCTGGTGTTGCCCGCGCTGGCCAGGTATCGGGGCGCGGTGGTCAATGTGCGACTGCGCAAGTCCGAGGAATTGTTCGTCACCGCCGCCGAGACCGCAGGCAGCACCGGAGAGGGAGGGAACTGACCCATGTCACTCATTCACGACGGAGTGCGTTTCATCCCGACCCGGGCCGGCATCGTGAACCTGTGGGATTACCGCGACCAGGAGTTCAGCTTCGCCGACGGTCGCCTCGTCCTGCGCGGACCGAACGGTTCCGGTAAGACCAAGGCACTCGAGGTGCTGTTCCCGTTCGTGCTGGACGGGCGGATCGAACCGCGCAGGCTCAACCCGTTCGCCGGTGAAGAACGCACCATGAAGTCGAATCTGCTGTACCGCAAGCAGGAATCGGCCTACTCGTATGTGTGGATGGAGTTCGCGCGCGGCGACTGGGACGATCCAGAGACCGTCACCGTCGGCATCGGTATGCGCGCCACCCGCTCCGCCGACAAGGTGACCCGCTGGTACTTCGTCGCCGACGGCCGCGCCGGTGTCGACTTCTCCCTGATCGGCCCCGACGACCGCCCGCTCACCCGCAAACAACTGGCCGAGCAGATCGGCAGCGACGCCATCGTCGACCGCCCCGTCGAGTACCGCGCCGCGATCGACGCGCGCATGTTCGGCCTCGGCGTGCAGCGGTACGACCAGCTGATCAACCTGATCCTCACCCTGCGCCGACCCCAGCTCGCCAAAAACCTCGACCCGCGCGGTCTTTCGCAAGCACTCACCGATGGCCTGCGCCCTCTCGACGAGCAGTTGATTCTCGACGCGGCCCGTTCGTTCAGCGATATGGAAGAGGTCGGTCGCACCCTCGACGGCCTCGTCCAAGCCGACACCGCCACCCGCCGCTTCGTCGATGTGTACCGCAAATACCTTGCGGTACAGGCGAAAACCGACGTAGACCAACTCCGCACCCGCCTCGACGCCGTCACCAACGCCTCCGCCGCGCTCTTCGCCGCGACCGCCCTGCGCACCCGCCGCGAAACCGACCGGACCGAGGCCGAGACCAGGGCCGAGAACGCCGACCACGCCTACGAACAGGCCATCGCCGACCGCGAGAACCTCCAACGCTCGAGCGCCTACGAAGGCAAGCAGCAGCTCGACGACCTCGCCGACGCCGTGCGCCGCCTGGAAACCTCCGCCGCCGCCCACCGCGACAAGGCCGCCGAAGCGTCGCACACGCTGCAACGTCGCGCCGAGGAAGCCTCCCGCGCCACCGAGGCCGTACGGACCGCCGCCGCCGCCCTCGTCCGTGGCGAGGACGCCGTCCGCGCCGCCGCCGAAGAGGCAGGCATCGAGTGGACCCCACCCAGCGCCGAGGGTCGCGGTGACCAGTTCACCGCCGCAGTCCGCGGTCACGCCGAAGAACGCGACGCCGATGTCCGCGCGGTCCGAAAAGCCTTGGGCAAGTGGGAAACCGCCGCTGCCGACCGCACCCGCTCCGAACGGCTGGCCGAACGCGCCATCGAACTACGCGACTCCGCCGCGGCCGAAGTGGCCCACGCCGAAGCCGCAGTGGCCTTGGCCCGCAGCGAATCCGCCGCCGCCCTGCGCACCTGGTGGAACACCAACACCGAGGTCTTCGCCGCCGTCGCATCGCCGGAGAGCGGCGCGGCAGACAGCCGCGACACGGCCGCCCCGGCGACGGAGGCCAGTGCCGCACCTTCGAATATCACGCCGACCAGCACCGATGGCCCGGCAACGAACACCACCACAATCGGGGACGGTGCCGACACCCGCGACCGCAGTCGCCCGAGTGCCGGCCACCCGATGACGGAGGACCGGTCCGGCGCCGTTCGGACCAGCGCTGCCCTCGGCTTGTTCGAGGCGCTCGACGCCGCCTTGGCCGGTGCGGGAGTCGAGGACATCCCCTCCGCGTCCGAGGTTCTGGCCGAAAGGTGTGAACCACTGCAGGAGCAGATCCGCACTCGCCGCCAGGAAGCCCGCTCGCGCGCAGTCGCGGCCGCGGCCCGTCGCGATGCCCTGGCCGCCGAACGCAAACAGATCGCTGCCCAGCGCGACGATGCTCCCCCACCGAATCCCGCCAGAACCGGTGTCCGCGAAGGACTTCCGGGCGTACCGCTGTGGCAGTTGGTGCGATTCGCCGATTCGGTGTCCGCGCAGGACGCGGCCGGTATCGAAGCCGCACTGCAGTCCAGCGGTCTGCTCGACAGCTGGATCTGCGGCCCGACCCTGCCCGCCGACATCTCCTCCGAGCACTTCCTGCTCCCCTTGCCCATCGACCAGCGTCCGCAGGGTCGAACCCTCGCCGATGTCCTTGTCGTCGAAGAGGATTCGGCCGAACTCACCGTCCCTACGGATACCGTCACAGCAGTGCTCGCGTCTATCGCCTTGCGCGGCGCCACGCACCGCGAAGGCCGAAGCCACTCCGCTGTTGCTGCCGCGAACGGCGAGGCCGAACACACGGCTCCGGGATCCGACGCCGAGGCGAACCGCGCTGAGCGCACACGATCGGGCGAATCGGGCGAATTCGCGACGGTGTCATCGAATAGTGAACGCTCAGCGCAGCCTGACCCCGCAACAGCCCACACCTCGGCCGCCACTCTCGCCGCACTGACCGGCGCTGACGTACCCCACACCGTCGTCGACGCGACCGGCAGCTTCCGTCAGGGCGTCTTCGTCGGCCACCACCACAAGCCCGAAGCCGAGTTCATCGGTACGACGGCACGTGCTCGAAGGCGGGAGTCCCGGCTCGCCGAGATCGAGGCGGCGATCGAGGCCGCTGCCGCCGAGCACGAGGCTGCGCGGGCCGAAGATGCTTCGGCCAGTGCTGAATTGGCCGCGTTGTCGGCTGCGGCGAAGGCTCTGCCGCGACCGTCGGCAGTGACCTCCGCCTTGCGGGCTGTCGCCGAGACCGCGGGCCTGATGCGCTCGCGCGTGGAGGCCGCGACCCAGGCCGAGCGCGAACTCGACCAGGCTGTCGCCGAGGTCGCCGCCCTGGACAAGAAGGTTCGCGCCGCCGCCGCAGCCCACCGAACCCCGCGTGAGGCACGCGAACTCGACGCGCTCGCCGCCGCGATCCGCCATTTCGAGAACACCGGCACCGGCCTGCTTCGTCTGCGCGCCGAACACGATCGCGAGCGCGAACGTGAACGCGAGGGCGCCGACCGGCACGACGAAGCGCGCGCGCTGGCCGAGGCCTTCGCGGAAGAGGCGGAGGCCGCTCGGCTCGGCTACACCGAGCAGCAACGCAAACTCGAAACTCTCCGAGAAGCGTTGGGCGCCAGTGCCGCCGACATCGACCGCGACCTGGACCTCGCTCGCGGTGCCATCGAGGCGGCCAAGGCCGAACAGCGGGCCGCGCGCAAGGCCGCCAACGCCGCGATCGAAGCGGTCGGCGACGCCGAGGCGGCTTATCGCACCGCCAACGAAGCCCTCGCGACCGCTCTCACCGAGGTACTCGCCGAGGTGCGTTCCCTTGCCCCGTACGCTCGCCCCGATCTGCTGAGCTTGCTCGGTGCTTCGACCGAACATCGTTGGCCCAGTAGCGATGCCGCGTGGTCGACCCCGGAGCAACTGCAGTACCGCATCGTCGCAGCGGGGCCGGAAACCGACCCGGAGGTGCTACCCACCGAGGTCGCGGCCCTGTTCGCCGACCTCGACACCGCCACCAGCCAGGTGCGCGCCACCGAGGCGGGCCGCAAGTCCACCCGTTCCGCTGTCACCAGCGCACTGCAGGAGTTCGACGCCGCGCTCACCGCATCCGGGCGCGACTACCGCCTGAACTGGGACGCCGCCGACGGACTCACCGTCGTGGCCGTCCACGACGAGAACGGCCAGGCCGCCCTCGCCGACTTCGCCGCTCGCATCGACGCCGCCCGGCGCGACCAGGAGCTGCTGCTCACCGACGCCGAGCGCCGCATTCTCGAAGACGCGCTGCTCACCGGCTTGGCCCAGCAGATCCACGAACGCACCACCGACGCCCGCGAACTCATCTCCCGCATGGGTGCGGAGATGAAGCAGCGGCGGATGTCGTCGGGCAATACGATCGGCGTGCACTGGATCCTCGCCGACGGCCTCTCCGAATCCGCGCGTTCGGTCTGCAAACTCCTCGACCGCGACACCACCGCGCTGAGCTCGGACGACCTCGGCGCGGTCCGCGCCCACTTCGCCGCCGAGATCCGCGCCGCCCGCACCGCCCACCCGGAACGCTCCTACCCCGAAATCCTCGCCGCGACACTCGATTACCGGACTTGGCGGGTCTTCTCGTTCACACTCATCTCCGGCGACGGCACCGAGGACAAACTCACCGTCGCCCGGCACAGCGCCCTCTCCGGCGGTGAACAGTCCGTCTCACTTCACCTGCCGCTGTTCGCCGCGGCCCACGTGATGCTCGACTCCGCCGACCCTCAGGCGCCGCGCCTGCTCGCCCTGGACGAAGCCTTCGCCGGCGTCGATGACAACGGCCGCAGCGAATTGCTCGGTCTCAGTGTGCAATTCGACCTCGACCTGTTCATGACCGGCTACGACCTCTGGATCACCTATCCCCACGTCCCCGGTTGCGCGCACTACGACCTGGCCCACTCCACCGCCGAGAACACTGTCAGCGCAACACTTCTCGTGTGGGACAGCGGCGAGCTCCTCGCCGAACACGACGGCGGCGATCTGACCACGGCGCTGGGCTCGCCCAACCGCCGCCGAGTGCCCAACACCATCGAAGGTGGATTGACCTTGGAAGGTATGCCCGGCGAACCGGCGCCGGTGGGCTGAGCGGGGCCGAAAAGGCTCACCGTTCAGGTGCCACTTCGTACCAGGCGGCGATCGCGGCAGCACGCTCGTACAGACTTACCCGCAACCATTGCGGGGCAAGGACTTCCGCGTTCTTGGCGAGCTGCCACAGCGCCCATTCGGCGTGCCTGCGATCCTGAAAGGTAGCTTCAAGGCGCAGCCAACCATCGGCGTCGGCGTCATCGACGCGCAGGGCCAACGAGGTACCCGCCAGTTCCTCGCGCCGAGCGGGGTCCACCCGCGCCAGCACCGTGACCTGCTCACCGCCCGCCCGAAACCGCGCGCTGCGTTCCTGCCATGCCTGGTCCAGATCGACCCGATCCGGTCGCTGTGCGGGCTCGTCCAGTTCCTCGGCGGCGAGGACACGCGACAGCCGGTAGGTGCGGTCCTGGCCCGTTCTCGTGGCGAGCAGGTAGCCCTGGCCTCGGACGGTGACCAGGCCGATCGGGTCCACTGTGCGCCACTGCGGACTCTCGTCGGATGCCGCGTAGTGGATGCGCAGCTTGTGGCCGGCGAGCACCGCGCGCCGGACTTCGGTGACGATCGTGTCGGACACGTCCTCGTCAACCACCCGCCGGGCCAGGAGATCGGTCTCCGGGTCGACGAGCAATCGCTGGGCCGCGTCGTTCGCGATGTCCCGGTAGCTCTCCGGCAGCGCGTCGACCACCTTGAGCATGGCCGACGCGAGCGCGGACCCCAGACCGAATGCCTGTGCGCCACGCCGTGATCCGGCGATCAGCAAGGCCAGCGCCTCTTCGTGATTCAGCCCGGTGAGTTCGGTCCGGAACCCGGGCAGCAATGCGAAACCGCCGTGCCTGCCGCGTTCGGCGTAGACCGGGACGCCGGCCGTGGACAGCGCCTCGATGTCGCGCAGCACCGTACGGGTGGACACCTCCAGCTCGCGGGCCAGGGTGTCCGCCGACATTCGACCGTGTCGGCGTAACAGCAGCACCAGGGAGACCAACCGGTCAGCTCGCATACGAGAAAACTATGTCAGGAATACACGACACAAGATGTCGGGTATTCCTGGCAGATTCATCGACATGACCAACACCGAGCACGCGTCCCACACCATCGTCAATCCCGACGGCCTGCACGACCCGACTCCCTACGGCTACAGCCACACCGCCGTCATCCCCGCAGGCACAGGTCTGGTGCTCGTCTCAGGACAATACGGTTCCCTCCCGACAGGCGAAGTCATCTCCTCCGACTTCATCGACCAGGTGAACCAGACCTTCCGCAACATCGCCACCGCCCTGGCCGCCCACAACCTCACCCTCGCCGACGTCGTCCAACTCAGGACCTACGTGGTGAACCACGACGTCAGCAAACTCGGCCCCATCGCCGGCGCCGTCCACGAGCACTGGGGCACCACCCCACCCACCCAAACCCTCATCGGCGTAGCGAGCCTGGCCACCCCCGACGTCCTCTTCGAGGTCGAAGCCGTCGCCACCCGTCCCTGACCCCG
This sequence comes from Nocardia sp. NPDC058658, assembly GCF_042716665.1. NCBI lineage: Bacteria > Bacillati > Actinomycetota > Actinomycetes > Mycobacteriales > Nocardiaceae > Nocardia > Nocardia sp. NPDC058658. Next base: position 977,399 of record NZ_JBHXRR010000001.1, read on the forward strand.
GCCCGCCTCGTAGGCACAGTCTGACTACGAGGCGGGCCGAACCCACTCGAGTACCCCGTACGTTTCCGCGAGCAGCTCGAGCTGCTCGAGATCCTCGGTTCGATCGAATGCCGCGGTCACCGCATCCATGGCCGCTCCGTCACTGAGCCACCCGACCAGTTCGCCAAACGCCACCGAGGCCCGGTCCCACTGCGAATTCGCCGGAACCAACCGGCCGTTCGCGAGACGGCATCCGTGCACCACGAACTCACGCAGATTCCGTATCGACAACGGCGAATCCAGCAACTCCCACTGCGTAGGTCAATTGTGAACGAGGCACCATCCCAGACTAGTGCTGCGCTCAATCCACTATTGCGCCACCGCGGCAGCGAGGCGATCGTTCAGGACATGCAATGCCGAGATCAGTTCTGGCGAATCGGATACGCGGAACGGGACGCCCAAGGAGATCAGCTGGACGGCGAGCCAGGTGGGGTCGTCGTCTCGGGTGGCGGTGAGGCGGCAGGTGGTGTTGCCTTCCGCGCGTAGGGTTTTCGGTTGCTCACCGAGGCGGCCCGCGATTCGGCCGTGTGGTGCCTCGATGGTGACGTCGACGCGGTATTGCGGTGTGGCCCAATCGGTTCGGCTGCCCGCGACGTAGGCGGCCGCGTCGGTGGCGGGTAGGTCACGGGCCGTGGTGCGGGCGCCGGTGGGGTGAGGGGATTCGATGCGGTCGGCGCGGAAGCTGCGCCAGGCGTCGCGGTCGAGGTCGTAGGCGACCAGGTACCAGCGGCGGCCTGCGGCGGCGACGCCCGCGGGTTCGGTGTGGCGGCGGGATTCGGCGCCGGTGGCGTCGCGGTAGGTGAAGCGGAGGCGTTCTCGGTTGGTGACGGCGGCGGCGAGGGTGGTGAGGACTTCCGGGTCGACGGTGGGGCCCTCGCCCGCTCGGACCGCGACTGCCGAACCGACCACCTGAACTCGGCGGCGAAGTTTCGCGGGCAGGACCTGTTCGAGTTTGGTCAGGGCCCGTACCGAGGCGTCTTCGATGCCCGCAACCGCTTGTCCCGCAGCGACTCTCAGCCCGACCGCCACGGCTACTGCCTCGTCCGCGTCGAGGATCAGCGGTGGTAGCGCCGAGCCTGCGGTGAGCCGGTAGCCACCGGCCGCGCCCATCGCTGCGACCACCGGATAGCCCAGGTCGCGCAGCCGGTCGATGTCGCGTCGCACGGTTCGGTCGGTGACGCCGAGGCGGTCGGCCAGTTCGCTGCCCGGCCACTCCCGTGGCATCTGCAGCAGGGAGAGCAAGCGGAGCAGGCGGGCGGCGGTGTCGGTCATGAATTCAATTCTGCCGCACATCTAGGACCAGAACTGTCCTAGATGGTCGATAGCGTCGTGATCACACCGACAACGAGGAGTTCCGATGAGCACCATCCGCCCGTTCCGTATCGACATCCCGCAGGCCGACATCGACGATCTGCACGAGCGGCTCAGCAGGGCGCGCTGGGCGGCGCAGCTGCCGGGCGAGGGCTGGAAGCGCGGCGTCCCCACCGAGTACCTGCGCGAGCTCGCCCACTACTGGGTCAACGAATTCGATTGGCGCGCACAGGAAGCCGCACTGAACGCGTTCCCACAGTTCGTCACCGAGATCGACGGTCTCGACGTCCATTTCGTGCACGTCCGCTCCCCCGAACCCGACGCGGTGCCGCTGCTGCTGACCCACGGCTGGCCCAACTCGTTCGTCGAATTCACCCGCACCATCGGCCCGCTCACCGACCCGCGCGCCCACGGTCTCGACCCGGCACTGGCCTTCGATGTGGTGATCCCGTCCGTTCCCGGCTTCGCCTTCTCGGCGGCACCGCGCGAACCCGGAATGACCACGGCCCGGGTCGCCGCGATGTGGGCAACCCTCATGGACCGCCTCGGCTATGACCGCTACGGCACCCAGGGTGGCGATCTCGGCGCCTATGTCGCGCCGGAAATGGCTCTGTCCGCACCCGAGCACGTGATCGGCGTGCATCTCGACGGCGGGATCGGGATGCCGACCGAGGCGGATGTGCCCACGATGTCGGCCGAGGACCTCGCGCAGTGGGCGGAAATGCAGCAGTGGATGACCGGTGGCGTCAACCATCACGAGATCCTGCGAGCCGCCCCGCAGACCTTCGCGCTCGGCTGGAACGATTCGCCGGTGGCACTGCTGTCCTGGATGATGCAGAAGTTCCAGGAGTTCGCGTTCATGGCCGACCTCGCCGAGGACGTGATCGACCGCGACCACCTGCTCACCAATATCTCGCTCTACTGGTTCACCCAGACCACCGGCACCTCGTCCTGGCCGATGTACGACGGACTGCGCGACGGCGGCGGTTTCGGCTGGCCGACCGACCAGAACCTGGTGCCGACCGGCGTCTACGGTGGAGGCTCACCGCTGATGCGCAAACTCGCCGACCGCGGCAACAAGATCACCCACTGGCCGTCGGGGAATCCGGGCAACCACTTCGTCGCGATGGAACAACCCGCCGCGCACGTCGCCGACATCCGGACATTCTTCGCCGAGCTGCGCTGACCTACCGCGTGGCAGTGCACTCGGGTGCACTGCCACGCCAGTTGTGAACTGCCGGATCGAGCTCTAGCGGTGGCTCGCGTCCGGCACCGTCGGCGGGCACGGTGCGCCGGGCGCGGTGGCCAACTCGAAATGCCACCACTCGTTGTCGAAGGTCCGGCACAGCCCCCAGCGGTTGCCGTTGGTCTCGAGCCACTGGGCGCCCTCCTGGGGGCCGACGTCGACGGCGTGGCCGGAGACGTGGGTGGACTCTTCGGGTGGGAGGACCCAGCGGCGGGCTTCTTCGGGGGTGCCGTAGGTGGCGAGGCCGTCCTGCCAGAGCCATTGCTGCTGCTCGTAGGTCCGGTGGCCGGAGGTTATCGACAGGGGCACACCCTCGGCGTGTGCCTGTTGTTCGGCGAGGGTGTAGGCGGCGGCCAGCGGCGGGGCGAGGCCTTCGGTGCCCGCGGCGGACTGGAACTGTTCGAGGGTGTCGGCATGGGCGGTGCCGAAGCCGAGGGCTGTTACGGCTGCGGCGGCCGTGATCGTGATCAGGATCCGGTCGGCCGCGCGGCCGAGCACAGTGGTCATGGGCCGATCCTATCGAGCGGGCCGGTCACCGCTTCCGTCCGCGGTCGCCCGCCACTGCGCGATCGTCGCGCCGATCGCGGTCTGCGGGGGCTCGTCGTAGAGCCATTCGCGGGCGAGTTGGTGCCAGTTGGCGGTGACGCGCAACTGGCCGAGGGTGGCGAAGGTGAACAGGTCGGCGCGGCGGGAGAACACGTGTTCGGGCGGCAGGAGTTGTTTGTGCATGCCCTGGAAGTCCGACGAACGCGGGTCGGCGGCGAGAAGCAGTGCGCCGGTGGCGAATTCGGGCGTGATGGTGACCACTTCGTCGAGCAGGTGCCAGCCGGTCACCGCCCACACATACGCCATGCACTCTTCGACGGTGACCTGCGCGTCCGGGTCGATGATGCCGCGACCGACCCAGGCGTTGTACAGGTCATCGGCCCGGCCCTCGGCGGCCGCCCGCAGACAGGATCGCTCGAATTCGACATGGGCGGCGTCCATTTCGTTGTACAGACCGAAATCGACGAAGGCCAGTTTGCCGTCGGCGGCCAGCAGCACATTGCCAGGATGCGGGTCGCCGCAGAACTCGTTGTCGGTGAACAGCGAACCCAGATAGAAGCGGTAGATCAGCTCGCCGTAGTGGTCACGTTCGGCGTCCGGCAGCGTCTGGAGATGCGAAAAGGGTTTTCCGTCAACATATTCGGTCACCAGCACGTTGTGCGTGCAGTACTGCTCGATGCTGTCGGGCACGGTGATCAGCGGATGGCCACGATAGCGCTGGGCGACTCGATGCTGGGTCCTTGCTTCGCGCTCGTAATCGAGTTCGCTGCGCAGGTTGGCGGCCACTTCCTCGAGCACGCCGGTGTCGGCGAGGCTGGGCAGCATGGATTTGCCCATCTTGCTGAGGAATTCGAGATTGCCGATGTCGGCGTGCACGGCACGCTCCACCCCGGGATACTTCACCTTGACCGCGACGACGCGCCCGTCGTGTAGTCGTGCCCGGTGCACCTGACCGATCGACGCGGCCGCGACCGAGGTTTCGTCGAATTCGGAAAAGGTGCGTTCCAGCGGGCCGAGATCGTCCTCGATGACCTGCCGCATGGTCGGGAACGGCATCGCGGGCGCCCGATCCTGCAAGGCCGCGAGCTGCTGACGGAACTGTTCGCGATGCGCTTCCGGCACGAAATTCAGATCGAGCACCGAGGCCATCTGCCCCAGCTTCATCGCCGAGCCCTTCATGCTCCCCAGCACCGCGACGATCTGCTGCGCTTTCATCATCGCCGACCGCTCGGCCAGCACCTGGCGGGCCTCGTCGGTCCGCCCGATCATCGTCAGCCGCCGCCCGACTCCCCGGACAGCCTGACCGGCCGCGTACTGGCCCAGCTTGGCGCTGCGCGTCATCCGCCCCCGAGGAACCCCACCAGCAACCATCACACCCCCATCGAGCCTGTACGCCGTATGCCGTAGGTCACATTACACCGGCGCGGTCGATGACGCCGGGACAGCGAACCCCGATGCCCGTCGAAACGGACACCGGGGTTCGCTGGAGAACGGACTACACGCGTTCCTTGGAACGGGTGCGCACGCGCAGGGCGAGGGGCTTGGAGGTCTCGGCGAAGAAGTCGTTGCCCTTGTCGTCGACGACGATGAACGCCGGGAAGTCCTCGACGTCGATCTTCCAGACGGCTTCCATGCCGAGCTCGGGGTATTCCAGAACCTCGACGTTCTTGATGCAGTCCAGCGCGAGCCGGGCGGCGGGACCACCGATGGAGCCCAGGTAGAAGCCGCCGTGTTCGTTGCAGGCCTTCGTGACCTGGGCGGAGCGGTTGCCCTTGGCGAGCATGACCATGGAGCCGCCCGCGGCCTGGAACTGGTCGACGTAGGAGTCCATGCGACCGGCGGTGGTGGGGCCGAAAGAGCCCGACGCGTAGCCCTCTGGGGTCTTCGCCGGACCGGCGTAGTAGACGGCCATGTCGCGCAGGTACTGCGGCATGGGTTCGCCCGCGTCGAGGCGCTCCTTGATCTTGGCGTGCGCGATATCGCGGGCCACGACCAGCGGGCCGGTGAGCGAAAGACGGGTCTTCACCGGGTATTTCGACAGTTCGGCGCGGATCTCGTCCATCGGGCGGTTGAGATCGATCTTGACGACATCGCCGCCGAGGATGTCGGCGGTCTGCTCCGGAAGGTACTGGGCCGGTTCGGTTTCCAGCTGCTCCAGGAAGATGCCGTCCTTGGTGATCTTGGCAAGGGCTTGGCGGTCGGCCGAGCAGGAGACGGCGATCGCGACGGGGCAGGAGGCGCCGTGGCGGGGCAGGCGGACCACGCGCACGTCGTGGCAGAAGTACTTGCCACCGAACTGGGCGCCGATGCCGAACTCACGAGTGAGCTGGAAGACCTCTTCCTCGAGCTCGACGTCACGGAAGGCGTGACCGGTGATCGAGCCCTCGGTCGGCAGGTTGTCCAGGTAGTGCGCCGACGCGTATTTCGCTGTCTTCAAGGCGAATTCGGCGCTGGTACCACCGATGACCACCGCGAGGTGGTACGGCGGGCAGGCTGCGGTACCGAGCGAGCGGATCTTCTCGTCGAGGAACTCGAGCATGCGCTCGGGGTTCAGGACGGCCTTGGTCTCCTGGTACAGGAACGACTTGTTGGCCGAACCGCCGCCCTTGGCCATGAACAGGAACTTGTACACCGGGTTGTCGGCGTCGCCCTCGGTCGAGTACAGCTCGATCTGGGCGGGCAGGTTGGTGCCGGTGTTCTTCTCGTCCCACATGGTGATCGGGGCGAGCTGGGAGTAGCGCAGGTTCAGCTTGGTGTAGGCGTCGAAGATGCCGCGGCTGAGCCATTCGGCGTCGTCGACACCGGTGAGCACGCCCTCGCTCTTCTTGCCCATCACGATCGCGGTGCCGGTGTCCTGGCACATCGGCAGCACGCCGCCGGCGGAGATGTTGAGGTTCTTGAGCAGGTCGAGCGCGACGAAGCGATCGTTGCCCGAGGACTCGGGGTCGTCGATGATCTTGCGCAGCTGCCGCAGATGCGCGGGGCGCAGGTAGTGGCTGATGTCGTGGATCGCGGTCTCGGTCAGCAGCCGCAGCGCCTCGGGCTCGACCTGCAGGAAGGTGCGCCCGTTGTGCTCGAAGGTGCTGACCCCCTCGCTGGTGAGCAGGCGGTAGGGCGTGTCGTCGGCGCCGATCGGAAGCAGATCGGAATAGCGGAACTCCGGGGCGGTCACGGAACGCACTCCTTCGGACAGGGCGGGCACCGCAACACTGCGGAGCACCAGGCAGGGCTGGTCACAAAGCGATCCGAAGCCTATCGACCCCTGCACACTGAGCCTCTTGTTAGGCAACCCTATCTTCCCGATCGCACCGGGAAAACAGCAAGATCAACCATTGTCGAGGTTGCACGTTCAACACAAACGGTGCTACCCATTCTCCGGGCGGTGGTGGGCGTGCACCGTTCAATCCGAAGCCTGCACCTTCAGAATCTGGAGCTCGATCGTGACCGATCCACAGTGGCTCGATGATGTCGAAATGCGTGCCTGGCTGGGCTATGTCCGAACCCGCGACCTGATCGCCGCGGCGATCGGGCGCGATGCCGGCCGGGCAGCCAACCTGAGCTACATCGAATATTCCGTGCTGGTGCACCTGGCCGACGCACCGGGGCAGCGGCTCACCTTCGCCGATCTGGCGTGCGCGCTGGAATGGTCGCAGAGCCGACTATCGCACCAGATCACCCGCATGCAGAAGCGCGGTCTCGTTTCCCGCGAGACGATGCCGCACGATCAGCGGCGCACCGTGGCCAAGCTGACCCCGACCGGCGGTCAGTTGCTCACCACGGCCGCGCCCGCCCATGTGCGCAGTGTGCGCAGGCACATGATCGACGTGCTCGATCGCGACCAGCTCGCGACCCTCGCCGAGATCTACGACGTGCTCATCGATCATCACCGCGGCACGTCGGCGGGCGAACCGGTGGCCCGGCTGCAGACCACCGCGCCCGGCGAGGATTAGGAGCCCGCGCTGCCGCCGCCACTGCCGCCGGAGGAGTCGGGGCGGGACTTGCCGAGACCTGAGCGGATGACCGTGCCGCCCTTGGTCGGGGCGCCGCGGTCGAAGACGTCGCCGCTGCTCGGGCGCAGGAAACTGCCCGCGGCGAGGGCGACGGCGACGCCGATCGCCGGGTAGATGAACGTGTCGGTGTGCTGGTACCAGAAACGGGCGTACTTGGTGTCGGAGGTGTCGCACTGGCTGTCGGCTACGCGCACGTTGGTGGTCTTGTCCACGCAGACCGCGACGGACGCGGGTTTGGCGGCGGTCGGGGTAGTCGTGGTCGCCCGGGAGGTCGTCGTCGGGGGTTTCGAAGTCGTCGTGAGGGTGGTCGATGCCGCGCGCGGTGCGGGCTTCGGGGTGGCGGTGCTGCTGCATCCGGCCGAGACCAGTGCCACCGCCACCACGGCGGGCAGCGTGTAGGACACGCTGCGCGACATCATGATTCGACTACGCGAATCCCTCGACTTCTGAAACGACACTCACGAATTCCCCCCTCGGGCGACGATGACCAACCGCCGATCCTAACCAGCCGCGACACCGCCGGCCACCGTTGCGTCGTTCGTGAAATCCCGCTTGCCGGAATGGTTTTGCCCCGTACCCACCCCTAACGAACGCTCGAAACCGGCGGGGATGACGATGTCGTCGCGGGTCAGGTCGGTGATCGAGGTCTTGCGCAGACCGAGGAGCGCGGAATCGATGCCGCCGCGCAGGATGTCGAGCACGTTCTCGACGCCGGCCTGACCGTTGGCCGCCAGACCCCACAGGTAGGCGCGCCCGATGAGTACCGCGCGCGCACCCAGCGCCACGGCTTTCACGACATCGCTGCCGCGCCGGATGCCGCCGTCGAGGAGCACCTCGATCTGGTCGCCGACCGCGTCGGCGAGCACCGGCAGAGCGCGGATGGCGGCGGGAGTGCCGTCGAGGTTGTTGCCGCCGTGGTTGGACACCGAGATGCCCGCGACGCCCGCGTCGACGGCGCGCAGGGCGTCGTCGACCCGCATCACGCCCTTGAGCAGGACGGGGCCGTCCCACTGCGCGCAGATCCAGGCGACGTCGTCCCAGTCGGGTGCCGGGGTCTGCATCCATTCGCCGTAGGCGCCGAAGAACCCGGGCGCCGCGCCGCCACCGACCGCCATGTTGGGCGCGGTGAGGTCGGGGATCGAGCCCGATCGCAGGTAGGTCGCCAGCCAGCGCGGGCGAGCGAGGGTTTGCGGGGCGAATTTCACCATCGTGCGCAGGTTCAACGATTCGGGGATGACCGGGCTGCCCCAGTCGCGCCCGTGCGAGAACGACCAGTCGAGGGTGAGGATCAGGCCCACCGCGCCTGCTTGCTTCGCCCTGGCCATCCGTTCGAGGATCTGATCCTTGTTGCCACACCAGTACAGCTGGAACAGCGTCTGCGGGTTGGCCGCGATCACGTCTTCGATCGGCTTGCTCGCAAAAGAGCTGAGCCCCATGGCGATGCCGCGCGCGGCGGCGGCCCTGGCGACGGCGACCTCACCGTCGGGATGCACGGCCTGTACGCCGGTCGGCGAGATCAGCACCGGCATCGAAACCGGTTGCCCGAGAACGGTTGTCGATTGGTCGCGGTCGCCGATCGGGCCCGCGCAGTGCGGGGCGAAACCGAGTTCGGTGAACGCGGTCTGATTGTCTTCGATGGTCTGTCCGCGTTCCGAACCGGCGATCAGCGCGCCGTAGACCGACTTCGGCAGCCGCTTGCGGGCGCGCCGTTGCGCCTCGGCAACGGTTTCGAACCAGGGATTCATCGGGGTCCTTCCTCATGATCCTGCGGCCACCATCGGCGCAGGTCTGCCAGTAGTGCGGTGGTGGCGGCCCGCAACAGGGCGGCGCCTTCGTCGGCGCTCGCTCCGGTGGGGTCGCCGAGGATTCCGTTGACGCTCGCCGCTCGCACCCCGCCCGTGCGCAGCAGCGGCAGTAGTTCGGTCAGCGGGCGGGTGTCCCCCGGTTCGGCCAGTTCGGTGCGCACCAACTCGGGGTGCAGGGCGAGCTGGATCGAGGTTTCGGTGCGTCCGGCGTGCGGGTCGCCGCCGAATCCGGGCGAGAACAAGCGCACGTCACGCGATTCCGACCGCAACAGCGCGACCGCGCGGCGCAGGGTCTCGACGTTGCCGCCGTGCCCGTTCACCAGCACGATCCGCGCGAAGGTGTCGGTCGCGGAGCGGCACAGTTCGACGACGAGCAGTTCCAGCGCCGCCTGGCCGATCGAGAGGGTGCCCGCGAACCCCGCGTGCTCGCCGCTGGCCCCGTAGGCGAGGGCAGGCGCGATGAGCAGGTCGGCACGCTGGGCCGCGGCCCGTCCACACACCGCTGACGCGATATCGCTGTCGGTCGACAGCGGCAGGTGCGGGCCGTGCTGCTCGGTCGCACCGAGCGGGATGACCAGGATCACTCCCGTGGCGGCACGCGCACCCGCCTCGGGCGATGTGAGGTGCGCCACGAACATGGACCGAACATTAACGTCAGTCACTGACATAATCAATAGCTCGTGCACGTCGAATGCCCGTCTCTATCCTGTATCCATGTCCGCCCCGCCTGCGCGCGCACCGTCGACCCCGAAGGGGCACCGCGGCCGTCCGCCGCGCACCACGCGTCGCGAACTCGAGGTGATCGCGATGAAACTGTTCGCCGAACACGGGTTCGACGACGTCACCGTCGAACGCATCGCCGCCGAGGCCGGGGTGAGCGAGCGGACCTTCTTTCGCTACTTCCCCACCAAGGCCGAAGTGCTGTGGCACCAGTTCGACAACGAGGTCGACGACCTGCGCGCCGCCTTCGCCGCCGTGCCCGCCGACGAGCCGATGATGGCGGCAGTACGTCGAATCGTGGTGTCGGCCAACAGATATCGTGCTGAGGACATCCCCGAACTGCGCACCAGGATGCGGCTGGTCTCGGGCGTTCCCGCGCTCTCGGCGGGCGCGGGAGCCCACTACGACGCGTGGGAGCGCGCCGTCGGCGAGTTCGCCGCGAGCCGCCTCGGCACCGGCGCGGGCGACCTGATCCCCCTCGCGATCGGGCGCACCACACTGGCCGCCGCGCGGGCCGCCTTCGACGCCTGGCTCGAGCGTGGTGACACCGATCTCACCGTGTATCTCGACCAGGCGCTGCGGGCGCTGGAACGCGGGTTCGCTCCGGAATAGCCGACAGCGCCACGTTTGCGCAGCGCGGCAAAGGGGGTATGAGTAGGCTCAGGCTCAACGCGCACTGTGCGCACCGAGAACGTCCGTCGTCGAAAGGGGCAGGGGTTTCCATGTCCGAGGTGTCCACGAGTCTTTCGGCGGATTCGCTGCCCCCGCAGCCGCTCGACAATCTGCTCCCGCAGTTGGTCGAGCACCTGCGGCAGAACCGCACCGGGCTTCGGGAAGAGTGGGCACGGCGTATCACCGAAGCCGAGCTGCTCACCGCGATGACCCCGGAGGAGATCTTCTCCGAGGCGACGTCGATGTACGACAACTACGTCGAGGTACTGGTCACCGGTAGCGTCGAGGCCCTGCAGGCCTACGCACGCGACCTGTCCGAGCGCATCATTCCGCGAGGCGTCGAGACCGACGAGGTCATCGGCATCGTGCTGCTGCTGCGCGACGTCCTGGCCCGCAGCCTCTTCGAGAAGTACCAGTCCAACTTCGAGCTGCTCAATCGCGTGCTCGACGCCTACGAGCCCGCCGCCAACCGCATCGCCAACACCGTGGCCGTGTCGTTCGTGCAGGAACGCGAGCGCGTCATCAGCCGCCAGCAAGAGGCCATCCGCGAGCTGTCCACCCCGGTGCTTCAGGTGCGTGAGCAGCTGCTCATCCTGCCGATCATCGGTGTGCTCGACTCCCAGCGCGCCCGCCAGCTCACCGAGCAGCTGCTGCGCGCCATCCGCGCCAACCGCGCCAAGGTGGTCGTCATCGACATCACCGGTGTGCCCGCGATCGACTCGGTGGTGGCCAACCACCTCGTGCAGACCGTCGACGCGTCGGGCCTGATGGGCGCGAGCGTGATCATCACCGGCCTGTCCTCGGAGATCGCCCTGACCCTGGTGACCATCGGCCTCGATCTGTCGAAGATGAACGCGGTCGGCGACCTCCAGGGCGGTATCGAAGAAGCCGAGCGACTCCTCGGGTACGAGGTCTCCCGGGTCACCGATCGTCTGGTCGAGCGAGACGGGCGCTGACCAAGCCACCATGCCGGTACCTATTCTCAAACAGGGCACGTACCTGATCGCGTCCGTGCAGTCGGCGTTGACCGATGCCGACACCGAGCGGTTACAGGACGACCTGATGAAGCAGGTCAGTCGCTACCGCGCGACCGGCATCATCGTCGACGTCACCGCCATCGACGTGATGGATTCCTTCGCCGCGCGCTCGTTGCGCACCATCGCGCACATGACCCAGTTGCGGGGCGCCGAAACTGTGATCGTCGGGCTGCAACCCGAGGTCGCCTTCGCCATGGTGCAACTGGGCCTTACATTCGAAGACATGCACACCGCGCTGGATCTCGAGGAAGGCCTCTCCTGGCTGAATCGGCACCCGCGGCGACGAGACGGTCGCGACAGTGGCCGCTGAGCAAGTGGCGATCGCGGTCAAGGTGTCCGAGGACATCGTCACCGCCCGGCAAGCCGGCAGCGAGTTGGCGGGTGACCTCGGTTTCACCCTCACCGACCGCACCATGATCTCCACCGCCATCTCCGAAATCGCCCGCAACATCACCAGTTACGCGGGCAGCGGCGAGATCAGGTTGCTCATCGATCTGCGCGAGGGTCGCCGCGCGCTCGTCGTCCAAGCCGAGGACCAGGGCCCCGGCATTCGTGACATCCCGCGCGCGCTGGAAGACGGCTATTCGACCGGGCGTGGACTCGGCCTCGGACTGCCCGGCGCGCGCCGACTGATGGACCGCCTCACCATCGATTCCGCCCCGGGCCGCGGGACGTTGATCGAGATGTGGAAGTGGGTACCCGACGTTGTATGAGGACGGGATCATCGGGCGCATGGAGTGGTCGACGGCCGGCCGGGCACTGCCCGGTCAGGACGTCTCGGGTGACCGCTCGCTCGTGCTCGACACCGGCGCCGGGGTGCTGTTCGCGGTGCTCGACGGGCTGGGACACGGTGCGCCCGCGGCCGAGGCGGCCGATCGGGCCACGGTCATCCTCACCGAGAACTGCGGCGAACCACTGGATGTGCTGATGGTGCTGTGCCATCGCGCGATGGTCGAAACCCGCGGTGCCGCAGTGTCGTTGGCGTTGATCGAACCGGGCGAGACGATGCAGTGGCTGGGTGTGGGCAATGTCGATTCGCGACTGCTCACCCTCGGTCCGGCCGGTCCGGAACTGCGGGCGACGATGCTGCTCACCGGCGGGATCGTCGGCTACCGACTGCCCTCGCACCTGCAGCCGCAGACCCTGCCGATCCGGCCGGGCGATCTGCTGCTGATGGCCACCGACGGCATCGTCGCGGTCGGCCCGGAATCGATGGATCTGGCCAAACCCGCCGTCACCATCGCGGGCGATCTGCTCGCCCGCGATGCCAAGGACACCGACGACGCGCTGGTGCTCGCGGCACGTTTCCGTGGACCGTGCCCGTGAGGCCGAGGAGAGGTTGGCGATGAGCGCTGTCCTGGTCGCATTTCTCGACGACTATTCGGCGGCCATGCGCCGCCACGTCGCCGCACCGGGCCAGGCCGGGCTCTCGGAGGGCTACGACCTCGGCAGGCGAGCCCTCGTGGAGGACATCAGCCTGCTCGATCTCACCGAGAACCACTTCCGGGCCGTGGCCGAGGACCCCGAGATCAGCGCGGATCCACGCCGCGCCGAAGTCGCGCTGGAATTCCTGTTGCAGACGATGGCGGCCCTCGACATCGCCACCCGTGGTTACCTCGACGGCACCCGCCGCTACGAGCAACAGCGTTCCCGCGCAGAGGATCTCGAAGGCCGCGACGCCTTTCGCACCGCGCTGGTGGAATCGTTGCAGGACGGGTTCTTCGTCGCCGACGACCACGGCACCATCGTCGAGGTGAACTCGGCCTTCGGGGTGCTCACCGGGTACGGCGCCAACGAGGTGCCCTTCCCGCTCCCGCATCCGTGGGCCTTGGCCGATCGCCAGGGCTATCCCCAGATCGGTACGGAGGCAGCACGATTCGTGATGCCGGTGCGTCATCGCGACGGCCGGGAGCGGTGGCTGGCGGTAAGCGCGAGCTCGCTGGTGAAGCAGGAGAACGACGAACGGATCTTCGTCGGCACCGTGCGCGATGTGACCGCCGAACACGACGCCCAGGCCCGCGACCAGGCCGCCTCGCGCCTGGCAACCGCCGTCGGCGCGGCGACCAGCATGGTGGAGGTGCTCGCGGTCGGCCTCGACGAACTGCGTCGCACCATGGGCGCCGAGACCGCGCTGGTCGCGATCTGGCCCAGCCGCACCGGACGCCCCGACGTCTACTCCTGCGGGGTGGCGCCGTCGAACCCCGCTACGGAGCCCGAGCCCGAAACCAGCAGTGTCGCACCGCAGTTCACGGTCGCGCCGATGCGGCAGAGCGGACCCCGGGCGGACGGTCCGGTCGTGCTCGACGACGACACCCAGGCACTGCTCGATCGTTCGCGCAGGCAGTCCGCGCGCGGTCTGTCGGCCATCACCGGCGACGAAGGCGGCGTCGACGCGGTCGTGGCGCCGCTCGGCGAGACCGGCGACGCGGCGCTATGGGTCCGGTTCGGTGCGCCACGCGCGGTGAGCGCCGCCGACTGGGCGCTGTACTCGCTGCTCGTCGGCCATCTCAGCGTGGCGCTACAGCGCGCCCGCAACTTCGACCAGGCGCGTGCCACCTCGCTCACCCTGCAGCGGGCGATGCTCGGGCCGATCGAACTGCCGCCCCGATTCTCCGTGCACTACGAGCCCGCCCTGCCACCCCTCGAGATCGGCGGCGACTGGTACGACGTGGTGCCGTTGCGCGACGGCACCATCGGTGTCGTCGTCGGCGACTGTGTCGGGCGTGGTCTGTCGGCCGCCGTGGTGATGGGCCAATTGCGTACTGCGGCACGGGCTCTGCTGCTTCGTGGCGCCGGACCCGCACAGTTGCTCGCCGAACTCGACGCCGTGGCCTCGCGCATTCCTGGCGCCATGTGCACGACGGTGTGCGCGGCCGTGCTCGATCCCGAGCGCGGGATGGTGCGGTACTCGAACGCGGGCCACATGCCGCCGGTCCTCGCACCGCCCGGCGGTCCCGGCCGGATTCTCGAAGGCGGGCGCGCGGTCCCCCTTGCCACCTTCGACACCCCGCGCAGGCCGGAGGCCACCACGGCGCTGCCGCCCGGCGCCACCCTGGTGCTGTTCACCGACGGTCTCGTCGAGCAGCGTGGGTACGACATCGCCGAGGGCTTCGTCAAGATCGCCGAGGTGCTCAGCGAAACCGGGGCCGCGCTCCCCCGTGATGTCGCCGACGCCGTGCTGTCGCGGCTGTGCCCGCCCGCGGGCTACGACGACGACGTCGCCATGGTCGTCTACCGCCAACCACCCGAGCCGCTCTGTCTCGACTTTCCCGCTGCCGCAGCCGAATTGGCCGGTGTGCGCCGTAGCCTCTACCGCTGGTTCGCCACCGCCGCCGTCCCGCACGATCTGGCCGCCGACCTCGTCGCCGCCGCCAACGAGGCCTGCAGCAACAGCGTCGAACATGCCTACCGCGACACCGAACCGGGCCGCGTGAGCCTCACCGCTCGCTGCGACGGCGACCGGGTGGTCCTCGACATCGTCGACAACGGCAAGTGGATCCCCACCCCCACCGATCCCGGCTATCGCGGTCGCGGTGTGGAGATGATGCGGGTGCTCACCGAGGATCTCACCTTCGACCACGACGAGACCGGCACCCGGGTGCGCATGTGGGTCACCCTGCCCTCGATCACCTTCCCCACCGCGAACCCGCTGCGCGCTTCCTCGCGCCCGCCGACGGTCAGTTCGCGGCAGAACTCGTTCTGAGGCGGATTCAGCGGGCGGCGGTGCTGCCGAGAACGAACAGATCCGGCGCCGGATGGTCGACCAGCGGAGTCGTGGAGCGGACCGGTGGGCGCAGGATCGTGCAGCGGCGGGCCAGCAGGGTGCCGCAGGCCCCGACGGTGGTGACGATCAGATCCTCGGCCAGGGGCAGATCGTCCTCGCGGTAGGCGTAGACCGAGAAACGCACCGTGCGCGGGTCGGCCTGCTCGACCCCTTCGGTGGGGCAGCTCGACAGCAGCATGATCGCGGCGGCCAGGTCGGCGCAGGGATCACCGCCGACCAGCGAACCCGAGGCGCAGGCGGCGAAAAGTGTACGCAGGCACGGCTGTTGGGGCCGCTGCTGGGAATCCTGGATCCGCGACCAGCGACGCAGGGCCGGGTGGTCGGCGATATCGGGTCTGCCCTGCCAGCGTCGGCGCGCGCAGTCGAGCAGGCGCGCGGCGGTCGCGTCCCACAGGTGCGGTGCCTCGATCCGGGCGACGATCCGCAGGCGACGGCATTCGTCGGCTACGGCGGTGGCCTCGGGCGGTTCGATCAGCGGCTCGGCCGCGTGACGGTGGACCTGCATTGTCGATCTCCTACCGCGCGAGAGAAGAGAACCTGTGCGGCGCGCCGGCGCCACCGCGCCGCCACGCCAGACGGAACGCGTATGCCGAGGCGAGTGCCGACATGCCGACGAGAACCCCGATCGCCCCGAAAACCATTCCGCCGGACCAGCCGACACCGTGGTATCGAGCGATCAGCGCCGAGGCCAGGATCGGGCCCGCGGTGATGAGCACGGGAATCAGCAGAATCAACCCGAGGGTCACCAGACCCGACGGTGTCATGACTGTTTTCGCTGCGGAGAAATCATGTCGTGAGATCGCCGTGCGCGGCCCCGACGGCTGCGTAACTGTAGCCATTTCCGCCCTCTCCGTTACCTGAATGGAACCCAGCGAAACTATCGATTCCAAACGTACAGCCCCGGCCGTGCCTAGCGCGCACTTCGTCACGAAACAGTGATAACCCTAAATTGAACCGCATCCCACCTTCCGGCATACTCCAAGCTCACAGCCACTTTTTTGATTAGCTGATGATTTGCCATTGCGGTTCAACATCCAGATCAGATAACAATTCCGGTAAGTGAGAGCGTCCGCTTACCGTTCTTTTCGAGCGGGCCGCAACCCATCGAGAACAGGGGCGATAACACCGGGCGTTTCAGCGAGATCGCTACCGCCGAGAAGCAGTCGGTAATACAGCGGCGCGTAGAACATTTCGACCATCTCCCTGATCGGAATGTCATCGCGCAATTGGCCAGCGGCCACGGCGATTTCGAGTCGGCGGGCACATTGCTCGACGCGCGGATCGATCATCTCCGCGCGCACGGTGTCCATCAACTCCGGGTCGGTCTGCGCCTCGGCGAGGATGCCGCGATAGATCCGGCCGACATCGCCGGCGAGCATGTCGACCGTCGAACGCATGTGCTCGGTCAGGTCGGCGGCGATGTCGCCGGTGTCGGGGAACTCGCCCGCCGAGCCGAGCCGCTCGGTGATCGCCTCCAGCGCCACCGAACCCTTGCACTCCCACCACCGGTAGATGGTCGGCTTGCCGACGCCCGCCGCGGCCGCGATGCCCTCGATGGTCAGCTTGCCGTAGCCCTTGGTGGCGGCGAGTTCGAAGACGGCGTCGAGGATCGCGCGGCGGGAGTGCTCGTTGCGGCGATCCGATCGGGGGGCGGCAGGCATGACCACCACTGTACCGACCGCGTGACGATACGTTCCGTACCGATGCGACGGTCAGCTCGGTTCGCTCCCGAAGCTGCCCTCCAAACGATTTCGCGAACCCGGATGCACGAGCCGCGCCACGCTGACCAGCCCGCCCGACGACCAGGTGCGGCGCCGGATCAGCAGACACGGCTCGTCGGCGTCGATGCCGAGCAACTCGCACTCCTCGCGCGCCGCCCGCACCGCCTCGACGACATGTTCGCCGCGCAGCAGCGGGGCGACGTCGCTGAGGTAGACGTTCGGGGTGACGGCGCTGAAGTCCTGGGCGAGATAGTCGGGAGCCTGCGCCGGGTTGACGAAACGGTCCTCGAGCTGGATCGGCACGCCATCCTCGAAATGCACGAGCAGTGAGTGGAACACCCTGGAACCCATGGCATTCGCGAGTTCCGCCTCGGCAGGCACTTCGGACCGCACGAAGACCACCTCGGTGTGATAGCGGTGTCCGCGGCCGGTGATCTCGTCGGCGATATTGCGGACCTCGAACAGCGGTGAGGTGGCCTTCGTGGCCGCGACGAAGGTGCCGACACCCATCACCCGGGTGAGCGCACCGTCGGCGGTCAGGTCACGCAGGGCGCGATTGATCGTCATCCGGGACAGGCCGAGCGCGGCGACGAACTGGTTCTCCGACGGGATCTGCTCCCCCGCACTCCACCGACCGGCCTTGATCTGCCCCATGATCAGTTGCTTGACCCGCTCGTACGCCGCGAACTCGCTGCCGAGTTCGCCGTAGAGCGCGGCCAGCTCCGCATCGATTACCTCGATCGCCACCACCGAAAATCTCCTCGCCTCGCCCAGAGAATACGTTGCGCTCGAACGCCCACATCACCTGTATATACAGGACTATACTGCCCGCATGAACGACGCGACACCGCCTGTCTCCGGCCCACGTCCCGTGTCCGCTCCGCGTGGCACCGAGCTGCACACCCTCGGCTGGCAGCAGGAGGGCGCGCTGCGGATGCTGATGAACAACCTCGATCCCGAGGTCGCCGAACGTCCCGACGACCTGGTCGTTTACGGCGGAACCGGGCGCGCGGTGCGCAGCTGGGCGGCGTTCGACGCGATCGTGCGCACCCTCGAAACCCTCGCCTCCGACGAGACGTTGCTGGTGCAGTCGGGCAAGCCGGTGGGCGTGTTCCGCACCAACGAGTGGGCGCCGCGCGTACTGCTCGCGAACTCGAATCTTGTTGGTGACTGGGCGAATTGGGACGAGTTCCGCAGGCTCGAGCAGTTGGGGCTGATGATGTACGGGCAGATGACGGCCGGGTCGTGGATCTACATCGGCAGCCAGGGCATTCTGCAGGGCACCTACGAGACCTTCGGCGCGGTGGCGCGCAAGCGTTTCGGCGGCACCTTGGCGGGCACCATCACGCTCACGGCGGGTGTCGGTGGAATGGGTGGTGCGCAGCCGCTGGCGGTGACGATGAACGACGGTGTCGCGCTGTGTGTGGACTGCGATCCGGCGCGCATCGATCGGCGCATCGCCCACGGCTACCTCGACGCGAAAGCCGACACTTTGCAGGCCGCACTGGAACTCGCCATCGCCGCACGCGACGAGCGCAGACCGCTGTCGATCGGCGTGGTCGGGAATGCGGCCGAAATCTTCCCCGAGCTCCTGGCCATGGGCGCGCCGATGGACATCGTCACCGATCAGACCTCGGCGCATGATCCGTTGTCCTACTTGCCGATCGGGGTCGCGCTGGAAGACTGGCACACCCTCGCCGAGAAGGACCCGGTGTGGTTCACCGCCGAGGCGCAGGCGTCGATGGCCGCGCATGTCGAGGCGATGGTCGGGTTCATGGATGCCGGCGCCGAAGTGTTCGACTACGGGAACTCGATTCGCGACGAAGCCCGAAAGGGCGGCTACGACAGGGCTTTCGCATTTCCGGGTTTCGTTCCCGCCTACATCCGCCCGCTCTTCGAGGAGGGGCTCGGGCCGTTCCGATGGGCCGCGCTGTCGGGTGATCCGGCCGATATCGCCGCCACCGACCGCGCGATCCTGGAACTGTTCCCCGACAACGAACACCTGCGCCGCTGGATCACCATGGCAGGCGAGAAGGTGAAGTTCGAAGGGCTACCGGCGCGGATCTGCTGGCTCGGCTACGGCGAACGCCACCGTGCGGGCCTGAAATTCAACGAGATGGTCGCCTCGGGCGAGCTGTCCGCGCCGCTGGCCATCGGCCGCGACCACCTCGACTCCGGCTCCGTCGCCTCCCCGTACCGCGAAACCGAGGCGATGGCCGACGGGTCCGACGCGGTCGCGGACTGGCCGCTGCTCAACGCACTGCTCAACACCGCGTCGGGGGCGAGCTGGGTGTCGATCCACCACGGCGGTGGGGTCGGGATGGGCCGTTCGATCCACGCGGGTCAGGTGTGTATTGCCGACGGCACCGAGCTGGCCGCGCGGAAACTGGAGCGGGTGCTCACCAATGATCCGGGCACCGGGGTGATGCGACACGTCGACGCGGGGTACGAGCGTGCGGCCGAAGTGGCGCGCGAGCGTGGGGTGCGGATTCCGATGCGAGAAGGCTGACAACGCCTCTTTCCACTTTCAATATATAGCGCAAGTGGGGACTTGCGGCAAGGCCCCGTCGGTACTGCACAATCATCGGCGTCGCACCGGAAAAGTACAGTTAGGGGCCTATGTCTGCGCACGGGTACGAAGAGGAACGCACGTCCGAGCGTGACTATGTCGCCGGGCTCTACGCGCGGCTCGACGCCGAGCGGGCCCGGGTGAAGGGCCGATACAACGCGGCTCTGCGGTCCAAGGGTGAGTCCGCCATGGAGCGCGACAACGAGGTGCGGGCGCTGGGCAAAGAGGTGCAGCGCCTCGACGTGGCCGACAACGGGCTGTGTTTCGGGCGCCTCGACTCCGCGTCGGGTGAGCGTTCCTACATCGGCCGGATCGGGCTGTTCGACGAGTCGAACGACCTCGAACAGCTACTCCTGGATTGGCGGGCCCCCGCGGCGCGCGCGTTCTACGTCGCCACCGCGGCCAACCCGGAAGGGATGCGCAGGCGTCGTCAGTTCCATACCAGGGGACGTCAGGTGGTCGATTTCACCGACGAGGTGCTCGGCCGTCCGGACGGGAGCGAGGGTGGTGCGGACGCCGCGTTGCTCGCCGCCGTCGACGCGCCGCGCGGGGACGGGATGCGCGATATCGTCGCGACGATCCAGGCCGAACAGGACGAGATCATCCGTCTCGAGCACCCCGGCGTGACCGTGATCGAGGGCGGTCCCGGGACCGGCAAGACCGTCGTGGCGCTGCACCGCGTCGCGTATCTGCTCTACACCCAGCGGCGACGGATGGAACGCCAGGGCGTGCTCGTGGTCGGACCCAACCCGGCCTTCCTGAACCACATCGCCCATGTGCTGCCCTCGCTCGGCGAGACGAACGTCGTGTTCGCCACCACCGCCGACCTCGTGCCCGGACTGCATGCCACCGCCGAGGACGAGCCCGAGGCTGCCCGGCTCAAGGGTTCGCTGCGGATGCTGGACATCCTCGCGGCGGCGATCGCGGACCGGCAGCGTCTGCCCGAGGCACCGCTGACCATCGAGCTCACCGACGTGACGATGCGCATCGACGCCGCCACCGCCGAATGGGCCAGGCAGGAGGCCCGCGAGAGCGGGCGCCCGCACAACGAGGCGCGCGCGGTCTTCACCGAGATCATCACTTACGTGCTCACCGAACGCGCGATCGCCCGGATCGGCGACGGCTGGCTCACTCGCGACGACACCGAGGCGTGGGAACAACTGCGCGCCGACCTGGTCCGCGAGCTCGCCGACAATGCCGAGTTCATCGCCGCGCTCGACCAGTGCTGGCCGATCCTGCGGCCGGAAACCGTACTGTCCCAGCTTTATTCGTCCCCCGAACGGTTGCGGGCGGCGGGCGCGGACG
This sequence comes from Nocardia sp. NPDC058658, assembly GCF_042716665.1. Taxonomy (NCBI): domain Bacteria; kingdom Bacillati; phylum Actinomycetota; class Actinomycetes; order Mycobacteriales; family Nocardiaceae; genus Nocardia; species Nocardia sp. NPDC058658. The sequence goes on from NZ_JBHXRR010000001.1 coordinate 998,164, forward strand.
AGGCGCTGCTGCGGGCCGACGGTGGGGCGTGGACGGTGTCGGACGTGCCGCTGCTCGATGAACTGGTCGACCTGCTCGGCCGCGACAAGGCCGCCGACGACTCCGCCGAACGCGAACGCAAAGCCGAGGCCGAGTACGCGGCCGGCGTGTTGGACACGCTGGTCAGCCGCGAGGACATGATGGACGACGAGGACCACCTGTTCGCCCAGGACATGCTCTACGGCGAGGACCTCGCCGAACGCTTCCTCGAACGAGACACCCGCGAACTCGCCGAACGCGCTGCGGCGGACCGGGATTGGACCTACGGGCACGTGGTGGTCGACGAGGCGCAGGAACTGTCGGAGATGGACTGGCGGGTCCTCATGCGCCGCTGTCCGAGCCGGTCGTTCACGATCGTGGGCGACCTCGCACAGCGGCGGTCCGCGGCGGGCGCGACCTCCTGGGGAGCGATGATGGAGCCTTACGTTCCGGGGCGCTGGATCTACCGTTCGTTGACGGTGAACTACCGCACGCCCGCCGAGATCATGGCGGTGGCCGCCGATGTGCTCGCCGAGTTCGCGCCCGATGTGCGGCCGCCGGACTCGGTGCGGTCGTGCGGTGTGGCGCCGTGGTCACGCCGGGTCACCGCAGATGAATTGCCTTCCGCTATCGAGGAATTCGTCCGGGACGAGGCGGGACGGGAGGGGACCAGCATTGTGATCGGTCCGCCGGGTGTGCCCGGCACGGTGCCCGCCTCGGAGACGAAGGGACTCGAATTCGATGCCGTGCTGGTCGTCGACCCGCAGCTGATCCTGGCCGACGGTCCTCGCGGCGCCGCTGAGCTGTATGTCGCGCTGACTCGCGCGACCCAGCGTCTCGGCGTCCTGCACCAGGGTCCGTTGCCGGAATCGCTGCGCGAACTCACTGCGGCCGAACCGGCAGAACAGCTGCGGGCGTAGCGATTTCACGGACGCTGCCGATCACGACCACCGCGGTCGGCAGCGCGTTGCTGCCCATGGGACCGCCCGGAAGGAGCCCGGGTCAGCCGAGCGGGCCGGTGACCGATTCGGCGGCTGCGAGCAAGGCGCCCGACGCTGCCAAGCGGACGGCTGCCTCGATCTCCGGGGCGAGGTAGCGGTCGGGGCCGGGGCCGGGGACCTTCGTGCGCAGGGCTGCCAGCACGGCCGCCGTCGCGGGGGCCGGGGCCAGCGGTGCGCGCAGGTCCAAGCCGCGGGCGGCGGTGAGAGCTTCGATGGCGAGGACCCGGGTGAGACCGTCGATCGCGCGGCGGAGTTTGCGGGCGGCGGACCAGCCCATCGAGACGTGGTCCTCCTGCATGGCCGAGGACGGGATCGAGTCGACGGAGGACGGGGCGGCCAGGCGTTTGAGATCGGAGACGATGGCGGCCTGGGTGTACTGGGCGATCATGTGGCCGCTGTCGACGCCGGGGTCGTCGGCCAGGAACGGGGGCAGGCCGTGGTTGCGGGCCTTGTCGAGGAAGCGGTCGGTGCGGCGCTCGCTCATCGAGGCGACATCGGCGATCACGATGGCGAGGAAGTCCAGCACATAGGCGACCGGGGCGCCGTGGAAATTGCCGTTGGATTCGACGCGGCCGTCCAGGGTGACGACGGGATTGTCGACGGCACTGGACAATTCGTAGCCTGCGATGCGCTCGGCGTGGTCGAGGGTGTCGCGGGCGGCGCCGGCGACCTGGGGTGCGCAGCGCAACGAGTAGGCATCCTGGACCACGGTGCAGTCGGCGGTGGCATGGCTGGCCACGATCGGCGAATCTGCCAGTACGCGAACCATATTGGCGGCCGCGATCGCCTGGCCGGGTTGCGGACGCAGGGCCTGCAGGTCGGCGGCGAAGACCTTGTCGGTGCCGAGCAGCCCCTCCACACTCATCGACGCGGTCACATCGGCCAGACGAAGCAGCGCACGCAGGTCGTGGCAGGCCAGCACCAGCGTGCCGAGCATGCCGTCGGTGCCGTTGATCAGCGCGAGGCCTTCCTTCTCCTCGAGCTCGACTGCGGCGATGTCGGCGGCGGCCATGGCCTCGGCGGCAGACATCAACTCGCCCTGCGCGTTTCGCACCGTTCCCTCACCGATCACGGCCAGCGCGACGTGCGACAGCGGCGCGAGATCGCCGGAACAACCGAGGCTGCCGTATTCGTAGACGACCGGGGTGATCCCCGCCGTCAGCAGCGCGGCGTAGGTCTGCGCGACGATGGGGCGCACGCCCGTGCGGCCGGTGGCCAGGGTCGACAGGCGCAGCAGCATCAGCGCGCGCACCACCTCCCGCTCCACCTCGGCACCGGAACCTGCCGCGTGTGAACGAATCAGACTGCGCTGCAACTGCTTACGCAGCTCCAGGGGAATGTGGCGGGTGGCGAGCGCACCGAATCCGGTCGACACGCCGTACACCGGTTTCGGGTCGGCCGCCAGCGCCTCGATCCGTGTCCGACTCGCGCCGATCGCCTCCAGCGCATCCTCCGACACAACCACCGCGGCACCGTCCCGGGCGACCCGCACGACGTCGGCAGGCGAGACCGGACCCACGCCGACGACGACTGGCGCGAGATCCTGGACCGGTTCGATGCTCACTGCGCTGCTCCATTCCGAAAAGAATCACAAGGCCGTGAGGCCACGGGCGGACAATCAGGTGATGATGCTCGCCTGCAGCTCAGCGGGGGTGTACGCAAACCGCACCCTAACGCTTGACCTACCTGTCTATACAGGACTATACATACCGGATGAGGCTCGTCGCACAGTGCTGACCAGGAGGACTCCCGTGCCCACCACCGTGCTGAGCAATATCGGCACCCTCGTCACCAACGACCCGACCCTGGGCGACGGCCCGCTGGGACTGCGCCGCGACGCCGCGCTCGTCATCGACGACGGGCAGGTGGTGTGGATCGGTGACAGTACCGACGCACCTGCCGCCGACAGCGGCTTCGATCTCGGCGGGCGGGCGGTGTTGCCCGGATTCGTCGAGTCGCACTCACACCTGGTTTTCGCGGGTGATCGCGCCGAGGAGTTCGCGGCCCGAATGGCGGGGCGGCCGTACGCGGCGGGTGGCATCCGCACCACCATCGAGGCGACGCGGGCGGCGAGCGACGAGCAGCTCGCGGCGAATGTGCGAGCACTGCTGGACGAGTCACTGCGCGCGGGCAGCACCACGGTCGAATGCAAGAGCGGCTACGGGCAAACCGTCGCGGACGAACTGCGCAGCGTTCAGATCGCGGCACGTTTCACCGACGAGGTGACCTTGCTCGCCGCGCATGTGCCGCCACCCGAATATGCCGGGCGCGCAGACGATTACGTGACGATGGTGTGCGAGGAGATGATTCCGCGCTGCGCGCCGTATGCCCGGTGGATCGATGTGTTCTGCGAGCAGGGCGCGTTCGACCGCGATCAGGCGCACGCTGTGCTGAGCACGGGTATCGCGCACGGACTCGTGCCGCGCGTCCACGGCAATCAGCTGCACCAGGGACCGGGTGTGCAACTGGCCGTCGAGCTCGGTGCCGCGTCGGTGGATCACGTGTCGCATGTGAGCCGTGCCGATATCGACGCGCTTGCTGACAGCGACACAGTCGCTACGTTGCTGCCCGGCGCTGACTTCTGCACGCGCAACAGCTATCCCGGCGCCAGAGCGCTCTTGGACGCGGGGGTCACCGTCGCACTCGGCGCGGACTGCAATCCCGGCACCAGCTACACGACGAGCTTGCCGTTCTGTATTGCCCTCGCCGTACGGGAGATGCGCATGACGCCCGAGGAAGCAGTCTGGGCGGCAACCGCGGGCGGGGCGAAAGCGTTGCGGCGCAGCGACATCGGCTCCCTCTCCCCCGGCTTCCGCGCCGATCTCATCGCACTGGACGCGCCGTCGTACCTGCATCTCGCCTATCGCCCCGGCGTTCCTCTGGTGAGCCAGGTATGGCGGGCAGGCGTCGCTACGAATCGAGGTGTGGCGCAGTGACTTCCGAGTCCTGGACGGGCCGTGTCGACGGGACGACGCCCGAGCACCTGCGCTGGCACCAGGCCGTCACCCCGTACGAGCCGGGAAAGGGTCCCGGCGCCTGCGTGTTCGTCGGTTTCGCCTGCGAGGAAGGTGTACGCCGAAACAAGGGCCGCCTCGGCGCGGCCGAAGGACCGGACGCACTGCGACGCGCACTGTCCCCGATGGCACTCGCCACGGACCTGCGGGCCTTCGACGCGGGCACGATCGCCGTCACTGACGAACGGTTGGAAGACGGTCAGCGTCGCCTGGGTGAGACCGTGTCCGCGCTACTGGACGACGGCGCCTTCCCGGTTGTCCTCGGCGGCGGCCACGAAATCGCCTACGGCACCTACCTCGGCCTGGCCGGCTCCACCCGCCGCACCCCGAACAGCACCATCGGAATCCTCAACCTCGACGCCCATTTCGACCTCCGCCCCGACCCCGTCCCCAGCTCCGGCACCCCCTTCCGCCAGATCCTCGAATCCGACGACAACGTCCACTACGCGGTAATCGGCATCAGCCAACCCAGCAACACCCGAATCCTGTTCGACACCGCGAACAGCTTCGGCGTGCGCTACCTACTCGACGACGACTGCGAACCAACCCGGGTCACCGACTTCATCAACGACTTCCTAGCCGGGATCGACTTCCTGTACCTCACCATCGACCTCGACGTCCTCCCCGCCTCCACAGCCCCTGGCGTGAGCGCCCCAGCGGCCTACGGCGTCCCACTGCCCACCATCCAAGCCATCTGCGACCAGGCCACCACCAGCGGCAAACTCGCAATAGTCGACATCGCCGAACTGAACCCCCACCTCGACATCGATAGCCGCACCGCCCGAACCGCTGCCCGCCTGATCCACCGAATTGTCACCAGGCACGTCCCCCTCAACTGAGCCCACCACATCCCCCGCCCCGTTGACCGCTACCGCAGGGTCAACTCGTATACAGCTCGGTCCTTTCCGGGGCCCTTGTAGTCAGAAATGACCCAAATGTCGTCAACGACTCGGTCGCCCGGAATGTTCTTGAATCCGAGCGACATCCAGGTGGCATGAGCCCTGACGTTCCCAGGTTCTGAGGTCAGGTACAACCGTCCACAACCGACTTCGATCGCCCATGTCCGCACATGGTTCAGCAGCGCCGTCGTAACGCCTCGACGACGGAAGTCAGGATGGGTGATGACATCCTGGATGTAGAGGTCGTTCGGGTCCTCCTGGCTGCGAAAGGCCACTACAGCCCCGGCGAGATCGTCACCGATATGGGCAACCGGACACGTTGACGCAAACAGGTGCGCGTAGAGCCAGTAGTCCGAAGCGGTCCGGGCCTGGAGAAACGGCCCGCCCAGCTGCATGAGCGGGAGCACCTGTTGCGCGAGGTCGATGTTCAGCGGAGTGATTCTCATTGTGTTCATTTCACCAGCGTGACGTCTGCCAACGCCGTTGTGGGGCTCCGTAGTAGCGGAGCAGATGTAGATCCAGGCGATAGGGATGCTGAGCATTGTGACGCGAAGACTGGCTCCTACCGCTCGGCCCCGCCTGCGGAGCCGCGCAGGCTACGCGAAGACGTCCGCCAGCGAATCAGCAGTCAGTACCCGTCTGGCCCACACGTGGAGGTCTTCGGCTCCGGCCGCCTGAACTCGCTGCGTCACCGCGTTCGGCAAGGGGCCGAACTTGACAGTCAACTGCTCGAGCAGGATCTCAGCACGGCCCGCTGCGCGCCCACGCGCTTCACCACGCGCTTCACCACGTGCCTCGCCACGCGCCTCGCCACGCGCTTCCAGTCGTTCCGCTGTGGTCATCACAACTTCCTTCGCTCGAGGACCGAGGCTGTCGGTCAAGGGTTGCAATTCAGTGACGCTCACATCGCAGACGATGAACAGATACGTCACCAAAATGTCGAACTCCCGGGTACCCGAAGGACCGTCCAACAGCGCCCGCAGCTCGTCAACCACCTCCATGATATCCGAGCCGAGGTGCGGATTGCCTGGTCCGATCTTGTGCATGATCAGCATCAACCGCGCCGCCGGGGTCAACTCTCGCGCGCGCAACGCCGCCACATCCAGTGGGGCAACATCATCGAGAAGGAACTCGAACCTGGGCAGGTACCGATCCAGCAGGTCACGGGCGGAGCCGTCGAGGTCGATCAGGTCACCGAGCTGGGTGGGAGCAGTCCAACGCAAACCGGTGTGGGTGCTGTGCACCACCATCGGGACAACGACCGGCAACACCTGCGGAACTGGATGCTCATCCAGATGCCGACGCCAAATGTTGACCACGTAACTGAGCATCCGAAATGCCATCAGTTGGTCATTGCACGATTGGTGCTCGATCAGAATGTAGAGGTAGGCGCCTCGATCATCGATCGTGGTCCGGTACAGAACATCGCTGTACTGAGACCGGAGGTCCTCGGTGATGAAGCTGCCCGGCACCAACACCATCCCGTCGAAGTCGATGCGAGCGGCGAGGTCGGCATCGATGTTGGCCCGGATCTCACTGGCCGCGTCGGCCGCACGACTCAGGATCTGCCGAGCGTAGGCATCGTGGGGGTTCGACGGCTTTTTGGTCATAGCGAGAAGCTACCGTTTGGGCCCCCTGCTGCGCGAATTGGATCATATTGTGCGGCAATGCTGTTCGACCGGAACGCCGAAGGCCCCCGCACGCAGCGGGGGCCTCGGACGAAACGGGGGTCATTCCGCGAGCGGGTCGACCTTCACACGCTGTTTGCGATTGATCATCACGCGCATGACCGGTTCCACGATGCGGGCGCCGATCGGGCCGATGATGGCCATCAGCAGCACGTAGGTGGTGGCCAGTGCGGCGAAGCCGTCGGGGACCGCGCCCGCGGCAACCGCGAGGCCGGCGATGACGATCGAGAACTCGCCGCGCGCGACCAGGGCGGTACCGGCACGAGCGCGCCCGAGTTGCGAGGCACCGGCGCGTTTGGCCGCCCACCAACCGGTGGCGATCTTGGTAGCCGTGGTGACGACCGCCAGCAGTACCGCCCAGCCGAGCACCGGGGGGATCGTCGAGGGATCGGTGCTCAGACCGAACAGCACGAAGAACATCGCCGCGAACAGATCACGCAGCGGTTCGAGGATCTTGGTGGCATCGTGGGCGGTGGAATCGGAGATCGCGATGCCGAGCAGGAACGCGCCGACCGCCGCCGACACCTGCACCGCCGAGGCGATACCCGCCACCAGCAGCGCCGAACCGAGCAGCTTGAGCAGGAAGATCTCGCGATCCTCGCTCGCCACGATCGCCGAAACGTACTTGCCGTAGCGCAGTGCGACGATGAGCACCACCGTCACCGCGACCAGCGCGATACCCACGGTGGTCATGCCCGCCACGAACCCGACACCGGCCAGTACCGCGGTGAGCACCGGCAGATACACCGCCATCGCCAGATCCTCGAACACCAGGATCGACAGAATCGTCGGGGTCTCCCGGTTGCCCAGTCGACCCAGGTCGTTGAGTACCTTGGCGACGATGCCCGAGGAGGAGATGTAGGTGACGCCTGCCATCGCGATCGCGCCCGTCGGGCCGAGGCCGAGCATCAGCGCCACGATCACCCCGGGCGTGGCGTTGAGCACCAGGTCGAGCAGGCCCGCGGGCCACGATTTGCGCATACCGGTGACCAATTCACCGGCGGTGTACTCCAACCCGAGCAGCAACAGCAGCAGCACGACGCCGATCTCGCTGGCGATGTGGATGAAGTCCTCCACCTCGTGCAGCTCGACCAGGCCGCCGGTGCCGAACACCAGACCGCCGAGCAGATAGAGCGGGATCGGCGACAGACCGATCCGGGCCGCGATCCGCCCGAGCACCCCCAACCCGAAGAACACTGCCCCCAGCTGGATCAAAGCCAGCGCGGTTCCACTGATCTGCACGGGCTCAGCCGTCGGTCATGATCGAAGCGGCGGCATCGAGGCCGGCGTTCGTGCCGACCACGACGACCATATCGCCACTGGCGAACACGAACTCCGGTCCCGGCGAGGCGAGGACCTGGCCCGCGCGCAGGACCGCCACGATCGAGGCGCGGGTCTTGGTCCGCATCTCGGTATCGCCCAATTGCCGTGACACATAGGGCGAATTGGGCGGAACCGGCAGCGACCGCGTACTCACGCCGTCGAGTTCGCGATGTTCTTCACGCAGTTGCGCGACCAACTGCGGTGCGCCGAGCAGGCTGGCAAGGGTGCGGGCCTCGACGGCGGACAGTGGGATCTGAACGGTCGAATCCGGATCGCCGATCTTGGTGAAGATCAGGTCGGTACCACCGTCGCGGTGGTCGACGATGCCGATGCGACGGTCCACCTTCGACAGCGAAAATTCTTTGCGGACACCGATTCCCGGCAGGGATGTCACTTCTACATTCATGGGATCACCTAACCTCAGCTAGGGGATACCTTACCTGCTCTTTACTATCGGCATGGATTCATCAGCCTGCGTCGAGGAGACGTCCCGCCGCGTCGAGGCCCTCGTCGGTGCCCACCACAACGACCAGATCGCCCGGGATGAAGGTGAAATCGGTTCCCGGTGACGGGGTCACCTCGCCCGCACGCACCACCGCGACGACCGAGGCCTTGGTGCGGGTGCGCATCTCGGTCTCGCGCAACTGGCGACCGTCGAAGGGGCTGCCACGGTCGATCGCGAACTGCCTGGTCGACAGCTCACCCGCACTGTGGGTCTCGCGGGTCTTCTGCACCACCTGGGGTGCGCCGAGTAATCCGGCCAGCACACCGATCTCGGTGTCGGACAAGGGAATCGAGGTCGTCGAGTCGTAGTCCCCCGCGCGTGAGACGACCAGGTCGACGGAGCCGTCGCGATGCTCGATCACGCCGATCCGCCGGCGCGCCTCGGCCAGCGGAAAGTCCTTGCACACGCCGATTCCCGGTAAAGGCGTCACATCGATGTTCACGCCCTCACAGTACGACCAGAACCGGATAACACCACCCCCTACCCTGCGCACCCGGGTACACCAGCCGAAACGCCGACCTCACACAAAGTTAAGGTTGTCGACTGCCGGGATGGCCCGGCGTGGAAACAGAACGGAGTTCACGCGATGGTCGTGTCGACACCTCGGGACGACCTCTCGGTACTCGCGGCCCTGCGTAGCCCGAAGCGGTTGCGGATCGAAATACTCGGCGGACTGGTGGTCGCGCTCGCGCTGATTCCGGAGGCGATCTCGTTCTCGATCATCGCCGGGGTGGATCCGCGGGTCGGGCTGTTCGCCTCGTTCACGATGGCGGTGACGATCGCGTTCACCGGCGGCAGGCCCGCGATGATCTCCGCGGCGACGGGCGCGGTGGCGTTGGTGATCGCGCCGGTGGTGCGCGAGCACGGTGTCGACTATCTGATCGCGACGGTGCTGCTGGCCGGGGCGTTCCAGGTGGTGTTGAGCGTGGTCGGGGTGGCCCGGCTGATGCGGTTCATTCCGCGCAGCGTGATGGTCGGATTCGTCAACGCGCTGGCCATCATGATCTTTCTGACGCAGCTGCCGCATCTGATCGGGGTGCCGTGGCTGGTGTATCCGATGCTGGTGGCGAGCCTGGCGATTCTGTTCTTCCTGCCGAAACTCACCACCGCCGTGCCCGCGCCGCTCGTCGCGATCGTGCTGCTCACGGCCGTGACGATGGTGTTCTCGCTCGATGTGCCGAACGTCGGCGACGAAGGCGCGCTGCCCGACAGCCTGCCCACGCTCGGCATCCCGAATGTGCCGTGGACTCTCGAGACCCTGCGGATCATCGCGCCGTTCGCGCTGGCGATGGCACTGGTCGGACTCCTGGAATCGCTGATGACGGCCAAGCTGGTCGACGACATCACCGATTCGCATTCGGACAAGACCCGCGAGGGCTGGGGTCAGGGTGTGGCCAATCTCGTCACCGGGTTCTTCGGCGGGATGGGCGGGTGCGCGATGATCGGCCAGACCATGATCAACGTCAAGGTCTCCGGCGCGCGCACCCGGATCTCGACCTTCCTGGCCGGAGTGTTCCTGCTCGGACTGGTCGTGGGGCTCGGTGGCCTCGTGGCGCAGATCCCGATGGCCGTGCTGGTGGCGGTGATGATCATGGTGTCGGTGGGCACCCTGGACTGGCACTCCATCGCCCCGAAGACGTTGCGGCGCATGCCCGTCGCGGAGACGACCGTGATGCTGGTGACGGTGGTCGTCACCGTCACCACGCACAATCTGGCCTACGGCGTGATCGTCGGGGTGCTGGTGGCGATGGTGGCGTTCGCGCATCGCGTCGCGCATTTCACCGAGGTGCTGCCGGTGCGCACCGACGACGACACCCGCGTCTACAAGGTGCGCGGCGAGCTGTTCTTCGCCTCCAGCAATGATCTCGTCTACCAGTTCGACTACGTCGACGATCCGGACAACATCGTGATCGACCTGTCCGAGAGCCACATCTGGGACGCCTCCACCGTCGCCGCGCTCGACGCCATCACCACCAAATACGCGAGCAAGGGCAAGCACGTGGAAATAATCGGCCTCAACGCCGCCTCCGAGGCACGCCACGATCGGCTGTCGGGTCTCGAGGGCTGAGAACTTACTGCGCGAATCGGCTGCGGCTTGCGTATTCGGGCGAAGTTGTGTGTTGTTGAACGGTGACCAACTCTTCCGGAGACGCGTATCCACTCACGGACACGATGACCACCACGACGGCGGTACACGACGGCGTCACGGTGCTGACGGTGACCGGCGAGGTCGACCTGGCGACCGCGCCAGCGCTCGATGCCACCATCGAGGCCATCCTGGCCGACAAACCGGCGACGCTGGTGATCGACCTGACCGCGGTCGGGTTCCTGGCGTCGGCGGGCATGGCGACGCTGGTCGCCGCGCATCAGCGGGCAGGCGAGACCACCTCGATCGCGGTCGTGGCCGACGGTCCCGCCACCAGCCGTCAGCTGAAGATGACGAGCCTGGACCAGGTGTTCGCCATGCACACCACCCTGGATGCCGCCTTGGCGTCGTTCACGTCCTGACATCAAACAACGCGCCGCCGTCCGGAATTCTCCGGGCGGCGGCGCGTTTGTCGTCGGTGGGTGTCAGCAGAGCGTGCGCAACTGCTCGATCAGCTTGATCCGACCGGCGGCGTTCTCGGCGATCGGCGTGACGTTGAGCGTGGTGACGCCCGCCTCGGCCATCGCGGCCAGGCGCTCCTTCACGAAGCCCTCAGGCCCGATCAGCGACACATCGCGCACCAGGTCGTCCGGTACAGCCTGGGCAGCGGCCTGCTTGTCACCGGCCAGGTACAGCTCCTGGATGCGGTCGGCGGCCTCGCCGTAGCCGTACTTGGTGGCGAGGGTGTGATAGAAGTTCTTGCCCTTGGCGCCCATGCCGCCGATGTAGAGCGCCAGGTGCGGCTTCACGAACTCGAGCAGCCCGGTCACGTTCTCACCGATCGCCAATGCGGGACCGGCGAAGATGTCGAGCTCGCCCAGCGCGGGATCACGCTTGGCCTTGCCCGCGGCGAGCGCGTCGCCCCACACGTCGTTCGCCTTCTCCGGCAGGAAGAAGATCGGCTGCCAGCCGTCGGCGACCTCGGCGGCCAGCTCGACGTTCTTCGGGCCGAGCGCGGCCAGCAGCACCGGAATATCTTCGCGGACAGGGTGATTGATCAGCTTGAGCTCTTTGCCCAGGCCGGTGCCGCGGTCGGCGGGCAGCGGGATCTGGTAGTACTTGCCCTGGTAGTTGAGCTTCTCGCGCCGCCACACCTTGCGGCAGATCTCGAGGAGTTCGCGGGTGCGACCGATCGGGGCGTCGTAGGGCACGCCGTGGAAGCCCTCGATGACCTGGGGGCCCGAGGCGCCGATACCGAGGATGAAACGGCCGTCGGAGACGTAGTCCAGGCCGGCCGCGGTCATCGCGGTGAGGCTGGGGGTCCGGGTGTAGAGCTGCAGGATGCCCGAGGCCAGCTGCACCCGTTCGGTGCGGGCGGCCAGGTAGCCCAGCGCGCTCACGGCGTCGAACGAGTACGCCTCCGGCACGAAGACGATGTCGAGGCCGGCGCGTTCCAGGTCGGCGACCTCGGCCGCCGTCTCCTTGAAACCGTCCGTGTAGTTGATGCTCAATCCGATCCGCATGCACTCAACATAGCCTCGGACACTACGAGCACCCCGACCGGTCGGTCTGTCGGCACAGGTGCTGGTCGAGCGGGGTGTGCAGGTGGGCACGCGGTAGCGTTGAGAAGAAGATTCCACGCATTCTCGCCGCATCGAAAGGCCACCCCGTCGTGTCGCAGCCCACCGTGTCGCCGCAGCAGATCGCCCCCTCCTTCGGTTCGGTGACCTTGGAGCACTACCTGTCGGAACTGGCCGCGAAGGTGCCCGCACCCGGCGGCGGGGCCGTCGCCGCGCTGCATGCCGCCCAAGCCGCCGCGCTGGTGGCGATGGTGGCGCGCTACACGACCCGCGCCAAGGACGCGCACAACCGGCCGGTGATCGACCAGATCATCGCGGCCGCCGATGCCGCGCTGGCGAGGTCGCTGGAACTCGCCGACGCCGACGCGGCCGCGTTCACCGCCGTCGGCGCGGCCTACAAGCTGCCGAAGGACACCGACGCCGAGATCGCCGCCCGTACCGCGGCGATCAACGCGGCACTGGTCGAAGCCGCGCGCGTGCCCGCCGCCGTGGTCGACGAGGCCGACGAGATCCTGTCGCTGGCGGCCGAGCTGCTGCCGATCGGCAACCCGAACGTGGTCACCGATATCGGCGCCGCCGCCGATGCCGCCCGCGCCGCCGCGATGAGCTCGCAGCTCAATATCGAGATCAATGTCGGCTCGCTGCCCGCCGAGTTGGGCGACTCGTTCGCCGCCGCCCTGCTGCGCGTGGAGACCATCGCCGCGCGCGCCGACGCCCTGCACGACGACGTGCTGCACGCGGTGCGCGGCTGAGGCTCGGGGTCTCGAACCGGGAACAATTGATCCGAGTCCTCACCTGCGTGAACGCAAGGCGACACACCGTCTGACCCGTTGGCCGTTACCACTTCGATAGGTCGAGTTGATCATGTCGGCCTAGACTTGGATTCCGCCTACGAGTGAGTGAAGGGGTGGCGTTTATGAGGAACGCATTTCGTTTCCTGTTCGTCGCGATCATGGCGGCGTTACTGGCCGCATCCTGGTCGGGAGCCGCGTCCGCGGACCTGATCGGCGAGCAGCGCACCCAGTACGGCGGCGGCACCTATGCCGAAGCTGACCTGTCCAACCACACGTTCACCGTGCACCTCAACGGTGAGACACGCGTGATGCCCGCCTCGATGGGCAAACCCGGTTTCGAGACGCCGACCGGCACGTTCAGCGTCCTGGAGAAGGACCGCTCGGTGGTGTTCGACTCGCGCACCATCGGTATCCCCCTGGAAGATCCCGAGGGCTACATCATCGACGGTGAATACGCGGTGCGCCTGACCTGGGGTGGTGTGATGGTGCACTCCGCGCCGTGGTCGGTGGACTCGCAGGGCAACGCCAACGTGAGCCACGGCTGCATCAACCTCGCACCCGACGATGCCGCCTGGTATTTCGAGAACGTCGGCATCGGCGATCAGGTGTATATCCACTGGTAAACATTTTCCCCCCGTGGCATTCGGCAAACGCGCCGTCAGGGCAGTATCGTGCCCGTAACGAAATCGTTGCGGGACATACCCTGACGGCGACGAGCCTGATGAAGGTGGGGCGATGGATCGACCGGAAGCGCACAGACCGATCGGGGCAGCACAGCACGACCCGGGATCGGCCGGTGCTCCGCTCGCGGCTGTCACCCCGATCCGGCGCTCGCGCGAACTCGGGGCTCCACGGCCTCGCCGGCGCAACGAGCAGGCAGACGGTGCCCGCCATCGCATAGAAGGCGGACCGACGACACCGGCCGGCATTCCGGTGATCTCGGCGGCGGACGCGACGGTCACCGATCGGCTGCCGGTGGTCGGCGGGAAGTTCGATCCCGGTGCGCAGCACAGCATTCCGGATATCGCGTTCTCGATCGAGGACAACGGTCCCGACACCGACGAACTGCCGATCATCACCACCCCTCCCCCGGCCTGGGCGACGCTCGACCATCCAACGCCCGGTTCCGGCTCTGCGGCGACCCGTGCAGTCCCACCGCGAAATCCCCACGCCGCGGACACCTTCCCGCCTCGGCCCGCCACGGACCACTACCGCGGCGCGGACACCTTTCCGCCGCGCCGAGCGCCCGATCACCACCGCGACGCGGATACTTTTCCCCCTCGCTCCGCGCCCGATTTCCGCGATGCGGACGCCACTTCCGCCGACGCCGGCGAGCGCCCCGCACCCGACTACAACCGCAACGACGAAGTTTTCGCGCGAATGATCGACCGGTCCCAGCGGCGGCGTGTGCCCCGCTGGGTGGCACCGCTGGTCGCGTCGGTGGCGGGTGCTGTCCTGCTCGGGGGCACCTATGTCCAATTGCGTGGGCCCGCACCGACATCCACGGCGGCGAGCACTCCGCTCGTACCCAGCTCGGTGAGTCCGGTGACGGCCGCGTGCCCCACCGAACAGTTCGGCACCATGATCCGGGGCAACGGCGAAGGCGGCACCGAATCCGGCATCGCGGCGATTCTGGCGTTCCAGCACGCGTATTACGTTGCGCGGTCCGGCGATCAGGCACGGACCCTCGTGGCCTCCGACGCCGCCGCACCGTCGGCGGCCGCCATCCAGGCCGGGATCGACTCCACGCCGGTCGGGACCACGCACTGCGTGGAGATCACGCCGGGCGCCTTCGAGGGTCAGTATCTGGTGAAGATCACCGCGTTCCGGCCGGATTCGGCCCCGAGCACCTACACACCGCAGTTGGTAGGCACCGCCGAGATCGGCAACAAGACGCTCATCACCTCGTTCGGGGCAGCACCGCGCTAGACCCGAACGGTGCTCACGCGCCTGGCGGACTCAGCCATCGACATGCCTTGTCGAGCGGTAACCGAGCGAGGTGAACGCACACTATTCGCCGTTTCGGTCGAAATTCGAACCGATCTGCCGACTAGTGTGCGCTCACCGCACCGCCGGGGCGCCCGATGATTCAGGGCGCCCTGTCGGTGGCCGGGCCGAGTTCGGTGCGCTGCCACATCGGCAGCGCACCGAGCGATCACGCGGTGAGACCGCGAAAGATGTTCAGGCGCGGGCTTTTTCGGCCGCGACGACCACGTGGCGCATGAGCAGCGCAGTGGTGACCGGGCCGACGCCGCCGGGGACCGGGCTCAGGGCCGAGGCCTTGCCGATGACCGAGGTCGCGTCGACATCGCCGACGATCCCGCCGTCTTCGGCCTCGTTGGTGCCCACATCGATCACGACCGCGCCGTCACCGATGTGCTTGCCGGTGACCAGGCCGATCCGGCCCGCCGC
Source organism: Nocardia sp. NPDC058658 (assembly GCF_042716665.1). Lineage (NCBI taxonomy): Bacteria > Bacillati > Actinomycetota > Actinomycetes > Mycobacteriales > Nocardiaceae > Nocardia > Nocardia sp. NPDC058658. Next base: position 1,013,484 of record NZ_JBHXRR010000001.1, read on the forward strand.
GGCGACCACGATATCAGCGGGGGTGGTGACCGCGGCCAGATCCGCGGTGCGCGAGTGCGCGACGGTGACGGTCGCGTTCTCGGCGAGCAGGAGCTGCGCGAGGGGCTTGCCGACGATATTGGAGCGGCCGACCACGGTGACGAGACGGCCCTGCAGCGCGATGCCGTGATGCTTCAGCAACTCGACGACCGCTTCGGAGGTGGCGGGGACGAAACCGTCGAGGCCGGAGGCGAGCAGGCCCAGCGACAGCGGGCTGACGCCGTCGACGTCCTTGGTCGCGGCGATCGCCGAACTCACGTCGTCGAGGTTCACGCCCGTGGGCAGCGGGGTCTGCAGCATGATCGCGTCGGTGGCCGGGTCGGCGCTGCGCGCGCTCAGTTCGGCGCGGATCGTCTCGGCGCTCGCGTCGGCACCGAGATCGATGCGCTCGCAGGCGATGCCGAGACGTTCGGCGGCCTTGCGCAGCGAGTTCACGTACCAGGCGCTGGCCGGGTCGTCGTTGGCGACGATCAGCGCCAGCGTCGGCGCGGTGCCCGCGGCGGTGAGCGCGGCCGCGCGCTGTTTCGAGTCGGCGTTGATGGCGGCGGCGAGTTCCTTGCCGGTCAGCGAAGCGGTATCCACGGTGAGTCACCTTATCCGCCGCCGGGGCGAGCGGCTGTCGCCGGGCCGCGACGCGCGCAAGCTGGTCGAGGTCCACCGACGGCCGGACGGGCGGTCGTAGGGTGTCGGCAGCTCTGCTCTCCTCAGCACGTACCGAACCGTTCGCGGGAAGGGTTGCGACTGCCGTGAAGATCTCGAGGCACTGGAAACAACTGGCCGCCGCTGTCATAGCGACCGCCGCGCTGACCGGAACCACCGTCGGCCCTGCCGCCGCGCAAGCCGATGTGACGGCGCTCTACAACTCCGCGCAGCGCCATTTCACCGACGGTGACGACGCCGCCGGACGCGCCGACCTTCGTGCCCTCATCGCCGCCGATCCCCACGACGCCGACGCGCTCGCACTGCAGGCGATCTGGTCGCACTACGCAGGCGACCCGGCCGCGGTCGGTGACGCGCTGACCCGGCTCGGCGGTATCGACCCGGCCAAGGCGGCGGGTACCAATCACGTGTTGCACGCGGTGACCGCGGCCGCCGCCACCCTGCCGAATCCGCTGCCCGCGCTGGTCGGTCCGCAGACCGGCATCGTGGTCCTCGGCTACGGCCTGCTCCCCGACGGCGCGCTGCGCCCGGAACTGGAGAACCGGCTCACCGCCGCGTGGCTGCAGGCGATCGCCGCACCGTTCTCCCCCGTGATCGTGACCGGCGGCAATCCGCAGAACGGCATCTCCGAGGCCGAGGCGATGCGACGCTGGCTGGTCGCGCGCGGCCTGCCGGGCGATCGGATCCACGTGGAGGACCGGGCCGGATCGACCGTGCAGAACGCGCTGTTCAGTACGCGGATGCTGCGCGATCTCGGTGCCACCAGCGCGGTGGTGGTGACCTCCCCGAACCACATTCGGCGCGCGGTCGCCGACTTCATCGTGGCGGGTACCGCGGTGGTCGGTGCGATGACCTCGCTCGAACAGCTGGTTTCGCAGTTGCCCCCGCCCGCGCGCAGTGCGCAACGCGGGATCTATCTCGACGCCACCCGCACCTTCGAACTGGACACCGCACGCTGAGTTGTCGCACCTGCGGCGATAATTCGGTTGCCCGGTCGGGAACAATCGCCGGGTGAGTTGTTTTCCCGAAGTGGTTGTCACGTTGCGACGCGCAGGATGCGTGTTCGCCGAGGACGAGGCCACGCTGCTGATCGAGGCGGCGGCCGGTGACGCGCGGCGGCTGGATGCGTTGGTCGGGCAGCGGGTCTCGGGGACACCCCTGGAATATCTGCTCGGCTGGGTGGAATTCCGTGGGCTGCGGGTCGGCGTGCGGCCGGGGGTTTTCGTGCCGCGGCAGCGCACCGCGTTTCTGGTGGAACAGGCAGTCGAGGGTGTCGCGCCGGGGACTTCGCGGGTCTGTGTCGTCGACCTGTGTTGTGGCTGTGGGGCACTCGGGCTCAGCGCCGCGACCGAGCTCACCGCGCGTGGGTGCGATGTCGAGCTGGTCGCCGCCGATATCGACCCCGTCGCCGTCGCCTGCGCGCGGGAGAACCTCGCACCGATCAGCGCCCCGGTATTCGGCGGTGACCTGTTCGACGCGTTACCGGCCGACCTACGCGGGCGCATCGACATCCTGCTCGCGAACACACCGTATGTGCCGAGCGCCCAGGTCGCCGATCTGCCGTCGGAGGCGCGCGAGCACGAGCCGCTGGTCGCGCTCGACGGTGGGTCGGACGGGCTCGATGTGTTGCGGCGGGTAGCCGAAGGCGCGGGCGCCTGGCTCGCACCGAGCGGCACGGTGCTGGTGGAAACCGCTGCTGGGCAGGTCGATACCGCGTGTTCGGTGCTGGCCGCGCACGGTCTCGTTCCGCGGGTCGCGGAGTCCGAGGAGCATTACGCCACCGTGGTCATCGGCGCCCGGGGTCCACGCTGATGACCTCGAAAATGGCAGTCGATGCAGACGTACACATACTGCCGTTCGATACGACGATGCCCCCGTCGAACAATCGCTCGACGGGGGCACCTCCCCTGGGTTACTTACGTCCGGTGAACTGATCCATCGAGTGGTACACGCCCACCGCGTTCAGGTACAGGTCGCGGATCTTGATCGGCAGCAGACCGGTCAGCGCCCGGTTCATCCGTGAGGTCCACGGCATCACCACCAGCGCGCCGCCCGCCTTCATCTCCGACCACGATGTGTCGACCACATCGTGCTGTTCGAGCATCGGGGTGAGGAAGATGCCCTTCGCGCCGTCGAACATGCCGGTGTTGATGTAGGTCGGACAGACCGTGGTGACCTTCACGTGCTCGTGGCCCGCCTGCTCGAGCTCGAGGCGCACCGAGTCCGACCAACCGAGCGCCGCCCACTTCGACCCCGCGTACACGGCCATGCGCGGATTGGCGACCAGACCGGCCGACGACGCGATATTGAGCACGCGCGCCTGGCTCGCACCGGCGACCATGCCCGGCAGGAATTCCAGGGTGACGTACATCGGGGCAAGCGAGTTGATCGCCATCGTCTTGTCGATGTCGGCGCGGTTCTCGGTTTCCCAGAAGTAGGTGTTGCCGCGCACGATGCCGGCGTTGTTGACCAGGATGTCGATTCCGCCGACCTCCTTGCGGACCGCCTCGCCCGCCTCGCGGATCGAGTCCTGCGACGACACGTCCACCACGTAGTGGTGCACCTTGCCGCCCGCGGCGGTCAGCTGCGCCGCCGTCTCACGCAGGGCGAGCTCGTTGATATCCCACAGCACCACCGCGTCGGCGCCCTCGGCGACAGCCTTCTCCGCGAACAGCTTGCCCAGACCCATGGCAGCGCCGGTGACCAGCACCCGTTTGCCCGCGACCGTTTCCAACTTCATGTGCGCTACCTACCCTGCTCGTGTTCTGCTACTTCTGGCGCAGTGTCTTCATGACACCGAAAACCAGCGTCATCGTCTTGGCCCACATCTGCTCGGACATGCCGGGCAGCGGCGCGATCGGCATGAGCCGCTGGACAGCGATCGTCTGGGTGTCGATGTACTTCAGCAGGCCCTCGGGACCGTGGCGACGACCCTGACCGGAGATGCCGAGACCACCCGACGGCGCGTCGATGCTGCCCCAGGCGGCGCTGAAGCCCTCGTTCACGTTCACCGAACCGGCGTTGATCCGGGCGGCGACCTCCTTGCCGCGGTTCACATCCCGGCTCCACACGCTGGCGTTGAGGCCGTAGGCGGTGTCGTTGGCTGCCTCGACGGCGGCGTCGTCGGAGTCGACCTTGTACACCGAAACGACCGGGCCGAAGGTCTCCTCGCGGTAGACCGTCATGCCCGGCTTCACATCGGCGAGCACGGTCGGCTCGTAGAAGTACGGGCCCAGATCCGGGCGGGCGCGACCACCGGCGAGCACCTTGGCGCCCTTGGCGACCGCGTCGTCGACGTGCTCGCTGACGGTGGCGAGCTGACGCGGGAAGGTCAGCGAACCCATGTCCCGGCTGTAGTCGAGTTCACCACCGAGCGACATGTTCTTGACATTGCCGACGAATTCGGCGACGAACTGGTCGTAGACCGAGGCGTCGACGTAGATGCGTTCCATCGACTCGCACAGCTGACCGGCCGACGAGAAGCACGCGCGCACAGCCAGTTTCGCGGCCTTGGAGACATCGGCGTCAGCCAGTACGAGCAGCGGGTTCTTGCCGCCGAGCTCGAGGGAGTAGCCGATCAGGCGCTCACCGGCCTGCTGGGCGATGGTGCGGCCGGTGGCGCTGGAACCGGTGTAGTCGACGTAGTCGGCGCGCGCGATGACGTCGCCACCGATCTCGCGACCACGGCCGAGCACCGCCTGCCACAGCCCGCGCGGCAGGCCCGCGCGCTCAGCGGCGTCGATGGCCCACAGCGCCGAGAGCGCGGTCTGGTTGTCAGGGCGCGCGATGACCGCGTTGCCCGCGATCAGGGCGGGCAGGGCGTCGGAGGCGGCCAGCGCGAGGGGGTAGTTCCACGGTGAGATGACCGCGACGACGCCCTTGGGCCGGTTGTGCACCTCGACCGAGGTGAGCACCGGCAGCACGCCGCGCGGCTTGCGGTCGGCGAGCAGTTTGGGTGCGACGGTGGCGTAGTAGCGCGCGTTCAGTGCGACGTCGGCGATCTCGTCGAAGGCGTGCGGGCGGGACTTGCCGGTCTCGGTCTGCACGATGTCGAGGATGGTGTCCTGCTCGGCGAGCACGATGTCGTGGAAGCGGCGCACGATCTCGGCGCGCTGCTTGACGCTCACCTTGGCCCAGTCGCGCTGCGCGTGCCGGGCGACGGCGAAGGCGCGCTCGATGTCGTCGACCGAGGACTGCGGCAGGTCGCCGATCTTGTGGCCGGTGGCCGGGGCGAAGATCTCGACCGACGGCGCACCACCGGCGACTCCGCGATCGAACAGGGGCTTGACCAGGGCGGTCGGCAGCGCGGTGGGTTCGGCGGTCAGCTCGGGGGCGGTCGTCATTGTCGGCCCTTCTCCTCAACAGATGGATCGCGCGCAACAGTCGCGCACGTTCAGATTATTTACTGAACACTAGTGTTAGATTAATGCCAGCGCCCTGGTTCGTGTCAAGCTTTCAGTGCGCGAGCAGTGACGGTGAGGGAGGCGCGATGACCGAGGACTCGACCGCGGTGCGTCGCGGGCGCCCGCCGCAGACCCAGGAGCAGGCCGACGAGGTCCGCGCCCGGATCGTCGAGGCGACAGCCGCGGTGTTCGCGCGCAACGGGTCGCGTGGCCTGAGCGTCGCCCAGATCATCGAAGAGGCCGGGCTGGCCAGGCCCACTTTCTACCGCTATTTCGGCAATGCGTCCGAGCCGCTGCACGCCGTCCTTGACGTGTCCAACGACGGCCTCGTCGGCGGGATCCGCGAAGCCCTCGCGGGCACCGACGAGCCGGTGCAGCTGGGTATCCGCCTGATCGATGCCTACATGGACTGGGCGCGGGGGCACGGGCCGATGCTGCGACCACTGTTCGCCGAATTGCACGACCCCGGCTCGGTCGTGTCGGCCTACCGCGAACGCGCGCTCGACGATATCCGCGATCTGGTGCGCAAGACGTTCGGCGACCTCGGCCGCCCGGTCCCCGCGCCCCTCGACATGGACGCGGCGCTGCACGTGTGCGAGTACGTCGTCTACCGGCTCACCATGGGCAGCGAACCGGGCAGCGATCCCGATCCCGTGCTGGCGTCGGAGGCCAGGGTGACCATGATCCGCGTCCTGCTGGTCACCCTGGGCACTCGCGACGATCTCGCCTACGCGATGGAACTACCCGGCCTGTTCCCTGACCTGTAGCGATCCGGGTTCGTCGGCGGCTGTGAGCAGGGCGACCGCGAGCAGCACCGCACCGATCCAGCCCGCGACGCCGAGCCGCTCATCGAGGAACACCACTGCCAGCACCGTGCCGGTGAGCGGTTCGAGCAGGGCGAGCAGTGCGCCGGTGCCCGCGCCCGCCGCGGTGAGGCCACGGAAATAGAGCGTGTAGGCGATGGCCGTCGGGAACAGTCCGAGGGCGAGCACGCCCAGCAGGCCGGGCGCGGTGATGTCGATCGAGGTGGTGGTGACCGCCGCCGGGACGGCGAGCAGCATCGCGCCCGCGCTGAAGCCGATTCCGGTGCTGGTGACGGGGTCGAGGCCGGGGACCGGGACCGCGGCGATCACCGTGAGCACGGCGAACGCGGTGGCGGCGGCCAGTGCCAGGGCCGCACCGAACAGCACCCCTGACCCGCCCGCTCCTGGTGTGCCGACCAGCAGTGCGAGACCGGCGACGGCGAGGGCGATGCTGCGCGCCCGGGTGCGATCGAGTGCTCGCCTACCGGTGAGATGTTCGAGTACGGCGACCACGACCGGCGACATTCCGATGGTGATCAGCGTCGCCAGACTCACCGAGGACAGGGCGACCGCGCCGAAATAGCAGCCCTGGAACACCGCCGCGAGAACGGCTGTCGCCCCGATGCGCCGCCAGGCGGGGGCATCACGCGGGATGGCTCTGCGGGTGAGGACGCACAGTCCCACCAGCAGTAACCCGCCGACGGCCAAGCGCACGGCGGCGACCGCCACCGGGGACAGGTGGGTCGAACGTTGGACGAGGGTGCCGAGTAGGCCGCCGGTCCCCCAGAGAATTCCGGCGATGACGAGATCAGCTGTGCCGACGCGGGCGGACAGCGAAACAGACATGGGTGTGCTCCTGCGACAGAAGGTGAAGGGGTCGCGAGAAGCGAGGTGCACGACTACATACCGAAACCACCGGCGCGTTGATCACGCGCCGCGGGGCACCTCGCTCAGGAGGCGGGCGGCGGGGTGGAACGGAAGCAGTTGTGCACGCCGCCACTGTACTCCACACACAATCTCCACATTTGGCGACATAACCCTCCACACGGGCTCGCTAGGGTCGCACCATGGAAATCAGTGGGGGCGGGACAGGACAGGCGGCACGCCGGATCCTGGTGGTCGACGACGAGGTGACGATCGCGGAGTCGGTGGCCGCGAGGTTGCGGGCCGAGGGGTTCACCGTCGACCTGGCACACGACGGTCCGGCCGCGGTGGCGGCGGCGCTGGCGGGCGAACCCGATCTGGTGGTCCTCGACGTCATGTTGCCGGGGTTCGACGGGCTGGAGGTGTGCCGCCGGATTCAAGCCGAGCGGCCCGTGCCTGTACTCATGCTCACCGCGCGCACCGACGAGACCGATCAGCTCATCGGGCTCGGGGTCGGCGCCGACGACTATCTCACCAAGCCGTTCTCGATGCGGGTGCTCGCCGCCCGCGTGCACGCGCTGTTGCGGCGGGTGGACCGGGCTGCCGAGCGCGGTGACCACAGCATCGTCGTCGGTGATCTGCGGATCGATCTCGCGGAGCGGCGGGTGTGGCGCGGTGATACCGAAGCACGGCTCACCCCACTGGAATTCGACCTGCTGACGCGGCTCGCGCAACGTCCGCGGGCGGTGCTCGCGAGAGAGCGACTGCTGGAGGACATCTGGGACTGGTCCGATGCGGCGGGGACGCGGGCGGTGGATTCGCACGTGAAAGCGTTGCGGCGCAAGCTCGGTGCCGATCTCATCCGTACCGTGCACGGTGTCGGGTACGCATTGGACGCGCGATGACCGATCGCACGGTGACGTTGATGGATCGCATCGCCGATGTGCTGCCGCGTCCGCTGGACCGGCTGCGGTCGATCAAGCTCAAACTGGCCGTGTTGATGTTGTGCTCGGGTGGTGTCGCGTTCGGGTATTTCCGGTGGCAGATCGGCTGGTTGCCGCCGCTGACCACGGCGACCGCGTTCGGGATCGCCTTGATCACCTCCCAGTTCCTCGCGCACGGGATCACCCGTCCGCTGCGGCAGATGACGGCGGCCGCGCGGCAGATGGCCCACGGCGACTACAGCTTTCGGGTGCGCGCCTCCTCACGCGACGAAGTGGGGCAGCTCGCGACCGCGTTCAACCAGATGGCCGCCGACCTGGCCGCCGCCGACCGGCAACGTCGCGACCTCATCGCCAATGTGTCCCATGAGCTGCGCACGCCGGTGACCGCGCTGCACGCCGTGCTCGAGAATCTGGTCGACGGGGTGAGCGAGCCCGATCCGGCGACGCTGCGGACCGCTCTCGCACAGACCGAGCGGCTCGGCCTGCTCGTCTCCGAACTTCTCGACCTGTCCAGCATCGAAGCGGGCGCGTTCACCCTGGATCGTGAAACCCTGCCGCTGGCACCACTGTTGGCGGAGGTGATCGCCGAAGCCGAGGTGATGACCGCCGCGCTCGGACGTGGTGTTCGGTTCACGACGGCCGTTGCGCCGACCGACGGATGCGTGTTCGCCGACCGTGCCCGACTGCATCAGGTGCTGTTCAACCTGCTCGACAACGCCGCACGGCACGGCCCGTCCGGCGGCGAGGTGCGGGTCTCGGCCTCGACGGGACCCGACGGCACGGTCCTGGAAATCCAGGACGACGGCCCGGGCATCCCGGAAGCCGAGCGCGCCACCGTCTTCGACCGTTTCACCCGGGGTGGTCGCACCGAGGGCGGCGGCACCGGCCTCGGCCTCGCCATCGCCCGCTGGGTCATCGACCTGCACGGCGGCACCATCGCCGTCGCCGACCCCGGCTCCCGCATCCGCGTCGTCCTGCCCACGGGCTGACCTCCACATCCACACGCACTCTCCCGGCACTTCGGTCCCGGGGCATATCCGCACACCTCCAGGAGGGGAAACACCATGTCCGACAAGCCGATACCCGAGGCACCCAAGCCTGCGCCGAGTGCTACCGAGACGCCGAAACCCGCAGCCGAAACCTCGCAGACGGGCGGCGGTGAGACGAGTTCCGGCACTCAGGCGACCGCGGTACTCACCCCGGCACCTGACACGACAACTCCCGTCGCGCCGGCCACCGACGGCACGGTGCCGGTCACGACATTGCTCGCCGAGCGGCGCACGAGCGGTGCCGTCCAGCCGGGCACGCCGGGGTGGACGGCCGCGGCATGGCCGAACGCGGCGGCGGTGGCCAAGTCCGGATCGTCCGTGCGGTCGACGCCGCTACCGTCGATGCCGCCTCCGCTACCGCCGGTCCCGAAACGATGGCAGTGCGTCGCGCGCCCACCCGGTGTCCTGCCCGCCGCGGCGCTGGCCGGCATCGTCGGTGCCACGGTCATTCCGGTGGACCGTCCCGGTATCGGCTGGCTCATCGCGGGTACTGCCATCACCGGCGCGCTCGTCGCGGTCGACTACCGAGCCCGGTATCGCGGTGGGTCCGAAGCGGACGAGGTCGCGGCTGCCACGGAAGACTCCGATTCGCGCCGTACGGCGGACCCCGTTCCGGGCGACAATGCCGCGCCCACGAGCGAAACGGTCATGTCGCGATCAGCCGATACCGAGAGTGAGCGGGCGGCGGTTCACGACGACCCGACCGACAACGGTGCCGAGTCCGTGAGAAGTGTTGCGAATACTCCTGATTCGTCGGCGGGCGACATCGGCGCGGTGAAGGCGCCTGCCGAAGGTGAACCTGCCGGAGCGGCGACACTCTCGCAGACCGACTCCGCCGAGACAGGTTCGGCGACGGCACCTGCGCCGAACAGCGCTGTGTCCGCGAACAAGGCCGTGTCGACGGACGAGGCCATGTCGGCGAACAAGACCGTGGCGCCGAATGAGTCTGTCCCCCACTCTGTTTCGATCGGTGATCGGGTCTGGTGGGCCGCGGCGGCGCTGGTGTTGCTCGGGGTGGGGACCGTGCGGGCCGCCGGGTGGCTGTTCGTGTTGTGTGTGATCGCGGCGTGTGTGGCCGGGTCGCTGGCGGTGTTGGGGCGGCGGAGTGTGCGGGGGATCGCGCACGACATGTTCGCGGTGCCGTTGGCCTCGTTCGGGGCGGTGCCGTGGGCGTTTTCGGGGCTGCGGGAGTCGCGGTCGGTGGGGAGCTCCACTGTGCGGCGGTACGGGGTTTCCATCGCTGCGACGGCGGCGTTGCTGGTGGTGTTCGTGCCGCTGCTCGGCGGGGCGGACGCCACGTTCGCGAAGATGTTGAACGGGCTCGTGCCGAAGGTGGACGGGCCGGCGGCATGGCAGTGGATCTTCCTGTTCGTGGTCGTCACGGTGGGTGTGCTCGGCGCGCTGTATCTGCTCGCGGGTCCGCCGGCACGAGCAGCGGATTCGGTTCGGCCGGTGCGCCTTTGGTCGCGTAGTGAGTGGATGCTGCCGGTGGGCGCGTTGACCGTGTTGTTCGCGGTGTTCGTCGGCGCCCAGTTCGTTGCCCTGTTCGGTGGCGACGATTACGTGCAGCGCACGGCGGGTCTGACCTACGCCGAGTACGCGCGCAGCGGGTTCTGGCAGCTGTCGGCGGTGAGCATTCTGACGCTGGCCGTGATCGTCGCGGTCCTGCACTGGTCGAAGCAGGAAACCGCCGCCGATCGCCTGTCGTTGCGGGTGCTGCTGAGCGCGGTGAGTGTGCTGGCGCTGGTCATCGTCGGTTCGGCGCTGGGCCGGATGTGGACCTACCAGCAGGCCTACGGGTTCACCGTGCTCCGGCTGCTGGTGACCATGTGCGAACTCTGGGTCGGCCTCGTCTACATTCTCGTGCTGGCCGCCGTAGCGCGACTGCGGTGGACCTGGGTGCCGCGTGCCGCGATCGGGACGGCCCTGGCGACCCTGATCGCTCTCGCCGCGATCAACCCCGAACACCTTGTCGCCGAACGCAATATCGACCGCTGGTCCACCAGCAAGCGCCTGGACGCGGACTACCTGGGCACCCTCTCCCCCGACATCCTGCCCGCCCTCGACGGCCTGCAGGACCCGTTCCTGCGCATGCAGATCAAGGACGCCGTCCTGCGCGACCTGGACGACGACCACTGGTGGTCGTGGAACTGGTCCCGCAGCTCAGCTCGCTGACGGTCGCCCTCCGCGTTCGTCCACCACGGCGACCGCGGAGGGCTCCATCGCTGGGCCGAACGAGGTGGAGGCGGGGGTTGCAAGTTCCCCTGTTCCCGCCATTCGAGTGCCTGGCATCTCGGGACCGCGAACCCTGCTGACGGCGGCTGTCGTCGCCCGAACTTCACTACCCCTGCGGCGCAACAGTTCTCGACAGCCCGCTGGCTCGCAGGACGCGGCGGCCGATCGCGGCGCGGATGGACTCCTCGGTGCCGATGATGCGGACGTGCGAGCGCGCTCGGGTGATGGCCGTGTAGAGGAGTTCCCTGGTGAGCAGGGTGGATTCGGGTTCGGGCAGGACGACCGAGACCGTGTCGTACTGGCTGCCCTGGCTGCGGTGGATGGTCATGGCGAAAACCGTGACCACGGCGGGGAATTGGGTGGGATGGACGAGGTAGGGCTCGCTACCGCGCTGCAGTGCGGCGCGCAGGGAACCGTCGGGGCGGCGGATGATGACGCCGGTGTCCCCGTTGTAGATCCGGGCCTCGTGGTCGTTGGCGGTGACCAGCAGGGGCTGGCCGGGGTACCAGACCGATTGCGGCCCTTCGGGTCCCGCGCCACCGGCGGCAGCCCATTCGGCCGCCATCCGATCCCAGCGTTCGACACCGAACGGGCCTTGGCGGTGCGCGCAGAGCAGTCGGTGGGATTCGAGCGCGGTCAGCGCGCCGATCGCGTCGCCTGCTTCCGCGGCCGCCGTGACGGCGAGGGCAGCGGTGGTCACGTCCGCCCGCACAGCACGGATGTCATCGGGCCCGCACAGCGACACATCGTCGCCGCCCGCCCGCAGAATCGCCAGCGCCGCATCGGCATCGCCCGCGCGAACGGCCACCGCCAGGTCGGCGATGCGCCCGCCGAATCGCCTTCCCCGGGTCAAACGCACGATCCCGCCCTGCAACCGCCGCTGCTCGAGAGCCGTCAGCGCCTGCGCCGCTGCGGGATCCACCGACGATCCCTCGACATCGAGCACCTCGCCGAGCGCGGGATCGGTTGCGCCGCTCACCGGGCCTGCGACGAGGTCGGCCAGCACCGCGCCCGCGTCGACCGAGGCGAGCTGGTCGGGGTCGCCGACGAGGATCAGGCGGGTGTCGGGGCGCAGCGCCGAGAAGAGGTGGCTCATCATCGTGAGCGACACCATCGAGGTCTCGTCGACCACGACGACGTCGTAGGGCAGGCGGTTGTGTTCGTGGTGGCGGAAGCGGGTGGTGCGGCCACGTTGCCAGCCAAGGAGGCGGTGCAGGGTCGAGGCGGTGAGTTCGGGCAGGCCCAGCTCGGCGGCCTGTTCGCGCACCGCTTCCTGCAGGCGCGCCGCCGCTTTGCCGGTGGGGGCGGCGAGGGCGATGCGCAGCGCGGGCAACTTGGGTGATGCGCTGCGGTGGGCGGTGAGCAGGGCCAGGATGCGGGCGATGGTGTGGGTTTTGCCGGTGCCGGGGCCGCCGGCGACGACGGTGGTCCAGTGGGTCGCGGCGAGGGCGGCGGCCAGGCGTTGCCGATCGGGTCCGTCGCCGAGCGGGTCGGCGAAGAGCCGATCCAGTTGTGCGCGAACGAGTTCGGTGTCGATCACGGGGTGGTCGGCGCTGCGTTCGGTGAGCACGCGCCGCAGGGTCTGTTCCTGCTGGTAGTACCGGTCGAGGTACAGCAGCGCGCCACCCTCGGCATCGGCTTCGACGATACGCAGCGGGCGCAGCGGACCGGACTGCCCACCGCAGATCAGCGGACTCCGGCGCAGGGCGGACAGCACCCGATCGGTGTCCGGCCACGGAAGCGTCGCCGGGTCGATTCCCGTTGCGTTGTCCCGGGTTTCGTCGGCGTCGATGCCGATCTCCCGCATCCGCGCCAGCTCGAGACACACCGAGCCCGACCGCACCGCACGCACCGCCAGGGCCGCGGCGAACAGCACGTCCTCGCTGTCCTCGCGACCCATCCGACCCAACCGCACCGCGACATGCACATCCGCCGCGGACAACACACCGGCTTCGTTGAACACCCGCAGCAGCCCGGTCCCCCGCTGCGCCACCTGAATAGACGTCATGGTCGGTGCCTCTCCGTCGTCAGCACCGGTCGCCGTCGCGCCGCATACCGGCCACCAGCCGACCGACAATCGCGAACGACACTGTGGCGAATTCGGCTCGGAGCGGCCCTCATAGCTCCCCCGCGAGCAGATCCGACAGCGCGACAACGAGTTCCGCGGACGGGTACCAATCGAAGACACCGTGCCCCGGCGGCGTCGCCGCACCGATCATTCCTCGCACGAACAGGTACCTGGCACCACCCAGATGGCGAGCGGGGTCGTATCCCGGCAACCGCCAGCGCAGATACCGGTGCAGCGCCACGGCATACAGCAGCGCCTGCAGCGGATAGTGCGAGCGGATCATCTCCGCGACCATGTGGTCGCGGCGGTAGTGCTCGACGGTGAGGTCGCCGGTGCCGAGGCGGTTGGTCTTGTAGTCGACGATGAGATACCGGAGCTCGCCTGTTCCGTCGGGCACGCGCAGCACGGCGTCGATGCTGCCGGTGAGAAACCCGCGCAGCACCGTATCGGGCAGTGCCGCAATATGATCGGCGTAGCCGGCGAGATCGTCGTCGACGGGCAGGTGGGTGCGCAGTAGGGTCGCGATGGCGTGCATTCCGGCCGAGTGCGGGCCGGGCGTGTCACCACCACCGAGCGGCAGTTCGAATTCGAGTTCGTTGAGCCGGTCCCGGGTCGCGATCGCCGCGAGGGAGCCGAAATCGGCTGGGGTGCGCAGTACTTCGAGCAGCGCGGTCGAGAGCACGTCGATATCGAGTTCGGCCATCGTGTGCTCGACCGCTGCCACACACCGCTGGTGGACCTCGGCGGCGAGGTCGGGCACCGAGGTGTCGACCGTTTCGAGAACGCTGTGAACCAGCGTGCCGAACTCGGCACCGTAGGGCAGGTCGTTCATCAACGACGGCGCGGCCGTGCTGTCGGTGACGGCATCGATCGGCGCCTGCGTCGGCTCGTCGTCGGGGCCGGGTCCGTCCTCGGGTTCGGAGTCGCTGACGCCCGGCGCCTCGTGCGCTCCAGCGGTGAGCGCCGAATACGACGTACGCCGCCACTGCTGGTCGAGCGCGCGATTGAACCCCGCCGCCGCCAGTTCACCGGTCGGCAGTTCGGTGCGCACCCGCCGGGGCGCCACATCGTCGGGACGATCGACCATGGTCACCGAGATCACCTCCGAAGCGGCGGACGCCCACTCGGAAATACGTTGCGCCGCAGCGGTGTCGGCGGGAATCTCCGCCCGACGTGGTACCTGCGCCGAATCCGGACGCCGCCCCAGCATCATGCGGTGCAGCGGCGCGGCGCCGGTGGTCACCGCGGGCGCCCACCAGACGACCGCCTGGCACATCGCCCGGGTGAGTGCCACGTAGAGAAGCCGCAGCTCCTCCCCCGATTCCTCTGCCTCGCACCGCAATTGGCGCTCGCTGTAGCCGGGCGCCTCCTTACCGCCGATATCGAGGACCCTGGTGCCGTTGTCGTCGTGGAACAGCAGTGTCGCCGGATACGGATTCTTGGCGCTGTCCCAGGTGAAAGGCAGGTAGACGATCGGGAATTCGAGGCCCTTGCTGGCGTGCACGGTGGCGATCTGCACCGCCGCGGCGTCGCGATCGAGCCTGCGGCTTCGACCGCTGACGCTGCCCGCCTCCGGCTCGCGCACCCGGTCGGCGAGCCAGCGGGTGAGCGCGGTCAGACCCAGCCCCTCGGCCAGGGCGACCTCGTCGAGCAGCTGGGCGATGTGGCGCAGGTCGGTGAGTTCGCGTTCGCCGTTGTCCACCGCGAGCAGGCGCGGCGCGAGATCGGTTTCGGTGGCGAGTTTGTCGAACACGGCGGCGAAACCGGCACGCGCGAACAGGCGGGCTGCCTCGCGCAGCTGGGTGGAGACCCGGCCGACGAGATCCGCACCGCCGGAGTCGATTTCGGCGGCGCTCACCCCGAGGATCGGGGTACACGCGGCCAGGCGCACCCGGTCACCACGATGCGGTTGTTCCAGTGCCCGCAACACCCACAGCCAGTCGGTGGCGGCGACGGTCGCGAACACGCTGGTTCCACCGGCCAGCACGGAGGCGACCCCGACCCGGTCCAAAGCCGTTCGCACCACGTCGATTTGAGAGCGGGTTCGCACCAGCACCGCGATATCGCCGGGCCCGATCGGCCTGCGCACCCGGCCGTCGCCGACCTCGCTGAGCGAATGATCACCCCCACGAACAGGTTTGGCGTCGATCGTGGTGCCGGACTCGAGCAGGGTGACGATATCGGCGGCCAGGTCGTCGGCGACCTTGGCCCGCTGCCTGCCCACCGACGGGAACCCCGACCGATTGCGCGGGCCTGCCCCGGTCCGCGGCAATACCCGCAGGCGCAGCGGAGTGACCACGTCCGGGTCGCCGTGCAAGCGTGTCGCAGGCCGTGTCGGCGTCACCGGGTACACGCTGATCTCGGGGTGGCCCAGTTCGGCGCCGCCGCACAGGTGGTCGATGGCGCGCAACAGTCCGGCGTCGCTGCGCCAATTGCGGGTGAGTTCGCTGCGTCGATCCGCCAGTGCCACGGCGTCGAGGTAGCTGAGCACTTCGGCGCCGCGGAAGGCGTAGATGGCCTGCTTCGGGTCGCCGACCAGCACGAGGGTGGCGTGCTGGTGGAATGCCAGGCGCAGGATGTCCCACTGCAGGGGATCTGTGTCCTGGAACTCGTCGACCAGCGCGACCCGGTACCGCTGCCGGATCCGGGCGCAGGCGCGTGGCCCATGGTCGGGGTCGGCCAGCACGTCGTGCAGCAGGACGAGCAGATCGTCGAAATCGCGCAGTCCCGCCCGGCGTTTGCGGCGTTCGGTTTCCACGCGCACGGCGGTGGCGAAGGCGACTCGCTCGCCTGCCGCACCGTCGGTGCGCGGCGCCAGGTCGGCGTGCCGGTCGTGGACCGCCGCCAGCGCGAGGGTGTGGGCGTCGCGCAGCGTGAACGGGGCGCCGTCGCGGGCGTAGCGGGCCAGGTACAGGTCGTCGGCGACGGTGGCGACGAGGTCGTCCACCGATTCCACCAGCCGGGCGCCAGGATCGTGTTCACCGGCCAGGCCGAGTTCGTCGAGCATCCGCTGACAGAACGAGTGCGTGGTGGCGATGGTCCCGGCGTCGAAATCGGCAAGGGCGGTGAGCAATCGGTGTCTGCGCAGCCGCACGGTCGCGGGGTCGGTATCGGCCATCGCACGGACGAGTTCGTCCTGGTGGTGGCGCGCGGTGTCGGGCTCGGCGAGCGCGGTCGCCACCGTGACGAACCGGTCCCTGGTGCGTTCACGCAGTTCCTGGGTGGCGGCCCGGCTGAACGTGACGAGCAGCAATTCGGTGATTCCGATGCCTGCCTCGGCAACGTACCGGACCGCGAGCCCGACGATGGCATGGGTTTTACCGGTGCCCGCGCTGGCCTCGAGCACGGTGGTGCCCTGAGGCAGCGGACCGGTCGCGTCGAACGCGGTCGGCGCCGAGACGGTCCCGGTCACGGCTGCCCCTGACTTTCGGCGGCGAGCAGCGGCGCCCACCAGCGGCGTGCGAGGGCACCGAACCGGTTGCTCTCCGGTTCGCCAGGTCGGTTGGATTCGGCAGCGAGACAGTCGAATCGGGGTGCGCGACCCCAGACATAACGCAGGTAGCGGTCGGTGTGGTCGCCGAACTTGTCCGGTCCGTTCTGGCCGCCGTCGAAGGCGTGTTCGGCGGCGAGCAGGGCGTCGGCGACGCTGTCACCGCGGAAGCGGCGCTCGGCATAGGCGGCAGTGGCGGTGGGCGCGCAGGGCAGTGGTTCGCACAGTCCCTCATCGCGCAACCGGACGAGGTCGCGCAGGATCTCCAGTGCGGCAGGCGCTTCCGGTGCCGTGATCACCGACCTGGCCACCGGACGGCTGCGAAATTGCCCGCGCCCGGTGCTGATCGCCTGCCACGATCGGTCTTCGGTGGCGGCGAGCGCGAGCAGCGAAACCCAGGACGCGAGACGGTGTTTCGGTGCGAGCCGGGAGTAGGTGGTGCGCACCAGCGTTTCGCCGCGGACCTCGGGGACGGTACCCGCGAGGGTGCGGCCGTTACCCAGGTCGATGGCGATGTCGACGGCACGCGGCGGCGCCTCGTAGTCGGCTTGCGCGGTGCGGACGAGAGTGTCGACGGTGCCTTCCACCTCGTCGAGCACCTTGGCGCCGAAACCGAAGGGCGGCAACGTACCTCGACGCCACTCGGCCGCTCGCAGACCGGCCGGGTCGGCGCCGGTGAGCCGGGCGGTCAGCATCCGTTCGCCCAGATCCCACTTCGCCAACCCGTCGAGTTCGATCGGGAGCTGATCGGCGATGTCCTCGGATTCCTCGGGCACCCGAAGACCGAGTCGCTGCCACAGGAACGCGCGCACCGGGTGCTCGGCGAACGAGATCAGTTCCGCCAGTGCGACATCGGTGACGGGACCGGGCGGCAACGGCGCGGCAAGCAGTGGCGGGCGCGGCTTCGACGGACGAGCGGCGGCGCGTGCGCCGGCCAGGGCGACGGTGTCGAAACTTCGCGGATTCGCGGGGGCGAAGTTGCGGCGGTCGAAGGCCTGTAGCGGGTGCCGGATGTGGACGTCGTCCATCGCCGCCGGACCCACGTGGGTGGTGAGCACGTCGAGGAGTTCGGCGACCGGCACGGCGGGCGGGCGGACCGCGCCGGTGACCGGGTCCGCGCCCGTGTGCAGAACGAGCAGCCTGTCACCGGCCGCCATGATGGCGTCCAGGAGGAGCTGACGGTCTTCGCTGCGCGCGTCACGCTCGCCCAGGAGGGGGTCGCGGGCCAGCAGATCGTCGCCATCGATACTGCCCGGTCGGGGGAAGACATCGTCGTCGAGGCCGAGCAGCACCACCACGCGGTGCGGCACCGACCGCATCGGCACCAGGGTGCACACGGTGAGTTCGCCGGTGCGGAAATTGGCACGGCCGGGACCGCCCGCCAGGCGACTGGTCAACAGGACCGACACGTCGGCCAGACGCAGCGGGGTGTCGCCCGCGTGTTCGGTGGCGGCGACGATCTCGCGGCGCGCTTCGGTGCGGATCCACGAGTGCGCGTCGGGCACATCGGTGAGCAGTTCGACAGCCCGCAGCAGCACGGTGGTCCAGTCGGCGGCGGGTCGCGGGCCGCGCAGGTCGCGCAGGCAGACCGCGAGCCGGTCGATGAACTCGGCGAAGCGGCCCGCGAGATCGACGTCGTTGGAGTCGACATCGTCGAGGGGCAGCGCCAGATCGAGCCAGTCGTCGCCGGATTCGTCGGCCGTGACACCGAGCAGAATGCGGTCGACCGCGGCGTTGAGGGTGTTCTGGGCGAAGTCGGCGAGACCGAACGCCTCGCGCTGACGCTGCCCGATCCCCCACCGCGCACCCGATTCGGCCGCCCACTCGCGCAACCGTTCGATGTCATCGTCGTCGAAACCACAACGGCGGCGCACAGTTTCGCTCGCTGCCAGTTCGAGCGCCTGCGTCACCGTGACGCGACCGTCGGCCAGTTCCAGTAGCTCGATCACCACCGCCAGCATCGGGTTGGTCACCGCGCGCCCGCGATCGGCGAGCCGCACCCGCAACTGATGCGCGGGATGTTCGCCCTCGGTCGGCAGGTCCACCCCTGACCCGCGCTGCCCGAACGCCGCCCGCACCAGCGGCGCGAACGCCTCGACATCCGGGCACATGATCAGCACGTCACGCGGTTCCAGGGTCGGGTCCGCCGCGAAGGTGGTGAGCAGCAGATCCCGCAACACCTCCACCTGCCGTGCCGGGCCGTGGCACGCGTGGACCTCGACACTGCCGTCCGGCGTCGCGCCCATCTCGGGGACACGATCCGCACGGACGGCGGCCTGCACTGCACCGAGCAGGGTGTCCGCGCCGGTTTCCCCGGCGAGGTGAATGTCGCTGTCCAGCACCGGATTCAGACACAGCTCCAGCTCCCGCACATCCCGGGCCAGCCCAGCAAGCAACGGGTGCGAAACCAGATCCGCAGTGTGGTCGTCCGCGCGGAGACGAACGGTCGCACCATCAGCGACCGCCCGAGCATCGCTGAGCGCGGTCCACATGGCCGGGCTCGGGTGTGCCAACCAGAGGTGCACGGCGCGGTGGGCGGCCAGGGCGGTGAGGACGGCCAGTTGGTCGGCAGGCAGGCGGGTGAGGCCGAACACCGACAGACGGTCGGGCAGGTCGATCGAACCGGGATCGGCGCGCAGGTGGGCGCAGGCGTCGGCGAGTCGTTCGGCGGGGCTCGGCGCGTCCACCGCGGCGCGCAACGCTCGCCACAACCGCGGCTGCCAGGCGAGATCGTCGGGGACCGGCCCACCCGCGCCGTCGGTGTCCGCGCCTGCGGCCCAGTCCAGGAGCACCTGCGGGCGTTGCGCGGCGTAGGAGTCGAAGAGCGCGGCGAGGTGCGCGGCGGTGGAGTAGCGCCTGCCAAGGCGGTGGTCCGTTCGTGGGAGGCCGAGGTGACGCGCCAGCACCGCCGCCCACGATTCGTCGGCGACCTCGTCGATCACCCGCAACAGGGTCCACACCACGCGCTGACCGGCCCACGGATCGTCGGCGGGCGCCACACCACTCGCTCCGGCCAGCACCTCGGCAACGAGCGCGGCCGGGGACGGAAACGCGATATTCGCGGCGATCCCGTCGCCCCGCGCACCAACCCCCAGCACACCCGACAGCCGCTGCGCCAACCACCGCTCCACCCCTTTGGCCGGCACCGCCACCACTTCGGCGACGAATGGATCGGCGGGAACATCCCCCAGCAAACGCCCCAATCCGTCGGCCAGCGCGTCGGCGCGTTCGGCGCGATGGAGGTGCAACGGCATCCGTTGTTTATACGCCCAGCGACCGACCCGCAATCGCGCGGCCCCGCGACCACCACTGAACCGGGTCAGTGAAATACGCCACACCGCACAGCGTCCCGGCCACGCCTGCGGCACCCACGATCGACGCCGTGGGATCGTTGCGGTTCGGGTGGGACAGTACGGCCGCGGGCGAAAGGCTGGTTTCGTTTCATGATCGCGCAGGTGTTTCCCCTGGTTCCCGGTGGCGGTTTCATCGTCCGCCGAGCAGGCGCGCGCTGGGAGTTGATCAACTCCCGGCGCTACGGGCCTGATCAGGTGCTGCATTCGTGGCCGCTGGACCGGCACGGGGAGGCGTTCGAGCACTGCCATCGGCTCAACGGCTGCGCCATCGCCACCCCGCACGCCGCGCATCACTGAGGGTAATTGCGCTGCGCCGCAACAACGCTGAGCGAGCGTGCGCGTGCGTCGTCGTGGCGGGTGCCGGATTTGCGGCGAATTTGTGCATTGCGGCGTTCGGTGTGCGAGTGTGGTCCATCGTGCGTGACCGTTCTCCTTCCACCCGTGTCGTTTCCCGAGTCGCAGCGACTGCCTGCCTGCTCGCCGCCGCGGCCGCCCTCACTCCGGGCGTCCCCGTTCTCGTCGCCCCTGCCCTTGCCGCGCCCCCTGCGTTGACCCAGGTCTCGGTGCCCGGCTTCGACGCCGATATGAGCGCCCGGATCGCGAGGGCCGACGCCTATCTCGCCGGTCGCCCCGGCGTCGTCGGCTATGTGGTGCGCGACCGCTTGACCGGCGGCGTCTATGCCAACGAACACGCCGAGAACCAGGTCTGGACCGCCTCCACGATCAAGCTGGCCATCGCCGCCGACCTGCTCAACCGGGCCCGCGTCGGCGCCATCGGCCTCTCGCCCGACGACCGCTTCAATATCGAAGCGATGCTGGCCACCTCCAACGACCACGCCACCGACGTGCTGTGGAACAAGTACATCGGCTTCGACCGGATGGCCTACAACAACGCCTTCCGCGCCTACGGCATGGTCAGCCTGATCCCGCAGCCCACCACGACCGCGCTGTTCCCGGACTGGTCGTTCCAGAAGTGCACCGCCGCTGATCTGGACCGGCTGATGAACACCATCCTCGACACCATGCACCCCGACGATCTCGCCTACCTGCTCGAAAGGATGCGCTCGGTCGACTCCAACCAGCACTGGGGTGTGTGGGGCGCGGGTTCGAAGATGCGTCCCGGCCTGAAGAACGGCTGGTCGGCCGAGGCCGACGGCTGGGTGGTCAACTCGGTCGGTGTCGCGGGCGACGGCGAGCGGTACACGCTGTCGATCATGAACGCGCTCGGCGCGGCGGGCGGTTACACCGAGGGCGCCGAGACCGACACACGCGTGGCCGAACTCCTTCTCGCGGGTCGCTGAACCCCGCTCTGGGCGTATTGTCGATCTTGTCCAACACCACCACCGCGGGGTCCGCCCCAGTCTGTCGAGGAGCGCGACGATGAGCACTGAGTCTGTCGGGAAGCGGCACCACGTAGTGGTGATCGGTTCCGGGTTCGGCGGTTTGTTCGGTACCCGGCATCTGCGCAGAGCCGATGTCGACGTCACGCTCATCTCCAAGACGTCGACCCACCTGTTCCAGCCGCTGCTCTACCAGGTGGCCACCGGCATCCTCTCGACCGGCGAAATCGCCCCGGCCACACGCCTTGTCCTGCGCAAGCAGAAGAACGCGCAGGTGCTGCTCGGCGATGTGGTCGACGTGGACCTGGCGAACAAAAAGGTCACCTCGCGCCTGCTCAACCGCGACACTGTCACCGGCTTCGACAGCCTGATCGTCGCCACCGGCGCCCAGCAGTCGTACTTCGGCAACGACCACTTCGCCACCTACGCGCCCGGCATGAAGACCATCGACGACGCCCTGGAACTGCGCGCGCGCATCCTCGGCTCCTTCGAGCAGGCCGAACTCGCCACCACCCAGGAAGAGCGCGACCGGCTGATGACGTTCATCGTCGTCGGCGCCGGCCCGACCGGCGTCGAATTGGCCGGGCAGATCGCCGAACTCGCCGACCGCACCCTCGACGGCACCTTCCGCACCATCGACCCCCGTGACGCACGCGTCATCCTCCTGGAGGGCGCGGGCGCGGTGCTCGGCCCGATGGGCCCGAAGCTGGGCGCCAAGGCCGCCAAGCGGCTCGAGAAGATGGGCGTGGAGATCCAGCTCAACGCCATGGTGACCGATGTCGACGCCAACGGCGTCGTCGTCAAGGACGCCGACGGCACCACCCGCCGCATCGAGGCCACCTGCAAGGTGTGGTCGGCGGGCGTGCAGGCCAGCCCGCTGGGCAAGATGATCGCCGAGCGGTCCGACGGCACCGAGGTGGACCGGGCCGGTCGCGTCATCGTGGAGCCCGACCTCACCGTCAAGGGTCATCCGAACGTGTTCGTGGTGGGCGATCTGATGTCGGTGCCCGGCGTGCCCGGTCAGGCCCAGGGCGCCATCCAGGGTTCGACCTACGCGGCCAAGGCGATCAAGGCCGGGCTGCACGGCCAGACCCCCACCGAACGCAAGCCGTTCAAGTACTTCAACAAGGGCTCGATGGCCACGATCTCGCGCTTCGACGCGGTCTGCCAGATCGGCAAGCTCGAGTTCAGCGGTTTCCTCGCCTGGCTCGCCTGGCTGGCCCTGCACCTGTACTACCTGGTCGGTTACCGCAGCCGCATCGTGACCGTGATCGGCTGGTTCGTGTCGTTCCTCGGCCGCAACCGCGGTCAGATGGCGGCGACCGAACAGTGGATCTTCGCGCGGTTGGCGATCGAGGAGGTCAACGCCGATCAGGCGGAGGCCAAGGAACTCGCGGCCGATGTCGGCGCACCGCCTGCCTCGGCCGAACCGCTCACCGCCGAACAGCGCAAGATCGGCTGACACAGCTCTGTCGAAGGCCGGGTGGTTCCGTCGAACCGCCCGGCCTTTCTCGTGCCGGTTACCTTTCCGCAGACCGATATTGCGGGTTACCGACGTTTCGGACCCATCCGAGTCGAGCCCGGTGGCGAATGTCGGAGGTCATATGTGTGACCAATCCCCAGGATGAAAGGTGATCTATGGCGACGGGGAAACACAGGGCGCCGAACTTGCAGCGACAGAAGGTGGGTTCGGTCGTCGCTGCCGGAGCGGTACCCCTGGTCATGGCCCTGATCGGCACGGGCACCGCGAATGCCGATCCCGCGCAGGCGGCGGTGACCCAGCCCGAGAATCAGGCCGGACCGGAGTTCGACGCGGTGGCGCCCAACGCCACCCCGTACGTGGGCCAGCCGATGCCCGCGAACACCCGCAGCTCGCTGGCCTGGTCGCGGACGGGTCCGGAAACGGACTACCTGTCCCCGGTGGGTCCGCTGCACGCACCGACCGCGGTCGCGCCGGTGCCGCCGATCCTGCCGCCGCCGGGGCAGTTCCGCTTCGGTGACCAGCTGGTTCCGGTGCCGGATTTCGTGCCGGTGGACACCTCGATCCATATCAACGACGCTGCGGCCAATACCGAGGCCAATCTGGCGACGTTCCTCGACTCGGTCGGGCTCGAGCGCAGCCGCTCGGACCGGATCGCCTCCGAGACCATCGGTTCGGCTGCCAGGGGCGCGGCGGTCGGTTCCACCGTGGCGATGCCGTTCGCGATGATGGCCAGCACCGGTGGTGCGCTGGCCGGGCTCGTCGCCGGTATTCCGCTGCTGCCGATCGGCTTGGTCGCCGGCCCGATCCTGGGTGGCATGGCCGCGTACATGGCCGTGTCGATTCCGATCACCATCGCGGGCGCCGGTATCGGTGCGGCGGTGGGCGCGGCGGATGCGTTCCTCGCGCCGCCTCGCGGGATGGTTCCCGAGGCCGCCGAGCCGGTGGCCGAGCTCGTCAACGCTTGATCGATTTCCCAGCGGTGGGAGTCGGGCCTCGCGCCCGGCTCCCACCGGTATTTTCTCAGCTATCCCTGGGCTATCGCGTGGAGTCGAGTGCTCGTACGGGTGGACAGCGAGCCGCCGGCGGCCAGCGGCAACCGAACCTCGTCGACACTGGCCGACCAGGCCGGACGATCGTCGGGGTAGACCAGTTCGCTGTCGAGCGACCGCGGCGCCGTGAGCCGATCATCGGTCGACGAACCCGCCCCGAGTTCCAGCCGATGCCGCAGCAACGGCACCTCGCCGAGGTCGGCGAGCAGATCACCGCGCCACCCGCCGCCGTCTTCGCCGCTGCGGCCCAGTTGCACCCGTTCACGCAACCGCAGCCGCGCATCGGGCGCCACCTGCACCGTGGTCACCACATGATGGTGTGCGCCACCGGCCACGATCGTGGGTTCCGGATCGAAATCCAGTTCGCCACCTTCCCCGACTTCGAAGTGCCAGTGCGCATTCGACAACAGGGTGGCCCCGCCGGGCAGCGCGATCGTGGCCGCCACCGACCGCACCACCAGCCGCGCGCCGGGGCGCACGAGGATGGTGATGTCGAGTTCGTCCCCGCCGAGCGGGGTGGCCGCGGTGCCGATCAGGTGCACGGTGTCGATGCCGGTGTGCCGCCCGGCCAGGCCGCCGACCGCGTCGATGCGGGGCAGTCGGCCCGGTGCGGCGACGATGCTCAGTTCAGTGCGCAACGCCGGTGGCCGCGTCCTGTTCGGCGGCGATCCGCAGTTGTTCGCGCACCCAGGCCAGGACCGGGGTGGCGGCCGGGTCGTCGGTCAGCGAGACCAGCGCGGTGGGACGGCCCTCGCGGACCTTGGCGGCATCGCCGGCCATCACGCTCAGGTCGGCGCCGACCAGCGGGGCGAGGTCGGTCTTGTTCACCACGAGCAGGTCGGAGAAGGTGACGCCGGGCCCGCCCTTGCGCGGCACCTTGTCGCCGCCGGCCACGTCGACGACGAAGATCTGCACGTCGATCAGGCCGGAGGAGAAGGTGGCAGTGAGGTTGTCGCCGCCCGACTCGACCAGGATGAGGTCCAGCGGCGGGTTGGCCGCGACGAGGTCGTCGATGGCGTCGAGGTTGGCGGTGATGTCGTCGCGGATGGCGGTGTGCGGGCAGCCACCGGTCTGCACGGCGGTGATGCGCTCGTCGGGCAGCACGGCGTGGCGGCGCAGGAAGTCGGCGTCCTCGGTGGTGTAGATGTCGTTGGTCAGCACCGCCAGGGACAGTTCGTCGCGCAGTTGCCTGCACAGTGCGGCGACCAGCGCGGTCTTGCCGGAGCCGACCGGGCCGCCGATGCCGATGCGCAGCGCCTCACCGGCGACGCGAGCGCGCTTGGGCCGGTCGTGGCTGTGATCGTGCGGTTCGCCATCGATCAGATGGGGAGGCATGGGGGCTCCATTCGTCTCGGGATATTCGGGGTCAGGATGCGAACAGCGGCATGTCGCGGTCCAGGTGTCGTTCGGCGAGGGCGTCCTGCAGCGGATCGGACAGCGCGGCGAGACCGGTGGCGGCCTCGGCGGCGATCCGGTCGCACAGGGGTGCCAGGCGCATGGTGCTCGCGGCGATGGCGGCGGGATCGAGGGCGAGCAGCCGTTGCGCGGCGGTCGCGGCGCCGGTCAGCGTCGTGTAGACGACAACACCGGCCAACTGTTCGGCGCTCACCCCACTGGCGGCACCGACCATGCCGAACACCGTCGACAGATGCGGTCGCAGCCCCGCCGAGGCCCAATCATGGTGCGGCCACAGCTGTTTCGCCAGACGCAACAGTCCGCGGCCCTGTGCGCGCGATGCCGCTCGGGCCGCTGGGGACGGCGTGCGGGCGTCGGCTTCGAGTTCCGCGCGTTCGGGTGTGAGCGATCCGCCGCAGACCGCGGCCGCCAGCGAAGCCGCCACCAGTCCCGAGGTCGCGACGCGGCGCCGCAGATACAGCTCCACACTCGCGTTGTCGCGCAACAAACCTGACGACACCGCTTCCTCGACACCGCCCGAATGCACGTGCCCACCGATGGGCAGGCGCGAATCGGCCAAGGCGAGCAGTATCGCCAGTCCCGCATTTTCGCCGTTTCGCACCCGGCAATCCTAGGCGAGCGCCACAATGTCCTACAGCCCGAGCCACCGAACGAGAACCCGGCAGCAGCACACGCATCGTTGGTATCTTCTGGGCAGCAAGACAATTCACTGCCGAGGGGGCACCAGTGTGAACACGGGCACAAGTCTTCCCAAATCCGACGCCGCTCCGCCGAACGTCGGCTTCAACCCCGATGACGAGGCGACCCGCTACCTCGCCGCGGCGGTACACCTGGATTCCCGACTGGCCGACGCCGTCATCGAAGAGTGTCTGGCCGAACCGCATCGCGTGGTCCCACCGGCACCAGGTGTGCGCGCCCACATTGTGCTGCGCGAGGCAGTCGCCGCGCAGGAGGCGCGCAGTATCAGCAACGTCGCGCTGCTGATACTGCTCGCGGTACTGGCGATGTTCGGCAGCATATTGCTCGTTATCTGGCTGTCCTCCGCGCTCGCCTGGCGAGTGTCGACCCGCCTACTGACGCGCCGGTCGACCCGGCCGTCCTGGGCCGTTACAGCGTTGGCCTGGCTACCACTGATGTGGTTGTTCAACCTCATGCTCGGCTTCCCAGTCGCGCTGCTGCTCTTCGCTTCGACGATGAGCGAGCCCGCGTCGGACTCGTACGGCAGCTCATCCTCCGACGACGTCTCGGGGCTGTTCACCGGACTGTTCGCCGTTGTCGGCCTCGCCGCGGTCGCGATCGCCGGAATCGCACTGGTCGGAACCCTTTTCATCCAGCGTTATCTCCCGTGGCACATCGTCACCAGATTTTTCCAGTTCGGACATTTCCACCCGAACACTCCGCCGCGTGAATTCGTCACGCGGGCTTGCAGACCGTTCGCCGCCCGATTGCATCGGATCGCCGCCGAGGATCACCTGCGCCAGCACGCCACACCTCGCAATGTGATCGTCTATCGCGGTGCGAGTCCGTTCGTCGGGGCCGGTGCACGGGTACGCACCTGGTCCCAGGCAATCGACCTGCATTCGGTGGATCCCGCCGTTCCCATTCCCGAATTCACAGCTGCCGACCTCCAACATTTTATCGCCGATGACGTGGACGGGATCAGGAAGTCACCAGATATCACGCCCGGTCAGCGATTCGCGGGATTGGAGATCTCCGACGCCGCGTTCCTCGCAGCGGGACAACTTCTGCACTATCCCGAAGCGTCGTTCTTCGTCAACGAACTCGTCAACGGCCGCAATCCTGTTATCGGTGATACCTACTGGGACGAGCTGCTGAACCGATCTCCCGAATGGCTCCGCCACTATCGTTGCTTCCGTCTCGACGCGTGGGAGAAGCAGGTGGCCGTCGCAGGCTATCTACACATCGGCTACGAGCGTCGGACACTGTACGTGGAGTGGAGCGGTTTCGTGCTTCCGCCGGTCGCGCCCGAGTACCGAACGGTCGACACTCCGCCGCGATGGCCCTATCTCCACGCCGGGTGGCAAGCTGTCTGCGACCTCGCCGTGTTGCCGACATCGGTTCCCGCGAGAGTCGGCGAGGTCGCGCGATGGGTGCGTGCCTCGTACGGCATCGGCCGTGGTCGCACTACTACTCCCGCCCAAGCCGCCAACGCCCTCGGCGCACTGTCCACTGTGCGTGAGATAGGAGCAGGTAGACGACTTCCCACCTTCTTTCAGGCATCCGATTCCGACCAATACCTGAAAATACTCGAGCGCCGCGTACTCGACGCGATGCATCGCTTCCTCGCATCGCGCGGAATTTCCACCGAGTTGTTCAACGCGATGGTGACACAGATCAACAACTCGACCGTAATGGAGGGCTGCACGGTTGTCGCCGGAAATATCGGCGGCTCCGCCAAC
Organism: Nocardia sp. NPDC058658; assembly: GCF_042716665.1. Classification (NCBI taxonomy): domain Bacteria; kingdom Bacillati; phylum Actinomycetota; class Actinomycetes; order Mycobacteriales; family Nocardiaceae; genus Nocardia; species Nocardia sp. NPDC058658. Next base: position 1,041,100 of record NZ_JBHXRR010000001.1, read on the forward strand.
CAGGGCAGCATCAATGCCGACAATATCCGAATTCCCGCCGCACAGCCGATCAAGGAATCGACATGACCGAGAACTCCCCCACCCCCGGTACCCACCTCAGCGGCAATATCGTCGCGGGAGTCATCGGCGGCTCCGGTAATTCCGGAGCCGTCCACGGCGGCGTGACAATCAATGCCGACGGAGACCGAGACCAGATTGCCGTGCTGCTGGAGCAGCTGCGCGGCGAATTGTCCGCCCTGCGCGCGCAGCTACCCATGCCATCCGACGGTGCCGCAGAACCCGGTGACGTCGACGATGTTCTCGACGACCTCGACACCGACTTCCCGCGAGCCGCGAACCGCTGGGCCAGGCTGTACCGCCGCATCCCGCCTGCACTGACCGACCTGAGCACCCTCGACAAGATCGTCGGCCTGTTCGAGCGAGTACAGACTTTGACCTAGTGGCCGACCCCGCTGTGGCCCGGCTCGGGCGAGCGGGCCGAGCGCCAGGCCGCCACTGCCATCGCGATCAGCAGCAGCGCACCGCAGGTGGTCGCGAGATGCATTCCGCTGACGAAGGATTCGCGGGCCGCATGGATCAGGCCGTCGTTGCCTGCGGATTGGTGGAGGGTGTCGCCCAGGGTTTCGCCGAAGTCGCCGCCGGAACGGAACACCAGCGCGGCCACCGAGCCGAGCAGGGCGAGGCCGAGGGCGTTGCCGAGTTCGAAACTGGTTTCGGAGATCCCGACCGCTGAACCGGCCCGCTCGGCGGGCACCGCCGACACCGCGACATCCGAGACCAGGGTGAACGAGAAGCCGTAGCCGACACCGGCGATCACCGAGCCGGCGATGTACCAGCCGAGACCACCGTCGACACCCACACCGAGCAGCATCAGGTTGCCGATCGCCGACAGCAGCAGCGCCAGGGTGAACGTGGCCCGCACCCCGAGCCGCAGCCCGAGTCGCGCGCCGCTCATCGAGCAGACGAACACCGCGATCGCCATCGGGATACCGAGCAGCGCGGCGGCCAGTGGATCACGGCCGGTCACCGACTGCAGATAGATGCTGGTCAAGTAGCTCATCGCCGCCAGCGACATCATGCCGGCCATGCTGGCCCCGATCGCCACCCGGAACAGCGGCCGGGCGAACAGCGACAGGTCCAGCAGCGGTTCCGCGAGATGGCGTTGCCTGCGCACGAACAACACCAGCAGCCCCACACCGATCATCGCGATCACCACCGATACCGCGTCCACGCCCTCGGCGGCGATGTGTTTGATCCCGTAGATCAACGGCAGGATGCCGCCCATCGACAGCGCGACGCTGGGCAGGTCGATCGGACCGAGCGCGACGGAACGGTGCTCGGGCAACAGGATCGGCCCGAAGATCAGCAGAATCGCCAGCACCGGGATATTGATGAGAAACACCGAGCCCCACCAGAAGTGGTGCAGCAGGACCCCGCCGATGATCGGCCCGACGGCCGAGCCGCCTGCGAAGAACGCGGTCCATACGCCGATCGCGGTGGCCCGTTCGCGGGCATCGGGGAACAGGGTGGAGATCAGCGACAGGCTCGACGGCAGCAGCGTGGCACCGCCGATGCCCATCAGAACGCGGGCCGCGATGAGGATCGGCGCGGTGGGCGCGAACGCGGCCAGCACCGACGCGATGCCGAAGATGGCGGCGCCTGCCAGGAGGATGTTGCGCCGTCCGACCCGGTCGCCGAGGTTACCCATGGTGATGAGCAGACCCGCCAGCAGGAACCCGTAGATGTCGAGGATCCAGAGTTGTTGGGAGGCAGTGGGATCCAGGTCGGCCGTGAGCGTCGGCATGGCCAGGAAGAGCACCGAGATGTCCATCGACACCAGCAGCACCGGCAGCAGCAGCACGCCCAGTCCGAGCCATGCGCGGCGTCCACCGGCGACTGCGGTGGGCACCGCCGGTTCCAGCTTCGTCATTCCGACGTCCTTTCAGGGTTTGCGTACGCCGTACGCGGGGAATGGGTACAGTGTACGCATGAAGGTCGTATTAAGAAAGCGAGTCATGGGATGACCGAGGCGAAGCTCACCCGGACCGCGATCGTCGACGCCGCGATCACCCTCGCCGACGCCGACGGACTCGACGCGGTGTCGATGCGGCGCATCGCCGATCGCCTCGGCGTCGGCACCATGTCGCTGTATCGGCACGTGGCGAACAAGGACGAGCTCATCGCGGACATGACCGACGAGATCGCCGCTCGCCACCCCTACCCCGATCCCACCGGCAAGGGCTGGACCTGGCGCGATCGGGTCCGCATCGCCGCGGAGATCGACTGGCAGCTCTACCAGCAGCACCCCTGGGTGCTGCTGACCTTCGCGGTCCCCCGCTACAGCTTCGGCCCGCAGGGTCTGGCGAGCCTGGCCTGGCTGGTCGAGGGCCTGCGCGAACTCGATGTGACCGCCCGCGAGGCCACCACCATGGGATTCTCCATCTGGAACTACATCTCCGGTGCCAGCCTGCCCGTGGTCGGCGGCGCGCTTCTCGCCGAGAAACGCACCGCCACCGACGACACCAACGGCCTACGCGACCTCCTCGAAGGCACCCCGTCCCATCCCGTGCCCCCGGCCCTGGCCGACCTCGAAGGCGCCGGAGTAAGCAACCTCACCTCCGAGGACCTCCTCTTCCTAGGCCTCGAAGCCCTCTGCGACGGCTTCGCCGCCCGCGCCGCCCGCCACACCTAACGGTCTTTCAAGATCACCATGCCCTGATGTCGTGATCCGGCCGGATTTTCCTGCATCAGTGCATGGTGATCACGCGACCAGCTCGGCGTGTCGCGACACGGGGGGCGTTGGTGGGGAAGACTGGGGGTATGACCGACGCTCCGCCGCCCGCTGATCGCCGCCTTGCTGCTCAGGCGCTGGCTGCGAACGATCCGACCGGGTGGTTCGAACCGCTCTACGCTGAGGCCGCCGCGGGGACCTCCGTGGTTCCCTGGGATCGAGACGTTCCCAATCCCCTACTGGTCGACTGGTTCCGCACCGCATCCCTGCCACAGGGGGCGCGCGGCCTGGTGATCGGGTGCGGTTACGGTACCGACGCCGAATTCGTTGCTGCCCAAGGTATTCGAACCACCGCGTTCGATGTCTCCCCTACCGCCATCCGGGGCGCCCGAACCCGCTTCCCGCATTCCCCGGTCACCTACAAGGTCGCCGATCTCCTCGACCCACCGTCTACCTGGTTCCAGGCCTTCGATCTGGTCATCGAGTCGATCACCGTTCAATCCCTACCCCCGGACGTCCGCACCACCGCCATCACCAACATCCGAAACCTGCTGGCCCCCAACGCAACCCTGCTGGTGATCGCCGACATCCACCGCCCCGCCGACACCACCGGCCCACCCTGGCCCCTCACCCGAACCGACATCGACTCCTTCGCCATCCCCGATCTCACCCTGATCCGCGTGGAAACCGTCCCCCGCCCCGACACCTCGGGCCGCAGCCGCTGGCGAGCCGAATTCCACCGTCCACCAGCGGATTGATCCACTGACCGCAGGTGCCAGGTCGGCACGGTCAGATAGGTCCCCGCACGCAACACCCACTCCACCGGCCCATACGGGTGTCGCCGCAGCCACCAGTGGCTGAGCCCGAGTTGGGCGGCGAAGGTGAGCACGCCGATGGCGACGACCGTTCCCAGCGACGCATCGTCGGCGAGGGCGAAACCGTAGCCGGTGTAGACGACCATCAGCACGATCGATTGCCCGATGTAATTCGAGGCCGCCATCCTGCCCGCGGGCGCGAGCACAGCGCAGTAGCGCCGCGCCCACGGAGATCGCGCCGCGAGCACCACAGCGGCGATATAGGCGAAGCTCATCAGCGGATTCACCAGCGCCTGAAGTCCGGGTAGGAGTGGCGGTGGTGTCCACCATTGCATCGTGGCGGCGAAAGTGAGCGCTGAAAGGGGCAGTCCCGCACACAGTCCCGCCCCGAGGACAACCCGGGTGCGCCCCGTGTTCGGCTGCGCGAGAAGGTTGCGCTTGCCCGCGGCCAGACCGAACAGGAACATGGCCAGGCTCGGCACCGCCCCCGCGGCCCAGACCAGCAACAGCGCGGTGGGTGCGACCGTGAGCTGGGCGGCGAACGTTTCGGCGGCGGTACCGGTGTAGGCCACCTCCGGCATCCGAAGTCCGTCACCGGGCAGTCGGCCCGGCAGGAAGGTTCCCATCGCCCAGGTGATCGACAGCGTCGCGCCCGCAAGCGCAGCGGACCGCGGCCCCAGCGCGCGAACCGCGACCAGGATCACGCCGAGCGCGGCATACAGCGTGAGGATGTCTCCGTCCCACAGGAGGAAGAGGTGCAGGAGGCCGACAACCATCAGCACAGCGCAGCGCCGCAGTAACCGGGCAGCCGGGGAGGCGCCGACACGGACCGCGGCGGTCACCTGCAGGGTGAACGCATAGCCGAACAGGAACGCGAACACAGGATAGAACCGAGCGGAGAACAGCGCGTCCACGGTGGCGAGCACCAGGCGATCGCCGCTCGAACCCGCACGGTCCGGCGACCACTGTGTGACGGCGGCGACCGCATTGCAGATCAGAATTCCGAACAGCGCGAACCCACGCACGATGTCGACCTCGGGTATCCGGTGCCCTGTTTTCGTTACGGGCGGATCCAGTACCCGGTCGTCAAGCATTGGTAGACGGTAGAGGTTTTTCGCAGGATTTCCCGCATCGGCGCCTCAGGTGAGCAGCGGCGGATGATTTTCGGAAGAACGCCGCCATGCTGGGATCGTCAGATAGGTCGCCGCGCGGAGCACCCACTCCACGGGGCCGTAGCGGTGGCGGCGCAACCACCAGGCACTGAAGGCGAGTTGGGCGGCGAAGGTGAGCAGCGCGATGGCGATCACGGCCAGGGGTGGGAGGTCGTCGGCCAGGCCGAGGCCGTAGCCGGTGTAGACGAGCATCATGACAACGGATTGCCCGATGTAGTTGGTGGCGGCCATGCGGCCCGCGGGGGCGAGCAGGGCGGTGGCCCGGCCCAGGCGTGCGGATTGTGCTGCGAGCAGGACCGCGGCGACGTAGGCGAAGGTCATGGCCGGGTTCACCAGCATTTGCAGGCCGTGGACGAGCGAGGGCGGATGCCACCACTTCATCGACTCGGCGAAGGTCATCGCCGAGATCGGCAGGCCGAGGCCGAAGCCGAGCACCAGCGCACGAGATGACCAGCGGCGCAGTAGTTCCGGGTCGGCGAACAGGTTGTGCTTGCCCGCTGCCATACCGATCAGGAACATGGCCAGGCTCGGGACGCCCTGGGCGAACCAGATCAGCAGGAGGAAGACCGGCGCGAGGGCGGTCTGGGCGGCGAAGGTCGACGCGAAGCTGCCGGTGTAGTCGGCAGACAGGGCGGGCAGGTCGATGAACTCCCCGAAGACGAGGACCCCGTTGTAGCCCGGCAGGAAACTCCACGCCGACCAGATCGTGTACAGCACGATCGCGGTGATCACCGCGGTTCGCGGCCGCAGTTTGCGCAGGGTGATGAGGATCAGGCACAGGAACGCGTAGAGGGTGAGGATGTCGCCGATCCAGAGCAGGTAGACGTGCACGAGCCCGATCGCCATCAGCGCGGCACAGCGTCGCAGCAGTCGACGCGTGGGCGACACCCCGGCCCGCTGCGCCGCCGCGATCTGCAAGGTGAACGAGTACCCGAACAGGAACGCGAACAGCAGGTAGAAGCGTCCGGTGAACAGCGCGTCGACCGTGGCGCGAACCACCAGGTCGACGGTGCCGTCGAAGCGCAACACCGGGACCTCGCGGGTGCCGATCACCGACCACAGGGAGGTCGCCACGATCACATTGGTGATCAGAATCCCGAACAGGGCGAACCCGCGCAGGATGTCAACCTCGCCGATCCGCCCGGATTGCGCTGCGGGCGAGCCGGTTCCGAGCGATTCAGCCATGAACCGACCGTACGCAGGCCGCCGGTCGCATACATCCGCCGTGCGAGTGGTTGCGTGCCATACGCAATCACCCTTGCGACGGATTGACAGGGCGCGGCCTCGGTGATCAGCCCGGGAGCCCCGCGGTGACACAATGGAACGCGATCATGCTCGGCAAGTCACTCGCAACCAGCACGGAGGCGGACATGCAGGCAGTTGTCATCGACGAGTTCGGCGAACCGAAGGACGTGCTCACCGCTCAGACGGTGCCCGCGCCGGAGCCGGGACCGGGCGAAATACGGGTCGCGATGTCGCTCTCGCCGATCCACAACCACGATCTCGCGATCATCCGCGGTGTCTACGGCTACCGGCCGCCGCTGCCCGCCATCCCCGGCACCGAGGCTGTCGGCGTCGTCGACGCGGTCGGCGCCGGTGTCGACAAGCTCGAGGTCGGGCAGCGGGTCGCGATGGCAGGTCTGCGTGGCGCCTGGGCGGATTTCTTCGTCGCCCGCGCCGATCAGGCCGTGCCGATGCCGGATTCCGTGCCCGACGAAACCGCCTGCCAGCTGCTCGCCATGCCGCTGAGCGCGCTCATGCTGCTCGACGATCTGCACGTGGAATCCGGGCAGTGGATCGTGGTGAACGCCGCCAACGGCGCGGTCGGTCGCCTGCTCAACCTGTTCGCGAAGGAACGCGGCGTGCGGGTGTTAAGCCTGGTTCGCGGCCCCGATTCGGTGCTGGCGCTGGAGAAGCTCGGTTACGGTCCCGTGCTCGACACCGAATCGGTGGGTTGGCTCGCGGCCGGCGCCGACATCACCGGCGGCGAACCGATCGTGCGCGCCGTCGACCAGGTCAGCGGGCCCGCCGCGGGCGATCTGATGGCGTTGCTCGCCCCGCGCGGTGAACTGATCTCCTTCGGGGCGCTGTCGGGCAAACCGCTGATCATCGACACCGGAGCGGTGATCTTCAAACAGGCTGTGGTGAAAGGGTTCTGGGGTCAGCAACGCAGTTCCGAGATCGACCGCGCCGATTACCTCCGGTTGATCACCGAGCTGGTCACCCTCGCCGCCAACGGCACCCTGCGCCTCGACGTGCAGGCCGACCTGCCGCTGGATCAGGCCGCCGAGGCCGCGGTGCTGTCGGAAACTCCTGGGCGCAACGGCAAAGTGGTCCTGCACGCGGGAACCCGCTGAGTGCCCGGCCGGGCGCTATGGCAGAACTCGCGCCGCCGCGGCCCGGCGATTGTCGTCTTCCTCGGTCGGGTCGTCGGCAATCCGGAGCAACCGCGCACGAACGTCGTCTACCAGCGGATCCACACTGGCGATAGCGATCGCGCGGGTCTCGGATTCGCAGTCGTCGAGGCATTCGACGGCTCGCTCGTCGGCGAAATCCGGGGACAGCCGACTCAGTGCCGCCGCACATCGCCGCCGCAGCCAGGCGTAGACGGTGGTGTCGTAGAGGTTTTCGATCGTCGTGGTCGCGGCGACGTGATCCAGCCGGGCGAGCGCGTCGACCAGCTCATATTGATCCCCGATGCCGTCGTGCTCCCGTGCCGCGGCGTCCACGAGCAGCTCGTTGAGCCGGGGACCGTCCGATGCTGTCGCGCTGACGCGGGTGAACATCGAAAACGCCAGCCACTCCAGATATCCCTCCTGGTCGATGTCCGATCTCGACCTGGACGTGAACATGGACCTCGACCATGCGAGCACCGCAGGGGATCCCGACTTCTCGATGGCGTGACGCAGTGCACGTCGGGAACGGGGAGCCCAGCAGTGGTCCACGCTTCGGCGGTCATCGGTCACAATGGTCAACAGCGTTGCCTCCCACTGCTCTTCGGTCAGGTCGGCCGCCGATGCCGGTGCCGCGAGGTTCGACTCCGCAGCCGCGCGCAGTACCAGGTCGCGCTCGGAAACCTGCCGCTCTGCGGGTTCCCGCGCCCAACTCGCCCGAACAGCCTCCCCCGCTGCGAACGCCCGGTCGATCCGCGGATCAGCGCCCCGCCACTGCGGCAACGATGTCCGACCGTGCCGATCCATCCCGATCGACCACCGCAGCTGATCGTCATCGGCGACGTCGAGAACGTCATCGAGCAACCCTTGCGCCGCGGGGTGGTCGGCGACCGGAATCAGCTCGCTGAGAGCCAGATCCAGGTCACGCCCGGTGCGCAGGTACCGGCGTAGTTCGAGGACGGCATCCTCGTCGCCACGCCGGGCGAGCCGACCCAGCACCCCGATGGCAAGCCAGGCCGCCGAGTCACCGGTTGAGTCAGGCGGTCCGGCGTACGCCGCACGCAAGCGAACGAGGTCGATCCCCAGATCGACCGCCAGACCCGCGTACAGCCAGGACCGTTCCTCTATCTGATGATCCCATCGAGGGTCGCGCACGATGCAATCGACAAGCAGGTCACCGGCAACCGTGGGCTGCGTCGACGCCTCTTGACGACACCGACCACGCCCCCGCTGCATCAACCCGAGCAACGTGTCGGGCTCCGCCCACACCGGTTCAGTCCCCGTCACACAACAACCACATGCCGCGACCATATGGCCCGCAGCCACGAACAGCCAGGGAATTACGGCTGCCTCGGCCAGATCAGGCACGTTCGCGTCCAGGTAGTGCCGGGGCGTTTCGACCGATCGACGTTCACAACCGTGGGCTTCGCCTTTTGCTACGGTCCCGGTGTGCGAGGTGATCGGCGCGGGCAGGATTCGCGCCGTGGCCGCACCCGTGGCCGGATGTATCGAGCACAGGAGCCGAATCGAATGACGACGCAACAGGCACCGAACCCCGATTTCGCGGTGGTGGTCCCCGCCGCGGTGCTGTCCATGCCCGCCGCCGCCCACCTGGGCTTCCACTTCGGCAGCGTGGAGGCAGGCGCGGTGGAGATCGTGCAGCCGTACCGCACCGAACTCACCCAGCACGACGGCTATTTCCAGGGGGGCGTCCTCGGGTCGCTGGCCGATTTCGCGGCGGGTTCTGCCGCGGGCACGCTGCTGCCGGTCGGTTGGGTGAACATGACCATCGACTACACGGTGAAGATCCTCGCGCCCGCCAAAGGTCCCACGGTGATCGCCCGTGGCCGGGTGATCAAGCCGGGTGCCCTGCTCACCATTGCCGCGGCCGAGGTGTTCTCGGTGGCGGACTCGGATGAAACCCTGTGCGCGACAGCACTGGTCACCATGCGCAATGTGCGATTGGTGAAACCTGAAGTCGTCTGAGGTGGCCGACGTCGCGATCACCCTCGTCGGTGCGGCCGTGGTGACTGCGACCGGGCGTCGCTGACGGGCGTGGTCCCGCCGGGTCGGCCGACGGGACCACGACAACGCTGGGCTCAGGCCGGGGTGACGGCGACCTTCAGCGATTCCAGACCGCGGATGACGACGTTCGGCTTGAACGGTGGGTTCTCCGACAGCAATTCCATCGTGCCGACCTTGCGCAACAGCACCTCGAGCAGGATCTCCATCTCCAGCAGTGCCAGCGGCGCGCCGAGGCAGTAGTGGATGCCGAGGCTGAAGCCGAGGTGCTTCTTGGCCGGGTTCATCGGATCGGAGTAGCGGGTCACGTCGACCCGCTCCGGGTCGGGGAAGGCGGCCGGGTCGTGATTGCTCGAATTGATCAGCACCACAACACCGTCACCCTGTTCGAACCGGTGTCCGGCGACGGTGATCGGCCGGGTGGCCGCGCGGGTGGTGATCTGCACCGACGGATCGAGGCGAAGCAGCTCGTCGGGCGCGTACGCGAGCAACTCGGGGCGATCGCGCAGCAGCTGGATCTGGTCGGGATTGCGCAGCAGCCGCAGCATGCCGGTGCCGATGAGGTTGGCCGTGGTCTCGTGGCCCGCGACGAAGGTGGTGATGCAGGTGGCGAGCAGTTCCTGCTCGGTGAGCACATCGCCGCGGTCCTCGACCTGCGACAGCACACTGAGCAGGTCGTCGCGCGGGGTGACCCGTCGTTCGTCGAGCAGCTCGCGGAAGTAGTCCATGAACCCGCGCGAGGCCGCGCTGCGCGCCCGCAGGCATTCCTCGGGCAGCGTGTAGTCGTGGTCGAAGCCGCGGGCCAGGTCTTGGGACCACTGATGGACCTTGTCGTAGGCGTGCTCGGGCACACCGATCAGCTCGCAGGCGATGATCAGCGGCAGCGGGTAGGCGATCAACTCGACGAGGTCGAATTCCCCCGCGGCCAAGGCGTCGTCGACGAGCTGCTCGCACAGCTGCTCGATCCGCGGGCGCAGCCGGGTCACCATGCGCGGGGTGAAGCCCTTGGTGACGAGGTTGCGCAGGCGGGTGTGGTCCGGCGGCTCCATCCACAGGAACGAGGTGGGCAGTTCGTCGGCGGCGTTCTCGGGCGAGACGGTCGGATGCATCATCGCCGCCTCTTCGGCGTGGCTCCACGCGGTGGTGGACAGCACGGCGGCGCAGTCCTCGTACCGGGTCAGCACGTGGTGGCCGAGCGGGGTCTGATGGATCGGTCCGGCTTCGCGCAGGATCCGGGCGGGGGTGTACGGATCGGCGCGACCGTCGGGCCCGAACAGCTGGACCAGCGCGGTCTGGACTGCCTGGGTGTCGATCGGGGAAGTCGTGGAGGTCATGGGTGGGTCTCCTGTTTCTCCGGTGGGGTGGTCAGGAAAGGAGGATGCGGCGCAGGGTGCCCGGCGCGGTGAGCGCGGCGGGCGGGTCGACCAGGTGGGCGACCCGCAGGAAGGCCCTTGCCACCCGGGGATCGCGGTGGGAGACGCGCTGCACCCGGCCGACGAAGACATTGGTGAGCCGGGTCCGCAGAGTGCGCCTGCCCTCGACACCCCGATGGCGCAGGTCCGAACCGGCGGCGAGCTGCCAGGCGAGGGCGACGGCGTCGGCGGCGCCGGCGTAGAAGCGGGCGGGCAGGTCGGTGTCGGTGGCCGCCAGGCAGTCCCGCAGCGCCACGGCCTGCAGCGCGGCGACCGTCATGCCCTGGGCGTAGAGCGGGTTGAAGGCGCACTGCGCGTCGCCGAGCACCACCAGCCCGGCCGGGTGGGCAGACTGGCGGTCGAAGCGACGGCGCACCGCGGTTCGGAACCGGTAGGGCACCGCCTCGCCGAGCGGTTCGGAACCGACGACGATGGTGTGGATGTCGGGGGCCGACAGCGATGCGGCGTAGTCGGCAAGGCCGACGTCGTCGGTCGGCGGATGGTCGCCGAGCATCCCGGCGAGGGTGACGTGCCAGCGATCGCCCTCCACCCGGACCGCCCCGCCGCCACGGCCGTTCGCACCGGTCGAGACGATCACCGACGCCTGCCCGCCCAGTTGCCCCGGCCGATGCCGGAAGAACCGCGAGGCGTAGCCGAGGTCGACGTCGAGGCGCACCTCGTCCGGCACCTCGGCGCCGATCTCGGTGAGCCACTGCGTGATTCGCGATCCGCGCCCGCTCGCGTCGACGACGAGATCGGCGGCGAGGGTCTGCGGGCCCGCGGGTCCCGACACCGCCACCGCCCGCACACGCTGCGCGTCACCGACCAGTCCCAGCACGGTGGTGCGGGTCAGCACCTCGATCCCGCGCAGTTCCAGTGTGCGCCTTCGCAATACCGCCTCGAGCAGCGACCGTGTCGCGATCACCGAGGTGAGGCCGGTCGAGCCCGCCGCGAGCCTGGCACCGCCGATGTACCACCGGGTGCCGACCAGCACCTCGGTGACGGTCGCGCCGTCCGCGACCGCCTCGCCGGTGAAGCCCGGATACAGCTCCTCCATGATCCGGCGGCCGCGATCGAGCAGACCGTGCAGGTGCCAGGCCTGCGCGACGCCGCGGCGCGCGGTCTCGTTCGCGCTCAGATCGTCGCGCTCCACCAGGGTGACCCGGTCGAAGGTGTCGGTGAGCACCCGCGCCGCGAGCAGACCCGCGACCCCGGCGCCGATGACGATCGCGTGCCCGCGCGTCTGGGTCACAGTGTCACCGGCAGATGCCGGATGCCGCGGTGGATCAGGCTGGGGCGGTACTCGATCGGCTGCTCGGCCATGGCGAGCTCGGGCGCGCGGTCGAGCAGGGTGCGGATGGCCGCCTCGGCCTCGATCCTGGCCAGCGGCGCGCCGACACAGTAGTGGATGCCCAGGCTGAAGCCCAGATGCTTACGCGGCGGCCGGTTTCCGGTGAAGCGGGTGATGTCGAAGGTGTCGGCGTCGCGGTAGACGCGCCCGTCGCGGTTGGCCGATCCGGTGAGCACGACGACGCCGTCACCGCGACGGAACGTGTGCTCGCCCACCTGGGTGTCGGCCAGCGCGACGCGGATCGTGAACTGGGTCGGCGCGTCGTAGCGCAGCATCTCGTCGATCGCGGGCCCGATCAGCTCGGGGTGCGCCCGCAGCAGCGCCAGTTGGTCGGGGTGGCGCAGCAGGGCGAGCAGACCGTTGCCGATCAGGTTGATCGAGGTCTCCATGCCCGCGACGAGCAGCAGCAGCGACATCCCGATCACCTCGGGTTCGGTGAGGAAGTCACCGTCGACGCTCGCCGCGACCAGTTCGCTGAGCAGGTCGGTGCCGGGGTGCTGCTTCTTCTCGCCGATGAGCCGCGCGAAGTGGCCCATGCAGGCGATCGCGGCGTCGGTGCGGGCGCTGATGTCGTCGGGGCCGAGCAGCGAGTCGGGGTCGCTGCCACGCGCGATCGCCAATTGCCAAGCCCGGAAGCTGTTTCCGTCGGCCGCGTCGGCACCGAGCAGGCGCACCGCCACCATCGCGACGGCCAGCGGCACGGCCAGATCCTCCAGCACGTCGAGTTCGCCGCGCTCGAGGGCCGCCTCGACCAACCCGTCGACGACCTTCCCCGCCACCGGGGCCATCTCACCGACCATCTTCGGCGTGAACGCCTTCGCCACCAGCTTGCGATAGCGGCCGTGCTCGGGCGGGTCCATCCGGACGAACGAGCCGGGGATGGCGGCGGTGGTGTCGCGGAACGGGCTGATGCCCGCGGCATAGCCGTGGCCCCAGTCGGTGCCGGTGAGCACGGCCGCGCATTCCTCGTACCGGGTCACCAGCGTCACCGGCACCTCGCCGAGGGCGTACGGGAACAGGGGCGTCGCCTCGCGGACGCGGTGGTAGGCGGGGTAGGGGTCGGCGCGGTTGGCCTGCGCGAAGGCGTCGAAGGTGAGGTCGGCGGGGACAGCGGTACTCATCGGCCCTCCAGGCTGATTCGCAGTTCGGACATGCCGCGCACGACCACATTCGGGCGGTACGGCGGTTCGGCGAGCAGGTGCATGGACTCGACACGGGTGGCGAGGGCGCGCAGCACCGACCCCATCTCCAGGCGGGCCAGTGGCGCGCCGAGGCAGTAGTGCAGGCCCAGACCGAACGACAGGTGCCGTTCGGGCCGCTGCCCCGGCCGATAGCGGCCGATGTCGAACCGGTCGGCGGCGGGGAAGGCCTCGGGATCGCGAGCGGCCGAACCGATCAGCACGATCACCGCGTCGCCGGGGACGAAAGTCCTTCCGGCGAGCTCGATCTCGTGGCGCGCCGTGCGGGTGGTGAGATGTACGGGCGGGTCGTAGCGCAGCACCTCGTCGACCGCCGGCCCGCACAGTTCCGGGTCCGCGCGCAGGCGCTGGAACTGGTCAGGGTGGCGGATCAGGGCGAGCAGCCCGTTGCCGATGAGATTGACGGTGGTCTCGTGGCCTGCCACCACCAGAATCAGCAGGGTGCCGATCAGTTCGGTGCGGGTCAGTCGCACGCCCGCTTCCTCGGCCTGCACCAGCGCGGTGATCAGGTCCTCGCGCGGATGGCGACGGCGCTGCTCGACCAGATCGCCGAAGAAGTCGGTGAACGCGTGCACGGCGGTGGTACGGGCGGACAGTTCGGCGGAGCTCAGCAGGGTGTCGGGGTCGAGGCCGCGCGCGATGTGTGCGGAAATCTCGCGCACATGCGCGTGGGCTTCGGCGGGAACGCCGAGCAGCTCGCAGATCAGGGTCAGCGGCACGGGGTAGGCCAGCGACTCGAGGACATCGGTCTCGCCGTCGGCGAGCATCGCGGTGAGTAGTTCGTCGACGAGTCGGTCGGCGCGCTCGTGCAGCCCGGCGATCGTGCGCGCGGTGAACGCCTTGCCGACCAGGCCGCGCAATCGGGTGTGGTCCGGCGGCTCCATCCACAGGAAGGAACCAGGTAGCTCCACCTCGCTGTCGCCGTGGAGCAACTCGGGTTCCTCGGCATGGCTCCAGCGCGGATCGCTCAGGATCGCCTGTGCTTGGGCGTAGCGTGGCACGAGCTGGGTGTCGCGGGGTCCTGGCACGAAAGGTCCTGCGTGGCGCAGTGTTTCGTAAGCAGGGTACGGGTCGTGGCGGCAGTGTGGCGCGACGCTTTCCAGCACCGCGATCTGGACCGGGGTCGGGTCGTCGACCGCGACATGATCGGAAGTCACCGGCAGCTCCTGAGCGATTTCGGTGCGAGGATTTCGCCGCTCATCGTCGCCGCCGGACGGTCCCGAATTCGCGCAGTATTGTCTGCTCCGATCGGGCGATAGCCGAATATCTTTATTCGGCAGCGCAATTGGTCGATCGACGGTAATTATCGGCGCGCGTATTTTGTTATTCGTTCAACGCGATTTCATACGGCACTGTTGTCGTTTCGGTCATGAATTCCTCGCGTTCGAGCGAAACGCTCACCACGCTGCTGGCCGGCGTCGCCGCCGCGCATCCGCGAGTGTCGGCCACGTTCTGGTCGGTGTCGGAGCGGGTCGAGTACGCCGAATTGCTGCTGCGCGCGCAGACGATGGCGACCGCGCTGGTCCGGCGGGGTATCGGGCGCGGCGAGCCGGTCGGGGTGCTGTGCCCGAACGCGCCGGAATTCCTTGTCGCCCTGTTCGGTATCGCCGCGGCGGGCGGCGCCGCCACTCCCCTGCCGCTGCCCGCCGGTGCCACCGCGAGCGCGGCCTTTCCGGCCAAACTCGCCGCGATCACCGCGGCCGCGGACATGCGCACCATTCTGGTGTCACCGCGGTTCGCGTCGATGATTCCGCTGATCGGCGATATCGGGGTCGAATTCGTCGACACCACCGCACTCGTCGACGGGATCATCGCCGATACCGAAGTCCTGCCCGCGCACAGTCCCGACGATCTGGCGATCGTGCAGTTCACCTCCGGCAGCACCGCACTGCCCAAGGGCGTGCGCCTGACCCACGCCAATGTGGTGAGCGGACTGTCGGCCATCCGCACCGGCATCGATCTCGGGCTCGACGACCAGGGCGGGTTCTGGCTGCCGCTGTTCCACGACATGGGCCTGTTCGGCACCCTGTCGGCGGTGCTGCGCGGCATCCCCGCCCACGTGTGGTCGCCGCTGGCGTTCGTGAAGGACCCGGCGCGCTGGCTGAGCGAATTCGCCGCGACCGCGACGACGATCACCGCCATGCCGAACTTCGGTTACGAGGCGCTGCTGGGTGCGATCGCGCCCGAGCGGGTCACCGACTACGACCTGAGCCACTGGCGGATCGCGTTCAACGGCGCCGAGCCCATCGCGGAGTCGGTGGTGACCGCCTTCTGCGAGCGGTTCGCGCCCGCCGGGTTCGCGCCCTCGACGATGTTCGGCGTCTACGGCATGGCCGAGGCCACCCTGGCCGTCGCCTTCCCGCCGCTGCTGCGCGAGCCCGTTTTCGACTGGGTCGACCGCGCGCTGATGTCGGATGCGGCAGTGGCGCACCAGGTTTCGCGTACTGACGACGGCGCGCGGGCGGTCGCCTCCGTCGGCTCGGCGGTCGAGGGCATCGCGATCAGGGTCGTGCACACCACCACCGGCGCCGATCTGCCCGACGGCCGTGTCGGCGAGATCCTCATCCAGGGCGCCCCGGTCACCGACGGCTATCTCGGCGGCGACCGCGACGCGGCCGACGACCGGTTCGTCGACGGCTGGCTGCGCACCGGCGATCTCGGTTACCAGCGCGACGGCGAGCTGTTCGTCACCGGCCGCTGCAAGGACATGATCACCGTACGCGGCGTGAACTACTACGCCCAGGACGTCGAGGCAGCCGTGCGCGACCTCGACGGCATCCACAAGGGCCGCTGCACTGCTGCCGCCGACGACGACGTGATCGCCCTGATCGCCGAGACCGAACACGTCGGCACCGAGGCCGACGCCCTCGCCGACGCCATCCGGGCCGCCGCCACCGCCCAGCTCGGGCTCACCGCGGTGCGGGTGCATCTGGTCGCGCCGCGCAGCATCCCCCGCACCAGCAGCGGCAAGCTCCAGCGGCTGGCCGCCCGCGACCTGATCGGCCGGCGATGACGCCGCGCCGGACTCCGCTTCGATCGAATGGGAGTGCCTCGTGCACAGTTTCGACGTCTTCCGCCACTACGAACGCCTGCACTGGAAACTGAGCGACCTCGACCTGACCGCCGTCGACCCGACGCTGGTCCGCCCCGAGTACATCACCCTCGCCAAGAGCGCGGCGATGGGCGAGTCCAATGTCATCGCGGCGGTGCACGGATTCCTCAACGAGTTCGTCGACGACTACGATTTCTCCACCTTCGCGGTGGTGTGGGGCTACCAGGAAGTGCAGCACCACTACGCCTTCCGCTCGTGGCTCGGCGCGATCGGCGAGGACGTGGCCGATCGCGCGGTCGACGCGATGCGCGAACCGTACGCGCCCGGCAGCACGCCCTCGGCGACGCTGGCGACCAACATCATCTCCGAGCTCACCGTCAACCACGTGTACCGGGCGGTGTCGAGCTGGGTCGGTGAACCGGTGCTGAAACAGTTGCTGCTCAACGCCGCTCGCGACGAGGCCGGGCACGCGCGCGAGTTCATCCACTACACCACCGAGCGGCTGCGTCAGCGCCCCGAGGAACTGCCCTCGGTGCTGGAGACGCTCTACGTCTACAGCTCCGAAGCCAAGATCAAGCACCCGGTGAGCACCTTCAAGGCGGGGATCGCCGAACTCGGCGACCACGAGACCATCGACACCGGGTTCGAACTGTTCCTCGAGCAGGTCGCCGCCGAGGGCGAGCTGGAGGTTTTGCACGACAAGGTGCGCCGCACCTTCGCCGGGATCACCGGGCTCGACCTGTCCAGCAACGCGAAGGTGCGCCGCGCGCTCGCCGACGCCATCGACTGATGAGCGTCACCGAAGGGCCGGGCGCGGTCGAGGTGCCGTGGTCGGTGATCCCCGACTACCACTGCTTCGGCTGTTCCCCGCACAACCCGACCGGGCTCGGTCTGCGGTTCACCCCGCGTGCCGACGGCGCGCTGGTGGCGGTGTTCGCGCTCGGGCGCGCGTTCGAGTCCTATCCCGGTGTGGTGCACGGCGGTCTGATCGGGGTCGTATGCGACGAGGTGATGGGCAATCTGATCGTGCTGGCCCGCAATGTCGCGGCCTTCACCGTCACCCAGCGCACCCGCTTCCTGACGCCACTGCTGATCGACCACGAATACCGCTGTGTGGCAACGCTGTCACCCGAACGCGGTGCGGGCCCGATGCAGGCGCACGCGGAGATCCTCGACGCCGACGACGCGGTGTGCGCGAGCTCCTCGGCCACCTATCAACCGTTCGACCTGCACGCGGTCCGCGACCACCTGACCCTCGACGACAACGAAGTCGCCCTGCTCGACCACGCCCTTTCCACCGCGAACACCTTCTCCCCGAACGCCTCTTCTCCGAACACCTCTTCTCCGAACGGAGCCCGGCCATGACCACCACTTCCGCCGACACCATCCTGGCCACGGTCACCGAGATCGCCATCTCCGAGACCGGCCTGTCCGCCACCGACCTGACCCCCGACGCCGACCTGCGCGCCATGGCAGGGGTGGACTCGGTGCGCGTGCTGCGGATGATCGCCCGCATCGAGCGCACCTTCGACATCGAACTCGCCGACGAGGACGTCTTCGGCATGTCCACGCTGACCGAGGTCACCGCCGTCGTGGCGCGCGCGGTGCGCGAGGAAGCCGCATGACCGCCGTCGCAGATACCAATCAGCATTACGACCTCGACCCCGAGATCTTCGGTCAGTTCCTGGATCCGCTGCGCAAGTACAGCTCCGCGCTCTACGAATCCGACAGCGACACACTGGAACTGGCGCAGCGCAACAAGCTGCGGTTCGTCGCGGACCGGCTCGGGCTTCGCGGCGGTGAGCAACTGCTCGATGTCGGCTGCGGCTGGGGTTCGCTGATCCTGTACATGGCGAGCGAACTGGGTTGCCGGACGCTGGGTGTCAGCCCGGCGCCGCGCCAGCACGACTACATCGCCGAGCAGGCCGCCGCCCGTGGTGTGGCCGATCTGGTCAGCACCAGGGTGGGTCATTTCGAGCAGCTCGACCTGCCCGCGCGCAGCGTCGACGCCGTCACGCTGCTCGGTTCGATCGTGCACATGCCCGATCCCGACGAGGTGTTCCGCCGCGCCAAGGCCGTGCTGCGACGCAACGGCACGCTGTATGTGTCGGAGAGCTGCTTCCGTAATGCCGCCACCCGCACCGCGTTCGACGATCGCGACGGCACCGGTTTCGTGCGCGAGGACATCTTCGGTTTCGGTGAGCTGCGCCCGCTCTCGGAACTGGTCGCCGCCGCCGAGAACGCCGGCTTCTCGGTGATCTCGGTCGACGATCTGACCGAGCACTACCGGCGCACGATCGAGGACTGGATCGACAACGTCGACGCCGCCACGGCACGCATCGACGCGCACCGGCCGGGGCTGGCGGGGCAGCTGCGCCACTATCTCGAGATCGCCAACGCGGGCTGGGGTTACACCACCAAGCATTACGCGCTGGTCTGCCGGAATGCCAGGTAGGACACCATGATCACCACCGCAGGGCTGCTGCCCGTCACCGAACTGTCGGCCGCGGTCGACGGCTTCCTCGCCGCCTCCCCCGCGACTCGCGCCTGGGACGTGGAGACCGCGTTCGACTGGACCGCCGCCGACGCGAACAGACTCACCGAGGGCCAGCGCTCCGCGGTGCAGTTCGTCACCCTCATCGAGGATCATCTGCCCGGCTACTTCGACGTCTATCACCGGCACTTCCCCGTCGACGACAGCGTGGACCTGCCGACCTTCGAACACAATCGCGAGCTCTACCACTTCACGGTGCGGTGGGCGCTGGAAGAGGACACCCACGCCAGGGCGCTGACCCGCTACCAGGAGGCGGCGGGCATGGCCGAACGCGCCACGCTGCGTTCGGAATTGGCGATCGAGGGCCACAAGCCGTTCGATCTGCCCTACGAGCACCCCGTGCAGTTCTTCGCCTACGCGCTGGTGCAGGAGAAGGCGACGCAGATGTACTACCAGCAGCTGCGCGAGGTGGTCGCCGATCCGGTGCTCGCCGCGGTGCTCACCCGGCTGTCGCGGGACGAGGCACGGCATTTCAGTTTCATGGCCGAGGTCGTGACGCGCTATCTGCGCCACGACGGCGACGCGGTGGTGGCGCCGATCCGCGATGTCATCGCCCATTTCCGGATGCCGCTGTCGGACACGCTGCGCGGCTATTGGCGGTGGGCGCTGCGAATCGCCGAGGTCGCCGACTACGACCACACCGCCGCCTACGAACACCTGGTGAAGGTGATCGATCGGGCGGTCGACACCCGCACCGAACCGGTCGACGAATTGATCGCGTTCGTCGCGAGCTGCCGCACCATCGCCTGAGCACACGAGTCCGGCCCCGCTCACCGATGAGTGGGGCCGGACTCGTCGTTCGTCAGTTGCTGGGAGCCAGCACGAGAATCGTGGTGGTGCCGTGGGCGATGAGCTTGCCCGCGGCGTCGGTGATGCGGCCCTCGGCCGTCGCGGTGCGCCTGCCCACGTGCACGGCAGTGGCCTCACAGGTGAGTCTGCTGCCGTCGAGGGTCACCGCGCGGATGAAGTTCACCTTCAGTTCGAGGGTGGTGTAGGCGATGCCGTCGGCGAGTTCGGTGAACACCGCGCTGCCCATGGCGGTGTCCATCAGCGTGGCCAGCACGCCACCGTGCACGGTGAACATGGCGTTGATGGTCGCCGGGTTCGGGTCGAGGTAGTAGCGGGTGCGGCCCTTGGACGCGTGCTCCAGGCGGATGCCGAGCGAATCGCCGACCCCCAGTTTCTCCTGTAGCCCGCGCTCGAAGACCGCGGTCAGTTCGGCGACGCGCCGGTCCACGGTCGCGTCGAGGTCGACATCGGTACTGGTCATGGTTTTCCTCCCTGCGGACGATTCCTGGCGTCATTCGACCAGCGCGGGGTGAATTCCGTCTTGCCGCAAGCCATTCCATCCCGACCTCCGATCGCCTGATCGAGATCACCCGAGCTCGGTGAGTCGTTCACCCGACGTCGGTACCGTCGCGGAATGGCCGACATCACCGCTGCCCCCGTCGCGTCCATCGACGCCGACTTCTTCGCCGATCCGCACGCCCACTTCCGGCGCTGGCGTGCCGAGGGCCCGGTGCGCCGGGTCCGTTTCCCCGACGATGTCATCCGCTGGGTGGTCGTCGGCTACGCCGAAGCCCGCCAGGCCCTTGCCGATCCGCGCCTGGCCAAGGACGTCGTGCGAGTCGACGCGATCCTGCACGGCAAGCGCGACACCACCCCGTCGGACCCGAACGTGCTGACCCTGCTCAGCCATATGCTCAGCACCGACCCGCCCGCGCACACCCGCCTGCGCAAACTGGTGAACAAGGCGTTCACCGCCAAACAGGTCGCCACGCTGGCGCCTCGGATCGAGCAGATCGCCGCCTCCTTGCTCGACGCGATCACCGACAGCGACGAGGTGGATCTGATGGCGGCCTACGCCAATCCCCTTCCGGTGACGGTGATCTGCGAGCTGCTCGGCGTGCCGTACGCCGATCGCGCCGATTTCCAGGCGTGGACCAGAGCGTTGGTCACCGTCGTCGGTGAGGGCGAGGACACCGAGCGCCCGGCCGCCTCGGCCGCGATGGTCGGCTATCTGGCGGACCTGGTGCGGGCCAAGCAGGCCGACCCCGCCGACGACCTGCTCTCCCAGCTGGTCCTCGCCGACGACGACGGCGATCGGCTCACCGACCGGGAACTGGTGTCGATGGCGTTCCTGCTGCTGGTGGCCGGGCACGAGACCACCGTCAACCTCATCGGCAACGGGGTCAACGCGCTGCTGCGCGACCGCGAACAGTGGCAGCGCCTGTGCGCCGACCCGGCGGGCGTCCCCGCCGCGATCGAGGAGTTCCTCCGGTACGACGGACCGGTCGACATGGCGACCGTGCGTTACACGACCGAACCGATCACCTTGGGCGGCACCGAAATTCCCGCGGGCGAACTGGTCTACGTCTCCGTCGCGGCCGCCGATCGCGACCCCGCCCGCTTCGCCGATCCCGACACCATGGACACCGACCGCCATCCCACCGGCCATCTCGCCTTCGGCCACGGCATCCACTTCTGCGTCGGCGCTCCGCTGGCGCGCCTGGAAGCCGAGATCGCCTTCACCGCACTGCTGCGCCGGTTCCCCGACCTGCACCTGAATGCCGACCAGGCGGACCTGCGCTGGCAGACGAGCACTCTTATCCGGGGTCTGGACAGCCTCCCCGTTCGCCTGCGGTGAGCCCCACCGACCGTCGGCCGGCCTCGCCTGCCGACGGTCGGTGCTCGATCACAGATCCAGCACCAGCACCTGCGACCGGGCCCGCGAGACACACAGCATCATTGTCTTGCCGCTCTCGCGTTCCTCGGCGGTGAGCAGCGAATCGCGGTGGTCGACCTCACCGTCGAGGACCGGGGTCTCGCAACTGCCGCAGGTGCCCTCGCGGCACGAGGTGATCACCGAGACGCCCGCGGATTCGAGAACGTCGACGATGGAGCGGTCGGCGGCGACGCGCAGGGTCGTACCGGTCTGTGCCAGGCGAACCTCGAACGCCGCGTCGGCGGCAGTGTCCACCGGGCGCGGCACGAAACGTTCGGTGCGCACAGCGATTCCTTGACGCGCGCCCTCGGCTTCGACCGCGGAAAGCAGCGGCTCCGGCCCGCAGCAGTACACGGTGGCGTCGGGCCGCGCGGCCAGGATCCGCGCGATCGGCAGCAGTCCCGCCTCGTCCTGCGGCACCAGCCGCACCGACGGGTATCGCCGCGACAGTGCGTCACCGAAGGCCATGTGGGCCCTGGTGCGCGCGCCGTAGTGCAGCGTCCAGTCCGCGCCTGCCTGCTCCGCCGCGGCGATCATCGCCACGATCGGAGTGATCCCGATCCCACCCGCCACGAAGGTGTACGCCGACGCAGCCTCGAGCTCGAAGTTGTTGCGCGGCAAAGACACTGACAATGTGGTCCCCGGCAGCGCGGTGCGGTACAGCTGCGCCGACCCACCGCGGCCCGCGGGCTCGTGCAGGACGGCGATCCGCCACCGGTCGTGTTCGGCGGGGTCGCCGCACAGCGAGTACTGACGCACCCCGGCGGTACCGACCGCGACATCGATGTGGGAGCCCGGCGTCCACGCCGGCAACGGCGCGCCGTCGGCCGCCGCCAGCACCAGCGAGAACACCGCGTCGGCTTCGTCGATTCGGTCGATCACCCGCACGGTCAACTCGGTCACAGTGTGTCCTCTCGGCAGTCCGGCCACCACCGCGCGCCGACCCGTGTCGCGGCGGAGTCGTTTCAGATCACCGTGCTCGACCCGAGGCAGTGGCGCAGCGCACCGGCACCGAGTCGATTGGACCGATCGACATTCACTATCGTCCGGGCGAGCGGGCCACTGCCGACCCGACACTGGCGGCATGACTCCAGTGGCGGAACTGGTCGACAAGACCAGGCAGTTCGTAACAGACCACGTCATCCCGGTCGAACGCGAGGTCGTGGGCGGTGGCCGGGTCACCGACGACGCCCTGCGCCTCGACCTGCAGAAGAAGGCCAAGGAGGCCGGTGTCTTCGGACCACTGTCCGATCCCGCCTACGGCGGCCTCGGCCTCGACACCAGGGCCCAGGCACAGGTGCTCGAAGCGGCGGGCGCCAGCCTGCTCGGGCCGTTGGCCGTCAACGCCTGGGCGCCCGACGACGGCAACATCCACCTGCTGGCCGCGGTCGCGAATCCCGAACAGCGGCAACGGTATCTGGCTCCGCTGGCCTCCGGTGAGGTTCGCTCGGCCATCGCCATGACCGAACCGGCTCCCGGTGCGGGCTCGGATCCGCGGATGCTGGCCACCGTCGCCGAGGAGACCGACACCGGCTGGGTGATCAACGGCCGCAAGCACTTCACCACCGGGGCCCAGGGCGCGGCGTTCACCATCTGCGTCGCCACCACCACCGACGGGCCGACCATGTTCCTCGTCGACCAGGACAATCCCGGTTTGCAGGTGGGCCGCCGGATGCGCACGCTCGACCACACCAGCGCGCCCGGTGGGCACTGCGAGGTCGAGTTCACCGACTGCGAAGTCCCCGAGTCCGCGATCCTCGGCGCGGTGGGCCGCGGCCTCGAGCTCGCGCAGGTGCGACTTGCGCCGTCACGCCTGGTGTTCTGCATGAACTGGCTCGGCCTGGCCGTGCGCGCCCAGCAGCTCACCGCCGAACACATCACCGGCCGCTACTCCTTCGGTGTGCCGATCGCCGAACACGGGATCGCCCAGGGCCTGATCGCCGACAACGAGATCGACATCGCCGCCTCGCGCAGCCTGATCCGGGCCACCGCCGCCACCATCGACGAGCACGGCGCGACCTCCTCGCAGGCCCGCCACGAGGCCTCGATCACCAAAACGTTCGTCTCCGAGGCGGTCTGGCGGGTGCTCGACCGCGCGGTACAGCTGCACGGTGGGCTCGGAGTCTGCGAGGACCACCTGGTGGCCCGATTCCTGGTGGAAGCCAGGGCTTTCCGCATCTACGAGGGTCCCTCGGAGGTGCTGCGCGGGTCGATCGCGCGGCGCGTCCTGCGTGGACCGCGCTGAGAGGACCCGGACATGACCACCCACCGCATCGCCGGTTTCGGCGCCGCCTACCCCGCACTCGATCCCGAGGCCGTCGACTACGACTACCTGCGTGACGCCTCGCAGGCCCTTGTTCCGTTCGGCGCGCACGTCGGCACCGTGATCACCGAGATCTCGCCCGCTCGATCGGTGGTCGAGATCCCCGCCGAGCCGGTGATGTGCAACCACATGGGCACCGTCCACGCGGGCGCGCTGTTCACCGCCGCCGACATCGCCGGCGCCGCGGCGTTCGTCGGCGCCGCCGCGCACCGCCTTTTCACGATCGACCGGCTGATCCTGCGTGGCGGCACCGCCGCCTACCGCAAGCCCGCGCGTGGTCGCATCCGCGCGGTCGCCACCGTCGACGCCGCGCAACTGGCCCCCGTGCTGGCGGCCACCGAGACGACCCGGTTCGAGCTGGCAGGCCGCGCCGAACTACTCGACGACAACGACGTACTCACCGCCGAATTCACCTTCGACTACGTGTGCGATGTCCGCATCGCCGGAACGGACGCCCGATGACCGCGACGACGCCCGAGACCACCACTGTCGAAACCACCGATGGCGTGCGCTTCACCGTGCGGTGGCTGGCCGCCGACGACCCGACCGCGCCGGTGGTGCTGATCCTGCCCGCCATGGCGATGAAGGCGCGCAACTATCGATCACTGGCCGAGGCGCTGCACGCCACCGGGCTGTCGGTGGCCACGTGCGATCTGCGCGCGCACGGCGAGGCCGAGCCCGCCCTCGGCGAGCACACCGACTTCGGTTACCGCGAGATGCTCGAAATCGACCTGCCCGCCATCGTTTCCGCGGTCGAGGGCCGGTTCCCGCAGGCGCCGCTACACCTGTTCGGGCACAGCCTCGGCGGTCAGCTCGCGCTGCTGTTCGCCGCCGCCGAACCCGACCGGGTCGCCGGTGTCACCGTCATCGGCACCGGCACCGTGTTCTGGTGGGCGTTCGGCCCACGCCGCTGGTTCGAGGCGCTGACCCAGATCCAGTGGATCGGGTTGGTCTCGCGGATCAAGGGCCGGTGGCCCGGTGGCGTGCTGATCCCGGCGCCGATGCCGGGCGGGGTGATGGTCGACTGGTCGATCCACTCGCTCACCAGCTACTACCGCCCGCGCGGCACCACCCGCCGCTACAACACGCTGCTGGCGGACATGACCGTTCCGGTGCTGGCGATCTCACTCGCCGACGACGTGCTCGGCCCGAAATCCAATGTCGACTTCCTGGTCTCGCGGATGCCGTCGGCGCCGGTCGACCAGTGGCACATCGACGAGAACTCGGCAGTGGTCCATCGCGACCACTTCGCCTGGTTGAAGGACTCGCCCGCCATCGCGGCGGGTGTGACGCAGTGGATCACCGCCGGCACCACACCGGCCTGAAGGAGAGACGTGGCACGACTGCAGATCGAAGCGGTATCGAAGAAGTTCGACACCGACTACGCCGTGCGCGAGGTGAGCCTCGATATCGCCGACGGCGAATTCATGGTGTTGCTCGGCCCCAGCGGCTGCGGCAAATCCACCCTGCTGCGGATGATCGCCGGACTGGAGGAGCCGAGCGAGGGCCGAATCCTGGTGGGCGGCAACGATGTCACCGACGCGGCGCCGCAACGCCGCGACCTGGCGATGGTGTTCCAGAGCTACGCGCTGTACCCACACCTGTCGGTGGCCAAGAACATCGGATTCCCGTTGCGGGCGCGGCGACGGCCGCGCGCCGAGATCGACCAGCGCGTCGCCGAGGTGTCGGCCACGCTGGAACTGTCGGCGCTGCTCGAGCGCCGACCGGTGGCGCTCTCGGGTGGGCAGCGGCAGCGAGTCGCGCTGGCGCGTGCCATGGTTCGCGATCCCGGCGCGTTCCTGATGGACGAGCCGCTGTCGAATCTGGACGCCAAACTGCGCAGCGCGACCCGCGCCGAACTGATCTCGCTGCACCAGCGACTCGGTGCGACCTTCCTCTACGTCACCCACGACCAGGTCGAGGCGATGACGATGGCCACGCGCATCGCGCTGCTCAACGAGGGCAGGGTCGAACAGTGCGGCACCCCCGCCGAGCTCTACGACCAGCCGCGCTCGGCCTTCGTCGCCGGATTCCTCGGCGCACCGCCGATGAACCTGTTCCCGGCGGTCGTCACCAGCCGTGACGGCGCACTGCGGGTGACCGCCGACGGCGTAGAGGCCGCGCTCGCGATCACCGACGAACTCGACACCGCGACCCCGGTGCTCGCGGGCATCCGCCCCGAACGCCTGCGCATCGACCCGACCGCCACCGCCGTTCGCGGCACGGTGCGCATGGTCGAGAACCTCGGCAGCGAGGAACTGGTGCACCTCGACGCGGGTAGCACCGGTCTGTGTGTGCGCGTGGCGCGCCCCGCCGGGGTTCGTGTCGGCGAGGACATCGCCCTGCGCGTCGACCCCGCCGACATCCATCTTTTCGACCCCGATACCGGCCTGCGGCTGACCTGGCAGGCGCCGCAACCGGATTCCACTGAGGCCATGGACGCGGCGGCAGTGCCCGTCCCCTGATTTCCGCAGTACCACTCGATGAGGAGAACCATCATGAAACGCACCCTGCCCGTATTGGGCGTGGTGTTCACCACCGCCGTCGCGTTGAGCGGCTGCGGTCTGGGCGGCACCGTGTCCTCGGACACCACCTCCACCGCGCAGATTCCCGAACTGACGCCCGACCAGCAGGTCTCGATCACCTTCGAGTCCTACAACTACGGCATCGCCGGCGCCTGGACCGACACGTTCAACGGGTTGATCGCCGACTTCGGTAAGAAGCATCCCAACATCAAGGTCACCGCGCAGAAGCCGCAGGGCAACAGCCCGAACCCGGCCACCGACACCATCTCCAGCATCCAGAACCAGATGGTCGCGGGCACCCCGCCCGACGTCGCCCAGCTCGGCTTCAGCGACCTGGACTTCACCGTGAACCAGCTGCAGGCCAAGCCGCTCGACACCCTCGTCGGCAAGCAGGAGGTGGACCGCAACTTCGACGGCCGCCACGCCTACGCCCCTCGCGCCCGCGTCCTCGACGACTGGAACGGCCACACCTACGGCGTGCCGTTCGTGTTCTCCACCCCGGTGCTGTACCTGAACGCGTCGCTGTTCACCGAAGCCGGTCTGGATCCGGCCGACCCGCCCGCCACCTGGGCAGAGGTCGCGACCGCGTCGAAGCAGATCGCCGACCGCACCGGCAAGGGCGGGGTGTACATCGACTGCCTGACCAAGACCGCCAAGGACTGGTGCTTCCAGTCGATGGTGCGTTCCAACGGTGGCCGGGTCATCTCCGCGGACCGCCGCACCCTCAGCTACGCCGACGCCCCCGCCGTCGAGGTGGTCACGATGGCGCAGAACCTGGTGAACACCGGCAGCATGCCCAAGCTCAACCAGAAGCAAGGGTACGAAGCGTTCGGGCGTGGCGAGGTCGGCATGATCCTCGAGACCAGCGCCATCCAGGGCACCTTCGTCGCGGGCGCCAAGGACAAGTGGGATCTGCGCTCGGCGCCGATGCCCTCGTTCGGCGACAAACCGACCGTGCCGACCAATTCCGGTGCGGGCCTGCACATTCTGTCCAACGATCCCGCCAAGCAGCGGGCCTCGTGGGAGCTGATCAAGTTCCTCACCAGCGAGGAGTCCTACATCAAGATCTCGCAGAACATCGGCTACCTGCCGCTGCGTACCGGGCTGCTCGAACAGCCCGACGGTCTGAAGAACTGGGCCGACAAGAACCCGCTGCTGAAGCCGAACGTCGCCCAGCTGGGCAACATGGAGCCGTGGGTCTCCATGCCCGGCAACAGCTACCTGCAGATGCGCGACGGCATGATGGACGCGGTCGAGGCGGTCGTGTTCCAGGGCAAGGATCCCCAGTCCACGCTGTCTGCCGCGCAGGCCGAGGGCGCCAAGCTCGTACCGGCGGCATGATGAGTGATCTCACCATCGTCCAGCTCACCGACACCCACCTGCGCCCGGTCGGCGAGCTCGTCCACGGTGTCGTCGACACCGACGCGAACCTCGCGCGGGTGCTCACCCACCTGCGCGAAGCCGGGCAGCGGGTCGACGCCCTGGTGCTCTCGGGTGACCTGTCCGACAACGGGTCACCCGAGGCGTACCGGCGGCTGCGTGCCGCCGTCGAGCCGGTCGCGGCCGAGCTCGGTGCCGAGATCGTCTATGTCATGGGTAATCACGACGAGCGCGCGGCCTTCGGCGAGGAATTGCTCGACCTGCCCGCGGGCTCGGTGGACACCGCGCTGCCGCACGATTCGGTGCGCGAGGTCGCCGGCGTGCGCATCATCGCGCTCGACAGCACGACGCCGATGCGCCACGAAGGCAGGCTCGAACTCGATCAACTGGCCTGGCTGACCGAGCAACTGCGCACGCCCGCCCCGCGCGGCACCGTGCTCGTACTGCACCACCCGCCGCTGCCCTCACCCGTGCTCGCCGCCGACCTCCTCAAACTCGAGGACGCCGACCGGTTGGCGCAGGTGCTCGACGGCACCGATGTCCGGATGATCCTGTGCGGGCACAACCACCTCACCGGTGCCGGGGCAGTGGCGGGGATCCCGGTGTGGATCGGTCCGGCGCTGTCGTACCGGCTCGATCCGATGGCTCCTGCGGGCAGACACCGCGGGCACACCGGATTCGGGTACAGCCGCATCGATCTCGTCGGCGAGACCGTGCTTGCCACCGCGATCGAGGCCACCCCGGCCACGCCGATCTACGATCGGCCCGAGTCCGAGGTGCTCGAGCAGCTCGCGGCGATCGCCGCACGGACGCGGTGACATGTTCGTCATCGACGACAGGCAGGACCCGGCGCAGGTGGCGATCATCGCCCCTGCGCCGGGTCCGCGCCGGTTCACCCGCCGCAAGGCCGCCCGGCTCCTCGCGCCCTACCTGTATCTCGCGCCCGCCCTGTTCCTACTCGTGGTGTGGACCTATCAACCGCTGGTGCAGGCCGTGCAGCTGTCCACCTACTCGTGGAATCTGCTGCCGACCGCACCGATGAAGCCGGTCGGCACCGCCAATTACGCTCGGCTGCTGGATCTTCCGGCGTTCTGGGGTTCGCTGGGCCGCACCGCCACCCTGATCCTGGGCCTGCTGCCGTTCACGGTGCTGTTGCCGGTGCTGATCGCGCTGGCGAGCAGGCGGGTGCACGGGCGGGCCCGCACCTTCTATCAGGCGCTGGTGTTCGCGCCGTTCCTCGTCGCGCCCGTCGCCGCGGCGGCGGTGTGGCGGTGGCTGCTGCATCCGGGGTCGGGATTCGTCGACCAGTTGCTCGGCACCGGCCACAACTGGGTCTACGACACCTCCACCTCCCAGGCCGTGATCATCGTGATCACCGGCTGGCAGCTGCTCGGTTTCGCCGTGCTGGTGGTGTGGGCGGGCCTGGCGGGAATCAGTGGCGACTACAGCGAGGCCGCCTCGGTCGACGGGGCGACACCCGGTCAGATCCGGCGCTGGATCACGCTGCCGCTGCTCTCGCCCACGCTGCTGTTCCTGGTGCTCACCACCGTCCTGCTCAGTCCCACCCTGTCGTTCCCGCTGATCGACTCGATGACCCAGGGCGGGCCCTCACAGTCAACGACCAACATCTACTACCTGCTCTGGGACTACGCGTTCCACAGCTTCGACGCAGGCCTGAGCGCGGCGGCGGGTGTGCTGTTGTTCGTCGGTTTCGGCGCGTTGGCCGCGGCGCTGGTCTGGATATCGGAAAAGGTTGCCGTTCATGATGATTGATCGTCTCCGCCTGGCGGGCAGCCACCTGCTGCTCGCCGGGACGGCGCTGGTGTGCGTGTTCCCCATCTACTGGCTGTTCGCGACGGCGCTGCGCAGGCCCGCCGACGTCACCTCGCTCTCGCCGCTGCCGTGGCCACTGTCGATCGACAACTACCTCGACGCGGCCCACAAGGTCGACGTCGCGGGTCTGATCGCCAACACGTTCTTCGTGGCGATCCTGTCGGCCGCCGGTCAGCTGCTGATCGCGCTGCTGGCCTCGTACGCGTTCGCGATGTACACCTTCCCGCTACAGCGGCTGATGTACCTGGCGTTCGTCGGTGTCTGGCTGGTGCCGTTCCAGGTCACCATGCTGCCCAACTACATCCTGCTCAACGAGCTCGGCCTGATCAACACGCTCATCGGCTGTGTCGTTCCGACCCTGTGCTCGGCACTGGGCGTGCTCCTGTTGCGCCAGCACATGAACGCCTTCCCGAAGGAACTGATCGCGGCCGCGAAGATGGACGGCCGTTCTTCGTGGGCCATCCTGTGGACCGTGGTCGTGCCGAACCTGCGCCCCGCCCTGGCCGCACTCGGTATCCTGCTGTTCATCAACGCCTGGAACGAATACTTCTGGCCCGCGGTGGTGCTGCGTCAGTCCAACGATGTCCTGCAGTTGGGCCTGCGCAGCTTCATGGGCACCGAGGGCGATCAGTGGGGGCCGATGATGGCGCTGGCCAGCCTGGCCTGCCTACCGGTTCTGCTGCTGTATCTGGTGCTCCAACGTCACATCGTCAACGCGTTCGTCCGCTCGGGACTCAAGTGAAAGATCCCCTCCACCGAGCCCGGTGGAGGGGATCTTCGCTGTGCGCGGTTCTCAGCGGGCGGCCACGGTGGTGAGGGTTCCGATGAGGGCGGTGTCGTGGGTGGCGGCGCGGAAGCGCGGGTGGTCGAGGATGTCGTGGAGAAAATCGGTGGTGGTCGCTACGCCGGGGCCGTCGATCGTGGTCTCGGCCAGCGCGCGGCGCATGCGGGCGATGGCGGTCGGGCGGTCGGGCGCCCAGACGACGACCTTCGCGAGCAGCGAATCATAGTGCGGCACAACGGTGTAACCGGGGGCGATGTGGGTGTCGACGCGCACGAACGGTCCCGCGGGGAGCACGCAGTCGGTGAGTGCGCCTGGAGCAGGGGCGAATTCACGCTCGGGGTCCTCGGCGTTGATCCGGCATTCGATCGAGACGCCACGCGGCGGCTGATCGACGCCCACGTCCAGCGGTTCACCCGCCGCGATGCGCAACTGTTGCGCGACCAGGTCGACGCCGGTGACCATCTCGGTGACCGGGTGCTCCACCTGCAGACGGCAGTTGACCTCCATGAAGTAGAACTGCCCGTCGGGTCCGAGCAGGAACTCCACGGTGCCGGCACCGACGTAACCCGCGGCACGGCAGCCGCGCACGGCCGCCGCGCCTATCCGTTGCGCCAGCTCGGTGGACAACCCGGGGGCAGGCGATTCCTCGACGAGTTTCTGGTGCCTGCGCTGCAGCGAGCAGTCACGCAGACCGAGGTGCGCGACCGTGCCGTGGGTGTCGGCCAGGATCTGGACCTCCACGTGCCGAGCCGATTCCAGGTAACGCTCGAGGTAGAGCCTGCCGTCGCCGAACACCGCGGCGGCCGAGGCTCTGGTGTGTTGCCAGGCGGCATCGAAATCGTCGCCGTCGCGCACGACCCGCATCCCGCGTCCGCCACCGCCCGCGACAGCCTTGATGATCACCGGGTAGCCGATCTCCTCGGCCAGCGCCCGCGCCCGGTCGGCGTCGTCGATCGGGTCGCGACTGCCCGGCAGCAGCGGCAGGCCCGCATCGGCCATCAGCGCGCGTGCGGTCGACTTGTCGCCGAGCCGGGCCATCACCGCGGCGGGCGCGCCGACGAAGACGAAACCCTGCGCCTCGCACACCTCGGCGAAATCCGGGTCCTCGGAGAGGAATCCGTAGCCGGGGTGGATCGCGTCGGCCCCGGTAGCGCGCGCGGCCTCGATGATGGCCGGGATAGACAGGTAGCTGCGCTTGGCCGCGGCGGGCCCGATCTGGACGTGCTGGTCGGCCAGCCGCACCGCCGCGGAGTCGCGATCGACCGCGGAATGCACGGCCACGGTGGCGATGCCGAGTTCGCGACAGGTACGGATGACGCGCACCGCGATCTCGCCGCGGTTGGCGATGAGCACCTTGCGCAGCGGGCGGGTCACCGCAACGCCTCGAACACGATCAGCGGCTGACCGTGCTCCACGGCCGCACCGTCGTCGACGAGCAGTTCGGCGACAACGCCTTCCTCGGCGGCGGTGACCGGGATCATCAGTTTCATCGCCTCGATGATGCCGACCTGCCTGCCCGCACGGACCGGGTCGCCCACCGAAACGAACGGCGCGGCACCGGGTTCGGGCGATCGATAGAACACACCGACGGTCTCGGCGGTCAGGGTGAAGGTGTTCGCGGCGGACGATCCGACGGCCGCCGACGGCCCGAGCGGCGGCTCGGCGGGCGCCGTCACGAGCGGGACCCGCCCGCTGTCGGGGCCGGCCGCGGGCGCCGAGACGGGGTGGCCGTCCCAGGTGATCCGCAGCGACACCGCGCCGTTGGCGACGGTCACCGAGGTCGGGCCTGCCGCGGTGGCACGCACCGACATCGCGTGGCGGGTGAGCACCGCGAGGTTGTGGTCGGCGTCGGTGGCGCTCACCGCGCGCTGGGCGGATTCGTTGGTCGCGGGCTCGGTCATCGATTCTCCTTCGATCATCTGCTCGTCCTGCTCTCCGGCCCGGCCGTTCCGTACCCCCGAAACCGACTGTGACGGTGGGCGATCAGCTCGGCGGCCGGCCAGGCGCGCAGTTCGCGCACGGTCTGGCCGACGGCGCGGCGCAGCAGCTCCGCCGCGGCGACCGGGTCGCGATCGGCACCACCTGCCGGTTCGGGGACGACCCCGTCGACGATGCCGAGTTCGAGCAGCGCGGCCGCGTCGACACGCAGGGCGGCGGCGGCGCGCGGCGCGGCGGCCGGGTCCTTCCACAGGATCGCGGCGCATCCTTCCGGGCTGATCACCGAGTAGACCGCGTTCTCGCACACCAGCACCCGGTCGGCCAGTGCCAGCGCGAGCGCTCCCCCGCTGCCGCCCTCACCGGTGATCACGGTGACCACCGGAACAGGCAGTCCGGCAAGCAGTTTCAGTGATTCGGCGATGGCGGCCGCCTGGCCCTGTTCCTCGGCTTCGACGCCGGGATAGGCACCCGCGGTGTCGACCAGCGCGACCACCGGCCTGCCGAGCTTGGCGGCCAGCCGCAGCACGCGCACGGCCTTGCGGTAGCCCGCCGGGGTCGGCATGCCGTAGTTGCGTGCGGTCAGTTCGGGTCCGGTACGGCCCTTCTGGGTACCGATCACCACGACCGGCAGGCCGTCGAGCCGGGCGAAGCCCGCGATCAAGGCCGGGCAGTCCGCCGACATCCGATCACCGTGCAACTCGACGAATTCGTCGAACGCGGTGGCCAGATAGTCCAGGGTGGTCGGCCTGCCGAGCTTGCGGGCGGCACGCACGCGGTCCCACGGTTCGCCCATGGTGAGCGCGGCCGGGTCGGTGATCAGCGCGTCCGCGTCATCGGGGGCCGAGCCGCCTACCGGGCCGACCGTCATCGCCACGAGTCGCGACAACCGGGTGCGCAGCGCGGCGCGGTGGCAGATCATGTCGACGATGCCGTGCTCCAGAAGGAACTCGGCGGTCTGGAACCCGTCGGGCAGGGTCTGACCGATGGTCTGCTGGATCACCCGTGGACCCGCGAAGCCGAGGCGCGCACCGGGTTCGGCGACGATGACATCGGTGGAGGTCGCGAAGGAGGCGGCCACGCCGCCATAGGTCGGGTCGGTGATGATCGAGACGGTCAATACGCCCGCGTCGTCGAGCCTGCGCAGCGCGCGGCTGGTCTTGGCCATCTGCATCAGCGCGACGATGCCCTCCTGCATCCGCGCGCCACCGGACGCGGTGACGAGCACCAGCGGCGTGTGGTCGGCCAGCGCCGCCTCGGCGGCCGCGGTGACCGCTTCACCGACGGCGCTGCCGAGGCTGCCGCCGAGGAAGCGGAAGTCCATGACGGCCAACACGATCGGGGTGGCATCGACGGTGCCGCGCACGCAACGGATCGCCTCGGACATGCCGGTTGTCCTACGCGCCTGCTCCGCCCGCTCGGTGTAGGCGCGGGTATCGGTGAATTCCAGCGGGTCGGTGACCGTCGCCGCGACGGCGATCGGCTGCGCCGAATCCACGTCGAGGAGCTGATCGATGCGCTGGTCGGCGGTGAGCATGCCGTGGTCGTCGCATTCCGGGCAGACCCGGTTCGCACGTTCGTAGCGCTTCAGATAGATGATCGATCGACAAGCCGGGCACAGTATCCATGCGGTGCCGATGGTCTCGGTCGCGGTGTCGACGGTCATCGATCCTCCAGCGGACGGGGGACGTAACGGGCGCAGGCCGCGGGCAACCGGACGCCCGCGGCGCGCAGACCGGCGACGCGGGTGAGGTAGGCGGCGCCGAACATCAGCTGCCCCGCGATGTCGGCGACGGCGCGGTTGTCGGGTGCGGCCAGGTAGGTGCCCGCCGTCCAGGTGTTGAAGGCGCCCATCGCGGGCCCGCACCAGATCTGGTAGTCGGCGACCCGATCGGCCTCGCCACGGATGCTCCACCCCGAGGACAGCCCGAGGTACCAGCGAAACACCAAGGCCATCTTGGCTTTCGGGTCCCGTTCGGCGCCGACGAGCTGAGCCGGATCGCGTTCGGTGAAGTACCGGACGCACTCGGCCCACACCTCGTCGAGCGGCCTGCGGAACAGCGTGGACTCGAGCTCGGCCCGCAGTGTCGCCGGCAGCGCGTCGAGTCCGTCGTAGGCGCGGTAGGTGTCGTAGAGCCGCTGGGCGCGAGCCGCGAACATGGTGCCCCGGCGCAGCACCTGCACCTGCACACCGAGTTCGAACATGTCCGACGACGGCGACATGGCGCAATCGGCGAACTCGGCGCGGGCCAGCAGGGTCTTGGTCGCCGCGCACTGCGCCGCCTCCATGGCCGCCTGGTTCACCGAGCCGGTGACCACGTAGGCCGCGCCGAGCCCGAAGGCCGCCGCGATCGCGTCGGGGGTACCGAGACCGCCCGCCGCGCCGACCCGGACCTGGCTCGCACCGGGGATCGATGCGGCGAGGCGGTCGCGGGCCGCGATCAGTTCCGGCAGCAGGACCGTGAGCGGCCTGCGGTCGGTGTGCCCGCCCGAGTCCGCCTCGGCGGTGATGTCGTCGGCCATCGGGACCCGCTCGGCGAGCCGGGCCTGCTCCTCGGTGATCCGGCCCGCCGCGACGAGTTCGCGCAGCAGCCGGATCGGCGCGGGGCGCAGGAACAACTCGGCCACCTCGACGCGAGAGACCTTGGCGATCACCCGGTTCCGTCGTTCGATGTCGCCGTGCCGGTCGGCCACGAGCCCGGCGGCCCGGTAGCGCACCACCTCGGCGGTGAGGTCCATGAAGGCCGAGGCTTCGACGCAGCGCACGTCGTGGCGCAGGCAGGCATCAATGATGGCGCGTTCGAGCGCGGGCTCGCTGGGGCTGTGGATGAGGTTGCACGCGAACGGCTGTGTGCCCAGTTCCCCGGCCAGCTCGGCCAGTGCCGCCTCGACGGTGCCCGGCGCGACACCCGCGGCGCCGTACGCGGCCAGATAGCCGTTGTGCGCCATGGCTTTCACCAGTGCGGGCGAGGCGATACCGTTGGCCATCGCCCCGGCGGCATAGGCCGCCCGGACACCGTGTGCGGCACGGAAGGCGCTGTCGCCCAAGCGTTGTGGTGGCAGCGGCCCGACGGCCGCGAGCACCTGGGCACGGCCCGCGATCGTCTCGTCGGCGGTGGCGCCGACGACACCGTCGGCCCGCACGATCCAGCACGGGGAGTCCAGATCGAGCAGCAGTGCGGTGATCTCCTCGACGGTGGTCGCCACCGCCGCGGTGCGCAGCATGGTCATCACGGCATCCGATCCACGAGTTCGACGGCCAGATCGGTCACTTCGTAGATCCGCAGGCCCGGCTTCCACAGCGAGCCGTCCACCACGGCGGTCACCCCGTGTGGACCCCGGTGCAGCGCCTTGATGTGCGCCTCCAGTTCGACGGTGCCGTCGGTGGGCAGGAACTGACCGCGGTAGCGCCAGCTGAACGGGATGTCGGCCGGGATGCGGAATACCGGGTCGGTCATGCCCGTGGCGTGGCCCGCATCGATGAGCCATTCCTGGACGGCGTGGATCACCGATTCGACGCCGAGTGAGCCGGGGATCACCGGGTCGAGGTGGAAGTGCCGGGTGAAGAACCAGTCGTCGGGGTCGATGGCGCGCAGCGAATGCAGGTATCCCGCACCGTGTTCCCCGCCGCCGTCGACCACGTCCACCCGGTCGATCAGGGTCAGGGTGTCGCGCGAACACAGCGGCGCGTTCGGGTCGGCGCGCCGGGCGGCCACGTCGATCGTCCTGACCTGTGCGCGCGGGTTCTCTGCCAGCCAGGACGGGGCGGGGCGACCCGCGTCGAGGCCGGTCTGGTTGGCGAGGGCCTCGTCGCTGAAGTAGCCGAACATGGTCTCGCCCGCGTAGAACGGTTCGCCGTCGACGCGGAGGGTGTAATCGAAGGTCTGCAGCGAGGATCCGGGCAGGATCGTCGTCGACAGCATCCGGGAGGACTGTTCGATCGTGCGGTCGCGCAGGTCCACCTGGCGCAGCACCGTCGCTGTGCCGCCGAGATTGCGCAGGCTCAGGGTGGTGCCGGGCTGGGTGAGGGTCGGTCCGGCGTAGTAGCCCATGAGCAGCGCCGCCTGCAGCGAGGTCTCCATGTAGACGAAATGCGGCATGGACTCGTTGGCCGTGTCGGCGTAGTACCAGGAGTCGGCGGGCGAGTCGTATTCGGTGGTGTAGGACGCGGAGTCGAATGTGCCGCGCGCACCGTCGAAGTCGCGGACGCGGTCGACCAGCAGCAGGCCGCCGGTGGGCAGGCGGGTCGCGCGGACGCCGGTGTAGTCCGCGAACTCCGGGCCCATCGCGATCGCCTGGTCGCCGCGAGCAAGGTGGGTCATGTGGAACTCGTTGAGCAGCAGGTCGGGTACCGCCTCGCCGGGGCCGACACCCGTGCCGGCCGGTTCGGTGACCGTGACCTCGACGGCCACGCTCGGCTCACCACCGGAGAAGCTGACGGTGCCGGTGACATGCGGGCGGGGAACGAGATCCAGGCCGGTGACGACGAACTCCAGGGTGCCTTTGGTCGCCCCGGTGACGGCAGCGGCGGACCCGGTCACAACCGGGGAGGCCGCGGTCAGCGTGCTGCCCGACAGGCACAGGTGCATGCCGGTGAACAGCGCGAAGACCTCGGCTGCCTGCCGGGCCGCCGCACCTGGCGCACCCTCGTAGCGGGCGACCACGCGGCCGTCGCCGTTCCCGCCGTAGAGCTCGATCGACTCGATCTCGGTGAGCGCCAAAGGTTCACCGACGGCGAGGCGGACAGCCACCTCGACCCCGTCGCGCCGATAGGCAGGCCCGAAGACCGTCGCGACCGCGCCCTCGGCCAGCAGCGCCAGCGCCGCCCGGTCGAGATGGGTGCGGCCGGTGCGCGCCAAGGGCTTGAACGCCCCTTCTCGCGCCGCGATCCCGGCGGTCGTCGCCACGCTGTTGCGCGCCGGGGCCTGATCGACGATCTCCGGTCCGGCGGCAGCGCCCACCGTGGTTCGGTCGGCAACCGCTGCCACGGCGGCCCTTTCGATCGGACCGGTCGACCTTGTCCACACCGCGCGCTGCACGGCGACCTGCGCGGCGAGGGCGGCACGGTGCGCGGTGACGACTCCGATGCGCAGTTCGGCAATCGGGCTCGGCACCGAATCCGTCACTGCTGCACCGGAGTACAGCCCGTCCGCTGTGGTGGGCGCTGGCTGCACTGCCTGTGCGGTGGACGTTGTGGACGGCTCGGCCTGCGCCAGGGTCCGCGCGGGGGACGCACCGACCGGGTCGAAGGCGATGCCGTCGAAATCGAGGACTGTCATCGGGTCCACTCCCTCACCGAGGTCTGGAACTTCTCTGTCAGATCGGGCGTCGTGAGGACGGTGACGTCCGAGAAGTGCTGCAGCACTGTGCCGTCGGTGGCCAGTGCGGTGGCGTCGATGCGGGCTTCGAGCCGCCCGGCGCGCGGGTTGTCAACCACGAGGACGAACGGTTCGGTCCTCGGGAGCGGGTGGTGGTAGTCGATCCGGCCGACGCCGAGGGGCAGGCAGGCCGCGCCGAGCAGTCGGTGGCCGAGAACGGGCGGACCCTGCAGGATCAGGTCGGCGGCGACCGGATCGTGCAGACGGCCCGCGTACGCGCCGCCGACCACGGGGCCGGTGGGCAGGAAGCACTCGAGAACGATCATGCTGTCGCTCTCGGACCTGATGGTGCGCAGGCCTTGCAACGCGGGCGCGTGGAACTGGATGGCGTCGGTGTAGATCCGCTCGGCGCCGGTTCCCGGACCGGCCACGATCGACCGCTTGCCCGCCTGCTCGGGGCCTGCGGCGAGCAACAGGGTCGCCCGGAAGTGCGCCGCCTTGTCACCGAACACGGTGGCGCGCAGTGCGGTCCGTCCGTCGATGTCGGCGACGGGTTCGAGCTCGATCTCCAGCGCGGTGACCGGATGATCGAAGACGAGCCCCTTGAGTACCTGATAGTCGCGAACGCCGATCACGGTGCGGCCCGGGCGGGTTCGCTCCGCGAGATTGATCATCGCGCCGAGACCGAAGGTGG
Organism: Nocardia sp. NPDC058658; assembly: GCF_042716665.1. Lineage (NCBI taxonomy): Bacteria > Bacillati > Actinomycetota > Actinomycetes > Mycobacteriales > Nocardiaceae > Nocardia > Nocardia sp. NPDC058658. The sequence continues at coordinate 1,079,318 of NZ_JBHXRR010000001.1, forward strand.
CGGGCAGCACGATGTGCTCGCCGATCCGGTGCGCGGCGATCACGGGTTCGTCGACCAGGCCGGTGACATCGCGCCGGGCGCGCACCCGTGCGACGCGACGTTCGCCCGTCGACAGCGCGGTCGCGGCGCCTACCAGCAGCACCGGTTCCGGTCGGCGGTCCTCGGTGAACTGCGTCGTGAACGCGGCGGCGCCCGCGGCGGGGGCCAGCAGCGGAATGCCGCGGTCGTGGAAGTGCTCGCGCAGTTCGGCCGTCACCATGCCGCCGTCCCAGGCGCCCCAGTCGATCGCCGTGACGCGATGGCCGGGGTGGCTACGCCCCCAGCTCACCGCGAACCGGCTCAGCGCCTCGTTCGCGGCGGCGTAGTCGGCCTGTCCGGTGTTGCCGAACAGCCCGGCCACCGAGGTGAACAGCACCAGGTCTCTGGGCTGCTCCACCGCGGCCAGGACGGCGGCGAGACCGCCGAGCTTGGGCCGCAGGACCCGGCCGATCGAGTCCGCGGTCTTGTCCGGGATCAGGGAATCGGCCAGCACACCCGCGCCGTGTACGACACCGGTGATGGTCTCGCGCCACGGTGCGATAGCCTCGGCGAGCGCGGCCGCGTCGGTCGCGTCGACGGCCAGATAGTCGGCACGATCACCGAGAGTGGCCAGGGTGGAACGGATTTCGCGGACCGCGCGGATCTCGCCGCACGCCCGATCGATGTCCTTCGGCTTCACCCCGGTCCCGGCCAGTGCGCGCACCGCCGCCGGCTTGAGGTCACCCTCGGCGACGCCGACTGCCCAGTCCGGTTCGTCGGTGAGCTGGGTTCGTCCGAGCAGGACGAATCGTGCCGGGCTGTGTTCGGCGAGGGCGAGCACACAGGTGGCGGTGACACCCCTCGCACCGCCGGTCACCAGCAGCACGTCGTCCTCGGTCAGCACCGTTGGCGCGAGTGTGGTTGCCGCGCTGACGATCTCGGTGGTGACAGCGTCTCCGTGCCTGCTCGGCACCGGGGTGCGCCGCTGTCCCGATCCGTCGACGCCGACCTCGATGGTGTCGACGGCCGCGTCGCACAGCTCTTCGAGCACGATCTGCGCCACCCGCCCCGGCGTCGCCGCCGGGGCGATGTCGAGGGCGCGGCAGAACAGCGCGGGCTCCTCGGCCGCCAGGGTCTTCACCAGGCCACCGAGGCCGCCGAGCAGGGCAGGCACCGGATCGGCGTCACCGAGCAGACCGAGGTGCCCGTCGAGCCGGGTGACGGTGACGAAGCCGGCGCGGTCGGTCGCTGCGCGCAGAGCGGGCACCACCCGACCGGTGAGCAGGATCGCCTCGGTCAGGATGCGCTCTGCCTGAGCCCATTCCGAGGCGACACCGGCCACGACCACACAGATGTCCGCGGAGCCGGACACGGCCTCGGCGGGACCTACCCGCTGCACCGTCCAGCTGCGTTCGCGCAGTGTCTCCTCGATCGCCTCGGTATCGGTCTCGGCCGAGGGATCGAGGCAGACCACCAGCGCGCGGCCTGCCAGGCGATACGGATCGACCGCCAGGTCGACCGGTGCCAGCTCGACGAGTTCGACGACGTGCCGCGGCGTTTCGGCCGCGGCCTCAGCTTTTGGGTGGACATCACCCCCGGCCAGCTCGTCCACGATCTGATCCAATGATCGCAGGGTGCCGAGCTGTTCGGGTCCGAGACTGGGTAGGTTCGGAAACCGTTCCTGCAGCGCACCGATCACCTGGACCCGCTTGATCGAGTCCACGCCCAGATCCGCTTCCAGATCCATTGTCGGATCGACCATCTCGACCGGGTATCCGGTTTTGTCGGCGACGACTTCGCGCAGCGCCTGGCGCAGGGTGTCGGCGGTCGCGGCGCCGTCGGCCGGGGCGGCCTCGGCGGTGGTGGGCGGGGCTGCGACGGTGGCAGGTGCGGTGGCGCTGTCCGCCTCGACGAGCAGGTCCGCGATCTGGTCCAGCGTGCGCAGGGTGCCCAGCTGCTCGGGACCGAGGCTGGGTAGCGAGGGGAAGCGTTCCTGCAGTGCGCCGATGACCTGCACGCGCTTGATCGAGTCGACGCCGAGGTCGGCTTCCAGGTCCATGGTGGGGTCGACCATCTCGACCGGGTAGCCGGTCTTGTCGGCCACCACCTCGCGCAGCGCGGCGCGGATCGCGTCACCGGTGATCGCGCCGTCGGCGGCCGCGCCGGAGGTGACTGTCTGCGGTGCGGTGTCAGCGTGCTGAGCCGTTGCCGGAACCACCACGGGGGCAGCACCATTCGCCGCGGAAGCGACCGGGGTGGTATGCCCGTTGGTGGGAACGGGCGCCGGGGTGGCGATCACCGGCACAGCGGGCGCGGCGGTGATCGCCCGCGCGGCGGGCCGGGTAGCGGTCACGGTGCGGGTGCCCGTCAGCGGTGCGCCGCCCTCGAGCTCGGCGAGCTGAGCGAGCACATCGCTTGCCCGCGAGTGGCTTTCGCTGATCGCGATGCCGTGGTCCTTCACCGCTTCGATGGCGCGCAGGGTGTTCTCGTCGAGCGTGCCGCTGCTCAGCGCTCCCGCCAGGCCACGGGCCAGGTCGAGCTGGCCGTCCAGGTACTGCCGGTGGGTGTCGAGGTGCTGCACCAGGGCGGTGTCGAGCGAGTCGCTCGTCCGGTACTCGGACGAGCCGGGGGCGGGGATGGTCACGAGCTGTTCCTCCACGGGCGGGGCTACCACCGGTTGTGGCGCCGCGAACGAGTGCGGCGCGGCTGTTGATACGGGGACCGGGGCAACGGCGGCTCCGGGTTCGACGGCCACCGCGGGCACGGCGAGCTGGACGCGGTAGTCCCCGGCCAGCGCTTCGGTGTAGGCCCTGCGGCGGCTGTCGGGCACGTATTCCGGCGCCGACAGAGTCACCGTCATCCGGTTCGCGGCCGGAACGGCCCGGTGGGGTTCGGGCGCGGCATGACGGTTGATCCCCGCGATCTCGACACCGAGCACGGCCAGGCGCACCGCGGCGCGCTTGAGCGCCACGTCGCCGTTGCCGATGGGGCCGGAGTCGGTGGCGAAGGCGATCACGTCGTCGCCGAGGGTGCGCCGCACCAGCGAGGTCAGCACCTGCTTGGGACCGCATTCGACGAAGACGGTGCACCCGTCGGCGTGCATGGCCCGCAGCGCGTCGACGAACTCGACGGGGTGGCGCAACTGCGCTGTCAGCGTCGCCCGGTTGGCGGCGACGTCGGCGCCGTAGGACGCGCCCGCGGTGTCGGCGTACACCGGCACCGTCGGCTCGATGATGTCGACTTCGGCGACCGCGGCGCCGAAGTCGGTGACGGCGTGGGCGACGTAGGGCGTGTGGAAAGCGGCGGCCACCGGCAGATCCCTGGTGGTCCAACCCTTTTCGGCGCTGCGCGCGGCGAAGGCGGCGATGCCGTCCGGCCCGCCGCCGACCACGATCTGATCCGGGGCGTTGTGGTTGCAGATCCACACGTCGTCGAGATCGGCGATGACCTCGGCTACGTCCTCACGCGTCGCGCTGACGGCCACCATGGTGCCCGCCTCGACCCCGTCGGCCACGGTCATCGCCGCGCCGCGCGCCCGGGCCAGGGTGTAGAAGTCCTCGGTGCTCATCGCACCCGAGGCCCACAGCGCCGTCAGTTCGCCGAAGCTGTGGCCGAGTAGACCGTGCGCGCGCAGCCCGAACTCGGTGAGAACCCGGAACTGTCCGGCCGCGAGCGCGCCGATCGCGGGCTGGGCGAATTCGGTCCGCCGCAGGGCCGATTCCTGGTCCGCGCGAACCTGTTCGGTGAACGCGGGCGGCGGGAAAACCACCGCGCCGAGGCGCTGGGGCGCGCCGACGAAAGCCGCGTTGGCCGCGTCGAAGGCAGCGCCGACGGGCGGGTTGTTCAGCACGGTGTCCAGGCCCATGTCCACGTACTGACTGCCCTGACCGGCGAACAGCACGCCGACCTTTACCGCGGGCAGCGCCGCGGCGCGGAAGTAGACGCCTTCGGGGTGATCCCAGTGCGCCGCATCGGGATTGCGCACCATCTCGTCCACCGCGAGCGTGCGCAGGTCGGCCGCGGTTTCCTCGTCGACGGCGACGAAACCGATCCGGGCGTGGCCTGCCGGGATGTCGGCGCCGTCGGTGCCCTCGGTGCTGCGGACCACGTCGATCAGGCCCGCCACGTCCGGCGCGTGCCACAGGTGCGCGCGGGGCACGCGGTGCAGAATCTGCCCGCGCTCGCCGTCGGCCTCCTCGAGCACGAGGTGGAAGTTGGTGCCGCCGAAGCCCATCGCCGAGGCGGCCGCCCGACGGGCCGGGCGCTGCGGATCGCGCACCCACGGCCGGGTCCTGGTGTTGACATAGAACGGGGTCCGCGTGGCGTCGATCTCGTCGTTGGGCGCGTCGACATTGATCGTCGACGGCAGGATCTTCTGGTGCAGGGCCAGCGCGAGTTTCATCACCCCCGCCGTGCCCGCGGCGCCCTTGGTGTGCCCGATCTGGGACTTCACGCTGCCGAGCGCGGCGAACCCGGTCTCCGAACTCGCCTCGGCCAGTATGCCTTTGAGCGCGGTCAGCTCGGTCTTGTCGCCGACCGCGGTGCCGGTGGCATGTGCCTCGATCAGCTCGACATCGGCGGGCGAGCACTCGGCGTCGGCGTAGGCACGGTCGAGTGCGACCCGCTGCCCCTCGGCGCGGGGCGCGTAGATGCTCTTGGAACGGCCGTCGCTCGACGATCCGAGACCGCGGATCACGGCATAGATCCGATTGCCGTCACGTCGGGCGTCGGCCAGCCTGCGCAGCGCGAGCATGGTGATGCCCTCGCCGAGCAGCGTGCCGTCGGCCTCGGCCGAGAACGGGCTGATCCGCCCGGTCGGCGACAGCGCGCCGACCTTGCTGAAGCACAGGTAGATGAAGATCGAGTTCTCGGTGTCGACGCCACCGGTGATCATCATGTCGGCGCGACCGTCCTGCAGTTCGGCGATCGCGGTGCGGATAGCGGCCAGCGACGCCGCGCACGCCGCGTCGACAGTGCAGTTGATACCGCCGAGTCCGAGCCGGTTGGCGACCCGGCCTGCCACCACATTCGCGAGCAGACCGGGGAAGGAGTTCTCCTCCCACGGCGCGAACGCGGCGACGAACCGGCGCGAGATCTCCGCGACATCGCCCTCGGACAGGCCGACCGAACGGGCGGCCTGCTCGAGCACCGGAGTGGACAGGCGCGCGGCGAGCGGGTGCATCAGCGGCACCGGCCCGGTGGTGCCGAGCACCACGCCGGTGCGCGCGGGGTCGTACCACTGCGAGCCAGTCGCGCCCGCGTCGGCGAGCAGGTCACGCGCCACCCCCAGACTCAGGGTTTGCATGGTGCTGGTGACCTCGAGCTGGTTCGGCGGCAGGCCGAACTCCAGCGGATCGAAGTCGACCTCGGGCAGGAAAGCCCCACGGCGCGAATAGGTTTTGTCGGGCACCGACCGGTCGGGGTCGTAGTAGTCGTCCAAGCTCCAGCGCGACGCGGGCACCTCGGAGGTGCAGTCGACGCCGTCGATGATGTTCTGCCAGTACTCGCGGTGGGTGTGTGCCTTCGGCAGCAGACCCGACATCCCGACAATGGCGATCGGGTCGCGTGCCAGTCGTCGTTCGACGGTCACGAAAGGTTCCTCTCAGGCGGCAACGGTGGTGGCGGTGGCCGAGGCGATCAGTTCGGCCGCGGTGGCGGCGAACAGGCGGTGGCCTACCGGACTCGGATGCAGACCGTCGGCGGTCCACACCTGCGCCGTGGCCCATTCGGGCCTGGCGGCGAGATCGAGCAGCAGTGTCCCGGTGTCGTCGGTGACCCGGGCGAGGACATCGTTGGCGGTAGCGAAACGCTCACGCAGTAGGGCGCGGAAACCGTCCGGCACAGGTAGGCGGGCGGGGATATCGGGATAGTTCGCCGTGAAGACGGTGGCTTCCCGAGCCCGCAGGGTGCTGAAGACGGTGTACAGGTTGTCGGCGAAACGATTCTCGTCATACGCGCTGACCAGGTCGTTCACGCCGACAACCACACCGTAGAGGCCGGCCCGTGCCGACGACGTCGCCGCTGCGAGCTGGCTCGCGACGACATCGCCGGTCGTGGCGCCGTGGGTACCGAAGTTGTTGATCGCGGCGGGCCGCAGCCCGAGCTGACCGCCGAGGCGCGAGACCCAGCCCCGGTAGCCACCCGCCGCGGCGGGATCGCCACGACCCTCCACGAAGCTGTCCCCGAGCGCCGTCAGGCCGGCCGAGATCACGCCGGGACCGCCGCGGTATTCACCACGTGCCGGTCGGCGACCGGGAAGTCGACCTCCTCGTAGAGCGCGCTGAGCTCGGCCTCACCGAAGAACTTGTCCGGCGGGTACAGGCCCGCGATCAGTCCGAAGAACTTCTTGGAGTAGTGCGGGCTAAGGCTCGCCGCGCGGAAGACCGAGTCGTAGTACGGGGTGAGCGTCAGTTCCGAGATCGACTGGGTCAGTTCGTAGGTGCTCGCGCTCTGGGCATCGCGCTCGCGCTGGTATTCCGGCATGGTCTGCTCGAACGGTCGTGCGCCCGAGAGGCTTTCGTGCACCAGGTCGGCCAGCAGCTGGCTGTACTTGAACGCGTCGGTGATGCCCCAGCCGGTGAACGGGTCCTTGTGGTAGCCGGCGTCGCCGACCAGGGCCCAGCCGGGCCCGAAGGACTGGCGGCGGTAGTTGTCCGGGTAGAGCATCGGCCGGAAGGGCTCCACGCGCTTGCCCGTGTCGCGCAGGCGGGCCCCGATCTCCGGGTCGATCTGGTCGACGATCTCCTGCACGCCCGCATCCGGGTCGGTGCGGAAGTCGCGGAACCGGTCGCGCTTGCGCATGACCGCGACCAGGGCGAGCCCGTCGTTGGTCGGCCAGGACGCGAACTGCTGCTCACCGAAACCGGTGCGGTGCTGCATGCCCCAGTCGACGCCCTCGTAGTAGGAGTAGTAGATGAAGCAGGCGGCGGGTGAACCCTCGTAGGTCGCCGCGCCGACCTCCTTGGCGACGATCGAGTTGGCGCCGTCGGCCCCGATCACCAGCCGGGCGCGGAATTCCTGCTCCGGGCCGTCGCCGACGCGACCGCGGATGCCCGCCACCCGGTCGCCGTCGCGCAGCAGCCCGGTGACGGTGAAGCCCTGGATCATCTCGGCGCCGGCCTCGCCCGCCGCGTCGACCAGGATCTCGTCGAGCACGGTGCGGCGCGGGCAGTACACGGCGTCGATGCCGTCGGCCGACGGATCGGCCATGCCCGGGATCACGATGTCGGTGTAGCTGAAGTTCAGGTGGCGGATCGGCGGGCAGCCGGTGGCCACCACGGTGTCGAGCAGACCCCAGGACTTCAGAAAGCCCAGACCGGCCTGGTGGATGTAGTGGGTGGACGGTGTGTCGCTGGGAAAGGTCGAACGATCCACGGCGAGCACCCGGTAACCCTGACGGGCCAGCAGCATGGCCAGGGGCGAGCCCGCGACCCGGGTTCCGACGACGATGACGTCATACATGATGTGATCACTTTCGCTGGTCGAATTCCGATTTCGAGTCTGTCGCCCATGTATTGCGCAAACCACTGCGGGCCACCGCAATTCATCGGCCGATCGCTCCCGGCTATCGTCGGCGGGAACGAGGGGGAATTTCGCGTCGCGTTACCCGCGCGACACGTAGAGCTGATTTATCTCGGCGGAAAAGGTTTCGGCGATCATGGCCCGCTTCAATTTCAACGACGACGTGAGCAGGCCGGCGTCGACAGTGAAATCGCCGTCGACGATGCAAAACGCACGAATGGATTCCGGGCGTGACACCAGTGAATTGGCGTCGTCGACGGCGGCCTGGACCACGGTGGCCGGGTCGTCGTCGGGGTTCTCGGCACGCCACTTCGCCAGGCGGTCGGCATCGAGGGTGATCAGCGCGGTCACGAACGGGCGGCCGTCACCGACCACCATGCAGTTGCTGACCAGTGGGTGCAGGCGCACCCGGTCCTCCAGCGGCGTCGGGGCGACGTTCTTGCCGCCGGAGGTCACCAGGATCTCCTTCTTGCGCCCCGTGATCCGCAGGTGACCGTCGACGAGTTCGCCGATGTCACCGGTGTGCAGCCAGCCGTCGTCGTCGACGGGAAGCTGATCGGCCGCCGCGCCCCAGTAGCCGGGCGAGACGTGCGGACCCCGGACCAGCACCTCGCCGTCGGCGCCGATGCCGACCTCGGTGCCCGGGATCGGACGGCCGACGGTGCCGAGCCGATTGGTCGTCGGCGCGCTCACGGTGACCGCGGTGGCGGCCTCGGTCAGGCCGTAGCAGTTCAGGACGACAACGCCGAACCCGGCGTAGAAGCCCGCGGTGGTGTCGTCGAGCGAGGCGCCGCCGGAGATCACATACCGCAGCCGACCGCCGAACGCGGCCGACACGGCGTCGTCGGTCGCGGTGGGCGCAGCGCCCTCGGCCAGCAGGGCGAGGCCGCGCTCGACCGCGGCCGCTTCCTGCTCGTCGGTGAGCAGCGCGCGGGTGTGCTTGCGAATCTTCTCCAGCGCGTAGGGAATCAACGCGAGGAAGGTCGGCCGCAGCCGGGCCAGCGCGGGCACCAGATCAGGCACACCGGGCAGTAGGTGGGTGCGGCTGCCACCGTAGAGGCAGGCGAACAGGATCGTCTGGCCGAACACGTGCGACAACGGCAGCGCCAGCACCGTGGTGCCGTCGAACAGCGAGCCGGTCTGGCGGGAAGTGTTCGCGGCGGTGACGTACATGTTGCGGTGGCTGATCATGCAGCCCTTCGCCGGACCGGTGGTGCCGCTGGTGTAGACGATCATCGCCAGGTCGTCGGCGCCGACCGCCGCGATCCGCGCGTCGAGTTCCGGATGCTGCGCACCCTTGGCCCAGCCACCGATCTCGTCGAACGACCACACCTGCCCGCTCGCCCCCGCCGCGGTCAACCGGGCGGCGTCGTCGGCGGATTCGGCGGCGAAGAACCGGCTGCCGCTGTCGCGCAGGATGTGTTCGATCTGGGCGGCGGAGGAGGTCGGGTACACCGGCACGATCACGGCGCCGATCGCCATGGCCGCGCAGTCGAGCAGCGCCCATTCCAGGCTCGTGCGGCCGAGCACGGCCACCCGATCGCCGGCGGCGACCGCGTGGTCGAGCAGTGTCGAGGCGAGCGCGCGGACCTGGGTGTCCAGCTCGCCGGTGGTCAGTTGAGTTCCGTCGGCGGCACACAGGCTGTGGCGTGCGGGGTCACGTCGTGCCGCTTCGGAAACAATCGCGTAGAGGCTGGAGGTATCGGATGGAACGAATCCGTTCGCGGTGACAGACACTGAGTTCACGAATTGAATTCTTCACGGCCACAACCATTCCCGTCGCCACCGCCATTGCTGTTCCTACCGCGCGAAAGTCATGTCCTATCGACGATTTCAGGCCGACAACGCACGGACATCATCTATCTGTGCGGATTCGATGCATTCCAGGAACAGCGACACGGCGGGATTCGCTTCGTCGGCACGCCACACCGCGTGCAAATCCAGCGTCGGCACCGGATCGAACAATTTCACCGCCACCGAACTGCTGCCCGGCACTCCCATTCCCATCGAAATCGCCCGCGGTAGCGAGGCGAACCCGACCAGAGAGCGCACCGACACGATGTGCGCGGTGGCGCCGGGGTCGTCGGCCGAGTGGGTGACGTTGAGCGAGATCCTGGTCTCGGCCGCCGAACGCAGAATCGTGTCGTACATCGACGGACACTGCTCCCGCGCGAACAACACACAGTCCTGGCCCTGCAATTCGGCGAACGGGACACCCGGCCGGTCCGCCCAGCGATGTCGTCGGCCGACGACAGCGACCAGCGGAACCCGATGCAGAAGACGGCGATAGCGGAAGTCCGCCGTACTGGGATGACCGTAGACCAGGGCCACGTCCAGTGATCCGTCGGCGAGACCGGCCAGCTGCGGGCCGGTTCGCTTCTCCCACAGCGAAACCACGATGTCGGGGTGGCGCTCGGTCATTCTGGTCAGCGCCTCCGGCAGCACATGTCTGCTGGCAGGCAGGTTGTATCCGATACTGAGACTGCCCGCACGACCTTCGGCGGTAGCCTTGGCCGCTTGGGCGGCACGGTCGAGCTGGGCGACGATTTGGCGGGCTTGGAGTTCGAACTCGCGTCCCGCCGGGGTCAGTCGCACCTCATGGGAGTTGCGGGCGACCAGTTGGACGCCCAGCGACTTCTCCAGCTTCTGCAGCTGGGCACTGAGACTTGGTTGGGTCAGATGGAGGCGCTGCGCTGCGCGACCGAAATGCAACTCTTCGGCGATGGTGATGAACGAAACGAGGTGTCGGAATTCCATGACGCCGGACTCCTTCCGAGTAACCATCACGCTAACCACGGCAGATAACCAGCGATGAATCCCAACTGCCAAGTAGCCGCCGTGCGCGTTGCCGGTGGGTGAACCCGTGCCGGTCGTCAGGATGTGGGGCCGTTGACCACCGCGTAGGCGAATCCGTCCCAACACGGTGAAAGGTCAGGAATTCGGACCGTTCACCACGGCGTAGGCGAATCCGTCCCAACCTTTTGCACCCACGGTCTGGATGACGGTGGCGTCGACGCTCGGTTCGGCGGCGAGCAAGTCGATCAGGTCGCGGCTGGCCCTGGCATTCGGGTCCTCGGTCTGCTCGTCGGCCACCGCGCCCGCGCGGACCACATTGTCGACGATGATCACCGAACCGGGGCGGGTCAGGCGCAACGCCCACTGTACGTAGTTGGAGTTGTTGACCTTGTCGGCGTCGATGAAGACCAGATCGAACGGCTCGGTCAGATCCTCGGCCACACCCGGCAGCGTGTCCAAAGCCGCCCCGACCAGAATCTCGACCCGCTCCCCCACGCCGGCCCGATCCAGATTCTCCCGGGCGACCTTGGCATGGCGCGGCTCGAACTCCAGCGTGACAACAAGCCCACCGTCCCCGACCGCCCGCGCCAACCACTCGGTGCTGTACCCGCCGAGCGTGCCGATCTCGAGGACCCGCCGCGCTTTCGCGGTGCGCGCCAACAGGTTCAGCAGCTTCCCCTGCGGCGGGGACACATCGATAGCGGGCAACCCCGCATCGGCATTGGCAGCAAGCGCGGGCAACCCGTCATCACCCACCAGCGTATTGACGATATAGCTGTCGACATCGGCCCAATCGTTGGTCGTCATAGACGCAAGGTACTACTTCGCGGTCTCGACCTCGGTCACACCGCGGATGAGCGTCGCCGCGTTCATCGCCATCGATTTCAACGACATCATCGCCGTGGCGAGCTCGTACAACAGCGTCCCGACTTTCGCAGTGGCGAACGAGATTTCGAACAGCGCACGGGCGATCAACGCGGGCGTCGCGGTGCCCGCGGACATGATGAGAATCGCGGTCGCCTCGGCGAGCATGCCCGCGAGACTGCTCAGAATCTCGACGATGATCGTGCGCACCGTTTCGACCACGCGCTTCATGCCCGCGTTGCACTGGGACAGCACTTCCCCGACCGCGGCCTGCTCGGCGATCTTGCCGGTCAGCTCGGTGGCCTTCTTCCGGTAGGCGTCGGCGGCGCAGCCTGCCCATTCGCCGATTCCGGTGTCGAGCGCGGTCGCCCATTCCTGCGCTGTGGTCTGCAGGTGCCCGGCGATCTTCGCCCACGCATCGCTGTAGGCCTGCACCATGTCGGGGTTGCCGGAGATCGAGTCGAGCGATTTGCGCATCGGTTCGACATGTTCGAGCATCCAGCTCATCAACTGCGTGCCGAGGAAGTTGAACGGGTCGAACTTCGCCAGGGTGGAGGTGCCCTTGATCGCCTTGCCGAACATCGACGCCGCTTCTTGCCAATCGCGGCCGGTGCTCGCCGCTTTGGCGATGGCCTCGGTCTTGTCCAGGACCGAGCCGTCGGAGGTGAGCGCCTGGTACAGCCCGTGCCCGTTCTCCCAGGTGTCACCCTGCAGCGTGCCTTTCAGGATGCCGGCCTCGGCTTCCTGCTTTCCGTCTTTGTCGGTGGACAGCCCCGGTCTCCCCACATTGTTCAGCAGGGGGTTGCCCTCCTGGTAGTAGGTGTCGCGGAAATCGACCGCGCCTTTGTCTACCTCGAGCAGGTCGTTGTCCGGGGCTCGGGCGTCGTCGAAGGTGTCGACGCTGCCGGGCAGCGGCAGCGTGTTCTCGTTGAGGAATCTGCCCACCGCGTTGGGTCCGTCGGCCATGGTCAGCGGTTCCCTTCGATCTCGGCGGCGACGACCGTCAGCTCGCCCGCCCGCGTGGTGTCACACGTTTCGAAGGTGTCGGCGGCGGTGCGCAGTTTGCCCGGCATCGCCGCGCTCATGGCGTCGAGTCGGGCGAGAGTTTCGGTGATTTCATCGTGGAGCGCGTTGAGCGTGGCGACCGCATACGGCTTCAACAGCAGGCCGTAGCCGTCATCGGCATGGGCGAGGTAACCGGCCGCCTCGAGCGCCTTGGCCACCCCGCCTGCGACGACATCGACCGAGCAGGCCTGCGATCTGATCGCCTCCAGGTTCACGTTCAACAGACTGGTCACGCGCAATCCCTCCGTCGGCGAACCCGGTCGAGTTCGCGGCTCTCGAGCTAGTTGGACGCGCCCGGACCCCTGTCGTTCCCTCGAAGGTGTGCCGGGATGTTGCGGTTCTTACTGCAACCAGGACTTGCGCTGGTAGAAGAGGTCTTCTTCGGAGGGCTCCGCAGGCGCGACGACCCGGTCACGGTCGGGCTTGCGGGTCGCGGGAGCGCCGGGCTCGGACGGCCACGGCGCCACGGGAGCGGCGGGCCCGGAGTGCCACCGCGCCACGGGAGCAGCAGGCGGAGCCGACGACGTCGGATCGAGGTCGGGAAACCGGTCGGTGTACTGGCCGACGATGGCCGCCCCGGCCTCGTCGTCACCGACGATGTCCTGGACCAGCCCGGTGACCTGCTCACGCAAGCGCGCCTGGGCACGATGCGTGCACGCCATGAGCTCGGTCGCCACGGCGGTGGGGTCCATACCGCGTACGGCGGCGGCCAGGGTGATCGCGGTGGTCGACCCATTGGCGTCGACGGTGACGCTGATGCGGCCGTCCGCGGAGGTATCGGTGACGCTCACCGCGGACATCGTGGTGTGCAGCTCCTGATAGCGCCGCGCTTTCGCTTCCAGATCGTCCGCCCAGCGCGACATCTCCGCGGCGGCGTTGTTCAGGTCGTCCATAACGCTGTCCCCCTCCCGCCGGGTGCCCGGCGCTCTGCGACGACAAGGCGTGCCGAAACCCGCCCCGCTCGGATCGCGCCGAGACTACCCGAGCCCTCCGACACGGACTGGCGGACCCGTCAGAACAGGAAGTAGCGCTGGGCCATCGGGAGTTCGGTGGCGGGTTCCTCGGCCCAGACTTCGCCGTCGATGCGGACGGTGAAGGTGTCGGGGTCGACTTCGATGCGGGGCATGGCGTCGTTGTGGGGCATGTCGGCCTTGGTGACGCGGCGAGCGTTCTTGACCGGCACCAGCTTTCGGCGCACGTTCAATCGGTTGGCGAGGCCGTCGTCGATGGCCTGTTCGGAGACGAAGTGCAGGGAGGTGGCCGCGGCGGTGGGGGCGGCGGCACCGAACATCGGGCGTGGGAGAACGGGTTGCGGGGTGGGGATGGAGGCGTTGGCGTCGCCCATCGCGGCCCAGGCGATCATGCCGCCCTTGAGGACCGCGTGCGGGCGGACACCGAAGAACGCCGGTTCCCACAGCACCAGGTCGGCGAGTTTGCCGACCTCGACCGAGCCGATCTCGTCGTCGAGACCGTGCGAAACCGCCGGGCAGATCGTGTATTTCGCGATATAGCGCTGCACGCGGGCGTTGTCGGCGGCGCCGTCGCCGGGCAGGGCGCCGCGGCGGCGCTTCATCACGTGGGCGGTCTGCCAGGTGCGCATCACCACCTCACCGATGCGGCCCATCGCCTGGGAATCGGAGCCGATCATGGAGATGGCGCCCAGGTCGTGCAGGAGGTCTTCGGCGGCGATGGTGGAGGGGCGGATCCGCGATTCGGCGAAGGCCAGGTCCTCGGGGATCGACGGGCTCAGGTGGTGACACACCATGAGCATGTCGAGGTGCTCGTCGAGGGTGTTGACCGTGTGCGGGCGGGTGGGGTTGGTGGAGCTGGGCAGCACGTTGAGATGTGAAGCGACAGTGATGATGTCGGGTGCGTGACCGCCGCCCGCGCCCTCGGTGTGGTAGGCGTGGATGCCGCGACCGGCGATGGCGGCGAGGGTGTCCTCGACGAAGCCTGCCTCGTTCAGGGTGTCGGAGTGCAGCGCCACCTGCACGCCCGCCGCGTCGGCGACGGTGAGGCAGGCATCGATCGCGGCCGGGGTGGAACCCCAGTCCTCGTGCAACTTGAAACCCGATGCGCCGCCACGCAATTGCTCCCACATAGATTCCTGGCTCACCGTATTGCCCTTGCCGAGCAGCACGATGTTCATCGGCCAGTGATCGAGGGATTCCAGCATCCGCGCCAGATGCCAGGAGCCGGGCGTGACGGTGGTGGCCTTGGACCCCTCGGCGGGGCCCGTGCCGCCGCCGATGAGGGTAGTGATGCCGCCGCCGAGGGCTTCGTCCATCAGCTGCGGGCAGATGAAGTGGACGTGGCAGTCGATCGCGCCCGCGGTGAGAATTCGGCCGTTACCTGCGATGATCTCCGTCGACGGGCCGACAATGAGGTCGCGGTGCACGCCTGACATCGTGTCGGGGTTGCCCGCCTTGCCGATACCGCAGATGCGGCCGTCGCGGATGCCGACGTCGGCCTTGATGATGCCCCAGTGGTCGATGATGACGACGCCGGTGATGACGGTGTCGGGGGCACCGTCGGCGCGGGTGGCGCGCGATTGCCCCATCGACTCGCGCAGCACCTTGCCGCCGCCGAACACCGCTTCCTCACCGGCGAGTCCCGGTCCGCCACTGCGGTCTTCGGTGATCTCGATCAGCAAGTCGGTGTCGGCCAGGCGGATTCGGTCGCCGGTGGTCGGCCCGAACAGTTCGGCGTAGCGGGCGCGGCTCAGTTCGGTCATCGGCTCTCTCCCGGACGTCGCGGCGAGGCTGCTGCCGCGCAGTGGTTTTCGTGTGACTCAGGCATCGAGGTGTCCCGGCGGGTTCATGCTGATGCCGTAGACCTCGCGGGTGCCGCCGATCGGCACCAGCGAAACCCGCTGCGGCAGACCGGGTTCGAAGCGCACGGCGGTGCCTGCCGGGATATCGAGCCGATGACCGTGGGCGGCCTCGCGGTCGAATTCCAGCGCGGCGTTGGACTGCGGGAAATGCACGTGCGAGCCCACCTGAACGGGGCGGTCGCCGGTGTTGACCACATCCAGTTCGACGCGCACCGCGCCCGCGTTCAGTTCGATCGTGCCCTCGGCACAGAGATACTCACCGGGAATCATGCGCGTCGCCTATCCGATCGGGTGGTGCACGGTGACGAGCTTGGTCCCGTCCGGAAAAGTCGCCTCGACCTGCACGTCGTGAATCATCTCGGGCACGCCGTCCATCACGTCCTCGCGGGTGAGCACCGACCGCCCCGACGACATCAGCTCCGCCACCGTCCGCCCGTCGCGCGCCCCCTCGAGCACGTGATCGGTGATCAACGCGATCGACTCGGGATGGTTCAGCTTCAACCCCCGCGCCTGCCTCCGGCGCGCCAGCTCGGCCGCGTAACTCAGCAGCAACCGTTCCTGCTCGTGCGGCGACAGGCGCATACGTTCTCTCCTCGGCGGGTTGTGGTCGGTGAGCGATATTCTGGCACGTCCCACCGACCCCGCGCCGACCGCAGGCACCGCGACCGGGGACTACCCGGAGCTGGTTAACGAGATGTTAACGAAGGGCCCGGGCGTGCCGATAGCAAACAAACATTACTTACTCCCCTCTTGCTGAAACCTGGTGAAGTTCCATGGTCAGGCACGTGCTCGCCACCGTCGCTGCCGCGACTCTGCTCGCGACCGGAATCGCCTGCGCACCACCACCGACAGCGGAACAATCGACGACAACGACAACGACAAGTCGCACCAAACCGTTTGTCATCGAGCCCGATCCGGTAGGTGACGCGAAACATCAGATCGCTCGCACGGCGCTCGCGCCCGCACCGCCGCCCCCGGCAAAGGCCACGATCCCGCCGTCGGCCCCACCGCCGCCTTCCTCGAACCCCCGTCCCGCTCCCCCGCCGCGGACGCCCGTCGTCGCCCCTGCTCCGCCACCAGCGGTGAGCACGAGCGCCGACGCCGCACCGACCACCACGACAATTCCGCCCACCACGACGCCCGAGGTCACCACGACCACCACTCCGCCTGATGTCACCACGACCGAAGGCTCGTACGAGGAATGCGGTCCGGGCTCCTACGAAAACGCCGACGGCACCTGCGTCCCGACCCCGGAATCCGCACCGTCACCACCACCAGGCGCCACCGCGCTGTGCAACAACGGCGAGTACTCCTCCAGCAAGAATCCCAGCGGAACCTGCTCGAGCAACGGCGGCGTCGCACGCTGGTTGTAACGGTGCCCCGTCAGCGAATATCGCTGGAGCTCACCAACAATCGACCCGTACTGTCGTCGCATGACCGAATGGACCGGACTGCTCAACGTGGTCGACGTGGAAGCCACCTGCTGGCTGGGCGACCCGCCCGCCGGACAGACCAACGAGATCATCGAAGTCGGCATCACCGTAGTCGATCTCGCGACTCGAACCCGAGTGAGCAAGCACGGAATCATCGTGCGCCCGACCCGGTCCACAGTGAGTGATTTCTGCACCGAACTCACCACGCTCACCCAGGAACAGGTCGACGCTGGCGTCGATTTCGCCGAGGCGTGCCGCCTGCTGAAGAGCGAGTTCGCGGCTGCCGAACGCCCATGGGCGAGCTGGGGCGACTACGACCGCAAACAGTTCCGCACCCAGTGCGCGGCAACCGGCGTGGAGTATCCGTTCGGCCCCGAGCACACCAACGCCAAACAAGTCTTCGCCGAGTCCTACGACCTACGCCGCCGCCCAGGCATGGACCGCGCCCTCCAGATCGCCGAAATCCCCCTCGAAGGCACCCACCACCGCGGCGACGACGACGCCTGGAACATCGCCGCCCTGATCGTCGACGTCCTCAACCGCGACGGCTGGCGGGTCACTACGGTCGACTGACGCGTAGTTCACCTACGTCGCATACATGGAACTCGTGGCCTGCCCGACGTTGTTCATGTTCGCCCACGTGATGCGAACCGCCGGATTCGAATGAACTAGCACATCGTATCGAACTCTTCCCCCGAATCGAGGGTCACCTTACATCCCCACCCTATCGGTTGCCAGACAACCATCATGCCATCCAAGTGCTGAATTTCCCCGAACTCGGAAGAGTATTCAACAGATTGTGTCCACTCGATATCTATGTAGCGATCCAACGCCAGCTCCAACAGGGCCCCACCCGGCTCGAACATCACAGTCACATCGTGGGACTGAGCTCGAAGTCTCAGTTTCATTCAACACACCTCCTGTTTGAATTATGCGCGGTGGACCATTCGGGAACTGTGAGCATGGCGGCGAGTTGCCCTTAGCTTATGGAGCCCCCTACTTCTGTGTGGTCGCGAAAAAATATCACCGAAGAGGCAAGTGAGTTGAACTGGAAGTTGGAAACTTCTTCAGGAGTTCGACTTCGGGTTCAGGGTGCAGCGGTCCTCGGTGATGACCACGCTGTCGGGCCCCCATTCGACGGTGAACAAGTTACCGTCGTCACTGCAGTCAGCGTCTCGCACCGGACTGATCACGACATCGCCAGCGGAAGGAACCACAAGCTCCAAGCCACCTGGCTCGAACTTCACCGTAAGCGCCTCACCTGCACTCATGAACCGAAATTTCATCCGGCAGCCTCACAATTCTCTCGGAGCATCCTAGGCGCACACGTCCATTCCCCTGGAATCCTCGACATACAGCTGACACCAGTCTTGGCTGATAACGATTTCCTCGGGCCACCGGTCCAGCGTCAACTCAGCATCCTCGGACCATTCGTCACGCAATGGCCATACCGAAATAGTGATGTAGTCACCCGCCGCGATGATATGTTCTTGGCCGGATGGCTCGAACCGTACGTGCAATTCCTGTTCATGCGCATAGAGTTTGAAATTCGACTTCACAGAATCCCCAAGTTTTGTCCCATTCGGGGCGACCTCATGGAGATTTCAATTCTAGAACAACAACATCCGGCGCGCCGTTACGATGGAACCATCGTCGCAGTTCTTCAGATCCGATAATCCTTGATTCCGTTACACCCACATCAGCAGGTCCGTACACCGATCCTTGACCGCCAACCACTCTTGCGCCGCCGAGGCGACTCCCGATCATGTCGGTGCGCAGGTACCTACACCCGTCGAGTCGCGCGTGCCGTAGATCGGCATCGGAGAGACTTGCTTGTCGAAGATCGGCTTCCGAGAGGTCAGCGCATCGTAGATCCGCCTCCTCCAGAACTGCGCTTCGCGCGTCAGCACCCCGGACCTTTGCCGCAACGGCAGTGCACCCCCTTGCTTCGATCTTCCGTATATCGGCCCCATCCAGAATGGCCCGGTCAAGGTGGGCACCATGCATCCAGGACCGATATAGATCAGCGCCGACCAAACAGACGTCCGACAGATCGGCGCCCATTAGCCACGCATGGACCAGCGATAGCCCCGACAGATCAGCCCCCGAGAAATCCAGATAATCCCCGGCCAATGTATTCTCCGCTTCAGCAGAGACAGAAAGATTCTTAAATGCATGGTGGTCAAGATATTCTTTCAGTGCCACACACGCATCTGTCGACGCCGGCCACTTATTCACTCTACTCATCGATCAGATTCCCTAGTACTCCACATCCATTCATATGGTCGTATATTACCACTCAGGGGACGTCAGTATCAGATTTCTCATATGCGCCTGATATATTTCGGTCACCGGAGGCCTGGCACTCCATCCCGGCCGTGCCGACTCTTGATACCCACACGGCATTTTTACATCTTTCGTCTATCGAGCTAATATTCGGACATGCAGCACACGTGAACGACACCCCCTTCCGCCAAAAGCAATACGCGCCCACGCCGATCACGCGAAACAGAGCACCTGGAGAATGATGTCAAATCGGTGGAGAATTTTCCTGATAGTAGCCACAGCAACATTCCGGGTATCGCGATATTGGTAGTGTTCACGAAACGCCCGGAAGCGGTTCCCTCCACATTTGCCCCAACTGCGGTGTCATTTATCTCGGATCGACACGGCTGGGTGGTCGGCGAAAAAGTCCCATGTAGTGACGCACGGGGCTGCCCGCAGATACAACGTACTGAAGATGGTGGGCGAAGTTGGCAGCGAGATGCCGTACCAACCGTCGGTGAGAAAATCGGCAAGCTTTACATGATCGGCGATTCAAGAGCGTCCGAGGTGCGACCATCCTTTCTGAGACTAGCCATGGACGGCAAAGTCGACCTTTATACAAAAGGCGTAATCGATTCCTTCTGGCGTCCAACCTCCTCGGTTTCGTTGTGGTCTACCGGAAATGATCAGTACGCACAGCTACTGACAGCAAGTTACGGAACTTCAACGTGGGCTTGGACTTCGCATCAACGCTCTCCCCGCGGCGGCGACCTCGCATCCGCCAGGTGGGGTGCTCGTGTTGTCGACGGAGAACTGGTCAAATGGTCCCCGCCCTGTACCGACGACGGCGAAAGACCCACGTCTGCTATCGCGGCATCAGATCGCGCTCTCTTCGTTGTATGCGCACGCAGTAACGAAATGAGCTCATACATCGTTGGATCCGCCGACGGCGGCGAGACCTTTGCCTATATTCACGAAGTCGGTGAAACACAGTTGGATCTGCTGGCCGGATTCAGTGCGGACAGGATTTCTTCTGGACAGTCGGGTTCGCTGTCCTACTCGACGACAGGCCCGGTAGATTGGAAGCGATCTGATTCACAATGGGATCCCATTGCCAAACCCGCGATTCGTCGGCTCACCGGGTCGCCAGGAGCCGTAACGGGCAGCTTTGGCGTGCTACTTATGCACGAGAATCCCAATACTGAATCACTGCGGCCACGCATATACGCAGTACCCAGCGCAGTTGCGACCTATGGTGCCGGCGAGTCTTGGCAAAAGTTCGAGTTTGCGACGCCAGCCATTTCTCCAGGCTGATGTCCGCCAGTATCTATATACCGAGAAGGCCAGGATCACGGAGGCGACGACTGCCGCCACCTCGAAGAAGGTCAAAATCTACTTAGGAGTTCGACTTCGGATTCGGGGAGCAGCGGACCTCGGTGATGACCACGCCGTCCAGCCGCGCCACGATGGTACGTTCGGATGGCTCGAACCGTACGTGCAATTTCTGTTCATGCGCGTACGGTTCGAAATTCGATTTCACCCAGAATCCCCGAGTCGTGGAATAGTGGTCACGTGTCTAGTTCGCGACAGCCTGCAAAAGTTCGCGTTGCAGGCAGCCGAGCTCGAAGCGAATAGTGAAATCGACGCGACAAGCCCTCGAGGACTGCCGATGGCGATCCCGTGTGGCCGTTCCCGTCCTGGCCTTCGTCCTCCTCAGGCGGCGAGGTTCTGGAGGCGGACCTGGCCTCGGGCGACGGTGCGACCTTCGGCGTCGGTGATGACGACGACCCAGAGTTGCTGGCTGCGGCCGCGGTGGATGGGGGTGGCTTCGGCGGTGAGGAGGCCTTCGCGGACGGCGCGCAGGAAGTCGGTGTTGTTGTTGACGCCGACGACCTGGCCGCGGTCGCCGAACCAGACGCCGCCGCCCACGCTGGCGAGGGTTTCGATGACGGTGCAGTACACGCCGCCGTTCTGGATGCCCGCGGGCTGGAACAGGTGGGGCTTGACGTCCCATTCGCCGCGTACCCGGTCGGGGCTGATCTCGGTGAAGCGCAGGCCGATGAGGTCGGTGAAGGTACCTTCCGCGAACTTGTTCATCAGTTCCGGGGTGAGATCGGCCATCGACTGGGACGTTTCGCTCATACCGTCCGGTTTACACCATCGGATCCGGCGTACTTCGGCCGGTAAGACGTTGCGGCGGGCTCCGTCTGGGAAACAGAGCCCGCCGCGGCTGGATGAGGGGGTCGACCGCAGCCCTCGGGACCACCGGCTCATCCGTACGCCGAGTTGAGCATAGGTCAGGCTTACCTAAGTGGTCAACTCTTCGCGCTCAATTCAGCACCGCGATCGCCTCGACCTCGACGAGGTGATCAGGATCGGACAGGGCCGCCACCCCGATCAGCGTGCCGGGAGCCACCGGCGACACTCCGAGTTCCTCGGCCACCCGACCCAGCCCCTCGACGAACGCTCCCATCTTGTCCGGCGTCCAATCGACCACGTAGACGGTCAATTTCGTTACGTCGGCGAACGTCGCGCCGACCTCCGCCAGCGCGATGCCGACATTGCGGTAGGACTGGGCGATCTGGGCGGCGAGATCGCCCGCGCCGATGGTGGCCCCCTCGGCATCCCACGACACCTGACCGGCGATGTACACCGTCCGCGTGGCGGTCGCGACCGCCACCTGGTGGTAGAGCGGGATAACGGGCAGTTCCTTCGGGTTCACCAGGGTGATGGACATTCTCTTCTCATTTCTCTAAGTCACTTGCGGTTCCTCAGTAACCATAAGAGAGTTAGCCCTGACGTGGAAGAACGCACTTTTCCGAAACCGAGGCACCCGATGGTGACCAACCAGCTCAGCACACGATTCACCGCCCGAGAACAGACGCTCCGACAGGTGACTCGCCGGTAGCCAGGCCCCGAGCTTGCTCAACACGATCGCAATACTCCATGATCCCTGTACCTCTATGTTCCGAGGCTTGTGTCGATGGTGAAAGCTCATGTTCTGGGCGTACGACGACCAGGGCTGGGCGCGGCGAGAGAGGCAAGATTTCGTGAGTAGTAGTCGTATTCCCCGGTGGGCCGCGCAGGCGGCGATGTGCGCGGCGGTGGTCGGATCCGCGGTCGCAGCGCCCGTGCAGGCCGAACCACTGTGGCCCGGCGGGCCCGATGTGCCCGGCGTGCCCGCCATCATCCCCACCCCGCCGCCAGAGCCCGTCGTGGCGCCGTGCAGCGAGAAAGCCCGTGCGTGCCTGCAGCTGTCGACCAATAACGCGTGGTTGATGGACGGCGGCAAGGTCACCTTCGGACCCAGCCCGATGTCCCACGGCCGCCCCGGCTACGAAACGCCCCCCGGAGTCTTCAAGGTGGCGTTCAAGAAGCCGTTCCACTGGAGCACCCTGCACAACGCCCCCATGGAATACGCGGTGTTCTTCAACGGCGACATCGCCTACCACATCGGACCCACCGAGGAGCAGTCCCACGGTTGCATCCGATTGACCCCGGAAGGCGCGAAGGCGCACTACGAATGGCTGGAACCGGGCGACATCGTCGAAGTTGTTCCCTGAGTTCTGATTCGGGAAAGGGGAGGCCGGTTCAATCGGCCTCCCCTTTTCGCGTCACCGAGGCGGCCAGTGCGTCGAAGAGCCAGAGTTGGGCGGCGCCGGAGGTGACGGGTTCGCCGGTGAGCGTTGCGGTGAGGTGCCAGTATCGGCGGACTCGATGGTCGGCGCCCGCGGCGTCGGCGAGGAGTTGGCGACGGAAGGTGGGGGTGTCGCGGCGGGCGCGGGCGGTGGCGTGAATGTGGACATAGTGGTCGAGTTCCGGTCCGGGGCAAGGTGGTTGGCGCGCGGCTACGAGATGTGCCGCCGAATTGCAGGCGTCGGCGATGTCGAACAGGAGCCTGCGTTCGTCACTGACGCCGGGGGTGCTGCGGTGCCGGATGGTGTCGTACACGGCGGTGGCGATTTCCGGATTCGATACTGCGGCAATCAGTTCCGCGTAGGCGATCAGGTGTTCATGGTGGGCGTCGGCGGTCAGTTCGGGGACGTTCATGTCGAGGAAGCCGTCGATGGCCGAGGCAGGCAGTGGGGCGAGTTGGCGACGCCAGAAGGCGACGAGCACGTCCCGGGCGGCGCGTGGATCAGTGACGGCGGCAAGCAGATTCAGGTGCTCGTAGTGTGCGCCGGGGGCGGCCGATTCGACGGCGCGCAGTAGTGCCCGGCGCCGGGTCAGCGCGTCGAGTTCGTCGTCGACGGCGACCCGTTCGGCGGCGATCACCTCGGCGATCGACCGGGTGCCGTCCAGCACGTCTTCGATCGCAGGCAATCCGATACCGAAGGAACGCAGACGACGTAACAGCAGAAGCCGATCGACCGCGGAGGGTTCGAAGATGCGGTGCCCGGTAGGCGTGCGGGCGGCGTCGAGAAGGCCCGCGTCGCAGTAGAACCGGACCGTCCGCACCGCGACGCCGGTCCGGGCGGCGAGCTCGCCGATCGTCAGGTACGTGATGCGGGTCACCTTCGCTGGCACCTCCACCTCGGTGGAGCTCCTACGGTACCGACAACGCCCACGCGAAGGAGAACTCGACAATGACCATGAACGAGACGATCTGGAAAGCCGTGGCGCATGAGCGATCGACGCTGGTCGAATTGCTACGCGAGCTGCCGGAATCGGGGTGGGATACCGCGTCGCTCTGCGAGGGGTGGCGAGTGCGGGATGTGGTGGCTCATCTGGTGCTGGTCACCCGGGTCACGATTGCCTCGCTGCTGGTGAATCTGATCCGGGCTCGCGGCAACATCGACCGTCTCATCCGCGACACCGCGATTCGGCACGCCGACCGCACCCCGACCGCCGCGTTGCTCGCCGAACTCCACGCCACCATCGACTCCAGGGCTGTCCCGATCGGCACCACACCGATCGACCGGCTGATGGACCTCCTGGTCCACGGCCAGGACATCGCTGTCCCGCTCGGTGTCGATCGGGTGATGCCACCGACGGCGGCGCGACTGTCCTTGGACCGCGTATGGACGATGGGCGCGCCCTTCCACGCACAGCGGCGGCTGGCCGGATACGCACTGACCACCACCGACGCCTCGTGGACCGCGGGGAACGGCACGCCGATCATCGGCACCGCGGCGGAGCTGCTCATGCTCGTCACCGGCCGCACTACGCCCCAGGATCCGGCCGAACGTTGAGATAGCCAGCGATGCGGCCGACACGAGCGATCCGCAGCACCGTGAGGCGCTGCGGATCGCCGGCTCCGGTCGGTCAGGCGGAGACAGTACCGCGCTCGACAACATTGTCATCGACCGGAACTCCCACTGCTCCTTCGGTTTCCGGTACGGCGGTCGCACCGGCGGGTATCCGGCGCAGCATCGCCACCGCCAGCACCGCGGCCGCGGCCGACAGCACGGCAGCGGTCCACGCGGCGGCGTTCAGGCCGTTGGTGAATGCTTCCCGGGCGGCGAGGACGAGCGAGTCGGCGACGTCGGCGGGCAGTGATTCGGCTGAACTCAGTGCTCCCGGCAGGGTTTCCGCGGCGGTGCCGTCGGCGTCGGACATGTCGGCGCGGTAGATGGCGGCGCCGACACTGCCGAGTAGCGCGACACCCAATGCCACACCCAGGTCGCTGGCGGTGCTGTTCACGGCCGAGGCCGCGCCTGCCTTCTCCGCCGGGGCGGCACCGATGACCAGGCCCGGGATCAGTGCCATGGCCGGGGCGATGCCCGGGTAGAGGATGTAGAAACCGACGATCAGCACCGGCAACCCGGCCACGCTGTCGACCTGGGTGAGTGCCAGGTAGCCGACGGTCGAGAGTGCGAGGCCCGAGGCGATCACGGAGGCGGGGCGGACGCGGCGGGCGATGGCGGGGGTGACAGTGGAGACGACGACCAGCGCGATCGCGGCGGGCAGGATCCACAGTCCGGCCCGCAGCGGCGACTGGGCGGCGACCAGCTGCAGGTACTGGGTGAACAGCAGGTACACCCCGCCCAGGGCGATGGCGGCGAGCATGTACACGCCGAGCGAGCCACTGAAGGTGCGGTTGGCGAACAGGCGCACGTCCAGCAGCGGGTCCGTCAGTCGTAGTTGCCTGCGCACGAAGACCACCGCGAACACCACACCGGCGAGCAGGGTGAGCACCGATTCCGCCGCGAACCCGGTTTCGGCCAGCTTCTTCACGCCATAGACGAACGGCAACAGCGCGGCCAGCGACAACCCGACGCTGATCGGGTCGAGCCGACCGGCCTGGGGCGCACGGTATTCCGGGATCAGCGCGGGCACCGCGAGCACGACCACCAGCATCACCGGCACGCCGATCAGCATCGACGCACCCCACCACAGCGAATCCAGGAGCAGCCCACCCAGCAGCGGGCCCAGCGCCACACCGGCCGACACCGAGGCCGCCCACAGGCCGATGGCGGTGGCACGCTGGCGGTCGCCACGGAACATCGTGGTGATCAGCGACAGAGTGGCGGGCATGACGGCTGCCGCGCCGAGACCCATCAGCGCACGAGCCGCGATCAGCAGGTCAGGGCCGGGTGCGAAAGCGGCCAGCACCGAGGAGATGCCGAACAGCGCGGCACCGGCCAGGAGCAGTCGGCGGCGGCCGAGCCGGTCACCGAGGGTGCCCATGGTGACCAGGAAGCCGGCCATCACGAACCCGTAGATGTCGTTGATCCACAGCAGTTGGCCGCTGGTCGGCGCGAGGTCGGCGGCGATATAGGGGGTGGCGAGGAACAGCACGGTCATGCTGAGGAACAGCAGTACCGTCGGCAGGAGCAGGACCGTGAGTCCCAGCCATTGGCGGGTGCCGGCCCGCTCGGGGATTTCGGACATCAGGTGGTTCCTTTCGAGGACGATTCGAACTGCGCCCCACACTGCCGAGCCGCACTTCGGGAACCCTTCGGGTCGACTCCAGACGAACTCGAGCCGCCGCCGCACCCAGGACCAGGGCCGATTAGGGTGGACGACATGCGTTTCGGAGTGCTCGGTCCGTTGACGGTCTGGACCGACGAGGGGCTGCCCGTGCGGGTTCCCGAACTCAAGGTGCGCGTTCTGCTCGGCGCGCTGCTGGTCGAGCCGGGCCGGATCGTGCCCGCCGATCGCCTCGTCGAGGATCTGTGGGGTACGGCGTTGCCCGCCAATCCGGCGGGTTCCCTGCAGACCCGGGCCTCGCAATTGCGGCGGGTGCTCGGCGACGCCGAAGCGGGCGGGCGGGAGTTGCTGGTGTCGCGCGCCCCCGGTTACCTCCTCGACGTCACCGCCGGTTCGGTGGACTCGCAAGTGTTCGGGCAGTTGCTCCATCGGGCGCGCGACACCGACGACATCGCGACTCGGGCAACACTTCTCGCCGAAGCACTCGCCCTGTGGCGCGGCGAGGTCCTGGCCGACCTCACCGATTACGACTTCGCCCGAATCCCCGTGCTGCGGCTCGAGGAACAGCGGCTCACGGCCGTCGAGGAACTCGCGCAGGCCCGGATCAGGCTCGGCGAACACGACTTGGTCGCCGATGAACTCGGCGAGCTCACCGAACTCCACCCCCTGCGCGAGCGGTTGCGGGCCGCGCACATGCTGGCGCTGTACCGGTCGGGTCGGCACGGGGAGGCACTCGACTCCTATCGGCGGTTGCGCGAGCATCTGGCCGAGGAGCTCGGCCTCGACCCGAGTCCCGAACTCGCCGCGCTGCATCGTGCTGTGCTGGAACAGGATCCGTCGCTCGGCGCGCCCGTGCGGCCCGCGCCCGCGACGCCGGTGACGCCGCGTCGTAACCTGCCCGCGCCCGCCACCACCCTGATCGGGCGGGCCGATGACCTCACCGCGATCGACGCGCTGATTCGCGCCGAACGACTGGTGACACTGACCGGACCGGGCGGCGTCGGCAAGACCCGCCTCGCCCTGGCCATCGCCGCCGCGCATCCCGCGCGTGACGGTGTTCTGTTCGTCGAGCTCGCCGGTCTGTGCCTCGGTGACGACCCGAGCGGCGCGTCGACGACGATCACCGAGGTCGTGGCGGCGGCCTTCGACGTTCGCGACGATTCCGCGGGTTCGAGCCCGTTCCCGGTGACCGACAACGGAACCCAGCTCGACCGTCTCGCCGACGCGGTGCGCGCCAAGCAGGTGCTGCTGGTGCTGGACAACGGGGAGCACGTCGTCGACGCGACCGCCACGATCGTCTCGCGCCTGCTGGCCACCGCGCCCGAACTGCGGATACTGGTCACCAGTCAGGTGCCGCTCAATATCGCGGGCGAGAACATCTGGCCGGTGGCGCCGTTGACCGCGCACACCAGCACACCGACGGTTGCCGAGGTGGAAAACTCCCCTGCCGCACAGCTTTTCGTCGCACGTGCCCGCGCGAGCACGCCCGGCTTCGCCGTCACCGACGACAATGCCGCGGCCATCGCCGCTGTCGTCGCCCACCTCGACGGGCTGCCGCTCGCCCTGGAACTGGCGGCGACCCGGGTTCGCGCGCTCGGCGTGCACACACTCGCCGAACGGATCGAGGACCGTTTCACCCTGCTGTCATCCGGCTACCGGGACGCGCCCGACCGGCAGCGCACCTTGCGCGCGGTGATCGATTGGAGCTGGGAACTCCTCGACGAACCCGAACGCACTGTGCTGCGCCGCCTTTCGGTCCACGCCGACGGCGCCACCCTGGATTCCGCCGAGGCGGTCTGCGACGTTCCAGGTGCCGACGTCGCCGACCTGCTTGCCCGCCTGGTCGACCGTTCCCTGATCATCACGCCCGCCGCCGATGCCCGCCCGCGCTTTCGGGTACTGAAGTCGATCGCCGCCTACGGCGTGGACCAGTTGCGTGAGCGCGGCGAGGAATCCGCGACGCGGCTGCGACATCTCACCTACTACCTCGCATTCGCCGAGCGCGCCGACCAGCACCTGCGCACCGGCGATCAGCGCCGCTGGCTGGCCCGTCTCGACGCCGAATCGGCCGATCTGCGCCGGGCGCTCGAAACCGCCCGCGCCGCAGGACGATCCGCGGACGCGCTGCGACTGGTCAACGCACTCGCCTG
Source organism: Nocardia sp. NPDC058658 (assembly GCF_042716665.1). Lineage (NCBI taxonomy): Bacteria > Bacillati > Actinomycetota > Actinomycetes > Mycobacteriales > Nocardiaceae > Nocardia > Nocardia sp. NPDC058658. Next base: position 1,107,136 of record NZ_JBHXRR010000001.1, read on the forward strand.
GTACTGGGTGATGCGGGGACGGCTGGCCGAAGGAATCCGATCCATCGGCCTCGCGTTGGACATGACCGGTGCGGACGATCCGTTGTCGAACCCTCCGAGCACTGACACCGACCGGGCGTCCAGCGACATCTTCGAGTCGCGCAGGATCGCCCAATTGTGGCGCAGGGCACTCGAACTCGGCGCGGGCCGCACCGCGCACACACCTTCCCCCGAATCAGCCTCGGCACCGTCGCTCCTGGAACTGCGCGCCCGCTGGTATCTCGCGCACGCGCACTTCGGGTTCGCCGCACAGCAGGGCATGGACGACGCGCACGATCTACGCACCGCCTTCGCCGGCCACGGTGACGACTGGGGCGTCGCGGCGGCCTCGGCGTCGCTGGCGCGCGAGGCATTCAGCCGCGGCGACCTGGCCGGGATGTGCGAGCACGCGCAGCGCAGCCGGGACCTGTTCGCACGGGTGGGCGACCGGTGGGGGCAGGGCATCGCCGACTTCCTGCTCGGCAGCTACGCCGAGGTCACCGGCGACCTCGATGCCGCCCGCGAGCATCACCGGGCGGCACTGAGCACCGCCGAGGAACTGGGTCTGTGGACCGAAGTCGGCGAGCGCCTCACCTCACTCGGACGGCTCGCCCTGCTGCGCGGCGAACTCGAGCACAGCACCGAACTCCACGAACGGGCCCGGCGGTTGGCCGTCGACCAGGGACACCTCGTCGGCGAGGAGTCCGCGGAACTCGGGCTCGGCCTGGTCGCCCGGCGTCGCGGTGACCTGCGGGCCGCCCGCGAACACCTCGGCGCCTGGCTCGACTGGCACCTGCGATCGGGGTCGCATTTCGGGGCCGCCCTGATCCTCGCCGAACTGGGCTTCACCGCCGAACTCGCGGGCGATGCCGCCGAAGCCGAACAACTACACCTGCGCGGACTCGACTCCGCCCTGCGCACCGGCGACCCGCGCGCCCACGCACTCGCCCTCGAAGGTCTGGCCGGATCCCGTTCGCTCGCAGGGCATTCCGCCCACGCCGCGCACCTGCTCGGTGCCGCCGACACCTTGCGCCGATCCACCGGCGCACCCCTGCCGGCGGCCGAACGCGGGGATGTCGACCGCATCGAAGCCCGCATCATCGCCGATATCGACGCGGACCGGTTCGCCACCGAACTCACTACCGGCCGGTCAGCAAACCCCCACACGCTGCACCGTCCGGAGTCCGCCGACCTGTCCTGAGCCGACTCGCCACTGCCGAGCATCGACGACCGCCCCTGGGGTGTGCCCACGCAGACCTCGAGTCGGCCCTGAGTCCGTCCGAAGCCCCTCGGCGCACGGTGAACCCATGACACACACCGTGACCGACCGCCCCCAACCCTCGGGGACCGACGGCCGCGAACACCTCGAGGAGCAGCAGTGAGTACTCGCAGTCGCGCCCAAGTCCATACCTTCGCCGATATCAAAGCCGACTTCGACACCATCGTCGGCGCCATCAACTACGCCACCATGACCACCGTCGACGCCAAGGGCAGACCGCGCTCGCGCGTGCTGATCCCGGTCTGGGAAACCGACGCCGAACACCCGATCGGCTGGTTGGGGACCTACCGAACCCCGGTGAAGGCCGCCCACATCGCGGGAAATCCGCACGTGGGGTTCTCCTATTGGAGTCCGGCCCAGAACACCGTCTCGGTCGACACGGTCGCGGAGTGGACCGATGACCCCGGCGAGCGCGCACACGTGTGGGACCTGTACCGGCACGGCAGCCCGCCCGGCGCCGGCTACGACCCGGGGCAGTTCTGGCAGGGACCGGACGACCCCGCCTTCCAGGTGCTTCGCCTCGACCCGTGGCGCATCCAGGTACTGCGTCGCCGCGATCTGGTCAGCGGAGTTCCGGCACGCATCTGGCGCGGTCGACGCCAGGAGAGCAGCGAGTGAAACATCGGCTTGCCACATATCGGAAGCGGCGCTAAGTTACCTGCATCACATCAGGCGCCAGCGCGGTTCGGGGGTCGACCACAGCGCGATCGACCCCCGCTTCCGCCCGAGAAGTCAGCAGGCTCGCAACTCCATGAACAACCACATGCTCCGCGCCGTGATGTCGGCCGTCTGTGCACTGGCCCTCGCCTCGGCGCCCGTCTTCGTCGACGGCGCGCGGGCAGCGGCTGCGCCCGGCGCGCACCTGGTGAGCCGGACGCAATCCGGCCAGATCGCCGACATCAGCGTTTACTCCCCCGCCATGGATCGCACGATCGCGCTGCGCGTGCTGCGACCGGTCGACACCACGACCCCGGCACCGACGCTGTACCTGCTCAACGGCGCGGGCGGCGGCGAGGATCAGGCCAACTGGCCGGGCCAGACCGATGCCGGCGGGTTCTTCGCCGACAAGCACGTGAATGTGGTGATCCCGATGGAAGGCGCGTTCAGTTACTACACCGACTGGCTGCGACCGGACGCGGGCCTGGGAAAGAACCTCGAGAACAACGGCAACAACATGTGGACGACGTTCCTCACCCGTGAGCTGCCGCCGGTGATCGACGCGACCTTCGGCACCAACGGCGCCAACTCCCTTGCCGGCATCTCGATGGCGGGAACGTCGGTCCTCGATCTCGCGATCCAGGCACCGGACCTGTACCGCAGCGTCTCCGCCTACAGCGGCTGCGCGATGACCAGCGATCCGATCGGCCGGGCGTTCGTCTCCCTCGTCGTCCGGATGGGCGGCGGGAACACCGAGAACATGTGGGGCCCGGACAACGACGCCGCCTGGCGCGAACACGACCCGTACGTGCAAGCCCACCGCTTGCCGAACATCCCCATCTACATCTCCGCGGGCTCCGGCCTGCCGGGAGCGCACGACACCCTGTCGAACCCGCGCGTGAACATCAACGGCAAGAACCCGACGTCGATCCTGACGAATCAGATGCTGGTCGGCGGCGGCATCGAGGCCGCGACGGCCTACTGCACCTCGAATCTGGCGCAGCGGACCCGCGAACTCGGCCGCACGAACATCACCTACAACATCCGCCCCACCGGCACCCACTCCTGGGGCTACTGGGAGGACGACCTGCACACCTCATGGCCGATGATGGCGACAGCCCTCGGCATCTAACGCTGCAGGCAGCCGCTACGCCTGACCGACAGCCCCCGCTCCTCGAACGCACCGAGCAGGAGTTGGCCGCGCCGGGCACCCGCGGCAGCGTCGGCACGCGCGAGGTCGGGGACGTAAGTCGCCGCACCGACCACGGATTCGCCGACGAGCGTCCAGAAGCGGCGGGCCGACAGCCCGGAGCAGCGGGTGAGCACCGACTGCAACGGGATCAGCGACGAGGCGCAGCGCTGCGCGAGCCAGACCGCCATGGCGGCCTCGCACGGGAAGGCGACCGCGCCCGGTTCGGGATCACAGTCGACGACGCGGATCGTGGTGTCGGTCAACCCGGCCCAGTCGATGCCGCCGTCGTTGTCGTGGTGGATCCACAGGTTGTCGCGGCCGGGATCCCAGGCCTGCGCGTCCATCACGAACAGCGCGGTGACCCGGCCCGCGACGGCGTGGATGAGCGCGGTGGCGACCACCTCGGCGGCGATCTCGTCGTTGATCATCTCCGCGGCGTGGCGGCGGTACATCAGCTCGACGCGCCCCTCGGACAGGCCGTTCGGGACATGCCACCATCGCCGTTTGCCCTGTCCGCTCATCGCCGCGACGGCGTACACGCGCGGATGCTCGGGTTGCAGTGCTTGCAACCTGGCACAGGCGCGGTCGAACGCGGCGGTGGTGCGGGACGTGGCGGTGGTGACGGGCTCGGACATCGAACCTCCTCGAACGGTTGGTTCCCGTGACGATGATGTCTCGGAACATAGGTTAGGCTTACCAGACTCCACAAGTCGTGTCCGGTTTCGAGGCAGGAGAAGTTCGTCGCCGTGATCCACCCTGGCACCGTCAGACGTCGTCGTCTGACCGGGCTCCTTCTGCTCGTTGTCTTACTCACCGTGGCAGTGGTGGCGAGCGTTGCCATCGGGACCCGCTCGCTCGCACCCACCACGGTGTTCGACGCGCTCGTGCACGGTCTCGGCTGCGACGGCGGCCCGTTCCGATGCCCGGCCCGCTCCACCGCCGAGGAAATCGTGCGTGAGCTTCGTCTGCCGCGCACCGCATTGGCCCTGGTCGCCGGGATGGCGTTGGGCGTGGCGGGCGCGCTCATCCAGGGGTATACCCGGAATCCGCTCGCTGATGCCGGATTGTTAGGACTCAATGCGGGAGCCGGTTTCCTGGCGGCGCTGAGCATCTTCCTTTTCGGTTTCACCGCGCCCGCGCAGTACATCTGGTTCGCCTTCGCCGGGTCGGCGATCGCCGGGGTGATCGTGTTCGGGGTGTCCTCGATCGGCAGGGGCAAGGCGAGCCCGTTGAGCCTGGTCCTGGCCGGTGCGGCAGTCACTGCATTTCTGCAGGCGATGACGAATGCGGTGATCACGCTCGACAACGCGGCCCTCGATACCTATCGGTTCTGGGTGGTCGGCACGGTGAACGGGCGTGAGGCCGACGTGTTCTGGCAGGTACTGCCATTCCTGGTGCTCGGGTTGGCGATGGCGATCGCGGCGGCGCCGGGGCTGAATCTGCTGAGTCTCGGTGACGATGTGGCGCGCGGGCTCGGCGTGGATGTCGGTAAGGCGCGGGCGTTCGGGTTGGTCGCGGTGGTGCTGCTGAGTGGAGCCGCGACTGCGGCGGTCGGGCCGATCGCGTTCCTCGGATTGGTGGTGCCGCACATCGCGCGCGTGATCACCGGGCCCGACAATCGGTGGCTGATCCCGTACTCCGCACTGTTGGGCGGGTTGCTGCTGCTGGTGGCCGATGTGGCCGGGCGAGTGGTCGCGCGACCGGGAGAACTACAGGTCGGGGTGATGCTCGCGGTGGTCGGTGCGCCGTTCTTCATCGCGCTGGTGCGTCGGAAGAAGTTGGTGTCGCTATGAGTGAGAACCCGGCCACCGATTCGGGCCACGCCAACCGGGCAGTTGCCGACCGAGCCGGAGCTGATCGACTGAGCGCCACCCCCACAGCTCGAGTGGGTGCCGGCGACGCAGCCACCGACCGAGTGGGCAACGATCAGCCCGACAGCGATTCGGCGGACGCAAGCAAGCCGGTCCTGGTCGCCGACTCTGCGAGCGCTGAACAGGCAGCAGCCGCGCTGCGGAAGGTGCGGCCCGCGCTGCGGATCGGGTCGGTATCGCTGGTTCTGCGTCCGGTGATGCTCGGCGTTGTACTGGCCCTGGCGGTCGCGGTGTTCGTCCTGTTCTGCCTCGACATCGCCGTCGGCGACACCCACATCCCGCTCGGCCGAGTCCTCGATGTCCTGGGAGGCGGCGGCACCCGATCGCAACGTTTCATCATCATCGAATCGCGATTGCCGCGCGCCCTCACCGCCGTGGTGGTCGGTGCCGCGCTCGGCCTGTCCGGTGCGCTGATGCAGTCGATTCTGCACAATCCCCTCGCCGGCCCGGACGTCCTCGGCATCACCACCGGCGCGAGCGTGGGCGCGGTCGCGGTGCTGGTCGGCAGCGGTGGCGCGACGACCGGGCTGATCGCGACCCTCGGCACACCGCTCGCCGCGCTGACCGGCGGATTGCTCACCGCCGTGATCATCTACGTCCTGGCCTGGGGACGCGGACGCGGCGGCGAACGCGGTGTCACCGGCTTCCGTCTCGTCCTCATCGGCATCGGCGTGAACGCGGTCCTCATGTCCGTGATCAGCTGGCTGCTCACCCGCGCCAGCCTCACCGACGCCGCCCGCGCCCAACTCTGGCTCAACGGCTCACTCAACGCGGCGGACATGTCGAGTGTCGTGCCCGCGATGATCGCCCTGTCCGTCGTGACCGTCGTGTCCCTGGTGTCCGCCCGAACCCTGGCCGCGCTGCGCCTCGGCGAAGAATCGACCCGGGTACTCGGTGTACGGATCCAGTCCCAGCAGGCACTACTCATCGGGGCATCGGTCGTGGCGGCCTCGGTGGCGACCGCGGCCGTCGGCCCGGTCGGATTCGTCGCACTCGCCGCACCGCAAATCGCGCGAATGGCACTGCGCACCCCCGGCGAACCGCTGATCGCCTCCGCCCTGACCGGCGCCGCTCTTGTCGCGGGCGCCGACGTCGCCTCGCGCACGCTGCTGCCGGTGGATCTGCCGGTCGGTATCGTCACCGCCGCGCTGGGTGGACCGTTCCTGCTCTACCTGCTCGTCCGCATGAATCGGAAGGCAACGCTCTCATGACAAGCCCCGTCCGCCGCCTCGCCGCCGACGCTGTTTCTCTCGGCTACGGCGACCGGGTGATCGTCGACGAGCTCAGCCTCGACATCGCGCCCGGCGTGGTCACCACGGTTATCGGCCCCAATGGCTGCGGCAAGTCGACGCTACTGAAATCACTCGGCCGCTTGCTGCGCCCACGCGAAGGGCAGGTCGTCCTGGACGGCAAGGCGATCTCGTCGATGAAGACCAAGGACGTGGCGCGAGTGGTCGGCATGCTGCCGCAGACACCGGTCGCGCCCGAAGGTCTCACCGTCGCCGACCTGGTCGCGCGCGGACGTCACCCCCATCAGTCCTGGTTGCGGCAGTGGTCGGCCGACGACGAAACCGAAGTGGCCGCCGCACTGGCCCAGACCGGCATCGCCGACCTGGCCGACCGCACCCTCGACGAACTCTCCGGCGGCCAACGCCAGCGCGCCTGGATCTCCATGGCGCTGGCCCAGGGCACCGACATCCTGCTCCTGGACGAGCCGACCACCTACCTCGACCTCGCGCACTCCCTCGAAGTCCTCGACCTCGTCGACCGCCTGCACGCCGAGTTCGGCCGCACGGTCGTGATGGTGCTGCACGATCTCAACCTCGCCATCCGCTACAGCGACGAACTCGTGGTGATGCGCGACGGCAAGATCGTCGCGCAGGGCAAACCGGCCGACATCGTCACTGCCGAGCTGCTCGCCGAGGTGTTCGGGCTCGAGGCCACGGTGCTCACCGATCCGGTCTCTGGGCGGCCGATGGTGGTTCCGATCGGGACCCGACACGTGCGCGGCGCGGTCGGCTATGACGAATGACACACAGCAAACCCCCGGTTACGACAATCTGTAGTACGCATGTTTGTCGTTGAGCCCGTAAAATCGGTGGGATGGCAGGTCTAGGCGAACTCGAAAAAGCGGTCATGGACCAGTTGTGGTCGGCCGATGAGCCACTGACGGTGCGGCAGGTCCACGAAGCGCTGGCCGCGCGGCGCGAGCTCGCGTACACCACGGTGATGACAGTGCTCCAACGACTGGCGAAGAAAGATCTCGTCGTGCAGCAACGCGACGATCGCGCGCATCGATATGCACCAGTTCACAGTCGAGACGAACTCGTTGCGAGCTTGATGGTCGACGCCCTACAACAGGCCGACGCCGCAGGTAGTCGCGCCGCGGCGCTGGTGCACTTCGTGGAGCAGGTCGGCAAGGACGAAGCCGATGCCCTGCGCGAGGCGCTCGCCAAGCTCGAATCCGACGAAAACAGCGGCTAGACTCCCTGGCGGCTCTCACAATGGAGTGAGCGCCACCTCGCCCCACAACGCAGTGAGCAGAGTCGATGAACGCAACCGCGGCAGTCTTCGCTGGCCTCGCCTTGCTTCTCGCAGGCCCGGTACCAGCGTTGTTGAGTCGCGCTACCTGGGTGCATCGCAGCCCGCGTGCGGCACTCGTGTTGTGGCAGGCCATCGCGTTGGCCGCCGTGCTCAGTGCCTTCGGTTCCGGGCTGGCCATCGCCAGCCTGCTGCTTGTCCCCGGCCCCGACGGTAGGCCGACCACCTCGCCCACTCAGGAGATCGACGCGCTCGGTCTGCCCCTGTGGTCGCTGTATGTGCTGGTCTTCGCGCTGACCCTGATGGTCGGCGCCCGCTTGATTTTCTCGATCGTGCGCGTCGGTGTGCACACCCGACGCCGCCGCTCCCGCCACCGCATGCTGGTCGACCTGCTCGATCAGAGCGGTCCGGTGCGCCGCGCCGCCGATATCCGCGTGCTGGCCGCCACCGAACCCATCGCCTACTGCCTGCCCGGCCTCCGCCAGCGCGTCGTGATCAGCGAAGGCACCCTGACCAGCCTCGACGACGCCGAGGTCACCGCGATCGTGAGCCACGAACGCTCCCACTTGCGCGCCCGCCACGACCTCGTCCTCGAGGCGTTCACCGCCGTCCACGAGGCCTTCCCCCGGGTGGTCCGCAGCAAGGCCGCACTCGGCCAGGTGAAGCTGCTGATCGAACTGCTCGCCGACGACTCCGCCGTGAAGGTCACCGGACCCAAGCCACTGGCCCGCGCCCTCATCGCCTGCGCCAAATCCACCGCACCGCAGGGCGCCCTCGCCGCGGGCGGACCGAGCACTCTGATCCGCATCCAACGGCTCGCCGGGACCACCGGAGACGTGAGAGTCGCCACCGCCGCCTACCTCGGTTCGGCCGCGATTCTGGTCGTGCCGACCCTGGCCGTCGCGGTGCCGTGGCTGCAGGAACTCAGCCGCCTGTTCCACGGCTGACCTGGCGATCCCCGCCTTTCCCGACCCGCCGTTTCGCCTGGCGCGAAGCCCTCCCCGAACCTCGTTTCGCAGCGGAACAGACGTTGCCACAACCACTTACCTGACCAGCCTGTTTACCCACCCGAGGCAGAACAGGCCTATCCTGGGAGACCGGTCCTTCCTGCTGGGCCGCACCCCGCTCACGCCGAGGCGCGTATTCGGGTAATCGGCGCCGATCATCGTTCGGCGCGATTCGCAGCCCAACGAAAGGCCACCTTGACCAACTCTGCCGTGCCCAACGAACCGACTTTCGCCGAACTAGGCCTGCCCGTGGAACTGGTGCAGACCCTGCGCAACGCGGGCATCGACAAGCCCTTCCCCATCCAGGCCGCCACCATCGGCGACGCGCTCGCCGGCCGTGACGTGCTCGGCCGCGGCCCCACCGGCTCGGGCAAGACCCTCGCCTTCGGCCTGCCGATGCTGACCCGCCTGGCCCAGAGCGGGCAGTCCAAGCCCGGCCGCCCGCGCGGCCTCGTGCTCGTCCCCACCCGCGAACTCGCGACCCAGATCGAGAAGGCCCTCGAAGAAGGCGCCCGCTCGCTCGGCCTGCGCGTCGCTTCTGTCGTCGGTGGTGCGCCGATCAAGCGTCAGGCCGACCGCCTCGCACGTGGCGTCGACCTGCTCATCGCGACCCCGGGTCGCCTCGACGACCTGATCAAGCAGCGCAACGCCGACCTCTCGGACGTGACGATCACCGCCCTCGACGAGGCCGACCACATGGCCGACATGGGCTTCCTGCCCCAGGTCACCCGCCTGCTCGACCGCACCCCCAAGCAGGGCCAGCGCCTGCTGTTCTCGGCCACCCTCGACGGTGATGTCGACAAGCTGGTCAAGCGCTACATGCACAACCCGGTGACGCACTCCACCGCGCCCGCCGAGGCCTCGGTCAGCACCATGACCCACCACCTGCTCTACGTGCGCGACAAGAACATCAAGCGCACCGTGGCCACCGAGATCGCCGCACGCGAGGGCCTGACCATCATGTTCGTGCGCACCAAGCACGGCGCCGACCGCCTGGCCAAGCAGCTGCGCGGCGCCGGTGTCGACGCGGGCTCGCTGCACGGCGGCAAGGCCCAGAACAACCGTGTGCGTACCCTGGCGGCCTTCGCCGACGGGTCGGTGCCGGTGCTGGTCACCACCGACGTCGCCGCGCGCGGCATCCACATCGACGGTGTCTCGCTGGTCGTGCACTTCGACCCGCCCGCCGAGCACAAGGCCTACCTGCACCGCGCCGGCCGCACCGCGCGCGCCGGTGAGGACGGCGTCGTGGTCACCCTCGTCACCGACGAGGAGCGCAAGGACGTCGCCGCGATGACCCGCAAGGCGGGCGTGCGCACCGACGGTGTCGACGTGCGCCCCGGCGACCGGAACCTGGTGGAGATCACCGGCGCCCGCAAGCCCAGCGGGATCGCACTGGCCACGCCGGTCGCACCCGCGCAGCCGACCCGCTCGGCGACCGGCGGTGGGCGGACCCGTCGTCCGCGCACCGGCGCTCCTGCCGCCGAGGGTCGTGGCGGCGCCCCGCGCCGTGAGCGTCCGGCGCACGAGTCGCGTAGTCGTCAGCCTTCGGTGAGCGGCGGACACGCCCGCACAGGCGACACGCCGACGAATTCTCGTCGTCGCGCCGCGCGCCCGGCCTCCCCCGCCGGGCACCGCAACCGCTCCGCAAACTGAATGATCGCGTGGCCGAACCGATTACGGTTCGGCCACGCTGCTCTTCCCCCGGTGCCGCGTGAGCGGGTCGCCGAAATGATCGAATCCGGCGACTCCCGTGCGCGGGGTCGGCGCTGATGCGAGCTGATCGAGCACACTGAACCCGTGACGAACCATCCGATCGCGGCCATCGTGTGCGCGCTGATCGCGGCCATGTTCTTCGCCCTGGCCGCCGTGGCGCAGCAACAGGCCGCCGCGGCCGTGCCAGAGGGCACCTCGCTCATGGGCAGCCTGCTCCGCAGCCCCCGCTGGTGGGCCGGAATCGGCGGCGACGCAGGCGGTTACGCGATGCAGGTCCTCGCGCTCACCTTCGGCGCGGTCCTGGTGGTCCAGCCGATTCTGGTGAGCGCCTTGGTTTTCGCGCTCCCGCTGTCGGCCCGACTCAACGGCCAGCGGATCACCGCACGCGCCGCCACCACCGCACTGATCCTCGTCGCCGCACTCGCCCTGTTCCTGATCGTGGGCGACCCGACCGTCGGCGACGACAACGCGCCCTTCCGGGAGTGGTTGGTGCCCTTGACAATTCTGCTCGGCGTCATCGCGGCGGCCACCCTCGTCGGCCTGCTGGTTGCCAGCCGATCGGCCAAGGCGCTAGCACTCGGCCTCGCCGGTGGCGCCCTGTTCGGTCTCGCCGCCGCGCTGACCGACCGCGTGGTCCACCTCTTCGGCGACGGCCTCGGCGCGGTACTCAGCGGATGGCAGACATGGATGCTGGTGGCGGCGGGTTTGCTCGGCCTCTATCTACAGCAACGCGCGTTCCAGGTCGGACCACTCTCTGCCTCACTGCCCGCGTTCACCGTCGCCGAACCCCTCGCCGCCGCCTTCCTCGGCCTCACCGCCCTCGACGAGCAGCTACGCACCGACGGACTCGGCCTGGCCGTCGTCGGCGCCTGCGTCGTGGTGATGTGCGCGGCGACGGTGGCCCTGTGCCGGACCGCAGCCGTTGCCGACGGGCCCGTGAGCTGATTCGTAGCGGGGGATTGCACGCCGCGGTGCTCACACGGCTATCATTAATCAAGTGCGATTTCTTCCGGGACCCCAGCCGCCGTATGACCTGACCTACGACGACCTGTTCCTGGTCCCGAACCGGACCGAGGTCGCGTCCCGGTTCGATGTGGACCTGGCCAGCGTCGACGGGTCCGGCACCACCATCCCCCTCGTGGTCGCGAACATGACCGCCGTCGCGGGCAAGCGCATGGCCGAGACCGTCGCCCGCCGTGGCGGCCTCGTGGTTCTCCCCCAGGACCTGCCGCTGCCCGCCGCCGCCGACACCATCGCGTTCGTCAAGAGCCGCTCGCTCACCGCCGACACCCCCGTCACCCTCGACCCCGAGCGTTCGGTGTCCGACGCCATGGCGTTGATGCACAAGCGTGCGCACGGTGCCGTCGTGGTCGTGGAGGGTGGCAAGCCGGTCGGTGTGGTCACCGAGGCCGCCTGCGCCGATGTCGACCGGTTCGCGCGCCTGCGCGAGGTCGCCTTCACCGATTTCGTGCAGGTCCCCGTCGAGGCGTCTCCGCGCGACATCTTCGACCGTCTCGCCGAGGCCCACGCCCAGCTCGCGGTCCTCACCCACCCCGACGGCACCCTCGCCGGCGTGATGACCCGCACCGGCACCATTCGCGCCGGCATCTACACCCCCGCGGTCGACGCGAACAACAAGCTGCGCGTCGCTGCCGCCGTCGGTATCAACGGTGACGTGGCCGCCAAGGCGAAGGCACTGGCCGAGGCCGGCGCCGACGTGCTCGTCCTCGACACCGCGCACGGCCACCAGACCAAGATGCTCGAGTCCCTGCGCATCGTCGCCGACCTCGACCTCGGCCTGCCCCTGGTGGCGGGCAACGTGGTCTCCGCCGAGGGCACCCGCGACCTGGCCGAGGCAGGCGCGAACATCATCAAGGTCGGTGTCGGCCCCGGCGCCATGTGCACCACCAGGATGATGACCGGTGTCGGCCGCCCGCAGTTCTCCGCCGTGGCCGAATGTGCCGCCGCCGCAAAGGAACTCGGTGTGCACGTGTGGGCCGACGGTGGCGTGCGCCACCCCCGCGACGTGGCTCTCGCGCTGGCCGCGGGCGCGTCGAACGTGATGATCGGTTCCTGGTTCGCCGGCACCTACGAGTCCCCCGGCGACCTGCGCATCGACCGCGACGGCAACAAGTACAAGGAGAGCTTCGGCATGGCCTCCAAGCGTGCCGTCGCCGCCCGTACCGCCGCCGACAGCTCCTTCGACCGCGCCCGCAAGGCCCTGTTCGAAGAAGGCATCTCCAGCTCGCGGATGCGCCTCGACCCCGAGCGCCCCGGCGTCGAGGACCTCATCGACCACATCACCTCGGGTGTGCGCAGCTCCTGCACCTACGCCGGTGCCCGCTCGCTGCCGGAATTCCATGAGAAGGCCGTGCTCGGCGTGCAGTCCGCCGCCGGTTTCGCCGAGGGAAGGCCGCTGCCCAGCGGCTGGTGATCTTCGTCCACGGCGGTCGATCGAACGCCTCGATCGGCCGCCGTTGTCGTGTCCGGCGCCGCGCCGCTGACACATCATGGGTGGGCACGGATTACTATGGAGTAGCCGATCACGGCACACGCTCGACTCCCGCCTCGAAAGGATCCAGTTGTCACCCGCGTCCCAGGGCGCCACACAGGAGGGCTCCTCTACGGAGCCGGGTGACAAACCCGGCGTCCTCCTTCTCGCAGCGTCCGTTCGAACCCCCGGTTTCCCTGCGGCACCACTCGGGTGGTGCTGAGGATGTCCATCGTTCTGACCGTGCTCAGCCTGCTCGGCTTCGTCGCCCTCACCCTCGGCACGGCCCTGTTCGTGGCCGCCGAGTTCTCCCTCACCGCACTGGAACGCAGCACCGTCGAAGCGGCCGCCCGCGACGGTGACACCCGGTCCCGGCTGGTGAAGCAGGCCCATCACACCCTGTCGTTCCAGCTGTCGGGCGCCCAGCTCGGCATCACCATCACCACCCTGATCACCGGCTACATCGCCGAACCCGTACTGGCCCGCCTGCTCGACCCACTGCTTGGCGGCATCGGCCTGAGTGAGAGCGCCGCGACCGGCATCTCACTGGCGGCGGCCCTGATCATCGCCACCTCGCTGTCGATGATCTACGGCGAACTGGTGCCCAAGAACATCGCGATCGCCGAACCGATGAAGGTCGCCCGGCTCACCTCGGGCCCGATGATCGGGTTCTCCGCCCTGTTCAAGTGGCTCATCCGCTTCCTCAACGGCACCGCCAACTGGGTGGTCCGCCGCCTCGGCATCGAGCCCGCCGAGGAACTGCGCTCGGCCCGTTCACCCCAGGAACTCGGTTCCCTGGTCCGCACGTCGGCCATGCGCGGCGCGATGGACCAGCGCACCGCCCAGGTGATGGACCGCTCGCTCGAATTCGGCGAACGCAGCGCCGAGGACCTGATGACCCCGCGCGTGAAGGTCGAATCCCTCGACCGCCACGACACCATCGCCGACCTCATCGCCGCCTCCGCCCGCACCGGCTACTCCCGGTTCCCGGTGGTCGACGGCGACCTCGACAACACCCTCGGCGTGGTGCACGTCAAGCAGGCGTTCACCCATCCGGGCGAGTCGCGCAAGCGAATCCCGTTGAGCGAGTTGGCCGTCGCGGTGCCGATCGTGCCCGCCAGCCTGGACGGCGACGAAGTCCTCGAGCGGGTGCGCGCCGACGGCATGCAGGTCGCGCTGGTGGTCGACGAATACGGCGGCACCGCGGGCATGGTGACCATGGAGGACCTGATCGAGGAGATCCTCGGCGACGTGCGCGACGAGCACGACGAAGAGGAACGCGATGTCCGCCGGGTCTCCGACGGCTGGGACTGCTCGGGCCTGATGCGCATCGACGAGGTGTCGCGCGCGACCGGCTACGACGCCCCCGAAGGCGAATACGAAACTCTCGGCGGCCTGGTGCTGGCCCAACTCGGCCGCATCCCGGTGACCGGCGACGAAGTCGTGCTGCCCGAATCCCGTGGTTCCGGCGGCGGCTGGATCGCCAGGGTGGAACGAATGGACGGACGTCGCATCGACCGCGTGCGCCTGATCCCCGTCGACGCGGCGAACCTGGCGGAACGGGAGCACAACCATGGGTGACCTCTTCGGACTCTTGCTCACCGTCGTACTCCTGGCAGGCAACGCGTTCTTCGTCGCCGCCGAGTTCGCCCTCATCTCCGCCCGCCGCGACCGCCTCGAAGCCCTTGTCGCCCAGGGCAAGAAGAAGGCGCAGACCGTGATCGAGGCAGGCGAGAACCTGTCGATGATGCTGGCCGCCGCCCAACTCGGCATCACCATCTGCTCGATCCTGCTCGGCCGCGTCGGCGAGCCCGCCATCGCGCACCTGATCGAGCGCCCGTTCGAATTACTCGGTCTACCGGACCAATTGCTGCACCCCGTCGGTTTCGCGCTCGCGCTGACCCTCGTGGTGATCCTGCACATCCTGCTCGGCGAAATGGTCCCGAAGAACATCGCCCTGGCCGGCCCGGAACGCTGTGCGCTGCTACTGGTTCCGATCCACCTGATGTTCCTGAAACTCGCCCGTCCCCTGATCGCCGTCTACAACCTCGCCGCGAACATGACGCTGCGCATGCTGGGCGTCGAACCCAAGGACGAACTCGACGCCACAGTTTCGACGGTCGAACTGGCCGAGATGATCGGCGAATCCCGCTCCGAAGGCCTCCTCGACGAAGAAGAGCACCGCCGCCTCACCCAGGCGCTGGGCACCTCCGAACAGGTCGTCGGCGACGTCATGGTTCCCCTGGCCCAAGCCAGGTCGGTCCCGTTGATCGGCAACGGAACCACCCTCGGCGAAGTCGAAGCCGCGGTCTCCGAAACCGGCTTCTCCCGCTACCCGGTAGCCGCCGCCGACGGCTCCCTGGTCGGCTACCTCCACATCAAGGACGTCCTCGACGAGGTAGCCGACGACAACGCGGGCCCCGACACCGTCATCCCCCGCACCGACATCCGCCCCCTCCCCACCGTGAGCACCGGAACTCCGCTGTACGAAGCGCTGGCCCGCTTACGCCGCACCAGTTCTCACCTGGGCCGAGTGGTGGACAGCCGCGGCAACACCGTGGGCGTCGTCGCCTTGGAGGACCTGATCGAGGAGTTCGTCGGCACCGTCCGAGATGGCACCCACCGCAATGCCGAGTAGACGCGATTCACCAACGTCACGACCGACTGATCAATGGTTCCGAAATCTCGGCCAGGTCGCTAGCGGAAGGCAACAGAATGCTGGTCGACAGCCATCGAAAGGTTGTCGGAACTGAATACCACCAGTTTCTACTTGCCCCGGACTGCAACCGCGAACTGATCAACGGCCAGTATCCTGAGCTGCCCCTGGCCATATTTGCCGACGACACAGTCGTAATCCTCGTCGGCACTCGCGCCGGACCCGTCAATGTCGAACTACAGATACACGATTCCCCGCCCCGATACGACGACGCCGACGGGGAAGACGCCGCCGAAGGCGACCTCGTATACGACCGCGATGTCGGGATCGCGGTGTGGTCGCTGGTATACGGAGTGCCCGAACAAGCGATACCGGAGGACAAGGGGCGGCGGCTCACACCTGCGGGTGCCCACCGATATCGCGTGCGAATCTACGCTCGCGGCAAAGAGATCGAATGGGACGGGCCAGTCTTCGGTGAACCCGTCGAGGACTACCGAATACAGATCTGGCCGACAACAGAACCCGAACCATCACGCCAAACCAAGCACCAGTCAGGTCGATAACACCCGATCAAGTGATGGTGTCGAGGTTCGATTTCGCCGGTTTCGTGTTCACGCCCGCCGGGCTAGAGGTTTTCTGACCGATTGCTAGGCTGATCTGTCGCGCCGTGTGCACCGCCTGCTCGCGCGTGCCATGGACAGCGAAGGAACCTCCGATGCCGGAAAGCACGACAGATGAGCCCCAACCGTCCACGCCGTCGAAGTCGATCACCGCGTGGACAGTCGGATTGTGGTGCGTCTCCGCGGTAGCCGGCGGTGTGATCGTCAGCGGGCTGTTGCACGACCCGGAACCCGAGCTGACCACCGCGCCACCGTCCAGTCTCCGAGTAACGACGCCACCGCCGGTCACCCACACCTACCGCACACCACCGATCGTCTATCCGACACAGATTCCCGGATGCGACAAGGTCGAACCACCGGTGGCCGAAGGCGGGTTCGCGACCTGGGGCTCCTCGTCCGAGTTCGGCTACGACAATCCTTCCTTCCCGTGGTTCTCGGGACCGAAGGCTGTCGCCATGTCGAACGCCCTGCGTACGGCATTGCCGAGCGGTGTTGTCGTCGAGTGGGCATCGTTCGACCGGTCGCTGTTCTTCCAACCGATCCTCGGGGATGCCGAGCAACCGTTCGCCGGGACGACCTCAGCCCAGGCATCAATACGTCGCGGGGATCAGACGGGGTCGCTCTCGGTATCGGTGCGAAAATCCGGAGCCGCGATCCCACCCTGTGTCGCGGGACAGCTCGATGAACGCCGCGTCCTCGCTGACGGCACCACCGTCGACCTCCAAGACACCTGGTCGGAAACCGACGATGTTCGCACGACTTCTCGTGTCGCCATCGCGTATTCGCCCGACGGCGATGTGGTATCGGTCTACGGCACCGATGCCCCGAGTGCGGGCGGCCGCCCGTCGGGGACAGTGCCCATGACTCGCGACGAAATGGTCGCGCTGGCAACAACACCGGCTGTGCGAGCCACTGCACCAGTACCCGCGGGCACGCCCACGCCACCGGAGTCCTGTTCGGCCCCTGTCGATCAGCCTGATCCGATCCCTGAGATGACTGCGAAACGGCTGAACACTGTCCTGGCCGGTGTGCGGCTTGACGGCACGACGTTCGACTACCCGCTGGGCGATCTCCGGCTGGGTGAGTTCAATGATGGCGGCTTGTGCCAGACCGTCCATGCCACGAACGACGGCGGGACTTCTCGCCTGGCTATCTCCCTCGTAACCGGCCAGGCTCTGAGCGCCGAGAGCACAACCCCATCCCGGGACGGCGTCCGAATCACGTCACGAACATTGCCGGATGGGGCAGTTGTCGAAACCCAGGAGCTCGAACTCACCGTGATGAGCCAACCCCCGCAAGTCGAGTCCACGCGCACGGTGATCGTCACCAACACCTCCGGGACTCAGGTTCGCGTCACATCAACCGCCACCGCGCCAACCGAGCCTCTCCCCTTCTCCCAGCTCGAAACCATCGCGCTAACACCCGGTCTGGACGTTGTCTCATGACTCGCCGCGCGGGAATTCGGGAACTCGTTGTTGCCGCCGTCGCGGCAGTAGTGACCAGCGCGGGCGCGGCTGCGGTCCTACTCCAGCCGCCCGATCCGCTTCGCAAGATCACCGGAACCAACGACGTGGCACCAGGATTGGCGTGGTCGATCGATGCCGCTGCGATGCTCGGACAACAGTTCGCCGAGTTCCGCTCCCCCGTCCACAGCACGAGCATCAACCTCGGCGGACCCGGATTCATCGATGCCGGCGACACCCTGATCACGGTTGTCGGAGTCTCGACCGACGAATCCATCGAGCTACGCGACGCGGTCATGTACGGCATCGATGCCGCCACCGGTGAAACACGCTGGCACGCACCCGCTGCGGAGTTGAGTGGTTGCGCGGCCGTCCCTCTCGACGGCCAACTCGTCTGCTTCACCGACCCGTTGTCACGATCAGCGGCATTGGTCGGCTACGACATCACCGACGGAGCCGTCACCCGAACCCCTGTCGACTGGAACATTTTCGCGCTCGCCGTCAACGACGGACGGCTCTTCGTCGCCGAAGGCGATGTCGAATCCGATGATGTCCGTGTACATTCGGGCGTCCTCGCCGATCCGGATTCCCATTGGTCGCGTCCGTTCGAGGTCGGTACCAGCTGGGAGGACATGCCGAGCGACGCGCTCGATGTCACCCACGGCCAAGGGCTGATCGCACTCGGCGCCGACCTGGCCGGATTCGACCTGGATACCGGAACCCCCACGTGGACAGCCCAACTCGACGGCTGTTCGCGTGTCACCATCACCGAACCGGCACTGGTCGAACGCATCCACACTCAGTGCAGCGGCTACCAGATCACCGGAACCGACGTCCTCGACCGCACGGGCCAAGTTCTGGCCACCACCTCCCACAGCGCCGCCCACAGCCTGTCTGTCGACGATCCTGCCGACGACTCGATCCCGATTTTGTTGGCAGACAAGGCATTCGACCGCCGAGATGGCACTGTGCGGTGGACGAATCCCGATTTGCTCTACACCGGTCCCGCCAACGACGGAGGGACCACCCAGCGCGGCACCGCCGTCGCGATCCTGGGAGAGGTCGCCATCCTGCACGATCCGAGCAGTGACACCTGGTCCGGCCTGGACCTACACACCGGAGAAACGCTGTGGCGCAACGTCAATGACCGATCCGGCACCGTGAGCAGCAATGACGACTCCCCAGCGATCCTGTCCGACTCCACCGGACTCTGGGCCCTCGACGTGCGCACCGGCCGAACCCTCTGGGACATCCCGTTCCGTGCCGTGAACGCCGACCGCGACGCCCTCGCGGGCAACACCGCACTCGCGCCCACCGGTAACGGCCGCTTCGTCCTCGCCTCAGCCCGAACAATGCTCGGCCTACGCCCCTTCGACTGACCGCTAGCTTCTCGAAAGGAACCGATGGCAACGACGAACTGGGACGTCTCCTGCTGGAACGTCGCACAAGCAACCGGCAACCGGCGTTCCGGCAGCGCCCCTGACCGCGACACAGCCGTCCGGGAGCTCATCACGGCCGGGCGCGCGATCGCGCGCGACGAAAGCGGTGTTTCGGTGAACGAGGTCGTCCAGCTCCGACTGGGGAACGAGATCGCCACCGTGCACGGGTTCGACGACCCGGACCTACCCGATGACGAACTCCGTCGGCGAATCGAAGCCGGGATCGAAGCGCAGAAGGAACGCACCCGGTTGTTGAACACCCCACCCACCGCACCGCAAGCAACCGGGCCAACGATGTCGACAACGCAACCGAGTTCAGTCACCGGACAATGGGCCCGAATCGCCACCTGGATACAGGCCAACCTGCCGTCGGCGACAGTGAACGGAGCCGAACGCGAAGAGATCCACCGAACCGCCGAGGCAACGGGAATCACCTGGCCCGAAGAGTTTTCGACACTCTTCACCCACATCAACGGTTTCTCCCGCGAAAACTGGCTCAGGTTGCTGCCGGTCCACGAACTCTTCGATCTCGACAGAGTCGTGCAGGAACGCCAACTGGAACTCGATGTCTGGGGCGAATTCGACGAGGAAATGGGCGAGCCCGCCACTGCAGCAGGCGACCCCGCGGGAACTTACCTCCCTCAGTTCTTACCTTTCGCAGGACTCGACGGAAATCTACTGTTCGTGGACACGAGGCCGGGACCATTCCACGGATGCATCACCGAATTCGACAAAGTCGGTGCCGACGACGCCGGCCCTCGGTGGGCATCACTGAGCGCGATGCTCGCCGACCTCGCCCACAGTCTCGAAACCGGCACCCCCTTCGACCAGCACTGGACACCAGCCGTCGTAGCTGGCGAGCTGAACTGGCAGTTCCAGCCCTGACCGGCGGCCCGCGTTGTCATTTCGCCATGACAGCCAGCACCACACCGTTTCCGAGGTCGACGGTGTGATCGCCACGCCAGTGCGAATCGAGGAAGTAGTCCAACCGTGTGATCAGCGCATCCGATCCGGTGATTTCATCGGCCTCCATCGTCGTCATCGGAAGTAGATAGCGGCCCGCATCATCAGGGTCGTCGGATTTCCAGGTGAACGTGAGAACGATCGTTTCGCCAACACAGTCAACAGCAATGTCGGACATGTGAACCCACGGGCTCCGCCCTTCCACTGGCGAGTCCGGAGACGTGGCAGACCACCCGGCGGCGGTAGTCGTTGCTGGTGGCGGCAGCGCACTAGCGGCACGCAGATAGCCCTCCAACTCTGCAGCAATACGATGCACCCAAGTCGGCACACGTTCGGTCGGAATCGGCATCAATCAAGTGTTCCACGATGACAAGCGATGCCACAGCGCTCAGCGCTCGGGCCACCACTGCAATGAAAGGCGCGACACGCCGAGCGAATGATCGATGGATCCTGCGTGTTGCTGGGGGAAGCTCAGTTACGACGAATCACTCGGACTGCGTCGTAACTGAGCGGAGTCGACATGAGAGACCGAGCGTCCATCGGAACGCAACCGCGGCGACGTACGCGTATCGCACGCCTCATTGTCTGTGCGGCCGCCGGGATCGTCACCGCGTGCGCGCCATCGCACGGCGCCATCTCGACAGACTCCGATTCCTCCCCCGCGACAATCGAAGTCGCGCAGCCCGGGGTCCTGCCGCCGCAACGCGCACAGTCGAATGTGCCGATGCGCCGACTGGCACCGGGTGAACGCCCACCGCAGTTCGTCCTGTTCTCTTTCGACGGTGTCGGCGTCACGCCGAACTGGGACATGTTCCTCGAGGTCGCCGAGCGCGTCGATGCCCGCTTCACCGCCTTGATGACCGGCCTGTATTTCCTGACCGACGAGAACCGAAACCACTATCACGGCCCTGGTCACGAACCGGGGCAGTCGGCGATCGCCTTCGGCGGCAACTCCGACGATGTCCGAACGCAGATCGATTATCTGAATCGAACCTGGCTCGCCGGGCACGAGATGGGCACCCACTACGTCGGCCATTTCTGTCGGGGCGGTGGATACAACGGCGACCGCTGGACCACTCAGGATTGGATCCACGAACTCGACCAGTTCTTCGCCTTGATGACGAACTGGCGCACCAACAACGATCTCCACGACGGCCCCGACCTCTTGTTCGGACCCGATGTGGTGCGCGGTGGCCGCACTCAATGTCTGGAAGGCCAACTCCCCCACCTCATTCCGGCATGGCACCACCACGCGATGACATGGGATTCATCGATGCCCGCCTCGAACCCCGGCCTGAACTGGCCGCAACGCATCGACGGAATCTGGGAGTTCCCGATCCCGTTCGTCTATTCCCCCGTCCTGCGCCAACGCCAGACCGCCCTCGACTACAACTTCTGGGTCACCTTCAACAAGGCGAAAGAACAACCCGAAACCGCACACCGAGCCCGCGAACTCACCAAACAAACCTACGACTACATGTATCGGCGAGCCTTCGACGGCAACCGCGCACCCCTGGTCATCGCCAACCACTTCAACACCTGGAACGGCAACGCCTTCAACCCCGCCACCGCCGATTTCATGGCCGAGGTCTGCGACAACCCCGAAACCATCTGCGCCACCCACGCCGACGTAGCCGCCTGGATGGACCTACAGGACCCAGCCGTCCTCGCCCACTGGCAACAACTCCCCGCCACCGCCGTCGACGAACACCGCTGATCCATTCCGAGGGCGCTGCAGCCTGTGGGTCGCCTCAGCGTGGGTCTGGATGCGTCACCGGCACAACCGACAGCAACTCGCTCAGACCTGCGAAATCCTGCGGGTTCACGGTGAAGAGTGGAAGGCGATTAGCCGAGGCGATCGACGCGATCATCAGGTCGATTCGTCGGGGTCGCGGGTTGCGGCCGGCTGCCAGCACGGCGGCAACGATATGTCCGAATCGCCGTGCTGCCCTGGTGTCGAACGGGATCGGTTCGAACATCGCCTCGGCGTTCTGCACCCGTTCGATCCGGCGGGCCCGCTCCCCGGGCTCCGCGGCGTAGTGGGGACCGGCCGCGAGCTCTGCCATCGTCACCGAACTGATCATGAGCTCATCCGGTAGTTCCGTCGGGTCGAGATCTTCGATGAGGATCAGGACGTTCGTGTCGACAATGCCGCGAGCGGGGCCCGCGGTCATTCGTTGCCCTCCCCAGCGAACTCACCGCGTCGGTAGGCCCGGTCGTACGGGTCGTAGAGAGAGTCGTCGATCAGACCGTCAGAATCCAGCTGTGCCCGAGCGGGACCCGACAGGCCCGCGAAGGCCGCGATCACCTCCGCCCGCGGCACAGCCGCTCGACGGTGGACATGGCGATGCGGAACAAGATCCGCGACGGGCGCTCCGTCGACGGTAATCGTGTAGGACTGCCCGGCACGGACCTCGCGCAGCACCCGGCTCGCGTCGTTACGGAGTTCGCGCTGCGGGATCTCGGGTAGCTCGGCAGGGCTGGTCATGGCCATTATCCTACTCCGCGCACTACGGACAAGCTACGGCATTACTACACCGCGATAGCTGGCTTCAGCCGCTGATCCTGTCCGTCATCAGACCCCAACCAAATCCGTTGCGCTGTCGCGCCGGTGCGCAGTCCCCCACGAGATCCCAGGAGTCGGGCCGATCGTCACGATGTCCCTGATGCGCGAGCGTCGTCCGATTCGTCACGGTGGGTAGTCGCACAGTCGTCGAATAAGTCAGCGGAGCCACCCTCGGCTTCGGTGTTTCCGCACAGAGTCTGGCCCTCGGAGACCGGGTTCTGACCGCCCGAGTCGCGAAGCTCCGGGCCCTCTGACTGCTTGCACGCGGAGACGGTTGAAACACCTTGCCCCGAGCTCACCTGCCGATATCGGGGGCCTCTCGATTCGCACCGCTCGGGTCGATCACGCGAATCCGTTTGCCGCCAATGGGTTTCTCACCCAAGATTGACGGCGATGACAATGGAATTGGAAGAAGCTCGGCGACTGCTCGCCGAGGGGGACCTGGCTGGATCGGTTCGTGCGGTGCGTTTCGCCGTCGAGCGCACAACACTGCGAGAGCTTGCCGCGATGCTGGCAGAGTTGGCGACCGCGGCGGAGTTCGAGGATCTGGCGGCCGCCGCGGGCGCGGTACTCGACAACCCGGACGCCACTCAGGCGCTGACCGCATTGGGGTACCAGTGCATCGAATACGGCGTCTCGTTCGCCGCGATCCCGGTGCTCACCGAGTCGTTGCGACTCGACCCCACCTCGCGCCTGGCGCTCGGTGAGCTGGTCACCGCCTTCGAAGACGAATTCCGGCACGCTGAAGCTGTCGAGGCTCTCCTGCGGCACGAGTCGGCCCTGTCTCCGTGGCCGGAACGGTACTACTTGACGTACAACTCGATCCTGTCCGGGGACCTGTCGCGGGCGCGGGCGGAGTTCGCTCAACTGCCTGTACCCGGTGACGAATGGGACTTCGCCCGCGACCGCGTGGGACGAATGCTCGCCCGCGCCGACAGCGCCGAAGCCGTTACCTCGCTGGATCATCGGGACCTGCGCGGCTGGCACTTCACCTTGACCGGCGGCTACCTGGGCACCCTGTCGCCCTACGGATTCGATGCCGGAATGACCGGTCGCTGGGCCTACCTCGGCGACAGCCCGCAGTTGTGCCGCTACAGTCTCGACCGCCTGGCCCTGGTGTTGTCCGCAGCCGACCAACGTCCGCGCTCGATATCTCTGCTGCCCGGTCGGCCCGATCGCATACTCGGCCTGGCCGCTGCCCGCGTGCTCGGCCTCCCCACCCGAGAATACGAACCGGGAGCCACCGAAACCGTAGTCGTCGCCTACGACTTGCGCACCGCCGCAGCCGATATCACCGCAACCCTGCGTGAACGCGCCCCCGGCCAGATCCTCTTCGAACACGCCAGCTGCTGGACCCAACCGCCCGCGGTCGCCGCCGACATCAGCGGCCTACTGCACCAAACCATCATCGAACCCTGGGCACCCACACAACGACTCGGCGACAACGGCCTCGAACCGGTCCCCGCCGACTCCCGTCCGGAAACCGAGATCGCCGATGAAATCGCCTGCGCCGACGGCACTCCCGACCCCGGCGACGGCGAAACCCCACCCGACCTCGACGCCGATGTCGCACGTTTCGTCACGAACACTTGCGACAGCTGGCTGATCGGCCCCCGCACCCCGATGAAATCCCCAGGCCCGGTGCGGAGTTCGTCGTTCGGCTGACCGTCGCCACCGCGACCTCGCTACGTCTCGTTGAACCGCAAGGCGACCTGAGAACCACCGTCCGGTTCAATCCGCGGTCAGACTCCACTCCACCGGGTCGGTGAACTGAACTCCCATGCGATTCGAGTCGGGCACCGGATCCGTATCGCGCTGGTAGAAGTCGGTGAGTGTTCGGTAGCGGATGAAGGAATTGTGTTCTTGGGTAGCCGGAACCTCGGGAAAGGTCTCGAGGGTCGGGTATCGGTGGAGGGCGTGATCGGTGACGATGAGCGGTCGGCTCACGGTACGGCCCGACTTCGCCCGCAGGGAGCTGCAACGCGGAGCAGTGCCGCTGGGTACACACCCTGTCGCGATAGTAAGGTCCGGGTGCAGCCAGCCGATACCCGACGACATGGAGCCACCCGATGCGGACCCACTTCGACCCCGACGAGGCCGACGAGTTCGAAGCGGCCACGCAGCTGATCATTCGCCGATGCGTGGCTTGGGCCGACGAGCAGGGATACGCGGTCGACCCCTTCGCGGTGGAGACGGCACTGGGTTTTCGACACCACAGCATCGATGGCCGCTTGGCCTTCTGGACGGGCGCGCTGGCAAAGGAGTTCCTGCTCTCTTTCCTGCCGCGCTCGGTGTCGGTCAGCGCGTCCGACGCGACGGTGTTTCCCGATTCGCTGCGCGCATTGATCGGATTCCTCCACGCCAGCGGGCTCGCCGACCCCACCGGAGACTCGCTCGCCGAGGTCGATGGCGCGATCACCCAGTCGACCCCTGAGTTCGCCGCGGCGATGACCGATCAGCGCAACTTCGGGCTGTCCAAATTCTGGGTGATGACCGCGATCGGACGCGGTATCGATCCCACCGACGGCCCCGCGATGAACACCTTCTTCCACGCGGCACAAACAGGCCGAGTCGAGGTCGAGCGCGAACTCCTCGACCACATCGTGGCGCGGCATCTCCTCGACGGTGGCGGCCGGGTCGAGCGCGCGGTCAGCCAACTGCCCGTGGTGCTGCCCGCCGAGGCGGTATCGGCCGAGACCGCCGAGCACACCCACCTCATCGCCCAGTTGCGTGAGCTGGTCGATTGGGTGGGCGAGGGTCGCGCGCTGACCACCACCGGCGCGATCAAACTCGCCGACGCCCGCCACCTCGTGACCGTGCTGGAAACCGGCGACATCTGCGACCCCACCATCGGCGGACGGGTGTTCCGGACCAAGTCCAGCACCGAACTCTTCGGGTTGGTTCGCTTGGTCGAACTGGCCAAGAAGATCCGGGTCGTGCGGGTGGTCAAGAACAGGCTGGTGCGGGTAGCCAAAGCCGCGCCGCTGCTGCGCGACCCGCTGGCGTTGTGGACCGCCGCGTTCGACGCTCAACCCGCATTGGGCCTGCTCACCCCACCCAGCACGTGGTTCGGTGAGCACACTCGGATGCTGGCGAGCATTATCGACGATGTGCTGCCGGACGTGTTCAACACACTGTATGGGCTGCCCGAACCGATGCCGGTGGTGCGCCTGAACGAAAGCGTCTGGGCCGCGTGTGCCGCCGAGTACTACCTCGACAGCCTCGAACCCGCGACCGAGGAACAGCTACGCACGGGCGTCTATGCCGATCTCGCGCGACTGCTCGACCACCTGGCCGATATCGGCGCGGTCGAGCTGACCGTCGGCGACCCTGATCCCCTGTTTCGGTCCGACCTGGACGAAGCCATCGATGCGGCGGCGCAGGCACAGCTGCCGCCTGACGTCCTCGATCGGCTGCGCGTCGCGTTGGCTCCCGACGCGGGCCCCATCGAGTTGATCTCACTCACGCCCTTGGCCACCCGGGCGGTGCGCGCTCGACTGATCGACGAAGGCCGCAACGCACCCCTTGTCGGTGAGCTCGTCGATGCCCCACCGGCCCAGTTGCTCGGCATGCTCGCCGAGCACTACAGCCAGCCGACCGCCGAGGCGGAGATCGCCGGGTGGCTCGCCGCGCACGGCGGTCACACCGCGGCGATGCCACTGCTGATCGACGCGGTACGCACCTGTCCGTTCCGGGCACGCGCGAGCGCGATGCTCAGCGTGCTGACCACCACGATGGCTGACCCCGATGCGTTCTTGCAGGGCTTGCGCTCAGACCCCGCCTTGGGCCCGATCGTGGTGCAGCAGTTGGTCTCTGACGGCACGGTCGCCATGGCAGACCTCGATCCGACAGAAGGCGTGCTCGGACTGGCCGAGCAGTTGATCCAACTGTGTGAATCCCAAGGTGCAGGCGCCGTCACGACGATGCTCTCCGAACTGCCCGCCCCGCAGGCCCGCGAAATGCTCGCCGAGCTCAACGCGTGCGGCCACCCCGACACAGCCGGCCTCGCCGACCTACTCGCAGTGGCCGACACCTACCTGACCCAACGTCGACCCGGCCACGCCGAAGTTGTGTCGCTGCGGCAGAAATCCCGGTCGGGTCGCGCGAAGTCCACACGCAAACGGCGCCGCTGACACCATCAACGACGACGAGGCGCCGCGAAATCATGCCCCGCACACTGCATCTGCGTACCGCACCTCGATGATCGCGATTCGGCGCGGAGCGCACGGGCGAGGTCGGACACCCGACGATTGTGGCGTAGCAGACCGACCTCGGCGGATCGGGCCCCGAGGCAGTAGCGCGCTGCGAATTCAGTCGATGCCCGACGCCCACCATCCCGATGGCGTGGATGCCGCGGGCTCCCAGCGCGGCGCGTAGTGCTCGAGAAATATCTGCCCCACCAGTTCCCCGCGGCTCCGTACTCCGGTCTTGTCGAAGATCGACTTCAGGTGATCTTGAATTGTGTAGACCGACAACGACATCGCGTGCGCCATCTCCTTGGTCGATCGCCCCTGGATGCACAGTGTGGTGAGATGGCATTCGCGTGGTGACAGCCCGTAGGCCATGGCGATGACAGGCGCGATCTCGTGCGGTGTCGCGGGTTGGATGATGACAGCGGTGCGACCGTCTTCGGCGCCGGAGAGTCTGGTCCCGTACAGCAACAGCCAAGCGCCGGATCGGGTGCGTACCCGCGAGCGCGCGGCGAGTTCCAGCGGATCGGTGCCTGGTGTGATCGCCCGCGCCCGGGCGGCGACAGCCTGGACAACCTTCGATTCGATCGGCGTCGAGGGCGCCGGGACCTCGACAATCTCGTCGATCCAACGTTCCGCGGCGGGTGAGACCGATTCCGGGTTGCCCGCGGCGTCGAAGACCACCAGACCAGGGCCGTAGTCCAGGGTCGTCACCGCGGTCTGGACCTCGTGCAGCATCGATTGGCGCAGACCGGTCGCCAGCGCGGGCGCCAGCGCGGCGATCGCGGCGACATGTTCGGCGGTGTAGCACGGCTCGTCGGCATCACGCAGGAATGCCGCAGCACCCCAATAGATCCCGTCCGACACCAGCGAGACCCGCAGTTCGTCGCCGATTCCGTACTCCGCCTGCGAACGGTGTCGCGCGCTGCGGGACAAGTCCGCGTGGGTATCGAGACTCATCGCACCTGCCAGGCGGCCACTGTGCGCGAGAAACGCCCACTTGTTGACGTCCTCGACCTCGTATTCGTAGTGCGCCAGCCAGGATCCCGAACACCCGATGTTCTGGTTGACGCTGCCGGTGAACAAGATGGTGCCCGGGTCCACGGTGTGCCAGCAGCAACGTTCATGCGGGATCACCGTGCGCAGGGCGTCGCTCATCCGCGCGCTGTAACTCACCCAGTCCAGCTGCTCGGCGGCGGCACGCGCGATGTGATTGCGGACGCGAGGCAGCTTGCTCTGCGACATGTCCGAAGCGTATCGCAGCAGGTTACTGGCCACCTACCCCAGAAATCTGGGTGAATTCCCCCAGATTTCAGGGATAGGACGCAGAAGCAACCACGACGACGCTGGTGTCATGACGATGCCGGCCCAGACGACGACATCCTGCCGATCTGCGTCCGCTGCTGCGGTCCTGGGACAACAAGACAACACCCGAGGAGAACACGATGAGCCAGTATCAAGTCGCCATCGTCGGCGCCGGCACTTCCGGCATTTCGGCGGCAGTGGCCCTCGCCGACCGGGGCATCACATCGTTGCTGATCGACCGAGCAGATCGAGTCGGTTCGTCCTGGCACTCTCGCTATGAGCGCCTACGACTGAACACCGGCAAGCAGTTCTCCCACCTGCCCAACCGCCCCTACCCCACCGACACCCCGACCTTTCCCACACGGGACCAGGTGATCGAGCACCTCGAGCGACACGCACACGAGGCCGGGATCGAGCTGCGCTTGGGCTGCCGTGTAGAACGGCTCGACCGCGCGGACGGGCATTGGCGCCTGACCACCTCGACCGGTGCGATCGACGCTGCCGAGGTGGTGGTCGCAACCGGTTTCGATCATGAGCCCTTCGTCCCGGACTGGCCCGGACGCCCCAGTTGGCCGGGCGCACTGGTTCATTCATCGCAGTATCGGAACCCGTTGCCGTACACCGGCAAACGCGTCCTCGTGGTGGGAGCGGGCTGCTCAGGCATGGAGATCGCTTACGACCTCGCCACCGGAGGCGCGGCGAAGGTCTGGCTCTCGGCTCGCACGCCACCCAACATCATGCTCCGCCATGGCCCCGGCGGCATCGCGGGAGACTTCATCGCGACACCGCTCTACCACGCCCCGATCCCGATCGCGGACGCCATCGCTCGATTCGGCCGGAAGAAGACCATCGGCGACCTCGGTGAGTTCGGATTGCCGATCCCCGACGAGGGGATCTTCGCCCGCAGCGCTCGGCTCGGCGTGGCCCCGGCAATCGTCGACAACGACGTCATCGCCGCGATCCGAAACAGGTCCATCGAGGTCGTTCCCGGGGTCGAGTCACTCGACGCGGACAGCGTCTGCCTGGCCGACGGTGTGCGAATCGACCCGCAAGACATGGTCTGTGCGACGGGATTCCGTCGGGAACTCGACAAGCTGGCCGGTCATCTCGGCGTGCTCGACGAACGAGGGTGGCCGCATCCCACCGGTGAAAAGCCGGCCGCCGAGGGTCTGCGCTTCATCGGGTTCGTGCCCAGGCCATCGCAGATCGGCTTTGCGGCCAAGCAGGCTCACCGTGCCGCCAGGGCGATCGCGCGGGAACTGAGATGAGGCGCCGCGGTTCAAGTCCCGAACTGTGGCCCAGTTCAGGCGTCAGCCACTCCATTGCCACGGGTCGATGGTGGGTACCGCAGACTACATGACCGGGAAATTCGACGCTACGCCCTACCCGCCGCCGTTGGCCGGTATTTCGACTAGCCGCGGGCCGCGTGGAATTTCGACTCGTGACGAGTGGTGAGAAGTGCCGGTCCAGATAGGTTTCAGGATTTCTTGAACCTTCACCGGGGCCTGCCAGGAACGCAGCGAAGGCCGTGGAAAGCCTCCAAAATCCTACTGGCGGTTCACATCAGGACATTTTCGTTAAGGCGGGCGGTCTGTGAGACTGTTGTGCGCCGACCATCGGCCGATGAACGTCCAGGAGGTGCCGCGTGCGCGTCAGTCGGGTCCGTATCAAGAACTTCCGAGGTGTCTCCGAGGGCCGCGTGGACTTCAACGGCGACGCGCTGCTGGTTGGCGGCAACAGCGTTGGTAAGTCGACAGTTTGCGAGGCACTCGATCTCGTCCTCGGCCCTGAAAGTCTGTTCCGTCGCCCTGTCATCGACGAGTACGATTTCTTCGGCGCTGACTACCAGCCATGCGGGGACGTGACTCCTCAGGTCGAAATCGAGGTTGTTCTCGTCGATCTCGGCGACGCTGCGCAGACCAGGTTCGCCAACTACACCCGAAAGTGGTCGGTAGACAAGCGTGATTTCGCTGACCGGTCCCCCAACTCAGTCGATACTGCCGACGACCACCCGTGGTGCCTTCCGCTCCTCTTCCTGGGTCGGTTCGATCCGAATGAGGACGACTTCGAAGGCAACACCTTCTTCGCCAACCCCGCCCCGGTCGTCGATGACCTGTCGCCCGAATCGAGTGAGCTGGGTGATGGCCGGCGCATGTTCGGGAGAGATGACAAGCGCTACTGCGGGTACCTGTACCTACGGACTACCCGCACCGGAACACGGGCGATGAGCTTCCAGCGTGGCTCATTGCTTGACACGATTGTGCGCCTTGAACAGCAGGCCACCGGAGATCTCTGGGAACGCGCCCGCGCAGGCCTGGCACGTCTCGACCTCCGCGATGAGTCCAAGCTCGACACCGTCCTGATCGAAGTCCAAAACCGAGCCGGAAAGTTCATGGCACTCGACGACCACGGGCTAGAAGTTCACCCTTCAGACCTGACCCGTGAGTCGATCCGCGAGACACTCCGCATGTTCGTCACAGCGTCACCGGGTCACCACGCCGTCCCGTTTAACCGGCTCAGCACGGGCTCCCTGAACCTGCTGGTCTTCGCGCTCCTCACCTATATCGCTGAACTGAAGGGTGACCAGGCGGTTATTTTCGCCATGGAGGAGCCGGAGATCGCACTGCCACCGCATGCCCAGCGGCGGCTCGTCGACTTCGTACGTGATCGTATGGGGCAAGCCATTGTCACCTCCCATTCTCCATATGTCATTGAGCGATTCGACCCCGAGAGCATCCTGATGCTATCCCGGACGGATGAGGGTGTCCTCACCAGCAATCAGTTCAATCTTGACGGCTTGATGAAGCCGAAAAAGATCCGGGAGGAACGCAGGCAATTCGCCGAGGCCATCCTCGGTCGAGGTGTCTTGGTGGTTGAAGGCGGAACCGAAGCTTCGGTCATCCCCGCAGTCGCCGACGTTATGGATGCCGATCCGGCCGTGAAATACACCCATCTCGACCTCGCCGGTGTCTCAATCTACGACGCTAAAAGCGACGCCTCTGTGCCACCGCTCGGTCCTGTGTTTAAAGCGCTGGGCAAACGATGCTACGGACTCCACGACACCCCCAACGGCCCCTTCCCACCCGATGCTCCGCAGCAAGTTAAAGCGTTTGATATCTACTTGCAGATCCCGCACCTGAGCATCGAGAAGCTACTTATGGCCGAGATGCCGATCCGTCCCAAACGTGCCTTCCTCAGCACGGTTGCCTCACTGCCGGACTATCCGCGCGAGTGCGGTTACCTTGCCGAAGGTGATGCGGACCAGGTTGCCGAAGAGTTGGCGGAGAAGGTGCTGCTCGCCCGCAAGGGTGCGTACTACGGCTACGCCGCTATGTTGGTTGCCGAAGCCGCCGACATCAGCGAACTGCCCAAGTCCTATGTCACCTTTCTGCTCGAAATCGACGCCGACATCGTCGCGAGCGCACGAGCCAGCACAGCTCCCACCGGCGCACCAGGCGACCAGCAGCAGGCCGGGGCCGACCCCGTTGCGCAGTGAAAGAGGTTGAACTCGACGACCGGCGGAAAGCCATCCTCGCGGCGGCGGGACACATTGTCATCGAGGGCGGACCGGGATGCGGCAAAACAACCATCGCACTTCTCAAGGCTGCAGAGTGCACACCAGGACTTCAGGCTGAGCAGCGCATCCTGTTCCTCAGCTTCTCCAGGGCCGCCATCCGTCAAGTAGCCGACCGGATGCAAGGCACGCTGACCCGTGAGCAGCGCTCCATACTCTCGGTGAGAACGTTCCACTCGTTCTTTCTCGAGATCGTGCGCAGCCACGGTCGGCTTCTTACCGGCGCGCAAGCACGATTCATTACCCCGGAACGGGAAGCACAGGTGCATGCGGACTTCGACGGAGACGCGGCGGCGTGGGCAGCCGAGAAGCGGCGCCTTGCCACCGAGGAATCGCTATTCGTCTTCGATACACTCGCACCGACCGTGGCCGAGCTGCTTGAGCGGAGCGCCGATCTGCGCGAGTTATACAGCACCAGATACCCGGTCGTCGTGGTCGATGAGTTCCAGGACACGAACACCGATCAGTGGCGCGTAGTTCGCGCTTTTAGTGCGCAAAGCACGATCATTTGCCTCGCTGACCCAGACCAACGGATCTTCGACCACATCGACGGCGTCGATGAGAATCGCCTTGAGGAGGCGAAGGAGGTGCTCAGGCCGAAGTCGTTCGACCTGTCATCGGACAACCATCGCAGTCCTTCGTCAGGGATTCTTGAGTACGCCAATGCCGTCCTACGTAACACGCCGATCGCGGTTCCCACTAGCGTGCGCGTTCGGCGGTATGGCTACGCCAACAAGCCAGAGCAGATTGAGGCTCCCCCCGGAAAGTGGACACCTGATTCGCAGGACGAATGTCCTGCTGGAAGGATGTCCCCATGCCTCCTCGTAAGCGCCGGTCGTTCAC